>JBBFLV010000001.1:0-85933 GCA_037478835.1 Anaerolineales bacterium
AGCCCAGATCATCGGCTAAGGTCCCCAAATTCAAGCTAAGTGGGAAACGATGTGGGGTTACTGAAACAACCAGGAGGTTGGCTTAGAAGCAGCCATCCTTTAAAGAGTGCGTAATAGCTCACTGGTCTAGTGACCCTGCGCGGAAAACTTAACGGGGCTCAAGCCTGGTACCGAAGCCATGGGCCTCAGCTTTGCTGGGGCGGTAGGGGAGCGTTCCGTTCGCGGGGAAGGTTGACCGCGAGGGCAGCTGGAGCGAACGGAAGTGAGAATGCAGGCATGAGTAGCGTACAAACACGTGAGAACCGTGTTCGCCGTAAGTCTAAGGTTTCCGACGCCAGGTCATTCCGCGTCGGGTTAGTCGGGCCCTTAGCCGAGGCCGAAAGGCGTAGGCGATGGACAGCCGGTCAACATTCCGGCACCGCTTAAGAGGAGTGATGGAGGGACGCAGCGAGGTAGGCCAGCCTGTGATTGGTCGTGCAGGTGCATGGTATGTCAGGCGTTGAGGTCTGTAGGCAAATCCGCAGACCGAGCTGAGATACCGTGGCGAGCCTCCAAGGCATAAGTGAGCTGAGCCTTGCTGCCGAGAAAAGCTTCTAAACGTTGATTCTTAAGCGCCCGTACCGCAAACCGACACTGGTAGACGGGTAGAATATACCAAGGCGAACGGGAGAACCCTCGTTAAGGAACTAGGCAAATTAGCCCCGTAACTTCGGGAGAAGGGGTGCCTTTCGACGTGAATGAATAATGAGCGTTGAGAGGTCGCAGTGAAAGGGTCCTAGTGACTGGTTACCAAAACCACAGGTCTCTGCAAAGCCGAAAGGCGATGTATAGGGGCTGACGCCTGCCCAGTGCCGGAAGGTTAAGGGGAGGGGTTAGCGCAAGCGAAGCTCCGAACCGAAGCCCCGGTGAACGGCGGCCGTAACTATAACGGTCCTAAGGTAGCGAAATTCCTTGTCGGGTAAGTTCCGACCCGCACGAATCGCGTAACGACTAGAGCACTGTCTCGACGAGGGACCCGGTGAAATTGAAATGGCTGTGAAGATGCGGCCTACCCGCAGCAGGACAAAAAGACCCCGTGGAGCTTTACTGCAGCTTGGCATTGCGTTTGGGTATGATCTGTGTAGGATAGGTGGGAGGCGATGAAGCTGGGGCGCCAGCCTCGGTGGAGCCGTCGGTGAAATACCACCCTGATCATGCTTAGACCCTAACCCCACACCGTCATCCGGGTGGGGGACCGTGCCAGGTGGGCAGTTTGACTGGGGCGGTCGCCTCCTAAAAGGTAACGGAGGCGCCCAAAGGTTCCCTCAGGGTGAATGGAAACCACCCAAAGAGTGCAAAGGCATAAGGGAGCTTGACTGCAAGACCAACGCGTCGAGCAGAGACGAAAGTCGGGCTTAGTGATCCCACGGTACCGAGTGGAAGGGCCGTGGCTTAACGGACAAAAGCTACCCCGGGGATAACAGGCTGGTGAGGTCCAAGAGTTCACATCGACGACCTCGCTCGGCACCTCGATGTCGGCTCATCGCATCCTGGGGCTGGACAAGGTCCCAAGGGTCGGGCTGTTCGCCCGTTAAAGCGGTACGCGAGCTGGGTTCAGACCGTCAACGATGGCGGCCCTGTGTGGGTAACCTGCAGGGAAAAATCGGCTCATAACGGGGAAGCCCTCCGGTCTTCCGACCAGACGACTGAGGGTAACCCCGTGGGAAGGTAGAAGGTATGGATGAAACGCTGTGGGCCTATGTAGCTGGCTTTTTGGACGGGGATGGGAGCATTATTCTGCAACTCAAACCCCGAGTCGATTATCGCTATGGCTTCCAGATAAAAGCCACTGTGAGTTTCTTTCAAAGCCAGCAAGGGAAAAATGTGTTATTCTGGTTACACCAGAATATAGGTGTAGGACGGTTGCGGGAACGGAATGATGGTCTCTGGGAGTACAACATCGAAGGCCTCGAACCGGTTTGGAAACTGCTTCAGCAGGTTCAACCATATGTGATAGCCAAGAGACCACAGATTGAAGAGGCTCTTGACTTACTGACCGAAATATTATCCACTCCCCAACCGACACCGCAAAAATTCCTCGAATGGGCTTACAGAGTTGATTCCTACCAAACCCTAAACTACTCAAAGAATCGTAAACACACTGCAGAAGAAGTGCGGCGCTTCCTGAGTAGCAAGGGTCTCCTTCTACCCCCGTAGAGACTGAGGCCGTAAGGCCGAGGCTCTGCCTCTACATTTTGTAATCCATAGGCAGGGCAATACGCCGAGCTCCTCGAAAGAGGAGTGTGGTATAGTCCACCTTCCGAGGAAACTCGGGAACAAGGGCGTGAGACAGGTCGGTCTCTATCCGCTGTGGGCGTAAGGGACTTGAGGGGAGCTGCTCCTAGTACGAGAGGACCGGAGTGGACAGACCTCTGGTGTGCCAGTTGTCGCGCCAGCGGCACCGCTGGGTAGCCATGTCTGGCAGAGATAACCGCTGAAAGCATCTAAGTGGGAAACTCGCCCCAAGATTAGGTCCCTGTGTTCCCGTGAAGGGAGTAAGACCGCAGGTAGACTACCTGCTTGATAGGCGGCAGGTGTAAGCGCAGTAATGCGTTGAGCCAAGCCGTACTAATGGTCGAGGGCTTCCTTACGTGGTACGGAGAACTTGATACTCTTCCACCTGCATCAGTTACTATTCAGTGATGGCATTGTGAAATAGTCCCTTGGTGATTAGAGCGACGGGGGTACACCCGGTCACATCCCGAACCCGGAAGTTAAGCCCGTCAGCGCCGATGGTACTTGGGGGGCGACCCCCTGGGAGAGTAGGTCATCGCCAAGGGGCTTTTCTTTTTTTAGGATTTGCAGTATAATTTCCTTATGAGATAGCCTTTTCCTGCCTTTGAAAGGAGGCGTTGCCGTAGTGGTTGTCCTTTCCTACAAATCTCTACCCAAGACAACCTCGGCTGAGGCTATCTCAGACGAGGTTTTTCTATCTTCTTCTGAAAGGAGGTGAGTCCATTGGCGATTGTAGTATTGCGTCCGGGTGAATCCCAGGAACAGTTGCTCAAGCGTTTCCGCAAAAAGGTCGTACGCAGCGGTGTTTTGAGCATCGTACGGCGCAAACGCTGGTTCGTTTCCAAAAGCGAGCAACGTCGCATGGAAGAGAAAAAAGCCCTCCGCCGTTTGAAGCGGCGGCAAATGAAAGAAATGGAATAGCCGCCGCTCGCGGCTCTTTCAGGAGGCACCTATGGCAAAGGAAGAAGAAAAAATTCGCGTCGAAGGTACGGTGGTCGAAGCCCTGCCCTCGGCCCAGTTCCGCGTTCGCCTGGATAACGGGCATGAGATCCTGGCCTACCTTTCTGGCAAAATGCGCAAACATTACATCCGCATCCTCTTGGGCGATCGGGTACAGATCGAAATGTCCCCCTATGATCTGACTCGTGGGCGGATCGTTTTTCGCCAGCGCAGGGAATCACCGCTGCTCGTCGAAGAAGAATAGCGCCGGGTGCCTTTGGACTCATCCTGTGATGGATCATCCTCCGAATCTCTTCGGAGGATTTTCTATTGCTCAACCTGGACCCTGAGGCTATAATACAAGCTATGTCTCTACGCATTGTCGGCATTCGTTTTAGCAGAAGTGGAAAGATTTACCATTTTGATTGTTCGCTCTTGGCAGATGTTACCGTTGGCGAGTATGTGGTGGTGAATACCTCGCGCGGCCAGCATATTGGAGAAGTGGTGAAAGTGTTTGATGAACCTCCACCACCGCCGGAAGAAGGATGGAAGACGGTGGAACGGCGCGCTACCGCGGCCGATATGACGTTATGGGAGTACTGGAAAAATCGTCAGGAGGAGGCCCTCAACCGTTGTCGTGAAAGGGCAAAGGAATTGGGGCTGACGCATATCAAGTTCATCGCCGCGGAATTCAACTATGATGGCTCGCGCTTGGCCTTCGTCTTTTCGGTGGAAGGGGAGCAGAAGATGGATTTGAAGAGCCTGCGTCAGGATATGCAGGCACTGTACCCTTCGGCGGTAATCGAGATGCGCTTGGTGGGGCCGCGTGATGTTGCCAAAATCTTCGGTGGCATGGGGGCCTGTGGGATCGAAACGCGCTGTTGCACTCGTTTCCTGACTGAATTCAGCCCGGTCTCCATTAAAATGGCCAAGGAACAGGGGATTTCGCTCACACCCGAGGAGATTACCGGGATGTGTGGTCGGTTGCGCTGCTGCCTGCTGTATGAGTACCAGCAATACGTTGAAGCGCGTCAGCAACTTCCTAAGCGTAATAAGCGGGTGATTACACCACGCGGTGAGGGAAAGGTGGTCGATGTCTATCCCCTTACAGAGATGGTGGTGGTGCAGCTTGAAGATGAGCAGAAGACCAGGGTCATTTTCCATCGCCTGGAATTGCAACCATGGGATGAGATGGAAGCCCTGCGACGCAAGGCCGAAACCCCTTGTAATTCGGAGAACGGTGGATGTGCCTGTGGGAAGGGTGAAAAATGAGTACCGATCTCCCTGACTTCTGGCCTACCCCACAAGAGATTTTGGTCATCCTGGCGCACCCGGACGATCCGGAGTTCTTCTGTGGTGCGACTCTGGCACGTTGGGCACGCGCCGGCCATCATATTCGCTATTGCCTGCTCACCTGTGGGGATAAAGGACGAAATGAGCACAACCGTCATATCCCTGCCGAAGAGCTGTGTGCTTTGCGCCATGAGGAACAACGAGCCGCCGCACGCGTGATCGGAGCGCGCGAGGTCCATTTCCTGGATTTCGAGGATGGTTACTTAGTTCCGGACCTGGAGCTGCGCCGTACCATTGTCCGTCTGATCCGGCGTTTTCGTCCCGATATCCTCGTGACCTGTGATCCCTCGAATCTCTATCCCAGCACTACCTACGGCCTCAATCACCCCGATCACCGCGCGGCCGGCCAGGCTGTGCTGGATGCGGTCTTCCCGGCGGCCGGGAATGCGCTTTATTTTCCGGAGCTTCTGGAAGAGGGGTTGGAACCACATATGCCGCGCGAGGTTTGGATCTCTTTGCCATCTCAGCCAAATGTGGTGCTCGATGTCACCGATACCTGGCCGATCAAGATACAGGCGCTCCTGGAGCACAAATCGCAGATCGGCGAGCCGCAGGCGTTCATTGAACGCATGAAGAAACGTCGCACCGAAGACAGCACAGAAGAAGCCCCGCGCTATGAGGAAAAGTTTCGCCGTTTGCTCTTTGGATGAGGCATTATGCGCATTGGGATGATGGCAGATGCTTATAAGCCGCATGTTAGCGGTATTACGAACTACATTGAGCTGAATAAGCGTTACTTGGAAGCGGCCGGGCATGAAGTGTATGTATTTACTTTTGGCGATCTTGATTACGTGGATGACGAGCCGCGGGTGATCCGCTCGCCTGGGGTCCCTTTAGCGGATACGGGCTATTATCTTTCGCTGCGCTATACGACCAAGGCGCGCCGTTTGCTTCAGACGATGGATGTGGTGCATGTCCATCATCCCTTTCTGAGCGGGCGATTGGCTTTGCGCTATTGTCGCCCGTTGCGCATTCCGATCGTTTTCACCAACCATACTCGCTATGACCTCTACGCTCAGACCTACATTCCGTTTTTGCCGGAAGGGATGAGCAAATCGCTACTGCGCGCCTATTTGCCGGCCTTTTGTGACGCGGTAGATAAGGTCATTTCGCCTTCCGCCGGTGTGGCCCAGGTGCTGCGTGATTTGGGCGTGACCGCTCCGATCGAAATCGTGCCCAACGGTGTGGAATTGAAGCGTTTCCGCGAGGCTCAACCTTTTCCCCGCGCGGAATTCGGTTTTGGAGAGGGAGATGTACTTCTGATCTATGCCGGGCGAATTGCACCGGAAAAGAACCTTCCCTTTCTCCTGCGGGCTTTTGCCGGCGTGGCTCAGGCGCTGCCGAACGTCTATCTTTTGCTCATCGGCGGAGGGCAGAAGCAATGGGAGAGCGAACTCTCACAATTGATCGGCGAGTTGCAGATTGGAAGCCGAGTGCGCTGGACGGGAATGGTATCCTATGAGCGCCTGCCTGCATACTTGGCGATGGGTGATGCCTTTGTCACCGCTTCGGTGACCGAGGTGCATCCCCTTTCGGTGATCGAGGCGATGGGCGCCGGCCTTCCCGTGGTCGGCATTCGATCACCGGGGGTCGGAGATACGGTGCTCCACGAGGAAACGGGTTTTCTCTCATCGAACGATCTCGCCGCCTTCACTGCTTATCTGACACGCATATGCCTGGAGGGGGAGCGCAGGCGGGAACTGGGACTTCAGGCGCGTCGGGAGGCCGAGAAATACGATATTCAACGCACTTCCCAAATTATGTTGGCCCATTATGAGCAGCTGGTGACCGCTTCTCGACCGCACCAGGCCGATTGGCGGGTGCGTTTGCGGGCTTTGTGGGAGCGGGTGCGCCGATGAACCGCCGACAGGCGCTTGGGAAGTGGGGAGAAGAAATCGCCCGGCGCTATCTGATCGGCCAGGGATATACCATTCTAGGGCAAAATATACGCACGCCCTACGGGGAAATTGACCTGATCGCCCGGCGCGAGGGGGATTCACCGATGGTGGTGTTCGTCGAAGTGAAGACACGCACTTCCACCGCTCTGGGCTGGCCGGAGGAGGGCGTAACGCCGCGCAAAGAGGCGCATTTGCTGGCCGCAGCGGCCCATTACGCCGCCGAGCACGCCATCGATGATTGGCAAATCGATGTGATCGCCATTATCGGACGACCTGGACGGTATCGTCTACAGCATTTTGAACAGGCCGTGGGAAGGTGAAGAAGGGACGAGATAAAAAGCCCCTATGTGACCTTCAAAGACAGGGTGAGCCCTGGGCTGGCCAGCCCTACCGACTTAAATGCATCTTTTGCCAAAGCCCTGGCAAATCGGAGAACGTTGACATTCCTTCTCGATCGGGGTATCCTCATTCCCAATGTCGCGTCAACCTTCGCTGTTTGCGCCTCTGATCTGGTCGGTTAGTGAACTGACCCGTTACCTGCGGGTGTTGCTGGAGGGCGATCCTGCTTTGCAGGATGTTTGGGTGCGAGGCGAGATTTCCAATCTCTCGCGCCCGGCATCCGGGCATGTTTACTTTACCATCAAGGATCAGGGGGCTTCGCTACGCTGTGTCATGTGGCGCAGCGAAGCGGCACGCTTGCGTCTTCCGCTGCAGGATGGGTTGGCGATCGAGGCGCATGGTAACATTAGTGTCTACGAGCCGTCAGGGCAATATCAGCTCTATGTGGATGCTATCCAGCCTCAAGGAGAGGGGGCGCTTTACCAGGAATTTCTGCGTTTGAAGCAGCGATTGGAGGCAGAAGGCTTGTTCGATGAGGCGCGGAAGCGTCCGCTGCCGCTCTTGCCCCGACGGATTGGGGTGGTGACTTCGCCCAGCGGTGCGGCATTGCGCGACATTCTGAACACGCTGCGGCGACGGTTGCCTTTAGTGGAGGTCGTTTTGTCTCCTTCATCGGTGCAAGGGGATGAGGCAGTGCCGGAGCTGGTAGCGGCGCTGGAGGCGTTGAACCGTTATTCCAAGCCGGATGTGATCTTGCTGGCACGCGGCGGCGGTTCGATCGAGGACCTTTGGGCCTTTAACGATGAACGCGTGGTGCGCGCGGTGGCGGCCTCCGAGGCGCCGGTGATCAGCGGGGTGGGACACCAGACGGATTTCACCCTGGTGGATTTTGCCGCCGATGTGCGTGCACCTACCCCTACTGCGGCGGCAGAGCTGGCCACTCCGTTGACGTTGGAAAATCTATTGGCAGGGGTTGAAAGATTCCAAGAGCGATTGACCCTTGCTATGGAAAGTGCTCTGGAACGTCGGGAGCGGGATTTGCAGCAATTAGGGACCCGGTTGCGTTTTGCTTCTCCGGCGCATCGTTTGCAGATGGAGCAGCAACGCCTGGATGAACGGATTCGGCGTCTGACGGGGGCGGTGGCTCAGGGTCTGGAACGCGAGGCGCTGCAGCTGAAGGGGCTGGAGCGGCGGCTGCAGGCACTGAGCCCATTGGCAGTGTTGAGCCGAGGGTACGCGATCCTTTCCGATCCCCAAAGCGGACAGCCGATTGTGCGTTTACGGCAGATCGTTCCGGGAATGCATTTTTGGGTCTATCTTGCTGATGGCCGTTTTGAGGCCTGGGCCGGGGAGAAAAAGGAGGAAGTTCTCAATGAAGGAAATTCATGAACTCACCTACGAAGAGGCTTTTGAAGAGCTGGAGCAGATTGTGCAACGTTTGGAAGGAGAGCCCCATTCGTTGGAGATGGCACTACAGCTTTACGAGCGGGGACAAGCACTGGCCGCGCATTGTCGCCGTTTGTTGGAGCAGGCTGAGTTGAAGGTGCAACAGATCTCGGAGGGCGAGTTGCGTCCTTTTGACGAGACCGGGGGAGGAGGGCGTGTTTGAGGCTTTGCTCGAAAATAAAATTCTGGTGACTGCTCTGGTCGCCTGGGCTTTGGCGCAGGGGCTCAAGTTGCCGATTATGTCGTTTATCGAGCGCCGCTGGAACTGGTCGGTGGTGCTAAGCACCGGGGGGATGCCTAGTTCCCATTCGGCGCTGATTGTGGCCTGCACGGTGGCGATTGGGCTGTGGGAAGGATTTGGCTCGCCCCTTTTTGCGCTGGGGGTGGCTATTGCGATGATTGTGCTCTACGATGCGGCTGGCGTGCGCCGTCAGGCCGGTATCCATGCGGAGCGGATCAACTTTCTTTTCGATGAACTATTGAAAGGTCACCCGTTGAGCGAGGATGATCTGCGGGAGGTGCTGGGGCATACGCCTTTGGAGGTGTTGGCAGGTACTTTGCTGGGGATCGGCGTAGCCTTGCTGTTGTGGTGGCTCTGGCGCTAAACCTTCTTTTCAGCCGGCAGGACAACGTAAAAGGTTGTGCCCTTGCCGAGCGTAGATTCCACCCAGATTCTTCCTTGGTGGTTATCTACAATGCTTTTGACGATGGCCAGACCTAACCCGGAGCCGATCACTTCCTCGGGCACATTGCTGGCGCGGTAGAATTTTTCAAAAATGCGCGATTGTTCCGTTTCGGGAATGCCGGGGCCAGTATCGCTGATCTTGAAGATCAGTTGGGAATCCTGGCGCTGCAGGCTGATTTCGATGCTTCCGCCGGTGGGAGTATATTTGATGGCATTGCCGATCAGGTTGTCCAACATTTGGCGCAGCCGCAAGGGGTTGCCGCGAACGGTGGGTAGATCGGGATCGATATGGACGTGGAGCTGCAGTTTTTTTTGCTCGATCAGGCTGCGAAGCATATCGAGCGAATAGGAGAGAATGGCTTCCAGGTGGACACTTTCGCGGCGCGTGTCGAAGCCGGCTTCTAGCCTCCCCAAGTCCAGTAGATCGTTGACCAAGGCGGTGATGTTTTCGACGCTGGTTTTGATGCGATCCAGGAAAACGCGCTGCTGATCGGTGAGCGGACCGACGCGTTCGATCAATTCGGTATAGCCCAGCACGGCGGTAAGTGGAGAGCGCAAATCGTGTGAGATGGTATGGACGAAGTCGTTTTTCATGCGATCGATCTCTTTCAGGTATGTAATATCCTGAAGGGTAATCGCCTGACCGATCTGCGGGATTGGGGTAACCTGGGCGTGATAGACGCGCCCATCCTGGAAATGGATTTCATGGTACGAGAGAGAGGCTTCTCCGGAACGCAGGAGTAAGTCTTGGAGATCAGGATGGGGAATGGCCTCCAATAAGGGTTTCCCTTTGCCAACTTCCTGGCTCAGTCCGAAGATGCGTTGAGCGGCCGGATTGAGGAGTAGAATTTTACCCTCCGAATCCACCAGGATGACACCATCTTCGATGCTGGAAAAGATGATTTCGTAGCGCCGGCGTTCGGCTTCGGAGAGTTCGATCTTCTTTTCCAGGGAAGCGGTCGTCTTTTTCACCTCGCGCCGTAGCCAATCTCCGATACGGCGGGCGCGCAACAGGCTGTGTTCGATGGATTGTCGCAAGTCTTCAATGCGCAAAGGGGGATGGATATAGGCTGTCAATCCCAGTTCCAGCGCGCGACGATAGGAAGATACCTTCTCCGCATCTTCGTAGAGCAAAATGGGTAAGGTGGGGAAACGTTCCAGCAGAGCCTCGGCAAAATTCAATCCATTCCCATCAAACTCGGCATGTAATAGCACGAGAGCCGGGGTCGATTCCTGGAAGATTTTCTCTGCGGTGGTGCGTTCTTCGGCCAAGGCGATTTGATAGCCGAGCGAACGCAGAGCACGTTCCAGGATCATACGCTCAGAGGAAGCAGGGAAGGCAAGAAGAATTAACGGCGCACTCATCACGTTGATTTCTTTTCAGAGATGGAATCAGGGGCCGGGATGGTTTGTTCGATGACGGGTTGCAGTTTTCGCAAGGAGGCTTCCACCAGGCGCAAGGCGCGTTTTTGCTCTTCGGTCAAAGGGCCGGCCTGTTCCTTCAGTACCAATTCTAGCGGATAAATGGCCGTTTGGACGGCTTCGCTTACCGCTTTGCGCAGCGATTGGCGCAACTCGTTTTGGCGGCGTTCTCCTTGACGGGCAATCTCGGCGGCCTGTTCGACGGCGCGGAAAAGCCGGGCATTGACCAGCGAGATCGAAGCATAATCGGCAATCGCCTCTAGCAAGCTTTGTTCTTGCTGGCTAAAAGGCTTTTCGGCATTCCGCACGACCAGCAAGATGCCGATGACCTCCTTCTGCACTTTGATCGGCACAACCGCCGCAGCTTTGCCCAGCTGTGCGATTTTGAAGCGCGTCAGGGGAGCCCCATGGATGGTCAGGGTTTCGCCGGAGGCAACAACCAGCGCGCTTAGGCCGTCATCCAGAGGTTGATGGAGCTTTTTTGCCCAGGCCGCGGGCAAATTCTTATGGGCTACGAGCAGATAGGCTTTGCTCTTTTCGTCCTGGAGAAGGAGCCAGGCAATATTTGCATCGCTGACCTGTAGTGCCCCTTCTAAAATGCGTTGGAACAGCAGGCGCTGATCGGTGACCGAGACAACTGCTTTGCCCAAGACCAGCAAGGTGCTCAGATCGCGCACCCGGCGCTGGAGTTCCTCGTTTAGCCTGCGGAGCTGGGCATCCAGGCGCTCGCGTTCGCGGCGTTCCTGAATCCGTCGCAGCGCCCGTTCCACAGCCGAAACAACCTCCGCTTCGCGTGCCGGCCAGAGCAGGTAATCATGTGCACCTAGGCGGAAAGCCTGAATGACTTCCGGCTCATGCCCTTTGGGAGCCAGGACGATGATCGGAATATCCAGATTTTGGGATTGCAGGGCCACCAGTAAATCTTTCCCGCTCAGATCGGGAAGTGAGAGTGCGGTCAGGATCACATCGGGCGGTGATTGTAAGATATGACGAATGGCTGCGCCTGCTTCACCGATTACAGTTACCTGATAACCTAAGGGTTGAAGCGTTTGACGCGCAATGCTATCACTGATGTCCAGGTCGTTCTCGATGAGCAAGATCCTTTCCCCGGCCATGCAAAAACTCCAATATGAGATGGCACGATTTTAACCCATTTTGGACTTCATGGGAGCATTCGCGTGGGCTTTTGGTACCCGATTGGTGATTGTGGTTGCGTTTCCATCCCTCATTTTGCTTTTAAGAGGAATTTGCCGGGCAAAGGCCATCCTGCCGATATCGGGTGTGTGCTTTTGGGAAGATGATTGTTCGAGCCTCACTACACGCAGGGCTATGGGCAAACGCAAGCGTTTGCTCTACCGAGCGTAACGCTCGATGAAAGCCCGACGCTCGATCCAAAAGCTCACCCGTCGCAATTTCCACATCGGATGGCGAGAGGCGCTTTCCGGGTTGTAGGCCCAGATCAGCCACCAGGTGTAAAAATTTTCCCAAAATTCGCCGAAGCGTCCTACTGGAGAGGAATATGGGAAGATGGAAAAGCCGAGATGGAGAAGTAGTTTTTCCGCGGCCGGATGTTCTAGGGTGAGATGGGCGGTTGAGCCTCCCAGTGCGAGGATATCGGAAAAGTCACGGGTTTGCTGCAAATGCTGGGCGAGTGCACACAATGAGTTCCGAATCTGGCGACGGAAAATCGTTGCCCAGGCAAGGGTGTGACCTTCGGGTGGTACCGGCAGACGCTCGTTCCACAAGTGGAGCAGAAGCACCGGTGCGCCACGGGGAATCCGACCATCAGGGAGGTGAAGATCGTAGGGTGCTTTCCCTCTTTGAATGCGCAGGATGATCCCTTCGGCATCCGAAAAGGGATAGACCTGTAGCCTTCGGCTCAGCCAGGTATCGAAAGAGCGGATCAACCGGCGAAGAGCATTAGCGGCGTTCAATCAGCTAGAATCCCAGGGTGACGAACAAGCTTTCTACCCGTTGAATGGGGTGGATCGGCTCACTATGTGCACCCCATAGTAGGTTTGCCATGTTTGTTTACAATAACTTAATAAAATCATCCAGGTCTAATCTTGCTTGCTTTAAAATGTGGGCCAACGTAGATCGTTTGACCGGGGTATGTGCCGGCACCGTTATCTTGAGCACTTCATTCCCTATTCGTTTTTGCAGTCGAATATGACTGCCGCGTTGACGTACCACCGTCCAACCATCTCTTTACAGGGCGCGGATAATCTGGTAGTACGCCAAGCTCGGCACTTTCACAGCTCGATCTCCTGCACGATTGCAGTTTTCTCCAGAACCAGATCGTCTTCTACCGGCTCAAGATATAGTTCGATCGCTTCCTGGATGTTCTTTAGGGCTTCTTCTATTGTTTCTCCTTCGCTAATGCAACCGGGCAAGGATGGAACGTAAACGGTGTATCCGCCTTCATCGCTTGGTTCAATTACGACTTTGAAACGCATTTGCTCTTTCCTTACGAATCACTTTTGGTGGATTCGACACGATTATACTTTTAATCCATCATAGTGTGAGGTTAGACAACAAATTAGCGGCGCTCAATCAGCCAGATTCCTAGGATGATAAACAAAGTACCCACCCATTGCATTGGCCGGATCGGCTCACGGAAATACCAGCCGGCGGCCAGCACCTGTACTCCCAATATTGCCAGGCCGGTGGTGAGCGGAAAGGCAACGCTCAAAGGTAGGTAGCGCAGGAGGGCGGTCAGGGTCAGAACGGTGATAAATCCCGAAAGATTGCCGATGACTTGCCAAAAGATGAAAGCGCGCCAGTCCTTGCTCAGTGCCGAAAGCTTGAACCCCGCATTTGCCAGAATGTTGAAGGCAAAATTCAGGAACAGGAAACCGATCACAGCCACGGATTCCTGACCCATGCGGAGCAGAAAGGCGGTGCGCAGACGAGTCAACATAATGAGCCTCCCGCTTACCCGACGGGGCGACGTAACAGGAACACTACGATGAAGAGAAACGTGGCGACCAATACGATTGCGGCCCCGGAAGCAATGCCGAGATAGTAGGAAAGATAAAGCCCGATCAATCCGGAAAGCACGGCAAAGAGGGTTGCTAGGGCCATCATCATCGGGAGACGACGGATGAGCAGGTAAGCCGTCGTCGCCGGCGTGATCAACATCGCCACCATGAGCGCTACTCCCACCGTCTGCAAGGCCACCGCCACGGTCACCGCCACCAGGATCAGGAACAGGTTCTCCAACGTGCGCACCGGCAATCGCAACGTAGTGGCCAGTACCGGGTCAAAGGAGAGAACCAGGAACTCCTTATAGAAGAGAAAAACCAACAGGAGCACCCCGCCGCTGAAGAGTGCCATGCGCCAAAGCGCAGGGGTAGAGACGCTCAGCACATCTCCGAAGAGGAAGTGGGATAGATCCACCGCATAGGAGCGTACGGTGGAGATCAACGCGATGCCCAGAGCAAACATCCCGGCAAAAACAATGCCGATCGCCGTGTCCTCGCGCAATCTTGCCGTTCGCGAAAGGGCGCCGATGCCTAACGAGGCCAGAATGGAAGTACCCAATGCCCACCAAAAGAGTTCCCCTCGCGTTCCGCCGCCGAGCAAGTATCCTAGCGCCACGCCGGGCAGGATGGTATGTGCCAGGGCATCGCCGAAGAAGGCCATGCCGCGCAGCACAATGTAGCTACCGACCACAGCACATACGGCCCCTACGATCAGCGTGGCGAGCAAGGCGCGCACCATGAAGGGGTAGCTGAAAGGGGTGAGGAAGAATTCAGCGAAGCTCATGCAACGAAGGCTCCTCACAGCAGGTGTCTCCTACGGCGATCAGATTGCCCTCTTCCTCCACAATCTGCAATTTGCCGCCGTAGGCACGTTTCAGCCGTTCCGGGCGCAGGACTTCCTTTGCCTCTCCAAAGCCGATCACCCGGCGGTTCAAGAGCATGATGCGATCAAAAAAGCGCGCGGCTTGATCGAGATCGTGGGTGGCGATCATCACCGTCACCTGCTGCGCGCGCAGCACCTCCAGCAAGGAGAGGATGCTTTCCTGAGAGGGAAGATCCAACCCGTTGAGGGGTTCATCCATCAGAAGCAATTCGGCCTCCTGTGCCAGAGCACGGGCGATGAACATGCGTTGCTGCTGACCGCCGGAGAGCGCATCGATCGGGCGGCGCGCCAGATCGAGCAGGCCGACCGTTTCTAGGGCCTGATGCACCCGTTTCCAATCCTCTTTGCGCGGCTGACGGAAAAAACCGATCTGGGCGATCCGTCCCATCATCACCACATCTTCCACCGTCACCGGAAAGCGCCATTCCACTTGGCTGCGCTGCGGCACATAGCCGATGCAGACATGACCGGAAGGCTGCGAACCGTAAATGCGCACCTCCCCCGCTGTCGGGCGGATCACACCAACAATCACTTTAAAGAGCGTGCTCTTGCCGGCGCCGTTTGGCCCAACCACCGCAACGCGCTCACCTTTGTGCAGATGGAACGTCACATCTTCTAGGGCCAGATGATCCCCATAGCGCACGCTCAAATGGCGCACGTCGAGAATCGGTTGATCGGTCTGATGGGAAAGATGGGGCATAGGATCACCTGAGCGCCTTAACGATCTCGGTTACATTATAGCGCATATATTTCAGGTAAGTATCTACTTCGCTGCCGGCCGGTCCCAGATCATGGTAAAGCGTTACCAGGCGCACCCCGGTATCCCGGCTAACCTGTTCTGCCAGGGCTTGATTGCCGATCTCTTCGACGAAGATCGCCTTGACGCCGTAGGCGCGAATAGCCTCCTCCAGTGCCGCCAGCTCCTGGGCAGAGGGGGATGCCTCCGTGCTGAACGAAGCGATCACCGTGCCGACCTGCTCAAAGCCATATCGTTGGGCAAAGTAGCCGAAGACGCGATGATCCGTCACCAACTTGCGATTTTCAGGCGGAATTTGGGCCACCTGATCCCGAATCCAGGCATCCAATTCGCGCAACTGCGCTTTATAGGCCTCGGCGTTTTGACGGTACTCGGCCGCATGGGTCGGATCGGCTTGGCTCAGGGCTTGAACGATGGTATCGACCCAGATCAGAACGTTATTCGGATCGAACCAGGTATGGGGATCGACTGCGTGCTCCTCCTGATCGGAAGTGCCCTCGTTCGGCTCCTCCTCCATCCTCAGCAGCGGCACGTCTTTTGAGACCTCGATCAACTGTGCTGTTGCCCCGGCATTTTCCAGCAAAGGTTGCAGAAACACTTCCAAACCGGCCCCGTTGGCGAAGACGAGCTGGGCTTTGGAGAGCATCACGCTATCTTGCGGTCGGGGCGTATACTGATGAGCATCGCTTCCCCGTGGGAGAAGCGTCTCCACTTGCACCCGTTCACCACCGATCTGCTGCACCACATCGGCCACAATGGGAGTTGTTGCCACCACATACAGCCGCCTGTCCTCCTGGGAGCGAGGGGCGCAGCCGATCAGGGCAAGGAGGGTGAGGAAAAAGACGAATCTTCGGAGCATAGCACCTCTTTTTTGAAATTGAAAATCATTTTCGTTTTTTGACCGATAAAAACTCACCTTGTGCTCTTTGCCGATTTTACAGACCTTGGGCGTAACACCTGGGGCACAGGCCGGAGATCTGCAGCCAGTGGGCGCGGATCTGGTAGCCGTATTGCTGGGCCAGCTGCACGAACAATGTCTCTAGATCATCTCCCTGGAAGTATTCGGCACGTCCGCAGCGTTCGCAGATCAGCAAGTGTTGATGACCTTCGGCGCGCGGCAGGTATGCATTACATCCATCTTCCTGGTGCACGCGCTGCACGAGATGGAGCTCACTGAGCATCTCCAACGTGCGGTAGACGCTCACCAGGCCCAGCGCCGGATACCGTCGCCGCGCCGTTTCGTACACTTCCAACGGTGTCAGTGCCCGTGGACTGTTCGCCACGGTTTCCACTACAGCCCGTCGCGCCTCGGTGAGGCGATAGCCATGAGCCTGTAACTGTTCCAGCCAGGAAGGTGCATTCGAGGGCATATTGAAAATCGTTTTCAATTGTAGCGGCGGTGAATGAAGTTGTCAAGCGAAGGTTCGGGCCTTTTTGGGGATGAATTGAACCATGCCGTGGTGCAAGATTTATCTTGTCTTTGCCGATATTCCAGGTGAGCGGAACAACCGGAGTTCGGACAAACTGGATCCTTCCTCTTCGGCATTCCGGCAAGACAAGATTTGTGTAAACAACGGCCAATTTTTAGGCTTGCGATCGATAGATATTTAATGGGCGATCTCACAAGATTTCGCCTGATTTTGCACAAAGTCCAGGAACAAACGCAAGCGTTTGTTCTACGCTAGAAAAGCATCATCTGAGAGGCGGCGTGTTCGGGCGGATCGAGGCGCAATTGTTCTTCAAAGGTTTCGGGGGTGAGTAGAGGGAGCTCTTCGATCCGCCGCAGGTGACGGAATTTCAGGACCTTCCAGGTGCTCAGCGCGGCGGCCAGGCGTGGATCGCGCTCGGATTTATAGAGGAGCAAACCGACGCGTCCGCCGGGGATGACCAGCAGATGACGCGGCGCCTGCGGCACAGAGGCCAACCAGCCGGTTTGTGCCGAAGCCTGTAAACGAACCCATACTTTGACCTGTTCTTCTTCCAACCAAAGCAGGGTCGCCTCATCCACCCAACGCGGTAGATAGCCGAGGCGATTTGCCAGAGATTCCAGGCGACCTTTCATCTCCTTGAGCGTGGCGCGTCTGGCAGATGCAGTATCTTCGGGACGCAGGTGCCAAAGGCCGTTTTTTCTTTCGGCATAGGAGGCGAGCACCGCATAGATCAGCCCCCGCGAGGGCGTTTGCAGACCGGAGAAACGGGGATAGAGCTGATCTTCTACTTCAAGAAAGGTCACCTGAGGTTGCTTTTGCAGGAGTTGCACCAGGTAACGTTCCAGACGATCGGAGAGAGAATCTGCTTCGAGGGGCATGCATCCCCATAGGCCGCTTTCTGCCGATTCATGCGCGCTCCAGTGGTGAGCCGTGAGCAGGATCGCTTCCTGAATGTGAGAATGGATGGCTTTCAGGCTGCTTTCCGTATCTTTTGAGAGGGCGATTCCCAGGGCGTTTTCCCCTTCCAGCGAGCAGAGGGCGGCGGCGTGCAGGTGTAGATATGGCGCCGGTTCGCCACGAGCGCGCAGAAAATCACCGATGGCGCGGCGGGTGCGGGCGGAATCGGGCGGGCGGAAGGGACGTGGCGCAGGGGTACGTTCCCAGGTGATCTGGATCGGGTCATGAGGGGTGCGCAGCGCCAGTTCTTTGAGGCGAAAAGCGGCCGATTGGGCCGCACAAAGGGCGGAAGTCAGAGCCGGAGGTTCGGCTTCGCCGAGCAGGGCAAAAAAGGGGGAGCCGGATGGCAGCAGGCGGAAAACCTGGTGGAAGGCGGCGCGCAGGGCTTCGGTGTTCCAGGCCCAATCGTAACGGCGGCGCTGCAATACAATTTTGAAGGGTTCAACGGCCTCTGCTCCCCAAATCCAACCGACCCAAAGGGCGGAAAGGGTCCAAAACGCTTGATTGGGACGGGGCAGAGCCGCAAGGGCCGCTTGAAAGGACGGTATCCCTTTCGCTTTTTCGACGAAATCGCGCACCCGGCCGCGGAAGAGGCAAATGCCCCCCGTTTCAGGAGGCAAATGAGGCCATTCCGTGCAGGGAAGATTGCCGGCGTGGGCGATCCATTGAGAGGCGGCCTGTTCCAGCACCCGCCATAGGTTGTGCTCGCGGAATTGGGAGGGGGTCACCAGCTGACGTGGCCGTGGCCGTTCGGCAGGATAGGCCCACAGATCGTTGCCCAGGTCAAAGGCCGAGATGAGCAAAGCGATCAGCGCTTGCCGACGGCGCGGGGGGAGGCTCAGAGCCGAGAGGCGGTTGGTGAGGGTGGTCAAAATGTAAAGCGGGCGCGGCAGGTAATGCTCCAACGCTTCTTCGACTGCAGCACGATGGGGATCGTGCAACGGGGCGACCCGTTCCAGCGCACGGGCACGGTGCAGGGCTTCGGTTGCTTGAAGTGCCTGCAGACGTTCGATCTCGGTGGCCTGCGGAGGCTGTTCGCCGTGTTGTCCGCAATACGGACAGGTGTAAAGAGTGGCGAAAGGCAGGGACTCTCCTTTGCGCCAGAGGTAGCCTTCGGCGAGGATGGAGCGCCGGCAGGCCGGGCAGGTGGTTTCGTAGAGGTTCTGGATGTGGAGCTCCAGGCGCTCTTCCCCTTTGCGCGCCGCGCCCAGTTCGGCCAGCGCCGCGGTGAATTCGCTTTCGGTAGGCGGATCGGCCAGTAGCTGATGGCAGAAGAAGAGCAGGGGATTGTTGACCGTGACCAAGACGCGGTAGCCGGCGCGAGCGGCTTCGATGGAGAGGCGCGGGGAGATGCCAAAGGGATCGAGAAGCCACAAGCCGGTGGGCACGTTTTCCTGCAACCAGCGTGTGACCACGCCTTCTTCCAATGGAGGCAGAAAGCGGGCGAGCGGGCCGGATTCGGCAGGGAGGGTGCCGGGGAGATAGGACATGCTCAGGGACGGGCCTCTACGATCAATTCCACATCCGCGATCGGGACGAAGCTGCCTAGAGAGAAGGTAAAAGGTAGAGAATTGCCGGGGGACAGCGCGCCGAGCTCCCAGCGATAAAAGCCGGCAATGCGCCGGCCGGCATCGTAGGCGGTGGCGGCAACCCAGATGCGCGTGGCGGGTTCTGCGCCCGGCGGTAGGTACACGTTGCCGCTGATTTCGGCCTGGTGGCCGGAAGGCGCAATGACGATTTGCAGTTGATGGAGTGTGGCCGGCAGGTAGCGTCGATCGCCCGGTGGGAGACGGAGCGCGCTGACAACCCGCGCGGTGACGGTTAGGGTTTGTTCAGGAGGCGCATCGAAGGTGGTGAAGGCCGGCAGGGTGCTGTAGGGAGGAAGAATATTGAGGGGCAGGAAGAGGAGCCGGCTTTGGGGAGGGGCGTTGCGAGGGGTGAATTCGACCTGCAGGGCGATATTTTCCAGCCAATCACTGCTAGGATTGTGGACGGCGAAGAAGCAGGTTTGGCTCTCGTCCGGTTGAGCATAGCAGACGGGTTGTGCCAGCTCTAGCGGGGCGGGAGTGGGGGTGGCGGCCGCAGATTGCGGTTGCGGCGCCGGAATTTGGATCACCTGGCCGGGTTGAAGAATGGAAGTCAGGCCGGGGTTTTGCCATAGCAGATCATCTACGCTGACGTTAAAGCGCCGTGCCAGGCCTTCGAGCGTATCACCGGAGCGGATGGTATAGGGGAAAGGGGTTGGGGATGGGATGGGAAGGGTGGGAGGCGGTAAGGTGGGGGGAGTGCCGGGGGAGGGAGAAAGCGTCGGGGTGCGCGTGTGATAGGGGACCGGCGACGGAAGCGCCGGGGTCGAAACCGATCCGCAGCCAATGAGCAGGAAGAGGCATAGGAGCAGGATCGGCAAAAGGGAACGCACCAGGCACCGGACGGGATCAGGTTTTCTCATAAACAAACACTTGAATATCTAACCCATGGTGCATGAGCAGATCGAGGACCGGCTGAAAGGTAGCATCCTTAATGGCCTGCATTTCGTTGGCGGGGGCATAGACCGAGAGCCGGGCTTCGACATCGGAGATGAAGACGGTTTTGATTTCGGCGTTTGAGCTGATTGAATGAATGCGGTTTTGAATTTCTTGGACGGCATGTTCAAGGTTCATGAGGCCTCCGCTTGGATGATAAATGGTCGGTTGGTCGGATAGTCGGTTGGTCGGATAGTCGGTTGGTTGGTTGGTCGGGTGGTCGGGGTGCCGTTTACAGTCCCCGTCCCAGCAGGTTTTTGAGCACGACGAGCAGTGCACCTTCTTCTTCCGGCAGTACGGTACGCGGGTCGAGTAGGATGGTGTCTTCTTCCAATCGGGCGATGACCGGCGGATTGGCCTTTCGCAAGGCGGCCATGAAGCGCGTGGGGTGTGGGACTTTGAGCGCCAGGACGAAGGTAGGCAGGGTTTCTCCCGGCAGGCTTCCCCCTCCGATCGTGGAACGGGCGGCGCGCACTTCTCCCAGGCCCAGCTCTTCGGCCCAACGTTGCGCGGTGTTGCGGATTTGTTCCGGTGTGAGGGCGATCATGCGCCAGATGGGGATTTCGCGTTCGGCTTCTTCTTGGAGGTAGTGTAGAAGGGTCGCCATCAGGCCGGCCAGGCGGGTTTTATCGGCGCGCAGGGCGCGTGCCAGGGGATGCTTTTTCATTTTGTCGATCAGTTCGGCACGTCCGACCAGGATGCCGGCCTGGGGTCCACCGAGGAGTTTATCGCCGGAAAAGCAGGCGAGATCGACACCGGCAGCGAGCACCTCTTGGACCGTCAGCTCATGCTCCAATCCGTAACGTTCGGTTTCCAGGAAGCACCCGGAGCCGAGATCGGCCACCAGGGGGACATGATAACGATGGGCTAGATCGGCCAGCTCGGCCAAGGAAGGCTCTTCTGTAAAGCCGATGATTTTGAAGTTGGAACGATGGGCGTGGAGGACGAGCGCGGCGCCTTCTTGAAGGGCTTGTTCATAATCCTGCAGGCGAACGCGATTGGTCGTTCCGACCTCCACCAGACGGGCGCGGGATTGTTGCATGACATCGGGGATGCGAAAGCCACCGCCGATCTCGATCAGCTGGGAGCGGGCGATCACCACCCGTCGCCGCGCGGCCAGCGCGCTCAGGGCCAACAATACGGCGGCGGCGTTGTTGTTGACGACCAGCGCCGCTTCGGCACCGCTCAGGTGTTGCAGGAGCGCTTCCGCATGAACCAGGCGCGAGCCGCGTTTGCCTTTTTCCAGGTCGTATTCCAGGTTTGAATATCCCTGGTTCACCCGCTCCATGGCCAGCCGTGCCGCCCGTGAGAGCGGTGCCCTCCCCAGGTTGGTATGCAGGATCACGCCGGTGGCGTTGATGACGGGGATGAGGGTGGGCTGAGTCCAGGTGTTCAGGCGCGTTTCGCATCCGTGGAGCACATCTTCCCATTCGGTGGAGATTGCTTCCCCTCTTTCCAGTTTGCTTCGCCGTTCTTCGAGTTCGGTGCGCAGGGCTTCAAGCGTCAGGGAGCGTCCGTATTTGGCTACCCATTCGCTCACCGGTGCGCTCTGGAGCAGGCTCTGCACGGAGGGCAACCGTCGCAAGGCTTCCCGGCGTTCCTCTTCACTCAGTAAACGGGCGTTGGAGTTCATCGTTCACCGTTGGGGTGGATGCACTTTCTATATCCGGTGGTTCTGTTGCGGTGGGCGGAGTCTCTCGGCGTGCCTGTTCGCGCCAGCGCAGGAGCCATTCCACCACGATCAGCAGGGTGGCGATCTCCAGTGCGAGGGGTAGGTTGAGCATTCGACCCAGCTGCAGCCAGGCGAGGAGCGCGCCGTATAGACCTACCCATAGCGCCTGTCGGCCCAGGATCGAAAAGTCCATGCCTGCCGAGGGAAACAATCGATGGATGAGGTACAGCAGTGGTAAGGCGCTCCCGCTCCAGGCCAGTACCCAGCAAAAGAAAAAGAGCCAGCGCCAACCGGCGGTGGGAGGCGTATAGAGCACGATCAGGCTCACTCCCCCCCAGCCGAACAGGATGGACAGCAGGAAGGGGAGGATCAAGGGGCGAAAGGGAAGGGGAGAAGTTTCGCTCACGGGGTCTTGCGGCCTCAAATGTGGATCGGCGATCCTTCGGCGGCGTGCGCCGCTTCCATCAGCACTTCGCTCAGGGTCGGATGGGCGTGGACGTTACGGGCGATCTCGGCCGGGGTCAGTTCCATCATACGTGCCAGAGTGAGCTCGGGCAGCAGCTCGGTCACTTCAGGGCCGATCAGGTGTGCGCCGAGGATCTCGCCGTATTTCTCATCTACGACCAGTTTGACCCAACCGTTGTAATCTCCGAGCCCCAGCGCTTTGCCGTTGGCCTGGAAGGGGAAACGGCCAATTTTGACCGCGTAGCCGCGTTGGCGGGCTTGTGCTTCCGTCAAGCCAAAGGAGGCGATCTGCGGTTGGCAATAGGTGGCGCGCGGCATCATCTCGTAATCCAGCGTTGCCGTCTCCAGACCGGCGATGTGTTCTGCCGCCAGGATGCCCATGGCCGAGCCGACGTGCGCCAACATCAGTTTCCCGGTCACATCGCCGATGGCGTAAATGTGCGGCACGCTGGTTTGCATCGTTTCGTTGATCTCGATAAACCCGCGCTCGTTGACTTTCACGCCCACCTTTTCTAATCCCAGGCCCTCGGAATTGGGGCGGAAGCCGATCGCGACCAGTGCCTGGGCAGCTTCGATGGTCATTTCCTTGCCCTCAGCCGAGACGCGCACGCGTGCCCCGTTTTCGGTGCTTTCGACGGCCTCGACTTTGTGACCTACCAGGCAGCGAATGCCGCGCTTCTCGAAGGCTTTCTTGAGCTCGGCACTCACTTCTTCATCTTCCAGCGGAACAAGGCGCGGGAGCATCTCGACGATGGTGACTTCACTGCCGTAGGCATTCCAGATGGTGGCAAATTCAACGCCGATGGCGCCGGAGCCGATGATCACCACCGAGGCCGGCAAATGTTCCTGCAGGATGGCTTCTTTGTAGGTCAGGACGTGTTTCCCATCTACTTGCCAGCCTTGCGGCACGATCGGGCGGGCGCCGGTGGCGAGGATGATGAATTGAGCTTTGATCTCGGTAACTTTTCCCTCTCCATCCCGAACGCTCACCGTGTGGGCATCGCTCAGTTCTGCTTGGCCCATGAAGACGGCGATGTTGTTCTTGCGCATCAAGAAGCCCACGCCGCGCGTCAACCGATCGGCGACCTGGCGCGAGCGCTTCACGGCGACGCTATAATCCAGGCGCAAATTTTCAAAGGAGAAACCGAATTCTTTGCCGCGTTCCCGCAGGGTATGGGCGATTTCGGCATTTTTGAGCAAAGCCTTTGAAGGGATGCATCCGACGTTCAGGCATACGCCTCCCAACCATTGTTTATCCACAATGGCCGTCTTTTTCCCCAATTGCGCGGCGCGAATGGCGGCCACGTAACCGGCCGGCCCGGCACCGATGACGACAACATCAAACGTCTCTGCCATGATAGACTCCCGAAACAAAAATTTCCTTGCCGAGGATTATTTTACCATCATGGGCGGGCAATGCCTGCGAGAGAATAGGAACGGTTCGTGTCCATCTGTGAGACAGGGTAACGTTACAAAATTCCCCATCTTTCAGGAAATTCGATACTACTTTGCTTTTGTGGCTGAAGGTTATCATATGCACAATGTTGCGTTTGTTCACTGCCTTACCCCTTTTTGAGGGCCTGGAAGAAACCCAGCTGCGCCTGCTGGAATCGCTTTTTGAGCCTTATCGCTGTGCGAAGGATACGGTGATCTTTCAGCAAGGCGATCGGGCCGAGTTTCTTTATCTCCTGTTAGAAGGCGAGGTGGCGATCCGCTACAAGCCGTATGATGGAGATGCGATCACGATTACTCAGGTGCGGCCGGGTGGGGTGTTTGGCTGGTCGGCGGTGGTAGGCAGTGCCACCTATACGTCCGGCGCGATTGCCCTGGGCGATTGCCATGCGCTTCGGGTGCGTGGCGCCGATCTGGTGAGACTTTCCCGCCGCTACCCGGATTTGGGAGAGATTGTACTCTCGCGCCTGGCCCAGATGGTGGCTTCGCGCTGGCAAAATGCGCAGACGCAGGTTCGTTCTCTGTTGCGCAACGGTTTGTCCACTTCTTCAACGGCGAAGGAGAAGAAAATGGCAACCAACTCTTTCTCCAAGGAAGAACATCTAAAGGGCCTGCTCGAAAACCTGAGCGCTTATATCGAACACTATCACGGGGGCAGTGTGGAATTCGTCTCGTTCGACGGCAAGGTGCTTAAGGTACGCTTCGGAGGAGCTTGCCTGGGGTGCCCTCTGTCACCGGCAACGTTACATGGTTGGGTGGAGGGGACGATCCACCAGTTTTTCCCGGATGTGAAGGTGGAACAAGTTTAGCGCAACGAGGGGGATACGAGAACGAATGATGGGACAGAAGGTGGCATTTTGAAAGAGTAGTAGTATCATTTTTCATACTAGTCTGAAAGGGGTGTTTAGGCGGTTGGGGGAAAAGATGATGCGCGTGTGGGGAATCTTGTGTGAGCTATTGGTAGTATCCCATTTGTCAACCTAAAGGACTTTTTGCAATAAAGCAAGGACTTCATTCAGGCCGGAGTTTGGCGTCCGTCAAGGCTTAGGTCCCCTATGCGCCGTGCTCTGTTCCGGAGTCTTGCTTAACAGAACTGTAATTCGTTTTCAATGCCATATTTGGTTAAAATCTTGGAGTATGAATAGAAGATTGAAGCAATTCATCCGTTTCCTACATCTTCCATCCCGCCAGCTTTCTACCATTGAGGAACGGGAGCAGGCTTCCCTGCTGTTGAAATTGTGTTTGTTTGCAATTGTCGCGACCCCTTTTATCGCGTTCTTGCATGTGGCTTCTGGAAATGCGGTTCCTCTTACTATTTCTTATAGGATCGATATACTGTTGTTCCTTACCATTTGGATAGCTCTGTATCTTCTGGCACGTACCCGTTACTACCGGATTGCAATGTATGCTTCCGTAGTCTTTCCGACAGTCACTATTCTGAGCATCTATTTTGCAGGGAATCGCTGGAGTCTGTTTTACTTTGTACCTATCTTGGCGTTGGAAGCTTTTCTTCTCCCGCCATTCCAGTTGGGTGTGTTGGGGGCAGGTTATCTACTTTTGGTGGTGCTTTTGCCACAAGATACCGGCAACCCTTTCGCTTTTCCGACCCTTGCTATCATCCTTTTCACTACGTATATGGTATCTCTGATTGCCGCCTGGCATGTGCAAAGTTCTCGCGGTGCGTATCATGGAGAACTCGTAACGTATGATCGCTATTTTCGCATGCTTCTGCAAGAGACTTACGGTTTGGTGATCTTGCGCGAAGGAAAGATCGAATCTGCAGATCACCACTTCGCGAATCTGGTGAATATGCCAGTGAGGGAATTGGCAGGAAGAGATATCCATGAGTTCCTGGGCTACGATTTTGGAAAGACGATCCGAGAGGATATTGAACAAGAGGGTGGGGAAAACATCGAAACGCTCCTCCGAAGAAGGGATGGGCGCGTGTTACATGTTGAAGTATTGCGAACCTCCTTGCTTCAGGATGAACGGGAACTGCTAGCCGTTCGCGATATCACGTTGTCTAAAGAAAGAGAAGCCGAACTGCGCCGTCAGGCGCTCTATGATGATCTCACCGGCTTGCCCAATCGTCGTTATCTATTGCAGGTGTTGCCGCTCTATTATCAACGCTCCGATCCGTTGGTCCATGCGGCGCTCCTATTTATTGACCTGGATGGGTTTAAAAAGGTTAACGATACAGCCGGTCATGTGGCAGGCGATGCATTGCTCAAGATGGTTGCCGAACGCCTGCGCAGTGCAGTTCGAGCCGAAGACTTCGTAGCACGGTATGCCGGAGATGAGTTTGTGGTGATTTACAATATCCCTCGCGGGGAAACTGTTAACTTGATCGAACGTATTCGTTCTCGGTTAAACGGCCCTTATGTTATCGAAGGGAAAGAATTCCATCTTACCGTAAGCATTGGAGTGGTGCGAGACTTATCGGATTTCCCAAATGTGGAAGAACTGATCCGCCATGCGGATGCAATGATGTATAAGGCAAAAAATGCCGGCAAGGCACAGGTGGTGTATGCCTCACCGGCACAGATTTTGAGGCGAAATGATACGACCTCACATGAGAAACAACGGGGTTCTTAAGCTGTTTCCAGATAGCGTTCGATCTCCCAATCGGTGACTTTCATGCGGTATTCTTCGACCTCGGCCCATTTGGCGCGCAGGAAGGCCTCATAGGTCACCGGCCCCAGGGCCTCTTTCAATACCTCGTCTTGCTCTAGCTCACGCAGCGCCTCGGCCAGGGAACCCGGCAATTCACGCACGCCCATCTGCGCCCGTTCCTCTTTGCTTAGATGGTAGAGGTTGATGTTGTTCAAAGGCGCCGGCGGCGTCAATTGGCGATCGATACCATCCAGGGCGGCGGCCAACATGACCGTGAACGCCAGGTAGGGATTGGAGGATGGATCGGGGAAGCGTAGCTCGGCGCGCATGGATTTGTGGCGCCCTTCTGTATAGCGTGGAATGCGGATCAGCGCCGAACGGTTGATCTGGGCCCAACCGATGTAAACCGGCGCTTCATATCCCGGCACGAGGCGCTTATAGGAGTTCACCGTTGGTGCGACCACGGCGGCCATCGCTCGCGCATGGTACAACTGGCCGGCAATGAAATGATAGGCCAGCCGCGAAAGTTTATATTCATCGTTGGGGTCGAAGAACAGATTTTCGCCGTTGCGATCGAAAATGGATTGGTGACAATGCATGCCGGAGCCGTTGATGCCGAAAATCGGCTTGGGCATAAAGGAGGCTACCAGTCCATGTTGGGCGGCGATCGCCTTGACCGTGTACTTGAGCGTCAGTACGTTATCGGCTGTGCGTAGCGCATCGGCAAAACGGAAATCGATTTCGTGCTGGCCTAGGGCTACCTCGTGGTGTCCCATCTCGACTTCCAGGCCCATCTGGTTGAGGGCTTCCATCAGCTCGGTGCGCACGCGTACGGCCTCGTCATCGGCAGAGAAGTCAAAGTAACCACCGACATCGTGCGGCACCGGGTGCACGCTCTCGCCGTTGCGTCGGAAGAGGAAAAATTCGGGCTCCGGGCCTACGTTATAGGTCCAGCCGCGCGCTTGCAGTTTCGCCAAAAGGCGCTTGAGTGTGCCGCGCGGATCGCCCTCAAAGGGTTTTCCGTCCGGTGTATAGATATCGCAAAAGATGCGTGCCCGACGGCGCTCTGCAGGGGTCCAGGGTAAGATGGCGTAGGTCTCAGGGTCCAGCACCAGGCGCATATCGCTTTCCTGGATGCGGGCAAACCCCTCCACCGAGGAGCCATCGAACCAGACTCCATCTTCCAGAGCCAGCTCCAGTCGGGATACCGGAATATCCACCGATTTTACGGCTCCGGTCACATCGGTGAACTGGAGCGAGATGAATTTGACGTTATCTGCTTTGACGCGTGCGAGTAAATCTTTTGAGTTCATAGGGTCCTCCGAAGGATAAGATTTAACAAAAAACAGCACGCGCGGGCGTGCTGTTAAAAACAAAACGCCCTTCCAAAGCAAACATCAGGCAAGATCATGCCTGAATCACTGCGTCCACCTTGTCCCACCCGTTACCGAGTGGTTTTCGGCGGGCAACAGCGTTTTTTTTGAACTCCTTGACGGACGGAATGTTCAAACGCTGTTGCGGCACGCTTCTTTCGGAAGGGAGAAAAGAGCCCGTGATCAGGCTCTGGAGGCATCCGCTGATCGATCCGATTTTCCGGCGTGTTGCCGTTAGCACCCGACTCGCGTCGGGGAACCTCCACCTCGTAACCCTGCCTAGGCAGGGCCCAGCCGCTATTTCTCCGCTATTCAGTTATAAGGTTCGACGTTTTCATTTTACCACGCTTTTTGGATTTTGCAAGCCTCGGCCTCGACGGTTGATTCCTGGCTCTCGGTCTTTCTGCTTTTCTTAGGCGAACGTTGTTCACTAGTCAACCTTGAAGCGGTTTTTTGCCGGGTTTGGCGCCCTCCATACCATGAGATTATGATATAATCTTCCCCGTGACTGGTCCTGTGTGGCGGCTATGGCTGCCTGCATGGAGACTTGCTTTCACAAAATCCATTCTGTTCTAAGGAGAAAGCAGCGTCATGCCTTTGCCGAAAGACCAAAAAAGCAAGTTGATTCAAGATTACCAACGCCATCCGGGTGATACGGGATCTCCCGAAGTGCAGATCGCTCTGCTCACCGGACGCATTCAGCAGCTCACCGAGCATCTCAAGGCCCACAAACATGATGAAGCCTCGCGCCGCGGGCTGCTGAAGCTCGTCGGGCAGCGACGGCGCTTGCTGAACTACTTGCGTCAGCATGACTATCCGCGCTACGTCGCCTTGACCGAGCAGCTCAACTTGCGTCGGAAGTAAACAAGCGGTATCTTCCCCGGAGCAGATGGGGAGGGGTTGCTCCTTGATCCCATCTGCTCACCTTTCCATCTGCAACCCGCCGTGGTTAGGAATTGAAAATTGTGGACAACTTCGGTTGCCCCCATTCTTCAGTCCCTGACCAGGCGGGTATCCAAAGTGGCAATCCCATCCCCGGATGGGAAAAGCCTCATTTTCAGGAGTTCATATGAAACCAGAAGCAAAACGATATAGTACGACTGTTGGCAGTCGCACAATTACCTTTGAAACCGGCAAACTGGCCGGACAGGCCAACGGCGCGGTGACCGTGCAAATCGGCGATACGATGATCTTCGCCGCGGCTACCATGAGCAAAACCGCACGCGCCGATATTGATTTCTTCCCGCTCAGCGTGGAATACGAAGAGCGCATGTACGCTGGCGGCCGCATTCCCGGTTCCTTCTTCCGCCGCGAAGGGAAACCTTCTACCGAGGCGATCCTCACGGCGCGCCTGGCGGATCGCCCGATCCGCCCGCTCTTCCCGAAAGGGATGCGCAACGAAGTGCAGATCATCATGTATTCCCTTTCGGTCGATAACGAAAATCCGATTGACATTCTGGCCATCAACGCCGCTTCGGCCGCGCTGATGATCTCCGATATTCCCTGGAACGGCCCGGTTGGAGCGGTTCGGATCGGCCTGGTGGATGGCCAATTCGTGATCAATCCTACCTTCCAAGAACTGGAGCGCTCGGATCTCGATCTCCGCATTGCCGGTACGCGAGATGCCATTCTGATGGTCGAGTGCGGTGCCAAACAAGTGCCCGAAGATGTCATGGTAGAAGCGCTGGAATTCGGCCACCGCGCCTTACAACCGCTGATCGATCTTCAGGAGCAAATGCGTGCCGAGATCGGCAAACCGAAGGCCGAACCCATCTTGATCCTGCCGGATCCGGTGCTGTTGGAAAACGTCTTTGAGCGCGTGCGCGAGCCGATGAGCGCCCTACTCGAAAAGCCGCTCTCGAAAGAGGAATTCAACAGCGGCATGGAGGCGCTCCTGGCACAGGTCACCGCCGAGCTGACGGCCGGTGAGAATCCGCCCTCGGCTCAGGATATTCAATTAGCCTTTACCGAGGCCGAAAAGCGTCTGGTGCGCGCCCGCATTTTGGAGGGGAAGCGTCCGGATGGCCGTGGCCCGAAGGATATTCGCCCGATCTGGTGCGAGGTGGATATTTCTCCTCGTGCCCATGGCTCCGGCCTTTTCACCCGTGGCGAGACCCAGGTGCTCACCCTGGCCACGCTGGGTACCCTGAGCGAAGCTCAGGAAGTGGATGCGCTTATCCCGCAGGAGACCAAGCGCTATATGCACCATTACAACTTCCCGCCGTTCTCGACCGGCGAAGTCAAGCCCCTGCGCGGCCAATCGCGGCGCGAGATCGGTCACGGAGCGCTGGCAGAACGAGCCTTGGAGCCGGTTATTCCGTCGGAAAGTGAATTCCCGTATACGCTGCGCCTGGTTTCGGAAGTGCTATCCTCGAATGGCTCGACTTCGATGGCATCTGTGTGTGGTTCCACCCTGGCGCTGATGGATACCGGTGTGCCGATCAAAGCGCCGGTGGCGGGAGTGGCGATGGGTCTGGTCAAAGAAGGGGATCGCTATGTGATCCTGACCGATATTCAGGGCGCGGAAGATCACCTGGGCGATATGGACTTCAAAGTGGCCGGAACGGCCAAGGGTATCACCGCTTTGCAGATGGATATTAAGATCGGCGGCCTGACCAAAGAGATCATGGCCGAGGCGCTAGAGCAGGCGCGCCAGGCACGATTGGCGATCCTGGAAAAAATGTTGGAAGTGATCCCCGAACCGCGTCCCGAGCTCAAGCCCCATGCGCCGCGCATCACCACCGTTCTCATCCCGACGGATAAGATCGGTGTGCTCATCGGCCCCGGCGGCAAAACCGTGCGTGCCATTCAGCAGGAAACGGATACCACGATCGATATTCGCGAGGATGGCACCGTCTATATCCTGGCGACCAATGCCGAAAATGCCCGCGCTGCCCGCGATCGCATCAAATGGCTCACTGCCGAGCCGGAAGTCGGCGAAATTTACACCGGGCGCGTGGTGCGTACTACAGATTTTGGCGCTTTCGTTGAAATCCTGCCCGGTACCGACGGGATGGTGCACATTTCGCAACTGGATAGCATACGCGTCAACCGCGTCGAAGATGTGGTAAAAGTAGGCGATGAGATCACCGTCATGGTTACCGATATTGACCCGGATGGCAAGATCCGCCTTTCGCGCCAGGCTGTGCTGGAAGGCTGGACGCCGGAGGAAGCCCGCAGTCGTGATCGCCGCGGACCTTCGCCGCAAAAACCGTCCTCCCCATCTCGGCCCTCCGGTAAGCCGAATAAAGGTGGCCAGGGAAAGCCTAGGCGTTGAATCTGAACGCTTTGCTAAATAAAGAAGAGGCTTCCGGGGATGCTCGGAAGCCTTTTTAACTTTCTTTGGAGACCTATGTACCGTTTACGATTTCTCCTTCATCGTTTTCCCTCGCAATACTGGTTAATGACCAGTGGTGTCTTTTTTAGCACGCTAGGAGGGAGCATGATTGGCCCCTTCCTAATGATCTATGCTAGCGAGCGGCTCGGTTTGCCCCTGCGCACCGTCGCCAGTTTGGTGACCATCAACGCGGCCACGAGCCTGGTCTCTTCGTTCGTTGCCGGCAGCCTGGCCGATCGCTTTGGGCGCAAGGGGATCATGAATGTGAGTCTCACGGTCAATGCGCTGGCCTATCTCGCCATGATGCGCGCCGAAAGTTATGCCGCTTTTGCTGCCATCATGTTTGTCATCGGGCTCTTCAACCCGCTTTATGCGGTAGGTGCCGATGCCATGCTGGCCGATCTGATCCCCTCCGAAGATCGTGCCGAGGCCTATGCCATCACACGCGTGGTCAACAACGCCGCCTTTGCCATCGGACCGGCTATCGGCGGCTTCATGGCCGCTCGTTCCTACAATTTGGCCTTTATGGGCACGTTCAGCGGTCTCATGCTTTACAGCCTGATGCTCTTCTTCTTTGCGCGAGAAACGCTCCGCAAGGGCAACGAGAACGGCCATCCTGCTACCGAGGGCGGCTATCGCCACGTGTTCCGAGATAGGCCGTACCTGATCTTTGTCGGCCTTCTTTCGCTGGGGTTGATCGCTCCCTCCTTGCTGTGGATTCTGCTTTCCGTGTACTTGAAGACGAATTTCGGCATTCCCGAAAGCCTTTACGGTTGGATCCCCACGACAAACGCACTGATGTGCGTCTTCCTTCAATATGAGGTCACCCGGCGCACCCGCCGTTTGCCGGATTTGAAGGCGATCGCGCTGGGAATGTTGGTATATGCGCTGGGCGTGGGAAGTGTGGCTTGGATGCGTTCCTTCTGGGGATTCTGGCTGAGCATGGTGATCATGACCTTTGGAGAACTGATCCTGGTGCCGACGGCGAGCAAATACGTCGCCGATCGCGCGCCGCAAGAACTGCGCGGGCGCTATATGAGCCTCTACTGGCTCACCATGGGTGTGGCACGAGCCCTGGCTCCGTTGATCGGTGGCTTTCTGAACGATTTCTTCTCGCCGCGGGCGATCTGGTACGGTGGCTTAACGATCGGCCTGTTGAGCACGGCCGGCCTGTATGCCCTCGCTCGCGCTCCCAAGACCGAAGAACAGACCGCATTGGAAATCGTTTAGCCGATCCACGCTTCCAATCGTGCTTTGACCGCCGGCCACTCGCTATCCAGGATGCTGAAATAGACCGAGTGACGGATCGTGCCATCCGCAAGGATCATGTGATTGCGCAACACCCCTTCGCGCACCGCTCCGATGCGTTCGAGTGCTCGCAAGGAACGCTCGTTGCGGGAATCTGCTTTGAACTGAACGCGGATGCACTCCAACACTTCAAAAGCGTGGCGCAGGAGCAGATATTTGCATTCGGTGTTGACCACGGTGCGCTGATAGGCCACGCCATACCATGTGCCGCCGATCTCCAAGCCGCGATGTTCCGGGCGGATATCCAGGTAGCGTGTGGCGCCGATGGCATGTCCGTTTTCTTTGAAGATCACGGCAAAGGGTAGATCCGTGCCGCGTGCCTGGCGTTGGAGCATATCCTCCACCCAGGCGCGCATCTTTTCTTCGGTATCGGGATAGCCATAGAGCATGTAGCGCCAAATGCTTTCATCGTGCCCGGCGAGCGTCAGATCGGGCACATGCCGAAGGTCCAACGGCTCCAGGCGCACGAATTTCCCTTCGAGGACAACAGGTTCAACGCGCATAAGCACCTTATCGGAATAGGGTCGGGGTGAACAGGAAGTTTTGCCCTTTGTGCCAAATTATACTCCTGGGCATTCCTTCTCCCATCCACGGTCCGCGATCTACCATCATAATGACCGTGGTTGATTCGGTAATCTCTAACTCCTTGCGGCGGCACGGGAGGAATTCGGGTGCTACGGTCGATGCACAGGCTGAAGCCTACGATTACGGTCTACGGTCTATCGTCCATCGTCCATTTACGGTCTACAATCCACTGTCTACCGCCCATTTACGGTCTACGGTCCACCGTCTATCGTCCGTTGAATAATATTGAAGTGCAAATCAATTTTGTTCAATCCCATTGACAAAATAGTTGATTTTATTTATAATGGGTTCTAGATTACGGAGGTGCTCATGAATCGCTCCCTTTCCCAATGTCCTGTTTGTGGTGCGCCGTTGACGGTGGCGCGCTATCACTGCGAGTCCTGCGAGACGACGATCGACGGGCGTTTCGCGCCAACCCCCTTCCCGGCCCTGGCCGCGTTGAGCCCCCAGCAGATGGAATTTCTGATCGCGTTCGTCCGCTGCGAGGGGAAATTCAACCGCCTGGAAACCGAGCTGGGACTTTCGTACCCTACGTTGCGCAATCGGCTGCACGATCTGATCCGCGCCCTGGGCTATGAGCCGGGCAAGGAAGAAGCACCGGCGCTGGATGAGGTGCGCCGTCGCCAGGTGCTGGAAGACCTTGAGGCCGGACGGATTTCTGCCGAGCAGGCGATTCAACTGCTGAGCGGTGAGGAGGTTTGAAATGCTTCAACAGCGTTTTGTTCTGGGTGCCGAACCCAAAATCGTCATCGAAGGCATGGCCGGTGATCTGAAGGTGATCGGCCGCGCCGAGGAAGAAATCCTGGTGGAATCGGAAGGCCCGCTGATGGTCGAGGCGGGCGGGGAAACGCTGACCCTGGAAGGGGTGGCCGGAGACCTGCGTCTGTGGGTGCCGCAGGGAGCGCAGATCGCCATCGAAGGGCTGAGCGGCGATGCGCGCCTCCAAAACATCCGGGGAACGGTGCGGATCGACGGGGTGGTCGGCGAGGTGGAGTTGAGCGAGGTGCCCCATGCCCGAGTGGAGGGCTCCGCCCCGGAAGACTTTGGTCGGAATGTTGCCGAACGGGTGCGTCAGGCCGTGCGTCGCTCGTTTTCCTTCTCCTCGGGGCGAAGGGGAATGGAACAGGGAGCGCCATCCACCACCGCCACAGCACCCTCTGCATCCCTGGAGGCCGAGCGCCTGACCATCCTGCGCATGCTCCAGGAGAAGAAGATCACCGCCGAAGAGGCCGAAAGATTGCTCCAGGCACTGGGAGAAGGATGAACGCGGAACAGCGAAAGGTTTTGCAGCTGGTGGAGGCGGGGCGCCTGAGTGCGGAAGAGGCGCAGCGGTTGCTGGACCTCCTGGCTCAGGCGGCCTCGGCCGAGGCGGATGCCGCGGCCGGGGCAGAAAGCCCCGGGTCCCTCCCCGCTCCGCCGGCGGCGGAGCTGCGGCCGGCACCCTGGCCGAAGCGCCGCTGGTGGCTTCTGCCAGCACTCGGCTTCGTGCTCCTGATCCCCGGCCTTTTCTGGCTCTCCCTCTCCTCTGCCCAGGGTTGGGGCTTGATCTGCGGTGGTGGGTTGATCGGGCTGGCGCTCGGATTGGCCGGGCTGGGCTTGTGGATGCGCAACGCCCTGTGGGTGGCGATCGAGATTTCCGATGGGCCACACTTGGCGTTCCCTTTGCCGTTGGGATTTTTGAAGATCGGCTTGAAGCTGGCGAAACGATGGATACCGGAATGGAAGGGTGTTTCCATGGTGGAATTGGAAATGCTGGATGCGCTGCGAGCGCTGAAAGATGTGCCTATGATCGTGGATGTGGATGAAGAGGATGAACATGTCCGAGTCTACATTGGCTAAAGCGAAGCCGATGATCAACGTGTTGCTGGCATGGTTTTTGCTGGCGATGATCCTGGCCAACTTGGGCGGGAATATGTACGGCCCGCTGTTGCCGCTCTACCTGCAGGAGCTGGGCGCTTCGGTGACGGAGGTCGGGCTGTTCTTTACCCTTTCGCAGGTGATCCCGCTGGCGCTCCAGATTCTGGGCGGCTGGATTTCCGATTCACTAGGTCGGTTGCGGGCGATTGCGCTCGGTTCGCTTTTCGGTATGTTGGCCTATCTGCCGCTGGTACTGGCGCCGCGATGGGAGTGGGTGTTGCTTTCTTCGGCACTGGGTGGCTTTACCGGTGCGCTGGTGGCGCCGAGCTTCGATGCCTTCATCGCCGAGCAGACGAAAGAGCAGGAGCGTGGGCGGCTTTTCGGTCTGAGCCAGGCGATTTTTTCGATCGTCGCCGTGATCGGGCCGATGCTCGGTGGTTGGTTGGCCAAGAGCCGCGGCTTTCGCTTTATGCTTCTGGTGGCGGCTTCCTTCTACCTGATCGCGACTGTGATCCGCGTGGCGATGGCGCGGCGGTTGAGCGCAGGAAAGGGGGGTGATCGGCTTTCCTGGCAGAGCTTGAAGCTTAACCTGAATAGCCTGATCGGCATGATCCTGGCCGGAGGGGTGGTGAGTTGGATCTTGATCACGGACGGGATTCGCGATGTCTCCTTTGCGCTTTCGATGAACCTGTTGCCGGTGTATCTGGAGCAATTCGGCCGATTGGATGTGGCCCAGATCGGCGTGCTCAACAGCGTTTTCGGCCTGGCGATGATGCTGACGCTCTTCCCGGCCGGGGTGTTTTCCGATCGTTTCGGGGAGCGGGTGGGTATTGCGCTGGGGATGGGATTGGTCGGGGTCGGGTTAGGATTGCTGATCTTTTTGCCCGCGGCCCTTTCCCTCTGGATTTATAGTTTGGGTTGGATGCTGGCCGGGATCGGAGTTGGGTTGATGACGCCGGCCTATCAGAGCCTGATCAGCAAGGTGGTGCCACCGAACCTGCGTGGGACGGCTTTCGGGGTTCTAGGAACCAGTTTGGGCTTGATCGCTCTGCCGGCACCATGGCTAGGTGGGTGGCTTTGGGATACAATTCATCCCCGATTTCCCTTTGCCATTTCGATCCTGGCATCGTTTGTCGTGATCCTGCCGATCCTGCGCAAGTTCCGCTTGGATCGGCCGGTGGAAGAGGTCGAGAAATCATAAACTTGCGGAGGCGTTATGGTAACATCCGAAGAACGAATGAGAATTCTGAAGATGATCGAGGATGGGAAGATCACCGCCGAGGAGGGGGCGCGTCTGCTGGCGGCACTCAGTGAAAAAGGAGAAACGCGCCGCCGCACCCTGGGCGGAACGGCACGCTGGTTGCGGGTTCGGGTGACCGATACGAGAACCGGCAAGCCGAAGGCCAGCATTCAGCTGCCGCTTAGCTTGGTGGATGCCGGGCTAAAGATCGGTGCGCACTTTGCGCCGGAGATCGCCGGGCTGGATATGGAGGCGATCATGGAAGCGCTGCGCAGCGAGGTGAGCGGTAAGATCATTGACGTGGTGGATGAGGAGGACGGCGAACGGGTGGAGATCAGCATCGAGTGATCAGATCACGCGCAGGGTGGAGCCGCGCACCCCTTTTTCGACCTCAATGCGCACCGGGAAGGCGTCCTTCAGTTCATCCAGGTGGGTGATGACCAGGATTTTGGCAAATTCCGGCCGCACGAGGTTGATCGCCTCGATCAGGCGTTGCCGCCCTTGGCTATCCTGGGAGCCGAAGCCCTCGTCAATGATCAGGGTTTGTAGGCGGGCGCCTCGGCGTTGCGCTAACACTTGGGCGAGCGCCAGTCGCAGGGCAAAATTGACGCGAAAAGCCTCGCCACCGGAATACATTTCATATGGACGGACGCCACTTGAATCGCTGATCTGGATCTCCAATGTTTCACGGAGATCGGTGCGCTTTTTGTCTTTATATTCTGTCTGGGTGACGAAGCGCAGCGAGAGCTGTCCGTTGCTCAGGCGATCCAGAAGCTCGTTGGCGCGTGCTTCGATCTGGGGTAGAGCCTGCTCGATCAACAGCGCCGGGACGCCATCTTTACCGAAGGCGCGTTCGAGGGTGCGGTAGCCGGCAATTTGGACCTGGAGCTTTTCCTTCTCCTCGCGCAGGGTGCGTGCCCGTTGCCGTTGGGTTTCGAGCACTTCAACCAGTTGACGGCGGGCACCCACTTCGGCCAAGGCGCGATTTTCCTCTTCCTGAGAGCGGAACAATTCCTCTTCAGCACGGGCGAGGTCCCCGGCGAGCGATTCCAGCGGTCGTAGTTCCTCTTCCAGTTCGGCGATGGCGCGGCGTTGTTGTTCCATCTTCTCTTGCAGGGCCTGCGTTTCGCCCTCTAGTTCGTTCATGCGCTCTTCCAGGGTTTTCATCTCCAGGCGCGCCGTTTCCAAAAGACGATGTTCTTCTTCTGCCGATTGCAGTTCCCGGAATTCTTCCAGACAGGCCTGATGATAGACCGGATCGTAGCCTAAGGCGCGCAGCGCTTCTTCGAGCCGGAGCAGTTCGCGGCGCGCTTCGGGGGCAAATGCTCCTTCCTGCAAGAGCCGTTCGAGCTCCTGCTTGCGGGGTAGGCCGTTTTGCTGCCATTGTGTTTGACGCTCGGCGAAGGCTTTTAGGCGTTCTTCTATCGCCGCGCGGCGCGCGGTATGCTCTTGCAACGTTCGGCGCAGGGTTTCTTCTAGGCGATCTTCGGCAATCAAATTCAATTCTGTCGAAATTTGCTGTAAACGTTCCAGATTCTGACGATAGCGTTGTCCCAGGGCTTTGCCCTCGGCGGTAATTTCGTCAATGGTGCGCTGACGGTGCTCTGGGGTGAGCGCTTGACCGCAGAGTGGACAACGGGCATCGGCTTCTTGCAGTCGATCGATGCGCGCCTTGAGCTCATCCATCTGGCGCTTGAGCTCACGGTTTTCGCTGCTCCGTTGGGCTTGTTCTTCCAGCAATTGCTGTTTGTGCGCTTGCGCTTCCTGAAGACGCGAGATTTGCTCTTCCAGCTCAGCGATCGTCTCGTTTAGGGTGCGCAATTCGGCTTCTAAGGGGGCGATCTGTTCCTCTTCCTGCTTCAGCCGTGCTTCTTGCTCTTGCAGGTGATGGAACTCTGCCTCCAGCCGCACACGTTCGGTCTCAACCTGTTGCGTGTATGCCTGTCGTTGCGCTTCCAGTTCCCCGAATTGCAGGCGCAGAGATTCGATACGATCGAGTTCGGCGCGCAGTTCCTGGCGGCGTTGGTAACGGGCCTGGATTTCGGCGGCACGATGCAGGGTATCCTGCAGGGCGGCGAGGCGTTGTTCATATTCCCGGCGGCGGGCGCTACGGGTGTTGAGCTCGGCTTCCAGCTGCGTCAGGGTCTGCTTCATTTCATCCAGGCGGCGCTGTTGGATCTCCAATAGGCGATAATTTTCCCGCAGGCGATGGAGCATCTGTTCTTGCTGCTGACGGAGGGCGCGCCAGCGTTGCAGTTCTGCTTCGGCGGCTTGGAGGGCTTGTCGACGTGCCGCTTCTTCTCCTAGTTCCTGTTCGATCTCACGCAGCGCCCCTTCGATCTGCGCCACCTGATCTTCCAGAGAGCGCCGCCGCGTAGCCGCGCGTTCCCGGTAGCTTTCCCAGACCTCCAAACCGAGCACGCTGGCCAGCACCTCTTTGCGTTTGGCCGGCGTCTGTTGGGCGAACTGATCGGCTTTGCCCTGTAGGAAAAAGGATGTGTTGACAAAGGTCTCGTAATCCATGCGCAGGATGGATTCCAGCCGCGCCTGAGTATCCCGTACGGAGCGTTCGGTCAACGGTCGCCAGCGGGGAGTGGGGTTGCCGGCATCTTGGATTTGGAACTCAAGGATCACCGATTTGCCGCGTTGTAGCGAACGCAGGACGCGGTAGATATTCCCTTCCAGTTCAAAGGTGAAAGTCACCTCGGCGGCCTGGGATTGGAGGTTGATGATCGCCTCCTGGCGGCCGCGAGCCTCGCCGAAAAGCGCCCAGGTGATGGCATCCAGCAACGAGGATTTCCCGGCGCCGTTATGGCCGGAAATGCAGGCCAGATCGAAGGAGGTGAAATCCAGCTCCACCGCGTCGCGGTAGGAGAGGAAGCCGGCAATGCGCAGGTGACGAGGAATCATAGGGTTGTGTTCTTCAGGATCACGGCGGCGGCGTAACCGACGACTTGGGTATAGTCCCCGGTCACATCGCCGGAGGTGGCATGGTGGAGAATGCGCACGCGATCGGCGCCGAGGGCACGCGCCGCCCAAAGCACGGCCGTCACTGCGCCGAGGCCGCAGGCATAGCCTTTCTCCTGTGCTTCTACCTCAAAAGCGCCTTCCGGTGAGAAGGCCTCGAACTGTTCGAGCATGGCCCGGTCGAGCGCCAGTGCCGTTTGCTGATCGTAATAATGCGAGAGATCGGTGCTGGCAACCAAAAGCGCCGAGCGATCGCGGAGCACCTCGGCCAGGGCCTCGCCCAGGGCTTTTGAGACAGTAGGCTGCAGGGTGCGTACCATGACCGGTAGCAGGGAGAACGACCCCGTCAGCGCCCGTTGCAAAAAGGGCAATTCGATCTCTAAAGAGTGTTCGGGATCGTTCCGCACCGGGCTCAGGCCGTACCTCAAGCGTTTCTTCAGGGCCTCATCTAGCGCCGTCAATGCTGCCTGATCGATCGGAACAGGACCCAACGGAGTGGCATAGGCCTGGTGGGCGGAAGTGAGCAGAGGCTGAAAATAGGGGTGATGCATCGGTGAGATCACGGCCACCAGCGGATAGTGCCGTCCCCGTACGGTGGCGAAGGCATAGCCGGCCACTGCTCCTGAATAGCGATGTCCGGCGTGAGGAGCAATCAGACCGACGATCTCTCCGTCCAATGCAGGGAGCTGAGCCTGATCCAGATATGTATCGATCGCCTCGGCCAACCGCGAGGGATGACCTTCGTACCATAATCCGGCGATCGGAGAAGGGCGCAAATCGGTGAGGGTGCTCATAAAAACACCTCCTTTCACAGGCAAACCGGCTAAAGTCACAAAATTTGCTTCTGATGTGATTATATCAGGTGGGCAAATGCGGATGTTTGTCTGTTGGGGTGCATTGTTAAGATTCTGCATTTGAGTAAGCACCTATTGATCCCAATATCTCTCAAGAAACAAAGCGGTAGGATTCTCAGTATTAGACCAGGCTTTGCTCACGCCGATTGGAAAGTGCCTCCATTGAGCGCTACGTTTCGGGTACCAACTGACAATCAACACATTTCTGTGGAGTTATGGCGGTGGAATAATCTTTTGTGGATTAAAAATGGGAGCAAACTCTCATCGTTTTGGGGCTTGATTTTAATGTTTTATTTGGTTATACTGAGATAAAACGATTTTTATGTTTGGATATATAACAGGAGATTGTGATATAATAGATAGACAATATCCAAAACAAGGCTATGGTATGTGTGATGAAGAGAAAAATGCCGTTCGCCAAGTTGCGTTCGGCGGATGAAGAGTAGTGACAACGGTTTCCAAAGAGCCGCAACCCGTTCAAGCCTGGTGAGATACCAGTTGGTGTGCTAGGTAAAAGTGCGCACAAAAAGAAATGGCAACTGCGGGCAATGGCACGGCAGGGCGGAAGCCTACATCACGAGAAACCACCTGGGCGGTGTGACACTCGGCGTAACTCCTACGAGACTAGGAGCGCATGGTTTGCAGTGCGATATTGTGCAAACAAAAAAGTACGTGTCACGCTGTATTCAGCTGGGCAATAACAATGCAGAAACGTTGAATGCTGAAAACAAGTGCATAGTGAACATTGCGCGGATCGTTGCATTGATTAGGTATGTGTACTGGTCAAGAAGGCGCAAAGATGTCAATGCGTCTTGTAACGGAGCACTGCCTAGGAACGCTTGTAGGGATGTTCCCTCCGCGTGCCACTGAAGCGAGTGCCGTTCGCCCGTTTCTTTCGGAGGTTTTTGAAAATGATGGCACAATACAACAAGTTCTTCATTCTCCCTCTTGTGTTGATGCTTTTGCTAACCTTATGCTGCAATCTCTCTAATCTGGTCGTCAGTTTCCTTGCCACACCAACTCCCACGCCCACTGCCACATCCACCCCCACATTGACTCCTACCCCAACTGCCACTCCCACTCACACGCCTACGCCTCAACCTACCCCTGTTGGAGGGGCAGAGTGGATCGTATATGTCTCCCAACAGAATAGTAACAGTGATACGGATATCTATGCGATACGAGTGGATGGCTCTGGATCAAGGCGATTGACAGATAACCCGGGCAATGATTGGGCTCCAGATCTGTCGCCAGATGGTCGGAAGGTGGTTTTTGTCTCCGATAGAGATGGCAATAAGAATCTGTATATGGTGAATATCGATGGTTCTGGCTTGACACAACTCACGTATACCGATAAGGATGATTTTTCCCCTGATTGGTCGCCGGATGGTCAGAGTATTGCCTTCGTCTCATCAAGAACTGGAAGCAACAAAACCGAAATCTGGACTGCCCGGGTCACTGCCACTGGGCTTGATCTCTCATCGCTCAAGCTGGTGACTTATGACGATTTCAACGATTATGATCCCGCTTGGTCTCCTGATGGTAAAACGATAGCCTACTCTTCTTTCCGAATTGATAGGGGAAAGGGGTACACTATTCTCTTAATCAATGTCGATGGTAGTCAGCAGAGGCGAATAACCACCGAACGAGGCTGGGATCGCTCACCTCGGTGGTCACCTGATGGGCAACACCTGATCTTTGTGAGGTGGTCCGTTGCTGATCTTCAAGAGAATCGCAATTTTTGGCTGATTGAGACCACAGACGAAAGGTTGGGTGTACTGTATACTGATAAGTTTGAAACTCAAATGCTTCGTGGAAAAATTCACACAACGAAGATTGACGGAACAGAGACACGCCAGTTGACAGGGGACAAGAATGACAGCTGGGCACCGTGCTGGTCCCCCGATGGTCAGTGGATTGCATTTACTTCCGATCGTGACGGCGACGACGATATCTACCTTATGAGAGCGGATGGAACCCAAATCACTCCTCTCACAAGGAACAGTCTCAATGACTTTCATCCTACCTGGGGTGGGGCAGCGCAAGTTCAGGCGAGACAATGGAAAATTATTTTCAACGATTCCTTTGACGACAATCGGAACGATTGGCCGGTCTCTCTCGATATAGAGAACGAGTATTGGTTTACGCTTACCCAGCAGGTTACCAATGGAGTTTATCGCTGGGAAGGAAAGGCCAAACAGGATCTTGTGCATTGGGCGTATCCGGATATCCGTAGTGTTACCGATTTCCGGGTGTCGGTTTCATTCCGCCAAGTCAGCGGGGATATGGACGCCCAGGCTGGAGTGGTTTTCAGGCTTACAGATAATGGATACTACATGCTTAAAGTGAGTCCAGAGTCACAGGAATACGTGCTTGATCTCTGGCATAACGGTCAGTGGGTGACTCTTATTGATTGGACTCCTACATCGGCAATTCTCCCCAAAGAATGGAATCGTATTGAAGTGGAAGCGAATGGTTCGCTCTTTACTATCTGGATTAACGGGGTATTCGTGGACAATGTGTCGGATAGTACATTAGCCCGTGGCAAGATGGGAGTAATGATGGGATTTTTTGATCCAGGAGACGAAGCGATTTTTGAGTTTGACAATTTTGAGGTTCGCGTGCCATAGCAAGCAGTATATTTGCTTAATATATTAGGAAAATTTGCTTTGCGAACTTGGTCGGTGCAGAAATAAACGAGCTAACTACGCTTCGTCCGATGCCGCTGTTCTTGCGTCGTTGATCGGAAGAGCACTATCCTGGATGTTGGCCTGTTTCATCGCAATCAGGCAGGCATAAATATGGATCATGATGTGGTGGAGCGATACAAATGGTTAACACAAACGCGAACAAGTTCCTCAATTTGTTGCCCGAAGCGAGGGTTTGTCTTGTCGTTGTTCCAGGCGTCAATTTCGGTGGCATGATTCTTCCCAAGTCCGGGGTGAAATTCTTTCCTAACTGAAATTGAAAAACGCTGACCAGGAATTTTGGGGGATGGAATTCGTATAAGGTTGCAGTACAATACATATAGTGCTCTATTGTGAGAGACGTCGTTCGGCCTTGCCGAGCATCCGGCGAGGAAGAGACGTGATTGTTACTATGTGTTTATTTGGAGGAGAAGCATGAGAAAATTTCGCTTGACCGGCCTGTTGATCCTGATCTTGCTCTTCAGCCTGGCCTGCAATTTGCCGCGCGCGACCCCCACGGTGTCACCGGACTTGGCCTTCACCGCGGCGGCACAAACGGTCGAAGCGCGCATGACCGAACTGGCGGCGCAAAGTAGCCCTACGCCACTCCCTCCGACTCCCACGCTACCGCCCCTGCCGACCCTACCCACGCTGCCACCAACCTTGCCTCCAACGCCTATTCCCGTCACTCCGACAAATACCCCACTCTGTGATTTAGCCCAGTTCGTTCGTGATGTAACCATCCCAGATGGCACCGTGTTCGCTCCCGGCACAGCATTTACCAAAACCTGGCGATTGCGAAACATCGGCACCTGTACCTGGTCTGGCTATTCGGTGGTTTTCGATAGCGGGAATGCAATGGGCGGTACCTCGCCCACACCCTTGCCCACCGTCGCGCCGGGGCAGGAGGTAGATGTTTCGATCAACATGGTCGCACCTTCCACACCGGGTGATTATCGCGGCTACTGGCGCATTCGCAATGCCTCAGGAGTGTTGATCCCGGTCGCCGGTGGCTACCAGGGGAAGTCATTTTTCGTGGATATCAAGGTGCAAACGACCAGTTCAGGCTTTGATCTCTACACCCGCGCACCGGAAGCTCAATGGATCGGTGCACCGCCTAGCGGTGCGGGAGTTGTGCTTACCTTTGGCGGTCCGGATACGGATACAAACGGCTTCGTGATGTATCGCCCGAACTATAAGGTGGAAGATGGCTCTACACCGGCCCGCGTGCTGGAAACGCACCCCATGTGGGTGGATGATGGCATCATCTCCGGGCTCTATCCGCCCTATACGGTGAGCGCCGGGGATCGGCTGAAAACGCGCCTGGGTTTCCTGGCCAAAGCGGATGGGACCTGTGGTACCGGGAATGTCAAGTTCCAGATCAACTACAAAGAAGCCGGCACGCTCCACCCTCTGGGTGAATGGACGAAAGCCTGCAACGGCACGTTGATCACCGTGGAGATTGACCTGAGCAGCCTGGTCGGTCACACCGTGCAGTTTGCCCTGGTGGTGATGGCGAACGGTTCCTCGGCACAGGACTGGGCGGTTTGGATCAACCCGCGAGTGGAACCTGCGCCGTAACCCATGCCGTACCTGATCGACGGTCATAACCTGATCCCGAAAGTCGGGTTGCGCCTGGAATCGCCGGATGATGAACAGGAATTGATCGCACGGTTGCAGGAGTTCTGTCGCCGCGAACGTACCACGGTGGAGGTCTATTTCGATAACGCCCCTCCCGGCCAGCCGGCTTCCCGACGGTATGGCGCGGTGAACGCCCACTTTGTGCGCCAGGGTCAAACCGCCGATCAGGCTATTGCGCGGCATCTATCCTTGCTGGGCAGACAGGCGAAGAACTGGGTTGTGGTCAGCTCGGATCATCAGGTTCAAGCCGCGGCACGATCCCTGCATGCTCAGGTTCTGACATCCGAAGCCTTCGCCCAACGCTTGCGTGCCCGTTCCCGGCCTACACAAGAAAAACCGGGAGAGGTAGAGGATGTCGAAGTATGGTTGCAAATGTTTCGGGAGAGGAAAAAACGGGAGTAGCCCCTATGTTTTCGGATAATTATTATCGTGTTTTAACGAATTTTCTCTGCCGATCGGGTATACTACTTCTAGACACCTGCCCTCCCTTTTACCGGTATTCCAGGTGTCCCTCCACCGCTCAGGTCTGCATGTCCCCCCCATGCCGGCCGGCGGTGGTTCTTTTTTGGGAGAAGGCATGAATACGGCTTACACCTGGGTCCCTTCGCCCGATCACCGATACACCGGGCATCCGGAACATCCCTCGCGCTTGGAACGCCTGAGGCCGCTCCTAGCCGGGCTGGAGGTCGGCGAATTGCCTGTTCAGCCGGCAAGCCCAGAAGAGGTGTTACGCGTGCATCATCCGTCCCTGTTGCAAGCGTTGGAATCAGCGTGTCATAGCGGGCCTCAGATCATTGATTCTGCCCCGACTTATGTGACCCCTGCTTCGCTAGAGGCGGCGTTCAACGCGGCCGGTGGCGTGCTGAGCCTGTTACGCGCGCTTCTGCGACGGGAAGTGAAGAACGGGTTTGCGATTGTGCGCCCGCCGGGGCACCATGCCGAACCGAAGCGTGCCATGGGCTTTTGCTTGTTCAACAATGTGGCGATCGCCGCACAAGAAGCGTTGGCACAAGGCCTCGATCGCGTCCTGATCGTAGATATTGACGCTCATCATGGCAACGGCACGCAGGCCGCCTTTTGGGAAGAACCCCGTGTGGCCTATTTTTCCACCCATCAATGGGGAATCTATCCGGGAACAGGCTGGATTGAAGATGCGCCCCATGCCCGAAAGCGCATCGTCAATGTGCCGTTGCCGGCATATAGCGGCGATCGGACCTACTTGCGGGCTTTTGAAGCTTGTCTTGAGCCGCAAATAACCGCTTTCCGGCCGCAGTTGCTCCTTATCTCGATCGGATTCGATGCCCATTGGCGCGATCCGATCACCACGCTTGGACTGAGCATCCAGGGCTATTATCGGTTGGCGCAGCGGCTGGTAGCGCTGGCCGAAAATTGGTGTGAAGGGCGCATTCTCTTCCTCCTGGAAGGTGGTTATGATGCCCAAAATGTCGCCGAAGGATCGCTGGCCGTCTTTGCTGCGCTCATGCAGAAAGCCTGGTCACCCCCTTCCGAAAACGTGCCTTACCCGGAGCCGAATGTGGAAGAACGTCTGGAGCGCATTCGTCAATGGCATGGGTTCTGATCGGGACCCTTGCCACTAAAAGATGAGATTACGCGTCATTTGGTCGCATAGGCCGATGATCGCGTGATTCAAAATCCCAATCACTAAAGGAGAAATCTCATGGACCGAAAAACTGCCACCATTCTAACTGCGGTTACCGCGGTAATTTGCGGTTGTCCGGGGCTGGCGAGCCTTTGCTTCGGAAGCTTTTTTGCCCTTGCCGGAGCAACACCTGGCGCAGAAATTGACGTCTTCGGCAGCAGCGATCCGAGTTCGGCACTGGCGCTAGGCCTGGGGATGGCCTGCTTCGGAGTGCTGGGCGTGTTGGTCCCCATCATCGTCGGTTTTGTAACGTTGCGGAAGAAGAAGGCCGAATCCTCCGTCTTTCCTGAAGAGCCTCTGCCGCCAACGGCATAAGCCGGTATGAACGATAAATTCATTCGGTTGATCTGGACCTGTCCGAATTGTGGGGCGCGCAATCCCGGTCCTCAACGCGCCTGCGGGCAATGTGGTGCGCCACAACCGCCAGATGTGCAATTCGAGCTGCCGGCCGAAGCAGAAATGGTGACCGACGAAGCCGAAATGGAGGCCGCCCGCCGCGGTGCGGATATTCACTGCACGTATTGTGGGACACGTAACGCGGCGGGGACCTCCTATTGCACCCAATGTGGTGCCGATCTGGGGGAAGGTCAGGTGCGGCGCTCCGGAGAGGAACTTTCACCCACTGTACAGGCAACACAGGTTTGTCCGGCCTGCGCTTCCGAAAACGTAGGCCAGGCACGCTTTTGCCGTCAATGTGGCGCGCCCTTGGGCCAGAAAACCGTTGCCCCCTCCAAACCGGCTACCACCGAAAGGCGAAAGCCCAGGATAACTCTCTGGCTCTTTGCCGCTTTAGGGCTGTTCCTGCTTTGTATAGGGGCCTTGTGGGTTTTCGTTCTCTCTCCGGCGCAACAGGTTGAGGGAGTGGTCACCAACGTGCACTGGCAGACGGTTGTTGTGGTTGAGCAGCTGCAACCGGTGCGATATACAAACGAAAGCGGCAGCCCACCTTCCGATGCCTACGACATCTCGTGTTACAACGAGACCAAGCAGGTTTGCCGGGAAAAGACCGTTGATTTGGGCAACGGGTATGCCCAGGTTGTAGAAGAGTGCCACGATGAGGTGGAACAATACTGTTCCTATACTCGTGACGAGTGGAAGGACGTGCAAAGTTATACCCTGGAGGGCAGCGATCTTTCGCCGCGTTATGCTCAACCTGCCTTGAGTTCCAAGCAACGCCTAGGAACGTCAAAGAGCATCCTGCAGGTCTATCTGAATACCCCTCAAGGAGAAAAGGTCTACACACCCGAAGACCTGGACGAGTTCAGGCAGTTTACGCCCGGCAGTCGCTGGCTTTTGAGCTTGAACCGTTTGGGAACTGTGCTCACCCTTGAGCCATTGCGCTGATTTTTGAAGCCGGCTCGAAGACGATACCGGTGTTTCACCATCGTATTTTGGGAGCGAACGCAGTGCTCGTTCCTCTCAGCTCGCGTTGGTTTGTTCAGTCCTGGCTGCCGAAAATCCTGCGATAGAGATCGGATTCCAGCACGTGATCGGGGTCACAGCGTTTTTTGAGGGTGCGAAAGCGCCGAACGGCCTCTTCGCCCAGGAATTGACGGGTGGTAGCGGCGTTTGTTTCGCTATTTTTGGCAAAGTAAAAGCGACCGCCAGCCTCCACCACCAGCCGATCGAAGATCTGGAGTAACCCGTGCATCTCGGCACGGCGCCGATCTGGGACCTTGAAATCCAGTGCCAGGGAAAAGCCATCCACCCCGTGCGAGAGCAGAAAAGCATCCGGCCGATGGCGCTTGGTGACACCCAGGTAGGACGGAAAGCCGTGTTTTTGTGAGAGCCGTAGCATCTCGCGCCAGACCTCTGCCGCCGTCTCTTTGGGCAAAAACGATTGATACTGGATCAGCCCATGCCGGCCGTAGGCGCGCTCCCAGGCCGGGATGTAATCCAGCAGGAAGTGAAACGCGGCGTGCGGTTGAAGGTAGCGCTGACGTCGCAACCCTAGTAGGTATTTGCCACTATTGACCAGTGCCACGCTCCAGTTTTGCATAAACGGACGCATCAGCCACGGCATGAGGGATTTGGGAAAGATGCCCAGGATGGTGGAGGGGAGCTGCTGATACTCCAATTGTCGCGTCCGTTCGGCCTGGGCATCGGCGCCGGGGGGCAGATGGCGCGCCGCATGAATCTGACCGCGCCCCAGGCCGCGCCCTGCGGCGGTAGCATCCAGCCAGCCGACAATGTAATCGTATTCCGGGGCATTCGAGTGCAGCGAAGCGAGATGTTCTTCCAGGTTGTGCACCGGCCAAGCGTGGACTTCCAGCAGCCCGGAATGGACGCGTTTCATCTGCAGTGTGATGGATGTAAACACCCCCAAAAGCCCCAGGCCGCCGATCAGGGCGTAGAAAAGGTCGGCGTTGTGGTTGGGGGAGCAGGTCACCTCGGCGCCGGAGGGCAGGAAGGCGCGAAATTCCAACACATGCTCGCCGATCGTGCCGGCGTGATAGTTGTTCTTCCCGTGGATGTTAGCCGCCAAGCAACCACCGAGGGTGGTGAACATCGTCCCGGAGACCACCGGTGGCCACCAGCCATCGGGCAGCACCCGCTGCCAAACTTGCTGAAGTGTCACCCCCGGCTCGGCACGCAGCACCCCGCGCTGCGGGTCCCATTCCAGAATGCGGTTCATGCGGGAGAGATCGAGCACGATGCCTCCCCCGTTCAGCGCGGCATCGTTGTAACTACGGCCACCCCCGCGCAGGGTGATCGTTGTTCCCTTGCGGCGCGCCAGGCGGAAGAGGTCGGCGATCTGTTCGACGTTTTCGGGCTGTGCCAGAAAGCAGGTGGCGCTCAACGAGTGACCGAAGTTCTCAAGGCGGGTGAAAGAGAGCATGGAATCTCCTAAATGGTCAGGCGACGGAAGATCGGAGAGGGCAGGTTGCGGATGACGAACATGATGTAGCGCCAGAACCAAGGGGTGTAGATTTCCTGTTTCCCTTGCTCCAGAGCACGGACGATATCGGCGGCGGCACGTTCGGGGGAGATCGGGAAAATGACCTTTTGCGCCGCCCGGAGCATATCCGTTTGCACGAAACCGGGCTTGACCGTGAGCACATGCACCCCGTGACGGGTGAGCCGGTTGCGCAGCGATTCGAGATAGGAGGTGAGCGCGGCCTTCGAGGCACCGTAGCCCGGATTCCCGACGCGCCCGCGCTCACCGGCCACCGAGGAAATGCCGACGATGTGCCCATGCCCGGCCTGCTGGAAGAGAGGCGCGATCGCATCCAACCAGGCCATCGCGCCCAGTAGATTGACCTCGATCATGCGCCGATCTTTCTCAAAGTCATAGCGATCCAGCCCGCCCGGTGGCTCGTTCACGCCGGCCACGTAGAACACCACGTCCAACCCGCCGAGATCGCGAAGGATACGTTCCAGAAGCGAAGGGACTTCGTCGTAGTGGGTTACATCGTGGACGTAGTAGAGGGCACGCGGTTCGGGTTGATTCAATTCATCGCAGAGCGCCTGCAGGCGGTTGGCGCGCCGGGCTACCAGCGCCAGACGGTAATCATCCTGCGCCAGGCGGCGCGCCAGCGCTTCCCCGATGCCGCTGGAGGCACCGAGGATCAGCGCCCGCCGATAGGGAGTTAGAGGGGTGGGGGGAGCAAAGCGGGGCATTGCTACTCACTTGAGCATGGGCATCTTGATGCCGTGTTTTTTGGCCGTTTCGATGGCGATCTCGTAACCGGCATCGGCGTGACGCACCACGCCCATACCGGGATCGGTCGTCAGCACCCGTTCCAATCGCCGCGCCGCTTCGGGTGTGCCATCGGCGACGATCACCTGCCCGGCATGTTGACTGAAGCCGATGCCCACACCGCCGCCGTGGTGGAAGGAAACCCAAGTGGCGCCGCCCACCGCGTTGATCAGCGCGTTCAGGATCGGCCAATCCGAGATGGCATCCGAGCCATCCTTCATGCCCTCGGTCTCGCGGTTCGGGCTGGCCACCGAACCGGCATCCAGATGGTCGCGCCCGATGACGATCGGCGCCTTGAGAATGCCTTTGGCGACCATTTCGTTGAAGTTCAGGCCGGCCTTGGCACGTTCGCCGTAGCCCAACCAGCAAATGCGCGCCGGCAAGCCTTGGAAGCGTACTTTCTGGCGCGCCATCTTCAGCCAGCGATGGAGGTGGGCGTTTTCTGGGAAGAGCTCCATCACGGCCTCGTCGGTCTTATAGATGTCTTCCGGATCGCCGGAAAGCGCTACCCAGCGGAAAGGCCCTTTGCCCTCACAGAACAGCGGGCGGATATAGGCCGGGACGAAACCGGGGAACTCGAAAGCATCTGTCACGCCCCAATCGTAGGCGCGTTGGCGGATGTTGTTGCCGTAATCGAAGACTTCGGCGCCCTGGCGCTTGAACTCGAGCATCGCCTGGACATGGCGCGCCATGGATTCCATCGCCCGTTTTTCGTATTCTTTCGGATTGTTGCGGCGCAGCTCTTCCGCCGCGGCCAGGCTCATATGCGCCGGGACGTACATGAGGACGTCATGCGCCGGGGTCTGATCGGTGACCACATCCGGGATCACACCGCGCATGGCCAGCTCCGGGTAGACTTCGGCCGCGTTGCCGATCAGGCCGATCGATTTCGGTTCGCCCCGATCGCGATATTCTTCGACCAGCGTCATGGCCTCTTCGAGGTCATCCACCACCAGGTCCACGTAACCCGTCTCCAGGCGGCGCTTGGCGCGCGCCGGATCGACTTCCACGATCAGCCCGACGCCTTCGTTCATCGTGATCGCCAGGGGCTGTGCTCCGCCCATGCCGCCTAGGCCGGCGGTGAGCACGAATTTGCCTTTGAGCGATTCCCAACCGCGGGCGCGAGCGGCGCCGGCGAAGGTCTCGAAGGTGCCCTGGAGAATACCCTGTGTGCCGATGTAAATCCAGGAGCCGGCGGTCATCTGGCCGAACATCATCAGCCCTTGCACCACCAGCTTATCAAAGTGCTCCTGAGTCGCCCAATGGGGCACCAAGTTGGAATTGGCGATCAGCACGCGCGGCGCATCCGGGTGCGTGCGGAAAATGGCCACCGGCTTGCCGGATTGGACGAGCAGGGTTTCGTCTTCCTCCAGGTTGCGCAAGGATTCCAAGATGGCATCGAAGCATTCCCAGTTGCGGGCTGCCTGGCCGCGCCCCCCATAGACCACCAGATCTTCAGGGCGTTCGGCCACTTCCGGATCCAGGTTGTTCTGGATCATGCGATAGGCGGCCTCGATGAGCCAATTCTTGCAGGTGAGTTGCGTGCCGCGAGGGGCACGGACGACACGAGGCGTGCTCATAGGACCTCCTGTTACATTTGTGCTTTTATTTGGTCGTTTCTGCCGATCCGCGCGGCGCAAGGAGCCAAAAAGCCAGTGGGCCGAGATAGGGCACCAGGATCACAAGTGCCCAAAGGGCTGTCGGGAGGCTTTCCAATTTGCGTCGGCGGAGCTGGAAGAGTGCCAGAATGCTGAGCAGGGGATAGCCGAGGATCAGGAGCAGGTTGAAGATTTGAATGACAAGGAAGGGAAGTTCAGAAGGGGACATCGGATACTCCATTTCAGGGAGATGGCGGCTGTTGGCGACGTTTTTTCGCCAGCAGCTCGGTGAAGAGGGTTTCGTACGCTTCGGCCACCGATTGTGGATCGTAGGTGCGGGCGATCTCGGCTGTGTCACAACGGTAGCGTTCTCGTTCCTCGATCACTTTGATCAGTGCCTGTGCCAGCGCCTGACTATCGCCGATCGGGATGACCTCGCCCATTTGGTGCATGCGCACCGGCTGACGCACACCGGGAAGTGCCGAAGCAATGCAAGGCACGTTGTGCATCATGGCCTCGATCTGGACCAGGCCAAAGGCTTCGGTCGAATTCAGCGAAGGCACGACGAGCACGTCCAGATTCGGGTAAAAGGCGGACATTTCCTGGGGCGTGAGCACTCCTAAAAAGGTCCAATGACCGCTTTCCTGATATTGCCGAATGCGCGGCATCAGACGCTCGTAGTAGGCCTGTTCTCCGAGGACGTTCTCATATTGCCCGGCAAAGAGCACCTGGGCCTGAGGGTATTTTTCCAGTACCTTAGGCAGGGCATCCAAGAGCACTTCGACGCCTTTTTCGGCAGCGAAGCGGGCGGCCATGCCGATCACCGGTCGGCGCTGGCGGGTGTGGTAGCGTTGGGCAAAGGCTTCCACGGCATCGGATGGGGCCTGCGGGAGCTCCACCGGCGGTAGGATCGTGGTCAGCTTATGACGGTAGCGCCGCAGATAGGAGGAATGTTCGGCGTAATCACGCGTGTAGGTGACGATCTGATCGGCCAGGATCGCCGCCAGATTGTTCTGCACCTTCACCACCAGGTTCACCAGGCGGTTGAAGAGACCCGGTGGGAGCTTCAGATCGCAGTGATAGGTGAGCACGGAGGGTTTGCCGAACAGACGAGCGCGCAGGGCAACCCCCGGTGCATCGAATTGGGGCAGATGAAGTTGCACCACGTCATTTTCGCGCACCAGGCGGGTGGCCACCAGGCCGAAGGTCGGCGCCAGCACCCCTTTGCTGATGCGCACCGCTACCGGCACGCGCACAATGTGCACCCCATCGCGCCATTCTTCCAAGGGCAGGGTGCGCTCATATTGGGTGGTCATCACGGTCATCTCGTGACCGCGCTGTGCCAGGGCGCGCGCCAGGCGTTCGGCGTAAATCGTGAGACCGGAAGTGTGTGGGCGGTAATACGTGAGAACGGTGAGGATTTTCATGTTATGCCTCAATGTAGCGAAGCAGAATCGGGCGCAATGCCTGGACGGCACGCGCGCGGTGACTGAGTCGGTTTTTCTCCTCCATGCTGAGCTCGGCCATCGTGCGCCCTACCTCGCGCAACAAGAAGATCGGATCGTAGCCGAAACCGTTTTCGCCGCGTTCTTCGGGGATAATTTCCCCTTCGCAAATGCCCTCTGCCAGAGCGATTTTACCCCTCGGATCGGCCAGGGCGAGCACGGCGCGAAAGCGCGCCGTCCACGGACGCGGGTATGGGCGCAGATGCTCCAGTAGCAGGGCACGGCGTTCGGCATCCGTGGCGCCGGGGCGAGGGTGGTAGCGTGCCGAGTGCAATCCAGGTGCCCCGTTTAGAGCGTCCACTTCCAGGCCGGAATCATCGGCCAGGCTGAGCAGGCCGGAAGCGTGGGCGAAGGTCACGGCTTTGTGTTGGGCATTTTCGGCGTAGGTTTGACCCTCCTCCGAGGGATGCAAATCTAACCCAATTTCAGGAGGTATGATCAGCTGAAACGGCAAATCGGCCAGCAGCGCCTGGAATTCACGACGCTTGCCGGGGTTGTTGGTGGCAATCAGGAGTTGAATCGGTGAACGGTTCATCACCCGTTGATTCTACCCGATCCGCGAGAAGATAGGGAAAGCCTCTTTGGAGGACCGTAGACCGTAGACCGTGGACTGTAGCACCGGGATTCATTCTGTGCCGCCGCTGTGGAGGGTTAGGAAGTTAGGGGGTAGGGGAAATGGCACGCAGATTCGCTACTTAGCGTAAGGGCGATGGTACATCACCTCGTCATAGTGTCCTGAGCCTGGGTGACTCTCACAACCGAATCGCTCATCCCTCAACCCCCCCGACCATTCGACCACCCAACCACCCGCCCTCCCCCCGGCCATCCGACTACGCGACCATCCGACCACGCGACTATCTGCTTCTGGTAAAATCGCTCCGTGGTCATTTCGTCACAAAAGGAGTGCAAATGGAATTTCGTCGGAGCACGTTTGAAGAACTGGACGCGCAGCAATGGAATGCTTTAGTGGAGAAAAGTCAGACGAATGTGCCGTTTCTGCGTTATGAGTTTCAACGGGTGTGGTGGCAGGGTCGCGGGGGCGGAGAATGGCACGAAGCAGAATTGCAATTGATCACCGCCTGGGAAGGGAAGGAACTGCTGGGCATTGCGCCTCTCTTCCTGGCCCCCTATCAGGGTCAGCAGGCACTCTTTTGGATCGGAAGCATCGAGATCGCCGATTACCTGGATTTCATCGCCCCTGAGCCGGCGTTTGCTCCGTTTCTGCAAGGTTTACTGGACTTCCTGGAGCGCGGGGATGGCTGGCAAATGCTGGCCTGCTACAATTTGCCGGAGGCCTCTCCGACGCGCGCGCTGTTGAAGGTCGAAGCCCAGCGTCGCGGCTGGAAATGGGAAGAATCCATCTATCAGCCCACACCTTACATCCCGTTGAGCGGTGATTTCGAGGCCTATCTAGCCGGAATTGACAAAAAGCAACGTCACGAAATCCGTCGCAAGCTGCGACGGGCCGCGGAATATGAACAACCGGTGCGCTGGAGGTTGATCGAGCCATCGGACGATCTGGAAGCCGCCATGCGCACCCTTTTTGACCTCATGCGTCAGGATGCCCAAAAGGCGCATTTCCTGACCGCGGCAATGGAAACGCAGCTGCTTCAAATTGCTCAGGCCGCCCAGGCGGCGGGCTGGTTGCACCTTTCTTTCCTGGAGATCGGCGGAAAAGCCGCGGCGGCTTCGCTCAATTTTGATTACCAAAATCGCTTATGGGGATATAATTCAGGAGTGAGCCTGGAGTTCCGTGAACTCTCTCCAGGTTGGGTTTGCCTGGCGCATGTGCTTCAATGGGCCTGTGCCCACGGAAGGAGCGAGTTTGACTTCATGCGCGGCAACGAAGAATACAAGTATCGTTTCGGCGCACGGGATCGCTATGTGATGCGGCTCACGCTGCAACGCTAGCCTCCCTCGCCTTCTCACCTTTTGGAGGTATCCCATGCGTGACTTAACCAATGAGATCCTTGAGCTGATCCGCCGTGCCTCTACCGATTTGCCGGCGGATGTAGAGAAGCGCTTGCGCGAAGCACTGGAGCGGGAAGAACCCGGTTCCGCGGCGCGCAACGCGCTGGAGACCATCCTCAAAAACGTGGAACTCTCGCGCCAGAATTCCACGCCGATCTGTCAGGATACCGGGACGCCGATCTTCTACGTGCGCTACCCGGAAGGCTGGAGCACGCGCAAACTGCGCGAGCAGATTCGCAATGCCCTGGCCGAGGCCACCCGACGTTCCTACATGCGCCCGAACGCCGTCGATTCGCTCACCGAGAAAAACACCGGTAACAATTTGGGTGGGGACGATTTCCCCTACATCCATTTTGAAGAGGTGGATGCGGATCAGCCACTGGTGATCGAGCTCATGCTGAAAGGCGGTGGCTGTGAGAACGTCGGCGCGCAATATTCGCTGCCGGATAGCCGCCTGGGCGCCGGCCGCGACCTGGCCGGGGTGCGCAAGGTCGTGCTCGATGCCGTGCACAAGGCCCAAGGTCAGGGGTGTGCACCGGGCATTTTGGGCGTGGCGATCGGCGGAGATCGCGGTTCCTCCTATCTTGCATCGAAAGAAGTGCTCTTCCAATCGCTGGACGAATCGAACGAGGACCCGAAGCTGGCCGAGATGGAACAGCGCCTGACCGAGGAGGCCAATCGGCTCGGTATCGGTCCGATGGGCTTTGGTGGCAAGACGACGGTGTTGGGGACGAAGATCACTGGCCTGCATCGCCTGCCGGCCTCGTATTTCGTCACCGTTTCGTATATGTGCTGGGCCTATCGCCGGCGACGCATGATCGTCAAAGGCGATGAGGTGATTTACGAATAGGAGGCAATCATGCGACGGATCGAAATTCCCATCTCCGATGAAGTGATCCGCAGCCTGCACGTTGGGGAGCCGGTGTTGCTAAACGGTGTGATGGTCACCGGGCGCGATGCCGCCCACAAATGGTTGGTGGAAACGTTCATCAAGAAAACGCGCCCCCCGCAGGGGGATGATCTGGAAGTCTATGAGGCTCTGAAGAAACTGCTCAACGGCGGCGTGATCTATCACTGCGGACCGGTGGTGGCCGGGTTGGAGACGAAAGAATATCGCTTCGTGGCTGCCGGCCCGACGACCTCGATTCGCGAAGAGCCTTACCAGGCCGATGTGATGCGTCATTTCAACGCCAAAGGCGTGATCGGTAAAGGCGGCATGGGCGCTAAGACCCTGGCCGGTTGTCAGGAAGTGCCGTTCGTCTATTTCCATGCCATCGGTGGCGCGGCAACCTACATTGCGCAAACCGTCAAGCGTGTGTTGGGCGTTTACAAGTTGGAATTCGGCGTGCCGGAAGCCATGTGGGTGATCGAGGTGCAGGACTTCCCGGTCACCGTGACCATGGACGCTCATGGGCAGAGCCTGCACGCGCTGATCGAGGAGCAATCACAAAAGGTCCTGCAGGAGCTGATCCAGTCCTGAACCCACAGCATGCAAGAAAAATAAAAAGAGACGCAGGAAAGCTCCTGCGCCTCTTTTTGTTTCCCGGACTTAGCGTCGCGGGCCGAATTTCTGCCGGAGCAGATCGGCCAGGGTGGGTTGACCGATTTCCTGCAGCTCGTAGCGCACCCGCTGCGTGGGCTTGTTGATCTTCAGCAGACGGTTCAGATCGATCGGCGTGCCGATGATGACCAGATCGGCTTCGGCGCGGTTGATTGTCTCTTCCAGGTCCTTGATCTGTTGCGCACCATAGCCCATGGCCGGCAGGATCGGGCCGGTTTTGGGATATTTCTCATAGGTCGCAGCGATGGAGCGCACGGCATAGGGACGCGGGTCAACGATCTCGGCCGCTCCGAAGCGTCGTGCGGCCACATAGCCGGCACCGTAGGCCATTTCTCCATGGGTCAACGTGGGGCCATCTTCGACCACCAGCACACGCTTGCCGCGAATCGCCTGTGGATCCTCCACAAAGAGCGGCGAAGCGGCTTCGATTTGAATTGCCCGCGGGTTGAGGCGATAGAGCGCTTCACGCACGGCGATCACCGCATCCGGCTGCGCTGTATCCACTTTGTTGATCACGAACACGTCTGCCATGCGGGCGTTCATCTCGCCGGGATGGTAGGTGCTTTCGTGGCCGGGGCGATGTGGATCGGCTACGACGATGTGTAAATCGGAAACGTAGAAGGGGAAATCGTTGTTGCCGCCATCCCACAGGATGATATCCACTTCCTGTTCAGCCTGGCGCAGGATTTTTTCGTAGTCCACACCGGCATAAACGATGACGCCGTTGACCAGATGGGGTTCGTATTCCTCGCGTTCCTCGATCGTGCATTCATGCTCGTCCAGGTCATCGAAATCGGCAAAGCGTTGCACTTCCTGGCGCACCAGGTTGCCGTATGGCATGGGGTGGCGAATCGCGGCCACCCGATAGCCCAGCTCGCGCAGGATCAGCGCCACGCGACGCGAGGTCTGACTTTTGCCGGAGCCGGTGCGCACGGCACACACCGAGACGACCGGCTTGTTGGATTTCAACTGGGTGCTTTGGGGCCCCATCAGGCGAAAATCGGCCCCGGCGGCCATGACCAGCGAGGCCTTGTGCATCACATATTCGTGCGAGACATCCGAATAAGCGAAGACCACCTGCTGTACGCCGAATTTGCGGATCAGCTCAGGCAACTCTTCTTCAGCGTAGATCGGAATTCCTTTGGGATAGAGCGGGCCGGCCAGTTCAGGGGGGTAGAGCCGCCCCTCAATATCCGGAATTTGGGTCGCGGTGAAGGCCACCACTTCGTAGTCCGGATTGTTGCGGAAGAACACGTTGAAGTTATGGAAATCACGACCGGCAGCGCCCATGATAATGGTTTTTACGGGCATAGGTTCTCTCCTCGTTCAAGGGGATGGTTACATTACCTCCAGCGCCTGAATATCTAGCAGACGCAGGGTGTTTGCCAGCACCTGTCGGGTTGCCGCGACCAGACGCAGGCGAGCATTCCGTATTTTTTCTTCCTCCGCCTGGAGCACCGGCACCGCGTGGTAGAACGAATGGAAAGCGTTCGCCAGTTCCCAGGCGTAATTGGCGATCACCAAGGGGCGATATTCTTGGGCGGCCTGCTGTACGGTCGCCGGGAAGCGGGAGAGCAAGTCCACCAAGGTCACCTCGTGAGAGGTGAGGGAATAATCGAAAGAAGCCGCAGGTAGCACAGAAGCGAGGGAGAGAGACTGCAAAGTCTCTACATTCAGCGCTTTGCGCAGGATGCTACTGGCGCGCACGTGCGCGTTTTGCAAATAGGGGCCGGTGTGCCCCTCGAAGCTAAGCGCTTCGTTCATGTCGAAGACGATATCTTTGTTATTGTCCACCGAGAGCATGGCATAGGCCAGTGCGCCCAACCCGACGGCCTGTGCCACTTCCAGCCGGCGCTCGGCAGGCAATTGCGGGTTCTTCTGCTCGATCGTCTCCAGGACACGGGCTACTGCCTCATCGAACACATCCTTGAAGAGCACCACCCGGCCCCGTCGTGCAGACATGGCTCCTTCCGGCAGGCTGACAAAGCCGTAGCCCAGGTGGTAGCATTTTTCGGCCTGTTTGAAGCCCCACAGCTCCAGGATTTTGAAAACCTGTTGGAAGTGCAGGCTCTGACGCACGTCCACGACGTAAATGGAGCGATCCACGCCGTATTTTTCGAACTTTTCCTTCGCCAGTGCCAGGTCTTTGGTCAGGTAGAGGGTGGTGCCATCGCTGCGCAGGATGACGGCGGTGCGATATTTTTCCTTCTTCAGGCCGAGCTTCTCATCAATGCGCACGATCACCGGCCCTCCCTGCGGCCGTTCATCCTCGGCAATGCCGCGAGCGATCAGCTCCTGGACGATCTGCTTGGCCGGTTCATCCACAGCGGATTCAAAGAACCAGACGTCGATGTGAATATCCAGCAGGCGCAGAATGTCGTTCAGTTCATCCAGGCTCCATTGCCGCGTTTTGAGCCAGAGTTCGCGCACATACGGATCGCCGGCATCCCAGCGACGGTACATTTCCCGTCGCTCGGCCTCATAGGCTTCCCGGCGCGCTTTCTCTTCAGCCGTCTCGTTCTCTTTGGGCTCAAGCAGGGAAGTGGCCTCGACGTACAGTTTCAAAAGCCATTGGCCGCGCTCGTGAATGCCCTCCGGCTCCTGGCCACGATAGAACTTATCGTAGATCCAGAGCACGGTGATCACTCCCAGGCCGATATCGCCGGGATAAGAAGCGCGCAAGGTCTCAAAACCAGCGAATTCCAGTAACCGCGCCAGCACCTCCCCCAGGATGGCATTGCGATAATGCCCGATATGGAAGGAATGGTGAGTGTTCGGCTGGGCGTATTCGACCATCACGCGCTCCCCCTTGGGCGCGCCGCGGCCGAAGTTCTCTCCCTCTTCCAGCACTGCCTCGATCACGCGATGGGCATATTCGGCAGAGGAAAAGTACAGGTTGAGGTATCCGTTCAACGCTTCGACGCGGCTGAAGCCGGTTGGTTGTCCCAGGTGCTGCTGCAAAGCCAGGGCCAGCTCCTGCGCCCGTTGCGGGACGGGGAGCTTCAGCCCCTTTTCCCGAACTTCTGCCGCCGCCGTCGCAAAGAGCGAGATTCCCACCCCCCATTCCCCGCGAAACGGCACCGGCTGCCATTTGAAATCCGGCACCCTCAATCCCTGGGCCTCGCAGAAAGCGGCGATGCGGCTTTCGACCTGCCTTAATTCCTGTTCAAACATGATCGCTGCCTCCGGGCGTTAAAAAAGCGGGAGTCTTGACCGGCTCCCGCTTCCGGGTGAGGGGATCGGCTTAGGCCGAGGCACTTTGTGCGGCACGAGCCGCGGCCAGGCGCTTCATCAGGCGACTCTTGCGGCGAGCCACATTGTTTTTGTGCAATACACCTTTTTCCGCCGCCTTATCCAGAGCCTTCACCGCCTGGCGGATGATCTCATCCGTCACCTGTCCGCTTTCAATGGCCTCTAAGGCACGCTTCAAAGCCGAGCGAGCCTGACCGCGAATCATGCGATTGCGCAGCCGCCGCTTCTCGTTTTGCCGATTGCGTTTGATCTGAGACTTGATATTCGCCACGAGCAAACCTCCAAATCCGAAAAATGACAGCCCCTATTTTAACCGAGAATGGGCGGGATGTCTATGTTAGGTGACGATAGACCATGGACCGTAGACCGTGGATGGTGAAGGACGATGGACGGTGGACGTAGACGATTGCGCAAAAGTGGATAGACAATTGCACCAGAACATCCCCATAATTCGCCAAAATCGATTATAATGAAAACCACTTGAGAAAATTCGCCGCTATGCGGCCTGGCTTGCAAATGGATTTCTGGAGAGCAACTCTGGTTTAGGAGAATTCGGAAGTCACCCGCCTGGTGACTCTATCCACAAACAGAAAAACGAAGATGTAGGTTTGGTTTACGGATGGGGAACATCCGGGTGGTTTTGTGAATTCGCCTTGATCTATTTGGATTACTTGATTCGGTAAAAAGAATCTTTGTCTGCGCGCTCCCTTTTGGGTGAGTGCGTTCTGTCCTACCCAGAGATCTCTGGCAGCCGTGGCCGCCTGGTGGCACACGGCTGTCTTGTTTTATGCCAAAGATCACGGCCATCGAACCCCAAAAACGCAACCCGCAGCGGGTGAATATCTACCTGGACGGGGAATTCGCCTTTGGCCTGACGCGCCTGGTGGCGGCCTGGCTTAAGGTGGGTGATGACCTGAGTGCCGAAAAGATTGCCGCCTTGCAAGAGGCCGATGCACGGGAACAGGCCCTGCAATATGCGCTGCGTCTCTTAAGTTATCGTGCCCGTACCCAGGCCGAACTGCGTCAACGGATGCAACAACACGGCTGGAGCGAAGCGATCATCGAGGGGACCCTGGAGCGCTTGCGCCAGAACGGCCTGCTCGATGATGCCGACTTTGCCCATGCTTGGGTGGAAAATCGCCAAACTTTTCGCCCGCGTGGTGCGCGCCTGTTGCGTCAGGAACTGCGCCGCAAGGGGCTCGATGAGCACATTATCCAGGAAGCGCTCGATGAGGTGGATGAGGAAGCGGCGGCTTACGCCGCGGCACGTCCCCGTGCCCAGCGCCTGCGAGGCCTGGATTCTCGCCTCTTTCGCCAAAAATTGATCGCCTATCTCACCCGTCGGGGCTTTTCTTTTGAGATTGCCGATAGCGTCGCCCGAAACCTTTGGGAAGAATTACAGAACGAGAACCGTGACATACCCTTGAATCGCGAGGTCTGACCATGAGTCCCATCCTGATCTTTTTCTCCGTCATCGCCGCTTTTCTTGTTGGCGCCGCGCTGGGATATTTCTTTCACCGCTATCAGGCCGAGGAAGCACGCAAAGCGGAAGCCGAACGCGCCGAAAACATCCTTCAAGCGGCCCAAACCCAGGCGCGCCTGATTGAAAGCAAAGCACGCGAGGATGCTGTCAAAATTGTACAAGCTGCCGAACAGGAGATCAAAGAACGACGAATTGAGCTCAGTCGTGAGGCGGATCGCCTCGAGCGCCGCCGGGCTGAGCTGGATGCACGTGCCGAGCGCCTGGAGCAGCGCGAACAGAGCCTGAACAAGCGCCAGAGCTCGATCGATCGCCGAGCTAACGAGATCGAAAAACTTTACCAGGAACAACTGAACCGTTTGCAAGAAATTGCTCAAATGAATACCGAAGAAGCGCGCCGGGTGTTATTGGAACAGGTCGAAAAGGAAGCCCGTGCCGATATGGCGCGCATCATCCGTCAGATCGAAGCCGAAGCGCGCGAAGAAGGCGAAAAACGCGCCCGCAAGCTGATCGCCGAAGCCATCCAACGCGTCGCCTCGGAACATGTGGCCGAAGTCACCACCGCCGTCGTCCCGCTGCCGAACGAGGAAATGAAAGGGCGCATTGTGGGACGCAACGGCCGCAACATCAAGGCCTTTGAAATGGCGGCCGGGGTGGACGTGATCGTAGATGATACGCCCGAAGCGGTCACCATCTCCTGCTTCGATTCGGTGCGCCGTGAGATCGCCCGCCGCGCCCTCACCCGCCTGACGATCGACGGACGCATCCATCCGGGCCAGATCGAAAAGGTCCTCGAAGAAGAGCGCAGGGCTGTGGAAAAGATCATCGAAGAGGCTGGCGAAGAGGCCGCTTTCGAGGCCGGCATTACCGGTCTGCATCCGGAGGTCCTGCGCATGATGGGTCGCCTGAAGTTTCGCACCTCCTATGGGCAAAATCAGCTCGCCCATGCGGTGGAAGTGGCGCGCCTGGCCGGCATCTTGGCCGCCGAGCTGGGAGCGAATGTCGAGCTGGCCAAACAAGGCGGCTTCCTCCACGATATTGGCAAGGCGATGGATCACAACCAGGATGGCACCCATGCCCGCATCGGCGCCGAATTCTGCCGCCGCTATGGGGTCCATCCGATCGTCGTCAACGCCATCGAATCGCATCATCATGAGGTCGAGCAGCTCAGCGTGGAAGCGGTGATCGTCGAAGCCGCCGATGCCATCTCCGGTGCTCGTCCCGGCGCCCGCCGCGAGGACCTAGAGGCCTACATCAAGCGCATTCGCAGCCTGGAAGAGCTATCTCTCTCTTACAAAGGTGTGCAACAAGCATTTGCCATTCAGGCCGGCCGCGAAGTGCGCATTCTGGTCAAGCCCGAAGAGATCGATGATCTGGCGGCGGCTCGTCTGGCACGTGATATTGCCCGCAAGATCGAAGAAACCATGCAATACCCCGGCCAGATCAAGGTGACCGTGATCCGCGAAACGCGCGCCGTCGAGATCGCCAAATAACATGCGACTCCTGTTCGTCGCCGACGGTCGCTCGCCGATCGCCTTGCAGTGGATACGTTACTTCACCCGGCGCGGTGACGAGGTCTACCTGGCCTCTACCTTTCCCGCCGCGCCGGATCTCCCTTTGGCCGGCTTTCGATTCATCCCGGTTGGCTTTTCTGGGTTGGCCTCGGCGCGCCCCTCGGCCGGTGGCAATCCCACCTGGCGCACCCGCCTGCGCCACCAGATTGCCCCTCTCACCCTTCCGTTTGCCGCCCGTCATCTCCGACGCTGGGCCGAAAAAATTCGCCCCGATCTTGTCCACGCCCTGCGCATTCCCTATGAGGGCATGCTCACTGCCGCAGCGCGCCTGCCCTTTCCCTGGATGGTCTCGGTGTGGGGCAACGATTTTACCCTCCATGCGCCGGCTTCTCCTCTTTTGGCCGCCTGGACGCGCCAAACCCTACGCACGACGCACGCTTTGCATGCTGATTGTCAGCGCGATATTCGTCTAGCCCATGCCTGGGGGCTGGCTGCCGAGCGCCCTACGCTTGTTACACCTGGCAACGGTGGCGTAGATCGGCAGGTTTTCTTTCCACCCCCTGTTCCCGTTGAAGAACCGATCGTTGTCCATCCACGTGGCCTGCGAGCCTATATTCGCAACGATCTTTTCTTTCAGGCGGCCTCTCTAGTGGCACGCGCCGAGCCGCGCGTTCGTTTCCTTTGCATCGGCATGGCCGGGCATCCGGCCATCGAAAACCAGGTTCGCTCCTCCGGCCTGGATTCGGTAGTGACCCTTCTCCCCGCCCTGCCTCATGCTCAAATGGCCCCGATCTACCGTCAGGCGGCCGTGCTCATCTCCCCCAGCGTTCATGATGGCACTCCGAATTCGCTTCTGGAAGGCATGGCCTGTGGTTGTTTTCCCGTGGCCGGCGATCTGGAATCCATCCGAGAATGGATCGAACCCGAACAGAACGGTTTGCTGTATCCTCCCACCCAGGCCGAGGCCATGGCGGAGGCTCTCCTGCGCAGCCTGCGTGAGAGTGCTCTCCGTCACCGTGCCTTTCGGCACAACGTTGAGCTCATTGCCCGGCGGGCTGATTATCCGACCTGCATGGCCCAGGTCGCCGCGTTCTATCAGCAGGTAAAAAAATAGGGCAACCGTTTTGCACGGTTGCCCATTTCCAATCAGGGGGAGCGATCAGGAGGCCTTTTGCGGTGGCTCTAGAACCTGGTCTACGATTCCGTATTCCACCGCTGCGCGCGCATCCAGATAAAAATCCCGATCCGTATCGCGCTCGATCACTTCCAGCGGTTGGCCGGTGTGCTTAGAAAGGATCTCGTTCAGCAAGGCCTTCAGGCGCAAAATTTGCCGCGCCTGAATCTCAATATCCACCGCCTGACCTTGCGCCCCACCCAAAGGCTGATGCATGTGGATGGTCGCATGGGGCAGCGCGTAGCGGCGTCCCTTGGTGCCGGCGGTCAGCAACACCGTGCCGAACGAAGCGGTCACGCCCACCGCCACCGTGCTGATCGGGTTGCTGATCATCTGCATCGTATCGTAAATCGCCAGCCCGGCATAGATTTGCCCACCGGGCGAATTGATGTACATCTGAATTTCGCGTTCCGGGTCCTCGTGGTTCAGATAGAGTAACTGAGCGACGATCAGATTGGCCACCTGATCGTCGATCGGCATCCCCAGGAAGACGATGCGCTCCTTCAGCAGCAACGAATAAATGTCATAGGCGCGCTCACCCCGTCCTGAGGATTCGATCACCATCGGGATGACGTTCTTGAAATCGGGAATCATCGCTTCCATCTCCTTTGGATTAAGAGAGACATCGAAACATAGTGCCGGCCGAGGCCGATCCTCACTCCTGAGCGGCCTGCGGCTCCTCGGCGGCTGCGGGCTGCGGCTCGGTGGCCGACGGGATGCTTTCGTCTGCCGTAGCCGGCTCCGGCCTCGCCGAAGCTTGGGCTGCCTCCTGCTCACGGCGCTCCAGTTCCCCGGAGGCCAGATCGATCAGGAATCGGAAAATTTTGCCGGCGCTTGCCCTTTGGACGGCTCGATCGAAGAGCATGGATGAATTTTCTTTGTGCCTGGCAAACTTTCGCACATCGATTCCGGTTAATCTTAGTCTCTCCAGCTCGCTGTTCAGTTCCTCAAGAACCTCTTCCTGCTCGAGGAGCAGTTGTTCTCTCTGCCATATCTCACCGACGAGCAGGCTGTTTTCAAACTCCTGTTTAACACGCGGACGTAGCTTATTTTCTATGTACTCTTCCTCGCTTAACCCTTGCATACTCAGATAAGAATTCCAGTCCATGCGATTGGCGGCCAGGGCTTGCTTGACATCTTCCAAGGCCTTTTCGACCCTTTCCTCAAGCAATTGGGGCGAGTAGACAAAGCGAGAGCGCTCCAACAAGGTTTTCAAGACTTCATCCGCATATTTTTGATCGTAGTCTTCCCGTCGGCTTCTCTCGAGGAATTCTCGTAGTTGCTCGGTCATCTGTTCGGCGGTAAGGGACATCTGGCCGGCTAATTCTTCGAGGGTCGGCAGTGTAGCCTTGGATACTCTTTCAATGGCAATGTGCCAGGTCTGCTCAGTGCTTAAATCAGGGTTTTCCTCCGGCGTAACGGTGAGATCGAATTCTTCTCCGGCTTTTCGCCCCAACAAAGATTCCGCCAGCTTCCTTTCGGCTTTGTCCTTCTGGCGCTGTGGGGAAACGTAGAGGCTTATCGTATTGGTTTGTCCATCGGATGATGAAATTCTGAGATGAGCTACATCTCCTTCTTCGATCGGTCGATCGACCGTCTCCAGCATAGCATTGTCTAATTGTAGCCTGAAGAGCTCATCTTGAAGCTCTTCTTCGCTCACTTTTGGAGGTTCATAAGGAATGCGCAGCTGCCGATAGTCCTCCGGCAGAACGACCTCCGGTTCCAGGGGGACGTTGAAAGTAAACTTCACTTCCGGGCTCAAGGTAAAATCCGTTAAGCGCCCGGGTGCCCCGGGTTCTATCTTCGCTTCCTGCAACGCCTGAGGGTAGACCTCATCCAGTAGCAGGTCGAGGGCTTCCTGGATAATCGCTTTTTCGCCGACCATGCGCAAAACGATCTCATAGGGCGCTTTGCCGGGGCGGAAACCGGGAATGGAAATCTCTTTGGAGATTTTGCGCGCGGCGCGGCGCTTGGCCTGATCAAATTGCTCGTTTTCAATCCAAACAACGAGCTGTGCTTCGTGGTTTTCCAAAATAGTCGATTCAACCTTCATGTGACCTCAAGATTCAGAATGGAGTCAGTGGGGACGGTGGGACTCGAACCCACACGCCTTGCGGCACTTGATCCTAAGTCAAGCCCGTCTGCCAATTCCGGCACGTCCCCAAATCACCGCAGGATTATAAAGCCTGCCTATTCTCACGTCAATGTTCACTTTGGGAATCTTAGGGCTCTTCATCGTTAATCACGGGTCCGCCTATGACATGATCCTCGGCATTGTGTATCCGGCCTTGCTGTTTCGGATCGACGATGACTCCAGCAATCCCGTAGCACAAGATTTATCTTTTGCTAAATCTTAAATAGAAAAATTGTTGTTTTATACACAGGATAAATCCTGTGTTACCCTTGCCCCCGTAGCATAAGATTCCCTCTTTTGCACTGCCCGGCACAAAAATCTTCGTGCGGCGCACAAAACCGCGGGACTGTGTGGCCAGAACTATTTAGAAAAATGCAAAATTTATGCTGTGATTTTGCGCACAGGATGGAATCCTGTGCTACGTTTTTTGCCGGGTATTGCGGATTGCCGTCACACGAGAGGTGCTAATGTAAATCCTATTGATGCTGTCTATTATCCTTTAGCCCTACTGCCAAAATAGCTCATTCCATCTCTACACAGGGGTGTATAATCCATGCCTGTAAGTTTATTTGAGGCGGTTCCCTGTCTGCTCGCTTAAAGGTCCGAACTGCAAATGGCATTGCTGTTCCGTAGCGTAGGCCGCGCCGGGTGACGGCCAAAGCCGGCGCTACGCTTCCGCAGATATTCCATGAGACGAGGGATGGCTACCATGACCGAAATCCTGGATCCACTGCATTTCTTGCGCCGAACGGTGGGAAGTCAGGCCGAGCAAGCCCATTTGGAAGCCTATCGAACCTGGTGGGAAAGCGAGGGGAAAGCGATCTCAGCCGCTGTGGATCGCGCCGGCACCCCGTGGTTGCGCATGTTCGATCGCTTCGGCCGACGGGTGGATGAGATCCTCTTCCCGCCGGAATACTGGCGTATGCTGAAAAAAGGCTATCAGGCGGGAGTTATCTGGCGCATTTTTGAGGAACAATCCCTTCTGCCCCATTATCTGATCGGCTATGTCACGGCGTTCTATGATACCGGCCTGTATTGTCCCTATACCGTCTCGCTTTCAACGGTCGTTCCGTTGGCGAAATACGGCTCCGAGAGCCTGAAGGAGCGCTTCCTGCCCAAATTGCTGGCGCGCGATGAAAGTGTCTGGCAGGGAGCGACCTGGATGACGGAGATCGGCGGCGGGTCCGACCTGGGAGCGGCGGTGGAGACGGTGGCTACCTACTCGGATGGCACCTGGTACCTGAGCGGGGATAAGTATTTTGCCAGCAACGCCGGTGCCGAATTGGCCGTTGTCGCCGCGCGCTTGCAAGGCGCCCCTGCCGGCATCCGCGGCCTGGGGCTCTTCCTCCTCCCGCGCTACCGTTCGGATGGATCGCTCAATTACACCATCCGCCGCCTCAAGGATAAGATCGGCACCCGCTCGGTGCCCACCGGTGAGGTGGAATTGCGCAATAGTGAGGCCTATCTTCTCGGCGAGCCGGATTGGGGAATTTATCTGATCCTCGAAAGTCTGAACCTTTCCCGCGTGGCGAACAGCATCGGCAGTGTAGCGCTGGCGCAGCGCGCCTTGGCAGATGCGGTGACCTTTGCCCAACGGCGCCGTGCCTTCGGTAGGCCGATTATCGAACATCCACTGTTGCGCCATCAGCTAGAACAGCACCTCACAGAGCTAGAAGCCGCCTTTGCGCTGGCCTGGGAAGCGGTGACTTTGCTTGACCAGGTCTGGCAGGAGAAGCCGCGTTATTCCGAGCGCTATCACCTTTTCCGCCTGATCGCCCATCTGGCCAAATACTGGACGGCCGAATTTGCCGTTCAAATGGCGAAGTGGGGGATGGAGGTGCATGGTGGCGTGGGCACCCTGGCCGAATATGGCGCCGAACGCTGGCTCCGCGAGGCGATGATCTTGCCCATTTGGGAAGGTACGCCGCATCGGCAAATCCTGGATGGCTTGGAGGTGATGGAGCGCAAAGGGGCCCATCGCCTGCTCTTTCAGCACCTCGCGCCCTATGCCCATCCACAAGAGCTGGAGGCCCTGGCGGCACGCCTGGAGGAGCATCTTTCGCAGCCGCCGGAGCGGAGAGAAGCGCTCGCCGAATCGATCTTCCGCGATCTGGCTCTCTTTACGGCGCACACGTTGCGCAAGCGGAATGCTCACCATGTCCCAAGAAGTTGAGGCCAAATTCTACGTGCCCGATCTGGTAGGGATCGAGCGGCGACTACAAGCATTGGGAGCACGCTGCGTGCAACCGCGCACATACGAACTCAACCTACGTTTCGATACCCCCGAAGGGGATTTGCGCCGGCAAGGGCGGGTGTTGCGATTGCGCAAGGATCAGGAAGTGCATTTGACGTATAAGCAAGGAAGGTCGGTCGAAGGGGGTATCCACACCCGCGAAGAGATCGAATTCGCTCTCGCAGATTTCGATGCCGCCCGCCGTTTCCTGGAAGCGCTGGGATACGAAGTTTCCTTCATTTACGAAAAATATCGCACGGTGTACCTGCTGGATCAGGTCGAGATCATGCTCGATGAGCTGCCTTATGGGAACTTTGTAGAGATCGAAGGCGAGGCAGAGGCTATTCGGAGTCTCGCCGCCAGGCTGGACCTTTCGCTGGATCGCGCCATCCCCCTGAGCTATCATGCCCTCTTTGAGCATTTACGCCGGCAAATGCGGTTCGCCTTTCGTGATCTGCTGTTTGAAAATTTTCGCTCGTTAACGGTTCCGCCCGAAGCGTTTGAGATCCGATCCTCATCCGCTGAGTCATCATCCCGACACTTGAGAGCCACACGGAGGAAACATGCCTGAACTGATCCTCGGTCCGTTGGTAGGAGGCCTTTCGCACGACTCGGTGAACCTATGGGCTCGCGCCGGTGGCCCGGCCACTCTTCACGCCTGGCTGGCAGAAGGCGATGCACCGTTCCGCCTTGCCGGGCAGGTGAACCTGGAAGAAGCGAATGGATTCGCCGGGGTGATCGCCATCCAAGGCCTGAAACCGGAGACTACCTATCGCTATGCTTTGAGCCTGAATGCCACCCCACCGGATGGCGAGATGGGTACCTTTACCACCTTTCCCCCGCCGGGGACGCCGCGCTCTTTTGCCTTTGCCTTTGGCTCCTGTTTTCGTCCCCAAGATGAGACAAGTGGCGAGGCATTCCGTGTGCTGGCGGGGCGTGCTTCGTCGGATCAGTTGCGCTTTCTGCTTTTGATCGGGGATCAGATTTATGCCGATGAAACCGGTTATAACGGCCTGGGACGGGTGGCGATCTCGCTGGAAGATTACCGCGCCGTCTATCGTCATGTCTGGTCACATCCTGCTTGGCGCGCCGCCACCCGGCGCCTGCCGGTGTTCATGACCTTAGACGATCACGAGGTGGATAACGATTGGCATTGGGTGGATGAGGCGCGTACGCAGGCCGATCTCCCGCTTTATACCCGTCTCGAACGTCGGCTCAAAGGCTACCCAACCGAGGCATGGAGATTATCCGGTCAGCGCGTGCGGGATGCGCTCAAAGCGTATTGGGAACATCAGGGGATGCACGCCCCGCCGCCGATCCGGCCACCGGAATGGACCTCCGGCGCACGTTTTCTGCTGAATCGGGAAGATAGCGGTTCTTTGGCCTATACGTTCACCTTCGGCGCGGTTGCTTTTTTTGTCATGGATACTCGCACGGGACGCTTGCTCAACCGCCAACGGCGAGAGATGCTCCATGAGGGACAATGGCAAGCGCTAGAACGCTGGTTGTTGGATGTGAAAGATGCCTATCCGCTGAAATTCCTGATCACTTCTTCGGCATTTCTTTACGATCTCTTTATGGATGTGCCGGATCGCTGGTCGGCTTTTCGCGCGGAACGCGATCGCCTACTGCACTTTCTGGCCGCCAACGGCATCGAAGGAGTGTATTTCCTGAGCGGCGATTTGCACTCTGCCCATGCGACGCGCGCCCAACTTTACGGACCGGAAGGCAAACGCATCCCGATCCGAGAGTTCTGCTCCTCGCCGTTTGAACAGGAAGGCAACTGGGTTTCTTGCCTGTTTCGACGCAAACCGTCCTCTTCAGCGCTGGCCGAATTTGAACATCTTTTTACTATCAGCGCGCCGAATTTCGGAATTGTTCACGTGGAATTTTCGCCAGGGGATGGAAGCGTTTCCCCCAAGGTCCGCTTTGAATGCGTATATCGGGAAAGAAAAGGGGGATGGCGGAGCCGTTGGGCGGAGTAACCCGGCTTTTTGCGAGCTAGATCAAGACGAAGAGCGGTTGGCGCCGATCCAGACGGTAAAGGCCGGCCTCTTTGGCCATTTGCAGCGCCGCCTGATATTCTTCCGGCATGATGCGCCGGTTGAGCAGAGGGTAGCGATCGGCGCGGTAGTCCGGGTGATACTGCGCCATGATGTTGATGTAGGTGTGCGGAGAAATCTGACGGGCCAGAAAGCGGACGATTTTGCGCGTGCCAGCCAGGTTGTTCGGCAGGACGAGATGTCGCACCAGCAGGCCGCGCCGCGCCAGCCCGTCCTCGCCGATCTGGAGATCCCCGACCTGACGGTGCATTTCTTTGACCGCCGCCCGGTTGACGCGCGGGTAATTGCGCACCAGCGAGTAGGTATAGGCGATGCGCTCATCGGCATATTTCATATCCGGCATGTAGATATCGATCACCCCATCCAGCAGGCGCAGTGCCAGCAGAGAATCATATCCCCCGGTGTTATAAACCAGCGGCAAGCGCAGCCCGCGGCGCGCGGCGATCACCAACGCTTCCAAAATTTGAGCAACCACGTGGGTTGGCGAAACGAGGTTGATGTTATGGCAGCCGTAGTCCTGTAGCCGCAGCATGATCTCGGCCAGCTCTTCGGCGCTGACCTCGTAACCGGCATCCTGTTGACTGATCTCGTAGTTCTGACAAAACTGGCAGCGCAGGTTGCAGCGGCTGAAAAAGATGGTGCCGGAGCCGCGCCAGCCGCGCAGCACGTCTTCTTCCCCCAGGTGTGGTCCGTAGCTACTCACCATGGCCCGGCGCCCGGTCCGACATACCCCCAGCGCTCCTTCCCACCGATTTACACGGCAGCGGCGCGGGCAGAGCACACAGGCCCGCAGGTGTTCCAGCGCCTGTGCGGCGCGTTTTTCCAGTTCTCCAGGAGGTAGCTTAAGGTAGGCCGGAGTAAACGAAATGCTCATCGTTGCGCGCCACGGGCACGCCGAGCAAGAAGATTTAGGTAATCCACCAGAGGGCGCACTTCAGCCGGCATCTCCGATTCGCAGAATTCAAGTGTGCGTTCTGCATCTCCGTCTTCTACCGTAATCCGGTAGACAAAGCGATCGGCGCCGGAACGCGTCCTGGTGCCAAGCCGGGATCGCTCGAAAATGCCGGCCTGGTGGAGCATTTCCAACAGGCGCGTTTGCTCCTCGTGGGGTAAATCTTTCCCATCCAATGCAAAGCGCAAGGGGATGCCGGTGAAGCCACCGCTACGTTCAAATTTGATTTTTAAAGGCGCATTCATAAGACCTCCATATTACACGTGCTGCCTCATCCGCTGCGCAGGAGGTGCAAAAGTGCCGTCAGGCAACCGCCGGCCTGTTCGGCCTCCACCGTCAGGCCTACTTCCTGCCAGCCTTTGCGCACCGCCTGTTGCTCCAGGCTGCCGTTCCCAAAGAGTTCACCGGCAATGCGGTACGTGACGGCGGCCGCGGCCTTGAAATCCGAGAGTGGGGTAAGTCCGGCGGTCAAGGCACGATACCAGATGCGGCCGGCCTTCTCCCAGGCATATCCGCCGATCTCACGGGCCGTGACGTAGAAGGCATGATTGGGGATGCCGGAATTGATGTGCACCCCACCGTTATCCTCGGCCGTTTCGACATAGTCGCGCATATGAGCCGGCTGCGGGTCTTTGCCCAGGATCGGATCATCGTAAGCCGTGCCCGGCGCTTTCATGCTGCGAATGCCGACGCCTTGTACATTCGGGGTGAACAGCCCGGCGCCGATGACCCAATCCGCTTCTTCGGCGGTTTGACCCAGCGCACGCTGTTTGACCAGGATGCCGAAGACATCGGAGAAGGATTCGTTGAGCGCGCCGGATTGGCCGAAATAGGCCAGATTGGCCTCGTGCTGGGTCACACCATGCGTCAGTTCATGGCCGATCACATCCAGCGCAATCGTAAAGCGGTTGAACAAACGCTCTTCCGGTGGCAAATCCTCATCGCCATCGCCATACACCATCTGCTGACCGTTCCAGAAGGCGTTATCGTAGCCGCGGCCGTAGTGGACGGTTGAATTCAAGTGCATGCCGCGCCCGTCGATCGAATTGCGCTCATAGACTTCCCAGAATAGGTCGTAGGTCAGGCCGGCGCCATCGTAGGCCTCGTTGACGGCGGTGTCATCAACGGGGGGCTCTCCCTCCTGACGCACCAGCCGGCCGGGCAAACTCTCGCTAAAATCGGCACTGTAGACCGCCCGATGTTTTCCTGTGGACAGCGGCAGGCTCAGCAGATCGCGAAAGGCCTCGGCAAAGGCAAACCGCTGAGCGTAAAGCTGGGTCGTCAGATGGAGTGCCTTGATGGCGAAATCCTTCTGGGCCGGCGACCCATTGAGGGCAATTTGCTTGAGCATATAGGGTGGAACAATACAATATAACATGGCACCTCCGGCGTATTTTCATTATACTAGATCAAGCGGAAATAAGATCGCTAGGACAGACTTGCGCCAATACAGTAGAATCTGTGTTCACTTGTATTTCGAGTAAAGTCTATTTTCTCCAGCCCCTTTTTGGCAAACTTGAGACGAGGGAGTTCTCATGGATATCCTTTCAATGACCCTTTTTCGCGATTGGATGATCTTCTATCAGGCCGGACGCGCCATCCGTGCCGGGCTTTCACCGTATCAGGTGGAGGGCTTCTTCAACCCCATCCAGGTTGCCTGGCTGTTCTCTTGGACTACCTGGTTGCCGTTTCAAGTTTGGGTCTATGGGATGATCGGCCTCTCCTTCATCCTGTTGGTGGTTTTGCTGAAAAAACAGGCTCACTGGGCCTTGCTTTCCCTGCCGTTCATCTTCGGCATGTCCATGGGGAGCCTGGATGTGCTCCTGTGGGTCCCGGCGCGCCTGCTGGGCGGCTGGGGATTATCTCTTTTGACTCTGAAGCCGCAGCTGGCCTTGTTGATAGCGCCTTTGCAACTTTCGGCCTGGTGGCGCTCCGGGCAGCGAAAGGAGATCGAAAGGTTTTTCATCGCTACTCTGATCCTATGGGCGATCCCCACCCTTCTGCAGCCTGCCTGGCTACCTGCTTGGCTGCGCGCCGTTTTCACCGCCGATCAGAGTGTGCGCATCCATTGGGCGGCGAGCCTGGCCGGCTTCTCGGCCTTGACCGGATACGAGAGCCTTTACATCGCCCTGTTCTTTCTGGTATTGCTCGTTTTCACCCTGCGCGGCGATGATCGCTATTACCTGGTAGCCATGTTTTCCCCCTTCTTCTGGCCCAGCGATTGGATCCTCGCGGCCGAATACATCAGCTGGCGCTTTACCCTGCTCTCCTGGCTGTTGGTGCCGACGGGATTATCGCCTAACGGTGCGCAGCTCTACTTTTTGCTGGGACTCCTGATCGCCTGGGAGCAGCATCGCCGGCAAAAAGAATCTCCGGTGCCGGGAATCGGATCGTTCCAAAATCCTCAAGATTAGGCCTTTCGCTGGATTGCCCAATGCCCGGCATAAAGAAGGCTAAAATAACGCAAAAGTGGCAGAAAGGCCAGGAATCTTAGGTAGCTGAAATCGAAAAGCGCCAAGAGATAGCCCACATTCCCCAAGATAGGGAAAACCGAGGGGGTGAAGAGGAATAGGAGCAACAGGTCATTCTGTTGTAGATAGGGCTGTGCCAAGAAGATGCAAGGGATCCACGCCGCGAACAGATAAGAAGGCGCTTTTCGGAACACGAACCATGCCGCCAGCGGCAGCAAAAGCGCCCAGGGGCCTAGCCATTGCCATAAGGTGATGTTCCCTTGCGCATCGGGGGGAGCGTTGCGCACAGATTGCAGAATCTGCAACGGCCAGAAACCGTAGATCGCCAACGAAACGATGACGATCAGCAGGAGGGGAATAAAGGCTCGGAGCTTTTCCTTCCAGGGATGGGGCGCGATCCACCACAGCAACAATCCGAGCGGGAGACCGGTTTGAAACTTTGTCATCGCCAGGGTCAGGAAGATGCCGGCGAGAAACCATCTCCTTTGGCGTAGGAAAATCCAAAACAGCGAGAGACTCCCGGCGGTGATGCCGGTGATATTCCCCTGGAAGAAGGTGTATAGCGCCTGGTATCCGATCAGCAGCCAGAAAACATCGCGGTTAAACGTCCGGCCGGCGATCCAGATTCCGATCCCATTCAGCAAATTCCATAGGATAAACGCCACCCAGAAAGGGAGCAGGGCAAGCACCTGGAAGAGCGGCAACAGCCAGTACGCATAGTAATAGTGGGTAAAGTCCCCTTGTGCCCCGCGAAGGTAGTTGCCCAAATCATACTGAAAGGGGTATACGTTGTATTTGTGCTGAAGCCCCATCCCCAAAATGGCCGAAATGGCGATCGCGATTGCCAGCCACTCCCTCTTGCTCAGAGGGGCCTTCTGGCGAGCCTGAAGAGTCTCCTGCTCTTCGGAAAGGAAGTCAAGGGACGGATGGAGCATTCTCGTAGCCCTTTCGGTGCTTAATCATCTCATACCCCAGCAAGCCAAGCGGAATGAGAAAGCCGATCGACGGGAGCGATGGGAACAGGAAAGCCAACGCATAGAACCCCCACAGGGAGAGATGGAACCACAGTGGTAGAGAGCGCATGGTAAAGTAGGTGGCCAGCGAGTAGATCGGGTAATAGGGCATGGCCAGGCTATTCGCTAAGATCCAGATTTTGATCGCATCCCGATAGAAGAACAACAGGGCGAGGAAGATCAACCCGATCGGATACCAGCTGACGTTCGTGCTACCGATCAGTGCAGAGCGGTAGCCGCGCAGGATGTGTTCAACCCACTCCGGAATCCAGAAACCGTAGACGAAAAAAGAGAGGGCATAGAGGATGCCCGGCAGGATCAATAGACGCGGTTCTCGTCGCCGATAGAGCGCGAAGAGCAACAGCGGCCAGCCCACCTGTGGCTTGAAGGTCAGCAGGAAAATCCCCAGGCCACCCCATAGCCAGTTTCCTTGCAGCGCCAGAACGAATCCGGCGGCGAAAAAGCCCTCATACTGCCCGCCGAAGAAATTCCAAAAGGCGGCCAGCGAAACCGAAAACAGGAAAAGGTCCGCCTTCCAATAGCGCAGGGCGTAGAGGAAGGCCAAGGCATTGGTCAGATTCCACAGAATGTAACCGAGGGTGGGGGGCCAAATGGCGTATAGGTAAAATAGCCAGTAAGCAGGGTATGGATTGTAGGTATAGACGTAGTTGCCGGAGAGTGTTTCCTTCCGGACCGATTCCCGAAAATCCCAGCCGCCCCAAAAAGGGGCCAGCAAGGCAACCGTGAAGAGAATGATCAGGCCGATGCGATCGCGATGGGATAAAGAGTGCCAGAAAGCAGAGAATCGATTTTGTATCATTCGCGTGTCCCTTTTGTGCTCGGTGCAGTCTCTGAATCTGTGAAAAAGTTTTCAGCGTGTCTTTCCGAAAATTTGTGCTGTGACCATTACTTCAATAACCGGCAAAGTTTTCCTTATCTGCTCGGCGCTATTTTACTCTAGGAACCTCATCTCCCCTCGCAACTACAGGGACCGTCCCCTGTTCCTCACTATACTCCTAACTTCCTATCCCCTAACTCCCTAACCCCTCCCCTCCACGGTCTACCGTCCACCGTCCACGGTCTATTCCTCACCACCGCAGCGGAGGCGCAAACGTCCGATCCTTCCACACCGCCTGCCCCATCAAACTCCAGAAGAAGGAACGCATGGCGATGAGGAAAAAGATCAGCATGTTCAGCGGGTAGAGAACCGCCATCCAAATCGGCAAACGGAAGCGCCGATAGGCCATGCCCCACAGTGCGCCCCCTTCCAACACGGCCAAGAGCGCTTGGCGGAGAGGAAAATCTAGGATCGGATCGCCGAACGCGTAGCTCAGCACCACCAACGGCGGCCAGATGAACAATCGGACGATCAGGTACCAGGCCAGCAGGTAGAACAGGGCATGATAGCCGAAGAATGCAAAGACGTTCTTGCTAAATCCATCCACCGCATCCCAAAACCCGGAATACATGCGACAGGTCACCTGGCGACGTCCATCTAGCAATCGCACCCGGTAGCCCTGCGCCACCGCGCGCCGACCGAGACTTACATCGTCGATCACATCCTCGCGCACCGCCGCATAGCCTCCGATCGCCTCGTAGACCTCCCGCCGAAAGAGCATAAATTGCCCAATGGTCACCGTCAGGGAAGGCCAACCGAGACGATGCGCCAGCGCCACCGGAAGAAAAGCATAAATGCCGAAGCTGATAAACGGGATGATCAGGCGTTCCCCCCAGGTTTGCGCTTCCTGGTGCGGGAAAAGGCTGAGTAAGTGAACATCCAAGGTCTCCATTGCCGCCACCGCGTGGCGCAATGCTTCGGGCTGATGAACGGTATCGGCATCGGTGAACAGCAAAAGGTCCCCCTTGGCCTGCGCCGCCAGCTGGTGACAGGCCCAATGTTTGCCCAGCCACCCTGTCGGGAGCGGCGCTCCTTGTAACACACGCAGTTGCGGATAGCGTTCCCTGAGATGATGCAGAATCTCCCCCGTGCGATCGGTGGAATGATCGTCCAGCACCAGCACCTCGAAGGAAGGATAATCCTGCCGCAGAAGAGAAAGCACGCAGGCTTCGATGACATCTTCCTCGTTGCGCGCCGGCACCAGGATGGAGACGAACGGCCACCGACGCGGGGCATTGAACTTCTCCAGGCGTGGAATCCCCCAGGTGTTCCACAGCGCAATGCACAAATTGATCAGCAGGAAAATGACAATGAAACGAGCTTGTTCGGTGAAAAGGCTCATGCTCGCCTCGCGGCCAGGAGATGAGCCACCCAAGGACGCAGGTGGGGGCGATGACGGAGTTCACGACGATGCGTATAGCCGATGAGCAGCGTATTCAGCGCGGCAAAAAGGGTCAGCCAGGAAGAATCGAGCACAAAAGCGGCATAATAGAGCAGGGCAAAGAGACCGGAAAAAGCCGCCCAGGCATGTTCCTCTTGGATCAACAGCACCGGTACGGTGAGCAATGCATAGACCGGAAATACCCACAACCCGATCAGCGCCAGCCAAGCCCCGCCACTTGCGCCCAGCGCTTTCCCGCCGCGGAATCCCAGAAAGGGCTGCGTTGCATGTCCCAAAATCGGGGAAAGCGCCACCGGCACCAGCCGCCATTCATCCAGCCCACTTTGACGCGCCAAATACACCGGCAAGAAGCCTTTGAAAATCTCCAACAGCACGGCCAGCATTCCCACCTTCCAGCCGCCAGCGCGGATCACGTTTGTCGCTCCGGGATTCCCATCGGCAACGGTGCGAATGTCGCGACGGACGAAAAACTTCCCGATGAGAAAAGCGAAAGGAATACTGCCGAACAGATAACCAAACGCCGACCAGAAAAGGGTTTGCATGGGACCTCCTTGTGGACCGTAGACCGTGGACGGTAGAACGTGGATGGTGGACCGTAGACCGTAATAGACCGTGGACCGTGGACGGTAGAAGGTGGAACCCAGGCAGAGAACGCGTTATTTCGAGTACTGGATCGGCTCCACCTCGCGCCGCGTCGCAGAAGAATCCACCGCGAACCCACGCGGGTAATAAAACGTTTCCCGCAGTTGCTGGGTGAGCGGCCCGGATTGGCGATAGCCACGGTACGTGCCCCAAAATTGCATCAGGCGAAACCAGAAAATGGACTTAAAGTGCGTGCGCAGCACCCGTTGACGGGAAGCATGCCAGAGATCACTCATAATGTTAAACACCGTCAGGCGCAAAAAGTCGTAGAAACTGAAGCGAGATTCCGGAAAAATGCGCTTAAAAGCCATCGCCTCGCGCCGGTAGCGGTTATAAACGGCACGCGGCGTCTCATTGTGCACATGAATGATCTCCGCCTCCGCCACATACGAGATCGCATAGCCCTGTTCCTGTGCCCATTTCGCCCAGGCCAGGTCCTCCAGCCCGGTCAACGTCTCATCATAGGGGTGAATCTCCCAAAGCGAACGGCGAATGGCGGCGTTCGCATTGTTACAAAACGGATGTGGCTGATACCGTTGACTGACCTCCGGATACCAGCGATGGAAAATCTGATGCTCCGAAAACTTGGAAGAAGGCGCCCCGCGCTGCTTGCCATAGGTCAGCGCCACGCGCGGATCGGCAAACGGCTCCAACAGCCGTTCCAACCAATCCGGATACACCGGATACACGTGCGCCGAAGCGATCACCACCAACTCCCGGCTTGCCGCCGCCACTCCGATGTTCAAAGAGCGCCCAAACGTAAACTCCTGCGGACGAATATGCAGAACGCGCGCCCCAAATTGACGCGCCACCTCCACCGTCCCATCGGTCGAGCCGGAATCCACCAGGATCACCTCTACATCTCGCACGCTCTGCTTCTGCACCCCCTCCAGCAACCGCCCGATGTGCGCTTCCTCGTTATAGGCCCGGATCACCAGCGAGCATTTCATCGGTACTGTTTCATACTCCTCTTGAAATTCTCCAACATCTCCACCGGCGTCGGGTCCACCCCGTAGGCGATCGCCAAGTAATAGGCCATATAGTCCCCGAAATGGATCGCGCTCCACATATTCTCCAGCACACTCTCCCCCTTTGCCTGATACAGATCGGTATTCAACCCCTCCAGCATAAACGCCTGGCGGGTAAGCTCCAAGCGCAAGCGGTTACGCGGATGCTCCCCGCGCCCCTGGATGAACAAATGAATCCCCAAAGGTTGCAAGTTCTGCGGATACCAAACCCCGGCCAGCGTATTGTGATCGGCCTCCGGCAGCACCTCGAACGAAGCCCCGGCCTTCGCCAGCTCGTTGATCTGCGTCTTCCAGCGCCGCGCCACCGGAGCCAGCGAACCCGCCGCCAGCACATGCACCCAACGTCCCAGCAACTGCCCGGCCTGTCGCTTGGCCGGATTCCGCACCACCGGCACCTCGCGTCGCAATTCTTCCTGTTGTTCTCGCATCGTGCGTAGCGCCGCTTCCAGCTCGGCCGTGGGGTCCGGCGCCAGCCCCAAACGGGTCAAGAGCGCCAGCAAAAGGCCAAAAGAGAAACCGACGGCGGCGCGTGGCTGCCCCTTATGCTTAAACTGCCATAGCGGCAGCCCCTGCGCCTGGGCTCGCTGCGCCAATTCGCCGCCCGTACACAGGACCACAACCTGAGCACCCTGCCGTAAAGCGGCATCGAAGGCATCCGACGTTTCTTCGGTATTCCCCGAATGCGAAGAGGCTACCACCAGCGTCCCCTCATCCACCCAGGCCGGCAGCCCATAATCCCGATGGACGAAGATCGGCACACGGCTCTTCGGCGCCAGATAGGCCGCCACCAGCTCGCCCCCGATGGCCGAGCCACCCATCCCGGCGATCAGCACGTTCTTCAACGAACGGCGCAGCACGGGCAATTCCAACGTCGAACCCAGGCGCCAAGCCGTCTCCAATTGAGAAGGCAGCGCGTCGATCTCATCCCCCATCCCTTGGGGATCGAGCGTTGCGTAAACGGAAAGATCATCCAAATTGTTCAAGGCCTAACCTCGCAAATGAAAGGTATGGTACGTATTCCGGCAGGGATTGCCCCAGGCAATGTGCATCTGGCGCGCCGTCAAATCGATCACCAGCGCGCAGATCGTCTTCTCCCGATCCAGCGGATCGTTAATGTCCACCGCGTGGTTGCAGATCGAATTCGAGAAATTGACATGGTCTTTCTGGATCTGCTGCAATGTCTTGATCGTGTGGTTCGTATTGCTCTCCAGCAAGCGCCGGGCGCGGAAATAGCGCACCCGTGAAGAGATCAGCTCTTCCGGGTCCTTTTCCACCTCTTGCATGCGTGGCGAAAGGTAGTGATTCGTGTGCACCATGTAGCCATCGTGGGCATAGAGGATATCGAATCGCCGCGCCGAAACCTCCACCGAGTAGATCTCCCCACTCTCGTGGACGAGCAAATGGTTATATCCGGCAGCGCGATGGGGCACAATGCAGTACTGGATCGCCTGCGCCGGCGTACGCGCTGCCAAAATGGCACGCGCCAGGATAATGCGCGGCAGACCGATGCGTGAATCCGAAGGATAGACCGAATCGATCAGCTGCGCTACGCCGTAGGCGTTGAAACCCACGTTCGGCAGCAGCCCCCCGTAATTCATCGCCAGGAAGGGAGGCTCATCATCCGGTTCGGCATGGACGACGTAGACATCGTCCTCATCTTCCGGCACCCAATCCTCATTATGAGCCAGGAGCACATGGCCATCCGCGGTGCGCGTTTCGTTCACCGCCATGCTCGTGCAGCGGGTCAGGTGGAGCGCATCCATCGTCACCGCTTCCATGGCATTGAGCACGTTTAAATCGTCAAAAGAGACGTTGGCTCCTTCGGCAATGCCGCGCATCTCTTCGACATACTGCGGGTAGCGCTCCTCGGCAAAAGGCAGGTATTTACGCGCCTGAATTTGCGCCCCTTCCCAGGTCAATTCCAGTTGATCGTAGGCGCTGGCCAACAGACGGCGCGCATTTTCGATGCTATGCACCACCTTCTCGCGGCAGGCTTCGCCGATCTGCCGCCCGATCTCGCGATGACTCCCCTTTACTTCGATGTAGAGAGGGGGAGTGCTATGTACAGGAGGGTCGTGAGGAATCGTGAATCGAGACATGGCCGAAATTATACCCGATCTGCACTTACCCTCTTGACAAATATAGAACGTATGTTCTAAAATATAAGCACCGAAAGGCTCTTCCTCCTTACCCGCCAATTCTCCTCTTACCAGAAAGGAGTCCCCATGAACCGCACCTTGAAGGTTAATTTCCTGCCACTTCTAGAATTTTCAGCCCTGCAGCGCGGCGCGATCTTCGGCGGCATTCTGTTGCTGGCGCTGATCGCCTTTGAGATCTTCAACTATTCCACCACCGCCTTTGCCTTGCACGATATTTTGGGCGATCTGAGCTTTGCCAGCGTGCGCTGGTCCACCATTCTGGCGATCGCTTTCTGTGGCATTGACTTTGCCGGCATTGCCCGCATCTTCACCCCGGAGCAAGGGCGCGATGAGCCGGTAGAGGTCTGGTATCTCTTCGGCGCCTGGTTGCTGGCCGCCATGTTCAATGCCGCTCTCACCTGGTGGGGCGTTTCCGTGGCCGTTTTGAATCACACCTCCAGCAGCGCCTTGCTGATCGGTCAGTCCACCATGCAGCGTGTGGTTCCCATCCTGGTTGCCATCATGGTCTGGCTGGTCAGGGTGTTGATCATCGGCACCTTTGCCGTGGCCGGGGAGCGTCTCTTCACCCTGGCGCAAAAGGAAAGCGAATCGCGCGTTCAGGAGCATGCCCGCCCGGCGGTGCGTCCCTCGGTTCCTGCCCAGCCGATCCCGCGCCCGGTCACACCGGCCCCCAAGCCAACCCCTGTCTCCTCGCCGATCGGCAATAGCATTGCCGCCCGTGGTGAACCCACCTATCACCCGATCAGTGCCAGCGCCATGGAGCGCCGCCCGTAACCCGTAAAGCTCCGCTTGCCCCGGTCGATTACTACGGCTCCGCCCAATCTGAAGCCTGATGCTACGTCTATGCACAAGCTGAAGCGCTCTACGGTCCACCGTCTACGGTCCACGGTCTTTAGAGGCACAGGCTAAAGTCTGATGCTACAGCACAGTGGAAGCCTGATGCTAAAGCACAGGCTGAAACCTGGTGCTACGTCAAAGGCTGAAGCCTGATGCTACGGTCCACCGTCCACCGTCCACGGTCTATGGTATGGTCCACGCCTACCGTCCACGGTCCATAAAATACCCACCCCCGAAGGATTGCTCCCTCGAGGGTGGGTTGAATGCTTAGGCCACTATTTCCCCTTCCACCACCGGCACCGCAGCTGAGAAGATCAAACCTTCCGGACCGCGATCGACGCGGATGGTATCGCCTTCTTTGAACTCGCCGGCCAGAATCTTGAGCGCCAGCGGGTCCTGGAGCTCACGCTGAATGGCGCGCTTGAGCGGACGGGCACCGAATTGCGGATCGTAGCCGACTTCGGCCAGGTACGCGCGCGCCGCTTCGGTGACCTCGAGCTGGTAGCCTTTCTCCGCCAGCAGACGCGCCACGCGCCGTAGCTGAATGTCCACGATCCCGGCGATGTGTTCGCGCGTGAGCGGGTGGAAGATGACGATCTCATCAATGCGGTTGAGGAACTCCGGGCGGAAGTGCGCCTGGAGCACGCGGGTGATCTCGTCACGGGTCACGCGGCGACCGTTCTCCCAGAGCGTGTTGCCCAGGTTGGAGGTCATGATCACCAGGGTGTTGCGGAAGTCCACCGTGCGACCCTGCCCATCGGTCAGGCGACCGTCATCGAGCAGCTGGAGTAGCACGTTGAAGACTTCCGGATGCGCTTTCTCGATCTCGTCGAAGAGCACCACGCTATACGGCCGGCGGCGGACGGCTTCGGTGAGCTGACCGCCTTCCTCATAGCCCACGTAGCCCGGCGGCGCGCCGATCAGGCGCGAGACGGTGTGCTTCTCCTGGTATTCGCTCATATCAATGCGCACCATGGCGCGCTCATCATCGAAGAGGAATTCGGCCAGGGCGCGTGCCAGCTCGGTCTTCCCTACGCCGGTGGGACCGAGGAAGATAAAGGAGCCGATCGGACGATTCGGGTCCTGCAGGCCGGCGCGGGCGCGGCGCACGGCGTTGGAGACCACGCGGATGGCCTCATCCTGCCCGACGACGCGCTGATGCAGGCGCTCTTCCATATGGAGCAGTTTCTGCGTTTCGCCTTCCAGCAGGCGCGCCACGGGAATCCCTGTCCAGCGCGAGACCACGGCGGCGATCTCTTCGGCATCCACTTCTTCCTTGAGCAAAGCACCTTGAGCCTGGGCTTCCTTGAGCCGCGCTTCCTGCTCCCGCAAGCGCTTTTCCAGAGCCGGCAGTTCGCCGTAGCGCAGGCGGGCGGCCTTTTCCAGGTCGCTGGCACGTTCGGCGCGTTCGATCTCCAGGCGGGTCTGCTCGATCTGCTCCTTGAGCGAGCGTAGCTCGGCGATCAGGCGCTTTTCATGCTCCCAACGGGCGCGCAGCTGAGCCGCCTGTTCGCGCAGATCGGCCAACTCCTGCTCGATCTTCTGCAGGCGCTCCTTCGATGCGCGATCGCTCTCCTTCTTGAGCGCCTCGCGCTCGATCTCCAGTTGCATGATGGCACGATCCACGTCATCTAGCGCTTGCGGCTTGGAGTCGATCTGGGTGCGCAGCCGCGCCGCGGCTTCGTCGATCAGGTCGATCGCCTTATCCGGCAGGTGGCGATCGGAGATATAGCGATGGCTGAGCGTCGCGGCGGCGATCACGGCCGCATCGGTGATGCGCACGCCATGATGGACCTCATAGCGCTCCTTCAGCCCGCGCAGGATGCTGATCGTATCCTCCACGCTCGGTTCGCCGACGTAGACCGGTTGGAAGCGGCGCTCCAGCGCCGGGTCCTTCTCGATGTACTTGCGGTATTCGTCGAGCGTGGTGGCGCCGATCATGTGCAATTCGCCGCGCGCCAGCATCGGCTTGAGCATGTTGCCGGCATCCATCGCCCCTTCGGCTTTGCCGGCTCCGACGACAGTGTGCATTTCATCCACGAAGAGGATGATCTCGCCTTCGGATTCGGCGATCTCCTTGAGCACGGCTTTCAGCCGCTCCTCGAACTCGCCGCGATATTTGGCCCCGGCGATCAGCGCGCCCATATCGAGCTGGATCAGCCGTTTGCGCTTGAGGCCTTCCGGCACGTCCCCTTTGACGATGCGTTGTGCCAGGCCCTCGACGATGGCCGTTTTGCCCACGCCGGGCTCGCCGACCAGGGCCGGGTTGTTCTTCGTGCGGCGGGTCAGGATTTCGATCACGCGGCGGATTTCCTCATCCCGCCCGATGACCGGATCGAGCTTGCCTTTGCGCGCCAGGTCGGTGAGATCGCGCCCGTATTTCTCCAGCGCCTGGTAGGTGGCTTCCGGCTCCGGCGAGGTGACGCGCTGACTGCCGCGCACGCTCTTGAGCGCTTTCAGGATGGCATCTTTGGTGATGCCGTAGGAGGCCAAGCGTTTGCCTTCGATGGAATCGGTGAGCGCCAGCAGGATGTGCTCGGTCGAAACGTAGTCATCCTGCATGCCCTTGGCATAGCGCTCGGCGCCCGTCAAGACATCCGCGGCCGCCTGGGAAAGGCCCACTTCCAGCCCGGCGCCTTGGATCTTCGGGCGGCGGTCGAGCTCCTTCTGCAATTCCTCGCGCAAGGCCAGCGTCGAACCGGCGATGCGGGTGACGATGGCCGGCACGATGCCTTCTTCTTGGGTCAGCAAGGCGAAGAGCAAATGGATCGGCTCAATTGCCTGATGATGGTAATCTTGGGCAATCTGCTGTGAACGGAAGATCGCTTCCTGAGATTTCTGTGTAAATTGATTCAGGTTCATAGCCTACTCCTAAAGTCCAGAATCCAATTTTTTGAGCATTGCTCAAGATGGAGTATAGGGAGGCTATTTCGGATTTTTGTTAACGGGGCATTGGAAGAAGATAAGCGGAGGGTGGACGGTGGACTGTAGAGCGTGGACCGTAGACCGTAGACGGTAGATGGTGGACGGTAGACCGTTTTTCTTTAAATCCAGTATAATCATTTCAACACTTGCGGAGGGCGCCATGGGAAAAACTTGGGCGATCGTTTTCATCTTGCTCGGCCTGGCGCTGTTGCTCGCCGCCGTTACCTTTTGGGCGGATACCCTGACGATGGAGGAGCCGCCTTCGCTAGGGCAGACGGTGCGCGATTGGTTGGTGACGCTGGCCGGGTTGGGCTCTAGCTTGGCCGGATGGCTGAGCCTGCTGAAGGAAAAGCCGAAGGAATCCAAAGATTCGGCCGGCAGCGCGCCAACGACGGTGACGGATAATGCTCAGGCTGCCATCGGTCCGGGGAGCCGCGCCATCCAAACTGCCGGAGATTATTACGAGGGCGGCACGCACATTCACTTGCCTCCCGAAACACCCCAAGCGGGTGATACGATCGGCTACATCCCGCCCTACAAAACCGAGACCTACATCCACCGCGGCCAGATCGAAGACGAGGTGCGCGAGTTTTTGCGCAAAGGCAACGGGGTTGGCGCCATCCTCGGACTGCACGCCCCCGGCGGGCTGGGCAAGACTGAACTGGCGCGGCGCGCCGCCGAAGATCTGAAAACCGAGTTCGAGGGGGTGTTGTGGGTGGACGTGGGCGACAAGGCCGCCCCACAGGTGGTGACCGAGATGCTCACCCGCCTGGGCGTCCAACTCCCGCCCGGCGCTTCTTACGAGCAGCAGAAGACCGCTCTGCACGCCCGCCTGCGAGGCCACCGTTACCTGATCCTCTTCGATGATGTGCGCCAGAAGGCGCTGGACGGGCTGCAGGACTTCCTCCCGGCCAAACCCTGCGCCGCCCTGATTACCAGCCGTATTCAGCAAATCGGTGGGGTGCATAAGACCTTTATGCTTGACCGCATGACGCCGGAGCAGGCGCGCCAGTTGCTCGAAGCCATCCTGGGGCCGGAAACCGTAGCCGCCGAGGCCGAGGCCGCCGCTCACCTGGCTGCCCGCTGCGCCTTCAACCCGCTGGCGCTGGAGATCGCCGCCCGCCGCATCCGCCAGTTGCAGGGCTTCAGCCGTCCCATCGCCCGCTATTTTGAGATGGTGCGCGACCGCTTCCCCGAACTGAAAATGGACGGCGACGCCCGTTGGGACCTGGAGCTGGTCTTCGACATCAGTTACCTCGACCTGAACGAAGCCGACCGCGCCCGCTTCCGCGCCCTGGCCGTCTTCCACCCGAGCGGCTTTGCCCCCGAAGCCGCGGCGCACATCTGGGGCGTGGAAACTTCCGCAGCGCGGCAGGTGCTCTCGCGCTTCATCAACCTGTCGCTGGTCAAGCCAGTAGCGGGCGATTTCGAGCGTTACCGCCTGCACGATTTGCTCGATGAGTACGCCGCGCTGAAACTGGAGCGGGCAGGGGAGGCCGAAACACTTAACGCACGCCTCGCCGAGTGGCTGGAAAACTTATTTGAACAACATTCCATGGACGATCCCAGCACGGCGCCCGAAGCCGCACTGGAAATTGAGAATTTGCGCCGTGCCCTAGCCTGGGCCGGCCGGCAGAAGGACGGCAACCGCCTGGCCGGGCTGATCCGCGCCGCCCGCAACTGGTTTGTGGTTTTGAACCTGTACGCCGAATGGGGCGCGGCGGCGGAGAAAGCGCTGTCGCTGGGTATCTCCGAAAAGCAGACGAAAGCCAACGTGCTGAAAGCCATCGGCGACGTCCAGCAGTTCCGCAAGCAACTGGA
>JBBFLV010000001.1:86033-481899 GCA_037478835.1 Anaerolineales bacterium
GATGAAGCGCTCAAGAGTTACGGTCAGGCGCTGGCGCTCTTCCGCGAGATCGGCGCGAAATTGGGCGAAGCCAACGTGCTGAAAGCCATCGGCGACGTCCAGCAGTTCCGCAAGCAACTGGATGAAGCGCTCAAGAGTTACGGTCAGGCGCTGGCGCTCTTCCGCGAGATCGGCGACCGTTTGGGCGAAGCCAACGTGCTGGCAGCGTTCAGTCGGCTTTCTCTATATTCAGGGGATATGACCTTGGCGGAAGAACAATTGGAGCAGGCGATCGCCATGCGACAGGCGATGGGAGATTTATATAGCGAGGGCGCAGATTACGGTAACTTTGCTCTTGTTCTGCTCCGGCTGGGTCATAAGGCAAAGGCTAAGGAATATGCCCAAAAGGCAAGAAAGGCTTTCGAGCAGATACGGGAACCGGCTCTGCTGAAATGGATAGAAGATCTCCTCGCCGCCTGCGAGGAGTGAGCCCGCTATGGCAGGCGTTTGCCTGGGGCTCACCTGTGCTTCCGGCCGCCGAACAGGGACTGCGAAAGGCGTTCGCCGAAGGAGGGGATTTCATCCCAAGAGGCCGTGCTCGGCGCTTCCCATAGCCCGGCTTGACGTTCTTCCCACCACTTTTGACCGCCGGCACGCACCTCGCGCAGGTAGCTTTCCAACGCTTCGTCGCCCTCGCTTTCCAGGCAGGCGCGCAATTCCTGCAGCGAGGCGATGAGATCGTCCACCGAGCGGAGCAGGTTCCGGCGGTTGAGCAGGCTGGCCTGCTCCAGGTCATCGGCCTCTTCGGCGAGCAGGGCGTTTAAGAGGGCGCGGTAGCTCCTGCCGGCCAGCTTGCGTGCCTCCTGCCAGCCGGGTCGTTCTAGGGTGGCGTGGAGCATGGCGGCCGCGGCCAGGGCCGGCAACAGGCCGGCGCGGGCGAACAAGCCGTCAATTTCTTCGGCATCCGAGAAGAGCGGCCGAGCCCCCAGGGTGCGGATCAGGTCCTCGGCCAGTTGCAGCGTTTTTTCCGAAGTACCCTGCGGCGCGGCGACGGCGATCAGCCCGTTGGCGAAGAGATCGGCGCGTTCGCGCCATTCGCCCGGCTGCAAAACCTGCGGGTTGAAGGACGGTTTCAGGCCGAGATAGGCACAACCGGCGGGCAGGTAGCGCGCCGCCCACTCTGCCGGGGCACGCTTGAGTGGAGCAAAATCCATCACCACGCTTCCTTCGCGCAAGGCCGGGCCGATGATCTGGAAGGTTTCTTCCAGATGGCTGAGGGGCTCGGTCAGCAGGATCAGGTGGGATTTTTGCACCACCTGCGGCAGGTTGTATCCGATCTCATCCACTGCCCCTTGCTTCTTCGCCTGCTGCGCCCGTTGCGGTTGACGATCGTGCCCGATGCGATGGATTTTCTCGCTCTTGCCCAGCGCCAACCCCAGCGACGTGCCGACTACGTCCAAACCGATCACGGCAACGGTATAAGCCATGCGATCCTCCACGGGAAAAAAGTCTGTTTTCAAACGCGATTCGATTGTATCGCAAAATGGGTGTAGTCGCGTAGTTAGTCGCATGGTCGCGTGGTCGGATGGTCAAATATGGTCGGATGGTCTGATGGTCGGATGGTTGGGTGGTCGGGTGGTCTTGTAGGGATGGTTGGGGGGACGGGGCGTTGCGCGGGATCGAAGCGCGCCTGAAAAGCCATACCCTTCCCCAACTCCTACCCTCTACCCTCCTAACCCTCTAACTTCCTACCCTCTACCCCATCTCCCCTCTTCCCTCTCTCCTCTTCCCTCTCTCCTCTTCCCCCCACCGTCCACCGTCCTCTATCCGTGGTAAACTAAAACCAGCACTCATTCCCATCCCCTGGAGGTCGCATGATACATCCCGCTTTCCAGTACGATCGCTATTTGCTCAAACGACAGGTCCTGGCGCTAACGGGCAAATTCCGCATCTACAACCCGCAAGGTGACCTGGTGCTCTTCTGCGAGCAGAAGATGTTCCGCCTGCGGGAGGATTTTCGCCTGTATGCGGATGAGAGCAAAACTCAGGAGGTGTTGATCGTCAAAGCGCGCCAGATTCTGGATTTTGCCGCCACATACGATGTGATCGATAGCCTAAGCGGCGAGCGGATCGGCACCTGGCGACGGCGCGGCTTTGCTTCGCTCTTGCGCGATCGCTGGGAATTGCTGGATGCGCAGGAGCGACCGGTAGGCTTCATGACCGAAGATTCTCTGGGCCTGGCGCTGTTGCGCCGCTTTTTGCTCGGTGCCCTGTTACCGCAAAATTACGATCTGTTCGTAGGGGAGCAACGCTTGGCTGATCTACGTCAGCGTTTCCATCTCTTCCGCTACGAACTGGAGATCGATTTCAGCATGGATGCTTCTCGAAGGCTCGATCGTCGCCTGGGCCTGGCCGCGGCGATCCTATTGGCGGCGATTGAAGGAAAACAGGAAAAGGAGTGAGCGATGCCCCGTCAACCGCTTTTTGCCGGCCTGGTCGTGGATGAGGATGGCAACCCGGTGGAGGTCGCCTATGTGGGCAATGAGCCTTGCTATGTCGTCAACGATGCCGGCTTCCGTCGCCACATTCCATCCGAGCAGGTGGACCTGGAAGTGTTGCGCCAAATGCGCGAGATGATCCGCGGTAGCGAGGGGGAGATCTCTGCCCAAACGGCTAAAATGCTCGGCCAGGACGATCTTTTCACACGCGCCATGATCGAGACGCAGTTAAAAAACCTGGAGGCCCATTTCAAAACCCTGCTCGAAACGGGCCTCCCGGAAGAAACGCGGGCTTACCTAGGGATGATGGGCTTTCGCCTGGTGATCAACGTCCACGGCGAGATCGTGCGCTTGGAGCAGCCGGGCATCATCTCCGATGAGGACTAAACCGTCAACGCCTGTTGTGCCGCCACTTCGTAGCCGCGTCGAAGCGCCTGGAAGTTGAGGGGGAGCAGGTCGCGGCGACGGGTCGGCAGGTGATCGCTGAGCGCTTTTTCCACGTCCTCAAGCGAAAGTTCAGGCAGGAAGCGCAAGAGCGCACCCACGGCGACCATGTTCAGCAGGCGGCGATCCCCGATCGCCTCGGCGATCTCGTTGCAGGGGACGAAGACTTCGGTAATGTCCTCGCGCTTGGCGCCGCGATCGACCATGGATTGATTGACGATCAGCGCCCCGCCGGGCTTGATCAGCGGTTCGTATTTATCGAACGAGGGCAGGTTGAGCACGATGGCCAGGGGCGGATATTTGACCAGGGGGGAGCCGATCTCTTCATCGGCGATGATCACGGTGCAATTGGCCGTGCCGCCGCGCATTTCCGGACCGTAGGAGGGGATCCAGGTCACTTCTTTGCCCACATCCATGGCCGCATAGGCCAGCGCCTGACCGGCGAAGAGCACGCCCTGTCCACCGAAACCGGCAATGATGATCTCTTTTTGCATCTCCTGCCTCCTATACACGAATTTGGGCCACGGCCGGGCTCACCCGGTAATCGCCTAGCGGGAAATACGGCACCATTTTCTCCTCGACGAAGCGCAGCGCCTCCACCGGGCTCAATCCCCAGTTGGTGGGGCAGGTGGAGAGCAGTTCCACCATTGAGAAACCCAGGCCGCGCACCTGCGTTTCAAACGCCAGGCGGATGGCCTTTTTGGCCAAGCGGATGTTCTTCGGATCGTGGAGCGCACGCCGGACAACATAGCCGGCGCCATCCAGGGTGGCCAGCATTTCGGCCATGCGGATCGGGTAGCCCTGGGTTTCCACATCGCGGCCGTTGGGGGAGGAAGTGGTCTTCATGCCCGGCAGCGTGGTCGGCGCCATCTGGCCGCCGGTCATGCCGTAGTTGGCATTATTGATGAAGATCACGGTGATGTTTTCCCCGCGCGCCGCGGCGTGGACGATCTCGCCCATGCCGATCGAGGCCAGATCGCCATCGCCCTGGTAGGTAAAGACGACGCGATCGGGCAGTACCCGCTTGATGCCGGTGGCCATGGCCGGGGCACGTCCATGTGCCGCTTCGACGAAATCGCAATCGAAATAGTTATAGGCGAAGACGGCACAACCCACCGGCGCCACGCCGATCGTTTTATCCAGGACGCCCATCTCTTCCAGCACCTCGGCAATTAGGCGATGGGCGATGCCGTGGGTGCATCCCGGACAGTAATGGGTGGGGAATTCGGTCAATCCTTCGGGTCGGGTAAAGACCAGGTTCGAGGGTGCGGCCAGGGTGGTCATCGGGCACCTCCTGAAGTTTGTGTCATGCGTTCCAACCATGCCAGACGGGGATTTTCGCTCGGCGAAGGCGGCGCTTTGACCAGGTGGTGAATTTCCTCGAGGATCTCATCGGGGAAGGGCACCACGCCGCCGGGACGACCGTAAAAGCGCACCGGGGCGCGTCCTTTGTTTGCCAGGAGCACATCTTCGAGCATTTGCCCGGTGTTCATTTCGACCACCAGGAAGCCACTCACGCGCTGCGCCAACTCTTCCACAATCGCATAGGGGAACGGGCTCACGCTGATCGGGCGCAACAGCCCCACCTTCAGCCCTTCCTGCCGTGCCGCACGCACCGCAGAAAGAGCCACCCGTCCGGCCGTTCCGAAGCCGATGACGACGAACTCGGCATCGTCCAGGTAATATTCGCGATAGCGCACTTCGTTGGCCTGAATCTCCTTCCAACGTTGCATCAGGCGCAGGTTGGTCTGCTCTTCCTGGTAGGGGTCGAGGTAGATCGAGGAAAGCACGCGGCGCTCGCGCCCCATTTTGCCGGTCACGGCCCAATCCCATTGGCGATGGTAGACCGGCTGCATGGGGGGCATCTCGGCCGGCTCCATCATCTGGCCGATGCTGCCATCGGCGATGATCATGGCGATGGTGCGGTATTTTTCGGCCAGGTCGAAGGAGAGCACGGTCAGGTCAATGGCCTCCTGCACAGAGGAGGGCGCCAGCACGATGCGGGGATAATCGCCGTGTCCGCCGCCGCGCACCGCTTGGTGGTAATCTCCCTGTGCCGGGGCGATATTGCCCAGGCCGGGCCCACCGCGCATGACGTTGATCAGCACGATCGGCACTTCGGTGCCGGCGATGTACGAAATCCCCTCCATCATCAAAGAAATACCGGGGCTGGATGAGGTGCTCATCACCCGTGCCCCGGTACATGCGGCGCCGTAGACCATGTTAATAGCGGCCACCTCGCTTTCCGCCTGGACGAAGGCACGACCGAGTTCCGGCATGCGCCGCGACATCCATTCTAGGACCTCGGTCTGCGGCGTGATCGGGTAGCCGAAGTAGGCCTGCAGGCCGGCCCGAATGGCGGCTTCGGCAATCGCTTCGTTCCCTTTCCATAGTTCCCGTGCCATATTCACCTCCCTGCGGCTAGGCGGCCGCCGCGGCCGGGGCTTTGGTCACTTCGCGATAAACGGTAATGGCGGCATCCGGACATACCAGGCCACAAATCGCGCAACCGGTGCATCCATCTTTGAAAATATGAGCCGGGTGATAGCCTTTCGGCGTCAGTCGGGACATATCTAGCTCCAACACCCCTTGCGGACAGGCAGTCACGCACAATTCACACCCCTTACAGTAGAGCGGGTTGACTTCGATCCAACCTTTTGCCGGCATTTTGCCTCCTTCAGAAGAGACTTTTTCGTGAAGTTGGAGTAAATTGGTGTTCTTACCCTCATTATCGTCCTCTCGTCGGTAGGCGTGTAGTGTTATGCGTCATGTCGGAAAGAAACAAAGATCACGTGGATAAAAAGAATCCGAAGGATGAAACCCTCGGATTCTTTGCATCTCACGCGCTTCGTCTCCTTTAGAGTCGGAACAGGTCCTGTGCGGTGCGCTCCAGCATCGGCACGCCGCGGACCTCGGTCTCGTAAAGCGGCACCAACGCCCGCACCGACCCATCGAATTTTTGCCAGATTTCTTCCATGTAGCGTTCCTGCATGGCCACACGGTTACGCACAAACTCCGGTGAGGTTCCCGTCACCTGCGAGCGATCGATGAGCATATTGACGATCACCCCTCCTACCGGGATGCCGAAATCGTGGAACCAGCCGATAAAGCGGGTGATCACGGCGATGGGGAGCGCTTCGGGCAGGGTGACGAAGAAGAAGGCGGTCAGGCTTTCATCGGTGAGCAGGCTGCGCGCCTTGCCCATCCGATCGCGGAAGGCCACCAGGTAATCCATCAGGGGGTCTTCTTCCTTCTTCTTGGTGAATGAGAGCATTTCACGTAGGGTGCGCGCTTCTTCCCGGCTCTTGAGCATCTTGTTGACCCACAGGGAGTACACCTTGGACATGCCTAACAAGCGGCGGGCATTCGCCGTGGGTGCCGTATCGAAGACGTAGACATCGTACTCGTTGCGGAACATCAGGTCCACCATGTTCTCGAACATGGCGGATTCCTCGAAGGCCGGGTTCATCGTGGCCGATTCGACGAAGTCATCGGCTTTGGTGGAGATATCGGCGAATTTGAGGAACCACTGGATTTTGTCGCGGATCTCCTGTTTGGAGCGCTCGATCGTGTCTTTGGTATCGATCTCATAGGCCCAAAGGTTCGGCACACCCTCCACTGGCGTGTGCTTGCCGAAGACGTTTTGCCCCAGCAGGCCGCTCAGGCTGTGGACGGGGTTGGTCGAGGCCAACATCACCCGTCGCCCCTGCTTGGCCAACCAGAGAGCCGTGGCACCGGCCATCACGGTCTTTCCTACCCCACCCTTGCCACCGAAGAAGATATAGCGCAGGCGCTGATGCTCCATCACATAGGCGCGCATGGAAGTCTCGATCTTGCCGCTCATGGCTACCTCCTAGTCCCCATACATGATTTGGGAAAGTTTGGCGATCATTTCTAGGCCGGTGACATCGCGTTCCAACTCCGGCACATAGGCGGCAACTTGTGAACCGAAGATGCGGTCGATCTCTTGCAGGTATTTGGCCTGCATCTCAATGCGGTTCTTGAGGTAAGGAGGCACATCTTGCTGGAGCAATTCACGCGGCACCACGCGGTTCACCACATATCCGGAGATCGGCACATCGAAACGCGCAAAGAGCTCAGCGGCCTTTTGAGTATCGATCAGGATCATCTCCTCCGGCACCAAGACGAAGAAGAAGGCAGTCTTCTCCTTATCGGTCAGGATGCGGGAGGAAGCGTTAATCCGCCCGCGGATATATTGCAGTTCGCGCAGAATTTGATCCTCTTCCGTCTCACGCTGGCGCTTCAGGCGTGCTACCATTTCCTCGTATTCGCGCATCTCCTCGCGCAGCTTGGTGATCTTGGTGATCCACTCATCATAGACCTTGGCCATGCTCAGGTAATACAATGCGTGGCCGAGCGGCACGAGGTCGTAGATGTAGTAATCGTACTTGCCTTCGACGACAATATCAACAACGGCATCGAAGATGGCGCTTTCTTCCATCGCCGGTTCCGCCGAGGCCGCCTGGATATATTGCTCGATCTCGTCCGGCACGCTATCGAAGCCGTACATATCCAGGATTTTCTGGCGGATCTCCTGTTGATAGGCCTTGATATGCTGATCGGCATCAATTTCCTGTGCCCACAAGTTCTCCATGATCTGCACAGGTCCCTTGCCGAAAATATCGCGCTGGAAAATATCCGAAAGGCTGGCCTGCGGGTCCACAGAGAAAACAAGCACCTTTTTGCCTTGTTTTGCCAGCCAGTAAGCCGTGGCGGCAGAGAAAGTGGTCTTGCCCAATCCGCCTTTTCCGCCGAACATGATGTAGCGGCGCTCTGGATGTTCTTCAAAGATCTTGCGCAAAGAGGACATGGTCGTTTCTCCTAGAACATGGCATCCGAGATGTCTTTTTCGCGCAACAGGCGGCGCTTCCAGGTAGAGATCTGCGGCACTACATAGGGCAGGAGCCGCAGACTGTAGTAGGGCGGCAGGATCGGGATGCCGATCATATCGCCCATGGTGATCAGGATGAACAGATGCTCCATGCTGGCACGGGTGCGCAGGGCATAGCGGCTCATATCATGTGAGGCCATGCCATACAGCACCTCTTTCAAGTTCTGCCAAAAGCTCTTTTTCTCTTCCGTCATGGCTCTCTCCTTGAGAAAAGATTACAACCCTTCCAGGTGATAATCATGTTCATCCGTGAACTCGCGTTCACGGAGCACGCGCCGTTTCCAAGTGGCAATGTTGGGCACAATGTAGGGAAGTAAACGTAAACTATAATAGGGGGGCAAGACAGGCACGCCGATCATATCCCCCACGATGGCCAGCAAAAACAAGTTTTCTATGCTGGCGCGCATTTCCAGTGCATGTTGGGCGAACTCATAGCCCATCATGCCGTATAAAAATTCTCGAACCGCCTGCCGCCATTGATTCATTTGTTGCTCGAAGGTGTTATTCATATTATACTACCATCAAACTCGCGCAAGAGGTGACTATGGATTCGCAATACTGGATTATCCTTCTCGGTGTGATCCTCGTCGGATGGTTTGCCTTTGGCATGATTTACAACCTGCGTCGCGGCGATCACATGCTCAAGTGGCTGCGCGGTGGATTGCCGATCATCGGTCCAAAGACCACGTTCCGCTGGCTGGGCTCTTCGGTGGTAGAGATGAGCATTCAGCAGGCCAAACGTCCCTTTCGCCGCTTGGACACTTTACTTGTCCTGGCACCGCGGGACGTTTTCTGGATGGTGCTGATGGCACGCTTACAGCGTCGGGAAGACTTTATCATCTTCCGTGCCCATCTCCACACCCCGCCGCTGGTAGACTTGGAACTGGCCGACCCAAGAACCTGGAGCGGCAATATGGCTCTGAAGCAGGCGCGTTCGCGCAATTGGGAAACGCGCTCCTATGGTAACCTGCAATTGATGGCTCCGCATGGCTTGCTCGATTTAGCGGCTCAGACCGTTGAAAGGTTGGAAGAATCCATGCGGATGCTCTCACCGCGCTATATCCGCTTCAGCCTGCGGCGCCAGGCGCCACATCTGGAAATTCATCTTCCCTTCCCGAATACGAGAACCATTGAGGCTGAAGCCTACTTTGAAGCCTTACGTGTTTTAGGTCAACGAATCGGGGAGCGCTGACACAACTGCGTTTCAGGGCTACCCCTTACTTTTAGAAGAAGGGAGACGCAGGGCGCGTCTCCCTTCCGTTTCGTTTTCGCGTCTTTTGCCTAATCCGCCGCCGCAGGGGTGGGTTTGGCCTCACCCTTTGCATAGCGTTGGTAGGCTCGATAGCCATCCCAGCCGATGAAGAGCGCCGTGATGAAGAGCAAGATGGCAATGATGATCATGATCCAGCCACCCACGGCCGGTGCTCCACCTTTGGGCACGATGGTCACGTACAGGTTGCGTGCCGTAACCAGTGTGGCCGCCAGCGTAGTGAAGTACATGAACAGCATCGGCCAGAGGGCAAAGGCCGGATTGCGCTTGATGGATTTCAGCCACACGCTGACGATGAGCAGGCTGAGCGCCGCCATCAGCTGATTGGCCGCGCCGAAGAGCTGCCACAGATAGACCCAGGTGCCGGTGAGCACCAGCAGCATGGTCAACACCATCGAAACGATGGTGGAGACGTGCATGTTCTTCAGCGCCGGGAAGCTCTCCCCCACCCATTCCGAAAGCGTGACGCGCATCACGCGGAAGATGAGCTGGGTGACCGTGAGCACGATGACGATGAACACGCCGAAGCCCAACGCCGTGCCGAACGGGCGGAACCCATCGCCGAAGATCACGCTTAGCAGGCTACCCACACCGGCCGCAAAGCGACCACCGCCACCGCCGGTGCCGGGGATGGAAACCGCGACCAGCGCCAACAGCGCCAAGGTGTTTTCGGTGAACATGGCGCCACCGCCAACCGGGAGGCCATCGGTCTCATATTCCAGCTGCCGAGCTGTGCCGACCGAGCCGAAGAGCGCGTGCCAGCCGGAGATCGAGCCGCAGGCGATGGTCACGAAGAGCATCGGCCAGAGCGGCTGCCAGGGCTTGGTCGGATCCAGGGCAAAGCCCAGGCTCTTGACCGGCTCGAGGGCGAAACGGCCAATATCTGGCTTGATGAAGGGTGCCAGCACGGCGCCCACGGCGCTAAAACCAATGGTTAAGAGTGTCACCCAGAAGCCGATGTAGTTGACCGGCTGCGCAAAGCGCCAGATCGGCAGGGTTGCGGCCAGGTAGGAGAAAACAAGCAGGAAGAGCGCCCAGAACAGGTACGAGGGCATGGTGTTGATCAGCCCGGTTTCCGGATCGTAGAGCGCAGTCTTCGGGCGCTTGCCATCCGCACCCGGAGCCGGAATGCGCGGATCCGCATTGGTAGGATCGGCCACGCGCATGACCGGATTGCCGCCGGTGATCGAGTCAATCGCCTTGTTCAAGGCCACCGTGGCTCCGTTGATCGGCCCTACCCAGTTCCAGGCCGCCTTTTCAGCGTTCCAGGTAGCACCGAAGGGTCCCAGGATCATCGCCAGAATGGTGACACCGACCACGATGGCCGTGACCACGATCAGGTCCATCTTCCAGCGGTAGAGCATCTGCCCGGCCAAGAAGCCCATGATGCCCAGCACCACAATGCCGAAGGGCACATCCGGACGGGCGGCCATCAGAGCGGACATGATGCCCATGAAGGCACCGGCTACTAGGAGCAGGTAGAAGAAGATGAACACGAAGAGGATGGTGCGGGTGCGCGGGGCAATCAGGCGATGGCTGATAGCGCTCAGGCTGTTGCCATCATTGCGCACGGCCACCATGATCGCGGTGTAATCGCTCACCCAACCGATGAACGAAACGCCGATCGCCAGCCAGAGCAGGGAGGGGAGCCATCCCCAAATGTTGGCGGCTGTGATCGGGCCGACGATCGGGCCGGCTGCCGCAATGGATTTGAAGTGGTATCCGTAGAGCACGTTGCGGCTGGTGGGCATGAAATCGACCCCGTCCATGTACATGCGCGCCGGCGTCGCCCGCTTCGGATCGGATTGGATGATCTCCCGATCGATGCGGCGGGCATAATACTTATAGACCAAGTAGATGTAGATGGCGCTGAGTACGACGATCCAGAAGGTATTCATACGTCTTCCTCCTCAGGCAAGAAGATAGGGAAAAACGGGCACGCCACATATGCATGTGGCAACCGCGACGACCTTTCCAGGTTTTCCCGTAATCACCTCCTTTCCTTATCAGGCCGGAATCGCTTGCTCCAAACGCCTTTGTAACTCCAGGCGGGCGAGTTCAAATGCCTCTTTCCCGCTCGAACACACTTGACCGTTGATGATCACCGCCGGATACCGCCGTGTGCGGTAACGCAGCGATTTCCACACCCCCTGCAGAGAGGCAGCATCGGTGACCCGGATGCTTACCCGGTCGCAATAACGTTGTAGCGTCTCCTGCACCCATTGCATCAAGGAGTGGTATTCTTGCAGTAAATCGGTTGGGAGACTGCTTTCAATTTGCTCACGATGAACGCCGGTGGTCATATCCATTTCGCGCCAGGCAAATTCGCAATGGCTGCAGTGATAATAAGCGGTGGGAGCATAGGCGATCACTTCTACTTCTAAAGGACGGCTCATACGACCTCCTTTGGCGAAAACAAAACGCGCCTATGGTGGAACCACCATCGGCGCGCAGGGCTACCTCTCCAGCCAGACCATGCTCCAGGCCTGAGCTGCTACAATCACTTTCCAGGAGGGGGTGATTGGTATTCCGCTCATCATTGCAGTACCGATTACTTTTGGGTCACTAATGATCAACCCAAAAAGAACCGGTCGGTTGCTCTTGTAATATAGGTTCAGGATAATTATATGAGATCAAGCGCTGTTGTCAAGGAATTTGCCTGCAGGGTGGGCTTTTATTCTAATCGTACTGAAGATAATAGACATACTTTGCAGGATTTGTATGCAATTAAGCGAAACTTTTTGACACACAAAAAGTATTTCGGCGAATTTAGGCATCAGATGCGGAGCCCGTTGTACTTGGCAGATTCGCGCTTAAAACAGTGAAAAGTCTTAATGCTTCGCATAACCCTTGTCAAAAGAGACTATCCTGGATAAAATACCCCCATGCAACGTAAGACGTTCTCGACCTGCGCGTTCTTTTACGGCTACTTCTATTTTTACGCCGCCCTCCGCGCGCGGGGTCGAGTCGTCACGCCATAGACCATCGTACACATTTACGGGAACAAGGCGTGGGATAGACCCCACGCCTTATTTGTTTTTCGCGGAAAGGAGGTCCCTATGCCCCTACGTGCCCTGCGAGGAGCGACCACGGTTGAGGAAAACCACCCGGAGGCCATTTGGGAGGCCACCCAAGAATTGCTGGTGAGCCTGCTACAGGCCAACCAATTGGATCCAGAGGCGGTGATCAGCGCCATCTTCACCGTCACCCCCGATCTGACGGCGGCCTTTCCCGCCACCGCAGCTCGTCGCCTCGGCTGGGATGCGATCCCGTTGCTGGATATGTTGGCGCCGCCGGTAGAAGGCGATCTGCCGCGTTGCATCCGCGTCCTGTTGCACGTCGAAACGTCTCTGGGGCCGGAACATCTCCGTCACGTCTACCTGCGCCGCGCCCGTCAACTGCGCCCGGAATGGGCAGGGAAGCCGCTATGATGCGCGTCGCCTTCCAAGGTGCTCCCGGCGCCTATTCCCAGGCGGCCATCTGGCAATTCATCGGGCCGGAAACCGAGTGCTTGCCCTGTGAAACTTTTGAGGATCTGTTCCACAGCGTCTTGCAGGGAGAGGCCACCCACGCCTTGCTACCGGTTGAGAATTCCACCACCGGCAGTGTTCATCCGGCCTATGATTTGCTCCTGAAATACAGCTTGCCCATTCAGCGGGAGATCATCCTGCGGATCGAGCACGCCCTGTTGGGGGCAAAGGGCACAACCCTGGGACGCATTCGGCGCGTCACCTCGCACCCACAGGCGCTGGCACAATGCGAAACGTATATCCGTCAACACGGCTGGGAAGCCATCGCCGCCTATGATACGGCCGGAGCGGCCCGTGAACTGGCGCAAACTTCCGATCCGCACACGGCCGTCATTGCCGGCGAAATCGCCGCCCGAATTTACGGCCTGCAGGTATTGGCACGATCCATCCAGGATTGGCAGGAAAATTACACCCGCTTCTTCCTGCTTGGCCGCGAAACGCCCCCCTATGTTTCCCCGGCTAAGACCACGTTGGTGTTCGCCACGGCGCATGTGCCCGGTGCCCTCTATCGCTGCCTGGGCGAATTCGCCACACGCGGCCTGAACCTGACGCGCATCGAATCCCGCCCCGATCGTCAACGTCCCTGGCACTACCTCTTCTACGTGGATGTCGAAGGACATGCAGAGGATCGCCTCATGCAGGCAGCGCTCCTCGCCCTGGAAAAACACACCACCTTTCTACGTCTTTTAGGTTCCTACCCGGTAGCCGAAAAGACGAAACCATTCCATGAAAAGAAGGAGGAAAGATGATCGTCATTATGAGCCACCAGGCAACTCCCGCCCAAATTCAAGCCGTGATCGAGCACATCGAATCGCTCGGCTATCGTGTGCATCGCTCAGATGGCGCCGAACGCACCATCCTCGGCATCATCGGCGATGAGCGCTCCTTGGAGCCGGAGCACATCGAGGCCTTTGAGGGCGTTGAACGCGTGGTGCGTGTGCTCCATCCTTTCAAGCTGGCCTCGCGCGATTTTCACCCTGAAAACTCCGTCTTCCGCATCAACGGTATCCACATCGGCGGTGAGCAGATCGTGATCATGGCCGGACCGTGCTCGGTCGAATCGCGCCAGCAACTTTTCGAGACGGCCGCGGCGGTCAAAGAGGCCGGCGCTCACGTCTTGCGCGGGGGCGCCTTTAAGCCGCGCACTTCGCCCTACTCGTTCCAGGGGTTGGGCCTCAAAGGGCTGGAATTGCTACGAGAGGCCCGTGAGGAATTCCATTTGCCGGTGGTCACCGAAGTGCTCGCCCCCCAGGACGTGACGTTGGTGGCGCAATATGCCGATATTCTGCAAATCGGCGCCCGCAACATGCAGAATTTCGCCCTCCTGCGCGCCGTCGGTGAAACGCAAAAGCCCGTGCTGCTCAAACGCGGCCTGATGGCGACGATCGAAGAGTGGCTGATGGCCGCCGAATACATCCTGGCGCAAGGCAATCCGCGCGTCATCCTGTGCGAGCGCGGCATCCGCACCTTCGAGACCGCCACGCGGAACACCTTTGATATTAATGCCATCCCGCTCGTCAAACAGCTCAGCCACCTGCCGGTGATCGCCGATCCCTCCCACGGCACCGGGCGCTGGGAGCTGGTCACTCCGGTGGCGCGTGCCGCCATCGCCGCCGGCGCCGATGGGTTGATTATCGAGGTGCACCCTCATCCCGAACAGGCCCTGAGCGATGGCGCCCAATCGCTACGTCCCGAACGGTTCGCCACCCTGGTGCAGGAAACGCGGCGCCTGGCCGAGGCTCTCGGACGGAGGGTCTGATGGAACCGGGGTTTCCCTCCCTCGAAGAGGCCGGGATTGCCATCATCGGCCTGGGGCTGATGGGAGGCTCCTTTGCCCTGGCGCTGCGAGAGGCCGGTTTAGGTCATCCGTTGATCGGGATCGACATCGACGCGCAGGTGCGCGCCCAAGCTGCGCCTTACTTCGACGCCGTCGCCGCCGATCTGGAACCGATCCGCCGGGCGCATCTCATTGTACTTTCGGCTCCGGTGCGCGCCATTTTGCAGCTCCTGCCGGACGTTGCCTCCCACGCCGCGGCCAACGCGATCGTGCTGGACTTCGGCTCTACCAAGCAGGCCGTTCTGGAGGCAATGCGCCGGCTACCTCCCCACATCCAGCCGATTGGTGGACATCCGCTTTGTGGTCGGGAACAGAGCGGCTTTTCCGCCGCCCGCGCCGATCTCTTCCGTGGCACGCGCTTCGTGCTCACTCCCCTGGAGCGCACTTCCCCCCACGCGCTGCGGTTTGTCGAATCGTTGCTTGAACGGCTAGAGATTCGTCCCCTTCCTATGCGCGCCGAAGAGCACGATCGCTTGCTGGCGGTGACAAGCCATCTGCCCTACCTGCTTTCGGCATGTCTGATGCAAGTTGCTTCGCAAAACGGTGAGAAGGATGCGCGGCTCTTCCAGGTCATGGCGAGCGGCTTTCGTGATACTTCCCGCTTGGCCGCCAGCGACCCGCGCATGATGCTGGATATTCTGATGACCAATCGGGCGCACGTGCTGGAAGCGCTCTCTGCCTTTCAGGGAGTGCTTGCCGACCTGCGGCAATGGCTGGAAAATGAGCAAGAAGCATCCCTGGAAGCTTGGATGCGGGCGAACAGCCGTCAACGGCGCGATCTGGAGCGCTTCTTCAGCGCACCCCGCCTTTGAGCCCTTTCACTTTCCACGGGCAGCGGCCCTGAGTACTCTCAAACCAAAGCCACGGCCATGCACAGGCTGAAGCATTGTGCTACGTACGGTCAACGGTCTACCGTCCACGGTCCACTACCGTCCACCGTCCACTATCCTAGATTCTCGATCTCCAGCGGTGGCAGCGCATCGGCCGGCTCAAAACCGAACACTCGGCTATAGAAGAACAGTTCTGCCTCCAGCGAGCGGCGGATGTTCTCCGCCTTGCGGAAACCATGCTGCTCACCCTGGAAGAGCAAATAGGCCACCGGCAGCCCCTTCGCCTTGACCGCCTGATAAATCAATTCGGATTGATTCGGTGGCACAATGCGATCCTCATCTCCCTGGAACAAGATCAGCGGGCAGGAAAGGTTTTGCACCGAGTAGAGAGGGGAACGTTGGCGATAGAGATCGGCCTGTTCCGGGTAAGGGCCGACCAGCGTCGTCAGGTAGCGCGACTCGAATTTGTGCGTATCGTGCACGAAGACCATCAGATCGCTCAGGCCGAAGTAGCTTGCCCCGGCGCGGAAGACCTCCGGGCGGAAGGTCAGGCAGGCCAGGGTGGTATATCCGCCGGCGCTTCCACCGCGGATCGCCATGCGCTCCCGGTCGACCAGTCCCTGTTCGGCCAGGAAGAGGGCCCCATAGCAGCAATCCTCCACGTCTACCACCCCCCAGTTTCCGTTCAGGCGCATACGGTACTCACGGCCGTAGCCCGTTGACCCGCCGTAATTCACATCGAGCACGGCAAACCCGCGCGAGGTCCAGAACTGAATCGAATAATTCAAAATCGCCTGCGCGGCCGAAGTCGGTCCCCCGTGGCTGATCACCAGCAGCGGCGGACGTTCTCCCGGCGGCGCCTCAAAATCATCGTTCCGAGGAGCGTAGAAGAAAGCGTGCGCTTCCCCTTTCAGGCTGGGAAAAGTGAGCGATTGGGGAACGGAAATATACGCTTCCGGCACCTTTGGCTCGAACGCCAAATGGATCGTTTCTGCCTCCCCGGAAGACGGCACGAAGCGGATCAACCCTGGCGGACGGGTGGGCGAAGCGGCCTCGAACAAGGCAAAGCCTTCCCCGATGCGGATCTCGTCAAAAAACGTGTAGGGCAGGTCGATCGGCGTCAGCGTTCGTTCTTCCACGTCCAACCAGGCCAAATGCCAGAAGCCGTTCTGGGTATACGTGCAAAGGATGCGCCGCGCATCCCAGAAGCCGTAGGTGCTCATGCCGAAAACCCATTGCGGCTTTCCGAATTCCGCTTCGAGCGGGTAGAGTGCTTCGATGCGCTCTCCATCCCAGCGGTACAAATTCCACCAGTTGCTCCGATCGGAAACAAAGTAGAGTTTGCCATCCGGCGACCATTCCGGCTGGAAGATGGATTCCGTCGCACCGCCGGCCACCTTCTGCAGGTGACGCACATCGCCGGCCTCATCCAGCTCGGCGACCCATAGTTCGGTGCCATCCCAGGGCATATTCGGGTGGTTCCAGGTCAGAAAGGCCAGGAAATGCCCATCCGGGCTCAGGCGCGGGTTGGAGTAGAAATCGTTTCCGGAAACGATCACGCGACCGTTTTCACCGCCGCTGAGCGATAAGCGCACCAGGGTGTTGACGGCTTCCCCGCCTCCCGTGTGGTCCTCGCGCACGCAGAAAAGGGCCTGCCGCTTCCGATCCACGACCAGATCGGCATAGCGGTAGCCTTCCTGCGGCGTGAGGAGTTCGGGAACTTCACCGGGACGATGGCGATAGAGGCGCTGATCGGCAAAATTTGTAAAATAGATCACGCCCTCGAAGACGGTAAACGCGCCACCGCCATACTCATGGACGCGCGTGCGGGCATTGAAACCGGGTGGAGTGCACTCTTCGATGCGACCATCGGGGAAACGATGGCGGATCACATAGCGCCCACCTTCCAACGGGCGCATTTCGCTCCAATAGATTTCACGGCCTTCTACTCGGATCTCCATCACCGGCGTGCTCAATGCGGTGATCAGATCGGGAGTGATCGGCGATTTCCAGCTTCCATAGGGGGCAATGCGTTTTGTCATGGACTCCTCGGCGAAGGTTTAGGATGATCAGAAAGCGGTGCCGTTTGCTACCACCCTACCAAAAACGGCTCCCATTCCTGATATTGTTCGAGCATGCGACCAAAAAGGTAAAGCGCAGTGGCCGGTGGTTCACGCGGCGGGCGAAGCAAATGCATGTGGGCCTCTTCGAGCGTTCGTCCACCTTTGCGATGGTTGCAGGCCGGGCAGGCGGCTACGACGTTAGTCCAGGTATGTTCACCGCCCAAATGGCGCGGTACCACGTGATCGATGGTCAGAGGCACGTCCTTGCGCCCACAGTACTGACAGGTGAACTCATCCCGCCGAAAGACTTCGCGGCGGCTGAGCTTGACGCGCGGCCGTGGGCGATGCACCATCTGACACAGACGGATGACCGAGGGCCGGGGAAAACTCTGCGAGACGGTGTGGACATAGCCGCGCCCATTCAGAACCAGCGTTGCCTTGCCCTCCAGGAGTAATCCCAGTGCCCGGCGCGTGGAGCAAATGTTCAGAGGCTCATAACTGGCATTGAGCACGAGAACCGGCTCGTTCATGGAACGCTCACAGAAAATGCCCAAAAGGAAAAACGAACGAAAACGATCTTGTCTGTATCAAACTGATTATAGCATAGTTGATCGTGGTGGTCGGTTGGTCGGGTAGTCGGTTGGTCGGTTGGTCGGATGGTCGGTTGGTCGCGGGACTAGAGGGTCGAGGTTTCACGGTCTACGGTCACGGTCCACCGTCTACGGTCCACGGTCGGTGAGGGCACAGGCTACGGTCGACGGTCTCCACGGTCGATGAGGGGCACAGGATAAATCCTGATGCTACGATCCACGGTCTACGGTCTACCGCCCACGGTCAGCGATGAAACAGGCCGGGGAGCCTTCATTCCCCGATCTTCCACAACCGAATGCCGTTTTCGCGTTCGACGAATTCTTCCAGGGCCTGGTGCATGGCTTGTTCGCTGCCGAAGAGTTCTTCGATTTGGGAACGATAGGCGGTGCAGGCGCTGAACCAGGCCTTTTTTGCCCAAAACGAGACGTGAAAGAGGGCGCTTTGCAGGTTTTGGGTCTGAAGCTCTACTTCCTGCGGTGCTTTGAAGCGATAGGGGATTTCGGCATAGCCCCAGAAGGGACGACCCAGCCGCTCGGCGGCGCGCCGTACGAGGACATGATCGACATGTCCTCCGACCGCCAGCGGGGCGATGATGACATCGTGTTCTCCCAGCTGCTCCTGCACGGCGGCGGCAATGCGATCCACAAGATCGGATTCGGCTTCGTGGGGAGGGGAGAAAATATTTTCGTAAAGCGGTTGACCCTGCTCGTCTTGGCGGTAGATACAATCCAGGAAGGGGAAATAGCGTCCTTTGATGACCAGCATGGAGAGAGCTTTGCGATCCTCTTCGCGCCGGGCGCGCACGGCCTGTTCGGCGTTCTCAAATCCCCAATGCGCATGTAAATAGGCCGCCAGTAGCCCCCCGGCTTGTGGCGAAGGCACGCCGGCGAAGATCGTCCAGACCTCGACTTCCAGTTTGCGTAGATGTTGTTCGGCGATCAGGGCGCCACAGGAAAGGACGGCGTCATCCAGGTGTGGGGAAAGGTAAATCCAGCGCATGGCTATCGCCGGGGGATGATGGTCACCTTGCGGTTTGGTTCTTCGCCGATGCTCTGGGTGGTGACATCGGGATGATCACGCAATTCGAGATGGATGATGCGCCGATCGGCGGCGGACATCGGTTCGAGCACCTGACGACGACCGGTGCGGACGGCCTGTTCGGCCATGCGCTTTGCCAGCTGACGCAGCTGACGCTCCCGACGCTGACGGTAGCCTTCCACGTCAATTACGACGTGCACCCAGGCTTCCATCTCTTTGCCGATGATCAGGCTGACGATGTGCTGGAGGGCCTGCAGCGTCTCAGCGCGGCGACCGATGAGCAGGTTTAGGTTTTTGCCTTGAATGTCCACCTGGACGATGTGATGGGCCTCTTGCTGTTCGACGCTGCGCACGTTCACCGTCGCTCCTTCGATGTGCAGGAGGCGCAAAATCTCTTCCAGGACCTGCCGGGTGCGCAAGGCGAGATCGAACCCCGCTTCGGCGCCTTCGGAGCTTGCGACGGGCACTTCCGCCGGGGCCTCCGAAGGCTGATCCGCCGTGGACGGAGCTTCGGGTTGCAGCTGCGCTTCAGGAGCGGTGATCAGCCGAAGTCGCACGCGGACCTGTCGGCTTCCGAATCCCAAAAAACCTTTGCTCCCACTATCCAGCACTTCAATCTCGACCTGATCGGGGGATGCGCCGAGGGCTTCCAGGCCTTGCTGAATGGCTTCTTCGACGGTAGAAGCAATCGTTTCCACAGAAGTTTGCATATGCAACTCCTATTTTTTCTTGCCCGTTTGCGGCAATAGGCCGCGCCAGTTGACTTTGCCCATCATGGCATATTGGATGATGCCCAAGAGGTTGGAGACGATGAAATAGACGGAAAGGCCGGAGGGGAAGGTGAGGGCAAAGTAGCCGAGGAGGAGGGGCATGTAGATGCTCATCATCTTGCCCATGGCGGCGGCTTGGGCGGCGGAGGGGTCCTGCGGGTTCGCCGGGGTGGGCGGCATGGTGAGCTTGCTTTGTAGGTAGGTGGTGACGGCGACGATGATCGCCAGGGTGGGAAGGCCAAAGGAGAAGCTGCCGATGGTAATCGGGATGGATTCCGGCCGCCCTAGGTCCATCCAGAGGAAGCGGTTGTTGAGCGGGATGAGGGCAGCGGCATTTAGGAAGGGATAGATGCTCCGACCCAGCTCGAGTAATCCGAAGGGAGTGCCGGCCAGGGCGCGGATCAGGCTCTGGTAGAGGCCGATGAGGATGGGGAACTGGATCAGGGTCGGCAAGCAGGAGCCGAAGGGGTTGATGCCGCGCTCTTTATAGAGGCGCATTTGCTCCTGAGCCAGTTTTTCGCGATCTTTGGCGTATTTCTTCTGGATGGCCTGCCATTCTTTATCGTTTTGGAGCTCCTGCATGGCCTGGGCGCCTTTGAGCTGTTGGGCGGTGAGCGGCCAAGTTGCCAGGCGGATGAGGATGGTAAAGAGGATGATGGCCAGGCCGAAATTTTGGCCGCTCAGGCCGTAAATCCAGAGCAGAAGGTTGGTGAGAGGGGTGACAATGAGTAAATCCCACATGAGCAAACACCTATTTCGGGCTAAAGGTCCAGAGGATATTGCCCTGTTGATCCAGGGCGATCAGCGCAGAGGAGGTGCGCATCGGCGCAAGGAGGAGCAGGCGCGAGGTGGCGAAGGGTGGGGTATAGAACTGTCCTTCGAGCTGACGCTGCCAGAGCGGGGTGCCCTGGGCATCGAAGGCCTGCAGATTGCCCTTTTCGCTGACGAAAATGATGGCCTCCCCAAAGGCAACGCCCCCGGCGACGACCGGAGCGGAAAGGGTCTTCTGCCAAAGCAAGCGACCATCTTCGCCCCGGAAGGCATAGACCTGCCCGGCCAGATCACCGACATAGACATTTCCGTTGGCGGCCAGCGGTGTGCCCCAGATCCAGCCTTTGGTGGGGGCTTCCCAACGTTTTTCGCCGCTCGGCAAATCGAAAGCATAGAGGCGGGAGGCGAAGGAGCCGCTGAAGAGCTTGCCCTCGCTCACGGTTGGGTGAGAGGCGATCGAGCCTTGGAGGTCGGCTTTCCAGGCAATCTGCTGCGTTTGTGGGTCGAAGGCGTAGAGATGGTGATCGAGGCCGGCGACATAGAGATAGCGTCCATCGGTGACGGGAGCCGACCAGAGACGCTTGCCCAACTCAACCGAGGTGCGCAGGTTGCCGTTCAGGTCAAGGATGTAAAGGAAACCATCGCCGTTGGGGGCGTAGAGCATGCCCTGCCATTCGAGCGGCGTGGCCACCCAGTGATCTTTGGCGCCGCGGAAGGGGGAAGCCCAGCGTTCCTGCCCGGTTTTTGCATCCAGGCTGAGGAGCGCGTTATCGCTCCCGGCGCTACCGATGATCAGCTGTCCATCGGAGGTCAGGAGCGGGGCGGCATAGAACTGTAAGGAAGCCGTAGATTTTTCCGGGTAGCGCCAGAGTTCGGCACCGGTTTGGAGATCCACGGCATAGACATGGCTACCTGTGCTGAGATAAGCGATCTCTTCGGTGGCGAAAATGCCCGACCAGGTCGCCGCAGAGGGCGTGGCACAAGCGCTAAGGGAGAGCGCCAAGAACAGGGAAAGCAGGAACAGGATCGTAATTTTCGACGAGGAAATGTGCATCGGTCAAACGTCTCCTAAGGGACGGGATCGTATCCACCAGGGTTGAAAGGGTTGCAGCGCAAAACGCGCCAGATGGCCATCAGGGAGCCTTTGATCGCCCCGTACTTGTAGATGGCCTGGTAACCGTAGTGGGAACAGGTAGGGTAGAAGCGGCAGGTATTCGGCGGCAGGGTGCGCGAGATGGTCATTTGGTAGAGACGGATCAGTGCCAGCAATACCCAACGCGGCCAATAGCGTGGCGTGCGTGGCAAATCGCGCAGGCGGGGCTCGTTCGGGTGATTGGGGTGCAGGTGGAATTCACTCATGGTGTTCGTTGGAGAGGGCATTCAGCAACCCGGCCCGACGAAGCAGGGATTCGAGCGCTTGGCGGATTTCGGCGAAGGAGGCCTGCAGGATCGGCGGACGGGCGATCAGGATCATATCCCCACTTTGCGCGATGAAGGGCAAAAAGGTCTGCATGGCGGCGCGCAGCAAGCGTTTGGCGCGATTGCGCCGCACGGCCTTGCCTAGCTTTTTTCCGGCCGCAATGCCGACCCGAATCCCCGACTCAGGACGATGATAGAAAATCAAAACAAGAAGCGGGTGGGCATAGGATTTTCCCTCCTGCCGCACCCGTTGGAAATCGGCGGCGCGTGTGAGGCGGAAGCGTCGCTGCACCTCAAGACCAGCGTAGGCGCTTAACATGTGCATTCGAGCGAACGGTCAGGCGATGGCGTCCCTTCAGTCTGCGGCGCTTGAGCACCTGGCGACCATCTGCAGTGGACATGCGGGCGCGGAAACCATGTACGCGGACACGACGACGAATTTTGGGTTGATAGGTTCGTTTTGGCATGAAAACACCTCATAAACGGATGGAATATTCGATAGAGTGCCAAAAGGGAATTATACCATATGGAGGTAGGCTGTGGGTTGTAGAACCCGCCGATACAAAATTTCTTGAAGCAAAAGAAGGTGTTTTTGCCTGAAACGTTTTGTGTTTATCTCATGTAAATCCTATTATCTTCGGTGCTAAAAATCCTTAAGGGGAGCATAGGGCTTTTCATCATAGTAAGCGCGGGTCCGCCAATGACGTGATCCTCGGCATTGCGGAGACGGCCTTGCTGTTTCGGTTCGACAATGACTCCGGCAATCCCGTAGCACAAGGTTCCATTTTGTGCACCGCCGGCTCGAAAATCTTCCTGCGGCGCACAAAACCGCGGGGGTGTACGGCCAGAATTATCTAGAAAAATGCAAAATTTATGCTATGATTTTTGGCGCAGAATGAATCCTGCGCTACGTTTTTGCCGGATGTTGCGGGTTGCCGTCACACGAAAGGTGCCCGGAGCCGTTTTCTACGACAGGCAAGCCGGATTACGCACAAGCCGAAGCGCTGCGCTACAGTCCACGCACAGGCTAAAGCACTGTGCTACGGTCTACGGTCAACCGTCCATGGTCAAAAAAATCGGGGCCGGCGTTTGGGCCGACCCCGACCGTTGCTAGCGAATGCGGAACATCTGGGTGAGCTTCATGGCCAGGCTGAGATCGCCGCTCAGCTTGAGCTTGCCCTCCATGAAGGCGCGCATCCCATCCAGCTCGCCGGTGAAGATTTTGATGTAATCGGCGGAATCGGCGGTGAGCGTCATGCGCGGGGAGGGATGGACGCCTTGCTGGACGGTCACCTTGCCATCCTTGATCTCGGCATACCAGTCGCCGGCCTCGTCACCGGTAAAGTGAAACTGGATGACGGCTTCCAGGCCGGGCGCTTTTTCGGGCAGGAACGCTCCGGGCATGCGGGACATCAGGTCTGCAATCGTTAATGGCATCTTGGCCTCCTTATAGGGAAAATTAGCGGGTCAGGTTTTCAAAGATGGCCGCCGCGCCCATGCCACCGCCGATGCACATGGTGACCATGCCATAGCGTGACTTGCGACGCTCCATCTCGTAGACCAGTTGGGTGGTGAGCTTGGCGCCGGTGCAACCGAGCGGGTGCCCCAGGGCGATGGCGCCACCGTTGACGTTGGTGATCTCCTCGTTCAGCCCCAGCTCGCGGATCACGGCCAGGGATTGGGCGGCGAAGGCCTCGTTGAGCTCGATCAGGTCAATATCTTCCAGGCGCAGGCCGGCTTTTTTCAATGCCTTCGGAATGGCTGCCACCGGGCCGATACCCATCAGTTCCGGTGGTACACCGCCCACGGCGAAGGAGACGAAGCGCGCCAGTGGACGCAGGCCGAGTTGCTTCGCCCGTTCGGCGGACATGACCAACACCGCCGCCGCTCCATCCGACATCTGCGAGGCGTTCCCGGCCGTCACCGTGCCGCCTTCCTTGAAGGCCGGCTTCAGCTTGGCCAGCGCTTCCATGCTCGTATCGGCGCGCGGGCCTTCATCGCGGCTTACGGTAAAGCGTCGCGTGACCACTTCGCCATCCACGAACTCTTTGACTTCCACCTCGACCGGCACCAGTTCCGGGTCGAAGAGGCCGCTTTCGACGGCTTTTGCCGCCCGCTGATTGGAGCGCAGGGCAAAAGCATCCTGATCCTGGCGCGAGATATTGTATTTGGCGGCCACGTTTTCGGCGGTCAGGCCCATGTTGGTGTAATATTCGGGCAATTCCTGGGCGAAATAGGGATTGGGGGAGAACTTATAGCCGGTCATCGGCACCATGCTCATCGATTCCGTGCCGCCGGCGATGGCCACATCGATATCCCCGGCCATGATCATATAGGCGACATGGGCGATGGCTTGCACGCCGGAGGAGCAGAAACGGTTGATCGTTTCGCCGGGGACGGAGATCGGCAGGCCGGCGCGCAGGGCGATCATGCGTGCCATGTTCATCCCCTGCTCGCCTTCGGGGAAGGCGCAGCCGATGACCACGTCCTCGATCTCGGCCGGGTCGAGGGCAGGAGTGCGGCGCAGGAGCTCGCGGATGGTAAGGGCGGCCAGCTCATCCGGGCGCACGGTGGCCAATCCGCCGCGGCGCGCCTTGCCGACCGGCGTGCGCACAGCATTGACAATCACAGCTTCGCGTGTCATAGGCTCACTCCTCTAGTTTCGCAAAGGCTTCCCGGTCTGGAGCAATGCCCACATGCGCTGTTGCGTCTTCTCCTCACCGCAGAGGGAAAGGAAAGCCTCGCGCTCCAGATCGAGGATATATTGTTCGCTCACCCATTGCGGGCGGCTGAGATCGCCACCGCAGAGCACATAGGCCAGCTTGCGCGCCAGGTGGGCTTCATATTCGGTGATATAGCCACCTTCTTTGAACATAAACGCGCCGACCTGTAGAGCCCCCAGCATATCGCGACCGGCAGCGTAGATCGGCTCCGGCGCCGGCGGGTGATAGCCGCTCGCCGCCATGTGCAGGACCTCGCGCTTGGCCTCGGTGAGCAGGTGGTCGCGGTTCATGACGATGCGATCGGCGGGTCCGAGAATGCCCATCTGCCGGGCCTCTTCGGCGCTGGTGGCCACTTTCGCCTGCCCGATCTGCTCAAAGGCGCGCTGCAAGAAGGGCAGGACGATGGCGTTTTCGGTGCGCATGGCCGGGTTGATGATGCGGCGCATGATCTCTTTCGTCCCGCCGCCGGCCGGGATCACGCCGGCCCCCAGCTCGACCAGCCCGATGTAGGTTTCGGCAGCAGCCACGACACGGCTGCCGTGCATGGTGATTTCGCAGCCTCCGCCCAGGGTCAGGCCGGCGGGTGCGATGACGACCGGCTTGGGGAAGTAGCGCATGCGCATGTTCAGGTCCTGCAGTTTGCGCACGGCCTGATCGAGCATATCCCACATCTTCTGCTGGGCCAGCATGACGATCAGGAACAGGTTGGCGCCGGCGCTGAAGTTTTCGGCCTCGTTGCCCACCACCAGCCCGACGAACTCACGTTCCACCCGGTCGAGGGCCGTGTTGAGCATGTTCATGATATCGTCGTCCAGGGCGTTCATCTTGGTGTGGAATTCCACACAGGCGACCCCATCTCCCAGATCGTAGAGGGTGGCGCCGGCGTTCTTTTCGATCACTTTTTGCTCGCGGAGCAGGACCAAGCCGGCCGGGCGCGGGATGGGGACGTATTCGCCCTTCTGCACATCGTACACGCCGACCTTCGAGCCGTTCTGGTACTGATAGAAGGTTTCCTTGCCGGAAGCCAGCATCTGCTCCACCCAGGGGGCGGCGGGGTAGCCTTCGGCCTTCATTTTCTCCAGCGTCTCGCGCACGCCTAGGCGATCCCAGGTCTCGAAGGGGCCGGCCTCGTGCATGAAGCCCCAGCGCACGGCATCGTCGATCGGTTTGGGCGTATCGGCGATTTCGGGTAGCAGGGTGGAGACGTATTGGAAGCCCTGATAGGTGAGGGCGCGCACCAGCTGCGCGGCGCGATCGGTTTCGGCCAGCAGCGCCTTGAGCCGTTCGCCGAGGTCCTCGATATCCTTGACTTTGCCCACGGATTCAAAACGCGGCTTGGAGGGCGGGACATGCTCCAGGGTCTGCAGATCGAGCGGCCAAAATTCCTTCTTGCCGTCCTGCGTGACTTCTTTGTAGAAGCCGATGCGCGTCTTGTTGCCCAGCCAGCCGCGTTCGATCAGCGCGCGGATGAGGGCATTCGGCTTTTCGGCGCGCAGATAGGTTTGTGCCAGGGTGTCGTGCGGGATGGCCGGGGCCAGGTTCTTGCCCACGTGATCCCACACATCGACCCCCACCAGGTCGATCAGGCGGAAGGTGGCCGTTTTCGGGCGGCCGATCAGCGGCCCGGTGATCGCATCCACTTCTTCGACGGTGTAGCCGTTCTCCAAGATGTAGTTCAGGGCGAAAGCGCCGGTGCCGAAGGCCACGCGGTTGCCGATGAAGTTCGGCGTATCCTTGCACAGCACGATGCCCTTGCCCAGGCGATATTCCCCAAACCAGGAGATGAACTCCACCACCTGCGGCAGGGTATCGGCGGTGGGGATGATCTCCAGGAGCTTCAAGTAGCGGGGTGGATTGAAGAAGTGCGTCCCCAAGAAGTGCTGGCGGAAGCCCTCCGAACGGCCGGCCGCGATCTCGCGCACCGGGATGCCGGACGTGTTGGTGCTGACGATGGCGTGGGGAGCGCGCACGGCATCAATGCGTGCCATCAGGTCACGCTTGATCTGCAGGTTCTCGATGATCGCCTCGATGATCCAATCTGCTTCGGCTACGGCATCGAAATCGTCCTCCAGGTTGCCCAGGCGCACCAGCGTCTTCAGATCGGAGGACATCAGGTTGGCCGGGCGCGCCTTCAGGCAGCGATCCCAGCCATCGGTGACGATCTTATTGCGCGCTGCCCGATCGCCGGCCGGGGCATCTTTCGGCACGATATCGAGCAACGTCACCGGGACGCCGGCATTCGCCAGGTGCGCGGCGATCGCCGCGCCCATCGTCCCGGCACCGATCACGACCGCTTTGCGAATGGTATACGGGAACATAGTCACCTCACTATCTCAATTCGGCACCGGTATAGCCCAGGACCTGACGCGCCACGATCAGGCGGTTGATCTGGCCGGTGCCTTCGTAAATATCGGTGATCTTGGCATCGCGGAACCACTTTTCGAGCAGGTATTCACGGCTATAGCCGAGGGGTCCCATCAGTTCCACGGCGCGTTGCGTGATACGCGTCACCACATCACCGGCTTTGACCTTGCTCATGGAGGAGGCCAGGGCGTTCGGCATGCGATTATCTGCCATCCATACGGCCTTGATCACCATCAGCCAGGCCGAGCGGAGCATGATCTCCATATCGATCACTTCGCGCTCGATGTTGGTCAACTTCTGCCGCGGCAGGCCATAGCGGATCTGCACGCCGTTTTCGGCCAGCTTTTCCTTGACGAATTCCAGTGCAGCGCGCGCGACGCCCACACCCGTGGCCGCCACCAACGGACGGGTGGCATCGAAGGTGGCCATGGCCTTCTTGAAGCCTTTTTCGGTTTCCTTTTCCACGGTGGGGCTACCCAGGATGTGATCGAACGGCACGCGCACATCTTGCAGGACGATGGCGGCCGTATCCGAGCAGCGGATGCCCATCTTCTTCTCCAGCTTGGTCACCTTGACGCCCGGCGTGCCCATCTCGACGACGAAGGCGCGCATGCCGGCGCGTCCGGCGCTCGGATCGATCGTCGCCCAGACGACGATAAAGCCTTTGCCGAATTCCTCGCGCGGGGTGATGGATTTATCGCCGGCGGTGACGAAGATCTTCTCGCCGTTGAGCACCCACTCGTTGGTCTTGGGATCGAGCACGGCGGTGGTGCGGATGGCCGAAGTATCCGAGCCGGCGTGCGGTTCGGTCATGCACATGGCGGCGAAGGTCGGCTTCTCTTCGGCAAAGCGCGAGAGGAACTTCACGCGCTGTTCCGGCGTGGCAGCGGCTTGCACGGCGGCGGCGCCCAATCCACCGCCCGGCGTCACCAGGTACATGCCCACATCGCCCCAGGCGAGCATCTCCAGCATGTGTGCCAGCATCTGGTAGCCGATCGGCGGGCGCTTCTCCTTCTCCTCGCCGGGCTTCTCCTCGCGCTCGCGCGGCGCCAGCGAACCGGCTCCGGTGGCGCGCATCGCCTGGTGCATGAAGTTGATGTAATCGTAAGGGATCTCGTGCTCGTGTTCATCGAAGTAGCGCGAGACGGGACGCATCATGTTCTCGGCTACCGTTTTGAGCACGTATTGTTGCTGCAAGATGGGTTTTGGGGGTTCAAATTCGATCATCGCTTCCTCCTCGAAAATCCAAATCGGTTCACACCATCATCAGGCCGGTGAAGGTGGCAAAGCCACGTCCGTTGCGCATCCAGAGTTCCACCGGATGATCGCGAATATAGCCATGACCGCCCAGGATTTGCACGGCGCGGTCGGTGACCATCATGGCCATATCCGTGGCGCCGGTCGCGGCCAAGTAGGCCTCTTGATAGGCATCCTCCTTGCCGGTATCGATCTTCCAGGCCGCCTCCCAGTTCAACAGGCGAATGGCCTCGATCTCGGTCGCCATTTCGGCCAGCATGAAGGCGATCGCCTGTTTTTGGGCGATCTTCACGCCGAAGGCCTCGCGCTCTTTGGCGTAATCGCGCGAATATTCAAAAGCGGCCCGTGCCACTCCGACGGCCATGGCGGCCTGCGCCACCCATTGCGCCGCCAGGATCGGCTCCATGGCGTGACCGGCCTCACCCCCCAGGCGATTGGCCTTCGGGATGCGCACCTCGTTCAACGTCACGCGGTAGAACGGTAGCGCGTTCAGCCCCATGAGCTTATCCCGCTCGGTGGCGATCTCCAGTCCGGGCGTGCCGGCCGGGACGATGAAGCCCTGCGTTTGCCCGTTCAGCGAAGCATAGACGATCATCGCCGGGGCCTGCGCAGCGAAGGGCACCCAGATCTTCGTCCCTTTCAGCACGTATTCCCCGTCACGCTCCTCGGCGGTGGTGCGCAGGGCGTGGATGTCAAAGTCGAAGAAGGGTTCGATCGTCGCGGCCGTATAGGGGCGCCATTCGGCCTCGATCACGCTCGGCAGGTATTCCTGTTTCTGCGCCTCGCTGCCGACCAGCAGGATGGGCAGGGCGAACAGGTTGGGCGTGAAGACGGCCATCGCGCCGGCCAGGTCCCCCCAGGCCATCTCCTCGGCGGCCAACACGCCGGTCACGGCCGAGCGTTCGCCGAATCCGCCATAGGCCTCCGGGATGGAAGCCTGGAGCACTCCTAGCTCCCAACCCTTTTCGATGAGCCTAGGCGGCAATTCGCCACCCTCTTCGGCCTCGCGTGCCGCCGGACGCAGGTCATTCGCCGCATAGCGATTGACCGCATCGATCAGCATTTTTTGCTCATCAGAAGGTTCAAACGAATACATAGTTCCTCTCCTCAGGTAGGACTTCAGATTCCGAACCGGGACGTACACAGCGATACTTCAACGGTGCTTCTTCCCCCTCCTTTCCGTCCACGATCTCCAACCAACCGCGCTGGTAGAGATATTCCACATAGGCGCCCATCTTTTCCACTACCAGCAAGCCATCGTACCCTTCTTTTTCGCCGTAGAGTAGATGGGTGACCTCCCAGATGGTACGTGGCTCGCAAAAGGCTTCGAGCACCTGTGCCAATCGTCGCCCCAGGCGCTGCCGTGTGCGCTCCAGCGTCGCCGCGGCATCTTCCAAGGGGGCATGATGACCGCCCAATACCAGGCGCGCCTGCTGCACCCACGGGCGCATTTTCTGCAGGGACTGTAGGTAATGTTCGATGCCCATAAAGGGGATGATGGACTCGGGTGCCTGGTGAGGCGTTGTGCCGTTCAGGAGCAGATCGCCGCTAAAGAGCACATCCTCCAAGCGCATCAAGACGTGACCCGGGCAATGACCCGGCACATGGAGCATCTGCAGCGGCCCAAGCTGCATCCCCTGCGCCTCGTAGGTGAAATCCACCTCTACCGAGCGGTAAAGCGCCTTGGTCATGCGGTACATCCGGAGCATTTCGCGCCGCTTTTCTGCCTCCACCCCGGCCTGGTTCAGGAAGGTCTCCAGGCGGCGGCTGAGCAACACCAGTCGGCCCTCGTGACGGCTCACGGTTTGCCAATCCAGCTCGTGCACGCCGATCTGCGCTCCGCTTTGGGCGCGGATGTGCCCGATCCCGCCAAAATGATCGATGTGGCCGTGGGTCAGCAGCACATGCGTGAGGTCCTGCAGACGATACCCCGCCTCCTGCAGCCCGGCCTCCAACCCCTGGATCGATGTCGGTAAGCTGGAGCCGGCGTCGATCAGAATGCGTTCCGACCCCAAATCGATCAGGTAGACGTAAGCCCAAAGGTTGGGAAAAGCCTCCAGCGGCAAGGCGAAGATGCGCTTTCCACTCTGGGTACGGAATTCACGCATCGGGACCTCCGCGGCGCAGCAACAGACCGTATAACAGCAGATCGGCATAGGCCTGGCCGATTTGCTCGACCGAAAGCGGCCCCTGGGGAGAATACCAGGTGATCGTCCAATTCAGAATGCCCAGGATGGCGCGCACCGTCAGCGGCACATCGCCGACGGAGAATTTCCCTTCCTCTCGCCCCTGTTCGATGACCTCGCGCCAAAGCACCTCGAAGCGATCGCGCTTGGGCACATGGCGCACGCGGAATTCCGGCTCCAAGGAACGGTGTTCCAAAAGGAGCACGGCGGCCAGGTCGATCTCATCGGTCAGCGCTTTCAGGTAGGTGAGGATCATCTGGCGCAGCTTGAGGTCAGCCGGTAGGCTCTGATGTGCCAGCGGCTCCAGGCGCTCGAAGAGCAAATCCAAGGCGCGATCGAGCAGCGCAAGCAAAATCTCCTGTTTGCTGGAAACATGATGGTACAGGCTGGCCTTCTGCAAGTTCACCGCCTCGGCAATATCCTGCATCGAGGCGCCGTGGAAGCCCTTCTGCCGGAACACCTGTGCGGCCGCTTCGAGAATCTCATCGCGCGTCATCGCTTCTCCCTACCGAACGGTCGGTAGGGATAGGATACTATAAAGCGGGGGGGATGTCAAGAGTAGCATCAGGCTTCAGCCTGTGCCCTCTCAGGACGGTGGACGGTAGACGGTGGACGATGGAGGACGGTGGACGGTAGACCGTGGACGATGCAAGGGTGGCTTCGGTGGATAAGAGATTGGTGCTAACTGTCGACATTGCTGGTAGCGCAATGAGCAATCCGGTAGCCGTGCTTCTTATATCGTATCGTCTGTGCCAAAAAAACAACGTCCCGAAGGTTTTTACCCTCCGGGACTGTTGTTTTTCTAATCCGGTGATCGGGTTTTGAACACCGGCGTTAGACTTTCTCGATTTTTACCTTCGTGTCGTAGAACACGGCCGAGCCACCGGCCAGATCGCTCAAGGTGACATTGCCAAGGTGTGGGTCCACACGCATGGCCGCATTGCCGTGGAAGCCGGCGGCGCGGCGCGGATCGCCCTTGATCCGCCGACCGTCGATCTCTACATCGGTGGCACCGCTGGCCCAGTGACCGTAGCCCAACGGGAAGGAGACCACGCCTGGGCGCATGCCCTCGACGATTTTCACCTTCCCGATCATCGGCTTGCGGTTGCCATCGCGATCGAACCATTCACCTTTGGGGTTGCTGGCAGAAGAGATGCGCACTCGATCGCCGTCTTTCAATCCCAGCCTGCGGGCATCGGAAGCGTTCATCAAGAGATAGCCCTCCGGTTCAACGGCCAGCAACCAGTAGTTGGTGATCGTGCGGGCTTTGGTCATGGTGATGATCTTGTGGGTGATCAGGTGGAAATCGTAGCCCTGATCTTCGATCGCTTCGCCGACCGAGGAGATCCCCGGCGGAATGTAGGCGGCATAGCCGATGAAGGGCTTTCCGGTCATCGTGTTGATGGTGGTAGCGGTCTTCTCCTGGTATAGGTTGAGTTGCTTACCATAGGCGTTCGTGACCAGATCCCCTTGATAGGCCTTGGCGAAATCCTGATAGCGTCCGCCACGGTTGAGCACGTAGATCACCCGGCGCCATAGGCTCTCATCGTTGCCGATGGCGGCTTTCCAGACCTCCGGATCGAACACGCTCTTGGGCAGGTGACGGCGCGCTTGGAGGAAGATCTCCACTTCCTCATCATCGGCCTCGGGAACGGCATCGCTCCCATCCGGTTTTTCGCCAAAGGCAATATTGGCAACCTGTTTCAGGTAGAGGTGTTCGGGTCGGGTGAAGGGTATGCCTTCGCCGAAACCGTTCGGTCCGAATCCCGGCAGTTCTAGGCGTTCGGCAATTGCCATCATGAGCGCTTCGGCGCTCAGCGGGATTTCCTCGCCCCAGACCTTCACGGTAGGCCAACCGGGGATCGAGATTACGGGCTGACGGACGTTTTCCACCTTCCACGGCACGGAAGGATGGGTTCCGTGCAATTCCCAGCGTTCCAGGAATGAGAGATCGGGGAAGATATAGTCGGCGTATTGCGAAGCTTCGCCGATCAAGATGTCGCTGGCGATGATGAGAGGGATCTTCTTCGGGTCCGCCAGAATTTCGCTCACCGTTTGGCCCGAAGGCAGGGCATAGTTGATGGCGCTCATGTAGAGCATCAGGATTTTGACCTGGTAGGGGTACATATCACCCATGGAGGGGATGTCCTCCTGATACAGGTCGGTTGCCAGCGGGAACCATGGGCGCTTGGTGGGGTATGTACCATCAAAGAGGGTACTCTTCTCGTAGGTGAATCGGGTACGCAGAATGTCTAATCCGAAGGCGACATTTTTGGCGTTGTACAACTTGCTCAAGACGAACGGACCGCCTGCTTTAGAGCCGGTGTATTCATAGGTGGTGCCTTTGATCATCCCGCCCACGTGATCGACATTGCCCACCAGGCAGTTGAGCGTGTACCAGGCAAGCACGTTATAGAAGCCATTGGTATGCTGGCTGACGCCTCGATGGATATCCACGCAGGCCTTGGTGCCATGCGAGGTGAATTCGGTCGCGAGTTCAATGATATCGCTTGCCTGAATGCCGGCGATCTCTGCCCACTCTTCGATCGTGCGACTTTGTGCTTCTTCAAAGATGATCTGCAAACCGGTTTTGCATTCAACCCCGTTGATGGTGACATGTGCCAGTGGCTCGCCCACGACCGGAACATCGGTGCTGTTCGGGTCAAAAGGAACAGGTTGACCATCCACCAGAGCCACGAAGGGATCGAAGGGGAACTGTACGCCGTCGGCAGTGGTGTAAACGGTGATCTCTTTGCCTTCGGCATCCGTAGCGGTGCCTTTTTCGACCAATCCCAATTCACTGGCGCGCACGAATTTGCCCGGTTTGCCGTCCTTAATCTTGACCAACCAGGGGCCGGTCGTCCAGCTTTTTTCTCCATTGGCGAGGGCGGCCGCCTTGTTGGCGTTGCTCATGAATTGCTTGTTGTAGCGTTCATTTTCGATAATCCAGCGGATCATGCCCATTGCCAGGGCGGCATCTTCACCCGGTTTGATCGGAATCCATTTCCAGGCTTTGGCCGCAGCCTTGCTGTGGCGCGGATCGACCACCGCATATTTTGACCCGCCGCTGACATTGCCCTCGGTCATCTTGGGCACCCGCTGTGGCGGACCGTAGTTGGCATCGAACATGTTCGCGCCAACGTAGATTACGAATTCACTGTTGGCGGTATCCGTCTGCCAGTAGAACTTGGAGCCCCCGGTGAATTTTCCGGTCTTGGGGTCAAACTGTTCGCTTAATGCCTTGCCGGCGAAATACAGCGACCCCTGACAGACGGTGGTATGTCCGTTGGCATTGACCGAGCCGAAAGCATCGATGACAAAACGCTTGAACAGATCGCCGCGCCCGTTCTTCAGACGTCCCCAAACGAAGGCGAACTGGTTGTTCTTCGGCCCCAGATCGGGATGATCGGGATCGATCAACGTATCGAGGTAGTCGGCAAAGGTCCTTTTGAATTCTTCGACCAGGGCGCGCTTCTTGTCCGGATCCTTCTCGTCCAAAATCTTGGTGACCGCATCGCTCATCTGTTTAGCGACATTGGGGTCCCTCAGGGCGTATAGGGCGCGGAAGCCATCGACGTGACCCTCACCGAACAGATCCCCTCCCTCAACGATTTCTTCGATGGCTTGTTCAAAGGGGATGGTGATCCACTTTCCTTCGCCGCGTTTGGTGCCGGGTTTGCGTTTCAATACGCTGACAATGCGGTATGGATCGTAGGCGGTCTGTAAGCCGGATTGTCCCTTGGGACAGATCGCACCGCCGAGCGTTGCCGTCTCCTTCAAAGGAGTCTTGTACGGGAGGTGAGGCCAAAGAGTCCATGGGCTATAGGGATTCCCTTCAATTTTGGCCGCTACGCCCTCCAACAATTTCACCTTGATGCCACACCCGGTGTTGCACTGGAGACAGACGGTATTGATTTGATTCTTGATGTCTGCCAGCGTGTAGGCAGAAGCCATGGAGGCTGCCCTGGCGATCAGGGTTTTGTAGACCGGCAAGTTCCCCAGCAAAGCCGCCGTTCCGGCTGTGACCGCAGAGAGCTTCAAGAAATCGCGTCGGGAAAGACGTTTGGAGCCAGAGTTCTTAGCCATATTAACCTTCCTTCTGTGCAGAGTGGTTTATACGGGGGCGCAGCCAAAGGATGTGGTAACCGACCATGAAGACCAGGAAGCCGAAAGCAATGGCAAAGACGGTGACCAACCATTCTGAAATCGTTGGGAAGTAGAATGTCTTCATACCCGGTCCATGGTAGGCTGCCACTAGGCTTTTTTCTACCACTTCAATCGAGAGTTGGGGCGGGATGACGATGTTGAGCGGTACGGCAATGTAGGTCAGGATCAGCAATCCTGCCGCTACACCGATCCGGCGTGCAGCTTTGGAGCGGGTGAGGAGGAGAAGCAGGGGGACGAATACTCCAAAGCCAACATAGATAACCCAGTAAACCCACCAGAAAGGACCGAACAGCGTCAATTCAAAAGCTATTGCCTGGGCCGGAACACCCGGATACAGGATTACCAGCCCTCCTAAGGCAGAAGCGATTAAGCCGAAGATGAGCAGGGCGATCAACAGCTGACCGAGCTTGCGCGCGACGGCCAAGTACTCTTCTGTACGTTCGCCGGGCCAGAACCAGACGAACTGGAAGGTGAGCAAACCGGTGCCGGCAATCAGCGCTGAGATCAGGAAGTAAAGCGGTAGAGCGCTCCCCTGCCAGGCAGGGCGTCCGATCACGACCCCGAAGACGCTGCCGGCCACTACGATCAATGCGATCCCCAGCGGCAGGCTCAGGTAGGAAAGCCAGGCGGTGATGCGTTTGGTGGTCGGGGTTTCTCGGACCATTTCCAGAGCCAATTTCGCCACCAACACGATCAGATAGACCATGTGCAGCCAGATCATCCAGGTCATAAGGGAACCCCATTGCGGCCAGACGAAGACATGCCAGAAGCGGAATGGGTGTCCCAGATCCAGGCCGATGAGGATGAGCGCCATGGACAAGATCGCTATGGCGGTCAAGTACAGGGTGCGCGCCATACCGGCCAACACAGAGTTCCACTTTACGAGATACACCAGCACGGTAAAGACCAGCAACGAACCGACCTCTAGCCAGACAAAATACTCATAGGTGGCTACCCACAGCCCCCAGGGTACGAAAGAGCCGAGGTCGGTCAGGCGCAATCCGTTGGTGAAGCGTTGGTAAAGCCCGTAGCTACCGATGAGAAATGCGACGATCCCGACCAGCCACAAAAGGCGTTCAGCGGTTGACATTTTCTTTGCAGGCGCAGGCCGCGGCGCATCTGCTACGATGGGTGGATTCTTAGCCATAGTGCCCTCCAGGTTTAGACCAGATAATAGACTCTGGGTTGTGTACCTAGTTCTTCGCGCAGGCGCATCACGTTCGGACGGCTGATGAGATGTGCCACCAGGCTTTCCGGATCGTTGGCATCCCCGAAGTAGGTGGCGCGTCCAATGCACGTTACGGTGCAGGCGGGGAGTTCACCTACTTCAATCCGGTGCAGGCAGAAGTGGCACTTGCGCACGTTGCCGATCGGCGACTGCTCGCGTTTGCGCAACCACACTTTCCCGTATTCAAAGCTGGGCAAGGTTTCGCTTAGGCTACCCTGCGGCTTGCCAACGATCAGCCCCTCCGCTTCAGGGGTTTCATCGTAGTTGCTGAAGCCAAAGTCGAAGTAGCGCGAGGCATAGGGACAAGCATTCATGCAGTAACGGCAGCCGATGCAACGTTCGTAGTCCATAGCCACAATCCCGTCCGGACGCTTATACGTCGCACTGACCGGGCAGACATCTACGCAGGGTGGTTTATCGCAGTGCAGGCACGGGCGGGGAATGAAGCGCATGGATACGTTCGGATAGGTCCCGATTTCCTCTTCGGCTACCTGGCGATATACCACGCCCGGCGGGAGCTTATTTTCCGCTACGCAAGCTACCGTGCAGGCGTGACACCCCACGCATTTGCGCAGGTCGATCACCATGACCCAGCGACGTTGCTCCTCCGGTTTTTGCAAGGCACGCTCCAACTCGGCTTTCATCCGGATGAGCACGTCCCCTTCTGCAGGCGCTGCTGCTAGAACAGAGATGGCCAGTTCTTCCAGCACATTACTCATACCTTCCTCCTTGCAAAGATTAGTTTGGCATCTGGCGCCTCTGTTTATGATTTTATGGACCAGAGGGACGGTTGGGTATCGGGAGAAGTAGAGCAATTTGTGTAGGAATTCTCCCTACAACAAAAAATCCCGAAGGGCAGAGAGAGTAGCCCTTCGGGATACTTCGAGAGGAGAAGAATTTAAGTTTTGTTATATCTCATCTGCTTCTTTGAGCAGACCTTTACGCAAGGCATAGCGCACCAGCGAAGGACGGTCGGAGATATTGAGCTTTTCCATCACGCGTGCCCGATATGTTTCGACCGACTTGGGGCTGATGTGAAGTTTTTCCCCAATCTCGCGGCTGGAGTAACCTTCGGCGGTCAACTGCAGGACCTGACGCTCGCGCGTGCTTAATTTGTCAAAAAGGTCAATATCCTTTTCAGGTTGGAGATAACTGCGTAATAACATGGCCTGGGCGGCGGGATCGAGGTAGGCTTTGCCGGAAGCCACTTGGCGCACGGCCCGTACCAGTTCATCATCGGCCACATCTTTGCGGACATAGCCCGAAGCACCTGCCTGAAGGACGGGGAACAGGTAGCGTTCTTCGGCATGGGCGGTCAAGACCAGTACAGCACAGCGGGGAACGCGCCGCCGAATTTCGCGCGTCGCATCGAGCCCATGTAAGTCGGGAAGGGTTAAGTCCATGATGACGACATCAGGCTGAATCCGTTCGGCCAGCAAGATCGCTTCTTCTCCGCTGCCTGTCTCCGCCAGCACGCGCAGATCGCCTTCACGTTCCAGTAAAGTCCGCAGACCGGTGCGTAAAACAGGGTGGTCATCTACTAAAAGCACGTTGATCATAGTTTATGCTCCTCCAGTACCGTTGATCGGAATGGTCACCCTGATCTGTGTGCCTTTCCCCGGGGCGCTTGAAAGCGAAAAGGTTCCTTCCAGTAGCTCTGCGCGCTCCCGCATACCGAACAGACCAAGGCTCTCTTTCTTTGCCAGGATCGAGGGCTCGAATCCCACGCCGTTATCGCTGATTTCGAGCTGAACGCCGCCGGGTTGCCGTGCCAGACGGATCACCACTTGCGTTGCCTGACTGTGCTTAACAACGTTGCTAAGCGCTTCCTGGGTGATGCGGTAGAGCGTTGTTTGAATCTGGGGGGAGAGGTCTTTCATGGTGTCTTCGACATCCACTGTGATGTCTATGCCGTTACACTTGCAGCGCTCGGCAAACCAACGAATGGCCTCAATCAAACCCAAATCATCGAGTACACCGGGGCGTAAGTCAAAAGCCATGCGTCTGGTCGTATCAAGCATTTGGCGCAGTTGCTGACGCAGATCTTCAAGATGACGCGTGCGCGTGGCCTTATTGGGAGCAGTCTCCGCCAGCTTGACTTGTACCAACAAGGAAACCAGCGCCTGACTGGTCTGATCATGCAGTTCCCGCGCGATGCGTTTGCGCTCATCTTCCTGTGCCCGAATCACGCGCTCTACGAGTTCGGTCTTGAGCCGTTCGCGCTCTGCTCGTTCTTGCGCGGCAAGCGCCAGGCCTCGCACCATTTCGTTGAACGACTCGGTCAATTCACCGATTTCGTCATCCGCCCATTTCGGAACATACTGGTTGAAATCTCCTTTGCCAACGGCGCGGGCTGCCTGCGAAAGCTGCAAGATGGGGCGCGTTAATACCCAGGTCAGGAAAATGGCCGCCAGCACCCCCACACTGGAAACAAGCAGGGTGGAGAGGAGCAACTGGGAGGTCACAATGCCAACCGTGCGTTGGACTACAAGGTCGGTGAAACCGATTCGCAAAGTCCCTGCCCGCCCGTCGAAAATGGGCACGGCCACGTCCAGGATGGGGCCTTCGTTGGTTGCCAACCTCTCCGTACGGTAGCGCATGCCTCGTTCGACAAAGTTGGCAGAAATCAGCTGCAGGGGAAATCCATCACCAAAAGTGTGTGCCAGTAATTTTCCATTCCGATCCAAAATAAAAATATAGCGAATGTCCGGGTGGTTCTTTTGCGTATCGCTGATTAACTGATAAATCACATACCGATTGTTTACCAAAATCGGATCGGTCGAACGACTGGCAAGGTCCTCGGCCACCGAGATCGCCTTGCTCTCCAGTTCAGCCATGGTAGCGGCGGTGAGCGATTGGCGTACTACCCAGGTTGTGCCGAGCCCGAGCATCAAGACCAGGCCTAAGACAATCCCCATAATTTTGGAACGCACGCTGACAGATCCTGCAATCTGCCAAAAACGTGCCCCCAAACGGCGAACGACTTTTGCCAGCATTTATGGCTCCTCAGGATAAGAGGTTAATCCCGATGATAGGTAGATTTGTCGTGCCGTTTCATAGGCATCATCATTCAGCAGAAGAAAGCGATCGACCCCGATCGCATTCAACGCGACCCGACCTGTAGCATCCTCATGCATGTGGAGAAAAATCTCTTCCAATTCGGCCCGCAATTGGGGGCGGATATTCGGTCCGACGACCACCGGCGGAATGCCAAAAGGCGGGGAAACATAAATGACCCGTGTCTTCCGTGCGATATCCGGTTCGCGTTCGATCATGAACTCGTATACAAGACTATCTACTGCCGCGCCATCGGCCAATTTGTTTGCCACGGCGCGAATCGAGGCCTCATGACTGTAGGTAAAAAATGTTTGCTCGAAGAAAGTCTCAGCGTCATAGCCCATTTTCTTGAGCGTATAGATCGGATACAGGCGGCCACTCAGGGAGAGCGGATCGGTGAAGGCGAAAGTTTTCCCGCGCAAATCTTCAAGGGTTGTAGCGGAGCTATCAAAAGGAACGATCAACAAAGAGTGATAGACGGTCTTTCCCTTGACTTCAGGCGCCACCAGGAGTTGCATTTCAAAATCGCGCGCGCCGGCAATATACGCACCGGTGCAGATAAACGCCAGATCCACTTCGCCGGCACGCAGCAGGTCATTGACCTCGGCATAATTCGCCCCCGTCACCAGTTCAATGGGGCGTCCAAGGCGAGATTCAATGTAGGTGAGCAGGGAAGCATAACTCTCTACCGTCCCCTGTGGTGAAATGACCGCCGCCACTGCAACGCGCAAGGGCGCAGCCGCATTGCTTGACGGCGTGGGAATCGGCTGAAGAGCGGTCAAGTCTATCACTTTTTGCGATGGTTCGTTGGCCGAAGTGCACGCAACCAGAAGCCAGGTAAAGAGAAAGATCAACAGAGTTCCTCTCATCGTAAACTTTCCTTTGTGTATGTTGTATATCTACATAGAAGTATATAGTGAGTTGGCATGGATTGCAAAGCGACAAACATCACTTTTGTCATATGAGTCTGATGGGAGCGGCTTTGACGCTCCCATTCCCAGCCCTTCCCGGGAAATACTTGCATTTCGGCGATCCCATCCTTTTGCCGGATTCTGAGATTTCCTCTGTAAGGGTACAGGTATAATTATGCGCATCCGAGGTCGGACTCCGGCGGTGATCCTGTGGAGCGTTGATATGGAAGCCTTGCCGGCCGAGATTCAAAGCCTTTCAGGCCTGTTAACTTGTATCATTTCCCCAAACCCTCTTTCAGGAGCCTCCCATGAAACACTCTTCCTTTGTCACCACCACCCGTGGCTTGAATCGCGATCTGCCGCCCATGCGTCTCTATGAGCGCGCCAAGAAGCTCGGCGTTTGGAATCCTTCCGAGATCGAATTCTCGCGCGATCGGCAGGATTGGCAAACCCTGACGGACGAGGAAAAAGACCTGGTCTGGCGGTTGTTGGGAATGTTCGTTTCCGGTGAAGAGGCGGTGACGCTTGACCTTCTGCCGTTGATCCACGTCATCGCCGCCGAAGGCCGCCTGGAAGAGGAAATGTATCTGACCACATTTCTCTTTGAAGAGGCCAAGCACACCGATTTCTTTCGCCGTTTCCTGGACGAGGTGACCGGCACGGTGCCAGACCTGGAACGCTACCATGGCGAGAACTATCGTTATATCTTCTACGAAGCCCTGCCTGCGGCGATGCTGGCGTTGCGCGAAGATGCTTCTCCCAAGGCGCAGGTGCGAGCTTCCGTTACTTACAACATGATCGTCGAAGGAGTATTGGCCGAAACCGGTTACCATGCTTTTTTGACCGCCCTGCAACGTCGCAATCTCCTGCCCGGTTTGTGTCAGGGGATTTCACTGCTCAAGCGGGATGAGTCGCGGCACATCGCCTACGGCGTTTACCTGATCTCTCGCCTGCTTTCTGTGACCCCCGATCTGTGGGATGAGGTACAAGCCCAGATGAGCTATCTTTTGCCCTATGCAATCGGCGTGATTACCGATGCATTTGCCGCCTATGAGGTGGTGCCGTTCGGCCTGGTAGAGGACGACTTTGTGCAATTTGCGATTGCACAGTTTACCAAACGCTCCGAACGTCTGGAAAAAGCGCGCAGCTCCGGCCTGGAGGCGATCGATCGGCTGACCCATGCGGTGATTGACGAGGAGATGTAGCGATCTGGGATTCGGAGCCGGGGAAAGGAAGCCGGCAGCATCACCCGTTTTTCCGGCTTGTTCTCGTCCATCTTTGTGCGACCTACCGTCCACCGTTCACCGTCTACGGTCCACCGTCCACCGTCCACGGTCTATCGTCCACCATTCCCCTCAAACGTGTATAATTCGATCCATGCTCCGTTACCGTGGTGAAGACCTGGAACTGACTGCGCAGGAGCGCGCGGCGATCGGGGGCAGTTACGTTCGTCTTTCGGAAGGTGTGACCCATTATGAGCTGGGCGGCCCAGAAGAGGCACCGGCCGTGGTGCTGGTGCATGGTTTTTCCGTGCCACTTTTCATCTGGGACCCGACCTTCCAGGCGCTGACCGCCGCCGGGCTGCGCGTGTTGCGCTATGACCTGTTCGGGCGCGGCCTTTCGGATCGGCCGCCTGGGCGCTACGATCTGGAGCGCTTCGTGCGCCAGCTGGATGAGCTCCTACAGGCGCTGGGGCTCGCTCGCGTGGCACTCATCGGGCTTTCGATGGGTGGGCCGATCGTGGCCGGCTTCACGGCGCGCTTTCCCCATCGCGTCAGCCGCCTGGTGTTGATCGATGTGGCCGGGGTGCGCGCCTTGCGCCTGCCGCTCTATTTGCGGTTGGGGTTGCTGCCGGGCGTGGGCGAACTGGCGCTGGCCTTGAGCGGCGGGGAACGCCTGGTGCGCGGCGCGGCCGCTGACTTTTTCGATCCGCAGTTGGTCCAGGCCTTTCAGGAACGCTACCGTCAACAGATGCGCTATCGCGGTTTCCTGCGGGCGTTGCTTTCTACGCTGCGCAGCGGAATGCTGGGGGATTTCAGCGACCTCTATCGACAAGTCGGTGCGCTCCAACTGCCGGTGCTCATTCTTTGGGGGCGAGAGGATACTACGGTGCCGTATGATCACGCCACAGCACTACAACAGCTGATCCCCCAGGCGCGCCTGGTGACGGTGGAAAATTGCGGCCATATTCCGCATTACGAAAAACCACACGAGGTCAATCCTGTTCTGATCGAGTTTTTGCGTCCATAAAGAGGTCAAAATGCTCCGTTTGTTTGCCCGTCATAAGTACAAGATCGGAGTCTTTCTGCTTTTGCTGATGGCATCGGTGATTGACGTAGCGCTCGTCGTGACCCGCGTGCTGTATACCGATACGCGCCGGCATGTTTCGCTGATCTGGAACCTCTTCCTGGCCTGGATTCCCTTCTTGCTGGCTTACATCGCCTATGTCTTTTCCTGGCGGCGCTGGATGGTGTACTTGATCGTGCCGGCCTTTTTGTTTTTGTGGCTGCTCTTCTTCCCGAACGCTCCGTATATCCTCACCGATCTCCAGGACCTGGCTCACAGTCCCTTTGAAGTGGCGATCTGGTACGATGTGATCATTCTGAACTGGTTTTCCTGGACCGGAGCGTTGCTCGGAGTGGTTTCGCTCTATCTCATGCAAGAGATCGTGCTCCGGAATTTTGGCCGCTTGGCCGGCTGGCTGTTTGTCCTGGCCGTTTCCCTCTCGACCGGCTTAGGCATTTACCTGGGGCGCTTCATCCGCCTGAACTCATGGGACCTTTTCCAGGCGCCGCACGAAGTCGTGGAGGCCATTTGGGGCTGGCTGGCCGATCCGAGCTTGCGCTCGGTGGGCTTTGTCGGTCTCTACACACTGTTCTTTATTTTCATCTACCTGACCCTCTACGCCTTTGGGCATATTTTGCAGGAGGGTCAGAAGGTCATCGAAAGGAAAGAAAAAGCATGACGGCCCTGATCCTGATCCGGGGTGGGGGCGATCTGGCCAGCGGGGTGGCCTATCGCCTGCATCGCGCCGGGCTGAATGTGGTGATCACCGAACTGCCCCAGCCCCTGGCCGTGCGGCGCATGGTTTCCTTCGCCGAGGCGATCTATGCCGGCCAGATCACGGTCGAAGGGATCACGGCACGACGGGTGGAGGACCCTACCGACCGCTTGCGCATTATGCAAATCCTGGCGAAACGCTATATTCCCGTCCTGATCGATCCGACGGCACGGGAAGCCGTGCAACTGTTTCCGCTGGCGATCGTGGATGCGCGCATGACCAAGCAGCCCCCGGAGCCGCTACCCCATCGTGCCGCTCTCTATATCGGCCTGGGGCCCGGCTTCGTGGCCGGCGAAAATTGCGATGCGGTCATCGAGACCAACCGCGGCCACACGCTGGGGCGCGTCTACTGGCAGGGTGCGCCGCAAGGAGATACCCGTCTGCCGGAGGGGGACCCGCGGCGGGTGTTGCGGGCGCCGGCGGAAGGCGTTTTCCGGGCCGCACGCCAGATCGGCGATCATTGCGAGGAGGGCGAGATCGTGGCCTGGGTGGAAGATGCCCAGGGCGAAAGCCACCCGATCCGCAGTCCGTTCCCCGGCGTGGTGCGTGGCCTGCTCCATCCGGGGCTCAAGGTCACGGCCGGGCTGAAGGTGGGCGATATCGATCCGCGCGATGATCCGCGTTATTGCACGCTGATCTCGGATAAAGCGCTGGCCATCGGCGGTGGCGTGCTGGAAGCGCTTTTGACCCGGCCGGAAGTGCGTGCCCGGTTATGGACCTGAGCGGTTGCGCCGGGGTGCAGGAGGAGCAAAGATGAAATTGCGCCAGGCGCTGCGGCTTTCGGAAGCTCCTTGTGTGGCGCTGGTCGGCGCAGGAGGGAAGAGCACGGCGCTTTTTCAGCTGGCGCGGCAGTTTCCGCCGCCGGTGCTTTTGAGCGCCACCACCCACCTGGCCGCGGAGCAAGTCGCCTTGGCCGATCGACACGTCATCCTGCCTCGGCCAGGACCTTTGCCCTGGGATGGCGTGGTCCTCGTCACGGGTCCCGCCACCGAGCCGCCGGAGAAGCTGCGCGGGGTGGATTCGGCCACTTTGGGGCACCTACGCTCCGAGGCGCAGCAGCGCCGAGTCCCTTTTCTCTTAGAATGTGATGGCAGTCGGTGCAAGCCCCTCAAGGCTCCCGCCCAGCACGAGCCGCCGATCCCGGAGTTTGTCGAGGGGGTGGTGATGGTGGTGGGGCTGGGCGGGCTGGGAAAGCCGCTCGATGAAGCCTGGGTGCATCGCGCCGAACGCTTTGCTCACCTGAGCGGGTTGCAGATGGGTGAGCGCATTACGCCTGAGGCGCTGGCGCGCCTGCTGAACCATCCCCAGGGAGGGCTGAAGAACATCCCGCCCGCCGCTCGACGGGTGGTTTTGCTCAATCAGGCCGATGATGCCGAGTCGCAAGCGCTCGGAGCGCGGCTGGCGGAGGCACTTTTGCCCGTTTGGGATGCGGTGTTGGTGGCCTCTTTGGCGCGGGAGGAGGTCTTTGCCGTCCACGAACGGGTGGCGGGGATCGTGCTGGCGGCGGGGGCGGCGCGGCGTTTTGGCGCGCCCAAACAGGTGATGGAATGGGAAGGGAAGCCGCTGGTGCGCCATGTGGCCGAGTGCGCTCTCGAAGCCGGGTTGCGCCCCGTGATCGTGGTCACCGGAAGCGCACACGGACGGGTGGAGGCGGCGCTGCAGAACCTGAACGTAAGCCTGCGCTTCAACGCAGAGTGGGAGAGCGGGCAGGCATCCTCGGTGCGCGCCGGCATCCAGGCGCTGCGTGATCTCGATCCAGGGAGTGGGGCGGCCATCTTCCTGCTGGCCGATCAGCCCGGCGTGACGCCCCAGGTCATCCGGGCGTTGATCGAGCGCCATGCCGCCGGCTTGCCGCCGATCGTGGCGCCGCTGGTACAGGGTCAACGGGCGAACCCGGTGCTGTTCGATCGGGTGACGTTTGACGATCTGCTCCGCTTGGAAGGGGATCGCGGCGGACGGGCACTCTTTGCGCGCTATCCGGTCGCCTATCTTCCCTGGCATGACGAGGGATTGCTCCTGGATATCGATATGCCGGAGGACCTTGAGCGATGGAGGCGATGAAGGGAATTGCCGCGCTGGTGTTGGCGGCCGGGCTTTCGCGGCGCATGGGTCGGCCCAAGATGCTCCTGCCGTGGGGCGAAAGGACGGTGCTTGGCCAGGTGCTCTTCACGCTTCAGGAAGCCGGCGTGTCGCACCGGCTGGTGGTCAGCGGCGCCGAGCGCGAGGCGATCGAGGCAATTGCCCGTGGCGCAGGAGCCGAGTGCTTGTATAATCCCCAATACGCCGAAGGCGAGATGCTCTCCTCGATCCAAATCGGGCTGCGTGAGCTGGAGCGGCGAGAGGAGATCGAAGCGGCGCTGATCTGCCTGGGCGATCAGCCGCAGATCGAGGTCCAGGTGGTGCGGCGGTTGCTCGAGGTATGGAGCGAGAGCCGGGCGCCCCTGATCGTGCCCAGCTACGGCGGGCGGCGCGGTCATCCCTGGCTGGTGGCACGCGCGCTTTGGCCGGAGTTGCTCCGTCTCTCTCCCCCGGCCACGGCCAGGGATTTCCTGCAGGCCCAGGCGGCGCAGATCACGTATGTGTTGGTGGAGACGGCCTCGATCCTGCAGGACCTGGATACGCCGCAAGAATACGAGCGCTTTCGGCCGCATTCTTGATCTCGGCGGGTATTTCCCAAAACATGGAGAATGGGATGGAACTCGGATTATTACGCAAAGTCGATATTGACGATGAAATGCAACAGGCGTACCTGGATTACGCCATGAGCGTGATCGTGGCGCGTGCGCTGCCGGATGCGCGCGATGGGCTGAAGCCGGTGCAGCGGCGCATTCTCTACGCCATGTACGATATGGGGTTGGGACCGAATGCGGCCTTCAAAAAATCGGCGCGCATCGTAGGCGAGGTGCTGGGAAAATACCATCCGCACGGGGATGCGGCCGTGTATGAGGCGATGGCGCGCCTGGCACAGGATTTCACCATGCGCTATCCGTTGGTCGAGGGCCAGGGCAATTTCGGCTCGGTGGATGGCGATCCGCCGGCCGCCATGCGTTATACCGAAGCGCGCTTGGCACCGATCGCCACCGAGATGCTGGCGGATATTGACCGCAACACCGTGGACTTCGTGACGAACTTCGATGATACGCTCACCGAACCGGCGGTGTTGCCGGCGGCCATTCCGAACCTGCTGGTCAACGGGAGCAGCGGCATTGCCGTCGGCATGGCCACTTCCATCCCGCCTCATAACTTGGGAGAGGTCGTTGATGCCCTGATCTTCATGCTTGAATCCTGGGAGAACCTGGATGAGATCTCCACCGGACAGCTCATGCGCTTCATCCAAGGACCGGATTTTCCCACCGGCGGTCTGGTGATCGAACAAGCGGGGGCGGAAAGCCTGGAAAGTGCTTACGGCAGCGGGCGCGGGCGCATTCTGATGCAGGCGCGGGTGCATGTGGAAGAAATGGAGCGCGGGCGCAGCCGTATCCTGATCACCGAAATTCCCTACCAGGTCAACAAATCCAGCCTGATCGAGCGCATTGCGGCACTGGTGCGCGAAGGAGAGATCGAGGGGATCGCCGATCTGCGCGACGAATCCGATCGACATGGGATGCGCATCGTGATCGAACTAAACAAGAATGCCGATGCGGAGAAGGTGCTGGATGCGCTCTATCGTCACACGCCGATGCGCACAACCTTCAGCCTGATCTTATTGGCACTGGTGGATGGGGAACCGCGCCTACTCACGCTGAAGCAGGCTTTGCGCGTCTACCTGGAGCACCGGCTCACGGTCACGCGTCGCCGTGCCGAATTCGATCTCGAAAAGGCGCGCCAGCGGGCACATATCCTGGAAGGGTTGCTCGTGGCGCTGAAAAACCTGGACGAGATCATCACCTTGATCCGCAACGCTCCCGATGCCGAGACGGCGCGCACCCGCTTGATCAAGCGCTTCAAGCTGAGCGAAGCGCAAGCGAATGCCATCTTGGAAATGCAGTTGCGTCGTCTGGCCGCTTTGGAGCGGAAAAAGATCGAAACCGAGTACAAAGAAATTCAAGCGCGCATTAAGGAACTGGAGGCTTTGCTCAAATCGCCGAAGAAAATGCGCCAGGCCGTGGCGGAGGAATTGCAGCAGGTCAAAACAAAGTATGCCGATCGGCGCCGCACGCAGATCCTGCACCTAAAGGAAAAACAGAAGGGTGCCGTGCTGGCGGCCCATGCGCTGCCGGCACAGAAGGTATGGGTAGGTGTGGGAAAGGAAGGCCTGCTCGGACGCACTGCCGAGGACAAGATGCCGCGCCTTTCAGGAAGCGAGACGGCGCGCCTGCTGTTGCGGGTCACGACGAACGATACGCTCTATCTGGTGAGCGCCAACGGCCGGGCGGCGAGCGTGGCGGTTCATATGCTGCCGCAGGCGGAGAAATGGAGCGAGGGGGTGCCCTGGTATAAGGTCTCCGGGCTCAAGGAAACTGAACCGTTGCAGGCTCTGTTTGCCCTGCCGCCCCAGCGCAGCGGATTGCCGGCCGATCTTTGTCTGATGACCGTCACCCGTGGCGGGATGGTGAAAAAGACGGCGGTGGAAGAGCTGCCAGGACCTTCGGCACAGGCGTTCACGCTGGTGCGGATCAACGAGGGGGATGCGTTGCTGCGCGTGCTCTGGGCACGAGAAGAGGATGAAGTGCTCTTGATCACGGCCAAGGGCATGGCCATTCGCTTCGCGGCGCGCGAGGTGCGCCCGATGGGGCTGGTGGCCGCCGGCGTTAACGGGATCAAACTGGAGGAGGGAGATGAAGTGATCGGAGCGCACGTTCTCACCAAGGAAGCCACGCTCTTCCTGCTGGCCTCGGATGGGCGCGCCAAGCGCATTTCGCCGACGGAGATTCCGCTCCAGGGACGCTATGGAAAGGGTGTGATTGCCTGGGAATTGCCGAAAGGGGTGCACCTGGTCGGCAGCGCGCTGGGGAAGGAGAATATGACCGTCGGCATTCAGCTGCGCAAAGCGGCGGCGCGTTCCCTGCGCTTGGACGAAGTCCCTTTGCGCAAACGAACGGCCGTGCGAGGAGACGTAGTGGTAGAGGTCAAAGCCGGGGACGCGGTGGTGGGGCTGGTCGGTGTGCAGGAAGCACCCACGAAGGGATGAAAGTCTCGCATCCTTGCGGCACATTTTTACCCGTTATTCGTTTATGAAGAGAATGTTCCACCACCCACGCTCCACCGTCTACCGTCCACCGTCTAGGTCCACCGTCTCGAAGTAAGGTATAATCTCTTTTGGAGGTTGTATGCCCTTTAAGTATCTTGCCTTGTTACTTTCACTGATTGCTCTGTTTTCGCTTTCCGCTTGCACGTTGGGGCAGGCAGCCCCGCCTGCTCCCACTGCCATCGATCCGGCCATGGTGCTCACCCAGGCCGCCCAAATGGTCTTCAGCGCCATGACCCAAACGGCTCAAGCTTGGACGCCTACCCCGCAGCCGACGGACACGCCGATCCCCTCGCCCTCGCCCACGCCGACGCTTTCGACGCCGGTGCCTCTGGGGACTCCCTTCTCAACCCTGCCACCACTTCTCACCGGCACCGCCGGGCCGACGTTGCTCCCGACCTTCGGTGCTCCCAATCCGGTGCCGACCAGCTTTGCCGTCGGATGCAATAATTCCGAATATGCCGGTTATACCGATCCGCCACGCGGGGCAGTTTTCAAGCCGGGTCAGCAATTTCTGAAGATCTGGCGGCTGAAAAACACCGGCACCTGTACTTGGGATGAGGGGTACCGTTTGGCTTATGCCGGTGGCGATGGCAATATGGGTGCACAGCCCTTCGTGATCACTCAGGCGAAGGATTTCGTCAAACCGGGCGAAACCAAAGACCTCGGGGTCACACTCACCGCCCCGAATGTGGAGAAAGATTACGGCAGTTGCTGGCGCATGCAGGATGATCAAGGGAATTTCTTCGGCGTAACAGTTTGTGCCTGGTTCACCGTCAAGAAATAATAGTTGGGAATAGGGCACGGACGAACGCCTCATGAAGACGGATTGCTTTGCTTCTCGGCACGGTCTTGTCACATTGGTCTGATTTCCAACGATCTCGAATATCCGCCATGGAGGGCATCATGATCCCTTGGAAACGTGGTCTCACCGCCCTGTTGTTGATGCTGCTTGTCGCCTGTAGCAATGCTCCGGCGGCTTCTCCGACTCCGACCACTGATCTGGCACAACTCTACCTGAGTGCCATGCAGACGGTCGTCGCCGAGGTCACGCTCACGGCGGCCGCCTTTTCGCCCACTCCGGAGCCGACCGCTACCTTCACGGCCCTGCCTTCTCCAACGCCAAACCAGGGTACTCCCGTTATCCCGCTGGAGTTCTCCCCAACGCCGGTGCCGTGTAACGCTTTGAGCTTCGACCCGGCCACGGTGGACGTGAATTACCCGGATGGAAGCATCGTCTCGCCGGGGCAGGAATTTACCAAGACGTGGCGCATCAAGAACGTGGGCTCCTGCACGTGGGGCACCGGCTACGGGCTGGTCTATGCCGGTTACGCCGATCGCATGAACGGCATCCCCCAACCGCTTCCGAAGGCCGTTTTGCCGAATGAAGAGGTGGAGGTCTCGGTGCTCTTCCGCGCCCCGACCAAAGCCGGCGAATACCTGAGCGCCTGGCGCATGTCCGCGCCGATCGGAGGGGCCTTCGGAAAGCCCTTGTTCGTCAAGATCGTCGTCCCGTGACGATGCCCTCCCTGGAACAACGAATAAAAGAAGAAGCTCGCCGGCTGGGGTTCGCCCTGGCCGGCATTACTACTCCTGAGCCCCCTGCGCATTTTGACGTTTTCGAGCGCTGGATCGAGGCCGGACGCCACGGTGAAATGCACTACTTGGCAGCCGAGCGCTCCCTCCAGCGCCGTGCCGACCCGCGCCAAATCCTGCCGGAATGCCGTTCGATCCTTGTCCTGGCCATGCGCTACCCTGCTTCTCGCCCGCCTGAGCCTCAACCCGTGACTCGCGGCCAAATTGCTTCGTATGCCTGGGGCGAGGATTACCACCTTGTGCTGGAAGAACGCCTCCAGGCCTTGGCCGATTTTATCCTTGCGCAGGTCGGGCAGGAGGTACCCTATCGCTACTACACCGATACCGGTCCCATCCTGGAACGCGATCTGGCGCAGCGCGCCGGCCTGGGCTGGATCGGCAGGAACACTTGCCTAATCCACCCGCGCTATGGTTCTTACTTCTTGCTGGCGGAGATTTTGCTTGGGATCGAACTCGCGCCCGATCCGCCGTTTTCAACCGATCATTGTGGCCGTTGTACGCGCTGTATCGAGGCCTGCCCAACGCAGTGCATCCTGCCCGATCGCACCCTGGATGCCCGTCGCTGCATCTCCTATCTGACGATCGAAAACAAAGGGGAAATTCCGGAAGAGCTGCGTCCGTTGGTGGGGAACTGGGTGTTTGGTTGTGATGAATGTCAAAGGGTGTGCCCCTGGAATCGCTTCGCCGACCCGGACGGACATCCGGCCTTGGCGGCAAATGCCTCGCGTGCCTATCCGATCCTGCGCGAAGAGCTTTCTCTGACTGCGGAAGGGTTTGCTGCCCGCTTTCGCAGAAGCCCGGTAAAACGGGCCAAGCGCCGCGGCTATTTGCGCAATGTGGTCACTGCCCTGGGGAATTGCGGCTGCGCCGAAGACCTGCCTGCGCTTGAACGTCTCCTGGAGGAGGAGCAGGACCCGCTGATCCGAGAGCACGCCGCCTGGGCTATCCGACGGATTCGTCAGCGGCTTTCTGAGCCTGCCTCGTCTTTGCGCTCGGATGAATGAGGTGGCTCGATAGCCGATCGGAGCAAGGGAGGATCGGTAATCGGCCTGCCGTGATCGCGTCAAATGCTCAAAAGTCAACGCTTTATCTTCCATGTAGAAGTGGATTTTTTACATGCTTTTCTGTCGCGCTACGTGTGCTTTGTGATTAAAAACTATTGTGGTGAAGTCAATTATCTGGCATGGCCAAGCGGAAATTTGGGTGCTATGTGCTAAATATTGACGATACCTACGCGGTGAATAAAGTTTTTTGAGTATAAAATCGCTTGAAGTTAAAAATAGATATTGTCTTGTGCCCTTGACACCTTCTTATGAAGAGGGTAAACTAAAAGCGGTTGGGGAGTAGCCGCCCGCTTTTGCGGGTTGGGTTGTCGTCATCACCTGGCGAAACGCCATCGGCAGCCCTACGCTCCTTGCGTCGGCGAGACCACCGCGTGTGCAACGTGGTGGTCTTTTTTGTTGAGTATTATCCTCTTCGTCAGGAGATGCTATGATTCAGGAAATCCAAGAAATAAAAGCATGGCATGCCCTGTCACCTCAAGAAGTGATGGAGCATTTAAAAGTGCAGGAGGGAGGACTTTCCTCTGAAGAAGCGGCACGACGGTTACAAGTCTACGGACCCAATGAGCTCACCGAAGCCCCGCGGCCCGGTTTTTGGGCCATGCTTTGGGCGCAAATTAATAGCTTCGTGATCTGGTTGTTGGTAGGAGCGGCGCTGATCTCGCTGCTGCTCGGCGATTACATTGAAGCCGCTGCCATCCTGGCCATTGTCATCTTGAACGCGGCGTTGGGCGTCATTCAGGAGCAGCGCGCCGAACAGGCATTGGCCGCTCTGCGCCGGTTGGCCGCTCCAGAGGCACAGGTCCTGCGAGATGGACACCGAATCATGATCCCCGCCCGTGAACTGGTGCCCGGGGATATTATCTTTCTGGAAGCCGGTAACTATGTGCCGGCCGATGTGCGCCTGCTGGAAGCAGTCAATCTGCGCGTGGAAGAGGCGGCCCTAACCGGCGAATCCCAGCCGGTGAACAAAAATGCGGCCACCATTTTGGATGAAAACATCCCCCTCGGCGACCGCAAAAACACCGCTTTCATGGGCACGCTGGTGGTCTATGGCCGCGGGCGCGGCATCGTCGTTTCGACCGGAATGCGCACCCAGCTCGGGTTGATCGCCTCCATGCTCCAACGGGTGGAAGAGGAGGAGACCCCTCTGCAACGTCGGCTCGATCAGCTTGGTCACGTGCTCTCGATCGGGGCTTTAATCCTGGTTGCCATTGTACTCATAATTAACCTGGTGAATTTCACCGATATACAGCAACTATTTGTTTCGCCTGTAGGATATTTCCGCGAGTTTGCTACTTCTCTCAGTGATGCTTTCCTCATCGCCGTCAGTCTGGCGGTGGCCGCAGTGCCGGAGGGATTGCCGGCCGTGGTGACCATTACGCTGGCGCTGGGGATGAGAGAGATGGTCAAACGAAATGCGCTCATCCGTCGGCTCTCCTCGGTAGAGACCTTGGGTTCGGCTACCGTGATTTGCTCGGATAAGACCGGCACGCTCACCCAAAATGAAATGACCGTCACACGGCTGTGGGTGGATGGGAAAATGTTTGAAGTCACCGGTAGCGGCTATAACCCACAGGGAGAATATCGCCTGAACGGGCAGAAGGTGACCCTGGCCGATTATCCTGCTGCCCTGACGGCTATTTGGCTGGGGATTCTCAACAATGATGCGCAGCTCGAGGCCACCGGCGCAAATGACTCTCGGCAAACATATCGCGTGGTCGGCGATCCAACCGAAGGGGCACTGCTGGTGGCGGCGATCAAAGCGGGCATCGCTCCGGGGGAGGTACAGCTGGCTTACCCGCGCGAGAGCGAGGTCCCTTTTGATTCCGAGCGAAAGCGCATGGTCACCGTCCATGATGTGGCGGAGCCCAGGCCGGAGGATATCTCTCCCTTCTACGATCGTTCTGTAAAAGGCTGGGATGTGATCGCCATCAAAGGTGCTCCAGAGGTCATTCTACCGATGTGCACCCGCTATCAACGGATGAACGATGAGAGCGCCGAGATGACGGAAGAAATGCGCCGGGCGATTTTGCAGGCCAATGATGCGATGACCGAGCAGGCCTTGCGCGTCCTAGCCGTGGCTTTTCGCCCGGTGCCGGATGTGCCGGATGAATCCCCCAATGTGGATGAGCTGGAACATGACCTGATCTTCGTCGGTCTGATCGGGATGATCGATCCGCCGCGCCCGGAAGTGATCCCGGCCCTTTCCAAAGCGCGCCGGGCCGGCATTCGCACGTTGATGATCACCGGGGATTATCCGAATACAGCGCGTGCCATCGCTCAATCCATTGGTCTGCTACGGCCCGATAATGGGCGCGTCATCACCGGGCAAGAACTGGAACACATGGACGATGCGCAATTACGGGATGAGATCAAGCATGTGGACGTCTTTGCCCGGGTCAATCCGGAACACAAATTACGCATCGTCGAAGCCCTTCAGGCGCATGGGGAAGTGGTGGCGATGACCGGTGACGGGGTGAACGATGCACCGGCCATTAAACGTGCCGATATCGGCATTGCAATGGGCATTAGCGGCACCGATGTGGCCAAACAAACCGCCGATATGGTGCTTTTGGACGATAACTACGCCAGCATTGTCGCCGCAGTGGAGCAGGGGCGGGTGATCTATAACAACATTCGCAAATTCGTCTTCTACCTGCTCTCGGCAAATCTGGCGGAGATCGCCATCATCTTCCTGGCAACCCTGGCCGGTTTGCCATCTCCTTTGACGGCGATTCAACTCCTCTGGCTCAATTTGGTCACCGACGGCGCGCCGGCGCTGGCCTTGGCAATGGAAAAAGGTGAGCCGGATATTATGGATCGCCCACCCAGACCCAAACAGGAACCGATCATCAACCGTGGGATGGGAATTGGTTTGATCGTGCAAACCATCATGCAGACCTCGGTGGTGCTCCTGGCCTTCGGGCTCGGCCTGCTCTGGCATTTGCGCAGCGGAGATGGACTTCCCATGGGGGTGAACCCGATCCGCTTCCTGATCGAGTATGACTGGCGCGGCATGGACGTCCAGACCGCCGAAACGATGGCGTTTGTGACGCTTTCACTGGTCGAGCTCTTCCGTGCCTATACCGTCCGTTCTGAGAAGGCTTCTCTATTCCAGATCGGGTTTTTCTCAAATCGCTGGATGGTAGGTGCAGTAGGGCTCTCGCTCCTTTTGCTCTTGATCGTCTGTATTGTCCCCTTCCTGCAACCGATCTTCAATACTCATTTCCTGTCGCCGCGTGAATGGGCGGTCGTGCTTGGATTGTCCGTTTTGCCGGCGATTGCAGAGGAGATCACCAAGTTCTTCCTGCGGCGCGCCGATCAATCTGGTAGGCGCAGTGCAGCATAACCCAGGCCGTTTGGCCCCAAATGAGCACCAATGACACTGGTCACATTGATCAACCAAGATTCAGCCGGCCAGCGATCGGCCAGTTCCCGGCGCATCCTTTCGAGGAAGCGCCGGGCGCGTTCTTCTGCACCGGTGTGAAGGATCGCCAATCGCTCCAAGTGAGGTAAGGAACGCAAATCTTTTGCCAGCCATTCATCGGCCTGGGCGGTGGTTCGCACGATGCCGATGGCTTTTACCGCGCCATCGCGCAGCTCGATCAGCGGTCGAATGTGAAGAGCCCCTCCTAGCATGGCCACAGCCGCCGGCACTCTTCCGCTGCGACGCAGATATTCCATCGTATCCAGCGCCGCCTTGACCCACAGGCGCCGGCGCGCAGAGACGATCGCTTCCTGCACCTTTGACAGGGAATTCGCCTGCGAAGCGGCCTCGGCCGCGGCCAGCACCTGCAATCCCAGGCCAAAGCTTAGCTGGCCGCTATCGATCACCGTCACACGGTCCCCAAATTCCTGCGCCGCCAAGCGTGCGGCGTTGTAGATGCCGCTGAGCGATGCCGCCACGTGGATGGAAACGATATGGTCATAACCCTCGCCGAGCAAGTGCTGATAGACGCGTTTGAACTCGCCGGCTGAAGGGGAAGCCGTGCTGACCTTTTTCAGTTCAGGCAGGCGCCGGTAGAACTCCTGGCGCGAGATGTTCACTCCGTCCACATATTCCTGCCCATCGAGGATCAGCAAAGCCGGTACGACGGCAATTCCCCATCGATCGAGCAGGGAGGATGGCAAATCGGCGGTGCTGTCGGTGACAATTCCAATGCGCATCGGTGACTGTTATAACACGCCTCACGGCAAATTGAAGCGTTTTTCAGCGCGCATTTCGTTTGGGGTGAGCACGTGCAGGATCACGCGGTAGGAGCCACAGGAGAGATGAAGGGAATCGCTATTGACGGTATAGGTATCGGCTTTGGTGAAAACCAGGCTCTGGGTAATATCGGTCAACGTTGTATCACCACGGACCTCCCAACGGTAGGTGACGGTGGCCGGGCCGTTGGTGGAAATGGAGCCGCTGAACGAGACGATGATCGGCCCTGGGCAGACTCCGCCTCCGATATTCACCCCGGCCTCGACGTTGATTACCTTTGCCTCCGGTTTCGGAATGACCGGAAGACCCTCGGGGTTGCCGCTTGCCGTTGTTACCGCCATCGAAACCCAGCAAAAGGCGCCGGCGTGCAACGGGTCCTTGATATACCACCAGGCATTGGCCTGATCCCGCCCCACGATCTCGGCAGTGGCGCCGAGCTTTAGTGCGCTCACAGCCAGCCATTCGGCTCCCGGACCGTAACGGCAATTGACCGGCTGATCCTTGGGCGTCACCAACGGCACGGCAGGGGTGAAGGTAGGAGTGATCGTCGGGGTATCGGGAATCGAGGTTGGAGATGCGGTTTCAGTGGGTGGTATAGGTGTTGGGGATGCGGCGGGCTGGGTTGGGAGGGGGGAAGGAAGAACCGGCGAGGCCAGCAGCGGAGAGGTCGGCAAAGCGGTGGCACCGGGGACAATCTGAGATGGCAGGTTACAGGCCAGGATCAGAAACAATACAAAAACCGGGAACAGCGTTTGCTTGCGATTCATGGGGATTCTCCTTTCTCCACCATGATACGCTGTTCCCGACCGAAAAACTATCCCTCAAAAGTACTACGTCTCTGTCGCTTCACTTTGCGTGGGTTTGTTGCGACGGAAGTCCACAAAGCGATATCCGACACCGCGCTCGGTGAGGATGTATTTGGGGTTAGAAGGGTCTTTCTCCAGCTTCTGGCGCAGATAATTGACATATAGACGCACATAGTGGGACTCATCGCGATATTCATAGCCCCAGACGCGCGTCAGAATCTGGTCGTAGGTCAAGACCCAACCGGCGTTTTGGACAAGATGATAAAGCAAACGATACTCAGTGGGGCGCAACTTGACCAGTTTTCCTTCCACCCACACTTCGCGACGATCAAAATCGATTTTCAGGCGCTCATCCACCTCGATCACGCCGTGCATGCTTCCTGTCGCCGCCTCTGTTCGGCGCAGGACGGCACGGACGCGACTGACCAGCTCGCGCGAGCTAAAGGGTTTGACCACGTAATCATCGGCTCCCAGTTCCAGGCCGCGTACCCGATCGTTTTCCTCTCCCTTCGCGGTGAGCATGATCACCGGCACGTTGCTGATCTCGCGGATCATCTGCAATACCTCAAATCCGTCCAGATCGGGCATCATGACGTCCAGGAGCACAAGGTCTGGGGTCGTATCGCGCAGTTTTTCCAGCGCCTGTCGTCCGTTGAAGGCCTCCACGACGTCGAATCCGTCGCGCTCAAGGTTCAGGCGGATGAGGCGCACCATGCGTTCTTCATCGTCTACGACCAGGATGCGGTGGCGTGTCGGGGTAGTGGACATATTACTCTCGCACGAAGCCGATGATCTTTTCTTCCTCCGCCGCTTCGATGATCTCGATCAGACTGATGGCGGAGATCGGCCAAATCACGCGAATCACGTTCGGTTCTATGTAGTGCAGGTCCTTCCCTTCCCGCGTGCGAGGGTTGGAAAGGATGATCAGGTTGTCTGTTGGTTTCGGTAGTTCTTCGACTTCGCCGACAACCGGGCTTTGATTGCTCAAATGCAGGATCAACGTGTAAGGCATTGTTCACCTTCCTCGAAAGAGAACCTGAATGCGTAGTTTTCCGAGGGAGATTACATCTCCGTGGTTCAAAGGATATTCGCGATGTGGCTCCAGCCGCTGACCTTTGAGATAGGTGCCGTTGGAAGAACCCAAGTCCATAATGGTGACCTGATTATCGGCCTTGCGGCGCAGGATGGCATGAAGCCGCGAAACACCATGTGCATGTGCCTGATAGGGTGTCAGGTCTATATCCGGCATGACGGGTTGATTTTCGCTTACCCGCCCCAGCGTGAATTCGCTCCGTTCAGCCAAGGGCAAAAGGTGACCGCTATCGAGCAGATGCAGGGTCAACCAGGTCGTAGTGACGATGCGGCGCGGTGGAGCCGCCTCCGGCGCTTCGGAGATGCTTTCACGGATGCGATCGGTGCGGATCGTTTGGGTCACGGTGGCCTCAGAATTTACCAGTTGGGCACCGCATTCGACGCAAAACACTGCGCCCACCGGATTATGATGTTGACAGTTGGGACACAGAATCATGGCTTTTCTCCCTCTTTGCGCGGGGGTGAGATCAATGCTCGCGTGCCGTATTTAATCGTCTTCTTGCCCTCCTCGCTGAGTTTTCCTTCCCGTTGCAGGCGCTCCGCTTCCAGGAGGACGGTGCGCGCCAGGCTACGTTCCCCTTGACCTACTAGGTGGGAGGCAAGGTAATGCAACGTACGGGTGGCATGAGCATAGTTTCCGCTTTGCGCCTGCTGCTGTGCCTGTTCTTGAAGGCGATAGAGCGTGAGACGAGAAAGTGCTTGCACTAGGTTGGTCGGCGGAGGGGAAGCGTCCGCTTCTTGGGTGATGGGACGGGTCACACGCAGGGGGAGCTGAAAGGAGGTATAAGCCCCTATTGGGGTGATACGGATCGTGCCTTCTAGTAGCTTTACCATCTCCCCCTGCAACGCGCGTGGCATGACGCGTAATTCCATCAACCAGGAAAGCGGTTCGTCATTCAAGAGCGATCCCAAGTGTAAGGGGCTTTCGGGAATTAGGGGAGATGTTTGAGGATGAATGCGGAAAATGTAGGAAATTTCCACGCCCTGAGATAAAGTGAAATCGAACAGGACGTTTTCAGCATAGGTTTGCTGTAATTGTTGAAAGAGATGCTTGAGCAGGCGCACCACATCTTCAGCCGATGAGGCAAAATGGGCGCTTCCGCCTGTGTGCGAAGTCAAACGGTCGAGAAAGGTATCGTTCCAATCGCTTCCCAGACCGATGGCGGAGATGAGAATGCCTTTTTCGGCTGCCTGTTCGGCGAGTTGGAGACAGGCCTGTTCGTCGCCGTAGGTGTGGCCATCGGTGAGCAGGACAATATGATTCAAGCGCTCAGGAGCATAGCCGCGCAGGATTTGCTCATAAGCGGCCTCCAGTCCCTGGTAGATCTCTGTGCCACCGGCGGCGTGAATTGCATAGATGCGGGAACGCGCTTGTTGCGCACTGCGTTGTAGGCTGGATGGCACAACGACCTCGGCACGATCGCTGAAGGCAATAATGCTATACAGGTCTTCTGGGGTAAATGCGTTCATCCATTCCAGGATCGCCGTTTTGACCGTCTCCAGTTTTTCCCCCTGCATAGAAGTGGAACGATCGACCACCAGCGATATGTTCCAGTTCCCGCGCCGTTTCTCTCCGGAGGCAACCTCCAGCTCGCAGAGCATATACAGGAGCTGGATTTCTTCCATTTTCAGCAAGGCATTACGACTATAGAACGTATTCAGGCGAAAGGGGGAAGAAGGAGCCTCTGGCGGAAGGGTAGCATCATAGGCGGCACGGCGCTCGGCGTTGGAAAGCACTTCGTAGGCTTTTTGGACCTCAAGAAACAGCTCCGTTTCGCCGGGCAAACGGTTGCGATCGGGGTGAAGACGACGAACAAGAGAAATATATGCCTTGCGGATCTCGTCAGGCGTCGCGTCACGAGGAACCCCGAGGATCTCGTAATAATTGGGCATACTTATCCAACCCAGCGCACGAGGATCACACTAATGTTATCCGGTCCACCACTTTCATTGGCCGCTTCGACCAACTTTTCACAGGCTTTTTCCAACGTGGGTGATTCGTGCAGGATACGGGCAATTTTTTCATCGGAGACTACGCCCCACAAACCGTCACTGCAGAGCATGAGATAATCGCTAGGGGCAAGGCTGAAAGTATAAACATCGATATCCAATGTGTCTCCTTGACCGACGGCACGATAGAGAACATTGCGGTTGGGATACGAGGCGGCCTCTTCGGGAGTGATGTGCCCCAACTCCTCCAAGCGTTTGACCAGGGAATGATCGCGGGTCATCACTTCGTGGTACCCACCGGGATGCAGAAGATAGGCGCGCGAGTCGCCCACATGGGCTACCGTTACCTGCTGCCCGATCACCACGGCCGCGGTCAGAGTTGTACCGCTTCCCGGGGCTTCCCGTTGGATGGTGCGCTGAGCCTCCAAAAAAGCCTGTTCGAGGAGATCGCGCAAAGGTTGATCAGGAGCCTGGGGATGCACATCAAAAAAAGCAGGAAAAAGGCGGCGCAGAAGATGGGAGGCTACCACGCGTACAGCAAGGCTGCTGGCTACCTCACCGTATTGGTGTCCTCCCATGCCGTCGGCAACGATGTAGAGCCCAAAGGCGACACCACCGCTATTCCCAGCGATGGTTGAGGTAATCGCCAATAGGCTATCTTCATTAAGCTCTCGTTGACGTCCCACCGACTGTCCACAGGCGGCGACCAGTTGACTCACTTCGCGGCGAGGCAACGTCGTAACCGTTTGGCCTGCGGCCCGAAGTTCCTCCGCGGAGAGAGGCCGGGTTTCGGCGTTTGAGGATTGTTTTTTGGAGAACCATTTGCGGAGAAAATCAAACACAGTTACCTCTCTTTGGATTAGGCCAGCAAAGCATAGAGAACATGATCCGCAGAGCCTACATATACGATATCGTCGTAAATCAACGGTGCAGCCGTGATCGGGCCACCCGTCTGGAATTGCCAGCGAAGGCGTCCACTGCGATATTCCAAGCAGTAGAACGTTCCGTCAGCTGCTCCAAAGTATACAGCATCTTTATAGATTGCAGGAGAACCGCTTACTTGATGCTCGGCACGGAAGCGCCATACTTCGCGTCCATCGCGCATATCTACGGCATAGAGATTTCCATCTGCGGAGCCAACGAAGAGCAAATTTTCGGCTGTTGCTGGTGTGGTGATCGAACCTTTGCCCATACGGAAGCGCCAGAGAATCCATCCCGTTTGCCCTTCCACGGCATATAGCATACCATCCAGTGAGGGGAAGTACACCGTCTGACCGACGGCGATAGCCGAAGCAGTGACGGCGCGTCGCGCTTGCTGACGCCATTTCAGTTCGCCTCGTAGGTCAAGGCAATAGAAATCGCCACTTTCACAGCCCACGTAAATGCGTTCCTGGTGGAAGAGGGGGGTCGAACGAACGGCATCGGCGGCGCTGAAGGTCCATAACGCACGGGTGTGCACCAAGCTGACGACGTGTACACGATGATCATCGGAGCCAAAGATAACAATGTTTTCGGCAATGCGAGGAGAAGAACGCACCGGACCATTGGTAGGATAGGTCCACAGCAATTTGCCGCTGCGAATGTTCAAAGCGTAAAGGTTGCCATCCTCCGAGCCGAAGAAAATTTCGCCCTCGCGCACTGCCGGTCGGGTGACAACGCCTCCTTCGGTAGGATACTTCCAAATAAAAGAGCCGTTTGTAGCATCCAATGCGTACAGATTGTAGTCATATGAACCGATAAAAATAGTGCCTTGATAAAGCAAAGGTGAGGCGCGAATTTCATCTTCGCATTTGAAGGTCCAAAGGGGTTTGACGGTGGAGGAGGAAAGGATTTGGACCGTTGGCAAACGGGAAAGCGCCCCGGTTTTGCGCGCCACGGAAAGCAAGGCCTCCTTCATTGCCTCGGCACTTTGATACCGTTTGGAAGGTTCGTATTCCAGCGCTGTGTTAATGACGGCCTCCAGTTCCGGCGAAACCGAGGGATTGATCTTGCGGATCGGGCGCTCGGCAAAGGAAAAAGGCGGTTCCAGGCGCGGATCGCGACGGGTTAGGGCATGATGGAGCGTGGCTCCCAGTGCGTAGATATCGGCCAGCGGAGTGGCTTCGCCGCGATATTGTTCCGGCGGGGAATACCCTTCAGTGCCGATCATCGTGCCTTTCTGCCCCACCTGGAAAGTACGGGCGATGCCGAAATCCACCAACACCACATCTCCGCTCAGATTGATCATGATGTTGGATGGTTTCATATCCCGGAAGATGATCGGATCGGGCTTGTGATTGTGCAGATAGGAGAGCACGTCACACAACTGGATTGCCCAATGGATCACTTGCTCTTCCGGTAGAAAACCGGGGGTTTCGTTGATGATGGCTTCTAAGTCTTTGCCGTGAATATACTCTAGAACGAGATACGATCGGTTATCTTGGGAAAAGTAGTCGTAAATTTTGGGAATGGATGGATGATTCAGGGTAGCGAGGATGTTCGCTTCGCGTTCAAAGTTCTGGACGATCGTTTGTCGCACCAGCGGATCGGGCGCCATGTTGATCATCTCTTTGACCGCTACCAGGCGCGGTACGCTGGGAAAGTGCATATCGCGGGCGCGATATACCGATCCCATGCCTCCGACTCCGATCACTTCCTGGATCAAATAACGATTGGCCAGCAGGGAGCCGGGAGCCAGATGTTGGGCAGAACTAGGACGTTCATCACCAAATGAGGGGGGTGTAACGCTTTGGGTAACCAACCAGCCTCCTTTATCTCACTCTAATTATAATGGAGTCTATGGCACATGATGCCTAACTGAACGACCGTGGACGGTGGACCGTGGACGGTAGATAGATGGTATTCTGGGGTGACCGATTAGCCCACCAACCGGCCACTTCGCTCCTCGATCAAGCGGCGCAGGCCTGCTTCGTCAAGGAGGGGGATGCCCAGCTGAAGGGCTTTTTGCAGTTTGGATCCAGGATTTTCTCCGACTACCAGGTAATTCGTATTGCGGCTGACGGAATCGGTGACTTTGCCGCCATGCGCTTCGATGAAGGCTTTTGCCTCTTCCCGGCTGAACCCGCTCAAGGTCCCGGTGATGACGAACGTGAGGCCGGCCAAGGGCGCTGTGGCGGCTTGGACAGGGGTTTCGGCCTGCGGCCAGACACCGGCGGCTTTCAGTTTCTCCAATACGCGCCGGTTCCCTGGACGGGCGAACCAATCGAGGATGGCTTGGGCGATGTTCGGGCCGATACCTTCGATCTGCATGAGTTCATCTTGAGTGGCTTGGGAAAGTGCATCCAGATCGGTATAGCGGCGGGCCAGCTCGGCGGCGGTGACTTCGCCCACGCCACGGATGCCCAGGGCGTTGATCAGCCGTGCCAAGGGACGGGATTTGGACGCTTGAATCGCATCGAGCAGGTTCTGCGCTTTTTTCTCGGCAAAACCTTCCAGACGGAGCAGGTCTTCTTTGCGCAAGGTGTAGAGATCGGCGACATCTTGCACCAGGCCGGCTTCGACCAGCTGTTCGACAATGCGAATGCCCAATCCGGCAATATCCATGGCATTGCGCGAAACGAAGTGTTCCAGGTTGCGCACAAGCTGTGCCGGACAGGCGGCGTTCACGCAGTACCAGGCCACTTCGCCTTCAAAGTGTTCCACCGGTTGACCACAGACCGGGCAGTTTTGTGGAGGAGTGTAAGGTTTTTCGTCGCCGCGGCGCGCTTCGACTACCGGACCGATGATGTAAGGGATCACATCGCCGGCGCGCTTGACCAGCACCCGATCTCCGGGGCGGATATCCTTTTCGGCAATGTAATCGAAGTTATGCAGCGTGGCGCGCTCTACGATCACCCCACCGATTTCCACCGGCTCCAGCACGGCATAGGGCGTGAGCACGCCGGTGCGTCCAACGTTGACGCGGATCTCCAGCAAGCGCGTGGTCACCTCGCGCGCCGGGAACTTGAAGGCAATGGCGCCGCGCGGGTCTTTCCCCACAAAGCCGAGATCGGCGGCCAACTGCAGATCGTCAATTTTGATCACCATGCCATCGGCCTCGAAGGGCAGGCTCTCGCGCTTCTCGATCCAGCTTTCAGCATAGGCAATGGCTTCTTCCAGCGTCTGGCAGCGACGGGCGATCTCCGTCACCGGAAAGCCCCAGGAGCGCAAGAGTTCCAGGGTTTCCCATTGGGTAGCCGGGGGGGCAAGTTGCTCATCTTCCCAGGCGACGATCTGATAGACCAGGAGGGTGATCGGCCGCGAGGCGGTAATTTGAGGGTCTAGTTGGCGAAGGGAACCGGCCGCGGTGTTGCGCGGGTTCAGGTAGGTGCGTTCTCCGGCCTCCTCCAGGCGGCGATTGAGCGCCTCGAAATCCTTGATGGTGATGAACGCTTCACCGCGCACGACCACTTGGCGGGGGACAGGATGGTTTGACTCGACCGGCACAGGGATGCGCAACGGTAGGGCGCGCACCGTGCGCAGGTTGGGGGTGATGTCCTCGCCGATCTCTCCATCGCCTCGTGTGGCCCCCTGAACGAACAACCCATCTCGATAGTGGAGCACTACCGAAAGACCGTCGATTTTCGGCTCGACGACGAAGGCAGTGTGTTCTACGCGTTCATCCAGTTTGCGAATGCGTTCAAACCAGGCGCGAACCTCCTCGGCATTGAAGGCGTTCGCTAAACTTAAAATCGGCGCCGGATGACGCACCTTCTCGAACTTATCGAGCGGCGGCGCTCCGGCGCGTTGTGTGGGCGAATCCGGCGTCACCCATTCCGGATGCTCTGCTTCGATCTGACGGAGCTCGGCCATCAGGCGATCGAACTCGGCATCGCTGATGACCGGCGCGTCCAGAACGTGATAGCGATAGTTGTGATAATGAATTTGGGCTTTAAGTTCTTCGTAGCGCTGCCGGAGGGGATCGCTCATGAAGAAAATTATAGCATGAGTTTACCCCTCCGCAACTTTGGTCATTCCTTCGCCACGCTTTGCCCGGTCTCTAGGGAATATCCGCAGTAGGGGCAGGCTTTCCAGTTGCTCTCCAACGGTTTCCCGCAGGAAGGGCAGCTCACGGTTGCGCTCTTGGTGCCGCTGAAGGCGTTGATGAGCCACCAAATGCCAAGGACGATCAGCACCAGGAAGAGCAAATGGAAGACCCAGCCGAAGAAGCCGAAGGGCATCATGCCCCAGCCCATATGTCCAAAGGGCATCATGCCCCATCCCCGGTAGCCACCCCAACCGCAACATCCGTAGCCAAAGCCGTAACGGGGAGCGAAGAAGCCCAGCCCAAAAGGCAGGGCCACAAAGAGCAATAGGACGATCAGGATTCCTAGCAACCATTTCCAGGCGTTTTTCATAGCAATTCTCCTCGCATATGGAATTTCAGCTTCCTTGCGGAGCTCATTTCCAGGATACCCCTTTTCTGTAAAGAAATGGTAAAGGTCATTCCAATGTTCGGTGAAGAGCAACGAGTGGTTTACGCAGGAGAATTGCTTAATCAGGCAAGAGGGAGTTGTAGTTACTTTTCTTTTACCCTTTCTTTTACCCTTCCCCCTCTCGATAGCGTGCCGTGAGCACAGGGACCAGCCCGGCCTCGGCCACCTCGGCCGTGACATTCGGCATGTAGTAGTGTCGTAAGCTTTGAGTGCTAAATGGGGAGCCCATGCAAACCAGCTGTGGCTGGAGCTGGCGAATTTCTTTCAGGATTTGTTCGACCACTTCCCCGTGGCGAATATGGATGGATGTAGTCAGTCCGAGTTTCTCTGCCTGTTCCCGTCCGCGGCGTAGGGCACGCCCCAGGGGGGTGTTCGTTTCCCATAGGTCACGTTCGTGCTCCTGTACCTGGTGCACCAGTGGATAGTCCAGATCGGCCGGTGGAATCACCGTTAGCAAGGTCACATGGGCCTGGAAATGTTGTGCGAATTGCAGGCCGAGATTCTCAGCGGTGATCTCATAGCCGATCCCGCCTACGCAGATCAACACCTCTTTTGGCGGCCAGGAAAAACGCGGCACATAGAGCAACGGCCCGGTAGCCTTTGCCATGATGTGACGGAAGGATCGCCCCCAGATCAGACGGCGCAGCGGGGGCCGACCTAAAGGCGAGACCAAATGGAGACGATGGGGCGCCTCATTGACGCGCAAGGGGATTACATCTTCTGCCTGCCCTCGATGGATTTCCATTTCAAAAGAAATCCGGTGCTCTTGGAAGAGAGAGGTAGTCCGATCCAAGAAAGCTTCCAGTGGGTGAGCCGCATCGGGTAGGGGGGGATGAGGGCTTTCATCAATTGCAATCAGGCGCAAAGGCTGTGCAACGGAACTCGCCAGATGCGCTGCATATTCAATGGCCGGCCAGGTGGCCGAATGACCGTTGGTATAGACTGAAATCTCGCGCATGATCCTCACCGAAAGAGCCAAATGCCGCTAACACCCGCCAACAGCACCACAAAAGGCGGTGCCATCCCCGCGAAGAGAGCGAGCAGACAGAGAATTGCCAGTAAAACGGCACGCTTGCGGATATGTTTGCCGTTATAAAACACCTTCCAGGCGGCCAGAGCAACGAGCATGGCCAGTGCCGGAGCCATCCCGCGGATAAAACTTTTCATCCAGGGTGCATCCTGGAACTGTTGCACGGCCAGGGTGACGATTAACATACTCACCGTCGGTGGCAGGATCGCCCCTAACAAGGCGGCCAGTGCCCCACCGATTTTCCCCGCCGAATATCCAATGAACATGGCCAGTTTCAGCGCCTCGCTACCGGGGACCACATTGGAAAACCCGACTGCCTCGACAAAGCGTTCTTCATCCATGATTTTGCCCACCACTTCTTTATAGATCAATCCCACCGAGGCGGGTCCGGAGGAGGTCATCAAATTGACCTTCAGAAACGTCCAGAAAAGTCGTGCCCAAAGGCGAAAAGGGAGGGAAGTTTTATGCATCATTTGAAAAGTAGAATTCCGGCTAGACCGCTAACAATTAATACCGCCGGGGGTGGTGCATCGAGTAGGAAGGCCAACAAACTGCCCAAGCCGAGCAACAAGATGCGCCAATCCAGAGTGAAAGCACCACCGAGTAGCTTCCACGCCACATAGAGCATCAGGACGGCCACCGCCGGCGTCAATCCTTCCACAAAGCGACTGATCCAGGCCTCGCGCCGCAAGCGGTAGAGCAGCAACACCAGCGCCAACATGAGTATCGTGGGGGGTAAGAGAGAACCCGAAAGTGCCGCCAGCGCTCCTGGCATCCCGTGGGCTTTGAAGCCAATGAACATTGCCAGCTGCAAGGCATCGCTTCCGGGCAAAACGCTGGCAAAAGAAACCGCCTGCACAAACTGTTCATTGGTAACCCATCGGCCAACCACCTCCTGGTGCAATAGGCCAATGGAGGCCAGGCCGGAGATACTCAGCATGTTCACCTTGAGAAAAACCCAAAAGAGTGAAAGCAATTCCATTTGCGTTATTCCAGATCCTTGAGCAAGTATAACTCACCGCGCCGGAAGCCACGGGCAATGTAATAGCGCCGGGTGCCTACGGCAGCGATCACCGCCAATCGGCGATAGCCACGAGCGCGTGCCAGATTTTCGGCTTCCTGCAGCAAGCGAGTCCCCAGGCCGGCGTGTTGTGCCGCTCCCTCTCGTTCGGCTCCTACCGGCAACGATTGTCCGTAGACATGGACCTCCCGGATCAATGCCGCCCCTTTTAGATCGGCGATCCCCACATCTGGTGCATCTGTCTGGGGCAGCGAAAGCCGTAAAAAGCCGGCCAGACGGTCCTGAGGGGTGACAAAGGAAAGGAAATGCTCCTCTGCTCCGTCTGCTCTGTAGGTTAAGTCTTGGAAATCCAGGATTTCCGGGTGCACAGGTTGTTCGCGCACCTCGCGACAACGAATACAGCGGCAGCGCGTGCCGCGCCGTTCCATTTCGCGTAAAACGTCTTGGCGCAGGCTGGTGCGGCGATTTCCGGCCACCACATGCGTGGAAGGAATATCGCGGATCACGCGGTTGACGCGACAGTAGGGCGGAATGGTGGCTTTAACATCGGCCAGCAGGTCGATCAATTGCTCCGTTGTGTAAGGCTGGTATTCGCCGCGTTTCCAAAAAGCGTAGAGATCCGCGTTTTCCAGCAATTGGGTGGGGTAAATTTTGATCTCATCCGGGCAAAGCCCCTGCCATAGGCGGGCAAAATCCTCTCGGTCGCTTTCCGGCGTGGCACCGAGCAAATTCGGCATCCAGTGCAAAACGATTTTGAAGCCGGCAGCCCGTAGCAGGCGCACAGCCCGTCGGGTGGTCTCCACGTCATGTCCGCGCTGATTCAGTGCCAGGATGCGGTCATCCAGGCTCTGGGCGCCGAGCTGCACCTTCGTCACCCCCAACGTGCGCAACCAGCGGATTTCTTCTGGCGTGATCTCATCCGGTCGGGTTTCGATCACTAGGCCTACATTCCGATGGGGGGCCTCCTCGTTGCGCAGATGGATCGCGGCCAATGCCTCTAAATCGATCGGTTGGGGCGGGCGGTTTTCCGTCGGGTCCGTTTCCTGGGGCGATCCTTCTTCGTTCAGCGCCTCGAAACAACGGCGCACAAACCAGGCCTGATAATCGCGGCGATAGGCGCTCCAAGTCCCGCCTAGGATGAGCAACTCAATCTTGTCCGTCGGGTGTCCGGTCGCCTGCAAGGCCTGCAGACGCGCCCGCACCTGGGCATATGGGTCAAAAGCATGCTCCAAGCCGCGCATGGCTCCCGGCTCATCCGGTAAATAGGACTTCGGCATGCGTACGTCTGTCGGGCAGAAAATGCATTTGCCGGGGCAGGGATACGGTTTGGTCAGCACCGTCACCGTAGTGACGCCGGAAAGCGTGCGGACCGGCTTGAGCCGAATCCGTTCCAGTAGTCGCGCATCGGCCTGTAATTCGCCGCGCTGCACCAATTCGTAATAAACGCTCACCAAAGCAGATTTGCTCAGGAAGCTTCCATCGGGCAAAGGTTGTGCACGCAGGGCGCGCAGCACATCCTCGCCACGTTGGATTGCCAGCAGAGCGCGGCGAGCCGCTTCCCGCTTCGCATCATTCAGGGATTTTCGTTCGCGCCACAGGCGCTGTCGTTCCAGGATTTCTATCGTATAATCGGCCATCGTGAAACCAGAAGTTGTTCGTCGGTTAATCGAGATCAATCGTCAATTCTACCAGGATTTCGGCGAGGCTTTTGCTACCACCCGTCGCCGTGTGCAGCCGGGGGTTCGACAATTGTTGAGCCGATGGAAGGTGACGGATCGCATCCTTGACTTGGGCTGTGGTGGCGGCCAATTGGCACGGGAGCTGGCCGAGGCCGGTCATCGTGGCGGATACCTGGGCCTGGACTTTAGCCTACCCCTGCTCCAGGAAGCCGCGCGCCTGCCGTTGGCCTATTCGGCGCTCTTCCTGCAGGCCGATCTCACCCGACCGGAGGAGTGGCAGGCCCAGGTAGCGCGTGCCGCGCCTTTCGATGTCATCACCGCCTTCGCCGTCCTGCATCACATTCCAAGCCATGCCCTGCGCCTGCGCCTGTTACAGACGGTGCGAGATCTTCTGCACCCCCAAGGCCTTTTTTACCATTCAGAGTGGCAATTTCTCAACAGCCCGCGCCTGAGCCGGCGCATTCAGCCCTGGGAAACGGTAGGATTGAGCCCTGCCGAGCTCGAAGAGGGAGATTACCTGCTCGATTGGCGCCACGGCGGGCGCGGCTTGCGCTATGTTCACCATTTCAGCCTTTCTGAGCTGGAACAACTGGCAAGTGAGGCCGGATTTGAAATCCTGGAAACCTTTCTCTCCGATGGAGAGAATCATCGTCTCGGTTTATATCAGGTGTGGCGCATTTCCTCAAAAGCGATGGCCTGATTGCGTCCCCGCTCCTTGGCCTGATAAAGGGCGCGATCGGCGCGTTCGATCAGATTTTCCAATCCCCCATCTGTAACAGTATACTGACTCACACCCAAACTGATCGTCACCCGTAGCGGCCCGGCACGGGTGGGGATCGCCGCTTCGGCAACGAGCACGCGCAAACGGTTGGCGATGTTCAAAGCGGCGCGCCAATCGGCCTCCGGGAGCAGGATCAGGAATTCCTCGCCTCCATAGCGCCCGATTAGATCGAGATCGCGGGTGGCTTTTTCGCAGCGCCGGGCCAGCACCTGCAATACCTGATCGCCTACCAAGTGACCGTAGGTATCGTTCACCCGTTTGAAGTGGTCAATATCCAGCATAATGCCGGAAAACGGTTTGTGTTGGCGCAGAGCACGCGCCAGCTCGAGCTTGCCCAGCTCCATCAAACCGCGCCGGTTGTAGAGGCCGGTGAGCGGATCGGTGAGGGCTTGCGTCTGGCTTTCTTCGTATAGACGAGCATTCTCCAGCGCCATCGCCACCTGATTGGCAAACGCCGTAGCAAGCTGGACATGTTCCTGGGTGAAAAAGTTTTCCTGATGACTATCAATAGCCAGCAGGCCGATGGCGCGTCCATGAGCCAGTAGTGGCACTCCCAACCAGGAGCGGATGCGATGGTGCGGCGGTTTTTGGAACGCTGGGTAGGAGGAGGTATCTTTCAGCAGGAGTGGTTCCAAACTTTGCATCACTACTGTGTTTGGATTTTTGCCATCCAGCGGGAAGCGTATTCCAAGTATCTGTTTTTCATCTTCCCAACCGCGCCCACCCACGATCTCCAGTTCGCCATCCTTTAGGAGCTGCACCGAAGCGCTGTCATAAGGGATCACTTTCTGGAGTTCATCGAGAATACGCTGGATCACCTCATCCGATTGCAGCGTGGAGACGATAGCCGCCCCGGCCTGGCGCAAGGTATCCGCTTCTCGGGCGCGCCGCTCGGCGCGTGCTACGGCCTTGAATTTAAGCAGAACCAGGGCTACCAGTGCCGCCGTCCGCTCACCGATGGCAATTTCCTGGGCTGTAAAGGTGTGTGGATGAGAGTATCCCAACAAGAGCGCCCCCAAACGTTGACCATCAGCGATCAGAGGGAGAACAAGCATGCAGCGTGTTTCAAATTGGGCGGCAATCTGGGGATCGAGGTAAGGGGTGTTCAATGTATCCTCCACGATCAGAGTCCCGCCTTTCTCCAGCGCGGCGGCGGTGAGGGTGCGCGCTCCTGGCTTTGGCACCATTTTAGAATATATCTCACGATACTTTCCGTAGGCCGCCAGCGGCACCACTCGCTGTTGTTCTTCATCCCAAAGGGTGAAAAAGGCATGTTCGGCGCCGGTCAGGATGCCCAGGTGATCGACCAGGGTTTGCCCCATGCTTTCCAGCGTATGGCTCTGGAGCGCCAGCAGGATAATTTCCTGCATGATGTCCAGTGTTTGCTGGTGCTGTTCCATTTCGGATTGCATCATCTGACGCCGAATGGCCGCGCCGAAGAGCTCGGCCGAGAGGCGCAGCGCTTGTGTTTCGTTCACTTCCCACTCGCGCTCTCGGCGGCATTCATCAAAGCCCAGGAACCCCCACCACATCCCTTCTACGAAGATGGGGACGACCAGTAGGGAACGGATCTCTTGTGCCTCTAGGATTGGCTGCTCGCTTTGGGGAAACGTACGGATGGGTCCGCTTATCACTTGGTTCTTTGAAAGCAAATCAACCCAGCGCTCAAATCCCTGTTCAATCGGACGGAATTCCTTGAGCGCCGGGTTCTCGATCTGCGGACTGGCATGGGAGGCGGCCCATTCAAAACGTTGAGAAAAGATCAGGGTGTTCGTATTATCTACCAGGTTTTGAAAGAGGTATACCCGGCTAACATCCGCCGCCCGCCCTAGCACTTCCAGAACGGCCGGCGTAACATCCTCCCAGGAAGAGGCGCGCATAAGCTCCACAGCGATCACCGAAAGCGCCTGCAGGATCGCCGCCCAACGTTCCTGTGCTTTTTGTGCCAAGCGCATCTCGGTCACATTCCGCAGCACCAGCAGTGTGCCTTTTTGGCCGCGATATGCGAGTTGAATGGGACGCAGGCCGATCTCCATCACAATCTCATGACCGTCTTTCTCGAGAGCAACTTCCACTCGGCGTTCCGTCACGCTAGGCAGATCGTTGCGCAAAGCCTTGGCAAAGTGACACACATCGTAGAGCGACTTGCCTAGTGCGCTCTCAAATGTTTTGCCGACCAATTTCTCGGCAGCCGGGTTCATGTAAAGGAGTCTCTGACGCTCATCTACAACGATGACTGCTTCTTGGAGAGCTTCAACAATATGGCCAAAGGGCAACGGGGCGACCTCTAAAAGACGATAGCGCCGTATGGCCCAAAGTACGCTCAATGTGGTTGGGAGAAAAGCAATCGGGGTGATATCCAGGCCAGGCACGGGAATCAGGCCACTCAGGTATAGGCTATTTCCGGCGATGGCCATCAGCATTCCAAAAAATACGCTCATAGATTGCAAGCGATAGACTCCCACCATCTGGATTGAAGAAGCTCCCAGGATCACCGTCCCGGCCAGGATCAACCCGTAAGAATAGATGGTGTGAATCCAAAAATACTAGCCGTGCTCATAGACGGTAAGAAGTAAAGGGAAAGTTTCATCAATCCGATAAGCTCTCCAAATACCGTGGTGGAGGTTGTTGGTCCATACCATCCCCAGTGTCAGCCCCGGAATGATCCACAAGGCACGGCGGAAGCGGTCGGTGAGAAGATCAGAATGGCCGGTGAATCTCAGAACGAAAAAAATCCAGAAAACCGGTAAGCTGACATTTCCGAAATATCCTAACCGAGCCCATAACAATTTTGCCTGGAGGGTGTTTGCCATGACCTCTAGCCCATAGAAAAGGCTCCATAGACTCATGCTGAGCATCATTCCCATAAAGGATGCACGGGCCTCTATCTGGCGATGCGAGATATAGAGCCCTACCCAGGCATAAAAAGCTCCCAGAAGGAGTAAGACCAGAGCGAGGATCACTTGTGGGGTATGCATACGCGATCTATCTTTTCAATCCTGTCACCCAGACGAAGCAAATTCTGAAACTTCCATCCGCATTTTTTCTGCTACCACCCGATCGCATCATTTTCCTGCTCTTATTTTACGGCATTTTGGGCAAAACGAGAGGCTGTGTTATGACCGATAACGTGGACCAAGCGGGCTTTTTACGTCGGATATTGCCGAAGAAATCGTCTTGCCCGGGCGCTGAACCGGAGTGTTAATTTGCCGCGACGCCATTCTTTGCATTTCGGCAATGATGTTTGCTAACCAAGCCTCGAAAAACCCTGCCCGGTGGAGCGGTTCTATGGCTTTTCAGCATTTTAAGCGCGAGACTGAAAACTACACTGTTCGGTATTTGATATCCAAATTCGTTGAAACGTATTGCTTTTTCAAAAAGTTTTTGCTATTTCGTGTGAATATTGTCTGTTTTCTTCGATACAATTAGAACAATAAAAAGTCCTGTTATGGTTTGTAGCACCCTTGCCAATTCCGTTAACTTATGCTATTTTTACAGCCATGACCGAGCCGAAGACGATCATGATCGTGGAAGATGAAGTGGACGCAGCCGAAATGTTCGCCGAAATGATGCGGGTAAGCGGTTATCGCGTCCTCAAGGCGTATAGCAGCGGGCCGGCGATCAGCTTGCTTTCGGTGGAGACGCCCGATGTGGTGCTTCTGGATATCATGATGCCCGATATTTCCGGCCTGGAAGTGCTCCGCTATATCCGCCGCGAGCCGCGGCTGCAAAACATCCCGGTGATCATTCTCTCGGCAAAAAATTTGCCTTCCGATATCAAGATGGGCCTGGATGCCGGCGCTACGCTTTATCTGACCAAGCCTGTTGGCTACCAGGAACTGAAATCGGCGATTGAAAAGGTGCTCGGTCAGGGAGCAGATGGGACATAGAATGGAGCCGTTGCGCCTTTTCATTGCTATTGAAGTGCCACTGAATTTGCTGGAACGCCTTGATCGAGCCGTTGAGCCGCTGCGCCGCTCCCTTCCTTCCGACCTGATCCGTTGGGTCCCCTATCAGAACATCCATTTGACGCTCAAGTTCCTCGGAGATGTCTCTCCTGCGAACGTGGAATTCCTTCGCCAGGCACTGGCTTTGGAGGCAGGGCGGCATGCTCCCTTTGAAATCGGCATTGAGGGCTGGGGAGTTTTCCCGGAAATGAAGCGGCCACGGGTGATCTGGATCGGGGTGCAGGCACCGACGGCTCTGTTCCGGCTACAACGTGGGATTGATAGCGCTACCCAACGCTTGGGCTACGTGAGCGATGAAAAAGACTTCACGCCCCATTTGACGATCGGTCGCGTGCGGGCCCAGGTGACGCCCGATGAGATCTCTCGCATTCGTTCGTCACTGCAGGGGTTTTCCTTCGATCTGAAAGCCTCTTTTGCAGTGACGGCCGTGCACCTGATCAAAAGCGATCTGCAGCCTCAAGGGGCACGGTATACGCGCTTGTTTACCGCACCACTTAGTTCTCAAGGAGGTGAGTTCTGAATACGCTTGAACTGGTACATACCATTGTAGATTCGCTGGAAGAGAAGAAGGGGGAAGATATTTTGCTCCTCGACCTGCGAGGCATTGCCTCTTTTACCGATTACTTCGTCATCTGTACCGGCACGAGTGACCGTATGCTCGATGCCTTGGCCGAGGCCGTGGAGGAAAAAGTGCGTCAACGTCACCATCGCCACGGTCAGCTGGAGGGGGTGGCCAGCTCAGGATGGTTGCTGCTGGATTATGGCGAAGTGATCGTCCATCTTTTCTCTCCCGATCAACGGCGCTATTACCAGCTCGAATCGTTGTGGAGCAACGGTAAGGTGCTCCTGCGGGTACAGTAGAGGACCTATGCGCTTTGAGACGCTTTCGGTACATGCCGGTCAGGAACCCGATCCGCAGACCGGGGCAGTCATGACGCCCATTTACCAGACCTCCACCTATGCCCAGGATGGGGTGGGGAAACCGAGGCAGGGGTACGAATATTCGCGCACGCGCAACCCGACTCGACTGGCGCTGGAACAGGCTTTGGCGGCGTTGGAAGGGGCATCCTATGCCCTGGCGTTTGCTTCCGGCATGGCGGCGATCGATACGGTGCTGCGCTTGCTCAAGAGCGGCGATCACGTGATCGCCGGTAACGATGTCTACGGGGGCACCTTTCGGCTTTTTGATAAGGTGCTGCGTGATTTTGGCCTGCAATTCACCTTTACCGATACGACCGATATTGAGCAGATCGCCGAAGCGATCACGCCCCAAACGCGCCTGATCTGGCTTGAAACGCCTTCCAATCCGTTTTTGCGCGTGAGCGATATTCGGGCAATCGCCGGGTTGCTACGGCAGTATCCACAACCGCCGCTCTTGGCCGTGGATAATACCTTTGCCACACCTTATCTCCAGCGGCCTCTAGAACTGGGAGCAGATTTGGTGGTGCATTCGACGACCAAGTATCTAGGTGGGCACTCGGATGTGATCGGTGGGGCGATTGTGGTCAAAGAGGAGGGGCTTTACCGGCGCTTGGCCTTTTTGCAGAATGCGGTGGGGGCAGTGCCGGGGCCCATGGATTGTTTCCTGGTGCTGCGCGGCATCAAGACTTTACCTTTGCGCATGGAGCGCCATGCCGAAAACGCCTCGCGCCTGGCGGCCTACCTGGCCGAGCATCCGCGCGTGGAGCGCGTGTTTTATCCTTTCCATCCTTCCCATCCGCAGTATGCCCTGGCCAGGAGGCAAATGCGTAATGGAGGTGGGATGATCTCTTTCCTGGTAAAAGGGGGAAAAGAAGCGGCCATTCGGGTGGCCGAGCGCACACGTCTCTTTACGCTGGCCGAATCGTTGGGGGGCGTGGAATCTTTGATCGAGGTCCCGGCGGCGATGACCCATCTTTCAACGCAAGGATCGCCGCTGGAGGTGCCGCCAAACCTGGTGCGGCTTTCGGTGGGCATTGAGCATGTGGACGATCTCTTGGAGGACCTGGAACAGGCGCTGGGCGATTAAAAGGCGATCTCCTCGTGCCCGCTCAGTTTATCCATCATGCGGGAAATGACCAGGTCGAGGTGCTGAGGGCGGTGGACGAAGTCCAAGTCATCGCTGCGGATGGTGAGCACAGGGCAGAGATCGAAATGCGCCAGCCATTCTTCGTAGAACGAGTCCAGGAGGGTGAGATATTCCGGCGTGATGCCGGTCTCGATGTGCCGTGCGCGACGGCGGATGCGCTCTATGAGCACGGGGACGGGCGCTTTCAAGTAGATCAGTAGGCGCGGGGGTGGTAAGGTTTCCACCACTCGGTCAAACAGGCGGCGGTAGGTCAGGTAGTCGCGCTCGGAAAGATTGCCCAGGTGGTGAAGCGCACGGGCAAAGATATGGGCATCCTCGTAAATGCTTCGATCCAGGATCGCCGAGCGCGGGTCACGAACGGCGGCCAGATATTGCTCGGCGCGGTGCCCCAGAAAGAAGACCTGGAGATGAAAGGACCAGGCGCGCATATCGGCATAGAAATCGGCCAGATAGGGGTTATCGGCCACGGATTCGTAGCCTGTCCACCATCCTAACCGGGCCCCGATGCGCTCGGTCAGCGAGGTCTTCCCTGCACCAATATTGCCGGCGACAACTACCAGATGTTTGGTCATAGGGAGTTAAAAGAAGAGGCGGAGAGGGTGGGATTTGAACCCACGTTCCCTTGCGGGAAACACGCTCTCCAGGCGTGCGCGCTAGGCCAGACTACGCGACCTCTCCGCATAGCTCCATCCGGAGCGGGGTATATTATACCAGATGTTCGGGGCATCTTCCCGTTTAAAAAGACGAGAGGCGTCGACGGGATTCGAACCCGTGATCAGGGTTTTGCAGACCCTTGCCTTACCACTTGGCCACGACGCCGTGAAGTTGATAAAAAGGATTGCCGATGGAGCCCCGCCGCTTCCCACCTGCAATCCTTCCCTTTGAGAGCGGGCGATGGGATTCGAACCCACGACCTTCTCCTTGGCAAGGAGACGTTCTACCAACTGAACCACGCCCGCGAAAATGTATGGATTGTGTGCCGAGAGTCAGAATCGAACTGACGACACCGCGGTTTTCAGCCGCGTGCTCTACCAACTGAGCTATCTCGGCGTGTCGGTTGTTCGAGCGGTGGGGATTTTAACGGCAAATCGAAAGATTGTCAAGCGTTTCCGGCGGTGGTAAAATGACTCTGCCATGTTTGAAACCCTCACCCAGCGTCTCAATCATATTTTTGAGAACCTGCGGCGGCGCGGCAAGCTCAGCGAAGCCGATGTGGATGCCGCTTTGCGCGAAGTGCGCCTGGCGCTGCTTGAAGCCGATGTGCACTACAGCGTGGTCAAAGATTTCCTGGCGCGGGTGCGAGCCCGTGCCGTGGGCGCCGAAGTCTCACGCGCCTTGAACCCGGCTCAGCAGGTGATCAAGATCGTGCACGAAGAGCTGATCGCCTCGTTAGGAGCGCCGGCGCCGCTGCAGCTCAGCGGCCCCAAACCGCATGTCCTGATGCTCGTCGGGTTGCAGGGTTCGGGGAAAACCACTGCCGCGGCCAAACTGGCGAACTGGTTCAAGCGGCGAGGGGAACGGGTCATGCTGGTAGGGGCTGATCCCTATCGCCCTGCCGCCGTGCAACAGCTGCAACAGCTGGGCGCCCAGATCAACGTACCGGTCGAAAGCGGCGATGGGATCGCTCCGCCCGAACTGGCGCGGCGCGCCGTGGAAAAAGCTGCGAAAGGAGGCTTCAGCATCGTCATCCTGGATACCGCCGGCCGCTCGCAGATCGATCAGCCGCTGATGGATGAGCTTCACCAGATCGTGCAACGTGTTTCGCCGCGTGAAATCCTACTGGTAGTTGATGCGATGATCGGCCAGGAAGCGCTGCATGTTGCCCAGGGCTTTCGCCAGGTCATCCCACTGAGCGGCCTGATCCTGACCAAGATGGACGGCGACGCCCGTGGTGGTGCCGCCATCTCCATCCGCAGCGTGACCGGGGTGCCGATCAAGTTCCTGGGCACCGGCGAAAAGGTAGACGCGCTGGAGGCCTACGATCCGCAACGTCTGGCTTCGCGCATTTTGGGCATGGGCGATGTGATCGGCCTCATTGAAAAGGCCGAGGCTGCCTTCGATGCCCAACAGGCTCAGCGCCAGGCCGAGCGCCTGATGCGCGGCCAATTCACCCTGGAAGACTGGCTGGAGCAGATGCGCCAGATCAAGAAAATGGGTCCCCTGACCCAAATCCTGGAAATGTTGCCCGGTCAAATGGGGCAACTGGCGCGTCAGGTCGATCCGAAGGACATGGAACGCAACTTCAAGCGCTTTGAGGCGATCATCCTTTCCATGACGCCGGAGGAGCGGCGCAACCCGGAGATTCTCAACGCCAGCCGTCGCCGGCGCATTGCGCGCGGTTCCGGCACAGAAGTGCAGGATGTCAATCGCTTGATCAAGCAATATCGTGAAGCCCAACGGCTGTTCAAGAGCTTACAGAAGGACGGTGGGCGCGGCCTATCACGGCTCTTTGGCTAGGGCTGGGTCAATTCAAATGATAATGTCGCCCGGCGATTGATGCGACATCAAAATCGGGCTAAAATTGCGATATAATAGTTTTATCCTTATTGCACCACCCGAACCCTCACAAGAGATTCACATCCCTAAGGAGTTTGTTCAATGGTACGAATTCGTCTTCGTCGAACCGGCATGCGTGGTCAACCTTCCTACCGCATTGTTGCCGCAGATAAAGAGAGCCCGCGCGATGGGAAGTTCCTGGAAATCCTGGGATATTACAATCCGCGTACCGAGCCGGCCACCATCGAGGTCAAAGAAGATCGCGTCTATCACTGGCTGAAAAACGGCGCCCAGCTTTCCGAATCGGTAGAGCAGCTCTTCCGCAGCATTGGTCTGCTGGATCGCTATGCCCGTTATAAGGCCGGTGAGAGCCTGGAAGTGCTCCTCTCTGAGGCGGCGCGCCGCGGTGGGTGAGCATGAAAGAACTGGTGGAATATCTTGCCAGATCCCTTGTCACCCGGCCGGATGAGGTGCGCGTCGAGGAACGGGAACGCGGCCGCCAGGTCTTTCTCACCCTGAGCGTCTCGAAAGAAGATATGGGACGCATTATCGGCAAACAGGGACGCATTGTCCAATCCATGCGCACCCTGTTACGCGTGGCGGCCGAACAAGAAGGCAAACAGGTCACGCTGGATATCCTTGAACCGTGAGGCGTAAGCATCCCTCCCCTTCTTCGAGTCCATCGCCAGGTAGTGACACGGTTCTCTACCTGGCGATTGGCTACTTAAGGCGACCGCACGGGCTGCGCGGTGAAATGGTGATGGAGATCCACACCGATTTCCCCGAACGTCTGCAGCGGGGACGGAAAGTTTACTTGGGTGAAGATCATCATCCGAGTGCGATCCTCTCGGTGCGTCCGCACAAAGAGGGCGTACTCATCGCCTTTGAGGGCATTCAAGGTCCGGAGGAGGCCGCCTTATGGCGCAATCAGTGGGTCTACGTCCGTTCGGATGAACTTCCCCCACTCCCCCCAGGACAATACTACGCTCACCAGCTGATCGGCTTACAGGTTTTCGATGAATCGGAGCGTTTGCTGGGCGAGCTCGCCGAAGTGCTCGATACACCGGCCAATAAGGTCTACCTCGTGCGCAAACCGGATGGCAAGGAATTGCTCCTGCCGGCCATTTCGCAAGTGATCCTTTCCATACACATCGAAGAGAAGCGAATGCGCGTACGTCTCCTCCCCGGCCTGGAATAGGAGTCAGAATGTCCTCCCCGCTAAAGGCCTATCGCCAGGAATTGCTGGAACGGCTGCTGAAGGGTATTCTGCCGTTCTGGTTTATTGCGCTGGCTGGCGGGCTCATTAATATCTACCAAACGCTCGAAGACCTTAATCACCCGGCTCTTTTGCGTACGGCTGTTCAAACGGCCTTCCTCTATCTTTTACTGACGGCTCTTGTGTTTTTTCTGGCGCTTACCGAAAGAGTGCGTTACACCTGGCGCGCCGCCGCTTTCCTGTTTGTGCTCTACGTGGTCGCCGCGCTAGGTCTGGCACAGGCAGCGCTTTTCGGGGATGGCCGGGTGGTCCTTTTTGCTTTTATTGTTTTAAGCGGCATTTTCTTTGACTTTAAAGGGGGGCTCTTTGCTTTCGTCCTCAGCGCTTTGACGATGGGAGTCATGGGGTGGTTGCATGTACAAGGCGCCTTATATCTCCCATCCGAAATACCAAACACCCGCGATCCCGCTGCCTGGTTCAGCGGCACGTTTGTGTTACTCACCCTTGGCTTCGGCGCCTGGATTGCCGTGCAAACGTTGATCCACCGTTTAGAAAAACAGTGGCAAGAATCTGAGCAAACACGCCAACATGAGCAATTCCTTTACCGATTGATCACCACTATCGGTGCCATCAATCAACAGATCGTGCGCGCTCATCAGAAAGAAGCGCTCCTAAAGGAGGTGTGTCACATCCTAACCACGCTCCAGGAATATTCTCTTGCCTGGATTGGGCTGACGGATCGGAATGGAAAAATACAGCCAGTTGCCATAGCCGGGCATTCTCCTGAAGAAAAAAGATTGCTCCTTTCTCAGGCACAGGAGAGAGAACTTCAATGCATTCGCCAGGTTTTGGAGCAAGGTGCCCCTCTCTTGGTTACCGATGTGACGATCTGCGAAAAATGTCCTCTCCAGCCCAATTGCCCCCAGCGGCAAGCGATCATTTTACCGCTTGTCCGCAACCAACGGCGCTGGGGAATCCTTTTTCTATCCCATGATGATAAGCCCTTCCTGCCCGAAGAAGAGAACGTGCTGGAAGGGCTGGCCGATGACTTGGCCTTTGCCATCGAAAAGCTTTATACCGAAGAACAAACCGAGAAGCTTACCCAGTTCGCCCCTCGACTGTTGACTGCCCACACCCTGGATGAGCTCTGGAATCGCGTGATTCGCGGCGTGTACGAAATTCTCCATGCCGACCGCGTGGCGATCTATACGTACGATCGGGAGAAGGATCGAGTCTCTTGCCTGCGCTATAGCGGTCTTTCGGAAGAATACATCGATGCAGTCAACCGCCTGTTTCGCGATCTGCCCGGCAGCCGCGTCTTCCGTTCACCGCAGCCGGTTGTTGTCCAGGATATCTTGAGTGATCCCTCTACTTTACCCTTGCGGGAGCAGATGATCCGCGAGGGGTTCCGTTCCTATGCCGTCTTTCCGATCTTTTCGGCTTCCGGAATCGTAGCTGCTTTTGTGGCCTACCGCAACGGCCCTTTGACTTTTACTTCGCACGAGATCAACATCGGGCAGGCAATGGTCAATGTGATTGCGCAGGCGCTCGAAAACCTGAACCTTTACGAACGCTTGCGCAATCAGGCCTCCGATCTCGGACGGCTCTATGCCGCCGCTCAAGATATGGCGGCCAGCCTGCTCGATCCATCTGCCTTGCTTCAGGTTCTGACCTACCACGTGCTCAACGCACTTGAGGTGACCAGTTGTGCCCTTCTGGTCCTGGATGAATCCCAATCGACGCTCACAGTGCTTGCCGAAGCCTGGGGGGAGAAGGCCTGTGCTGAAGAACGGGTCTCGCGACTTGGGAAAAGTGCCTCTATCCAGGATTTTCCGACGGTGATACGCGCTATCCAAAGTGGATTGCCCATCCCACTTTTCTCAGATAGTCCTGATCTCTCCGCTGCGGAACGAGCTCAATTTGACACCTATTGTATCCAATCCATGCTCGTTGTCCCGATCCTGGTGCGCGGGCGGCTGATCGGCCTGATCCAGATACGCGAAAGCCGCCAACGCCGCGAATTCACCCAGGCGGAAATCCGCCTGGCACAGGCGATGGCAGGCTTCGGTACGGTGCTCGAAAGCGCGCAGCTTTTCCAGGAGCTGGAACGACGAGAGGCTTTCTTCCGCGCCGTGATCGAGCATGCCGCAGATGGCATTGCCATTCTCGATGAACAGGGTTACTTCCGTTATCTCAGCCCTTCCGTGGAGCGTCTTCTTGGGCATCCGCTCGAAGATATTACCAACCGCTCCCCGTTTCAATATATCCACCCGGATGATCTGCCCTTGATGCATCAGGCCTGGGAAGAAGGCATACGGCAACCGGGGATCATTCGTCAGGTCAATTATCGCTTTCGCAATGCTCAAGGAGAATGGAGACATATTGAAGCCGTCGCCCGCAACCTTTTGCACGATCCCAACGTGCGCGGGGTGGTGATCAACTTCCGTGACGTTACCGAGCGCATCGAAGCCCAGCAAAAACTCCAGCAGTATGCTCAGGCGCTGGCCGAAGCATACGATCGCACTCTGGAAGGCTGGGCAAAAGCGCTGGAACTGCGCGATGAACTCACCGAAGATCATACCCGTCGGGTCGTAGAAATGTCGGTCAAGTTCGCCCGCTTGCTCGGGTTGGACGAAACGCAAATCGCTCATATTCGCCGCGGGGCTATTCTGCACGATATTGGTAAAATGGCCATTCCGGATGCGATCCTGCACAAGCGCGGTCCCCTCACCGTGGAAGAAAGACGCCTGATTCAGCGCCACCCCCAGTTTGCCTATGAAATGCTTTACCCCATCGAATTCTTGCGTCCGGCGCTCGATATTCCCTATTGTCACCATGAGCGCTGGGATGGAAAGGGCTACCCACGGCGTCTAAAAGGCGATGCGATCCCACTGGCCGCACGTATCTTTTCCATCGTGGATGTCTGGGATGCGGTTACTTCCGATCGCCCCTATCGGCGTGCCTGGTCACGAGAGCGTGCACTGGAGTATATTCGCTCTCAAGCCGGGAAAATGTTCGATCCTACACTGGTAGAATTTTTCATTCAGCATTTGGATATCATCTCCCCCTTATAAAGGTGCCTTATGCAAACAGTAGACCTTCTTCTCACCAATGCCATCCTGCTGACCATGGACGGCGAAATGCGGCAGTATACCCCCGGTGCCCTGGCCGTTTGTGGCGATAGCATCGTTGACCTTGGCCCCCAAGAGCGCCTACTTGCCGAATATACGGCTCGCGAGACGATCGATTGCGGTGGCAAGGTGCTTATGCCGGGCCTGATCAATGCTCACACCCATGTGCCGATGACCTTGCTCCGCGGCCTGGCCGATGATCTGCGCCTGGATGTTTGGCTGATGGGCTATATGATGCCCGTTGAGCGCGAATTCGTCACCCCGGAATTTGTGCGCTTGGGCACGTTGCTGGCCTGTGCCGAATTGATCCGCAGTGGTGTGACTACCTTTAACGATATGTATTACTTTGAAGAAGAAGTAGCCAAAGCCGCCGCCGAGGCCGGCATGCGCGCCATTTGTGCCCAAACGGTGCTCAAATTCCCCTCCCCTGATGCGGCCTCTTTTGAAGATTCCATGGCCTATGCGCGTGATTTCATTCAGCGCTGGAAGGATCACCCTTTGATCGTCCCGGCCATTGCACCCCACGCTCCTTATACCTGCACCGATGAAATCCTACGCGCTACGGCGCAGCTGGCCGCCGAATTCGATGTGCCTCTGCATACCCACCTGGCAGAAACGGCGCAAGAGCGCGAGAATATGCGCCAAGAACGTGGCATGCCGGTCATCCCCTATGTGAAAAAGCAAGGGTTGTTTGAGGCCAAAGTGATCGCGGCGCACTGCGTGCACATTGACGTGGGTGAAATGCACACCCTGCAACATGCCGGCGCGGGTGTGGCGCACAATCCATCTTCTAATCTCAAATTGGCATCCGGCTTTGCTCCGGTGGCGAAGATGCTCGAGGTGGGCCTGAATGTGGGCATCGGCACCGATGGCCCGGCCTCGAACAACGATCTGGATATGTTCGAGGAGATGCGCTTGGCGGCTTTCATCGCCAAAGCGGTGACCAACGATCCCACCGCCCTGCCGGCGCCCACCGTCCTCGCTCTGGCGACGCGCATCGGCGCTCAGGCTCTGCATATCGGTCACCTGACCGGCTCGCTGGAGCCCGGCAAACGCGCCGACCTGATCCTGGTCGATCTGAATCCTTTGCATAATTCGCCTGCCTTCCGCCGCTCTCCCGATGCCGTCTATGCCCAGCTCGTCTACGCCGCTAAATCCACCGATGTGACCGATGTGATGATCAACGGCCGTTGGGTGATGCGCGATCGTCGCCTGCTCACGCTGGATGAAGAGTCTCTGCTTGCGGAAGCGCGTGCCATCGCCACCCGCATTGATCACTTCCTGATCGCCCGTGAGCAATCCGTGCTTTCTAAGCTCATTGCCCTGGGTGGCTCAATGGAGCAGGAGTCGTTCGAGGTCCAAGTGAAAGTGCGCGTGCCCGACCGTGAGGCTCTGCGTCAAGCGATCGAAAACCATCCCGAAATCCAGATCACCGCGTTCAAACATTATCGTCAATACGATAACTACTTCTTCTTTGCCGATCGCGCCCAGGGACGGTTACGCTTCCGCGAAGATGATCTGATCGACGCGGCCGGCAACGTGCTCAACGTGCGCACCCGTCTCACCCTGATCGGCGCGCAGCGTGAGGGGCAGCTGGCGCATGATGTCCTTCTCTCCCGCAGCCGCTACCTGGCTCCGGCCACCTATCCTTTGCGCTTCTACCGCGAATACTTCAAACCCGAAAGCGAGCTGAGCATTGAAAAGGACCGCCTGCGCTGGCACATTCGCTACCGCGATACCGAATTCTTTGTCAACCTCGATCACTTACAGGAACCGCCGCTGGGTGACTTTTTGGAGATCAAAAGTCGCACCTGGAGCCGCCGCGATGCGGAGCATAAAGCCGGGCTCGTGCAGGAACTACTGGCTCTGCTCGGACTTTCCGAAGCCGAAGTCATCGTCCGCGACTACGTCGAAATGGTGATCGCGTAGGATCGTCTGCTCTTCCTAGACAACGCGCGCCGGGGTGTAAGCCGCCTCGGCGCGTTGCTTTTCGGTGTTCTCAATCTGTGGACTTCGGTCAGAGCCCGAAGGTACACTCGGATAGCAAATCATTCAAGCTTGTGTTGTCTGGGCTTTCCACGCTTGTGAATAGACGAAATACTTCAACCTCAAAGCAGTGCCTGTTGGCGGTAAAAATCTTCGCCAAAACTTCTTTCGGAGAAAACGAGGCCTTCTGAGCGTGGTACAATGCAGGTGATTCTCATCTGGAGGCCTTCTATGACGCGAGAAGTATGGATCATCGACGCTATTCGTACGCCGATCGGTGCTTTGGGCGGGTCGCTGGCGCGTGTGCGCCCGGATGATCTGGCGGCATTGGTGCTCAAGGCGATCGTTGAACGCAATCAACTCGACCCGGCCTTGGTGGAAGAAGTCTACATGGGCTGTGCCAATCAGGCCGGGGAGGATAACCGCAACGTGGCGCGCATGGCTTTGCTGTTGGCCGGCTTCCCACCCAGCGTTCCCGGCGTGACGGTCAACCGCCTATGCGCTTCCGGTTTGGCTGCGGTCAACCTGGCGGCCCGCGCCATCCGCAACGGGGATGGAGAGATCTATATCGCCGGTGGCGTGGAATCCATGTCCCGTGCCCCCTATGCCATTCCTAAGGCAGAAGAGCCGTTTGCTTTTGGCAATCTCACTGCCTGGGATACCGCGTTGGGCTGGCGCTTCCCGAATCCACGGATGAAAGAACTGTACGGCATTGAATCCATGGGCGAAACGGCCGAGAACATCGCTGCCGAGCGCCCGCACCTGACGCGCGAAAAGCAGGATGCTTTTGCCTTGCGCTCCCATCAGCGCGCCATTGCCGCCATCGATAGTGGCAAATTTGCCGAAGAGATCGTTCCCGTCCCCGTGCCGCAGAAGAAAGGCGATCCGATCCTGGTCACCACCGATGAGCGCCCTCGGCGCGACACCTCGATGGAATCGCTGGCACGCCTCAAGCCGGCCTTTCGACCCGGTGGTACCGTCACGGCGGGGAACTCCTCCGGCCTGAACGATGGGGCAGCTGCCGTGCTTCTGATGAGCAAAGAAAAGGCCGAATCGCTTGGTCTGCGCCCTATGGCACGCTTCGTCGCCGCCGCGGCGGCCGGAGTGGAACCGCGAGTGATGGGCTACGGTCCGATCCCGGCCACGCGCAAAGCCCTCCAACGCGCCGGCCTTTCTATCCAGGACCTGCGCCTGGTCGAGATCAACGAGGCGTTCGCCGTTCAGACCCTGGCGGTGATCGAAGACCTGGAGCTGGACGAATCGATCGTCAACGTCAACGGTGGCGCCATTGCCCTCGGCCATCCGCTCGGATGCTCCGGCGCCCGCATCCTGACCACGTTGCTCCATGAAATGCGTCGACGTGCCCCACAGGAAAAACGTCCTTTCTACGGCCTGGCCACGCTCTGCGTAGGAGTGGGCCAAGGAGAAGCCACGATCGTGGAATGGATCGGCGAATGAACGTGTTCCCCTTTCTGCTCGTCTTTGCTCTCCTGTTCGGTTGTACCACTTCCCCAACCACGGCACCGACCGCGCCACCCTTGCCTTCGTCACCGACTCTTGTCCCGGCCTCTCCCGCTTCTGCCGGCGCCGCATTCGGTCTCTGGACCTCGAGCCTCGACCTGGAACATCTGACGTATCTCCGCCTTTTTGACCGTGAACACGGTTGGGCACTCACCACGGATAGCATCTATCACCTCGAAGGCGCGCGCTGGCAAAACGTCACTCCCCCGTCTATGAATGTGGCCGGCTATGCCCTGAGCTTCTACTTCCTGGATGCCCAAAATGCTTGGATCCTTCACCCGAATGAATCCGGCGATCCGAGCCTGCAGGGCATCTTTCATCGCACAGGGGATGGCGGAAAGAATTGGGAAACATTCTCCGTCCCCTTCGGCGCCGCCGATCTCACCTTCCTAAATGCCAACGATGGATGGGCGATGGTCTCGCTGGCCGGCGGGGCCGGTTCCAGCAGTATCGCCATCTACCAAACACGGGATGCCGGGCGCTCTTGGGAGCTGCGTTTCGTCAACGATCCGAGCATCCCCAACTCCCGTCAGGATATTCCGCTGACGGGGATGAAGAGCGGCCTGGCGGCGCGTGACCTGCAAACGGCCTGGGTGGTCGGCACCACCTATGCTCCTCTCACCCCTTATCTTTATATCACCCGCGATGGTGGCCAGAGCTGGCGATTGCAGCACCTGCCACTTCCCGCCCTCGAACCGGAAGCGCTTCTCTCCTTCCATTCACCGATCGTGTTAAGCCCCCAGGAGCTCCTTCTGCCGGTAGAGATCATCAACCAGTCTATGCGCACCGCCATCTATCGCAGCCACGATGGTGGAGAATCCTGGGAGCCGAACCCGGTTTTGATCGAGGGCCTTGGCCGATTCCAAGCTCTCTCCTCACAGGAATGGATCTTCTGGAACGGCTCGACCCTCTTTTACACATCCAATGGCGGCCAGAATTGGGAAATCCGTGTCCCCAATCATGCTTTCGGTGATGCCTTTGCCGGCCTACAATTCCTAAACCCACAGGAAGGCTTTCTTTGGACGATCAACGGAGAAAAGCGAGCCGTCCTCTACTACACCTCCGATGGTGGAAAAACCTGGACCCCCTTGAATCCCTGAAAGGAGAATGCGATGAATCCCTTGCGTGAACGCCTTCATATCCCTGTTTCCGGCCTTGAGGCGATCAATGCCCTCTGGAGCGATCCATCCATCCGCATCTTGGATGAATTCCTGGAGGTCGTCTCCCGCTACGGCACGCCGGAGGAGATCAACCGTCAACACCAGGCAGCGCGTCGCATGGAAAACCTGTTGCGGTTGGTGGCAGAACGCAACCCCCAATACGTGAAGGACTTGGAATGGCTGCAGGAACAACGTGATCGGCGCGCTTTCATCTCGATCCCGGCCTACCGGCAGAAAGTGCTCGGTCCGAAAGCGGAGAGCATGCAGTTCAAGGATGAGTATGCCGTCACCCTGGAGGTGAGTGCGCTTCAGTATTTCCCCTGGATCCGCGCCATGGCCGAGGAGGCCATCGAAAAACAGAGCCTGGTGCCGGCACGCTTCATCGCCGTGCGCAAGATGAAAGAGCAGGAAGAAGATGGCGATCTGCCAGCGATCATCGCCGCCTGTGATCTGATGGGTGCCTCCCTCGTTGAAACGTTGGATACCAAAGGCACAGATGGCTCGAATCCGCACCTGGGCGGCCCGGCAACGATCACCGGGTACTTCGGCGGCATCGGCCAGCCGAACGAACACGCCCTCCAGTGGCTGGATGAATACCTCTACTACTACACCCGCTACGGAGTGCGCCAGGTGCTAAACTTCAATGCCGGCACCATCCTTCTCGGCTTCCTGCTCTATCGCCTGGGCGTTGACATCGAATTCAAGATCTCGGTCTTCTTCGGATCGGATAACCCCTATCACGCCCTGTGGATCATCATGATGGCGAAGCTCTTCAGCCGCGAGGATGGCACCACCCCGCTGGTCGGCTTCAACTGGTCGAACTCGGTCAACAATGCCACCATCGAGCGCACTGCCGAATTCCGCCGCGCCTTGGGTTTCGAGCCGCGCATTCGCTTTGAGCATCACATCACGGAGACTTGGAAGAGCATCGTCATCCAGCCATACAATCGCCGCCAGGAGCTCCTGCAGCTGGCCGATCATGTGGCGAATATCTCGGCCAAGCACGAAGGCGCCGACCCGGAGATCGAAGCCACCCTGGCCCACCCTTCCGACATTCTGGATTACTTCCGCGCCAAAGAAGAGGTGCTTGCCAGCGGTGATTGGGAGGCACTGCAGAAGAACTTCCTGCTCAAAGTGGAAGCCGCCAACCGCACCGCCCAAGCACTCACCGAGCGTGGCCTGAGCTTCATCGCCGCACCTAATCTCCACGCGGCCTGATCGACCCGGTCAAGGCTCCGTTTCCGCAAAACCCAGGAAGCGGAAAGGCGTAATTTTTACCGGCGCACCCTCCATCGGGCGCATTGCCCAGGTGGAGTCATCCTCCGTATTTGTCAGCACCACCCAGCCATCCGGCGACCACCCCAGCGGCTCGAAGAAGGCATCCCCCATCTCCAGCTGCGTATGGAACGTGCCGGATCGGATATCCAAGAGCAGGAGGAGGCTACGGTAAGAGCCATCTTCCATGTGACGCGAAGAGGTCAATAGCAGCTTCTCTCCATCCGGCGAGAAGAAATGCACTTCTACGTTCTCTGCAGGGATTGGGATCGGCAGGAGCATCTCCTCCCCATTCGTCAAGGAGCGCAAATGCACCGTCCAGGGCAAGCTGAAATCGGCATTCGGCTCCCCGTACGTCAAATAGGCCAGCCGCTCCCCTTGCGCATCCACTGCGGCAGAAAAGCCGGCATAGAGCACCTGCTGCAGCGGCACCAACGGGATCGATTGCCCGGTAGAAAAGTCGAACAGATAGAGCGAAGCAACCTGGGTAGGGCTCATGCCGCTATAGAAGGCGTGAAAAGCATAAAGCAACTTGCCGCTCTCCGCATTGTAGAAAAGCGGCTTCAGCGAATGTCCTGCCGCGTTTTCCGGTAGCGGCAGAGAAACAAGCGTTTGCGTATCCCCGTTTTCGAGAGAAGTCAGGAAAACCTGCGCGGCACCCGCCTCCGGCAGATCACGACTCCAGACCAGGCTTTTGCCATCTGTCGAGAGCGCAATCAGGTTCGGACCCGTAGCAACGGTGCCGAGAAAACGCTCCTGCGGGTAAAGAGCGCGTAGCGTGAGGGCATCTCCTGCGTTGTCCAGAATGTAAAGTCTATCCTGCACCGCCAGAACCCGGGAAAAAGCCATCACAGGGGGGCGCAACATCACGCCTTCGCGCCGGCCGGAGGGATCGAAGATCCCCAAATACAACAAGCCCTCTCTTTCATCGCCTATCCACCAGCCCTGGTTTGTCTCTATCGTTTGCAAAGGGCGCAAGGTGCTATCCGGTGTGACCGTGGCACAGATCGTGCCACAACCGCCGGGGCAATCGCCGGAGCAAAAATAGGCCTCATCGGCGCGACAGGCCGGGGGCGTACAAAGCGGCGCCGGTGAAGGGGATGGCGTGAAAGAAGGCGGCAACAAAGTGGGTGAGGGCGTGAAGGATGGTACGACAACAGGCGATGAGATAGAGGGAGAAACCGCAACACATCCCCAGATTGCCAAGGAAAGCCACAGGAAGGACCAAAAGTGTTTCACGTCACATCGACTACCTTTCCTCCCGTCATCGCCTGTAGATCGAGGGGAGTCAATTCAAAAACGGCGTTCGGCGTGCCGGCCGCGGCCCAAATTTTCTCGTATTGCAGGAGAGCGCGATCGATATAGGTCTCCATTGCCTGGAGATGCCCCACAGGTGGCACTCCACCGATGGCAAAGCCGGTCACAGCGCGCACGAATTCGGCTTCTGCTCGTGTTACCGCTTCCCCTACGTAGGTCGCCAATTTCTGCTCGTTGACGCGATTCGCCCCACTGGTCAGCACCAGGATCGGACGTCCGCTTTCCACCGTGCGGAAGATGAGCGATTTGACGATTTGCCCCACCTCCACCCCCACGCGCTCGGCGGCCTCTTGCGCAGTGCGCGTGGATTCGGTAAACTCAATCACAGTCAGCGCATACCCTTTGGCGCGCAGCACATCCTGCACCCGTTGGGCCGAAGGGCTGAGCACATCCCTACGATTCCTGAAGGAGTCCGATACCATGAGCACCTCCGAACAAGATTCTTACGAAGTGTATCATAATTCTCAGGAGAATCGTTTCGAGATTCGCCTAGGAGACGATCTGGCCGAGCTCACCTATGCCTGGCGCGGCGAGAACACCCTCATCCTGCTTCACACGGGCGTCCCACCGGCCTGGGAGGGGCGCGGCATCGGCAGCCGATTGGTCAAAGCGGCGCTGGAATATGCACGGGAACACAACTATCGGATTGTTCCTCTGTGCTCCTTCGTCGCTGCGTACCTCCGCCGCCATCCGGAATATCAGGATTTGGTCGCGCAGTGAGAGGACCCTCGGCGTTTACCCTGCTCAAAACCGGGTAAAATCAACCCATGCCCGACCTCTGGCGATTGTTGATTACGCCTCCGGCGCCGGGCGCCTGGAATATGGCCGTGGATGAGGCCGTTTTGGAGCACGTCGAACGCGGCGAGGTCCGGCCGACGTTGCGCCTATATGCCTGGGAGCCTCCCTGCCTTTCGCTGGGGTATGCTCAGTCCTGGAGTGACGTGGACTTGGATGCTCTACAGCGCGAAAACTGGCAAGTGGTGCGCCGTCCAACCGGTGGGCGTGCCATTTTGCATACCGATGAGCTGACCTACGCCGTGATCGGCCCGGCCGGCGATCCGCGCCTGAACGGCTCGGTGCTCGAAAGTTACCTACGGCTCTCCCAGGCACTGGTACAGGCGTTGCGCCTGCTCGGAGCCCCCGTCACGGTGCACGAAGAGGCCCCTGCCGCGCGTGCCCAAAATCCCGTTTGCTTTGAAGTGCCCTCCGCTTACGAGATCACGGTGGCCGGCAGAAAGTTGATCGGCTCGGCACAGGCGCGGCGACGAGAGGGTGTCTTGCAGCACGGTTCGCTCCCTCTCTATGGGGATCTGACGCGCATCACCCGTGTCTTGCGCTTCCCCGATGAAGCTGCGCGCCGAGAGGCCGCCGCTCGTCTGCGTGCCCGTGCCCTTACGTTGGAAGAAGCGCTGGGTCGCCGCCCCACCTGGGAAGAAGCCGCTCAGGCCTTCATCCAGGCCTTTGAAACCGTGCTCGACCTTCGTTTGGTGCGCGCAGAGCTCACCCCTTCCGAACTGCAGCGTGCTGAAGCCTTGATTGCCGAAAAGCACGCCCATCCCTCCTGGCTCCAACGTCAACCCTGAAATTTGCCTATGCTGATCCATTCCGCTTCTCAGCTCCTGACCCTTGCCGGCGGCCCGCAACGCGGCGAATCGCTGGGCAACCTGGGCATCATCGAAGATGGTGCCGTTCTCATCCGTGATGGTCTGATCGTCGAAACCGGCCGCAGTGCCGATCTGCGTGCCCGCTACGCCGATGAACCGCAGCTGGATGCCGAAGGTTGCGTCGTGCTCCCCGGTTTCGTCGATCCGCATACGCACCTGATCTGGGCCGGGGATCGCGCCGCCGAATTCGAGATGAAAATGGCCGGACGGCACTACCTCGATATTCTGGCGGCCGGCGGCGGCATCCTTTCGACCGTGCGCGCCACCCGCGCTGCTTCGCTTGAAAGCCTGTTGAACCAAACCCGCCCGCGCCTGATGCGCATGTTCGCCCATGGCACGACCACGGCGGAGGCCAAAACCGGCTACGGCCTGCAGCTGGCCACCGAGCTGCGCTTGCTCCAGGCCTTGTTGCGCTTGGATGCCGAAGGCCCGCTGGAACTGGCCTTCACCTTCCTCGCGGCCCATGCCATTCCACCGGAGTATGAACGCGATCCCCAAGGCTACACCGACCTGATCTGCAACACCATGTTGCCGTTGCTCCAGGATTGGTGGGAAACCCAGGCACCGGGACGGGAATTGCCCTTCGTGGATGTCTTTTGCGAAAACAAAGCCTTCACCCTGGAACAATCGCGCCAAATTCTGACGCGCGCCCGGGAACTGGGATTCCCGATCAAGATCCATGCCGATGAATTCGAGAACCTGGGCGGGGCTTCGCTGGCCGTCGAGCTGGGCGCCGCTTCCGCCGATCACCTGGTCAAGACCTCGGCCACCGATATTGCCCGACTGGGTAGTTCGGATACGGTTGCGGTGAGCCTTCCGTGCACTCCTTTCGGCTTGGCGGAATGTGATTACACCCCGGCGCGCGAGCTCCTGCGAGCCGGCGCCATCCTTGCGATTGCCACCGATTGCAATCCTGGCACGGCCTGGTGCGAATCCATGCAGTTCGCCATCGCCCTGGCCTGTCGCGCCCTCAAGCTCACCCCGGCTCAGGCCATCGCTGCGGCCACGATCAACGCCGCCCATGCCATCCGCCGCGCCGATCGGATCGGTTCCATCGAGCCGGGCAAACAGGCCGATCTGTTGATCCTTTCCGTTTCGGATTATCGCCATCTGGGCTATCGTTTTGGCACGAACCTGGTGCGCAAGGTGATCAAACGCGGCCGCGTCTACTCGGTGGACGTTGGCTACTATCAGGCGGTCTAAGATGCCCACCCTGGAGCAAGCTCGTCAATGGTACGCTCAGGCCGATGCGGTGCACGATTTTGAACACGTGCGCCGCGTTTATCGCATGGCAGAATACCTGGCGCGGTGCGAAGGCGCGGATCTGGAGATCGTGCGCGCCGCCGCGCTGCTGCACGATGCCCAGGGGAGTGCCCCGGCCCAGCATGCCCGCTCGGATCATCACCGGACCTCTGCCGAGTTCGCCGCCCAGGTGCTGCGTGCCGAAGGTTGGCCGGAAGCGCGCATTCAGGCCGTGCAGCATTGTATTCGCGCCCATCGTTTCCGCGGTCAAGAATCCCCTCAGACGCTCGAAGCCCAGGTGGTCTTTGATGCCGATAAGCTGGATGTGCTCGGCGCGATCGGGGTGGCGCGCGTGATTGCCTATGCTACCCTGGCCGGCACCCCCTGGTATGCTCCGCCTTCGGCCCAATTCCTGGAAAGCGGCATCGAAATGCCCGGTGAGCCGCACAGTGCGTATCACGAATATCTCTTCAAGCTCCGCCGCATTCCCGAGCGCCTTTATACTCCCACGGCACGCGCGCTGGCGGAAGAGCGCCTGCGCTACCTAGATGAATTCTTCCGCCGACTGATCGCGGAGTGGACGGTGGACGGTGGACCGTAGACCATAGACGGTGGACGGTAGTAGGCTGGCGCTTCAGCCTGGGACCTTCGGGTTAAAATCCTGACTTAGAATCCAAAGTCCTGCAGGTTGATGTAAACGTTAGGAAGTGAAAAACGCTCGTTTGCACGGAGGTAAACCTTGCACATTGATCTTATCGGTGTTCCGATCGATTTAGGTGCCGATCGGCGCGGGGTGGATATGGGCCCCAGCGCCATCCGTTATGCTCATTTACAGCAGAAATTGAGCGCGCTAGGCTATGTTGTTCACGATTTGGGGAACATTCCCGTCCCGATCCCCGAAACTTGCCGGATCACCGATCCCCAGCTGAAATACATTGACTGCATCGTACCGGTCATGCGCCGTTTGAGCGCGGCCGTTGCGACTTCGGTCCGCAAAAAGCATTTTCCCCTCGTCCTGGGTGGGGATCATAGCCTGGCGTTGGGTTCGGTGCGCGGGGTGGCCCGGCAGAAACGCATCGGCTTGATCTGGATCGATGCGCACGGTGATTTCAACACGCCGCAAACGACACCCTCCGGCAACATCCACGGCATGCCCCTGGCGGCATTATGCGGATTGGGGGATGATCGCCTGACGCGGCTTTGGGATGAAGCCGTCCCTGTCATCTCTCCGCAGCGGGTGGCCATCATCGCGGCGCGCGATCTCGATCCCGGAGAGAAAAGCAACCTGCGCCAGGCCGGCGTGATGGTGCTGAGCATGGAGCAGATCGATCGTTTGGGGATGGCACAGGTGATGGAACGTGCCATCGATCGGGTTTCGCGGGATGTGGATGGCATTTACCTTTCCCTTGACCTGGACGCGCTCGATCCGCGCCATGCGCCCGGTGTGGGCACCCCGGTCAGCGGTGGGTTGACCCAGCGCGAGGCGCACCTGGCCTGTGAGATCATTGCCGAAAGCGGCCTGTTGATCGGGATGGATATTGTGGAGGTCAACCCGATCCTCGATATCCAGAATCAAACCGCCTCGCTGGCCGTCGATCTGATCCTTTCGGCGCTGGGGAAGCGCGTCTGGAGCGGATAGTTATGATATACTTTTGCAAAACTTGAATCATTCCATCCTCGTGAGGGCCGTATGAAGGCGATCGTATTGCAGGAAAACCTGGCACGTGGCTTGAATATCGTCTCCCGCGCCGTTTCTCCCCGCAGCACCCTGCCGGTATTGGGGAATGTGCTGCTGGCCAGCGACGAAGGACGCTTGCGCCTCTCCGCGACGAATTTGGAGCTGGGCATTACTTGCTGGATTGGGGCACGCATTGAAGAAGAAGGTTCGACAACCGTGCCGGCGCGCACCTTCTCGGACCTGGTCAACACCCTGCCGGGAGATCAGGTCACGCTCACGCTCGACGTCAATACGCAGACGCTCAACGTACGTTGCGGTCCTTCTAACACCGACATTAAATGCATCGATGCCCAGGAGTTTCCGCCTCTGCCGGCGCCTGAGCTAGATAATGCGATTCGCCTGAACGTGCTGGACTTCAAAGAAATGGTGCACCAGGTCGCCTTTGCGGCCTCCACGGATGAGGCTCGTCCGGTGCTCCAGGGCGTTTTGATCCAGGTGGAGGGAGAGCAGATCACGATGGCAGCGGCCGATGGGTTTCGCCTTTCGGTGCGCAAAGCGCAGCTCTCGCAACCGGCACCGCAGTCGATCAACGTGATCGTCCCCGCCCGTGCCTTGAACGAGCTGGCTCGCATTGTCAGCGATGGAAACAACGAATTGCTCATGTTGGTGCCAAAAGGACGCGGGCAGGTTGTTTTCCGCTGCGGCGATGTGGAACTCGTTTCTCAACTGATCGAAGGGACCTATCCGGATTATCAAAATATCATCCCGCGCAGCTACCAGACCCGTGTCTTGGTTTCCACTGCGGCGTTCCTCAAGGCCTGCAAACAGGCAGAAATCTTTGCCCGTGAAAGCATCAACGAAGCCCGCCTGAACATCAAGCCGGCCTCCGATCCCAGCCTGCCGGGTGAAGTAGAGGTGACCGCATTTTCCGAAGAGACCGGCAAGAACGAGACCGTGATCGAGGCCTCGGTCGAAGGGAAGGGGCTGCTGATCGCTTTCAACGTCAAGTTCCTGCGCGAAGCGCTAGAAGCGATTAAAACCCCCAATGTGGCACTGGAAATGAATACCTCGCAAACACCCGGCGTCATCCGCCCGGTGGGAGGCGATGATTTCGTCCACGTGATTATGCCGATGCGCCTGTAGTGGCTTTGGCAGCCGTGCGGGGGAGCAAGATGTGAAATGTGCTCCCCTGCCCCAGGCCGGGGCTTTCGGCCCAAATTTTTCCACCTTGTCGTTCGATCAACTGCCGCGCAATGGATAGACCGAGCCCCATTCCGCCCAGCGTGCGCGTATTGGGGGATTCTACCTGGTAGAACTTCTCGAAAATCCTCTCTTTTTGGTCTTCGGCCAGTCCGATTCCCTCGTCTCGTACCCACAGGTGAATGAAATCCCCTTCGGCCTGTGCGCCCAGATGAATGGGTTTCTCCGGGGGAGAAAAGCGCACAGCGTTGTGGAGTACATTTTTCAAGGCCAGCGTCGTTTTCTCCAAGTCCGCGTAGAGGGTGAGCGATTCATCTTCGAGCACTTCGTCTATCGGCGGCAATGCGCCGGCGCATAGATGCTCGACCTCGGAAAGTACAACGCGGAAAAGATGCCGCACCTGGAGTGGACGGGGCTTGAAAAGCATGGAATCGGTTTCGAGCAGGGTCAGGTTGGTCATATCTTCGATCAGCGCGCGCAAGCGCATGGCAGCATTCATCACCTGCCGAGCGTACTCCGAATTTTCCCCTTGGGCATCCTGTTGTAACACTGAAGCGTAACCGATAATGATCCCCAACGGCGTGCGCAGCTCGTGCGAGGCCAAGGAAAGGAAATCGCTTTTGATGCGATCGATCTCTCGAAGACGCTCATAGGAGTGACGTAGCGCCTGGTAGAGACGGGCATTTTCAATGGCGACCGCCGCGTGATTGGCAATGACGCTCAGGAAAACCACGTCCTCGCTATCGAATTCTCCTTCTCGCTTGTTCAAAGCCTCTAGCACGCCGATCTTTCGCTCGCGCATCCACATCGGCACGCCTAACAGGGAGCGTACCTCTACCCCGACCTTTTGCGAAGGTAGGCGAAAATGTCGCGCGTTGGTCTGTACGTCGTTCAGGATCAACGGTTCGCCACTTTGGAAAATGTGACCGGCCAGGCTTCCTTCCAGAGGCACTTTGACCTGAAATAATGCTTCGGATGGGTTGGTCGCCGCGGCAAAGAACAGGTGCGGAGGAGCATCTTTATAAAGCAGGATCGAGGCTGCCTCGCAATCCAGGATCTCCAGCGCCAGGTTGAGAATGCGCTCCAGCACTTCGTTCAAATCCAGAGAAGCGTTGAGGGTTACACTGGATTCCACCAGGCGCTTTAACTTTTCGTTTTGCGCACGCCATTTATCAAGTGCGTCCATGGCTTTCTTCGAGCCTTTCACCGCCCAACGCGGAATGCGGTTGAAAATCTTGCGGGATGAGGGAATACATGGCTGCATCCTGCACCTGTCCATGGACGATCAGGCGATTGCGCAGGATGCCTTCAAAGTGTGCTCCGATCTTTTCCGCCACACGGCGACTGGCGTAATTTTCGGTCGCGATGACGATCTCGATGCGCAGCAGACCAAGCGACTCAAAGCCGAAACGCGCCACCAAACGCGCGGCGCGCCCGGCGATTCCTTGTCCCCGATACGCATGGTGTACCCAGTAGCCCAGGTTGGCAAAGCGATAGTAGGGATGAAACTGTCCTAGACTGCAGCTGCCGATCAATTCCCCCTCGCGGTTAAAGATACCGAACCCATAGTACCTGCCCTCCCTCCATTGCCGGTTTGCCATGCGGATCCAATCGCGCGCTTCGGAAAGCGAATAGTCGCGATGCGCCCAGGACATCCAGGGCACAAGGTCCACTAAGGAGGCGCGTACGGCATGGTAGAGGGCAGGGGCATGTTCCTCGCGTAGTGGTTGTAAGGTGAGCGGCGGATCGGAAAGGGTGATCACAGATGATCTTTCAGGTTGTGCTCTACAGCATAGGCGGCGGCTTCGGCGCGATTGTTTACGCCGAGCTTGGCCAGAATACTGCTGACGTAGTTGCGCACCGTACCCTCCCCGAGGAACAATGCCTGGGCGATCTCGCGATTGGTCTTCCCCTCGGAAACCAGGAGAAGGACGTGCTTTTCCTGCTGGGTCAGGCTGGCGAAGGCGGCGGCCTCTTCCTCCTTGACCGCCCGGCGCACTTCTTGGAACACGCGCTGGGTGACGGCCGGATCGAGCAAAGCCTCGCCCCGCCCAACGGCTTCCAGCGCTTTGATCAGGTCCTCGCTGCCGATCTGTTTCAGCACGTAGCCGGAAGCGCCGGCTCGAATCGCCGAAAAGAGCATTTCATCCTCGGCATAGGAAGTGAGCATGACCACGCGCGTTTCGGGCAGTTGATTCACGATTTGCTCACAGGCCTCAATGCCCGAGGCACCCGGCAGGCGAATATCCATGAGCACGATGTCCGGCCGCAACGCCAGCGCTTTTTCAACCGCTTCGCGCGCCGTGCCGGCTTCACCGACTACCATAAAATCGGTGCGCCGTTCCAAAAGTGCCTTTAAACCGACACGCACCACCTCGTGATCATCCACAATCAGCACACGTTTTGGGGGCATACTCAGACCTCCATCGGACTCATAAAGTTTAGGATTCATCCTCTTCCGAGGAAAGGACTTCTAGCGCAAGGGTTTTCAAAGCGACGATTTGCTCCTCCTCCATATGCAAGGAGCGCCAGTATTGCTCCAAAAGATCGAGAGGCGAGAGGCCGGCAATGCTTTGATCCTGGGGTAGACGAATGCGTGAGGGATGGATCGGTTTCCGGATGAAGTGAAGCTCAAACGCTTGCCGGCAATGGCGACGGATGAGCGCCTCATCGATCAGGGGCTCCAATTCGCGCGGATATTCCACCGTCAAACGGACAATCGCCTCTTCCATTTGTTCTGATGGCAAAGCCTCCAGGATGGCCGTCATGACTTTTTCGTTTGAGTCAATGCGGACAAAACGATCGATGAAGCGTCGTGTCCCTTCAATTTTACGCCATTCCAGACGCGTTTTCCCCTTTTCCACCTCGGCCAAGACGAAATATTTCTCCTCCTCGGCTTCGCCGAAATCTACGCGCTCGATCGAGCCGGGATAGACCACCGGCGGATGTCCGCCCTCGTTCAGGTTTTGTGCCTTGTGGATGTGGCCTAGGGCGACGTAATCCAGCCGCGGGTCCTTGACCAGAGCCTGGGAGAGCACGAGATCGTTCCCCAGCATGATCGAGCGCTCCGAACCGTAGGTTGCCCCTTGAACGGAAGCATGGGCCAATAAAACGGTCGGCAAGGTGGGATCGGCGCGTTCCAGCCAATCCTGTACAAGGTCGTGAATGCGCTCTTCCAGTTTTGTTTTGACCTCCAGCAAGGCCTCGCCATGCAGATCGTAGAGGGCCACCAGGTTCGAGCGCGTGATCCAGGGAAGCGCGATCACCTGTAGGGGCAGGTCCCACAGATCGGCGGAGGATAGAAATTGCGGCTTTGCCAGCACGCGCACATAAGGGACCTGGAGCGTGTCAAATTCCTGGACGGCATGAGCACGTCCGAAGGCCGGCGAAAGATCGTGATTCCCTACCAAAAGCAAGGTTGGAATGCGGGCTTGAGAAAGCCTCACAATGCGCGAGCCCCATTCACGTTGGAAGGTAGGCGAAGGGGCACGATCCTTGTAGGCATCACCGGCAAAAAGCACCAGGTCTACCTTTTCCTGGATGGCCGTTTCCACGATCTGATCCAGCGCCCGTAGGAAATCGAGCACGCGCAGCGGCAGACCACTTGCGGGGTCTTGACGGCCGTAGTTGGCGATATCGATATGAGCATCGGCAAAGTGCAGGAGCCTCATGGGGTGATTCCCAACTCCTGTAGAGCTTGCAACGCCGGCGCCCAGCCGGGGTGGACCTTGAGCGCGGCGCGGAAATCCTCGATCGCCGCCTCCCGTTGACCGATGATCTGATAGGCGCGGCCGCGCCAGAGCAGGCTCTCTTCCAGCACGGCGCCGTCGGTAGGCGTTTCCAGGGTCACATTCGCCAGGTTGATGACATCCGTGTAGCGACCGCTGTAGTAGTAAGCCCAATAGGGTCCCGTCTGATACCACATCATGCGGTAGGGACGGCTGGTGTTATCGGTGGGGAGTTGCGCATAGATTTGAAAGGCGTAGTCATAGGCGTAGGCCGCATCCACGTATTCGCGCAGGGCGACGTGGCTGCTGCCCACGTTGAACCAGGCAAAGAAAAGGTCAATGCCGTTCAGGGTTTGCGTTTCCTGCCGGGCGATTTGCAGAGCTCGGCGGGCGGCCCAGGTTTCATCGGCATAGTCTCCGAGCAGGTTCAGCACTTCCCCTTCCCGTTCTACCGGGAACGCGATCAGGAACAAGTAGTTGAACGAGCGCCAGCCCTCGATGAATTTCTCGTACGGAATGCGAAAATCCGGGCCGTCCAGATAGGTATCCTGAACGATCAAGACGCCCTCCGTATCATCATACCCGGTGACGAATTGATAATGCCCCATCCAACCGATCTTGCCGGTGTAATCGCGCTCATAGTACCCTTTTTCGGCGACCACCGGATAGCCGCCGGCAATCAGGCGCTTGAGCGTATCCAGGTCGCCGCCCAGGCGGATCAGCACTTTCATGCCGGGGACGTTTTCTTCGACGTAATCCCGGAACTCATACGGCATGACGTTTTTATCCTTCTCTCCGGGCTTGATCGCCCGACCGATCGTATCCCGATCGCCTTTCCAGCCCCAAAAGGTGAGCGCCATGGAAAAATTTGCCGGGCCACAGTAGTTCCAACGGTTGAATTGGTTTTCGTAGCGTATACCGCTGAGCGCAACCGCCGGCGGCAGAGGGATCGGAGTAGGAGTCGGTGGGGCGGTGGGGGTGAGAGGCGCTGGCGTCGCCGGAGGGGTGGTGGGGGCACTGCGGACGATCTGCGGCGGGGGGAGGGGAGTGGTCGGCGTGGGCAAGAACGTGAGTTGATCCGGTGGGCGGAGGGCAAAGCGAATGCGTGCCCGTAGCTCATCCAGGCGCCAGGCCAGACGGGAATGGACCGGAGGAAAATACCACAACCCGATCAGGACCAGCAATCCCAGGCATAAGATTCCGATTTTGCGGCGAAAGGACATGGGATGATTATACCCATTTTCAGCGCCTGGGCGCGCAGGGGCGCGGTCAGGCTAGCGCTGCGGATCGGGCGTGGAACGGGATTTTTCTTTTTCTCCTGCAAAACCCTGTTTTTGTGCAAATCCTTTCTTGGGATAGGACACGGATGGACACAGATGACGCGGATAAACGCGGATTTTATGAGGAATTTTGTCCCGCTTCTTTCTGCTCCTCGCCTTACTCACAGCGCTTCATCCTATGCCCCCGTAGCATCAGGCTTCATCCTGTGCCCCCCGTAGCATCAGGCTTCATCCTGTCCCCCCGTAGTACCAGGATTCATCCTGTCCCCCCGTAGCATCAGGCTTCAGCCTGTGTCCCTCCAGACCGTAAACCACCAAACGACCACCACCCCGTTCTCCTCCTCTCCCGTTCTCCTCCTCTCCCGCTCTCCCGCCCTCTCCCATCCAGAGTACAATATACCCATCCCCTCAATTTCCCAGAAAGGAGTCTCCCGATGTCCCGCTTCTTTCTGCTCCTCGCTCTGCTCACTCTCTTCGCCGCCTGCGCCGCGCCGAGCGTAGACGGCGGGCCGTTGACCGTCACTCCGGTGACCACCCAATCATCCGACCATCCGACCATCCAACCATCCGACTACGCGACTACCCAACCATCCGACCACGCGACCACGCGACCACCTACCCCCACCCCCACCGAAGCGCCGCTCACCCTCGATACCCTCGGCATCCCAAAAGAAGCCCAACCCTACTTTCAAGGCCTTGAAAAAGCCATCACCCGCAAGGTCGGCGAAAACGGCGAAACCCTCTACCTCACCTCCGCTACCTTCTGGGACGGCGAGCAAAAGCAAACCGCCGAATACCTCCTCCTCCAACCCGGCACCTTCGACGCCCACCCGGAGATTTACGATGACCTCACCCGCCCGCTGACGGTTCAAGCCTTTCGCCTGGGGGAAAACGGCGAGAAACTCCCCGTCACCCTGCTTTGGCAAGGCGAACGGCGCGGCTTCCGCGAAGCCTTTGACCTGACAAACGCCTTCGACCCCGAACTCAAGCAGGTGGAGAAGCACCCCTACCTGCACATCGTCCACGGCGAAAAGCCCATCCGCTCGATTGACGATTTACCCTTAGAAGACGAGCGCCTGACGGCGCTTCAATCCATCCGACTGGAGCAGGCCAAGGCCATCCGAGCGCTTCGGGCCCTCCGTGAAAAACTCCAAACCGGCGAAGCGATCACCCTCGAAGACCTCTCCGGCTCGGTTTTTCTTAGAAGGCTTCAGGAGAAAGTCCAAGCAGGCGAAACGATCACCGAAGATGACCTCTATGTCCTTTTCTCTCCAAAAGCGTTGGAGAATTGGTCAGAAGGTGGTCTTTCTTTGTTCTTTGAATTAAGACAAGACGGAAGCAAGGTTGTCTACTTAAAATCCAGGGGTGATAGCATACAAGCCAACAAGAAAGGAAAATTAACCTATGAAAATGCAAATATAAAATTAACTGATTTTTGGTTTTACACCAAAGATAAACAGGGAAATCGCCACGATATGGTCTTCATCGCTATAATGGACGCTGACGATGTTGATAGATACCAAAAAGGTAATCCATTCGGCTTGCAAGGAAAATTTGTTTTAGGCGAAAACAGTTGGTTTAGTCAAATAACTCCTGAAAACTTAATTCTTCTTGACCTCAGAAAAGCCTATGACGAAAAAAGCCCGCTTTTCCCCTATCTTTATCTTTACGCCGAAGGTCCTATCCTTGAAAAATATCCCCGCCTCGCTCACCTCCTCTCCTTGCCGGATAATCAAGCAAATCAATTAGAATATGTAGATGGGTATCTTGATCTTCAAGTAAATATAATGGCTTTTGTCAACGATCCAACACTAAAACCTGGTGATATTGCTGAAACTGCATCTTTGTCACGCCCAATTCCTCGCCTCTTTCAACTCCTTGAACTGATGTTTGAGATGGTTGTATCTTACTGATTTCACATATTTATTTCACTTATTGATTTTCTCTCCTCTTTTTCCTATGATTTATCTATATGCCCAAACTCCCAAAAATCATAGTCTCATATCTCTTTTCTCTCCTTTTTGTCCTATCCGTCTTACTCTTCCTAAAAACCATAAAGTCCAGAATATATGCCGGATGTACTTGGCGCTGTGCGTATGACTGCGCTCAAGGCGAAGTTGAGTGTGACTCAGATACAAATCCGTACTGCAATAAAGACTACATATATTGCTGTACCGGTTCCTGTCCTTCTGCTCCCACCAACACCCCAGAACCTAGAGCCTCTCCAATCACCAACGCCACTCCCACCCCCGGCGGCGCAAGGTGCAACAACATCACGCCCCGTTCCGCCTGCGATACTCCCACCAATTACTGCATGATCACCTACTGCGGATGCACCTGCAACAACGGCGTCCTTCAAAACTGCAGGCCCCAACGCCGTCGTTTGCCGAAACGATTCCTGCCACGTTACCCAACCACTACTCCCCCTTCACTCATTGGATTGAGATCGGTTGCCATCCAAAAAGCCCGGGCATCGAAAGCCTGGAACCGATTGCAAGGCAGATGTCACTCCAAAGCACCGATCGCTTCCTCTCAGGTATTCCGCCGGCTTTGAATCGCCTGCCCGAGCTCGCGCACGCTTTGCGCCTGCAGCCAGGTATGACGGTCACGGGTGTAATCGCCGCGTCCGCTCTCATACTGTTGCATAAACCGCACCGCTCCCGCCGCACCTAACTCACGCAGCAGCACCTCGAAGCCGCGGATACGAATTTCACCAAGCGTTAACACCCTGGTCATCTCAACACCTCGTCCAACCATCGTACGGGATTATCCACCGCCAAACGGAGCAATCCCTTCTTCTTCCGAGCCAGCTTGACGATCCGGTCGTCCGTCGTTAGAAAGATATCCGCTTCTCCTGCTTCGGCACAGGCAAGATGGAGTGCATCATAAGCCGAAAACCCTGCTTCCTGCAGTTTTTCAGCACGCTGTAAAATGGCCTCATCCAATGCGACAACCTGATCGGCCATCCCGGCCAACATCAGCGTCCGCTGACGGTTTTCCACATCGGGGTTCTGGCTCAACTCATAGAGCAACACCTCGCTACTGAGCCAGACCCATTCACGGCTTTGAAATTTCTCTAACACGATGATCACTGCCTCGCTCTCCAGTCGAATGCGCAGTTGACGTTGATCGTCAAACGGACGGTTGATACAGCACGCATCCAGATACACTTTCATCGCTCACAAGTATAGCACATCCGCTGTATAATTTTTCCGTCCTCATCTTCAACTTTGGAGATAATCCATGCCCCGCCTCTTCCTGATCCTCCCCCTGCTCATCTTCCTCACCGCCTGCGCCGCGCCGAGCGTGGACGGTGGACCGTAGACCGTGGAACGCCCACCCTCCCGTCCACATCCACCCCCACCCCCGAACCAACCGAAACCCCCACCTTCACCCCCACTCCGCGTCCAGAACAGCAGGCCAGAGCCCTGATCCCTCGCGATGTCCTTCAGGCCATGGATCGGCTTGGCATGCGCATCTTCACCTCTGAATCTCAGGTGCCTTCTGATGCTCGCTCATATATCCTTTTCAACCCAGAAACCCAAACTTTCACCCTGACCTATCAGCACTTGGTTGGCGTTGATGAAAAAGGCCAAGGCGTTTACGAGCGAAAGACTGTTGAGCTTGATCCGCAAGGGTTTTTTGTTAATACAGGTTTTAGACGCACTCTTGTGCCAGTAATCCCAACCGAAACACCAGAATCAACCATCACTCCATCCTCAACTCCAACCTCAACCGAGACGTCTCAACCCCAGATAGAATACCAGGAAGTCTGGGAACCTATGCCCCTTTCCATCCACCCGCCTTTGGCCCATGACAAAAACGGCCGGAAGATCGACCTTCCTGTTTTTGTAAGCCAAGGCGAGGTCTTTTTCGTCAACCCCCTCACCAACGAAATCCTTCGTCTTGAAGACTACCGTCCGCTTCCCCTTGCCGAATGCCAAAGCCTAAACGAATTCTGGGAAAAAGCCCCGCTTATCCCCCTTTCGGCGATAAACGACGGCACCGCTCATTTTGCCTTTTTCCTGAACTACCCCGACCTCAAAGACGCCGAAGCTCCTGTCTATACAAACGATAGGTATGCTACCTTTAAGCTTTCACCAACCGATAAAACTGCGCCCATCTGGTATATCCCCTCCGACAAAATCTCACCTTTTCATTATATCTGGATAGAATTTAACAACATCCAAGATAAAGCCGGAGAGAATTATCGCTATGCCTATTTCCGTCAGAGAATCCTTTGGGAAGAGCTTCCTTTTGGCCAGCCGGTTTTGCCGTATGCTTTTCGGGTGATCAATCCGGCAACTGGCGCTAAGCTTTGGGTTGCGCCTCAGATTTTGTATGACCCGCAAAACACCCAAGAAGCCGTTGACAAGCCTATAGATATTAGCGATCCAAAAAACGTAAAAATACTTTGGGTTGCCGCGGATATTGCAAACCTCCGTGGCGACCAGATAGAATTTATGTTAAAAGTTTATCCAAGATTTTTCCCTTATAACGCTAAATTTACTACAGAACGGCTTGGAAAGGCTTTTACTATCTTTCTTACTCCTATTATCTACACTGACCCTAAGGTTTTCACCGATTGTGATTTTGTAATTTTTAAATCTCTTCGAAGAGATTACTCTTTTTCTGATTTTCCCGGCCTAGAAGGCCTGCTTGAGCTAGAAGACAACAATCCAGTAAAAAAGATGACAGATAACGGAGGCTATTATCCTCTTGAAGAGTTGTTTCCATTTATAGAGTCGCATGGTTGGAACAATGCTGAAAGAAAAAATACTCCCTGGGAATGGCACGCCCCTCTTTCTGATAAAGCCCAACTGATACTTTTTGCAGGAGTCCCATATCAGTTTGCCAATACCAACCTTGATCTTCTTGACCTGGAAAAGTAGATTAATCTTGATTTTGGTCTTTTATTCTCCTATGATGTATCTATATGCCAAAAGTCACGAAAGTTTTAGTTCTTTGTTTTATTTTTGTCCTATTCTTCTTAAAACTCAAAACATTCTCACCGGCATATGCTGGTTGTACATGGCGTTGTGCTTATGACTGTGCTCAAGGCGAAGTCGATTGTGGCTCACAGCAAAATCCGTACTGCAATAGATACTACATCTACTGTTGTACCGGTTCTTGTCCCGTCAGACCTACCAACACCCCATCCGGTGTTCTCCCCACCTACACGCCAACACCAGCAGTAGGTGGAGAAGAATGCACGCCCGGCCCAACTGGTACTGCGTATTGCGAAAGTCGGTACTGTCACGACCCAGCCTGCAGTGCCTTTTGCAATTCAAACGGCCACTGCTACGTCACCCACCCAACCCCTGGAGTCGACAAAAAATGCAGTGATGGCGGCTGGGGGCCGTGGTCGGCCTGCACCTGCGATAAAGGCAAGTACGGCGGCTGCTCTGAGACAGATTACTGCGGCCAAGTGAGATTCTGCAACGATCCGGGCTCCAATCATTATCAGATCAACTGCTGTATCCCCGGAAGCGGAGGTGGCGCTGATGCCACCAACAGGCCAAAAAATCAGAGTTTTCTGTCGTTTTCAGCGTAAATCTGAAAATTACATTGGTTTCGGTGCTTAATAGCCAAATTCGTTGAATGCCTTGCGCATGGAAATCCTGTTGGTTATCTTCGGTGTTGAGATAAAAAGCCTACTGATGAGGTGAAGCTCCGGTTGGATTATCGCGGCAAAGGTATAATAAAGCCCATGAATGAATCTCTGCCTCCACCGATCTGGGTGGATACACCGCAAGCCTTGAAACGGATGATCGACGATCTGCAGTGCTGGCCGCAGCTGGCGGTAGATACCGAATCGAACGGCCTGCATGCGTATCGCGAACAAGTTTGCCTGATCCAGATTTCCACACCCGAAAACGATTATCTGATCGATCCCTTGAGGCTACGCGATTTGCAGCCCCTGGCGCCGATCTTTGCGGATGCCGGGGTGGAGAAAATTTTTCATGCCGCCGGTTACGATCTGCTGTGCCTGTATCGTGACTTCGGTTTTAAGGTCTTTCCCCTTTTTGATACGATGCACGCGGCGCGCGTCTTGGGTCAACGTGCCGTGGGATTGGATGCGCTGCTCGAACGGTATTTCCATGTACAGCTCGACAAGCGTCACCAGAAGGCCGATTGGGCCGAACGCCCCCTTTCTGCCGAGCGCATGGAATACGCGCGCCTGGATACCCACTATCTGATTCCGTTGCGGCAAATTTTGGGAGAAGAACTGCAGCAGAGCGGACGCTGGGAATTGGCCCAAGAGGATTTTCAGCGCATGAGCCTGGAAGCGTTAAGTCTTCCTGCGCATCCGCCGCGTTGGGAGCGATTGGCCCATGCCCATGCCTTGACCGGCCGTCAACGCACGCTGTTGCAGGCGCTTTGGGAGTGGCGCGAAGAGACGGCGCGTCAGCTTAACCGTCCGCCTTTCAAGGTGATCGGGGAGACGGTTTTGCTTCAGCTGGTGCGCACTCCACCGCAGGGGCTCTACGATCTCACCCGCTGTGGACTTTCCGGGCGGCAGGTTCGCATTTGGGGAGAAGCGATCTTGCGGGTGGTGGAAAGAGCGCAAATGCTGGAAGTGCCGAAATATGTGCCCCCTCCGACGGTCGATGCAGCGCGGCTCGATCGCCTGGAACAGTTAAAGGCCTGGCGCAAGCGTGTGGCGCAACGCTGGGGGGTGGAATCGGATGTGATCCTGCCCCGATCGCTGCTGGAGAGGCTGGCGCAACGCAATCCGCTTACCTGGGATGAACTGCAACAGGTGCTGAACGATTCTCCCTGGCGATTGCGCACCTTTGGCGAAGAACTCTTGGCCGTTTTACGGGAATGTGCTGCGATGAGCCCATCCCCTGCGATGAACACAAAATGAGCGTTCAGATAAGTTTTCACGGAGCGGCACAGACCGTGACCGGCTCCCAGTTTCTGTTAGAGGTCAACGGGCGGCGCTTGCTGCTGGAGTGTGGGCTTTTCCAGGGGCGGCGCGCCGAGGCCTACGAGCGAAATCGCCGCTTTCCCTTCGATCCGCGGCGGGTGGATGCGGTGTTGCTTTCCCATGCGCACATCGATCACAGCGGCAATTTGCCCAACCTGGTGCGCCAGGGATTCGACGGACCGATCTACGCCACACCGGCGACGGTGGACCTGGCGAATGTGATGTTGCGCGATTCGGCACACATTCAGGAGAGCGATATCGAGTACTTGCGGCGGAAACGAGGGCAAGATCACCTGGAGCCGCTCTATACGCTCGAGGATGTCTTGGATGTCATGCCGCTTTTCCGTCCCGTTCCCTACGATCGCCCGTTTGAACCGTTGCCAGGTGTGGTGGCGGAATTTGTCGAGGCCGGGCACATGCTCGGTTCCGCGGCGATCCGGCTCGAGGTCCAAGAAGGGAGGCGAAAAGTGCGGATCTGGTTCTCCGGCGATATTGGCCGTCCCAAGCTCCCTTTGCTGCGCGATCCGGTCTTACCCTCTCCTTCGGATTACCTCATCATGGAATGTACCTATGGTCATAAGCCCCATCGCGATCCGCAGGCGGCCTACGAGGAGTTGCGAGAAGCGCTCTTGCGCACCCTGGAACGGGGGGGCAAGGTGATCGTGCCGGCCTTTGCCGTAGGGCGCACGCAGGAGCTGGTCTACGATATTCATCAGATGGTGGAGAAGAAAGAGATTCCGCCTGTGCCGGTCTATGTGGATAGTCCGTTGGCGGTGGATGCTTCGGCAGTCTTTCGGCAGCACACGGAATGTTTTGACGAGGAGACGCGGCGCTTTGTGCTCGAATCTCGTCACCCGGCGCTGGATTTTGAGCATTTGCACTACGTGCGCTCGGTGGAGGAGTCGAAAAAACTGAACGATCGCCGTGAGCCGATGATCATCATCTCCGCTTCCGGCATGGCGGAGACCGGGCGCATTCTGCATCACCTGCGCAACAACATCGGCGACCCGCGCAATACGATCCTGATCGTTTCCTGGCAGGCGCCGCATACGCTGGGTCGGCGCTTGGCGGACCGTGAGCCACAGGTGCGCATCTTCGGCGAAACCTACGACGTGCGCGCCGAAGTGGTGACGATCGGCGGGCTTTCGGCACACGCCGGGCAGGATTTTCTCATCCCTTATGCGCTGGCGGCGCAGGCCAAGAAGATTTTCCTCGTCCACGGGGAGGCGGAAGCGGCGGACGCGCTACGCGAGAAACTGCTAGAACATGGAGCGCAGGACGTGTTTTACCCGGAGCGGGGGGAGAAAGTGGCTTTGGAGTTTTGAGACGGAGAGGATGCGCATAAGCGGTTGAGTTGGTACTTATGGGGGATGGGAGGCTTTCTGCAATACGGTTACAATGACGGCAATTCGTATCCCATTTGGTGGAGAAAAGGTTATGTCTAAGCGCTCTGTTGGGTTCGGTCTGTTTGTTCTTTGGGTGGTTACAATGGCTTGCTCGTTGATCCCACCCGCTCCGGCTACGGCACCTGCCGGCAATCCCACCCCTAATGTGGCCACTATCGTCGCGGCAACCCTCGATGCCATGGTGAACACCGTTGAACCTACCACCGCTCCTGCGACGGCTACGATCCCCGATGCTACTGCCACTGCTACGCCTGGGACGGCGCCGAGGGCCCTGCTGATCGCCTATGCGCGTGCCGGCAATATTTTCCTTTGGAGAGAAGGCGCTTCGCCTCGTCCACTGACAACAACCGGCCTGGATCAATCCCCTCGCATCAGCCCGGATGGTCAATGGGTGGCTTTTTTGCGAAACGGTGAGCTCTATGCGATCCGTGCCGATGGGAGCGGGGAGCGCGTGCTTGTTAACCGTGCCTACCTCGACGCTTTTCGCTCGGCAGGCCTGTTGGATGTTCGCGTTGGAAAATTTGCTTTCCTTCCCGGTGGTCGGGAGATCTTCTTTTCGCTTTATGCTGAGACCGAGGGGTATCCTGGGCTGTTGGGCGATTTGCATCGGGTGAACGTCGAAGGCGGTACCCCTTCCCTCGTTCTGGCCAGCGGACAGGGCTATGGGGAGTGGACGTTTTCGCCGGATGGGCGGCTTTTTGCCCTGGCGCAGGGGAATCGGATACGCGTGCTGAATCGCGATGGGAGCGGCGATCGCGTGGTGTTTACTTTCCCTTCCGTTGCGACCTACAGCGAATGGATGTATTATCCGCAGGTTGTCTGGAAGGCAGATTCGTCCGGGTTTTATACCGTCATTCCGGCTTCTGCCGTCCTGGAGAATCCCTCGGAGCCCTCCCGCTATTATTACGTACCGCTGACGGGGGGCAGTCCCACCCAAAGGGCCGAGTTTGTCACCGTGCCGGTGTGGGAGAGCTTCGCGCATCTTTCGCCAGACGGTTTGAACGTGGCTTATATCTACCCGGAGAGCAGCAGTTCGCGCTCCCTCCACGTGATCGACCCGAGCGGCGCCGACCGCCGAATTCAGACGGATTCGCAGCTAGTGATCCTCAACTGGAATCCGAATTCCCGGCATGTTGTCGTCTATAACCCGAATACCGCTGATGTGTACTTGCAGGCATTCGGTGAGCCGCCGATCCCAATCAACGATACACCCGGCTACATTGCCGAAATGCGCTGGGTAAGCGAAACGCGTTTTCTGTTCCTGAGCGGGGAAGAATTGCGGCTACGGGACCTTTCTTCCGCCGCCAGCGTGGTGATCGATTCCGGTGTAACGGGGTATGATTTCACGCTGGTGCCGTAAGGATCGGCAAATGCAAGGCATTTGCTACGAAGTATTTGCCTACTTTCCGGCTGCGGCCAGCACGGGTTCATCACCGTTGTATTTGAGCAACTGCGGCCAAATGCGCACGATGGCGAAGGTCGCCAGGATGCAGCCGATGCCGCCGCTGAGGATGGCGAACGGAACGCCGAAGGCCTGAGCCACGGCGCCGGCTTCCACTTCTCCCAGTTGCGGGCCGCCCATAAAGAACATCTGGTTAATGCTGGTCATGCGCCCGCGTAGATCGTCTGGCGTGAGCAGTTGACGGATGGTGTTGCGCAGAATGGTGCTCACCGAATCCGAAGCGCCGACGATCACCAGTGCCAGGAAAACAGTTTCAAATTGACGGGCTAACCCGAAGAAGATCGTCGCCAGGCCGAACATCAGCACGGCCGACACCAGGAGCAATCCCTGCTTTTTGACCAGGCGCAGCTGGGAAAAGACCAGCCCGGCCGCCACTGCGCCGATAGATTGAGCCGCGGCCAGCCAACCGTAGGCGATCTCGTTGACATGAAGCAGATCGCGCGCCACATAGGGCAGCAGCGTATTGGCCGAAGAGAAGAACGTGGCAAAGAAATCCAGGATCATGCTGGAGAGGATGATCGGCTGACGACGGATGAAGCGAATGCCCTCACGCATATCCCACCAGGCGGCGCGCAGATCGCGCAGCCCCCGGACGCGTTGCGGAATGGGTCCGATGCCGATCAGCGCGAAGAGCACGGCCAGGAAGGAAATCGCGTTCAGTAGGTAGGTGTACTCCTGTCCCCAGTAGCCGATCACCATGCCGCTGAGCGCCGGCCCTAGGATCGAACCCGTGTTGAAGGCGATCGATTGGAGGGAGAAGGCGCTGGGGAGGTCCTGCGCAGGCACGAGGTTCGGCACCAGCGACTGGCGCGCCGGGGTATCAAAGGCCATGGCGATGGCCTGGAGCGCGGTCAGCAGGTAGATCTGCCAAAGCTGAATGTGTCCTGCGGTCGTCAGCCCCCACAGCCCAAACGCTACGAGCATGGAAACGCTCTGGGTGATGAAGAGCACCTTGCGCCGTGAAAAACGATCGGCGACCACGCCACCCAACAGCGAAAAGAGCAAAATCGGGATGAAGCGCGCCGCGCCGATGGCGCTCACAGCGATCGGATTGGGGCTCAGCTGGCGCACATGCCAGAAGAGAGCCCAGAGTTGCATCTGCGAGCCGGTGATGGAAAGCAACAATCCCAGCCACAACCAGAAAAAGCGGCGGTGACGGAAGGCAGGAGGAATACCGATTTTCATGTTCCCCAATCGCGAAGGTAGAGGAAGTCGTAGTTAACCGTGCGCTGACTGAGCTTGGCGATCAGCGGCGGTAAACGCTTGAATTGATAGCGCCGCACCCGTTCGGCCACCCGTTGCACGAAGACGGGATCAAAGCCGGCCTGGATGCACTCCTGAGGGGTGTAGCGCTCATCGACCAGCAGATACAGCAAGCGATCGACCTCATCGTAGGTGAAACCCAGTTCCTCTTCATCCGTCTGTCCCACCCAGAGATCGGCGGAAGGTGGCTTTTGGATGATGCTTTGTGGCACGCCCAGCGCGCGTGCCAACTGTCGTACCTGGGTCTTGTAGAGATCGCCGATCGGGTTGATCGCGCTTGCCGAATCGCCGAAAATGGTCGTATATCCGAGCAAAATCTCGGTCTTGTTGCTGGTGCCGATCGGCAAGCCGCCGAAGGCCTCGGCCTGATCGTAGAGCACGATCATGCGCAGACGTGCCAGGATGTTGCCCTTGCGCACGCGCGACATCTCCGGGAAGCGCTCGATCAGCGGTTTGGCCATCGGCGTAATATCAAAAGTCAACGATTGGATGCCCAGCTGATCGATCACGCGCTGCGCGTCTTCTAGCGAATCCGGGGAAGAGGTCTCATAGGGCAGGCGCAGGGCGAGGACGTTTTCGGCCCCCAGCGCTTCTGCGGCCAGGAAGCAGGAAACGGCGGAATCCAGCCCGCCGGAGAGGTTGATCACGGCACGGCGGAATCCGACCCGGGTCACTTCGCTGCGAATGAAACCGACCAGTATCTTACGCGTCAGTTCTGTATTGATCTCCAGATGGATCATTTTCGCTCCTCATCTTTCGAGAGCAAACGAGCCAGCTCGCGTTGAACCAGGTAAGGCCTTTCATCGCGCAAGAGCGGCAAACGGGCACGGGTGCGACGGAGCTGCCCCCAATCCAGAGTCGCCAGGGTCAGGGATTCTTCGTGGTACGGTGCGTGGGCGATCAGCTCTCCGTTCGGGTCGAACACCGTGGAACCGCCCCAGAAATTCAACCCATCCTCGAACCCGACCCGGTTGCAATGCGCTACAAAGCAGGTGAAAAGCCCGGCGTAGGACTGGTTCACCGTCTCCACCCAGCGCGAGGAGGCCAGCCGCGGCTCCTGGCTCAATCCGCGTCCCGGCGAAGCCGACATAAAGAGCATCAGATCGGCGCCGTCTAACCAGAGCAGGTAGGGGGGAGAAACGTGCCAGAAGTCCTCGCAAATGAGCATGCCCACGCGTCCGAAGCGCGTATCGAAGGCGCGCACGCGCCCACCCGGTGCGAAGAAGCGTCCCTCATCGAACAGGCCGTAGGTCGGCAGGTACACCTTGTGGTGAATGTGCAGCAACTTTCCTGCCGAAAGATAGGCGGATGCAATATAGAAGCGATGATGCTCATCCTCGTCCACGAATCCGAAGGCAATATCAATGTTCTGGCTGGCCTGGAAGAGGGGGCGAAAGAGGGCATCCTCCGGGGTTGGGCGACGGGCTACCCAGGATACCAGGTCCTGGAGCACGTAGCCGGTGAGCGAAAGCTCGGGGAAGATCACCAGGTTGGCTCCCGCCTGGCGCGCCTGCTCAATATATTGCAGGTGCAACTCTAAATTGGACTGCATATCGCCGAGACGGGGAGCAAGCTGAGCTAAAGCGAGGCGTAATTCCATAAAGAATCTTCTCAAGCGGGTGAAATTACCAAAACAAAATCCCGAACGCCGGCGCGCGTCCGGGGCTTAGGCGGAGAGGGTGGGATTCGAACCCACGGTGGCCACAAGGACCACAACGGTTTTCGAGACCGTCCCGTTCAACCACTCCGGCACCTCTCCAGAGACAGGGCGAATTATACCCAGGCAGGAAGGTGGTGTCAAATTATCGCCACAAGGTGCTGGGGTTTGTCCTTTCAGTGCATTGCAAAAGGTTACGAAGTTTTTTGGCGCGTGTTATGGAAGAAAAACCGTGTTTGTTCATGCTATCCGCGTTCATCTGTGTCCTATTCCGGTAGGGTATTTGCGCTAAAACATGGTTTGACTCCACTGCAAAAAGGTTCCTGACCACAAAGTACACAAAGTGCACGAAGGATTTAGGTATAATAAATTAAAAATAACTTTGTGTCCTTCGTGACCTTTGTGGTAAATATAAACTCAAGGTTTTGCAGAAAGCCCATATTGTCCAAGGTCTCAAGATAAATGCCCCATACAGAGCAACACGGCAGGTGATTTCCCCCTCCTCGTCCTCCTTGCCGTGTTGAGCCGATTCCGAAAACGGTTTCCGCGAGGGTTCAATATTGATAAAACCCGCGGCCGGTCTTGCGACCCAGCCAGCCGGCATCCACCATCTTGCGTAAGAGCGGGGCCGGGCGATATTTATCCTCGCCGAGATCGCGATGGAGGATCTCCATCACGGAAAGTACCACATCCAGTCCGATAAAATCGGCCAGGGTGAGCGGGCCCATGGGGTGATTCATGCCCAGTTTCATCACCGTATCAATGGCCTCCGGTGTGCCGATGCCCTCCTGCAAGGCGAAGATGGCTTCGTTGATCATCGGGCACAGGATTCGGTTGGAGATGAAGCCGGGGGAATCTTTGGCCTCGACCGGCTCTTTGCCCATCTGACGGCACACGGCCAAAATGGTCTGGGTGGTTTCGTCATCGGTGGCCAGGCCGCGGATCACCTCCACCAAGCGCATGATCGGGACGGGGTTCATAAAATGCATGCCGATCACCTTTTCCGGGCGACGGGTGTGCGCGGCGATCTTGGTGATCGAGATCGAGGAAGTATTCGATGCCAAGATCGCGCCCGGACGGGCGCGCCGATCGAGCTCGGCGAAGAGGTCAAACTTGGCCTGCGGGTCTTCGATGATCGCTTCGATGACGAGATCGGCATCTTCCACGCCATCCAGGGTGTTGACGAAGCGAATGGCCTCGGCCGCGGCTTTCTGTTCGGCGGTGATCACGCCCTTTTCGAGCAGTTTTTCCGTCGAGCGGGCGATGGTGGCTTTCGCTTTTTCCAGCGCCTGCGGGAAAGCGTCCATGCAGGTCACCTGATAGCCGGAAGTAGCCGCCACCTGGGCGATTCCGTTGCCCATCGTGCCGGCGCCGACGACGAAAATGTGACGGATTTCCATGACAGCCTCCTTTACGCTTCGAGTTCAATTGCCATTGCGACTGCTTCAGCGCCTCCCAGGCACAGGCTGGCAATGCCGCGTCGCTTGCCGTGCCGTTTGAGGGCGTAGATCAGCGTGGTCAGGACACGGGCGCCGCTGGCACCGATGGGATGACCCAGCGCAATCGCGCCGCCGTGGACGTTAACTTTGTTCCAATCCCAGCCCTGATTGGCGAGGATATAGCCATCGGCCAGCACCTGGGCGGCGAAGGCCTCGTTCAGCTCGATCAGGTCCACATCGGCAAGGCTCCAGCCGATCTGACGTAGCAATTTGGGGATGGCCAGGGCCGGGGCGCGGAAGAGATATTTGGGCTCATCTGCCGCCTGAGCATAGCCCACCACCCGCGCCAGCGGTTTCAGGCCGTGACGTTGGGCATAGGCGCGGCTGGCGATTACGATTGCTGCCGCTCCATCGTTCAGACCGGGCGCGTTGCCGGCCGTGACGCGCCCGCCCTCCTTAAAGGCCGGCTTGAGCTTCGCCAAGGCCTCGAGCGAAGTATCCCGGCGCGGCCCTTCGTCGGTATCGATGCGCACGACTTCGCCTTTCTTGCCCGGAATCTCCACCGGGACGATCTCCTCGCGGAAGGCGCCGCTATCGATGGCGGCGATCGCCTTCTGGTGGCTTTGGAGGGCGAATTCGTCCATTGCCTCGCGGGTGACTTCGTACTCTTCGGCGATGAACTCGGCGGCCATGCCCATGCTCCAGTTTTCAAATGGGTCCCAGAGCCCATCCAGGAGCAGGGCATCGGTGAGCTGAGCGTGACCGAAGCGTAGGGCGCCGGTGCGTCCATCCACCAAGAACGGAGCGCGGCTCATGGATTCAAAGCCGCCGGCGACGAAAAGGGACCCATCACCGGCACGAATGGCCGAAGCGGCGAGCATCACGGCTTTCAGGCCGGAGCCACAGACCTTGTTGATCGTGGTCGCCCCGACCGAAGTCGGCAAACCGGCGAAGATGGCCGCCTGGCGCGCCGGTGCCTGACCGAGGCCGGCGGAGACGACATTGCCCATGATCACTTCATCGATCTCTTCGGGGGGGATGGCGGCCCGCTCCACGGCGGCACGGATGGCCAGCGCACCCAAACGCGGAGCAGGGATGCTACTCAATCCCCCCTGGAAGCGGCCGATCGGCAGGCGAACGGCACTCAAGATAACCGGTTCATGTTCTGCGCTCATGGCAAACTCCCTTTCGTTAGGATGGTCGCGTAGTTGATTGGTCGGATGGTCGGTTGGTCAGATGGTTAGGTGGTCGGATGGTTGATGGGGCGCTTGAGAATCTACCGTCCACGTCCATGCTCTGATCCATCGGATATTGTACCCTGCTTTGCGAAAGAAGAAAGCCGAAATGGTTGGCAAACGGTTATGTTGGCCTTCTTTACCCGATGCCGATTTGGTGGCTGTGGGTAGTTGGGTAGTCGGATGGTCGGTTGGTCGATTGGTCGGGTGTCGTTGGGGTGATGGTCAACGGTCCGCCGTCTACAGTCGGCTGTTTTTGAGGGAAGACATGTCTTCCGGATGCGTGCTACGGTCTACGGTCCACGGTCCACGGTCCACAGTCTACGGTCCACGGTCTGTACGGCACAGGATAAATTCTGATGCTACGCTACACCGTCCACGGTCGATGAGGGGCACAGGCTGAAGCCCGGTGCCACAGGCGGAGGCACAGGCTGAAGCTAGGATCAACGGTCTATGGTCGGCGGGCGAGCAGGAAGGATCAATCCCGGAAGATGGGTTCGGGGGTGCCCAGCACAGGCAGCGGTTTGCGGATGAAGACATCCCAAAAGGCGCCGAGGGTGGCCAGGTTTTCGCGGAAATTCCAAATGAAGCGGGAGAAACGGCGGTAGGGTTGTCGATCGGCGGGGACGCCTTCGGCCTGGATGCCGAAGGCACGGCAGAGGAAGAGGGCGCGCGGTAGATGGAATTGCTGGGTGACGAGCAGGGCCTGTTCGACACCGAAAATGGCACGGGCACGATAGCAGGTGTCATAGGTGCGGCGACCGGCGTAGTCGAGCACCAGGGCTTCGGCCGGCACGCCCAGGGAAAGGGCATAGTCGCGCATGGCGGCGGGTTCGTTGTAGTTGATGAAGCGGTTATCGCCGCTGAGCAAGAGTACCTGCACTTTTCCGGCAAAATAGAGTTCAGCGGCGGTGCGCACCCGATCGCGCAGGATGGCCGTGGGGCGACCATCCCGCTGCAGACCGGCACCGAAGACGATCGCCACCGGTCGCGCCGGGGCCTCGGAAAGCTCATAGAGATGTGGGCGCGCCAGGAGCGTGGTGATCAGGCGCGGCAGGAAGAACAGGCCCAGACCTCCCAGGCTTAGGCCGAGGATCGTCCAAAGACAGGAGCGTTTCATTCTTGACGCATCTCCGGCGGTAGAAGGCGCAGACATAGCGCGAGACCGAGGGGTAAGATCAGCAAATCATCCAATTGTCCCAGGACGGGGATGAAATCCGGGATCAGGTCGATCGGGCTGAGGGCGTAGGCCAGGAGCAAGGCGAAGAGCAGGCGAACATGCCACGGGGTGCGCGGATCGCTTTGGGCGCGGATGAGGAGCTCAAGGTCCCGGCGGAGGCGATGCGGCAGGCGGCTCAGGTGGGAGAAGCGATCCGAAGGGGAGGATGTGGCTTCGGTCGGCAGCGGAGCTTCGTCGTTTCCCATTTACATTTCCTCCACGATCTCGAAGAGCGCTTCGCGCAGGCGGGCGATCTCTTCGAGGGTGTTATAGTGTACGGCGCCGACACGCACCATGCCGCCTTTTTCTTCCACGCCGAGACGTTCGGTGACGTTGATGGCATAGTAATTGCCATCCCAGACGGCAATGCCGCGGGCGGCGAGGGCTTCCGCAACCTGGCGAGGGTGGAGATCACCTAAGCGGAAGGCGAAGGTAGGGACGCGCTCATCCAGACGGCGGGGGTCGCTGAGGCCATAGAGGGTGAGGCCGGGGACTTCCTGCAGGCTTTCGAGCAGGGCGCGGCTGAGTTCGAATTCATAGCCGCGGATGACCTGCATGGCTTTTTTGAGCTCCAGGACGCGTCCGTGGTAGCCGCGATCCAGGAGGTCTTCTTCGCGTTCGGCGCCGAATTCGCGCCCTAGCCAGCTGAGATATTCCAGCGCGCCGAGGACGCCGGCGATGGCTTCGTGATTTTGGGTGCCGGTTTCAAATTTGCCGGGCGGTTCAGAGGGCGCCGGGCGAACCTTATACGGGAAGAGTTCGTCCAGGAGCTCGTATTTGCCGTAGAGGATGCCCTGATGGGGGCCGAAGAATTTATAAGAGGAGGAGACGAGGAAATCGCAATCCAGGTCCTGCACGTCGATCGGGCCGTGGGGGGCGTATTGGACGGCATCCACATAGACCCAGGCGCCGGCCTCATGTGCCCAGCGAATGAGCTTGCGGACGGGGTTGATCGTGCCCAGGGCGTTGGAGGCGTAGCCGATGGCGACCAGGCGCGGGGAGTGCTCCAGAGCGGCACGGTAGGATTCCAGGTCGAGGGTGCCGTCTTCGGGATGGAAATCGACCCACAGGACGCGGCAACCACGGTCTTCGGCGGCCAGCACCCAGGGGGTGACATTGGCATCGTGATCCAGACGGGTGACAACGATGGCCTCTCCGGGCTTCCAGGTGCGGGCGATGGAACGGCTGATGTGGAAGGTGAGGGTGGTCATGTTGGCGCCGAAGACGATCTCCTGGGGGGAGGCGGCGTTGTAGAAATCGGCCATGGCGCGGTGGGCCTCTTCGAGGATGGCATCCGATTCGATGCTGGTGGAAAAGGCGCCGCCGTGATTGGCGTTGCACTGGAGGAGGTACTGCTGCATGCGCTCCAATGCGGCGTCGGCGATCTGCGTGCCCCCTGGGTTATCGAAGAAGATCAACGGACGTTGCAGGGAGGGGAAATGGGAGCGGATGAGGGAGGGATCGAGGGGCATGGTAGTTTAGAGGGTGAGAGATGAGAAGGTGAGAAGATGAGAGCGGGAGGGTTGATTAGTCGAGTGGTCGATTGGTCGGATGGTCGGGTGGTCGGATAGTCGCGTAGTTAGATGGGCGGGGGTGGGGGTGAATGGTGGCGGGGTGATGGGCGTCGCTTTGCGGTCTACGGTCAATGGTCTACGGTCGGCGGAGCAGAAGAGGGGGAGAAGGGAAGAGGGTGAGAACATGAGAGCGGGAGATGGTGAGAACATGAGAGCGGGAGATGGTGAGAACATGAGAGCGGGAGAGGGGGAGAGCATGAGAGCGGGAGATGGTGAGAGCATGAGAGGAGGAAAGCAGGAAGAGGGTTGAAATAGAAGAATGCCCCTGGAGGGACTCGAACCCCCAACCAAAGCCTTAGGAGTGCTCTGCTCTATCCTTTTGAGCTACAGGGGCAGCGACATCGTGTATTATAGCACGAACCGAGGGGTGGGTTGGGGCGGAAGGCAGATGGTCTTGCTTGACACAATGCGTATCTCACCTGTAAAATCAGAGCGTTCTGCTTGTGAGGCCGGGCGCATATGGAGTTGGGGCTTAAGTTTGTAGCCGGTCTTAGGGCAGATTATCTTCTTTTTTGGGAGGATACTCGCTCATGTATGCAATGCACGGTTTGACTTCCTTTGAAGCGGCCGCGATCTGGGCGGTGTTTGGCATTGCCATTCTCGGCCTGGCCTACGCGGTCTTTTTGCGCTCCCAGATTCTGCGCGAGGAGAAGGGTACGCCGCAGATGCAGGAGGTGTGGGGCGCAATCAAGGAAGGCGCCAACGCCTATTTGCAGCGGCAGCTTAAGTCCATCCTGCCGTTTATCGGCGTGCTGACGGTGGCGCTTTTCTTCTCGGTGTACATTGTGCCGCCCTCCCCAGAAGCGATGGAGCGCTTTGCCGGGCGCTCGGAGGCCGAAATTCGCTTCCTGATCGGCCTGGCACGGGCGCTGGCCTTCGTGATGGGTGCTTCGTTCTCCTTGGCGGTCGGTCAGATCGGCATGCGCATGGCCGTTGAGGGCAATGTGCGCGTAGCCTGGGCAGCGCGCCGCTCGTTCGATGAGGCGCTGCGCATTGCCTACCGCGCCGGCACGATCACCGGCATGTTGACCGATGGCCTCGGCCTGCTGGGCGGTACGCTCATCTTCATCATCTTGGGCATTGCCGCGCCGGATGCGCTGCTCGGCTTCGGTTTCGGTGGCACCTTGCTGGCGCTCTTCATGCGCGTGGGTGGTGGTATTTACACCAAAGCCGCGGATGTGGGCGCCGACCTGGTCGGTAAGGTGGAGGCCGGCATTCCCGAAGATGACCCGCGCAACCCGGCCGTGGTGGCCGATCTGGTGGGTGACAACGTCGGCGATTGCGCCGGTATGGCCGCAGACATCTTTGAATCTTACGAGGTGACCATCGTCTCCGGCCTGATCCTCGGCCTGGCGCTGTGGCACATCACCGGGCGGTTGGAGTGGATCATCTTCCCGTTGATGGTGCGCGGCATCGGCGTGCTTTCCTCGATCATCAGCACCTACATCGTGCGCGGCGGTAGCATGGATAGCAGCCATGCCCTGAACGCCATCTTCCGCGGTTTCCTGACGGCCGCCGTGCTTTCCAGCGTGCTCTTCTTCGGTATGGGTTTCCTGTACATGAACAATCCCGAAATGGCGAAGTGGGGTGGCTGGTGGCGCGCGCCGATGGCCGTGGCCGTGGGCGTGGTGCTGGCGATCCTGATCGACCGCCTGACCGATTACTTCACCGGTACGCATAATGCCCCGGTGAAAGAAATCAAGAAGTCGGCCGATACCGGCCCGGCGACCCTGATTCTGCAGGGTGTGGCGGTTGGCTATGAGTCCTCGGTGTGGGCGATCATCGTCATCGCGCTGACCATCGTCGCCTCGATCCTGGTCTTCGGCACCATTCCCGGTCTGGAGCCGGCCCAACGGGCGACCTTTGTGCTCTATGGCGTGGCCATGACCGGCATCGGCATGCTCACCCTGACCGGCAACAACGTGGCGATGGACTCCTTCGGCCCGATTGCCGATAACGCTAACGGCATCGGCGAGATGGCCTGGTCCGGTCTGGAAGATGAGGAAACGAAGAAGGCGCGCCAGATCATGGCGGATATGGACGCGGTGGGCAACACCACCAAGGCCATCACCAAAGGGATCGCCATCGGTTCGGCGGTGATCGCTGCCGTTTCGCTCTTCGGTTCCTTCCTGGTGGATGTCAGCCGTGCTCAGACGGTGCTGGGGATTCCGGTGGAACAGCAGATTCAGAGCATCGGCATCCGCGTGGACATTCCGCAAGTCTTCGTCGGTATGCTGATCGGCGGTGCGCTGCCCTGGCTCTTCTCCTCCTTCGCCATTCAGGCGGTGAGCCGTGCGGCATCCTTGATCGTTCTGGAAGTGCGCCGCCAGTTCAAATTGGGCGTGCTGGAAGGCAAAGTGAAACCGGACTATCGCCAGGCGGTCTCGATCTCCACGGCTGCGGCCCAGAAAGAGCTGGTTTCGCTGGCCATGCTCGGCGTCGTGACCCCGATCCTGGTCGGTTTGCTGCTCAAGGTCGAAGCGCTGGGCGGCTTCCTGGCGGGGATCATCCTCTCCGGTCAGTTGCTGGCGGTGTTCATGAACAATGCTGGCGGTGCTTGGGATAACGCCAAGAAGCTCATCGAAGATGAACCGAAGAATCCGGAGCAGAATTCCGGCAAAGGTTCGGAGCGTCATAAGGCGAGCGTGGTCGGCGATACGGTCGGCGATCCGTTCAAGGATACGGCCGGTCCGGCGCTCAACCCGATGATCAAGGTGGTCAACCTAGTCTCGGTGATCATTGCTCCGATCGTCGTGCAATACACGGACGGCGGTTGGGGCGTGTGGCTGACGGTGCTGATCTCGTTGGCCTTGCTCACCTGGGCGATCCTGCGCTCGAAGGCGCCGGCTCCAGAAGTCAAAGTCTCCTGACGAGTGGGAAGAGGCCCGTCACCCGGCGGGCCTCTTTTTCAATCATGAGAATCGAATCCCTTTCCCTCTATCATCTGCGCATGCCTCTGGTCTCGCCTTTTGAGACCTCCTTCGGGCGCATCACGCACCGCGACTGCCTATTGGTGATTCTGCGCTCGGAGGGGCTGGAAGGCTACGGCGAATGCGTGGCCGATCGCGACCCCGGCTACTCCTACGAAACCAGCGGCACGGCCTGGCACATCCTGCGAGAGTTCATCGCTCCGCTCATCGTGGGGCAGGATGTGCAGGATGCGGCCGATTTCCAGCGCCGTGTGCAGGGCATTCGCGGCCATCCATTGGCCAAAGCCGGGGTGGAAATGGCGATCTGGGACCTGCTCGGCAAGCGGCAAGGGCGCTCCCTGCGCTCGTTACTGGGCGGGGTGCGGCAGACCGTAGAAGTCGGCGTCTCGATCGGCATTCAGGAATCGCCACAGGCCCTGTTGCGGGTGGTGGAGGATTACCTGCGCCAGGGCTACGGTCGCATCAAGATCAAGATCAAGCCCGGACGAGACGTGGAAGAGACCACGCTCGTGCGTCGCCATTTTCCGCATCTCCGTCTGCAGGTGGATGCCAATTCGGCCTACACGCTGGAAAGCGCCCAGGCGCTGCGTCCACTCGATGATCTCGATCTCTTGCTGATCGAACAACCGCTCTACGAGGACGATATTTGGGAACATCATAAGCTCCAACAGCAGTTCCGCACGCCGATCTGCCTGGATGAGAGTATCCTTTCGGCGCGCCATGCCCGTTTTGCGCTGGAGGTGGGGGCCTGTCGCGTGATCAACATCAAAGCGGCGCGCCTGGGTGGCCTGCTGGAGGCCGTAGCCGTGCACGATCTCTGTCAATCGTTAGGGGTGCCGGTCTGGTGCGGCGGAATGCTGGAAACGGGCGTCGGGCGCGCTTCTAACCTGGCGTTGGCCTCGTTGCCCAATTTCCGCCTACCCGGCGATATTTCCGCTTCGGATCGTTACTACGCTCGCGATATTACCCACGAGCGCTTTACCCTCAATTCGGATAGCACGATCACCGTACCCGAAGCTCCCGGTCTGGGCGTGACGCTGGACTGGGAGGCTGTCAAAGAGTTCTCGCTGGCAGAATGGCACGTCGCTTCCTGAGCCTTGTTTTGCTCCTGCTGATCGCCTGCACGCGGCAAGTGGCGCCGCCGCTTCCTTCCCCGACTCCTTTTCAACCTCTGACGACGGCGGCCGCACCGCAGGGGCTTCCTTCCCCCCTTCCGTCGAATCCCTTGCCTACCGTCACACCCACGGAACCGGTGGGAATCTGGATCACAGCCGCCGCGCCGCCGATGCTGCGTCAACGTTTAGAAGCGTTGCAGCTGCCCCCGGCCGAGCGTGCCGCTGCCTCGCTCGTTTTGGACCTTGAGCCCACGCGCCCGACCGTGCGCTGGGTCTACGCCTTAGCTGCCCCCTTCCCGACGTTGCGCGACGGCGTGACTTTTGAAGCGCTTCAGCGCGCCTGGCGCGGGGAAGAACGCTTCAACGGCCGGCCCTTGCTCATGGCACCGAGCACGCGCCTGGCCTTTGCTTCCCGTTGGGGCGAGCCGGGGGCGGAGGCCGTGCTCGAGGTCCCGGCTGAAGCGCTCCTGGATCGTGCCTGGGCCGAGGGCGCGTTCGCCATCCTACCCTTTGAAGACTTGGAACCGCGCTGGAAAGTCCTGGCAGTGGATGGCGTTTCTCCCATCCACAAGGATTTCGATCTCGAACGCTACCCGCTCCAGATCGGTTTTGCCTTGCAGGGGCGAGATGCCACCGCGATCGACTTGCCGCCGACCAACCGCCAAGCCGAGAAGCTCACCACCGTCGTTCTGACCGGCGTCACGGCATTGGTGCGGGCAACGGCCTATCGCATGGAGCAGAAAGGGGTGCTCTATCCCGGCGAGGCGATCGGCGATTGGCTGCGCCAGGCGGATATTGCCCATATCAACAACGAAGTGCCGTTTTTCAGCAAGTGTCCTTTCCCGGATCCGAATCAGCTTTCGCTCATCTTTTGCAGCGATCCGCGTTACATAGACCTTTTCTTGCACCTCGGCGTGGATGTGATCGAACTCAGCGGCGATCACTTCGATAACTATGGCCGGGTAGCGATGGAGGAGACGCTGGCGCTCTATCGCCAGAAGGGTCTGGTATACTACGGGGGCGGAAAGGACCTGGCCGAGGCGCAACAACCCCTGCTGATCGAGCATCACGGCAACCGTCTGGCGTTTATCGGTTGTAACGTCAAAGAAGGCTATGCCAAAGCCACGGAGAGCACGCCGGGCGCCGCCCCTTGTTTATGGGATGATCTGACGGAGAGAATTCGCCGACTGCGGGCACAAGGCTTCCTGGTGATCATGACGTTTCAACACCAAGAGTGTTACGCGCCGATCCCATGTTACGGCATGACCAAAGATTTCCGCACCGTTGCCGATGCCGGGGCCGTGATCGTCAGTGGCAGCCAGGCGCACTTCCCACAGCAGATGGAATTCTACAACGGTGCCTTCCTGCACTACGGCCTGGGCAACCTGTTCTTCGATCAGGATGAGCGCACCAGTGACCTGCCCGAAGGCGTGCGCAATGAATTCCTGGATCGGCACGTTTTCTATGAGGGACGTCACATCAGCACCGAGCTGTTGACCGCCGTGCTCGAAGACCTTTCCCGCCCGCGCCCGATGACAGAAGAGGAGCGCCGCACCTTTCTTGCTCAATACTTTCAAGTCAGCGGCTGGAATCCCCTCCCTTAAACCACCCGACCACCCGACCATCCGACCACCCGACCACCCGCCACCCGACTACCCGACCACCCGACTACCCGACCACTAGACTACATGACTATCCGACTACGAAACTATTAGACTAATCAGGAGTTCCTATGCCCTTCTACGATATTTCCCTCCCCATTTCCCCCTCCTTACCGGTTTGGCCGGGCGATCCGCCGATCGAGTTGAAGCAAGTAGCGGCGATTGCCCAAGGCGCGAATGCCAATGTTTCCCACCTGAGCGCCGGCGTGCACATCGGTACCCATGTGGACGCGCCGCACCATTTTTTGGATAACGGACAGACGGTCGAGCAGTTGCCGCTGGAGGCGCTGATCGGCCTGTGCTATGTGGTGCAGTATCCGGATGACATCGAAATGATCACTGCCGAAGTGCTCGAACGCACCCCCTGGCCTTCCGGCACGCAGCGCGTGCTCTTCGGCACGCGTAACTCGAAGCTCTGGGCGCGCGGCGAGAGCGAATTCGTGCGCGATTTCGTCGCCATCAGCGAAGACGGCGCCGAATGGCTGGTGGAAAAAGGGGTGCGCTTGGTGGGTGTGGATTACCTTTCGGTGGCGCCTTTTGGCAATTCCCGTCCCACCCATCGCATTTTGCTGGAGGCTGGCGTCGTGATCCTGGAAGGCGTTAACCTGTGTGAGGTGCCGCGCGGTTTCTACGAACTCTGCTGCCTACCGCTCAAGCTGATCGGCTCGGATGGCGCGCCGGCGCGGGCCGTGCTCAAAACAACTTCGTGACCGGCAACATGTAGCCGCCATCCACGGCGATCACCTGACCGCGGATCATCTCCGCCGCCGGAGTGCAGAGGAAGGCGACCACGCCGGCTACGTCCTGCGGTGTCACCAGCCGACCGGCCGGCACGTGGCGCAGGAATTCTTCCAGGATGCGCTCCTTGTTTCCCATGCTGGCGAAGTGCTGCAGCGCTTCGGTCTCCACGACGCCGGGAGCAACGGCGTTGACGATGATGTTCTTGGGGGCCAGCTCTACCGCCAGATAGCGCGTCAGCGCTTCCAGCGCGGCCTTGCTGGCGCCGACCACGACGTAATCGGGGAGCACGCGCTGCGCTCCGGGGCTGGAAATGCTCACGATGTAGCCGCGGCCACGGCGTTCCATGAGTCCGACGGCGCGCTGGGCGCCGAAGAGCAAGGAACGCGCGTTAATGTTCATCGTCCAATCCCAACCTTTGGGCTTTTGTTCCAGCGCCGGACGGTTATAGCCGGAAGCGGCGTTGTGGATGAAGATATCCAGCGCGCCGAACTCGGCCTCCACGGCATCGAAGAGGCGATTCAGATCGTCCAGATCGCCGACATCGGCCTTGACCAAGAGTGCCCGTCTCCCCAGGCGGCGGATTTCTTCGGCGGTGGCCTCGGCCGGGGCGCGGTTGCGGAAGAAGTTGATCACCACATCGGCGCCCAGGCGGGCAAAGTGTAAGGCGATCTCGCGGCCGATGCCGCGACCAGAGCCGGTTATTAGAGCGATTTTATTCTCGAAGGTGAACATGGCTTTTCGGGGGAATTTTGCTCATGGCGTATTCGGCCAGAGCGGTGATGGTGAGCGATGGGTTGACGCCGGGGTTGGCCGGCATGATCGAGCCGTCTACCACGTAGAGGCCGGGATAGTTGTGAACGCGAAACTGCTCATCGACCACCCCTTCTTCGGCATTGCGCCCGATCGGGCAACCGCCGAGAATGTGGGCCGTGGTGGGCAGGTTGAGCAGGTTTTCGCCCAGCGAGCCGGAAGCGAAGCCACCGACGCGCTGTGCCAGGTCGCGGGCGATCTCGTGTCCGATTTCCACCCGTGCCGGCACCGGTCGTTCCCGATCCGGTTCGGCGACCAGACCGCGCCGCCAGAGCGTGAAGAGGCTCCGTCCCAAGCGCAGGTGCATGCGGTTATCCACGTGTTGCATGACGAGCAGGATGGTGGAGCGCCGCGCCCAACCGGGTAGAATGTAGCTGCGCAGGGTGTCGATCGGATGCCGGAGGAAAGACCAGATCGAGAACAGAAGGCGCATAGGAATGGAGTAATTCTGCGAAATGAGCGGAGCACCGAGAATGCGCATCAGGTCAGAACCTTCGGGGTAGCGCACCGGCTCGATGCGCGTGACTTCGTCGGCGTTGAAGATCGAGGAGATGGCAATCCCCTCGGCATAGTTGACGCGGTCATCGCGCGCCGTGACGCCGAGCAGCGCTTCGCTGTTGGTGCGCACGTTTTCGCCCAGCCGCGGCGAGAGATTCGGCAGCGATTTGCGCACATCGCGCAGCGTGAGCAGCAGGCGCAACGTGCCGAGCACCCCGGCTGCAAAGATGACGTTGCGCGCCCGCACCCGGCCGCGTTTGCCGAAAGGAAGCCAGGCCGTGGAGCGGCGGAAGATCACCTCGTAACGTGCTCCTTCTTGGTCTTGCGCCAGCGGACGCACGTCAACAACCTCGGTTTCTGCCAGGATTTTGGCACCGTTTTTCTCGGCAAAGTACAGGTAATTCTTGGGAAGGGTGTTCTTGGCATTGTGCCGGCATCCGACCATGCATCCGCCGCAGAAAATGCATCCGCTGCGCGCCGGCCCTTGGCCGTCAAAGAAGGGATCGGGAACGCTTTGGCCGGGCGGGCCGAAGTAAATGCCCACATCGGTGGGGCGGAAGGTGGCACCCTGGCCGCGCTCCTCGGCGATCTGCTGAAGCAGCCGATCGGCGTGCCACAGGCGAGGCGTGCGCGCCACTCCCAACATGCGACGGGCGATCTCGTAATAGGGGCGGAGCACTTCGCCCCAGGGTAAGGGCTGCTGCCAGGCTGGGGTAGCGAAGGTCGCCTCGGAGGGGACCTCGAGCACACAGGCATAGCCCAAGCTACCGCCGCCTACGCCTACGCCGTGGAGCACCATCGCTCCCCTGAACAGGCTGATCTGCAGGATGCCAAAGGCGCGCAAGGCCGGTGCCCAGAGATATTTCCAAAATTGCAGGTTCGTGCGGGCGAAATCCGTATCGTGAAAGCGCTTCCCCTTCTCCAGCACCAGGACGGAATAGCCCTTTTCGCTCAGGCGCATGGCCGCTACGCTACCGCCAAAGCCCGAGCCGATGATGACGAAATCCCAGGTCTGCTCCATGAGGCTCCTCTCAGGGTGGGGTGTCTAAGGCGCAATTATATCGTGAAGGTAGGGGGATGGCGGGTTCGGTTTTGCGCAAGGTATCACACCCTGAGCGAAAGCTTTAGCCTGAAACACCTTCTTGCCATGTTCTTTACGCCCGCAGTGAAGAGGGCCGGCGCATCCTGCTGAGAGCGCGTGCTCAGCGCCGCTTGCCCGTTAAGTCTCTGGCCTTCGAGTTTTGGCGCTGAAGCAGCGTCGTGTCAATTCAGAGGACAGAGGTGTTGCGGAATATCGAATGTGAAACAGTAGCATTTTACATGAGCGAGCGCAGCCGCGCTATGATATACTTTTCTCACCTTGCAAATTACAAGCCGGAGTGCTTACGATGCGAGCTACCCAAACCGTCCCCAGTGGTTTTCATCTCAGCGATAGCTTGGTATTCGGAAAAGCCTTGACAGTGCGTCTGCTTGTGTTTGGTTTCCTGCTCCTCATTCCCGGCATTCTCTTTTTCTCCTTCTCGACCCTGATCCTAAGGGGCGAAAAAGAACTCTCGATTAAATTTGTGCATCCGATCGCAGCGTTGATCATCGTCTTGTGCACGGTGGTCATTCACGAGTTGGTACATGGTGCATTCTTCTGGTATTTTTCCCGCGCTTGCCCACAATTTGGTCTGACGGCATTATATGCTTATGCGACTTTACCCGGTTGGTACTTTCCACGCACCCAATATCTGATCATCTGCCTGGCTCCATTCGTGCTCATTTCATTGAGCGTGTTGGCCGCGTTGGCACTGGTACCGAAACATTGGATGGATCCTCTGTTTTTGGCAGGGTTAGCGAATTTCCTTGGTTCAGTGGGCGATTTGTATGTAGCATTCTGGATACTCCGCAAGCCTAAAGATATCTGGGTGCAGGATTTACCAAACGGCATGGAAGTATATTCCAGAAATTAATTTTTCCTACAACTCATCTCTGTTCCTGAAAATGCCAGAAAAGTGCTGAGCGAGATGGCAAAACGGGCCTGGACAGAAGCAGCCATTGGCAGGACAATTTTGTGCTAAAATAGGGCACACGAAAGGCGATGATGGGAACGAGTACGCCTGGATGCGGCAATCAGCGACCTCGGGAACGGTGCGAGCCGGGGCGAAGCACAGGCGGAAAATCCTCCCGGAGCCGCAATCTGAAATCCGTTTCGGAGAGTAGGAGCGCCGGAGCATCCCCCGTTAGGCGGATGCGGGTATAAGCCCACCAGGGCCGTACCCGGTTGAGCGCCTGCCCGGAGCAGGAAGCAGAGTGGTACCGCGCGAGCCATCGGCTCTCGTCTCTGATTGGGAGACGAGAGTTTTTGTTTATCTCAGGCATTCTCTTTCGGAGGTGTGTATGTTCAAAGCAGTTTCGTCAAAACCGAATTTCGTCGCCCTGGAAGAAAACATCCTGCGCTTCTGGCGCGAGCATAGGATTTTTGAAAAGACGCTGGAAACGCGCCAGGGACAACCGGAATTCGTTTTCTACGAAGGGCCGCCAACGGCGAACGGACGCCCCGGCGTGCACCATGTCTTGGCGCGCGCCTTCAAGGATATGTTCCCGCGTTATAAGGTGATGCGCGGTTATCATGTCATCCGCCGCGGCGGTTGGGATACCCACGGTCTGCCGGTGGAACTGGAAGTGGAAAAGCAGCTCGGTTTCACCAGCAAGCGGCAGATCGAAGAATACGGCATTGCCCGTTTTAATGCTCTGTGCAAAGAGTCGGTTTTTACTTACATCAAGGATTGGGAGCGGCTCACCGAGCGCATCGCCTTCTGGGTTGATCTGGAGAACGCTTATATCACCTATACCAACGACTACATCGAATCCGTATGGTGGATTCTGAAGACGTTCTGGGATCGCGGTCTGCTCTATAAGGGCTATAAGGTGGTGCCCTATTGCCCGCGCTGTGGGACGCCGCTGGCCGATCACGAGGTGGCCCTGGGCTATGATGAGGCCACCGATCCTTCCGTCTTCGTGCGTCTGCCGCTGGTCGATCGGCCGGATACCTCCCTGCTGGTGTGGACGACCACTCCCTGGACCCTGCCGGCCAATGTGGCCGTCGCGGCGCATCCCGAAGTGGAATACGTGACGGTGGAGTGCAAGCGCGCCGACGGCACCTCGGAGAAGCTCATCCTGGCGCGCCCGTTGGTGGAGAAGGTTTTCCGCGAGGAAGAGGTGCGCATTCTGGAAAGTTACCCCGGCAAGAAGCTCAAAGGTCTGCGCTATCGGCCGCTTTTCACCTTCCTACCGCAGCAGAAGCCGGCTCATTACGTGGTGCTGGAAGAGTTCGTCACGGTGGAGGATGGCACGGGCTTGGTGCACATGGCGCCGGCCTTCGGCGCCGAGGATATGCAGGCGGCGCAGGAGTACGATCTGCCGATCCTGTTGACGGTCAAACCGGATGGCACCTTTATTGACGAAGTCACCCCCTGGCGCGGCCAATTTGTTAAGGATGCCGATCCGTTGATCATCCGCGATCTGGAAGCGCGCGGCCTGCTTTTCCGCGCCGAAACGTATACCCACACCTATCCCTTCTGCTGGCGCTGCAAGACGCCTTTGCTCTACTATGCCCGTCCGGCCTGGTATATCCGCACCAGCGATTTCAAGGATCGCCTGGTAGAGCTCAACCGGCGAATTCACTGGGTGCCGGAACACATCAAGGAAGGTCGCTTTGGCAATTGGCTGGCGAATAACATTGACTGGGCGCTCAGTCGCGAACGCTACTGGGGCACGCCGCTGCCGATCTGGGAATGCGAAACCTGTGAACATCGCCAGGCGATTGGCTCGGTGGCCGAGCTTTCGCAATATGCCGGCCGCGATCTGAGCGATCTCGACCTGCACCGCCCGTATGTGGACGAGGTTACCTGGACCTGCCCGCAGTGTGGCGGCCTGATGCGCCGGGTGCCGGACCTGATCGATGTTTGGTTCGATTCCGGGGCCATGCCGGTGGCGCAGTGGCACTATCCGTTTGAGAATCAGGAGATGTTCCGCCGCCAGTTCCCGGCGGATTACATTTGCGAAGCGGTGGATCAGACGCGCGGCTGGTTCTATTCGTTGCACGCCATCAGCACCCTGCTCTTCGATAGCGAATGCTTCAAGAACGTGATCTGCCTGGGGTTGATCTTGGATGCCGAGGGGCAGAAGATGTCCAAGAGCCGCGGCAATATCGTCAACCCGTGGGATGTGATCAACATGCACGGTGCCGATGCCTTCCGCTGGTATCTCTATACTGCCAGCCCGCCCGGCAACGAGCGCCGTTTCTCTGCCGATCTGGTGGGCAACGTGGTGCGCGAATTCACGCTCACGTTGTGGAATGTCTACGCTTTCTTCGTCACCTATGCCCGTGTGGACGGCTGGAAGCCGCCCGTCCAACCTCCCGCGCCGACCAACGATCTCGACACTTGGCTGCTTTCCGAGCTGAACGCGCTGGTGCGCGATGTAACCCAGGCCTACGAAGACTATAACGTCCCCGATGCCACCCGGCCGATTCAGGATTTCGTCGAGAAACTTTCGACCTGGTACCTGCGGCGCTCGCGGCGGCGCTTCTGGAAATCCGGCTCCGATGCAGATAAGGAATCCGCCTACTATACTTTGTACACTGCTCTGGTGACGGTGTCCAAATTGCTCGCCCCGGCGATGCCCTTCCTGGCCGAAGAGCTCTACCAGAACCTGGTGCGCTCGGTGGATGAAAGTGCGCCGGAGTCGGTTCACCTGGCGAATTGGCCCACCTGGGAGGCCGAACGAATCCACGAGGACCTGAACCGTGAAATGGCGCTGATCATGCGTCTGGTCTCGCTGGGGCACTCGGCGCGCCAGAAGGCCAATCGGCGCGTGCGCCAACCCTTGCGCGAAGCGGCGTTTTCGGTTGGGAATGTTCAGGAGCGCGCCGCAGTGGAGCGCTTTGCCGATCTGATCGCCGATGAGCTCAACGTCAAGCAGGTGCGCTTGCTCGATGCGAGCACCGAGGCCGTTTCCCATACGCTCAAGCCACTGCCCAAGCAGCTCGGACAGAAATACGGCAATCGCTTCCCCGCCATTCAAAAAGCGATCCTGGCGCAGGATGCCGAACAAGCCGCCCAAATTCTGCTCTCCGGGCAGCCGTTGCGGGTGGAAGTGGAGGGAGAAGTATATGAAATCCTGCCGGAGGAAGTGGAAGTGCGTGCCCAGGCGCGGAGCGGCTTTGCCGTTGCCGAGGATGGCCCCTATGTTGCCGCCCTGGTCACCGAGCTGACGCCGGAGCTGATCGCCGAAGGTCTGGCACGCGAGTTCGTGCGCTATGTCCAAGACCTGCGTAAACAGGCCGATCTGGAGATCACCGATCGCATTGTGCTCTACGTGCAGGCCAGCGAAAACCTGCGCCGGGCGCTCGAGACCTATCGCAACTATATCCAGAACGAGACCTTAACGGTAGAATTATATTTCGAGGCGCCTGCCGCCGATTTGCCGCAAAGGCAGGAATCCTTCGATGGTGAAACGGTGCACTTCGGACTGAAGAAAGCCTGAGCCATCAAGGATTGGGGAAACGGTTCAAGAGACACGAAGGATGGCCTGTTCTTCGTGTCTCTTGTTGCCTTGTCCGCTATTCCGCATCTTGGGAGAAACGATGGAGAAATTCGTCATTCGAGGTGGTGTTCCTTTGCGTGGGGAAGTGATTCCGGGCGGCAATAAGAATGCCGCTTTGCCCCTGATGGCGGCTTCCCTGCTGACCGATGAGCCGGTCGTGCTCCATAACGTGCCGCAAATTCGGGATGTGTTCGATATGCGCCGCCTGCTGGAGAGCCTGGGCGTCGAAGTAGAGACGATCGGGGAACGCAGCTGGCGCCTGCAAGCGCGCACGGTGCGCCCGGCCAGCCTCGACCCGGAGCTTTGTCGCCGCATTCGCGCTTCGATCCTGCTCGCCGGTCCGATGCTGGCGCGCGCCGGATACATTCACTTACCGCCCCCCGGCGGAGATGTGATCGGCCGCCGCCGTGTGGATACGCACATCCTGGCCCTGCGCGCGCTGGGAGCCGAGGTCACCTATCAGCGCACATTTGAATTCAAGACCAACGGGCTACGCGGGGCAGATATTCTGCTCGATGAAGCCTCCGTCACCGGCACAGAAAATGCGATCATGGCCGCTGTCACGGCGCCCGGCGTGACCGTGATCCGCAATGCCGCTTCGGAGCCGCACGTGCAGGAGCTCTGTCACCTGCTGAATGCCATGGGAGCGCGCATCGAAAACATCGGCTCGAACATCCTACGCATCGAGGGCGTCCCCTCCCTGCATGGGGCCGAATTCACCATCGGTGCCGATTATCTGGAAGTGGTCAGCTTCGTCGGTGCCGCCGTGCTGACCGGCGGGGAAATCTGGATTCGCCGCGCCGGTGTGCAATATCTGGAAATGATCTCACACGTCTTTGCCCGCATGGGCATTCGCTGGGAAGTCCATGGGGAGGACCTCTTCGTGCCGGCGGAGCAAGAGAAGCGCATTGTGCCGGATTTAGACGGGGCGATTCCGGAGATCAAGACCAACGTCTGGCCGGCCTTCCCCACCGATTTGATCAGCATTGCCATCACCGTGGCAACGCAAATGCAGGGCTCGATCCTCTTCCATGACTGGATGTATTCCGGGCGCATGTATTTCACCGATAAACTGGTCGGCATGGGGGCACGCATTATTCTCTGCGATCCGTATCGCTGCCTGGTGCAGGGCCCCACACCGCTTTATGGTGAAAACCTAGAAAGTCCGGATATTCGCGCCGGCATGGCCTTGCTCCTAGCGGCGCTGACGGCTCAGGGTCAATCGGTGATCCGCAACATCGGGCAGATCGACCGCGGCTATGAGCGTGTGGATGAGAAGTTACGTGCCCTCGGAGCGGAGATTCAGCGCCTGAAAGAGTGACTCAACTCACCGTCTACGTCTACGGTCTATCGTCCACCGTCTATAAACAAAAACAGGCGATCCGGCATCGGTCGCCTGTTTTTTTATACCACCGTTGCGCAATTTTTAGGGTGGCATCAGGATAATGCGATTGGGACGGATGACAAAGGTCCACTTGTCGGTGTTATTGAAGCACAGCGCGCCTTGCGAGAGGCTATATTGGCGATCTTTGGTGGTGATATAGGCAGTTGCCGTATAGCACCCTAGCGGCAGCGCAGTGGAAACGGTGCCACCTTTGGCGATCCTGAAGCCCCGGTAGCCGCATTCGCCAAAGGGCGTCGGTGCCAGCCAGAGGGAGACCAATGCCTCGCCACCGCTTTCGTTGCGGATCAAGATCACATCGGCGATCGTGCCGGCCGGGTTGGAAGAGAGAGGCTTATTACAGGCCGTGGTCGTGTTGGTGGGGGTGGGCAACGGGGTAGGAGGCTCGGTCGGCACAAGGGTAGGCGAAGGCAGTGGAGTGGGAGAAGGCGTCTCGGTTGGCAAAGGGGTGGGGGTCGGTTGAGCGGCCACGGTTTGGGCGGCCATGGTCATGGCCATCGAAACAGCAGTCGCCTGCACCTGTGCCACATCCGGAGTTGGCGGAGTGGCAGGGGAACAGGCCATCAGCAACAGAATCAATGAGAGACTTAGGTGCAAGAGCCGCGACGTTTTCTGCATGTGAACTCAGTCAAGCTTGGCCGAGATTACCCCGGTGTTGATAAAAATCTCCCATTGCCCTTCTGTTGTGATGCAGAAATCGCCCGCCGCCGAAGTTTTTTCTTTCTTGGTAGTAATGTAGGCATAGGCATAATAGCAACCCAAGGGAATGTTTAGGGTCAGGCTATCACCTATCCCAAGCGGCGAAACGGAGATAAAGCCGCATTCGCCCACATTGGAACGATATAGGTAGAGGGACCATGGGTTTACCGAGCCCTTGGTCTGGTTGCGCACGATGACGGTAGTCTTCGGCCCAGGCGGGTTACTAAGTATCTTGCTGCATGGGTCGCCGCCGCTGGTTTGTGGCGTGTTGGTGGGCAGGACGGCGGTAGGAATGGCCGGAGTGGGCGTTTCGGTGGGGGTGGGAACAGGGGTGTTGGTCGGCAAGGGGGTGTTGGTCGGCATGGCGGCCAGGGTCTGGGCGGCCATGGTCAGCGCCATGGAAACGGCAGTGGCCTGAATCTCGACCGGATTGACCGTAGGTGTGGCTTGAGGGCCACAACTTGCCAGCAGCAAAACGGCGATCAACACTGGGAATAAAAGTTTCTTTACCCGCATATAGTCTCCTAACTAAACTAATTTTGGGAAGCAACGTTTAGGAACTGCTCGACGATGTTGCGGATGATACGCTCCGGAGCGGCGCCGACTTGGCGGTGGAGCACCTTGCCCTTGGCAATGAAGAGCAGGGTGGGGATGCCCTGTACACCGTATTTCATTGCCCATTCGGGGTTCTCATCGGTGTTGACTTTCGCCACAATGAGCTTGCCGGCATATTCTTTGGCCAGTTTTTCCAGCGTCGGGGCGATCATTTTGCACGGGCCGCACCAGGGGGCCCAGAAGTCAACGATCACCGGCAATTCGGATTGTAGGACGGTCTTCTCGAAGGCCGCGTCGGTAACGTGAATCGGTTCACTGATCATGGTTCAACTCCTATTGGGTGGGATTTTCGGAAGGGGAAAAGATGCGGTAGGTGGAATGAATGCGAGCCGTCTTACCGAGCATGATGCCGACCGAGCAATACTTCTCTTCCGAGAGACGGATGGCCTGCTCGACGTCTTTAGCCGGCAGGTTCTCGCCCCACAGCAAGTATTCCACCTCGATTTCCGTATAGACCATAGGGTAGGTTTCGGCGCGCACGCCGCGCACGCGCAGACGGAAATCCGTTAACTTCAGGCGCTTTTTTTCCAGGATGGAGACGATATCCATGCCGGTACAACCGGCCAGGGCGACGAGAGCCAGCTCCATCGGACCGATGCCGGGTTTGCCATCCAGGGTGCCCATCTGCACCTCGCCGCCGGCGGCATTCCGCCCGATGAAGGCCATCCCACCTTTCCATTCCGCAACGATCTCTTTGACTTCTGCCATAGGTCACTCCTTTGCGCCGATTTTATCATATCTGCTCTGACTTACAGCAATTGCACTCGCTTGGGCTCGTTTTGCGAGCCCTGTTCCACCAACCTTCACCCTCCACTCTTTTATCGTTCAACCCCGTGTGCCAACTTATATCTGAATCCGGGCTTTAAACTGTTGACGTTTCTTTGCTTTTCCACTATACTTTGTTTTAGGAGATACCTCCTATGCGATCCTCGAACTCTGTACTCCTCCCTGTCTGAAAGGCACGCCCTGCCGGCGCGTGCCTTTTTGTTTTCTCAATCCTCTGATAAGGAGTTGCCTATGGACTACGGATTGATCGGTAAAATCGAAAAGGCCAAGCGCTATGCCCAGGAGCCGCATCGCTTCAAATTCCAGCGCTTTGACCTTACTTTCCATGGCGATAACAACGATCACCAATTGCACTTTGAAAACGGCCAGCTGCGATGCGATTGTGAGTTCTTTATTACTCACCAACGCTGTAGTCACACCATGGCTCTGGAGCAGGTGTTCAAGGACATGCTCAACCCTTGACAAATCCTGCCAAAGCGGTAAAATCAGCGCCCGATGGCAGATAGACTGGCGTTCCTCCAAAACATCCAACCTCCCGTAAACTTTCCTTTTTCCGAGAGAGCCGCTCAACGGCTCTCTTTTTTTGCCTGTTGCCCATTCCTTTCACCGTCCACCGTCTACCGTTATGATCCAACTTCCCGGCTTAATTGACCCTCACGTCCACGTGCGCGAACCCGGCGCCACCCACAAAGAAGATTGGGATACCGCCACCCAGGCCGCTCTGGCCGGCGGCGTCACCCTGATCCTGGCCATGCCGAACACCCGGCCGCCGATCTTTGACGAAAACACCCTGACCCAGGTGCTCGATGCCGCGCGTCTCAAAGCGCGTTGCGATTATGCCCAATACCTCGGTGCCGGCCCCGAAAACGCCCTCGAAGTCGCCCGCCTGGCACCCTATGCTGCCGGCCTCAAGATGTACCTCGACATGACCTATGGCGAACTGCGCCTCGATTCGATGACCCTGTGGGAGCCCCATTTTCGCCACTTTCCCCCCTCCGCCCCGCTGGTGGTCCATGCGGAAGGGCGCACCCTGGCCGCTGCCATCCTGTTCGCTGCCCTCTATCGGCGACCGGTGCACCTGGCACATGTCTCGCGGCGCGAGGAAATCCTGCTCATCCGCGCCGCCAAAGAACGCGGCCTGCCTGTCACCTGCGAAGTCACCCCCCACCACCTTTTCCTGTGCGCAGAAGACCTTCCCACCTTTGCCGCCGAGCATCCCGGCCGTGGCGAAGTGCGTCCTCCGCTGGCCACGCGCCAAGATCAACAAGCGCTGTGGGAAAACTTGGATGTGATCGATTGCTTCGCCACCGATCACGCGCCTCACACCCTGGCCGAAAAAGATTCCGCTTCTCCCCCGCCCGGCTTCCCCGGCCTGGAAACCATGCTTCCCTTGCTGCTCACCGCCGTCCACGAAGGCCGCTTGACGCTTGAGGACCTCGTCCAAAAGCTCCATCACAACCCTCGGCGCATCTTCAACCTGCCCGAACAACCCGAAACCTGGGTGGAAGTGGACGAACAGGCCGTTTGGGAGATCCGCGGCCGTGAGCAGTTCACCCGCTGTGCCTGGACCCCCTTTGAGGGCTGGAAAGTGCGCGGCCGGGTGCGGCGTGTCGTCCTGCGCGGGCGCGAGGCCTTCCGGGAAGGTCAAATCCTCGTCCCGCCCGGCTTCGGGCAGAACGTTCGCCCGGCCCTCTATGCCGATCTCCATCAACCACCCCACGAATGTTATCTCTAAAATCCTTTCGTAAGAGGAGAACCGTATGCCCACTCTACCTTCCAATCCCCACCTACCCTTCGGCGATCAGCGCAATGCGCCCTGGTATGGAAAAGATATCCTCTCCGTCAGCCAATTTACCCGTGAGGACCTGGAGTATATCTTTGCCGTCGCCCACGAAATGCGCATCATGGTCGAGCGCGTCGGTACCTTTGACCTGCTCAAAGGAAAAATCCTGGCCAACCTGTTCTACGAACCCTCCACGCGCACCTCGTCTTCCTTCACTTCGGCCATGGAGCGCCTCGGCGGAAGCGTCATCCCGATCAACGAAGTGCGCTACTCCTCGGTCACCAAAGGCGAAAGCCTCCCCGATACCGTGCGCACCCTGGATTGCTATGCCGATGTGATCGTCCTGCGTCATCCCGAAGTCGGCTCGGCGGCGCTGGCGGCCAAATACGCTCGTAAGCCCGTGATCAACGCCGGCGATGGCATCGGCGAGCATCCCACCCAGGCTCTGCTCGATGCCTTCACCATCAAGGAAGAGCTCGGTCACATCGATGGCCTCACCGTCACCATGCTCGGTGACCTGAAATACGGGCGCACCGTCCACTCCCTGGCGCGCTTGCTCTCCCTCTATAAAGTCAAAATTCACTACGTCTCTCCGGAAATCCTGCGCATGCCGCCGGAGATCATCGAAGAACTGCGCAAGAAGGGTATCGAACAGACCGAGCACACCCGCCTGGATGACGTGCTCCCCGAAACCGACGTGCTCTACGTCACACGCGTGCAAAAGGAGCGCTTTGAAGACCCGGCCGTCTATGAAAGCGTCAAAGATGCCTATGTCATCACCCCGGAAGTGATGAAAGCCGCCAAACAGCGCATGATCGTCATGCACCCCTTGCCGCGGGTCTACGAAATCAGCATGGATTTCGATGACGATCCCCGCGCCGCTTACTTCCGTCAGATGGAATACGGCCTCTACGTGCGCATGGCGCTCCTGGCCATGGTGCTCGGCAAAGCCTGATCGCGCATGACGCACGGCACCTTTTTTTCGATTATAGAAGAACGGGTGCGGATCACCGGCTCTCTGCTGTGCGTGGGCCTTGACCCGCACCCGAGCTTCCTGCCCGCCCCCACAGCGCAGGCGGCGCGGGACCTTTGCTTGCGCATCGTTAAAGAGACTGCCGCCTATGCCGTAGCGTTTAAGCCGAACAGCGCCTTCTTCGAGGCCTTCGGAGAGGCCGGCTGGCGCGCCCTGCAGCAGGTGATCGAAACGGTTCACGAGCAGGCAGAGCGCCTAGGTCAAGGCCCGATCCCGGTCATCCTGGATGCCAAACGTGGCGATATTGCCTCCACGGCGGAAGCCTATGCCCGTGCTGCGTTCGAGCAACTCGGCGCCGATGCCATCACCCTCAACCCCTACCTGGGCTATGATTCCATCGAGCCGTTCTTCGCGTATCCTGAAAAAGGCCTCTTCCTGCTGTGCAAGACGAGCAATCCCGGCTCCGTCGACCTCCAGGACCTGATCCTACAGGATGGTCGCCCGCTCTATGAGCATGTCGCCCGCCTGGCAGAAACCTGGGATCGCCACGGCAACCTGGGATTGGTCGCCGGTGCTACGTTCCCCCAGGTGCTGGAGCGCCTGCGTCAGATCGCTCCCCGGCGCTGGTTCCTCGTCCCCGGCGTTGGCGCCCAGGGGGGCGATCTCGAAGCCACCTTGCGCGCCGGCCTGCGCGCCGATGGCCTTGGCCTGCTGATCAACCTTTCCCGTGCCCTGCTCACCTCCCCGCACCCTGCCCATGCCGCCTCCGAATGGCGTGATAAAATTGAGAGCATTCGCTACCAAATCCTGAGAGGCTAGGAGGCCCATGTCGCAAGTTCCCTGGTGGCAGAAGGGCATTATTTATCACATCTACCCTCGCTCCTTTGCCGATAGCAACGGCGATGGCATCGGTGACCTGAACGGCATCATTGGGCGCCTCGATTACTTGGCCTGGCTCGGTGTGGATGCCATTTGGCTCTCCCCGATCTATCCCTCGCCGGATAAGGATTTCGGCTACGACGTCGCCGATTACAACAACGTCGATCCGCGCTACGGCACCTTGGCCGATTTTGACCGCTTGGTACAGGAAGCCCACGCCCGCGGCATTCGCGTCATTCTCGATCTCGTCCTCAATCACACTTCGGATCAACATCCCTGGTTTCAGGAATCGCGCTCCGGCCGCACCAATCCCAAGGCCGATTGGTATATCTGGCAGGATCGCATTCCGAACAACTGGCAGGCCACGTTCGGCGGTCGCGCCTGGACCTTTGACCCTCAACGCGGGCAATATTATCTGCATCTCTTCCTTCCCGAACAGCCGGATGTGAACTGGCGCAACCCGCAGGTGCGTCAGGCCATGCTGGACGTGGTGCGTTTTTGGCTGGAACGCGGCGTGGATGGCTTCCGCCTGGATGTCTTCAATGCCTATTTCAAGGACGAGCAGCTACGCTCCAATCCGTTCACTCCGTTTGGGCGCCGCCCCTTCGAGTGGCAGAAGCATATCTATGATATTGATCGGCCGGAGATGTTCCCGCTGCTGCGTGAACTCCGACAAATTCTGGATTCCTACCCGGAGCGCTATGCCGTCGGCGAAACGTTCCTCCCCACGGCAGAAAAAGCGGCGCGCTATTGCGGCCCGGATTTACTCCATGCCGCCTTCAATTTTGAGTTCACCAATGCCCGCTATCACCCACGTGCCTTCTTCCGAGAGATTCAAAAATGGGAGGCCGCCCTCGGTGGACGCGCCTGGCCGAACTACGTGCTGAGCAATCACGATATTCCCCGTTCGGCCACCCGCTATGGGCGCGGCGAAGACGATGGGCGCCCGCGCGTGACGCTAGCGCTATTGCTGACCTTGCGCGGCACCCCCTTCATCTACTACGGCGAGGAGATCGGCATGCGCGATGTGGCCTTGAGTCGCTCCGAAATTCTCGATCCGTTGGGACACCACTACTGGCCCTTCCACAAAGGTCGCGATGGCGCCCGCACGCCCATGCAATGGTCGGATGCGCCCTATGCCGGCTTTTCCACCGTCCGCCCCTGGTTGCGGGTGCACTCCAACTACCCCCGGCGCAATGTGACCGTCATGGAGCGCGACGAGCGTTCGCTGCTCCACTTCGTGCGTCGCCTGATCCACCTGCGCAGGGAGCTCCCGGCCCTGCACGCCGGTGACTTTCTCCCCTTCCACGTTTCGGATCGGGTGCTTTCCTACTTCCGCCGCCATGGCGAGCAAGAAGTGCTGGTTGCGCTGAACTTCGCTTCCCGCCTCGTGCCTTTCCGCTTGCCGGACGGGCGTTGGGAACCGATTTTCGCCTTCCCGGAAGTCGGCGCTTCTGGGCTGGAAGGGAGTTTTGACCTGGCTCCCTATCAGGTCTTGCTGGCCAAGCGCCTGGCCTGAGTTCTGAAAGATGGATGTCATTTCTCATTAGGAGTTGTTTATGCCGTTTGACCCTCAGGAATTGCTCAAAGTCGTCGATCGTTCCCTGCAGCTCGAACGCGAAGGGGTGCGGGTCGTGGATGAGCACAAGTTGCGCCGGACGATCGGCCGTCTGGTGGAGATCTCTGCTCTGGAAAGTGGGCCGCGTCAGGGCTGGGCACGTTATCTGGTGCGCCTGGCGGCGCTGGAATTGGGCATTGTCCCCTGTTCGATCCACGAGGTCTACATGGCACGCGGCCGCGGCGAGATCGCCCCGACCTTCACCGTGCCGGCGATCAACCTGCGCGTTTTGCCCTTTGTGGCGGCCCGTGCCGTCTTCCGTGTCGCCCAGGAGATGAACGCCGCCGCCATGATCTTCGAGATCGCCCGCTCGGAGATCGGCTATACGGCTCAGCGCCCGGCCGAATACGCTACGAGTATCCTGGCCGCGGCCATTGCCGAAGGTTGGCGCGGTCCGGTCTTTATCCAGGGGGATCACTTCCAGGTCTCGGCGCGCCGTTATGCTTCTTCTCCGGAAGAAGAGCTCCATGCCGTGCGTGAGCTGACGCGCGAGGCGATCAGCGCCGGCTTTTTCAACATTGATATTGACACCTCCACCCTCGTCGATGTGAGCAAGCCGACGCTCGATGAGCAGCAGCGCCTGAACTATCAGCTTTCGGCCGCTTTTTCGGCCTTCATTCGCGAGATCGAGCCGCCGGGCGTCACTGTTTCGATTGGCGGTGAGATCGGCGAGGTCGGTGGGCATAACTCCACCGAGCCGGAACTGCGTGCGTATATGGATGGCTATCGTCGCGAACTGGCGCATTACACTTCGCGCCCCGGCCTGAGCAAGATCAGCATTCAAACCGGCACTTCCCACGGTGGCGTAGTGCTCCCGGATGGAAGCATCGCCGAAGTGGATGTGGATTTCGAGACCTTGCGCAACCTGAGCCGCGTCGCCCGTCAGGAATATGGCCTGGCCGGCGCCGTTCAGCATGGCGCTTCGACCTTGCCCGAAGAAGCGTTCGGCAAGTTCGTGGAATACGAGGCCTGCGAGGTCCACCTGGCGACGAATTTCATGAACATCTTTTACGATCACATTCCCGAAACCCTGCGCCGCGAAATGTATGCCTGGCTGGACGTGAACGCCCTAAGCGAACGCAAGGCCGGGATGAGCGATGCGCAGTTCTACTACAAGACGCGTAAGAACGCCCTAGGCCCCTTCAAAGCCCAGATTTACGCCTTGCCGGAAGAAGTCAAAGAACGTCTGGGCGTGGCCTGGGAAGCGCAATTCCGTCGGTTGTTTGCTGCTTTGGGGCTGGCGGATACCCGTCCGATCATCGAGCGCTTCGCCTGCCCGATGCTGGTCACGCCGCGCTTGAGCGACTACGTCGGTGAAGAGGCGGCGGCCGAGGATGTGAGCGATCTCGCCGATTGACATGCCGGTTTCGGATCAAGGCGTTACGTTTGACCGCTATATGCTCATCCCCCGCACGGCGATCTTTTTGCGCCGGGGGGATGAGTATCTTCTGCTCAAAGGCGCGCCCCACAAGCGCTTATGGGCCAATCGCTACAACGGACTGGGGGGACACGTGGAACGGGGCGAGGACGTGCTCAGCGCAGCACGACGGGAACTGCGCGAAGAAGCGGGGCTGGAAGCGGACCTCTGGCTGTGTGGCATCGTCATCGTAGATGCTTCGCCGCAGGTGGGCATCTGCCTGTATGTCTTCACCGGGGAAGTGATCGGCGAGGATCGCCCGAAGCCTTCTGCCGAAGGCCTGGCCGAGTGGATTCCCTATGCGCGGCTCTCCGACCTCCCGCTGGTGCAGGATGTTCCCTGGCTGCTGGCGCGCATTCACACCATGTCCCGCGGCGCACCACCCTTTTCGGCGCGCTCCTGGTACGACGAGGCCGGGAATTGGCATATGGAGATAGATGGGCAAGTGGTGGCCTGATCTGCAAACTGCCTGCGCAATTTGATCCGTTCAGCCAAAAACGAAGATAGGGTCGGATATTTTCCGCTACGAGAGGCCCATTCGCGCCCAGAGCCGGGCTTTTTTTCTGCACTTGGGGGATGAATTATCGTTTTGTAATCCACAACCCCTTGCAATTTAGCTTCTAAAGGCGTATAATGTGGTAAATTGTGGCAAAAAGTGGTAAGGACGCCGGGCTTCCGGCGTTCCGCCATTAAAGGCCAGAGTAGAACATATGTTCTTAGGACAGTACAAGCACACGATTGATGACAAGGGTCGCCTGATGATCCCGGCGCGCTTCCGCCAAATGGTGGGAGAGGGCGCCTATATCACTCAGGGCTTTGACCGCTGTCTGATGCTGATGACCGAGGCCTATTTTCATCAGGTCTATGAGCGCATCAGTGCCATGAGCCTGGCCGATCCGACCGCGCGTCTCCTGCGCCGTTTGATCCTGGCCAATGCCTACCCGGTTGAGGTAGACAAAATCGGGCGCATTCTCCTGCCTCAGCCCCTACGTCAGTTCCTGAATTTGGACGGAGAGGCCATTTTGGTGGGGCAGGGGGAGTATTTTGAAATTTGGGCCCCGCAAGATTGGGAAGAGCAAATGCGCTTGCTTCAGGATACGGAGGCCAATCAGCAGCGCTTTGCGACGCTCGATCTTTCTTCGCGTTCCGAGACACTTTAGCCGTGACACAAACTGCGGCTTTCTCTTCTCGTCCGCATATCCCTGTACTTTACCAGGAAGTATTACAGCTCCTTGCTCCGAAAAGCGGTGGCCGCTACGTGGATGGGACGGTCGGTGCCGGTGGCCATGCCTGGGGCATCCTGGAAGCTTCTTCGCCTGATGGGCAGTTGCTCGGGCTCGATCGCGATCCGCAGGCGCTGGCGCTGGCGGCGGGCTACCTTGCTCCTTTCGGCGAGCGGGTGCACCTGGTCCATGCTTCGTTTGCTTCTCTTTCGCAGGTGCTGGAACGGGAAGGCTGGGATCAGGTGGATGGCATTTTGCTCGATCTGGGCCTGTCTTCCATGCAGCTCGATACGCCGGAGCGCGGTTTCTCCTTCCAGCACGAAGCGCCGCTGGATATGCGCTTCGATCCCTCCACGCCGATCACGGCGGCTCACCTGGTCAACACACTCGGCGAAAACGAGCTGGCCGATCTTTTCTACCGCTACGGCGAAGAACCGGCCGCCAGGCGCATTGCCCATGCGATCGTGCGCGCCCGTCCGCTCCACACTACCGCTGAGCTGGCTCGCCTGGTCGAGCGCCTGATCCCACGGCGAGGGCCGATCCATCCGGCGACGCGCGTTTTCCAGGCGCTGCGCATCGCCGTCAACCGTGAGCTGGAGGCATTGGAGCAGGTGCTGCCGCAGGCCGTGCAGGCACTGGCGCCCGGCGGTCGTCTGGCGGTGATCGCCTTTCATTCGCTGGAGGATCGCATCGTCAAAGAGTTTTTCCGCCGCGAAAGCCGCGATTGCCTTTGTCCGCCGCGGCAGCCGCTTTGTACCTGTGGACACCGGGCTACGTTGCAGGTGCTGACCCCAAAACCTTTGCTGCCCGGTCCGGAAGAGATCGCTCGAAATCCGCGTGCCCGTAGTGCGCGCTTGCGATGTGCTGAGAAACGATGAGAGATTCCGTCACCCAATGGCTTTATGCTTCTCAACAGGCTCCCTGGCGGGTGCAGCGTCAGTGGCTGGCCTTGCTGACGCTCTCCGTTTTGCTGGGCATCACCCTGGCTTCGATCTCGCTGCAGGCCTCGGCGCGCGCTGCTTTGCTGGGGCGTGAAATCCAGATGTTGCGCGGGGAGCTTTCGATCCTGGAACGAAGCAATGCCGATCTGCAGGTTCTCCTGGCGGCTCAAACGCGGGTCGAGGTGATGGAAGCGCGCGCTCGTGCCCTCGGTTTCCGTCCACCAAGGCCGGAAGAGCGAGAGTATCTCATCGTTCCAGGTTATCTTTCCCCTTCGGCGGTGACCTCTTCCTCTACCCTCCCGCTTCCAATGCCCTCCTTGCCTCCTGAATATACTCAATCCTTGTGGGATTGGTTGCAAGAACGTTTTGCCTCTTGGATGGGAGGAAGACCATGAGGCAAGAGTTCGGCATCCGTCTTTGGCTGGTGCTTGGTGGATTTGGCCTATTTGCGCTGACCATTTTGGCGCGCCTATTCTATATTCAGAACAGTGCCGAAGCGGAAATCTTCCGCGCCCAGGCAAGCCTGAACGAATATCAGATCGCCTATCTTTATCCGCCTCGTGGGGAGATTCGCGATCGCAACGGCCATTTGCTGGCCGGGAATGAGATCACCTATGAAGTGGGAGTCGTGCTCAATGCGGTCAACGATCCACAGACGTTGGCTTCGGCCTTGAGCGGCACGCTCAACCTGGATTACGGCGAAGTCTATGCCCGGTTGCTCCATCCGGCGCCGAATCAGACCTACTGGATGGTAAAAGATTTTGTCCCCAAAGAACAAGTGCAGGCGCTGCGGGCGATGCAGGAGAATCTAGAGCAAAGTGGCAATCCTCTGCCCAGCTTGCGCGGGATGGTCTTTCGTGAGCACTTGGTGCGGAGCTATCCGGAAAGGAGCTTGGCCGCCAATGTTTTGGGCTTTGTGAATCGGGAGAACCGTGGTTATTTCGGCATCGAGGAAAAGTATAACGATCTGCTGGCCGGGCGGCCGGTGGCAGTGAAAATTCCGACCAATCCGCTCCAGGCGGTGGAATCGCCACATGTGGCGCGGGGCACCGATCTCATCCTGAGCCTCGACCGCACCTTGCAAGCGCAGATGGAGGAGTTGGCCGATCAGGCGCTCAAGGAGTATGGTGCCGAACGGGCTGTGATCGTGGTCATGCAGCCGCGTCAGGGCGATATTCTGGCCATGGCCAGCACGCCACGCATGGACCTGAATCAATTCTGGAACTATCCTGCTATCTATCCCAAGGCGGCGGATTTCAACCCGGCCATTAGCTATGCTTATGAGCCGGGATCGGTGATCAAGCTTTTCCCGATGGCTGCCGCGTTAGAGATCGGGCTGGTCACGCCACAAACGACGTATTTCGATACCGGCAGCTTGCTGGTTGGAGGCCGCTATATCTATAACTGGAACGGTGCTGCCTGGGGACAGCAGAACATGGTAGGGTGTCTCCAGCATTCGTTGAACGTCTGCCTGGCCTGGATTTCCACCCAGATGGGCGCGCCGCGCTTCTATGAGTTCATGGAGCGCTTCGGCTTTGGCCGCCCGACCGGGATCGATTTGGCCGGAGAAGCCGCCGGTCGGCTGAAGCGCCCCGGCGATGGGGATTGGTATCCGGTGGATCTGGCGACCAATGCTTTTGGTCAGGGCATTGCCGTCACACCCATTCAGGTGCTCATGGCGGCTTCTGCATTGGCCAATGACGGGCAAATGGTGGTCCCGCGTCTGGTGGCGGCGATGGAGCGCGAGGGACGGCGTTATAATTTGCCGCCGCAATTTGCCGGTCGTCCGATTTCCTCGCAGACGGCGCGTACCCTGAGCTGGATGTTGGCCGTTTCGCTGGAGGGGGAGGATTCGGCGGCGCTGGTGCCCGGTTATCGCCTGGCCGGCAAAACCGGCACGGCCCAGATTCCGACCCCGTTCGGGTATTCTTCGGAACGGACGAATGTCTCCTTCATCGGCTGGGGACCGTTGGACGATCCACAATTTATGATTTATATCTGGTTGCAAGAGCCTTCCACTTCGATCTGGGCCAGTGAAACGGCGGCGCCTCTTTTTGCCCAGGCCGCCGAGCGTGTCATTTTAGCGCTGAAAATTCCTCCGGATGCCGTGCGAACGGCCAGGGAGCCGTGAGATGTTGACGCTTGCCGATGTGATTGAATCTCTGACCGATCTTCGCCCTCATGCCCCCCAGGTGATCACCGAGGCGGCGATCGATTCCCGCCAGGTCATTCCCGGCAGCTTGTTCGTTGCCCTGCCCGGTGAACGGCGGGATGGCCATGATTTCGTCGCCGAAGCGTTTCAACGCGGGGCCTCTTTTGCATTGATCCAACGCGAATTGGCGCAACCGTTTACCACCCTCGATCTGCGACCGGGTTCTCTTTCCCCCCTGGATAAGGTCGCGACGCTACCGTTACCGATTTGTCTGCGGGTGGAAAATACGCTCGTTGCCCTGCAGCAAATTGCGCGCTTCTGGCGACGAAAGTTGCAATTGCGCGTCATCGGCATTACCGGAAGCGTGGGCAAATCGACAACGAAGGAACTGATCGCCGAAGTGCTCGGCCAGCGTTATCGCACCCTGAAGAATCCCGGCAACTTGAACAACGAGATCGGTTTGCCGCTCACCATCTTGCAGCTCGGTCCCGGATACGATCACGCGGTCCTGGAGATGGGCTTCTACGTGCCGGGCGAGATCGCTTTCCTATGTGACATTGCCTTGCCGCAGGTGGGTGTGGTCACGAATATCGGCACCGTCCATGCCGAACGTGCCGGCTCGCAGGAGGCGATCTTCCGCGGCAAATCCGAACTGGTGCAGGCTTTGCCGCCGGCGCCGGAGGGAGTGGCGGTTTTGAATTTCGATGATCCCTGGGTGCGGAAGATGGAGGAAAAAACGCGTGCCCGGATCTTCTTCTATGGGCTTTCCCCGGAAGCGCACCTTTGGGCCGATGAGATCGAAGGGCTAGGATTGGAAGGCATCCGTTTCCGCATGCATTACGGGCGCGAAGTCCTTCACGTGCGTGTGCCGCTGATCGGGCAACATTCGGTGCACACGGCCCTACGGGCGGCCGCGGTTGGGATCATCGAAGGGTTGACCTGGCAGGAGATCCTCGATGGTCTGCGTTTGGGGCACACGCAACTGCGTTTGACCGTGACGCGCGCGGCGAGCGGCGCGCTGATCATCGATGACACTTACAATGCTTCGCCCGAATCCGTCCTGGCCGCGCTCAACCTGCTGAATGAACTGGAAGGCCGGCGGATCGCCGTCCTCGGTGATATGTTGGAATTGGGACCTTACGAGCGTCAGGGTCATGAGATGGTCGGACTGCGCGCCGCACAAGTTGTCGATCGCCTTTTGACCTTAGGTCCGCGCGCTCACATGATTGCCGCCGCAGCGCGCCGGGCCGGAATGAAGCGTTCAGCCGTGTTGGAGTTCGAGGAAATGCCCCCGTTAATCGAGTGGCTGCAGAAACATCTGACCGCCGACGATGTAGTCTTGGTCAAAGGGTCCCATGGCCTACGCATGGATCGCATTGTGGCGGCGCTGGAGGCAAACACATGAAACAAACTGCGATTGCCTTAAGCCTGGCGACCCTCTCCTTCATCCTGACCGTGATCTGGGGGCCCCCCTTGTTGCGGGTTTTACGGCATTTCCGCATCGGGAAGTTGATCCGCGTCGAGGAGCCGGCGCATCACTTTGTCAAAATGGGCACTCCCACGATGGGAGGCGTGCTCTTCATCCTACCGACCCTGCTTCTGACCGGTTTGCTCAATGCTGTTTCGCTGATCGGCATTTTCCAAAATATCACCGGGCGCTCGGTGCTCTTGCCGATGCTGGTGATGATCAGTTACGCCGCTTTGGGCGCGCTGGATGATTGGGAAGGCATCCGTGGACCACGTCGTGGACAGGGAATGCGGGCGCGCACCAAGTTTTTCTTTCAGGTGGTGCTGGCCTTGTTCATCGCCTACGGCCTCTACCAGGTGCTGGATGTGCCCCATCTCTTCCTGCCCGGAGTGAAGGGCAAGATCGATCTGGGATGGTGGTATATCCCCATTGCCATGTTCATTATCGTGGGCACCTCGAACGCGGTGAACTTCACCGATGGCCTGGACGGCCTGGCCGGCCTGATCACGGCCACCGCGTTTGCCTCCTTCGGCGCGATTGCCTTGATGCAGGGGCAGCTCTACTTGGGGCGCTTCTGCTTTACGATGGTGGGCGCGCTCTTTGGCTTCCTGTGGTTCAATGTCCATCCGGCGCAGCTCATCATGGGCGATACCGGCTCGCTGGCGCTGGGTGCCACGCTGGGAACGGTGGCACTGATGACCGGACATTGGATCCTGCTGCCGTTGATCGCCATCATCCCGTTGGCGGAGGCGCTCAGTGTGATCATTCAAGTTGGCTATTTCAAGTTGACGCGCGGCCGGCGCTTCTTCAAAATGGCACCTATCCATCTGCACTTTGAGCTCCTGGGCTGGAGCGAAACGCAGGTGGTGCAGCGTTTCTGGCTGATCGGATTGTTGGGTGCGATGATCGGAATCGGTCTGGCGATGGTGTGAAGATGAAATCCTGGGATGGACAACGGATTGTAGTTTTGGGCGCGGCGCGGCAGGGACAGGCCCTCGCACGCTATTTGACCCGTCACGGGGCGCGCGTTTGCCTGAGCGATCTCCGCACCGAAGCAGAACTCCAGGCGGTGCGCCAGTCCCTGGCCGATCTGCCGTTGGAGTGGGCGCTCGGCGGTCATCCGATCGAATTGCTCGAAGGCGCCGATCTCCTCTGCCTTTCCGGCGGTGTGCCGACCAGCTTGCCCATCGTCCAGGAGGCCGTGCGGCGGGGCATTCCGCTTTCCAACGATACGCAGATTTTCATGGAAGTCGTGCCCTGTCGTACGGTAGGCATCACCGGCTCGGCCGGCAAAACGACTACGACCACCTTGGTCGGTGAAATGGCGCGCCGTTCCGAGCGACATCGCCGCGTCTTCGTCGGCGGAAACATCGGCGATCCGTTGCTGAACTACGTGGACGAGATGACGGCCGACGATTTGGCGATCTTGGAAATCTCCAGTTTTCAGCTCGAACAAATGACCCTTTCGCCAAACGTTGCCGCCATCCTCAATATCACGCCGAACCATCTCGATCGCCATGGGACGATGGAAGCCTATATCGCCGCCAAAGCGCGCATCCTGGAATTCCAATCGCCCCAGGATACGGCCGTTTTAGGGCGCGACAATCCGAACGCTTGGGCACTCCGCTCGCGCGTGCGCGGGCGCTTGATCTCCTTCGGCTGGGATGCGTTGGAAGAGGAGAGCGAAGGCACCTACTATCACGAGGGTATCCTATACCTTTACGAGCGGCGGGTGGATATTCCACTTTTGCGCCGCGATCAGCTTCTGCTGCGCGGCGATCACAACGTGCTGAACGTGCTGGCGGCGTTCGCCATCGGTCACGCGGCCGGGCTATCCCTGGACGCGATGCTGGAGGCGGCAGAGACTTTCCGCGGTGTTCCGCATCGCCTGGAGCTGGTGCGCGAGTGGCGCGGGGTGCGCTGGTACAACGATTCGATCGCTACGGCGCCGGAGCGTACAATGGCCGCCATTCGTTCGTTTGAAGAACCGATCGTTCTTTTGCTCGGTGGGCGGGATAAGAATTTGCCCTGGGAAGACCTGGCGCGGCTGGTGCGTCAACGGGTGGATCATGTCATCCTCTTCGGCGAAGCGGCCGAAAAGATCGAACGTGCCCTGCACGCCGTGGATGGCGAGCGCCCGTATACGATCGAGCGTTATCCGAACTTATTCGAGGCCGTGCAGGCCGCAGCGCGCGTGGCCGAAAGCGGGGATGTCGTCCTGCTTTCGCCGGGCGGCACCAGCTTCGATGAATTTCGCGATTTTGAAGAGCGCGGAGAGAGGTTCCGTCAATGGGTACAACAGCTTTCGTGACGTCTTCTGAACGTTCCGCCCGTACCCCAGGCCGCGGCTACGATCTGCCGTTGCTGGTGAGCCTCGCCCTCCTGCTCCTCTTTGGACTGGTGATGCTCTTTTCGGCTTCCTGGGATTATTCCAATCAGCTCTACGGTTCGCCCTGGTATATGTTCCTCCGTCAGGCGCGGTGGCTAGGCTTGGGGCTGGTGCTGATGTTCGTCTTGAGCCGGGTGGATTACCATCACTGGCAGCGCTGGATCGTGGCGGCCATGGCAGTGACTTTGCTCCTGCTCCTGCTGGTTTTGCTGATGGGTGAATTACATCTCGGCGCGCGCCGCACGTTGTTCAAAGGCTCGTATCAGCCTTCCGAGATGGCGAAGTTGATCACTATTCTTTACCTGGCCGTGTGGCTCTATGCCAAGCGTCAGTTTTTGCACGATGTTTCGTTTGGATTGCTGCCCTTGAGCGTGATCCTAGGTCTGGTGGGTGGCCTGATTTACCTACAGCCGGATTTGAGCGCCACGCTGACCATTCTCATCCTGGGCGGCTTGCTCTTCTTCTTGGCCGGTGGGCGCTGGTCGCAGATCGCTTTTCTGATCGTGGCGGCGCTGGTCATCCTTTGGTTGCTGGTTAAGGTCAACCCGACCGGTCAGGCGCGCGTGGCGGCCTACCTGGCAGGGTTGCGCGATCCGCAGGAATCTTCCTATCACATGCAGCGTGTCTTCGAGGCCTTTGTGCGCGGCGGCTTTTTTGGCCGCGGGCTGGGCGAATCGGTGACTAAGCTCAACGGTCTGCCGGTGCCGCCCACGGATAGCATCTTTGCCGTGTTGGTGGAGGAAACCGGCTTTCTCGGCACCTTGGCCGTGTTCGCGCTGTACGGATTGTTCTGTTGGCGAGGCGTGGTGCTGGCCCGTCGGGCGCCGGATATGCTCGGCACGCTGATGGCTTCCGGGATCACCCTCTGGATTCTGTTGGAAATGCTCATCAATACCGGCGTGATGGTGGGGCTTTTGCCCTTTGCCGGCAATACCCTGCCTTTTTTCAGTGCCGGTGGCTCGAACCTGATCGCTTCTCTGGCCGGTATCGGCATCCTGTTGAATATTTCCCGTCAGGCCGGCCAGGCCGAGACGGAAGAATGGAGGTCTTACGGTGCGATTGTTGATCTGCGCCGGCGGAACCGGCGGCGGCGTCTATCCCGCACTCGCCGTGCTTGAGGCTTTGAAGGAATTGCTCCACCCTGCTGAGCCACAGGTGTTGTGGGTCGGTGGCGAGGGAGGGATGGAAGCAGACTTAGTCTCGCGCTACGGCATCCCGTATCGCGCCATTCCGGCGGCCGGAGTGCATGGGGTCGGTTGGAAGCGCTTGCCCGGCAACCTGTGGCAATTGGTGCGCGGGTATTTCGCCGCGCGTCGCATTGTGAGGGAATTCCGCCCCCAGGTGCTTTTCTTCACCGGCGGCTATGTGGCTGTGCCGGTGGCATTGGCGGCGGCCGGTCGGCCGATTTTGCTCACGGTGCCGGATATTGAGCCGGGCCTGGCGCTGAAGGTGCTGGCGCGGCTGGCGACGCAGATCACCGTACCGGTGGAGGCCTCGCGGCAGTATTTCTCCCGCGGGGCGCGCCTGCACGTGACGGGGTACCCGGTGCGCAAGGAATTGAGCCGCTGGGATCGTCGGAGCGCACGCCTTCATCTAAACCTGGAGCCGGAAGCGCCGGTGCTGCTCGTTTTCGGCGGCAGCAAGGGCGCGCGTTCGATCAATCAGGCCTTGCTGGCGAACCTGGAAGCCTTGCTTCCGGAAACCCAGGTGGTGCACATTAGCGGCTCACTGGATTGGCCGCAGGTGGTGGAACGACGGCAAGCGCTGCCGGAGTCGCTCCGCTCTCGCTATCATGCCTATCCCTATCTGCACGAAGAGATGGGGGCGGCGCTGGCCGCCGCGGACCTTGTGCTCTCGCGCGCCGGTGCCTCGATCCTCGGTGAATTTCCGCTTTTCGGTCTGCCGGCCATCCTGGTCCCTTACCCACATGCCTGGCGCTATCAGAAGGTGAATGCCGATTACTTGACGCGACAGGGCGCGGCCATCTTGATCGAGGATGCCGATCTCCCCAGGGAATTGTTACCGCAGACACTCTCGCTGCTGCGCGATCCTGCCCGCAGAGAGGCTATGTCGGCCAGGATGCGTGCATTGGCCTGCCCGCAAGCCTCAGAGACCATTGCCCGTCTTTTGCTTTCCATGCAGGAGAAAGCCCTATGATGAGCCTGGTTTACGTCTTTTGGATGTATGTGGTGGTTTTTGCGATCATCGGTTGGCTGCGCGGCTGGGCGAAGGAGCTCCTGGTCTCCTTCAGCGTGATCCTGGCGCTGACGTTCATCCACGTGACCTATCGCTACCTTCCGGTGCAAGCGCTGATCAACACGCCGACGATGAATTTCTGGTTCCGAACGCTGGTGCTAGGTTTGGTGGTCTTCTTTGGTTATCAGACGGTGATCAGCGTGCCGCGCCTGGCCAGCAAAGCACTGCGAGAGCGCTTTCAGGATTCGCTCTTCGGCATCGTATTGGGCGCTTTGAACGGCTATCTGATCGCCGGTTCGGTGCTGTTCTTCCTGCACGACGCAGGGTACCCTTTTCCGCAGGTGGTCACTCCGCCGCCGCCCACTTCACCTCTGGCCGAAACGTTGACCCGAATGATGGATTACATGCCTCCGGCGGTCTTGGGTGAACCTGGCATTTACTTTGCGGTGATCCTCTCGTTCATTTTCGTACTGGTGGTGTATATCTGATGACCCACGTGCATTTCATCGGCATCGGTGGAAGCGGCCTTTCGGCCATTGCCCGTGTGCTTCTGGAAAGCGGCTACACGGTGAGCGGTTCTGACCGTGTCCTTTCTCCCCTGGCAGAAGAGCTTCAGCGCTTGGGGGCAAAGGTATATATCGGTCACCGGGCCGAGCAGGTGCAGGGCGCCGATTGGGTGGTGCGCTCCTCTGCCATTCCCGATGACAACGTGGAAGTACAAGCGGCGCGGCAGGCCGGCATTCCCGTCTATAAACGGGCCGATTTTCTCGGTCATTGGATGGAGGGGAAGATCGGCATTGCCGTGGCCGGCACCCACGGCAAGACCACCACGACGGCGATGATCGCCTGGATGCTCACCGCGTTGGGCCAGGACCCGACCTTCATCGTCGGCGGTGTGATGCGTAATTTGGGCGTCAACGCGCGCGCCGGAGGCGGACAGGCCTTTGTCATCGAGGCGGATGAATACGATCGCATGTTCCTCGGTCTGCGTCCGCGCATTGCAGTCGTGACCAACGTGGAACACGATCATCCGGATTGCTATCCCACTTTTGTGGACATGTTGCAGGCTTTTGAAGCGTTTGTCAGCTTGCTGCCACAGAACGGCACGCTGATCGCCTGCGCCGAAAACCCCGGTGCCTCTCATCTGATGACGGTAGCTCAGCGCCTCGGACGCCAAACGTTGGCCTATTCTGCTGAAGATCACTTTACCATCCGTGCCATGCATTGGGTATTGGCAAGAGAGATGAAGTTGAACGAGCACGGTGGCTACACCTTCCGAGCCGAAACCAATTTCTCCCATGGGCGCTCTGCGCAGATTGCGCTGCGGGTGCCGGGGCGGCATAACGTCCAGAACGCCCTGGCGGCTTGGAGCGTGGCCCTCGTACTGGGCTTGCCGTTCAAACAGGCGGCCGAGGCGTTGGAGGCCTTTGAGGGGACGGGACGGCGCTTTGAGGTCCGTGGTGAGGTGAAGGGGATCACCCTGATCGATGATTATGCCCATCATCCGACGGAGATCGAGGCCACGCTGGAAGCGGCGCGAGCACGCTACGGTCAACGACGGCTGTGGGCACTCTGGCAACCTCACACATATTCACGTACGCAGGCACTCCTGCCCTTTTTTGCCCGTGCGTTCTACCGTGCCGATGAGGTGATTGTTACCGAGATTTACCGTGCCCGTGAAGCGGTGCAATCTTTCTCGGCGCAGGAAGTGGTGCGGCAGATGCGCCATTCCTCGGTGCATTTCCTGCCCACCTTGGAGGAGGCTACTGACTATCTGGAACAACATTTGCAGCCCGGCGATGTGCTGCTTGTCCTTTCGGCCGGCGATGCGGATCGGGTGACGGAGGAACTGCTTCGTCGCTTACAGGCTGAGGAGCGTTCATGATTGCCTTGCCGCTCTCTCTTCGCACCCTCTTTGGTGAGCGCCTGCAGCAGAATGTGCCCTTGGCGCGCTATACCAGCGCGCGCATCGGCGGCCCGGCCGACTTTTTGCTGGTGGTGAAATCGGCTGCGGAGCTGGAAGCGGCCGTTTCGGCGGCGTGGGAAGCCGGCCTGTCCTTCACCTTGCTCGGTGGTGGCTCGAACGTGCTGATCAGCGATAAGGGCATTCGCGGGCTGGTGATCCTGAATCGGGCGGGGCACGTGCGTTTTATCGAAGGGGAGATGCCGCGGGTCTGGGCGGAATCCGGCGCCGGCCTGAGCCAAGTGGCGCAGCGCGCCGCGGCACGCGGGTACGGCGGTCTGGAGTGGGCGGCGACGGTCCCCGGCACGGTGGGCGGTGCCGTCTACGGCAATGCCGGTGCTTTCGGCGGCGATATGGCCGGTTCGCTTTTCCTGGCCCATCTCATCACCCCGCAGGGACGGCAGAGCTGGAATGCCCAGGAGATGGGATATGGCTATCGTACCAGCCGTCTGAAGCGCGGCGAGGTGCAAGCCGTGGTCTTGGCGGCGGAACTGCGCCTGGAACCTTCGACCCCGGAGCAGGCGCGTCAGCGGATTGCGGAATTCAGTCAACGGCGCAAGGCCACCCAACCGCCCGGTGCCAGCATGGGATCGATGTTCAAAAATCCCCCCGGCGATTATGCCGGGCGCCTGATCGAAGCAGCCGGCCTCAAGGGGCGGCGCATCGGGAATGTGGAAGTCAGCCCGATCCATGCCAATTTCTTTGTCAACCACGGCCAGGCACGCGCCTCGGATGTGCGGGCACTGATCGAAGAGGTCCAGGCCAGGGTGCGTGAGGCGTTTGGCATTTCATTGGAGTTGGAGATCGAATTTCTCGGAGAATGGTGAGAATGACGAAGCTACGCGTTTTGGTCTTATTCGGCGGTCGTTCGGGAGAGCATGAGGTCTCGTTGATCTCGGCGCGTTCGGTATTGAGCGTGCTGGATCGGGCGCGCTATGAGGTGATCGAGGTGGGGATCACGCATGAGGGGGAGTGGTTGGGCGGAGAGGGGGCGTTGGAGGCCTTTGAGAAGGGCGAGCATTCCCGCCTGGAACCGGTGACGATCTTTCCCCAACCCGGACGGCGCGGCTTGTTTGCTTTGCGCGGCGATCGCTGGGTGCGCGTTAGCGAGGTGGATGTTGTTTTCCCGGTGCTCCACGGGACCTTTGGCGAGGATGGCACTTTACAAGGCTTGCTGGAGATGGCCGAGGTGGCCTATGTGGGTGCCGGCGTGGTCGGTTCGGCGGTGGGCATGGATAAGGGTGTCTTCAAGCATGTGATGCGAGCACGCGGCATTCCGGTGGTGGATTGGATGGTGGTCACACGTCGGGAGATCGAAACGCAGATCGAAGAGGTGGTGGCACGTGCCGAGGCTTTGAGTGCCTATCCGCTCTTCACCAAGCCGGCCAATTTGGGGTCTTCCGTCGGCGTGACGCGCTGCCAAAACCGCGCCGACCTGGTGCGTGGGTTGCGCGAGGCGGCGCGCTACGATCGGCGCGTGTTGATCGAGCACGGCATTCCGCAGGCGCGCGAGATCGAGGTGAGTGTGCTGGGTAACGATCAACCGCAGGCCTCGATTGCCGGTGAGATCATTCCCAGCCGCGAGTTCTATTCCTATGAGGCCAAGTACCTGGACGGCACTTCTGGCCTGCTCATCCCGGCGCCTTTGGATGCCGAACAGATGGCGCGTGTGCAGCAACTGGCGCTGGAGGCCTATCGCGCCGTAGATTGTGCCGGCATGGCGCGCGTGGATTTTCTGATGGATCGCCACAGCGGCGAGATCTACCTGAACGAGATCAATACGATCCCCGGTTTTACCTCGATCAGCATGTACCCTAAGCTCTGGGAGGCGAGTGGCCTACCTTATCCTCAATTGGTGGATCGGCTGATCGAGCTGGCGCTGGAGCGTCAGGCCGACCGTCAACGCACGGAACGCGTCTATCGGAGGGAAGGATGAGCCGTCGTTCGTTGCCGCGCTCGGAACGCATCCGTCAACGGCGGCGCACCTTGCCGCAGGTGACGCGTCGCGCCGCCTGGGGTGATTTTGTCCGCCCCGGAAAAGGGAGGCCTCGAAAGTATGAAGCGGCCGTGGGAAGTTTTGTACGTACCCCTGGCCATCTGTCTCTGCTGCGCGGCCTCTCTTTCAGCTCCGTTGCTCGTACGTTCTGGATGCTGGTTATGATGGGGCTTGTGCTCGGAGGGTTCTATCTGCTCTTCGGCACGCCGTATTTCCGCGTGGAGCGTCCGCAGATCGAGGGCCTGCAGTGGGTGAACCCGCAGGAGGTGGAAGCGGTGCTGGGGATCAACGGTCGTCTGCTCTTTACCCTCTCGCCAAGCGATCTGGAAAGCAGGTTACGTCGCCAGTTTCCGGAATTTGCGGCTGTGGAGGTGCGTTTGAGCCTGCCCAATCGGTTGGAGGTGCGCGTCCGCGAGCGGCAACCGTTGATCTATTGGGAACTGGATGGACGATATACCTGGGTGGATGCGGAAGGCATTGCCCTACGGCCGCGTGGGGAGATGCCGAATTTGCTACGGGTGCGGGCGCTTACTCCGCCGCCACCGCAACCTGCGCCTGCCGATCCGCTGATACCGCCGGCCTACCTTTCGGTGGAGATGGTCGAAGCGTTGCGTCGCCTGGCGATCTTCTTGCCACCGGGAACGACGTTCCTCTACGATGCGCGCTACGGCTTTGGCTGGGAAGATGCCCAGGGCGGGCGCGTTTTCTTCGGTCAGACGGCGGAGGAGATGCCGGCGCGTGCGCAGGTTTACCTCTACCTGAGCCGTTCTCTGAGCAAGCGCGGCATTCGGCCGGCGTTGATCGATCTGAGATATCCGGATGCGCCTTATTACCGTCTGGAGCCTGACGATGGATGAGATTATCGTAGGCATTGACGTGGGCACTACCAAGGTCTGCACCCTGGTCGGAAGGGTGGAGGAAGAGGGGCAGATCCGCATCCTGGGGCTGGGGATCGAGCCGGCGGCCGGGATGAAAAAGGGCGTGGTCGTTGACCTGGAAGCGGCCTCGGCGGCGATCCGTCGCTCGGTGGAGAAAGCCCAGCAGACTTCCGGCCTGGAGATCGCTGCGGCGTTGGTGAGCCTGGCGGGTGGCAACGTCTCTTCGGTCAACAGCCGCGGGGCGGTGGCCGTGCCGCATGGGCGGATCGAGGCCCAGGATATTGCGCGCGCCCTCGATCAGGCGCAGGCGATTGCGATTCCTCACGATCGCGAGATCGTGCACATCATCCAGCGCGATTTCAGCGTGGATGGACAAAGTGGCATTCGTTCTCCGTTGGGCATGCACGGCTATCGCCTAGAAGTCGAAGCGCATATCATCACTGCTTCGGCGGCTACGCTGGAGAACCTGCGTCAATGTGTGCGGGCGGCCGGCGTGGAGACGGTGCAGTTTGTGCTCAATCCGCTGGCTTCGGCAGAAGTGGTGCTGACCGAGCAGGAGCGTCAGCTTGGCGTGGCGGTTTGCGATATCGGCGGCGGCACGACCGATTTGGCGATCTATGTGGACGGCAATGTTTGGCACACGATGGTGCTCGCGGTGGGTGGCAACCACATTACGCAGGACCTAGCCCACGGGCTGCGCTTGCCGTTTTCCCAGGCAGAGGAGATCAAGGTCCAAAAAGGGCACGCGCTGCGCCATGCCGTGAGTGCCGAGGAGACCTTCACCATCCGCCCGTTTGGTGAGGATCAGGATGTGGAGATCAGCCGTGAAGAGGTGGCCTATATCATCCAGGCGCGGGTGGAGGAGATGTTCCTGCTCATCCTCCAGGAGATTAAGCGCTCCGGGTTTGATGGCCTGCTCCCGGCCGGCCTGGTTTTGACCGGCGGTAGCAGTGCTCTGCCGGGCATGCGTCAGTTGGCAGCCGAGGTGCTGGGGATGCCGGTGCGCGTGGCGAAGCCAGAAAATCTGTTGGGGATGGTCGATCGCCTGGGCTCGCCGGCCTATTCGACCAGTGTGGGCCTGTTGCAATGGGCTGTTTCGATGCGCGGCCAGGAACTGCACAGCCCGTTGCGACGATCGTCTCGAGCTACGTTCAACCTTTGGGAATGGCTGAGGCGCTTATTGCCTTAGAAATTGTCCATGAGGAATTCTTTTCACAGGAGGCACAGCATGTCATCTACCCCATCTAACACACCCGAATCGTTTGCCCGCATTAAGGTGATCGGTGTGGGCGGTGGCGGCCAAAATGCCGTCAACCGCATGATTTCGACCGGTATTCAAGGCGTCGAGTTCATTGCGGCCAACACCGATGCGCAAGCGCTGGCACTTTCCAAAGCGCCGTTGCGCATTCGCCTGGGCGAAAAGTTGACCCGCGGCCTGGGCGCCGGCGGTGATCCGGAAGTGGGACGCAAGGCCGCCGAAGAATCGGCCGATGAGCTGTATAACGCGCTCAAAGGGGCCGATATGGTCTTTATCACGGCCGGCATGGGCGGCGGGACCGGCACCGGCGCCGCGCCGGTGGTGGCACAGGTGGCCAAGGAGTGCGGCGCGCTGACCATCGGCGTAGTGACGCGCCCCTTCTCGTTTGAGGGTTCGCGCCGTATGCAGTCGGCCGAGGCGGGGATCAATCGCCTCAAGGAGCATGCCCATACGCTGATCGTCATCCCGAATGACCGCCTGCTACAGCTTTCGGATAAGCGCGTCAGCCTGGAGGATGCCTTCCGCATGGCCGATGATGTGCTCCATCAGGGTATTCAGGGCATTTCGGAGCTGATCACAGTGCCCGGCCTGATCAACCTGGACTTTGCCGATGTGCGCGCCATCATGTCCGAGGGCGGGGCGGCACTCATGGCGGTCGGTCGCGGCTCCGGCGAGGACCGGGCGCGCATCGCTGCCGAGCAGGCGATCTCCAGCAAGTTGCTGGATATTACGATTGACGGTGCCCGTGGCGTGCTCTTTAACATCACCGGTGGTCCGGACCTGACGCTCTTCGAGGTCAATCAGGCGGCGGCCATCATCCGCGAGACGACGCATCCGGATGTGAACATGATCTTCGGTGCGGTGATCGATCCGAACATGGGTGATGAGGTGCGCATTACGGTGATCGCCACCGGCTTTGAGCGCACCGGCCTGCCGCGGCGTGCGGTGGATCGACCGGCGGCTTCGGGCGCGACTCGTGAGGCGCGTCCCCTGGTGGATGTGGATGCAGCCAGACCGCGCTCCTCAATGAGCAGTTTGCCACCCGCGGATAGCGACGATCTGGATATCCCGACTTTCCTGCGTCATCGGCGGTAAAGCTCGGCCGGAGCCGGAAAGCCGAGGCAGACGGATGGGAAACCATCCGCACTTTGACATGTGAACCTCCTGAGGAGTGAGGCTTTGTTATGCTTGCCGGTGCTCATAGTAGAGATACGGCATATCGCCTTCCGGTGGTATGCCGTATCTTTTTGTACACTATTTTCACAAGCAAGTCCCCCACTGCAAAAAAATGATGCGTTAGCGCAAGCGGTTCGGAATAGGACATGGATGGCCGCAGATGCTAGGGATAAACACCGATTGGCTCATGTTTAGGCCGAGTGCGGTACAATCCGTCGATAAAGGAAGTAGAAAAGATTCACTTTTTTTATAAAGCGGTAAATGGCAGGCATATTTTACGGACACCGCGGAGATTGTGCAAGCCATGCGCAGAAAAATGAGAGAATCACGAGCGGCACAGGACAAATCCCGTGCTACGCATCAGGCTTAGACATGAGCCAACGATAAAAAGTCCTACCGACGATCGTTTGGACGAACACACCTTTTCTACTTAAGAAAACTGATTGTGGGTGATCACCCATCCTTAACTTATTTTTCCCCTTTCGTTAACCTCTTGGCGTATAATATCCAGTAGCCCATCTTGGATGGCAATTCATAGCCCGTTTTGAAGAAGGAAGAATCCTGCGAACACGAGGGAGCGATGCATATTCTGGTTACAAACGATGATGGTGTTTCTTCGCCGGGGTTGCTGGCGTTGGTACAGGAAATGCGCCGCTTGGGGGTAGTTTCTGTGCTGGCTCCGGATCGCAATTGGTCGGCCGGTGGGCATGTTAAGACGCTGGATCGGGCTTTGCGCGTGCGCGAGGTGCGTTTGGCCGATGGCACGCCTGCCTATGCCAGCGATGGCGCTCCTTCCGATTGCGTTGCCCTAGCCACTTTGGGGTACATCAAAGAAAAAATAGACCTGGTTGTTTCCGGCATCAATTTCGGCGCCAACCTGGGGCATGATGTTACCTATTCCGGCACTGTCACGGCGGCGATGGAGGCGGTGATCGCCGGGTTGCCGGCGGTGGCCGTTTCGCTGGAATTGCCGGAGGGCCACGTGGGCGAGGTGGACTTTTCGCCGGCGGCCCGTGCGGCGGGCTGGGTGGTGCAGCAAGTGATCGAGAACGGTTTGCCGCCGGAAGTGTTTCTCAACGTAAACGTGCCGTTCCGACCGTTGGATCAAATTCGCGGGTTTCGTATCACTCGCCTGGGGTTGCGTGTATATCACAGTCGGCTGGATGAGCGGATCGATCCGCGTGGCCGGCCGTATTACTGGATCGGCGGCGATGCGCCGGGCGGGGTGCCGGAACGCGGCACAGATGTCGGCGCGCTGGCAGATGGCTATGTGTCGATCACCCCGCTGCATCTCGATCTCACAGCTTATCGTGCACTGACCGATTTAATGACCTGGAACCTACCCAATATTCAAGATTTGTGAGGTGAACATGTTGCGTAAAACCTTTGAGCAGGAACTACAGCATGTCAAGGAGGAGATCCTCATCCTGGGAAGCATGGTGGAGGATGCGGCGCTGAAATCCGTCGAAGCGCTCAAAAAGCGCGATCTGCAAGCGGCGCGGCAAATCTTGGATGCCGATCGGGAGATCAATGCCCGGCGTTATGCGATTGAGGAGAGCGTCGTTGTGCTGATCGCCACGCAACAGCCGATGGCACACGATCTGCGTTTCCTGGCTTCGATCCTTGAAATCGTCAGCGAGTTGGAGCGTATGGGCGATTATGCAAAGGGGATTGCCGTGATCAATTTGCGCATGGGCGACGAGCCCCTGCTCAAGCCGTTGATCGATATCCCTCGCATGGCACAGAAAGCCGTGGATATGCTTCACCGGGCGCTAACGGCTTTTATCCAAGAAGATGTGGAAGCGGCTCGTGCCATCCCGAAGGAAGATGATGAGGTGGATGCGCTTTACAATCAAGTGTATCGGGAACTGATGACTTTTGTGATCCAGGATCCGAAGAATATTGAGCGTGCCAACTGGTTACTCTGGGCGGCGCACAACCTGGAGCGCTTCGCCGATCGGGTGACGAACATCTGTGAGCGGACGGTTTTTCTGGTTACCGGCCAGTTCACCGAGTTCGATACCACCTACGATGAGCTGGAACAAAAGTAGACGGTTTTTTCATGTCTTCGCCCTACCGTGTTCTTTTCCTTTGCACCGGGAATTCGGCGCGTTCCCAGATGGCGGAAGCGTTGGTCAACGCGCTTTGGGGAGAGCGCTGGCAGGCTTTTAGCGCCGGAACGCATCCTACCGGTTACGTGCACCCTTTGGCACTTCAGGCGCTACAGGAGATCGGGATTGAACATCGCGGCACGTCCAAATCGATCGCCGAGTTGCCGACTACCGATTTTGACCTGGTGATCACCGTTTGCGATGCGGCAGCGGAAGAGTGCCCGCTATGGCTGGGCCCCGGTCGCCGGGTGCACCAGGGTTATCCCGATCCGGCGGCGATGGGAGAAACAGAAGAAGAGCGCTTGGAAGCCTTTCGTCAAACGCGCGATCGCATGTTGCAGGAGCTGCCGGAATTGCTGAAGCGATGGGAAACGATTTTAGGAGGCTCTCCGCAGCCTTAGCGCTGCTTGGTTAGCGAATTCCCCAAAAGAGATAGAGCACCAATATCAGGGTCGCAAACGTGACCAGCAACAATCCGGCCCCGACGCGGGCGAAATCGCCGAAGCGATAGTTGCCCGGGTTGAGCATAAGCAGGTTTATCGGATGAGAGATCGGGGTCAGGAACGATGCCGAACAGCCGATGGCGCCGGCCAAGGCGACGGCGCGCGGATCGTAGCCCAAGTGCAGCGCGGCGTGGATCAGAATCGGCCCGGTGATGAAGGCGGTTGTCTGACTGCCGAGGATTTGGGTCAGCAGGGCGCTGATCCAAAACGCTAGGCTGCTCAGCACGAGTGGATTGGGGTGTGGGAAGATTTGCAGCATTCCGTTCAGGAGCGAAGTGGCCAGCCCGCTCTGAACGATTGCCAGGCTGACGGCATACATGCTTCCCAAGAAGAACAGGGTCGGCCATTCGATGGCGCGGTAAAATTCTTCGATAGAAAGCAGGCGAAGGAGAGGGGTGAGCAAGGCGGCAGCCATGACCGCCAGGTAGGCCGGCAGGCCGAGCAGCGAAGCAAAGATGGCGATCAGGAATAGCGCCAAGGTGATCAGTGCTTTCCGACCGGGGGTTTCCGGTGGGGTCGGTTCGGCTTCGAGCACAATCCATTCCGCATCGCGGCGCAGGTCAACGATCCGTTCGGAAGGGCCGACAATCAGGAGAGCATCCCCCAGTTCCAGAGGATAGTCCCCGACATCGGTCCGAATGCTCCGTCCGCGGCGCAACAGAGCAACTGCCGTGAACCCGTAGCGGCGGCGGAAGTTGATCTGCTTGAGGGTTTTGCCCAGGGTGGAAGCATGGGGGGAAGGGAGCACTTCGAGCAGGGTGACTTCCATCGAGCTCAAGGGGCGCGTTTCGCGCCCGATGCTACAACCGCGTTCGCGTAGGCGAAGCACGCGCGACTCGCGCCCGACCAGCAAGAGCAGGTCGTCCCGTTGCAGACGTTCCGTAGGCTCCGGCACCAAGATGGCGCGCCGACCGCGCCAGATGGCGATCACGGCCAAACCCAGTTCATCGCCTAAACCGCTTTGAGCCAGCGTTTTGCCGATCAGGGGGGAATGTTCGCCGAGCTTCACTTCCCAAAGGCGTTCGCCCAGGGCGTAGAGCCGCTCCAGGTCGGCTTCGCTGCGGCGCGCCAGGGCCTGTTCGAGTACCGGGCGGCGTTCGGGCAGAAGCCTACGGCCGATGGTGAGCAGGTAAACGATCCCGATCAGCGCAATCCAGCCGCCGCTGGAGAGGAAGGTAGCCATGTTGAGGGGATGTTGAGGCGGCTGAGCGGTGAGCAAGAGATTGCTAAAGACGATATTCGCCGTAGTGAAATAGGTGGCCATGCCGCCCAGGGCAGTGCCGAAGGCGATCGGGATGAGCAATTTGCTGGGGTATAAGTTCAGTTTGCGTGCGGCCTGAATCGCGCCGGGGAGCAGGATGGCACCCACGACGACATTGTTCATAAAAAGGGAGAGCAGCGCGGCCAGGGATGTAAACAGGATCAGCAGGTGTACCTCCGACCGTGCTCCCAGCCGGGCAAGCCGCTCGCCGATCCATTGGCTGAACCCGTGATGGCTCAACGCCTGGGTGAGGATGAACAGGCCGATCAGCGTGAAGATCAAGGGTTGGCCGAAACCGAGCAACGCCCGCGTGGCCTCTTGCGGTGCGTCCTTCGGACCAAGTACCCCCAGGCCGAGGAATTGTCCCAAGGCCAGGAGGAGCATCAGGGTGAGGGCAAGCAGATCGGGGCGGAGGGGAGGCAGCCTGCGCATGATTCTGTGGGTAGAGGTGGAAAGATAGGCAGATTATAATTGAATGCAAAGACCCGGCAGAAATTAGAATTGCTTGGACTTTTGGTTCGCGAACGACAAGCGGTTTTCTTGCTTTTGCGAGCCTGTTATTCGGCAGATCTCGTCCTTTCACGTATATCGAGGAGAAGTATGGGCAAGGTACGTTCTCTCTTTCTGATGGTTCTGATAGTTTTATCGGTGTGCGGTGTTGCTTTGGCCCAGGGGGAAAGAGATATTCTGGTTCTGCAAGCCAAAGGGCCGATCATGCCGCCGATGCTCGAATACTTTCGGCGGGCAATTCAGGTGGCCGAACGGGAAGGGGCACAATTGGTGCTGATCGAGCTCGATACACCGGGGGGCAGCCTGGATGCCACAAGCGAGATTATTCAGGTTTTTCGTGCTTCCGAGGTCCCGGTTGTGATCTATATTAGCCCGAATGGGGCGATGGCCGGCAGCGCCGGCGCGCTGATCAGCATGGCGGCGCATCGCATTGCCATGGCGCCGGAGACCTCCATCGGGGCGGCGACGCCGGTCAGCGGCAGCGGTGAGGAACTGGATGAGACGATGCAGAAGAAGGCGAAGGAGATCACCAAGGCCTCGATCCGCCCGTTGGTGGAGAAGCGTGGTGAAAAAGCGCTGGCACTGGCCGAATCCATGATCGAAGAGGCCCGCGCCGTTTCGGCGGGAGAGGCGCTAGAAGCGGGCCTGATCGATTTCATTGCCACCGATCGAGCGGATCTGCTTCGTCAGCTGGATGGACAGGTGATCGAAATCGGCAGCACCCAACGCACCCTGCAAACGGCCGGCGCTCCCCTGCGTCCGTTTGAAATGAGCCTGATCGAGCGCCTGCTGTTGACCCTGACGGACCCGAACGTTGTCCTGTTGCTTTTGGGCATCGGCGTTCAGGCCATCCTGATCGAGCTTTCCAGCCCCGGTGGCTGGGTGAGCGGGTTTATCGGCGCAGTGTGCCTGGCGCTGGCAACCTACGGGCTGGGTGTTTTGCCGGTCAACTGGCTGGGTTTGATCTTCATTGTCATCGCTTTTGTGCTTTTCATCCTGGATATTAATGCCCCCACGCATGGCGCGCTGACAGCCGCCGGGGTCGGATCGTTTATCGCCGGGGCGTTGATCCTGTTCAATTCGCCGGCTTCGCCGGAGTTCCTGCGCGTTTCTCCTTGGCTGGTGGTGACGATGGGCATCTTCCTCGGCGCGGGGTTTGCTGTTGTGCTCCATTTTGCTATTCGGGCGCAAAAGGCCCCCGTGCAGGTGGGGATGACGGCGCTACCGGGACAACACGGGATCGCCCAGATCACGTTTAAGGCCGGACATGGGCAGGTGCTGCTGAATGCCGAGCTCTGGAGCGCCGAAGCAACCGCAGATTCGGCGCCGATCCGCAAAGGGGATCGGGTGGAAGTGGTGGCCATCGAAGGTTTGCGCCTTAAGGTGCGGAAAGCACATGATAAGGGAACACGTTGATCACCTGGGTTGAGCCGTATTGTGTAGTGGAGGGGCTTAGATTGCGTTGCGTAAAGTGAAAATGTCCGTGAAGGTGATAGCGTGGTCGGGTCAGGCGGATTAACCAGTTGAAGGCGCGGAAGCCCTCATGGGCTGTGCCGGGTTCATCGTGAATCCCGAATGGCGGGGCATGGGTGATCAAAATATCCAACCAACGATGGACAAAGATGCGGTTAAGCAGGAGCCGCGGGAGCAAGCGCCAGACACGGACGAACATTTCCAGTTGTGTGTACTGATTGACCCCCTCGCGGTAGCGGATGCTTCCTCCTAAGCCGGCCAAGAGTAAGCCCTTGATCCGTTTCACCTGTCCATCAAAGTACAGGCAACCCTCGGCAAAGGTCTGCGGATCCCATGGACGGTAGGCAGGGTCATGGTTCCCCGGAACATAAGCCAGGGGGACGTTGGTCAGGGTGACCAGATACTCCAGGTAGGAATAGGGCAGATCACCACAACCTAGGATGAGCTCGATGCCATCGAAGGGGGGCTTGCCGATCAATTGACAGACGCGCTCGTTTTCTTCATCGCTGATCGCCAGGATTTTCACCTTCTGTTTTCCCCTCTTCCGGCAAAGGTAGCCAAACGATGAAGGCGGTGCCTTCTCCCAGGCGGGAGTCAACTTGAATATGTCCCTGGTGGTGATCGACGATCCATTTGGCGATCGAAAGTCCCAGCCCAAAGCCGCTGCTCTGCCCGGAGCGGGTGCGCGATTTTTCGGCGCGGTAGAAGCGATCGAAGATGTGGGGCAGATCTTCCGGGGGGATGCCGGGGCCGGTATCGCGCACGACCAGGCGCGCTTGTTGACCGACGCGTTGCAAGCTCAAGGTCACTTTACCGCCGCTTGGCGTGTATTGGATGGCGTTGCTCACTAGGTTCAGCAGCACCTGCTTCAGCCGGTCGCGATCGCCGCGGACCTGCACCTGGTCCATTTCGCTCAGTTCCATTTGGATTTTTTTGTTTTGTGCCAGCAGCCGAAGTTCTTGATAGACTTCCACCAACAGGGTATCTAGCTCCACGTTCTCGAAATTCAAGCGCAGGTAGCCGGATTCGGCCTGTGCCAGCAAAAGCAAACTATTGACCAGGCGGGTGAGGCGATTGACCTCGGCATCGATGCTTTCAAACGATTCCGGGTCGATCTGCTTCATGCGCCGCATCAGGTCCATGTTCCCTTTGATCACCGTGAGCGGTGTGCGCAGCTCATGGCTTACATCGGCCAGGAAGCGTTGTTGCGTGGTAAAGAGCTGTTCCAGGCGCTCGAGGGTCTGGTTAAAGGCCTGGATCAGGCGGCCGATCTCGTCATCACTGGCGCGTTCGACGGGGATGCGGCGGGAGAGATCGCTGGCACGGTTGATCTGGTTGGCGGTTTCCAGCATGGTCGAAAGCGGCGCCAGAGCACGCCCGATGGCCAGCCAGGAGGCCCAGGCGGCCACGGCGAATGAGAAGATCAGGAGGCTGACGATGTAGAAAATCAGATCGCGACGGGTGGAATCCAGTACCTGCAAGCTGGTGGCGATCTGCAGGGTGGCCACACGGCGGGTGCCGGCAAAGACGGGGACGGTCAATACCCGCAGATGGTCGCCAATTGTTTGCACTTCGCGCACCACCGTTGCCGGAACGCGCAATCCGGCGCTGTCCAGCGGTTGCCTCAGAAGCGGCAGGTCTGGGATGGCTTTGAGCAGGCGCCCATTGCGATCCCAGACCTGAATGTAGGTATTTGCAAAGCTCGCGCCCGGCAGTAAATTGATTTGGATTTCTCCGCCCGGGGTGATGCTTAATACACGGATGACCTGTCTGGCCGTTTCCTGCAGCGAGGCATCAATGTTGGCGAGGAGTGTGGCACCGATCAACCAGTAAACCAGTCCTCCAAAGAACAGCAAAAGGCCTGAGAGCAGGAGCGTGTAGAAAAGCGTCAGGCGAGCGCGCAGGCTCATAGGCTAGGAGGTCGGCTCGCGCATCACATAACCGACACCGCGAACGGTGTAGATCAAGCGCGGTTCTCCGTTTTGCTCCATCTTTTGTCGCAGGTAGCGGATGTAAACTTCGAGGACATTGCTCTCGCCACCGAAATCGTAGCCCCAGATGCGATCGAAGATCACCTCGCGCGTCAACACCTGGCGCGGATGGCGCATGAAGAGCTCGAGCAACTGGTACTCTTTCTTGGTCAATTCCAGCTTGCGATCGCCGCGGCGCACTTCGCGCGTGGTGGTATCGATGGTCACATCGGCGAAGCGCAACACCGGCTGACGCTCCTGTTCGGTGCGGCGGAGCAGGGCGCGGATGCGGGCCAACAGTTCTTCCAGGTTGAACGGCTTGACCAGGTAATCATCGGCGCCGGCATCCAGCCCTTCGACGCGATCTTGCACGGCGTCCTTTGCCGTCAGGATCAGGATTGGCAGCTTGCTCTTTTGCCGAATGCGCTGGCAGACTTCCAGCCCATCCATGCCGGGGAGCATCAGGTCGAGTACGATTAAATCAGGCTGTTTTTCCTGGAAGAGTTTAAGACCGGTTTCGCCATCGGTAGCCGTCTCTACCTGATACCCTTCCATTGAAAGCCCGCGTTGCAGCAGGCGCAAAATGGCCGGATCGTCTTCGATTACAAGGATTTTGATCATACAGAACCTCCTGAAGTAGAATCATTAAAAATCATACCACAAAGTGTACACTGCGGGAAGATTAAATGTCCACCGTTCACAGTCCATAGTACAATATCATGGCGATGAGCGACGATATTACCCCGATCCGTAAACAATATCTGGAAATCAAGCGCCAGTATCCCGGCACTTTGCTCTTCTTCCGCTTGGGAGATTTCTATGAGACCTTTGACGAAGATGCCGAGATCGTGGCGCGTGAGCTGGATATTGTGCTCACCTCGCGCCCGGTAGGCAAAGGGCAACGGGCACCGTTGGCTGGCATTCCGTACCATGCGGTGGAAAATTACCTGGCGCGCCTGATCGAAAAGGGCTATCACGTGGCGATTTGCGAGCAGATCGGCGATCAGCCGGTGAAAGGGTTGGTGCCGCGGCGGGTGGTGCGCGTGATCACGCCGGGCACGGTGATCGAACAGAATCTTCTGCCCGTGGGGGCCAACAACTATTTGGCCTGCGTGGTGATCGAGGAAGGGCGCGCGGCATTGGCCTATGCCGATATTACCACCGGCGAATTTGCCGTGACCGAGATGGAGGTCGGCCCAGAGTGGGGCACCTTGCGCGCTGAATGGACGCGCCTGCAGCCGGCCGAGACGGTTTACCCGGATACCCTGCGCCTGGAGCCGAACGGCATGCCCGGTCATCTCACCCCTTGGCCGGCCTGGCGCTTTGAGAGCGGACGCTGTCAGCAGCTCCTGCTCGATCATTTTCAGACGCTCACGCTGGAGGCGTTTGGACTGCGCGATCACAGCCTGGCGACCCGCGCGGCCGGAGCCTTGTTGCAATACGTGCGCGAGACGGAACCTTCGGCGGTGGAACTGCTCAAAGGATTGCGTTACTACCACTTGGGCGAATTCATGATCCTGGATGCCGCCACGCGGCGCAACCTGGAGCTGACCGAGGCCATCCGTCCCGGTCGTCGTGGTGAGACGCATGGTTCGTTGCTGGGCGTGCTCGATCGCACGGTGACACCGATGGGCAAGCGCTTGCTACGACGTTGGATCGGCCAGCCGTTGCTGAATGTGGAAGCCATTCGCGCCCGTCAGGATGGAGTGCAGCGCTTTTTCGAGAACGGCCTCTTGCGCGCCGAAGTGCGCGCCGCCCTCAAGCCGATCGGCGATCTGGAGCGCCTGACCACGCGCTTGTTGGCCGGTCACGCTCAGCCGCGTGACCTGGTGGCTCTGCGCGAAACCCTACGTCACCTGCCGAAGGTGCTGGAGGTGCTGGGAGGGAGTTACCCGCGCCTGCATTCTTGTGCTCAGGAATACGAGCTCCTTCAGGCGGCCATCGCCGATGACCCCCCTGCCACCTTGCAGAATATCGGCGTGATTCGCCCCGGATATTCGGAAGAGCTGGATGAGGTGGTGCGTGCCTCGCAGCATGCACGGGATTGGATCGCCAATTTGGAGCAAAAGGAGCGGGAGCGGACCGGGATCAAGACGCTGAAAGTGGGATACAACAAGGTTTTTGGCTACTATATCGAAATCTCGCGCGCCGCGGCGGCTCAAGCGCCGCCGGAGTATATCCGCAAGCAAACGCTGGTGAATGCCGAGCGCTTTATCACCCCGGAAATGAAAGAATACGAAGCTCTGGTGCTAAACGCCGAAGAGCGCATTCACGAGATTGAGGTCCGCCTTTTCCGCCAATTGTGCGCCGAGCTGGCGAAATCGGCCCCGCGTCTGATGGAGACAGCGCAAACCTTGGCCGAGATCGATGTGCTGGCCGCGCTGGCTGAAGTAGCGGCGATGAACGGTTATACCCGTCCGGAAGTGGTCGAAGAGCCGATCTTGGAAATCCGCCAGGGGCGTCATCCGGTGGTGGAACAGACGTTGGAAGGGGAACGCTTTGTTCCCAACGATCTGGTTTTTGAGCCGGGGGAAGTGATCCGCATCATCACCGGACCGAACATGAGCGGCAAATCCACCTACCTGCGCCAAGCTGCGCTGATCGTGCTGATGGCACAGATGGGTTCCTTCGTGCCGGCCCAATCGGCGCGCATCGGCATCGTCGATCGCATCTTCACCCGCATCGGCGCGCAGGACGAGATCCATGCCGGGCAATCCACTTTCATGGTCGAGATGGTCGAAACCGCCCATATCCTGCACCATGCGACGCCGCGTAGTCTGCTCATTTTGGATGAGATCGGGCGCGGCACGAGCACCTATGACGGTTTGGCCATTGCTTGGGCGGTGGTGGAATATATCCACAATCATCCAAACCTACGCGCCAAGACGCTTTTTGCCACCCATTACCACGAACTAACCCAGCTCGCCGATCTGCTACCGGGGGTGCGCAACTACAATGTGGCGGTCAGCGAAGCGGATGGCAAAGTGGTTTTCCTGCATCACATTGTGCCGGGCGGGGCAGATAAGTCCTATGGCATTCACGTAGCCCAGCTGGCCGGTCTGCCTCAACCGGTGATCCAGCGCGCCACCCAAATTCTGGGCGAACTGGAGCGGACCTCCGGCCGCGCCGTGCGCTTGGACTCTTTCCTGCCGCAGCAGCTTTCCCTCTTCCCGGAAACCAACCCGCTGCTCGAAGAACTGAAGGCACTCGATCTGAACACCCTTTCTCCGATCGAGGCCCTGACCAAGCTTTACGAATGGCAGCGAAAGTTTTTGGGAGAACCCCGCGCCCATTAAGCGCGCAAGCGCATCCACAGCCCACGTCTACTCCACCGTCCACCGTCCACCGTCTACCGTCCACCGTCTACCGTCTATCGTCCATTCTTCGTTCCACCAGTCCGAAAGTGTGATACAATCAAATTACGGTTTCTTGCGCTGTTCTTACCCTCCCTACCGGCCAGGTGTAAGAGAGGTGCAGAGCCGGTAGATTTTCTGCTGGAGGAAAGCATGAGCACAACCCAAGAACGCCGCGTGGTCGCGGATGGACAGGTGGTCAGCCTGGAATATACTCTGACCGTTGATGGAGAGGTGATCGACTCTTCCGAAGCACATGGTCCGATTGAATTCATCCAGGGGATGGGTAATATCATTCCCGGTCTGGAAGAAGAACTTTACGGCATGGGCGTGGGCGAAAGCAAATCGGTGGTGGTAGCACCGGAAGATGGGTACGGGGAAGTAGACCCGGATGCCTTTCAAGATTTCCCGCGCGAGGCATTTCCCCCTTCGATTCCCCTAGAGCCGGGCGTCGCATTGCGCCTGCAGGATGAGAGTGGGAATGTCCATATGGCAGTGATCGATTCCGTCACCGACGACACGGTGCGCCTGGACTTTAATCATCCGTTGGCCGGAAAGGAACTGCACTTCGATGTGAAAGTAGTCGGTTTGCGAGATGCAACCGATGAAGAACTAATGCACGGTCACGTGCACGGTTCCGGCGAACATCACTAACCTGTTTCTGCCCGTTGGAGTTTCTGACGGGCAGATTCTTTCACTCAACAAACCACCTGACAGTACCGGAGGGGAAGGTTTCAGGCATGGACGAACGACAGGAATTCTGGGAGGCGATTCGCAGGGGAGAAAGCGAAAAAGTACTGGCATTCCTGGAGAAAAGGCCCCGCCTGCTTGAACAGGTCAATGAGGAGGGGGTCTCCCCGATTGTTTTTGCCGCGTATCAGGGGCATATGGATCTGGCCGAGCGGTTGGCCGATCGCAAGGTGGTGTTGAACATCTTTGAGGCCGCGGTGTGTGGTCGGGTGAGCACCCTGATGCATTTGCTCGCCCGTGATCCGGGGTTGGTGGATGCTTATCAGGGGGATGGTTTTCAGCCTTTGGGATTGGCGTGTTACTTCCGCAGGTTTGAAGTGGTCAAATATTTGCTCCGCGCCGGGGCACCGGTCAATTCGCCAGCGCGCAATGCCCTAAAGGCGACTCCACTGCATTCGGCGGTGGCGGCACGGGACACAGAGATCGTGCGCTTGCTCCTGAGCCATGATGCCGAGCCAAACGTTCGTGAGAATGGGGGCTATACTCCTGCGCATATTGCGGCTCAAAATGGTGATGTGGAGATTCTACGGCTCCTGATTTTCTACGGGGCCGACACCGAGCTCAAGACGGACGAAGGGAAAACACCGCTCGATTTGGCATTGGAGGCCTCACACACCGAGGTGGTGGAGCTCTTGAAATCCGGGATCACCAAGCGATTGCGGCGCAATTTCAGCACCACCTGAAACGCGCCCTTCGGCGTTGAACAATCCAGCGTAGCTTGCAAATGGATAAAGAAATCTTTGCACCCTATTGAGGGATTCGACGGGTGTTGGTGATCGTGCAGGTATAAGAATAAATGCCGCAAATTCAGAGGTGTCGTTATGAAAAAATCTATACCTGTTCTCTTTGTGCTGTTTTTGTTGATATCTTGCGCGCCTCAAACAAGCAATCTGCCGATGGATACTCCAACGGCGACCGTGGCTTTTTCGGCAACTGCTCCTCTCTTGCCGACTTCTACTTCTACGCCCACACCATTGCCTACGGCAACGGCCTCCCCTACGCCTACGCCTTCCCCCACGCCTACGCCGATTCTCTTGCCGGTAGGGAATGGGACCCCGTTGCCCAATTTGTCTTACGAGAAAATTACGGCAGAGAATGTCCAGCGGTTGAGAGAAATTGCCCGTTATGGATATCCGTACTTGTTGGCATCCAAAAATCCTTATCGCCTGACAGCCGATGGCAGAACGATCGTTGTCGGCACAACGGCGGGGATTGAATTCTATGATGCCGTTACACATCAAAAAACAGGTGGGATTGCGATCGAACGCCTGCGCAATTTTGACGTGACTCCGGATGGACGATTCGTTCTTGCCCACGTAGATGACACTCTGATTGTATGGACGGCAGATGGGAAAAAGGTGAGAGAATTCGCGCTTGAGTTTGAACAGGAGGCATTTCGGGAGTTACCGCCTATGGCCATCTCACCCGATGGGTCTCTGATAGCCGTACAACAAAAAAGGAGAAACTGGCAAGATTTCAGTAAAGTCGAGATCTATCGCGTGTCGGATGGTGCTTTGCTGGATATTGTGCGAGGGGATGGAGTGCTATTTTCGCCGGATGGAAAGTATTTGGCTACGGAGTTGGACGGATTGTGGCTTTACCCGGTGGAGAAATTGGGTGAGGGCTGGGAGAAGAGGTTGCCGAAGCAATCTTTGCCGTGGTGTCCTCGACTAGACGATCGTTGCACGCTTATTTTTTCACCGGATGGTACCCTGGCGGCAGTGGTAGGTAGAGAATGGGTGAAAATTTATCGGGTAGAGAATCGTGAATTCGTGCGTCAGGTGAGCGGTTTTCCTGTCGATAATTATTATTTGCCGACAGTGCAATTCTCGTCGGATGGAAGTAAGGTGCTGGTGTGGGCATCTATTGAAAGATATATAGACAAACTTAAGTCGAGGGCGATTGTAGTAAATATTGTTGATGGTAAATGGTTGACGAATGTGGAATATCTAGAGGATTATTCGGATTACATATATCTTGCCCAGGGTGAGCTAAAGACGTTTACTTGGAAGGCTGATGGAGAATTGTTGCCACGAGGCTGGTATCGTGGTGCCTTGTTGGAAGTGGATGATTCCGGCCAAGTGGTTTTGGCCATCCCGCGCAGATTGTGCCGCAATGAGGTGTGTCAAGATCTCGGAGAGGATCAGGTCGCCGGTTGGACGGATGGTCGGGTTCAGGTCCTGCAAGTTCAAAAGTCGAGCAAACATAAAGGGGCATTGGAGGCTTCTGCCGGTGAGGCTCCTATTCTGATATTGGAGAAAAATTTATTCAATTTGACTTTCTACAATGGAATATGGGTTGCCCACTATAATGCTGGTTTTTCTTCTTGGACTATGTTGTATGACTCTAAAGGTAGACGGCATACCTTTGATAGTAATAGTTCTTTCGTCGATGTTTGGGCAGATAAAGATGGAATGTTTTTATCTATTTATGATATAAAAGAAAGAAAAAGAAGTCTTTTGTTTGTAGAATACGATTCTATGGCTATTCGTAGTCTGGATGTAAAGAGTGGAGATGTCGTTGCTGTTAGGGATAAATTTATTGTTCTAAGGGAGGGTTATGAAAAACCAAAGGTTAAAATACTTTTACCCGATACAACCTTTATTGAAATTGATATTCCATCTTGGAAGAATTACTACTCGAATTCGGGTGTATTATCTTCGGATAAGCAATTATTGTTCATAGAGGATGGAGATGGAGGAGTGTATGTCCTAGACTTGGTGAATCGCACGGTAATCGGTAGATTCTTTGCCCACGGTGATCTGATTCAAGGCATGGCACTTTCGCCGGATGAACGTTATTTTGTTACCGTCGGTGAGGATGGTTTTATCCGAGTTTGGGGAATCGTACCGGAAGGGGCGTCGGTACAATGATACCGGTTGATTCCGCTTGGCCGGGCCTTAGAGCCCGGCTTTTTTGTTCGGGTTGGTGAATTTGTATAGGACGAGCTTTTTAATTCAGCCGGGATTGTAGAGTTTGAGGGCAGGGTAGATCGGAAGTATCCTTGATGAACTCAAATTTTGAATTTGCTGTAAAAATCATGTTTTGGCAAAAATATTTTACGAGAATAGGAATTATATTAACGGTAATCGCGAAGATTAAACACAGATTTTTTTTGCAAAGAAAAACGAATTTTCTTCTCGTCAGAGCAAACCTTAAGACAAAAATTTTCTAAAAGTTTTGCGCCAAACAGGCTTTTTGCGAGCAAAAACTTTTCCCCGGAGAGTCACAACCTTTTGCAGGGGGTATTCTTGAAATGGTGCAAGCACGTTTTTTTTTACTCTTGTTTTCGCCCTTCCTTTTTGTCCATGTTTATATTCAAAAACCTTGACAAAATAGCCTAGATGTGTGACAATCACAGCGTGACCGATTTGCAGAAAACCCCCCTTTATCGTTTGGGCTATGTCCTTGAAGAAACCGGCTTGCAGGCCGATACCGTGCGCGTTTGGGAAAGGCGTTATGGCTTTCCCATGCCACGGCGGACGGAGGGAGGACATCGCCTTTATTCGCGCCATGATATTCGTGCCTTGCAGTGGATGAAGGCGCGCCTGGAAGAGGGGATGCGTATCTCGAAGGCGGTGCGCTTATGGAAGGAGATGGAGGCGCAAGGGATCGATCCGCTGGCGCTCGGTGGATCTGAAGGGATTTCAGAGCTGGAAAAAATACGTGGTGAGTGGATTTCCGCTTGCCTGGATTTTGACGAATCTCGTGCCGAGGCGTTGTTAGATGCCGCCTTTCAGGTCTATCCTCCCGAAACAGTTTGTTTGCAGGTGTTGCAGCGCGGCGTGCACCAGATCGGCGAAATGTGGTATCGCGCCGAAGCGACGGTGCAACAAGAGCATTTTACTTCTGAGTTGGTCTCTCGTCGGCTACATCATCTGATCGCGAGTGCTCCGAGCCCATGGCGCGAGGGCGTTTTCCTCGTCGGGACGCCGGCGGGGGAGATGCATAGCCTGCCGGCGCTGCTGTTGGCGACGCTTTTGCGCTTGCGCGGCTGGGATACACGCTTCCTCGGCTCGAATGTCCCGGAGGAACGTATCAAGCATACTCTGGAGATCGTTCGTCCTTCCGCCGTGCTCTATTCGGTGCAGCTTTTGACCAACTTGCCGGCTCTGCAGGGGGTCGGTCGCCTTTTACAGGCGGAGGGGGTTCCATTGGGGTATGCCGGTCAAATTTTCAATCGCCATCCCTCCCTTTGCGAGCGCATTCCCGGCTACTTTTTGGGCCGCACGTTCGAGGAAGCCTTAGATTCGGCCGAGGTGTTGATCCGGGTTGATAGGATCACCCCTGAGGTCCAGGAAACTCCGCCGCTCTATCGGCAGGCGGCCGAAGCGTTGGCGAACTTTTCCAGCAGTATTACAGCCCAAATGCATGTGCGCTTATCGCATATCCCGCGTCAGTTTCTAGATGAAGCATTAACGTTCACTTTGGAACAATGGTGGGCGGCGTTGCATTTAGGTGATCTGAATCCGTTGCGTGAGGAAATGCAATGGATCGCCCATCTCTTGAAATATCGTTCTCTTAATCCCGGTTGGCTGGTTGATTATTGGCAAGCTTGGCGAGAAGTCGTCAAGGAACATCTCGGCGATCTTGCCGCACCCATCCTTGAGTTTTTGGATCATTTTGAGAAGTGAGGAGCCCTATGAGTTCTCAAGCTCGTTCCCAATTCCGATTGTATTTGACGATTTGGACGGCCGTTACGGCTTTGACCGCTATCATCTGGTTGACTGCGGCCGGGTTGCAAACCCGATTCGATGTGGTCAACGAAAAATATTATGCCTTCTTCTATCCCTGGCAGACGCGCAACCCTTCCGTGATGGCCTATGTCACTTCCTGGGTGGGCTATGCATTGCACCAAATTGCCGCCTGGGGGATCATTTGGGCGGCACAACGCCAACAACCGAAGTATAGCGCCGATTTTCGCTGGTTCAACTGGGCGATGGCGGGCGTCAACTTGGCCGGCTTCGCTTTGCACTGGGTACAGACGCAACTCTGGTACGATGGCTTGGCGATCTCCGTGCCGGAGGTCACTTCGCAGGGCTCGGTGATCCTGATGCTGGTCTTCATTCTGATCCTGGAAGCGCCGCGCCGGGGTCTGTTCTGGGGTAAGAAAATCCGTTTCCACCAGGCCTTTTTGGATATCGTGCGTCAATATCATGGCTATCTCTTTTCCTGGGCGCTGATTTATACCTTTTGGTATCACCCGATGGAGAACACATTCGGACATTTGGCCGGTTTCTTCTACATGTTTGCTTTGCTTTCGCAATCGGTGCTGATTTTCCATCGCGCCCACTTGAACAAATGGTGGAAATTCTCGCTGGAAGCATTGGTGCTGGTTCACGGTACGCTGGTGGCGATTGAACAAGGTAGAGGACTGTGGCCGATGTTCTTCTTCGGCTTCATGGCGATGATCGTGCTCACCCAGATGCACGGTCTTGGCTTGAGCCGCTTCCTGCGCGGGGTGATTGCAGCCACCTTTGTGTTGGGTGCAGGGTTGTATTATGGTCTGAGCGGTGACCTGGCGCGGATCAACGAAGTGATTCGCATTCCGGTGATCGAATACGGGCTGGTGTTTGCCTTCTACGGGCTGTTTCTGATCGTTTACGGATTGAACCGATGTCTCAGACGTGTTGTTTCGGTGACGGTGAAGGAGTAAAAATGTCCCACCCTTTTGATCTCTTCGACGGTCATCAGTACCTGAACATCGAAACCTTCCGCAAGGACGGGAGGGGTGTCAGGACCCCGGTCTGGTTCGTGCGCGATGGAGATACGCTCTATGTTTGGACGCAGTTCGATTCCGGCAAGGCCAAGCGCATTCGGCGCAACGGGAAGGTGCGCATTGCTCCTTGTAACGCCCGCGGCGATTTGCTGGGCGAATGGATAGAAGCATATGCGGCAGCGGATACTTCCCCGCAGGCGCTAGAGCATGTGCAGACCCTGATGGCGCGCAAGTACGGCTTGGCTTTCCGCGCTTTTCAGTGGATGGGCCGATTGCAAAAGGTGCGCTACACCGCTCTGCGCATTTCCGCTTCGGGAGAGAATCTGTGAAGCGTATTCTGAAGTACGCGCTTTTTCTTTTGGCGACGATCGGGGCTCTGGGCATCGTAGGGTTCGTCCTTTGGGCCGAAACGCCGCTTGGGCCGATGCCGGAGGCGCTCGAAGCCTTGCAGAGCGGGGATGACGTGGCGGTGACGGTGAATGGTTGGTTGGTCTTTGAACCCCAGGGCAAGTCCCCCAAAACCGGCTTCATCTTCTATCCCGGAGGTCGGGTGGATGCGCGTAGCTACGCTCCGCCGGCAAGGGAAATCGCAGCCGGTGGCTATCTGGTGGTCATCGTGCCGATGCCGCTTAACCTGGCCGTTTTCGGCGCCGAGCGCGCAGCCGAAGTGATTGCAGCCTATCCCCAAATCCGGCATTGGGTGATCGGCGGACATTCTTTGGGAGGAGCGATGGCGGCCCGTTTTGCTGCCCTGTATCCCCAGCAGGTGGATGGGGTGGTGCTCTGGGCTTCTTACCCACCGGATGGGAACCCACTGACCAATTCCGGACTGCCGGTGCTTTCGATCTATGGCTCTGAAGATTTCGGACGCGAAGCCATTGAGAGCCGTAAATCTTTGTTGCCGGAGGACACCCAATGGCTGTTCATCCCGTGTGCCAATCATGCCCAGATGGGCTGGTACGGTCCGCAGCCGGGTGACGGAGAGGCTTGTATTTCACGAGAAGAGCAACAAGAGCAGGTTGTGAAAGCCACACTGGAATTTTTGCAGCGGATCGAGATGCAGGGAGGTGAGTGATGGAGTTGAACAATGCGGTTGTCGTGATCACGGGTTCGACACGCGGTTTTGGGAATGCCTTGGCGCGTGCTTTATTAGCTCGGGGTGCCAGGGTTGTTATTTCCGGCCGCTCTCAAGTGACGGTGGATCGGGTGGTGATTGAGCTCTCTGCCCTGGGAATGGTTATCGGCCTGGCCTGTGATGTGAGTGTCGCAGAACAGGTCTATGCCTTGGCGGAATATACGCTGGCGCGATTTGGACGTATTGATGTGTGGGTCAACAATGCCGGAATCACTCCTGTGCCGGGAGGAATTTTAGATTTTTCTCCACAAACGGCCGAGGAGGTTTTCCGTGTGAATTGTCTAGGTACGCTATATGGTACGCAGACGGCAGTAGCCGTGATGCGACGACAGGGATTTGGGACGATTGTTAACCTATATGGACGGGGAAGTGATCTCCGTCCCGCTACGCCTTCTGGTCTTTATGGCGCAAGCAAGGCCTGGATTACCTCTTTTACTCGCACGATGGCATCTGAGTACAAGGATTTGCCCATTCGTATTATCGGTTTCAATCCAGGGATGATGCTTACGGATATGCTAACGGGTGTAAATGTGGTGGTCGGTGAGAGGACCGTTCGCATCATGCGTTCTTTTCCCATGGTGCTTCGCGCTTTGGCGAACCCTCCCGAAGTGGCAGCTGCCGCGCTGGTGCGTCTTTTGGAGCGGAATGGCAAGTCTTTTGTTGAGTTTCGCATGATGAGCGGATTTCGGTTGCTCAAAATGTTATCGAAGTTGATCTGGATGCAGCTAAACCCAGGTGCCCGCCCACCGATGCAATCCTTTCCTGTGCTTTCGGCGTTTGAACCGCCCTTGGACCCGGATCGTACTCTGAAAAAATGACCCAGGAGAAAGCAAATGCCTAAAGTGATCTTGAAAACCCCTGCCCCCGATTTTGAACTGGCCGATTTTCGCGGCAACCTTGTCCGACTTTTGGCCTTGCGCGGTCGGCCCGTTGTGCTGGTCTTCAATCGGGGATTTATATGACCGTTCTGCCGCCGGCATATGGCGCAGTTGCGTCAGGATTACGAGAAGTTTCGAGCATTAAATGCAGAAATTCTGGTGATCGGTCCGGAGGATGCCCGTGCTTTTGAACAATATTGGCAAGAGAACGATTTGCCGTTCATCGGTTTGCCGGATCCAACCCACACCGTGCTCAAGTTGTACGGGCAGGAAGTGAACCTCTTCAAGCTAGGACGTATGCCGGCCATGGTGATCGTGGATGCGAATGGCATGGTGCGCTTTGCTCACTACGGTCATAGCATGAGCGATATTCCGGAAAACGCTGAGGTGCTGGCCACACTGAAGATGTTAAGTGCTCAAACATCACAGGAGTCTGTATGATTCGCAATCAATGGTATGTTGTGCTTGATTCCCGAGAGGTTGGCAAAAAGCCGATTGGGGTGCGGAGAATGGGGGAAGAAATGGTTTTTTGGCGCGATCAAAGCGGCCAAGTACATTGTGCTGTGGATCGTTGCCCGCATCGAGGAGCGGCGCTAAGCGCAGGCGCGGTGTTCGATGGGCGAATTCAGTGCCCTTTTCACGGCTTTGAATATGGGCCGGATGGGGCGTGCGTTCATATTCCGGCCAATGGACGCGGGGGTGTGATTCCAACCGCCATGCGCCTCAAAGTGTATCCAACCTATGAGGCTCATGGTTTTATCTGGATCTTTTGGGGCGATCGGTTACCCCAAGATTCGCCGCTCTTCTTTGATAACTTGGATGATAGCTTTTTCTATGGCATGGCAATTGATGCCTGGAATGTGCATTATTCTCGTGCGATTGAAAATCAGCTGGATGTAGTGCATTTGCCTTTTGTGCATCGCAAGACGATTGGTCGGGGGAATCGCACGGTGGTTGATGGCCCTGTGGTTGAATGGCGCGGTGAGAAAATGCTCTATACCTATGTCTACAACCGTGTGGATGATGGCACACCACCACGCAAACCCTCTGAACTGAGAATCAAGGATGCCCGTAGTGTGCATTTGGAATTGATCATGCCTAACCTTTGGCAAAACTACATCAGTCCGAAGGTGCGTGTGGTGATCGCTTTTGTGCCGGTCGATGAGGAGCACACCTTGCTCTATCTGCGGTTTTATCAGAAATTCTTGCCGGTACCGTTCCTGGGCAAAGTGTTGGCCCAGTTAGCGATGCCTTTGAACGTTTATATTGCTCACGAAGATCGTCGTGTGGTGATCACCCAACGGCCAAAGGCCAGTGGCCTGAAGATCGGCGAAGTGCTCATCCAAGGCGATTTGCCGATCATCGAATATCGTCGCAAACGAGCGGCACTGCAGGAAGCCGCCGGATGATCGGGTGAGCCTTTCGGGAATACGCCTTATGAAGCGAGGAGATAAGATGATGGAGCGTTCACTATATCACTGGGAGAGCCGCCTTCTATCCAAGGCACTCAATGCCGCTCGTTCCCTTGAGCCTTTTCCTGCCCAAACCTTGAGATCGGCTCAGAGGGAATGTGAACGAATCACCCGTCTCCACAGTCGGACGTTTTATCTGGCAACTTCTTTGATGCCCAGGGAGAAGCGCCGGGCGATTCGGGTTCTGTATGCCTTCTGTCGTCGCACGGATGATGTGGTGGATTGCAGTCAGGATGCCCAGGCCAGCCTGAATGAGTGGTTGCAGGCACTCAAAGATCCCCACCAAATTGCTCAAGACCCCGTGTTGCTGGCCTGGGATGATGTGCGCCGCCGATATAGAATTCCCGATGAGTATGTGGAGCATTTATTAGAAGGCATTTCTCAGGATGTAAGTGTTTATCGGTATCGCCAATTCGATGAGTTGGCCTATTATTGTTACGGAGTAGCCTCTACCGTAGGGCTGATGTCTATGCAGATTATCGGGTATAGCAGCCTGGAGGCGATCGGTTATGCCATTAAGCTCGGAGTTGCGCTACAACTTACTAACATTTTGCGGGATGTTGGCGAAGATTGGCAGCGGGGAAGATTGTATCTACCACTGGAGGAACTCGAGCAATTCGGATTGACCGAGGCCGACGTGGCCAAAGGGCAGGTGGATGATCGCTGGCGGGCATTCATGCGCTTTCAGATCGGGCGTGCTCGGCGGTTGTACGAAGAATCGTTGCCGGGGATTGGCTATTTGCATTCCGATGGAAGGTTTGCCGTGGCCGCGGCAGCCGAGCTATACCGTGCGATCTTGGATGATATTGAAGCGCACGACTATGATGTATTCAACCGTCGTGCCTATGTGAGCGATAAGTTGCGCCGCTTGCCCGGCATCTGGTTGCGGGCCAAATTGAATACATATCGACGTTCTCTTGCGCCTAGCAAGAAACAATTTTTTGAGGAGAAAGAATGACCAAACGAGTGATTGTGATCGGAAGTGGTTTTGGGGGGTTGGCCGCCGCAGTGCGCTTGGCCTCGCGCGGCTATCAGGTGGACCTTTTTGAAAAGCTGGATGCTCCAGGTGGCCGTGCCTATGCCATTCGCCAAGATGGATTTGTGTTTGATGGCGGTCCGACTGTGATTACCGCGCCTTTTCTTTTCGATGAGCTCTTTGCCCTCTCAGGTCGCAAGCGAGAAGAGTATGTGGAGTTCATCCCAATCGAGCCGTTCTACCGAATTTTCGATCATAAGGGGCGCTACTTCGAATATAACGCCGACTTGGAATACGTAGAAAGGCAGATCGATCGCTGGAATCCGACCGATAAAGAGGGCTACCGTCGCTTTCTCGGCACGACAAAGACCATTTTCCAAAAGGGATTCGTCGAGCTGGCCGATAAGCCGTTTCTCTACTTGACCGATATGTTGCGTGTGGCCCCGGACCTGATCCGTCTGCAGTCTTATCGCTCGGTGTATGGGTATGTCTCGCAATTTATCCAGGACGAATTTCTGCGTCGGTGTTTTACCTTTCACCCGTTACTGATCGGAGGCAATCCGTTCGTGGCTTCGTCCATCTACGCCATGATCCACTATCTGGAACGGGAATGGGGCGTTTGGTATGCCCGCGGCGGCACGGGAGCGCTGGTGAATGCACTGGTGCGTCTCCTAGAAGAAGTGGGTGGACGGATTCACTATAACGCCGAAGTGGAAGAGATCGTAGTGCGCAATCGGCGTGCTGTAGCCGTGCGCTTGAAGGACGGGCGCGAGGTCCCTGCAGATTACGTGGTTTCCAATGCAGATGTGCCGTTCACTTACATGAAGATGATCCGGCCGGAGCATCGCAGCTTTCGTAATTCGGATTTGCGTTACCGCCATCTGACGCAATATAGCATGTCGTTGGTGGTGATTTACTTTGGCACGGATCGACAATACCGTGATACACCGTTGGCACATCACAATATCATTCTCGGAGAGCGCTATAAGGAGCTGATTGCGGAGATCTTTGCCGCACGCAATCTGCCTGCTGATTTTTCGCTCTACCTTCACATGCCTACGATCACGGATCCTTCTCTGGCGCCGGCGGGGCACGAGGCGTTTTATGTACTTTCTCCCGTGCCTCATCTCGGCGCGCCGATTGACTGGAACGAGAAGGCCGAAACGTATCGGGATACGATCCTTTCTTTCCTTGAAGAGCACTATTTGCCCGATCTGCGCAAGCATATCGTAACGTTACACATGATCGATCCGCGCCACTTTGCCGGCAATCTGAATACGTATCTGGGCACCGGATTTTCCATTCAGCCTACGCTTTGGCAATCGGCCTGGTTCCGTCCCCACAATCGTTCGGAAGATGTCGAGAACCTCTACTTTGTCGGCGCCGGGACCCATCCGGGGGCCGGCTTGCCGGGCGTGGTCTCTTCTGCTAAGGTCGTAGACTTTCTGATCACCGGAGAACAGGCATGAGTCCGCAAAACCCGCCTTTGGCTTCTTCGATCAGTCCTCGCAGTGCATGGACGGCTTTGAGCGCTTTGCGATACGGCTTCAGCGAGATTTTGCCCGTGCTGGAGCTCGTCCATCGCGAAGTCGGGGATGTGTTTCAGATTCCTTTAGGGAGTTTTCGCCCCGTGGTGGTAGCCAGCCCGGTTGGCTTGCGTCAGGCACTGGTTGAGATGCGTGATGCGTTTCTCTGGCGACCCGAAGGGGATCCGGTGGCGCGTTTGTTGCGACGGGGGGTGCTGGTCACCGATGGGGAGTTCCACGATCGCTTGCGCTCTGTCATGACCTTGAGCAATTCTCGCCGGCATTTTGCCCCGCGTTCTGCCGAGCTTTGGCGCGAAGTGGATACCCTGACATCGAAATGGGAAAGCGGCAAACGGTATGATATGTTCGTCGAAATGCGAAAAGTAGCGCTGGTGATCTTTGAACGGGTGTATTTCAGCCACGATCTCTGGCCACAGCTTTCTCAGATTTGGGAACCGCTCATGAGCGCGTTGGGGTATATCAATCCCGGCCTATGGATCTTCTTCGGAACTTCGGAACCACCTAAAGAGGTACGTGTGTTGGACGATCACTTCTATGAGCTCATTCACCGGCGTCGTCGTGATCCGAATCCCCCGGATGACATGTTGACCCACTTGGTGCAGGCGCTGGAAGAGGACGGCCTGATCCGCGATCAGATGATAACCATGTTTATCGCCGGGCATGATACCAGCACTTCGCTTTTGGCGTGGTCGCTCTACCTTATGGGGCGTCATGTCGAATGGCTGGAACGTGCCACGGATGAGGTGCGGCAGGTGCTCGGAACGCAGCCCCCCGACCCTGAAAATGTGGGACAGCTGAAGGTCCTGGATCAAGTCGTGAAGGAGAGCTTGCGTCTCTATCCTCCCATTCACGTTGGCAATCGTTTTACCGCACGCGATGTGGAGTTGGACGGATACCTGATCTCGGCCGGCACGCGGGTGATGCTCAGTTACTATCTGGTGCAGCGACATCCTGCCTGGTGGGAGGAGCCGGCAGCATTCCGCCCAGAACGGTGGAGTGACGACTTCCATCCGAAGCCCTTTACCTACGTGCCCTTTGGCGGTGGGCCGCGCAATTGCCTTGGAGGCTCGTTCGCGCAGTTGGAAGTTCGCTTGGTTTTGGCGCGCTTGCTACAGACGTTTGATTTCTCTCTCGTCCGCACGAATGTGCGCCCGAAAATGAGCGCTGCGCTGGAACCTTACCCCGGCGTTGAGATGGAGGTCTATCGAAGATCATGACCTATTTCGGTTTTCTGCTTCGTTTCTTGGTGATCCCTATCCTGCTTTTGTGGCTGGGATTGTATTGGGATCGCCGCCGAGGGGTGCGCTTCCCGATGGAATTGTCTAGCTTACCGCCTCACCGGTTGGTCTTGCTGCACGTTTTGATTGCCGTTGTTTATACTACTCCGTGGGATAACTATCTGGTGGCTACGCAGGTGTGGTGGTATGAGCCAAGCTTGGTGACCGGGCTTACGCTTGGTTGGGTGCCGATCGAAGAATACACCTTTTTTGTGCTGCAGACCGTTCTGACCGGTTCTTGGGCTTTGTGGCTGATGCCTCGTCTTTTGCGTGCGCCGCAATGGCAGCCGAGTGCCGGCATTCGCAAGTGGATGGTGCTCTTGCTTGGCTTGCTCTGGCTTCCCACGCCCTGGCTGCTCTTTCAGCGGGTGTTGCCGGCCACCTATCTTTCGCTGATCCTGGTTTGGGCCTTGCCGCCGGTCATGTTGCAAATGGCTTTTGGTGCCGATATTCTCTGGCGCTATCGTCGCCTGGTGACGACGATCATCCTCGTGCCGACGATTTTTCTCTGGATCGCCGATGCATTGGCCATTCGGATCGGGATATGGACGATCAGCCCAGGGCAAACTTTAGGCTTGCATTTGCCCGGTGGTCTGCCTTTGGAAGAGGCGGTCTTTTTCCTGATGACGAATGTGCTCATCGGCTTTGGTGTCACGCTCGCTTTGGCGGAAGAGAGCCATGTCCGTCTTCAGGCCATGTTCCGCGCCTGGCAGCAGAGGAGCAAGCCGAATGCTTGAACAGGGGCTTTGGATTGTCTTTGCTTTTTTCTTGGGCAGTCTGCCTTTTTCCATCTGGCTGGGGAAAATTGCCGATTTGGATCCCCGAAGGGTAGGGGATGGGAACCCCGGCACGACGAACGCCTGGAAGGTGGGTGGCTGGCGGTTAGGAACTCCGGTCATTGTGCTCGATTTTGCTAAGGGATTTCTACCGGTAGCGCTGGCACGCTGGGAATGGGGTTGGTCAGGTTGGCCATTGGTGATCTTGGCCATGGCGCCCGTCTTGGGTCACCGCTTTTCGCCTTTTCTGCGCGGGCGCGGGGGCAAGGCGATGATGACCTTGCTTGCCGTTTGGTCTGGCTTAACGCTTTGGCAAGCGCCGCTGGTGGTAGGCCCGATCCTGACGATTGGAACGCTTGCTCTGCGTTGGCGGGATGGTTGGGTGTTGCTTTTGAGTGCCTTGGTTCTTTTGATGGCCGTCCTCTTCGGACGCTGGGGTGGAGAGGCCCTGGCCTTGTGGTTCTTCAGTGCTCTCATGATTTGGAGCGGCTATCGCCATACGTTGGTCTGGCCGCCCTATCGGGGATCAAAATCCAATGCCTGAATGGCTTATCGGTTTCTTTTCTCTGGTCCGTGAGCAGATCGGAATGTTGCTCTACCTGCTCGTGATTGCCGGCAACACGCTGCTCAACCGGCTCTTTCTGCCGCGTCTGAAGATGGAAAATGTGACTTCAGAATGGCCGCCGGTAGCCGTGCTGGTTCCGGCACGGGATGAGGCCCACAATATCCGGCGTTGTATCAGTTCCCTGTTGACGCAGGATTACCCGGATTTTGAAATTTGGGCTCTGGATGATGCTTCGGGTGATGAAACGCTTTCGATTTTGGGTGATCTGGCGACCCAAGATGCGCGCTTGCACGTTTTGGTAGGTGCGCCGCTGCCGGCCGGATGGTTGGGCAAAAATTGGGCCTGTCAACAATTGGTGGAAAGCGTTCCGCAGCGCTTTTCGCTGCTGCTTTTTGTGGATGCCGATACCTGGTGTGAGCCGCATGCGCTTCGCACGGCGGTGGCCATCTTGCAAAAGCAGTCGCTCGATTTGCTTTCCCTTTTGCCGCGGCAGGTGACCGGCAGCTTGGTGGAAGATTTGGCCGTGCCTATCCTTCCCTGGGCGCTCTTCAGCCATTTTCCGCTTTGGCTGATGCAGTGGCGCCTCCTGCCTTCGCTTTCGGCGGCGATCGGACAGTTCATGCTCTGGCGACGCGCAGTTTATCAGGGAATCGGCGGGCATGCTTCTGTGCGGGCGGAAATCGTTGAGGATATGGCGCTCGCACGTCGCACGATGCAGGCCGGTTTTCGGGCGCAACTTTTGCCCGGTGTTGGGTTCGTTTCCTGTCGAATGTATCACTCTGCTGGGGAAGTGGCAAACGGGTTCGGGAAGAATCTCTTTGCGGTCTTCGGCCAACGGGTGAGCGTATATCTCTTTATCTGGCTGTGGTTGGGAATGGTTTTTCTGAGCCCCTGGGTGTTGCTACCGGGGAGTTTATGGGCCGGGTGGCCGGCTTCTCCTTGGTTGGCTGCATTTAGCATTCTGATCGCGTTTTTTATTTGGGGTTTGGTCGCACACATGACCGGATTGCGCCGTCGTGTAGCGATCATGTATCCACTTGTGCTTACAACGGGTCTTGTGCTGGCATTTTACTCAATGTTCCAAATTTTGACCCGCCGTGCTCGCTGGAAAGGTCGGCTTGTAACTTTCAGTTTATCGGAAAGGAGTTCAAAATGAAAAATCGTCCCCTTTTTGCCATCTGGCTGGTTGTTTTCATAGACCTTTTAGGCTTCAGCTTGATCCTGCCCCTTTTGCCCTATTATGCGTATAAATACGGCGCCAGCGATACCGTCACCGGTCTGCTCGTCGCATCCTATGCCGCTATGCAGTTGGTCGGTGCCCCGATTTTGGGAAGGCTTTCGGATCGCTACGGACGCCGTCCCTTGTTGCTGATCTCGGTGGCCGGTACTTCGTTCAGCTTTTTACTACTGGCGTTGGCCGATCCGATCGGCACGTTTCTGGCGCAGACCTTTGCTTCGCAATCGGCCAATCCGTTTGTGATCCTGGTGCTTTTCATTAGCCGTATGTTCAATGGATTGACCGGCGGTAACCTGAGCGTGGCCCAGGCTTATATCACGGATGTGACGGACGAGAAGAACCGTGCCCGCGGTCTTGGCTTGATCGGGGCGGCGTTCGGACTTGGCTTCATCATCGGACCGGCAGCCGGTGGCTTGCTCTCGCAGGGAGGCTATTCGCTCCCGGCCTGGAGCGCAATGGCTCTTACGCTGATCAACCTAATGCTGATTTATTTCTGGCTGCCGGAATCGCTTTCGCTTAAGCAACGTGCTGATTTGCGAGGCGCAAGCCGCCCGCCGGTCACGTTACAGGCGCTTTTGGTGGCCCTGCGCCGACCGTATAGCGGTTCCCTGCTGATCACGCGCTTGTTCTTCGGACTGGCCTTTTCGATGTTTCAAACCATCTTTTCCCTCTACGCCTTGCGACGTTTCAACCTTGCCGCTCGCGATACCGGTTTTATTCTGACGTATGTCGGTTTGCTGGCGGTTATCGTTCAGGGCTATCTTGTTGGGAAGTTGGCCGAGCGCTATCGCGAGGATTGGATCATTCCCGTGTCCGTGGTGTTGATGGCGGTCTCGCTGCTCGGTTGGGCTTGGGCACCTTCGGTCGTCTGGCTCTTGGTGTGGCTGGCACCGATTGCGTTTGCAGGTGGCGTGCTGAACACGATCCTTTCTTCGGCCTTGACCAAAGCAGTCCGCCCGGAAGAGATCGGCGGTATCTTAGGGTTTGCTTCTGCTCTGGATAGTTTCACCCGCATTTTGGCACCGATCCTGGGCGGCGCGATGATCGCCCGTTTCGGAACCTCGGCTCCCGGCCTTTTCGGCGCTCTGGTGATGGGCGGGCTGAGCGTTTTTGTATGGCGGGTGATCTACAATCATCCGATTGCTGCGGAAATCCAGAAACAGCGTGAAGCATTATGAGGATCGTGATCTGGTGGTTGCGTCGCGATTTGCGTCTGAGCGATAATCCGGCCTTACATGCCGCTATTAAAAACGGGGAGAGGGTGATCCCTTGCTTCATCCTTGACCCGCTCCTATTGAACGGACCTAAGACCTCCTCCAAGCGCCGGGATTTTCTGCTGAACGGATTAGCAGCCTTGGATGCCGAATTGCGTCGCCGAGGTAGCTACCTGGTGATCCGCTATGGGGATCCGCTCACCGAGCTTGGTCGCCTATTAAACGAGACCGGCGCGCAGGCCATTTATGCCGAAGCCGATTTTTCTCCCTTTGCCCGTCGGCGCGATGGGAGGATCGCCGCTGTTCTTCCCCTCCATCTGGTCGGAGGCCCGACGCTGCGCCATCCCAAAGAGATGCTCAAGCCGGATGGCACACCGTATACGGTCTTCACGCCGTTCAAGAAGGCCTGGTTACAGCAACCGTTACCGACCCCCGCCGATCTTTTGCCGGCGCCGAAGCGCATCATCACCCCGTCGGGCATTTCGTCCCTCTCTCTGCCGGCCATTAAGACCTCTGCGATTTTCCCGCCCGGCGAATTGGAAGCCCAGCGACGACTTGAACGTTTCCTTTCCGATGGAATTGCCGAATATGCTGAGAAACGCGATCGTCTAGATATAGAAGCCACTTCTGGGCTTTCCCCTTACCTACGCTTCGGCATGCTCTCTGTCCAACAGGCGGTGGTATCTGCCCTGAGGTCCCTGCAAGAGGGCGCCGGGAAGGGCGCAGAGACCTGGCTCAGTGAGCTGATTTGGCGCGAGTTTTATGTCAGCATTCTGTATCATTTTCCCCAGGTCCTGAAGCGTAATTTTCGCCGAGAGTATGATGGCATTCCCTGGCTCAACAAGTCGGAAGATTTTGCCGCTTGGAAGTCCGGCCAAACAGGTTATCCGGTGGTGGATGCGGCTATGCGTCAGCTGGCTGCCACCGGTTGGATGCATAACCGCGCCCGCATGATTGTGGCCTCCTTTTTGGTCAAGGATCTGCTCATCGATTGGCGCTGGGGCGAGGCTTGGTTTATGCAGCAGCTAGTAGATGGCGATCCGGCGGCCAATAACGGCGGTTGGCAGTGGACGGCCGGGGTGGGAACCGATGCGGCTCCGTATTTTCGCATTTTCAACCCGGTGATGCAGAGCATGAAGTTCGATCCACAGGGGCGTTTTATCCGCCGCTGGGTGCCGGAATTGCAGAACGTGCCGGATGAATATATCCATGAGCCTTGGAAAATGCCGCTGCATGTGCAGCACCGTGCCGGATGTCGACTTGGGCGAGATTATCCGCTTCCGATTGTGGACCATGAGATGGCACGTCAAAGAGTTTTGCAAGCCTTTTCTCAAGCTCAAAGGGCTGTTGGAAGGAGCTGAAGGGATTGCTTCGGGTGAATCGCCTTTTGCGAAGTCCCTTTGTTGGTTTTCTGCACCGAATCGCAGATTTTGTCACTCTTTGTTCCCGATTTGTCATTCTGGGAGTAAAAATATGCGTAAGCGTTTCTTTCTTATTGCCTTTCTCGTTCTTTTGACCTTGCTGTTGATCGGGCCTTTCCTGATTCCGGTGCCACCACTGCAGGATACTCTCCCGCCGCGTCAATTGGCCGATCCGGATAGCCGATTTATCACAGTGAATGGGCTGGATGTGCACTATAAGATGGCCGGGCAAGGGGAACCTGTTTTTATCTTGTTGCACGGCTTTGGCGCCAGCGTCTTTACCTGGCACAAAGTGATGCCCGAATTGAGTCGCTACGGTACTGTGATCGCCTATGATCGCCCGGCTTTTGGCCTGACCGAGCGCCCCTTGACTTGGGAGGGGACGAATCCTTATAGCCCCGATGCCCAAATTGACCTGCTATTCGGCCTGATGGATAGTCTGGGCATCGAGCGTGCCATTCTGGTAGGGAATTCAGCCGGTGGAACGGTGGCCCTCCGATCGGCGCTGGCCCGACCGGAACGCGTTCAGGCGGTGGTAGCGGTGGATGCGGCCGTTTATGTGGGAGGGGGTGCTCCGGCCTGGATTCGCCCTTTGCTCCAGACGCCACAAATGCGCCATCTGGGTCCCTTGTTGGTGCGCCGAATTGCTACGGATGGCAATCAATTGATCCGACAGGCCTGGCACGATCCCGATAAGATTGATGCAGCGACTTGGGAAGGGTATCGCAAACCCTTGCGCGCCGAAAATTGGGATCGTGCCCTGTGGGAATTGACGCTTTCCAGCCGCGATAGCGATTTGGCCGATCGTTTGAACGAGATCACCATGCCCGTCTTGGTGCTCACCGGTGATGACGATCGGCTCGTCCCCACCGAACAATCGGTGCGCTTGGCACGCGAATTGCCGAATAGTCGCTTGGTGATCTTTGCCAACTGTGGTCATTTGCCTCAAGAAGAATGTCCTCAGGATTTCCTGAAGGCATTCATTGAGGCCCTACCGTTTTTGAATGCTCAATAATGAGCAAGGAGGAACAAATGCCTGCACATCCTTTGGAACGTTTCTATCATCAGATCCTGCCGCGCTTTTCACCGCGTGCGGAGGAAATTTTGCAGCATGTCAACATGAAAGATTTGCAAAGTTTGAGCTTCCGTTATGTTTTCACGGTCAGTGGAATGATTGAAATCAGCCATCTGATTGAGAATTTTGTTACGCAAAATCCGCAAGTGGCCGATCTTCACGTTTCTTTCCAATACTTTTCTCGCTTTGTCCCCCAAGTTCATCGCTATAGGGAAATCGCCGAATCTGCCAAGGGCCTCTGGTTATATGGGGTAAAGGATACACTGTTGCCGGAATTGCCACGTACCACGGTGATCGATACCACCAATACGCGCTTGGTAGATTACTGGTTTGTAATTGCCTATGGGCCGGGGGTGCATATGTCTCTTGTGGCGGAAGAACTTTATCCATCGGAGCGTTTGCCCGGAGAAGAGCGGGTATATGAAGGATTCTATACCTTCGACCCGGTGGTCGCCTTTCAATTGGTGAACCTGATGCACCAGATTTATCCGCAATTTGTGCCTGCTCCGACCCCTCCGGAGCTTTTTGAGCCGTGAGTGCAGCTTCTGAGAAGCGACCGGTGGACATGCCGATCGAAGGTGTATCCCTGCTCCGTACCACAAAGAGCCTGAATATATGGAGAGCGAACCAGTCTGGGATTGTTCAGGTCGGTGTTGGAGAGCGGTTTTCGATGGGCACCGAACAATTTTCCATTTTTTTCCTGCGTATTGTTAGGAAAAATCATGACCGGTAACGAAAAAGCATCCCTACTTGGCATTCCTCTCGTCCTGTTGCTGGCAGCCGGCCTGGGCTGGGTCGGCAGCGATCGTGGCGTTAGCTGGAACGGTGTTCCCGTATTTGCATTGGCGGTTCTCCTGGCATTTCTGCTGAATTGGCTGGCCTTTATCCCGGCTTGGTTGCGGCACACGGAGAAATTTTTTGACCTGATGGGTGGGATCACCTTTGTTAGCGTCACTACATTTGCGGTTGTTCTCTCCAAACCGGGGGCGCGTGGTTGGCTGCTCTTTAGTTTGGTGCTGATTTGGGCCTTGCGCTTGAGCTTGTTCCTGTTTACACGTATTCGCAGGGCTGGGGCGGATGCTCGTTTTGCCGAGATCAAGTTCTCCTTCCCCCGTTTTTTGCTGACTTGGACGTTGCAAGGAGCATGGGTTGCCTTCACCTTGGCCGCCGCGCTGGCCGCGATTACGGGTGGGAAAGACCTTCCGTTGGATGCATGGACCTGGAGTGGGTTGTTTCTTTGGCTGTTCGGTTTTGTTTTTGAGGTTGTGGCCGATGTGCAAAAAAGCCGCTTCAGAGCCGATCCGGCGAACCGTGGAAAATTTATCCGCTCCGGCCTGTGGGCGTGGTCACGGCATCCGAACTATTTCGGCGAGATCGTGCTGTGGATCGGCGTGGCTCTGATCGCGCTCCCTGCGCTAGAGGGTCTTCGTTGGCTGACCTTGATCTCGCCGCTGTTCGTCATCTTGCTGCTCACACGCATTAGCGGTATTCCCTTGCTCGAAGCTAATGCCGATGCCAGGTGGGGTGGCCAAGCGGAGTACGAAGCTTACAAGCGAAATACCCCTGTGCTTATCCCGCGTAGACCACGGCGGTAATTGTTGCCATCGGTTTTGTCAGTTCTTTCTTGCGATGGGTGATTTCGATACCAGAAAGCTCTTGATCACCGCAAATAGATCGGGTTGCTGAAGATCCAGCCGCGTTTCCGTCCGCGGTAGGTGCGGTACGCTTCCAAGCGGTAGATGCCCGGTTCGGTGACGATGTGAGCACAGGTGTATTGATTCCTCCAAACGCGCACCATCTCACCGTTGCGAAGCAAGCGGATCTCGGCCGGTGCCGGTAGCCGTGCCTGGAGCGTGACCCCACCGTTGAGCTCCATTTCCTCCCCCATCGTAATGGTTTGCTCTTTTCCTTGCGCCAGGAAGCGAAAGCCGCGCGTCGAGCCGGCCAGATCGTAGCCGATCCAGCCGCGTCCCTGCGATAAGGCATCGTAGATCAGCCGTTTATCCGTCACCAGATCGCCGCTCAGGGGCTGCGCAAGGAGCAAATGGGTGTTGACGGTCGAGAAGTGAAAGCGATAGGGGAAGATTAGCTTGCGGAAAGGGCCGATGTAGTATTCCAAGGCGTGAGCATCAGAACCGCCGATGGCGACGGTGCGCTTTCCGCTCAGGAGCAATTCATCCCATTTTTGCAAGGTTTCCGTCAGCGGACCGCGGGCGATCAGGTGGGGGAAAAAGGCATAGAAGGCGGCGTGGAGTTTGCTTTTGATCAGCGTTTTAAATTCGCTGAAGGCATTCCAGAGCTCGATGCCGGTATACCCGTTCACTTCCCAATTGACCCAGGAGATATCCACCTCGTTCACCGCCGGCGCAGCCGGATCGATCGGATGGGCGATAAAAGAAAGTCCTCCCTCGCGCCGGACCTGCGCAATGAGCTGTTGCGGATCGGCAGCGTAATCGCTCATGCTCTGGGAAAGTCCGAAGACCAACAGGTGGTTCTTCTGTGGCAGGCGGTAGCGATCGTGCACCTCTTCGCCCACCAGGAGCAACAGGCGACGCGGCCCGCGCCGGTAATAGCCTTCAACCCCCTGGACGTATACATTGTGATCGGTGACGATCACGGCATCCAGGCCGCAATCCAGGCCGGCCTCGGCGATCTCGCGATGCGTCCCGCTTCCATCCGAGTAGCGGGTGTGCATATGCAGGTTGATAACGACTTCTCTCTCGTTCATGTTGTGGGGTCAGCGTTTCGGACGTTAGGTTTCGATTTTGGAAAGATATTCGCTGGCAAGGGGATAATCTGGTATTGGTGGAGGCCGGTTCGAGCATCTTTTAGGCCGAAAAGGCCGTAGATATTTGGAATATCACCACACAGAACCAGGGCTATTTTAACAGATATCCTGAGCTTGAAATGCTTTGTGTGGGGATGAATTAATCTCAAGATTTGCCTGGATGACACTGCCGAGTTGCGAAAACTACAAACCCGCCGACGGGCACCTTTCTCTGGTGCCGGTGCTCCGTGCGGTGCAGGTGGGTAGAAGAAGTCGAAGGCTCGTTCTGTCGAGTGATTGCTCATCAAAGCAATCTGTTGCCCCTGGATGCAGGTAAATCTGCTACAATCGCAGGCACATATTACAACAAAACTCGCAGGTACCGAACTTCGTCATTTGCTCGACAGCGCAACGATCCCCTTCGAGACCACTGCTACCAACCTGATGTGCTCCCTGGAATCCTTCATCCGGCAGCAAAATAGCAAGTGCAGGTGCTGGATGCAACGGACCAATTGTTGTGTGCCGTCGGGCCGTTCCCCTTCACCAAACCGGCCTATGTCCCTCCGCCGACCGAGAAGCCGAAGGATGGGGATGATGGTGGGGATGGGACAGGGGGAAGCGGTGGATGGCCGGGCTTCGGCGGCGGCTAACGGCTGTAGACCGTGGACGGTAGATCGTGAATCGCTTTGCCCTTTTTCGAGGTGAAAATGATATAATTCGTATGACAAACTTATGTTCGATAGGAGAAATGTATGGAAACCGTAACCGTCTCCTCTAAATATCAAGTTGTCCTCCCCAAAACGGTGCGGAACGCATTGGGAATCAAGGTAGGACAAAAAATGATCGTCTTTGCTTACGATCGGCGCATCGTTCTTGTGCCTGACCGCCCCATTCGTCAAGCGCGCGGTTCACTCAAAGGACTGGATACCACCATCGTGCGAGAGGAAGATCGCCTGTGAACGTTGTGGATTCATCCGGCTGGCTGGAATACTTTGCAGATAGTCAACGTGCCGACCTCTTCGCTGCGGCAATTGAAGATACAGAGCATCTACTGGTGCCTGTGATCTGTCTGTACGAGGTATTCAAGAAAATTCTCCAAAGCGAGGGGCAAGAGATGGCTGAAATCTGTGCTGCGGATATGCTCAAAGGAAAAGTTGTTGAAATTACTGCCCCGATCGCTCTTCACGCCGCTCTGCTTTCGGCGCGGCATCGTTTACCGATGGCGGATAGTCTCATTTTAGCCGTTGCCCGGGAGCATGATGCCATCCTCTGGACACAAGATGAGCATTTCGAGGGGCTTGAAGGGGTGCGCTACTTCCCGAAGGAGTAAGCCGGAGAACAATACGGAAATCTCTGGTGTTTTCTGGAATCTTGTTCCTCGGCCTTCCCCCACGATCCCAAAAAGTATTGCAGAACGCACGGGTATCGAAGCTTTCACAGGGAATTCAGCCCTCTTTGTGAGACTGCCGGACCGCATTGATGCGCTCCCTAGAATCTCATACCGGTTGGGCAGTACGATTGGCAGGTGCAGGCGCTGGATGCGGCGGGCAACCTGCTTTGCGCCGCGGGTCCCTTCACCAAACCGGCCTACGTCCCTCCGCCGACCGAGAAGCCGAAGGATGGGGATGATGGTGGGGATGGGACAGGGGGAAGCGGTGGAGGGCCGGGCTTCGGCGGCGGCTAACGGCTGTAGACCGTGGACGGTGGACGGTAGACCGTATTTGAAAAGGAGTCTCCCATGCCTGAAGAACACCTTTCGCGCCGCGACTTTCTCAAGCTTCTGCTGACCGCGCTGGGCGGGTTGATCGCCTCGTGCTTGCCGCGCCTGCCAGGCGAACCGGACCCCACCGCTGCGCCTAGCCCGTCCTCCACGGTGATCGCTACTTCCACTTTTACGCAGACTGCCACGTCCACTCCTGTGCAGAGTGTTCCGGCACCGCCCACGCCTGGCGAGTCCCCCATTCCTACTCCTAGCCCTATTCCCACCTCAACCTGGCAGTGGCAAGGACCCGATCAGGTCATTTGTCCGATTTTATTGTATCATCGTATTGCGACGCCCCCCTTCCCTAATCCATATTATGTTACTCCAGAAAATTTCCGTGCTCAAATGCAAGCGCTGCGTGAATGGGGGTACACTTCTATTCCGATTTCTTTGTTGGTGCGAGCGATCAAGCAAGGAGCACCGATGCCCCCTCGCCCGGTGGTAATTTCTTTTGATGATGGGGATATTTCGGTTTACGATACGGCTTTTCCGATCATGCAGGAAATCGGCTTTATCGGCGTAAATTACATCGTCTCCAACCGTTTGAGATCGGAAGGGTACATGAATGTGCAGCAATTGCTCGAAATGGTGCAATATGGTTGGGAAGTCGGTAGCCATTCTGTGAATCATGCCAACCTTGTGGAGGATGCGAACCCGCGTTTTCAATTGGAACAGTCGCGCCGTGATCTCGAGACGGCTCTAAAAATACCGGTGGAGACTTTTGCGTGGCCGTTCGGGAATTTTACTCCATCCTTGTTAAAACTTGCCTCCAGGTTCTACGAGGCGGCGGTAGGGCTAGGTCCGCAACACATCCAAACGTATGCCAGTCTATTCTATTTGCGTCGGCGTGGTGTGCCATATGACTGGGATGTACAAACCTTTGGCAGTTTCTTGCCCTGGAATACGCCTCCACAACCGTCCTGAGCGATTCCGGGACGGTTGCTTTTTTGCATATGGATTGCCCATGAGGGGATTTTTCGATCTCCATACTTGTCCCGACTTTATTCGCGTAGATGAAACGTGATTCCTTGCCATGCCCGGTGCATCGGAGGTTGCCCTCCTTTTCAATCTCTTGGGACATGGCATGGATCACGATCTTCACGGATCAAAATCACAAAAGAACCGAACGCCACAGACGAACGCCGGTGTTTGTTCGCAACTGTGGTAAACTAACGCCGATTATGTGCGGCGATCGGCTCGCCGGAAATCGTTTTTGGAGGTTGAAACATGAAAAAATGGGTTTATCTCTTCGATGAGATCGAAGAAGTCGAAGCGCGCGTGGGGAAGAATTGGGATGCAGTGCGCGCATTGTTGGGAGGAAAAGGAGCCGGCCTTTTCGATATGACCCGTGCTGGAGTACCGGTGCCTCCGGGGTTCACTGTCACTACAGAAGCCTGTAATGAATATCAGAAAAGTGGCCAGTTCCCGCCTGGAATGTGGGAGCAGATGCTTGAGGCGTTGCAAAAAGTGGAAGCCAAAACCGGCAAACGCTTCGGTGATCCGAGCAACCCGCTGCTCGTCTCCTGCCGCTCCGGGGCCAAATTCTCCATGCCCGGCATGATGGATACGGTGCTCAACATCGGCTTGACCGATCGCACCGCCGAAGGTCTGCTCGCCCTCACCGGCGATCCACGCTTCGTCTATGATGCCTATCGGCGCCTGGTCGAAATGTTCGGTTCGGTGGTGCTCGGCATCCCGGATGAAGCGTTTGAGGAGCCGCTGAAGGAGTACAAGGAGAAGAAGGGCTACAAGAGCGATACCGAGATGACGGCAGAGGACTGGAAAGCGATTACCGAGACTTTCAAGGCCGTGGTGCGCAAGCACAAGGGATTTGATTTTCCCCAAGACCCCTTTGAGCAGCTGCGCTTGGCCACCGAGGCCGTCTTCAAATCCTGGAACGGCAAGCGCGCCGTGGACTATCGTCGCGCTACCGGCATCCCCGATGATCTCGGCACGGCGGTCAACATCGTGACCATGGTCTTCGGTAACATGGGCTGGGATTCGGGCACCGGGGTGGCCTTTACGCGCGATCCTTCGACCGGTGAGAAGCGCCTCTTCGGCGAATACCTGCTCAATGCGCAGGGGGAGGACGTGGTGGCCGGCATTCGCAACACCGAGCCGATCGAAAACATGCGCGAGACCATGCCGCATGTCTATGAACAGTTCCTGGAGATCGTCACCCGCTTGGAGCGCCATTACCGTGAGATGCAGGACGTGGAATTCACCATCGAACGCGGGAAGCTCTGGATGCTCCAAACGCGCGCCGGCAAGCGCACGGCCAAAGCCGCAGTCAAGATCGCCGTGGATATGGCCAATGAGGGTCTGATCACGCGTGAAGAAGCCGTAATGCGCATTTCACCTGAGCAGGTGGATACGCTCCTCCACCCTCAATTCGATGAGAAAGCCAAAGCGCAGGCGGCGAAGGAAGGCAGGCTCTATGCAAAAGGTGTGAATGCTTCTCCCGGCGCGGCCGTGGGGCGCGTCTACTTTGATGCCGATACCGCCGAAAAGATGGGGAAGGAAGAAAAGCAAGACGTGATCATGGTGCGCCCCTTCACCAAACCGGATGATGTGCACGGTATGTTGGCCTCGAAAGGCATTCTCACCAGCGAAGGGGGCGCTACTTCTCACGCCGCCGTGGTAGCCCGACAGTTCGGTATCCCTTGCGTCGTCGGCGCCTCGGCGATCAAGATCGACCTGGAAAAGCGCCAGATGACGGTCAACGGTGTCACCGTCCAGGAAGGCGAATGGATTTCGGTGGATGGCACCACCGGTGAGGTCTTCCTCGGTCAGATTCCCACCATCTATCCCACGTTGGAAGAGCAAAAAGAACTGCTCACCCTGCTCGAATGGGCCGATGAAATCTGCGCCCGTCCCGGCTTGCGCCCTGGCTGGCCGGATAAGGGGCTGGAAGTTTGGGCAAATGCCGACTACCCGAAAGATGCCCGACGCGCCCGCTCCTATGGCGCCAAAGGCATCGGTCTCTGCCGCACCGAGCACATGTTCTTTGAGCCGGAGCGCCTGCCGATCGTCCAACGCATGATCCTGGCGACTTCTGCCGAAGAGCGCAAAAAGGCACTGGATGAGCTTTTGCCCTATCAGCGTAGCGACTTCGAGGGCCTCTTCGAGGCCATGGATGGCTATCCTGTGATCATCCGCCTGATCGATCCGCCCCTGCACGAGTTCCTGCCCTCGGAAGAGAGCTTGCTGGAAGAGGTGATCACGTTACGGGTCAAGGGCGAAACGCAAGGCCTGGCCGAGAAGGAGAAGCTGCTCCAGGCCGTTCGCTCGATGCACGAAGCGAACCCGATGATGGGTCTGCGCGGCGTGCGTCTCTCCATTGTCATGCCGGAGATCGTCGAAATGCAGGTGCGCGCCATCTTCGAGGCCGCCTGCAACGTTACCCTGCGCGGCATTAAGGCCAAGCCGGAAGTGATGATCCCACTCACCGGCACGGTGAAGGAATTAGAGTGGATTCAACCGCGCCTGGAGCGCATCGCGGAAACGGTGATGCAAGAGAAAGGGGTGCGCGTGGAGTACAAGTTCGGGACGATGATCGAGATCCCGCGCGCCGCCGTCACCGCCGATGAGATCGCCCAATTGGCGCAGTTCTTCTCCTTTGGCACCAACGATCTCACGCAGATGACCTTCGGCTACAGCCGCGACGATGCCGAGCGGAGCTTCTTGATCACCTATGTGGAGCAGGGCATTTTGCCGAAGAATCCTTTCCAGACGCTTGATCGCGCCGGGGTGGGGCAACTTATGCAGATGGCGATCGAAAAGGGACGCCGCACACGGCCGGACCTGGAAGTGGGCATCTGCGGCGAACATGGTGGCGATCCGGAGTCGATCGAATTCTGTCACCTGATCGGCAATAACTATGTCTCCTGCTCGCCGTTCCGTGTGCCGATTGCGCGCCTGGCCGCGGCCCATGCCGCCCTCAAACACAGTGGTCAGAAGGTTTTGGAGGATAAATAGTAGAGACAGGGCCTCAGAGAGTCCTTCTTTGAGGCCCTCTTGAACTCTCTTGCCTGGAGGAGAAAACCCATGGATGTCCTGACGGCGATTCACACCCGGCATTCGATCGGCAAAGTCAAGCCCGATGCGGTGCCGCGGGAGGTGATCGAAAAACTGCTCTCGGCGGCCGTGCAGGCCCCAAATCACTACAAGGTACGTCCCTGGCGCTTTGTGGTGCTGAGCGGAAAGGCGCGAGAGCGGCTGGGTGAAGTGATGGCCGAATCGCAGCGCGCCCGTCAGCCCAACCTTCCGCCAGAAGCGTTTGAGAAAACACGTGCCTTGCCCTTACGCGCCCCGGTGATCATCGCTGTTGGTGTCGAACGACCCGTTGAGCCGAAAGTCCTGGAGATCGAAAACATCTGCGCGGTGGCGGCGGCGATTCAGAATTTGCTTTTGGCCGCTCATGCTGAAGGCTTGGGTGCCATCTGGCGCACCGGTGAATGGGCCTACGATCCCCAAGTCAAAAAGTTTCTGGGGTTTGAACCCGAACAGCACCTTTTGGGCTTTATTTACATCGGCTATCCTGAGTTTGTCCCGGAAAGTGTTCCCCGGCCGGGGTTTGAAGATCGCACGATCTGGTTGGTCGAGTAGTCGGGTGGTCGGTTGGTCGGTTGATCGGTTGGTTGAGTGGTGTCGGAGCAGTGGGTAGGTGGCCAAGCATCTCTACGGTCCACCGTCCACGGTCTACGGTCCACCGTCCATATTCCATCCCACACAATGTGGTTACAACTTTTCACGTAAGGAGGCAAACAATGTACACTTTTCTCCTCTCAGAAGGCACACCGGATACCTCGTTGAGCTGGCTCTTCTGGCTGCTCTTGCTCTTCTTTGCTCTGATGGTCGTGATCGGCTGGTGGGTCAGCCGCAAGGGGACAGCCGAGGAGAGCACCACCGGCCATGAGGCCCACGCGGCACACTCCACGGCTGAACACGCTCATGAACCGGCAACCCATGCTGCCACACCTGCCGCCGACGATCTGACCATCATCGAAGGGATCGGGCCAAAGGTGGCTGCCGTGTTGAAAGAGGCCGGCATCACCACCTTTGCACAGCTGGCCTCTGCCGATCCGGCTCACATCGAGTCGGTGCTTAAGGCGGCAAAGCTCCAGATGATGGACCCACAGGGTTGGATCGAACAGGCGCGCTTGGCCGCCCAAGGGGATTGGGAGGGCCTAAAGAAACTCCAGTCCGAGCTCAAAGGTGGCCGACGGGCGTAGCCTGTATCCAAATCGGCAAGTCCATTCCAAAAATCGGCGGCAAACGACCGCCACGGCAAACGTTTGCCGGGGATTGCCCGAATGATTTTGTAGGACGAAGCGGCAACCCCGGCGTTGATCTTTTCCCTATGGAGGTACCTGAGATGCGATCCTTGTTCCTGTTTCTTTCACTTTTTGCCGTTGTACTGGTTGCCTGTAGCGGGCAAGCCTCTCCTTCTGCGCCGTCAGGTGATCTGGCCGCGCGCGCAACCGAACAATATATTACGGCGCTGGTGGAGAAAAACGCCGATCGCCTGAGCGCTCTTTCCTGCGCCGCCTGGGAAACCGACGCGCTGATGGAGCTGGATTCGTTCCAGGCCGTCCAGACGCGGGTGGAAGGGCTGGCGTGCCGCACGGTGAGCACGGAAGGCGATACCAGCATCGTGCAGTGCCAGGGAAAGATCGTAGCAACCTATGGGAATGAAGACCAAAGTCTTGACCTGTCGGTGCGTTCCTATCAGGTGGTGAAGCAAGGGAGCGATTATCTCGTCTGCGGCTATCGCTAACCTATGAGCCTGCCCCACATCCTAATTTTCATTGCCCTGGCTTTCTTCCCCGGCAAATGGCTGAAAGGATCGGCAAGGCAGTTCTTCCTGCTGGTGCTGAGTGTTTTGGCGATCTACCTGCTTCAACCGGCCCTTCCGATCCGCGGGCTGGATTTTTACCTGCCAACGTTGACGTTGGGGTTGGTGATCCTGAGCTGGCGCCTGGTGACGCCGACCGAACAGGTTCCCTGGCGCAGTCAATGGAGGACCTTGGGCATTCTGCTTGTCGTTCCTCTGCTCCTGGCCGCGACGCGCTATTTGCCCTGGCCTCTACCGCTCACCCCTTCTCTGCCCCCGCTGCCACTCTATGTGCTGCTTCTGTTACTGCTCTTGTTCGCCGTGAGCACAGGGGTCCCTCGTTGGCGACACGGTGTGATCTTCGGCATCGGTCTGCTGTTGCTGTTCTTTTTGCTCCTGAAGACTCCGGCACTTACCCGATTACTCAGTCAAGGATTACGCTGGTTGACCGCGCAGGATATGACCCGCGCTGCGGCGACCGATATTCGCTGGTTGGGCTTTTCGTTCATCGCCTTTCGCCTGATCCATACCCTGCGCGATTGTCAGATGGGGCGCCTGCCGGGGACCTCCCTGGCCGAATACGTGACCTACGTGCTCTTCTTCCCGGCGCTCACCGCCGGCCCCATTGACCGCCTGGAACGCTTCCTGCAGGATTTGCGCCGTCCGTTTACCTTACAATCTGCGGATGTGCTCGCCGCTGGAATGCGCCTGAGCCTTGGCCTGCTAAAGAAGTTCGTCTTGGCCGATACCCTGGCGCTGATTGCCCTGAACGATCTCAACGCCTGGGAGCTGCGCTCTTCGCTTTGGAGCTGGGGCGTGCTCTATGCCTATTCCTGGCAGATCTACTGGGATTTCAGCGGCTATACCGATATCGCCATCGGATTGGGAAGGCTCTTTGGCATTCAGCTGCCGGAAAATTTCAACCGCCCCTATCAAATGCCGAACCTGACGCAGTTCTGGAACAATTGGCACATGACCCTGACCCAGTGGTTCCGCGCCTACTTTTTCAATCCCCTCACCCGTTCCCTGCGCCGCAAGGGTCTCGCCGTGACCTGGCTGATCCTGGTGACTCAACTGAGCACCATGCTCCTGATCGGCCTCTGGCACGGTGTGACCTGGAATTTCATTTTGTGGGGCATATGGCATGGGGTGGGGCTTTTTGTGCACAACCGTTGGAGTGAGTGGGTGCGTCCGCGTTGGCAGATCGCGCCGCGCTGGCAGCCCTGGTGGAACGCCGCCGGTGCCGTGCTCAGTTTCCACTATGTGACTCTGGGCTGGGTGTTCTTCGCCCTCTCCTCGCCGCAGGCGGCCTGGCGGGTGTTCAGCGTGCTCTTCGGAGGTGCAGGATGAGCGCGCCGCTCCGTCCCTGGGCTATCCTCTTGAAAGCTCTGGTGCTATTCCTGGCTTTCAATTGGCTGTTCGCTTTTTTCCCACCATCTCTTGGCAAGCTCTCCCTCTATAATCATCTCTTTCCGGGCCGCCCACGTTTCCCCTTTGGTGAAAACATCTTGGAAGCGCACAACCTGAGCATCGGCGATCTGCAGGCGCTTTTCGCCGCGCACCTTTTGGATGGGACGCCGAAAGCCTCCGATGAGCTTCGGGTGCTGGTGCTCGGCGATTCTTCGATCTGGGGCACGCTGCTGCGCCCGGAGCAGACGCGCAGCGCCCAATGGGACGCCGCGGCCTTGACCTGCGGTGGGAAGCCGCTGCGCTTTTATAACCTGGGATACCCGACGCTCTCCCTGACCAAAGATCTGCTGATCCTCGAAACGGCGCGGCGCTATCAGCCGGATGCGGTGATCTGGGCGGTGACGCTGGAATCCTTTGCCGCCGATACGCAACTCAGCTCGCCGTTGCTGGCGGCAAACGCCGAGGCCGTGCGAGGACTGATCGCTCGCTATCACCTGCCGCTGAACGAAGCCGACCTGCCACATCCTACCTTTTGGCAACGTACGCTGATCGGTCAACGGCGCGCGCTGGCCGATTGGGCCCGCCTGCAGCTCCTTGGCGTGATCTGGGCGGCGACAGGCGTGGATCAGGCCTACCCTGAGCGCTATCCCCCTGCCCAACGCGATTTTGCCGAAGATGTGCGTTTCCACGGCCTGGAAGGCCCGGATTTTCCGCCACATGCCTTGGCCTGGGAAGTGCTACGGGTTGGGATCGAACAGGTGGCGCCGCCCAAGGTGCTCCTGATCAATGAGCCGATCCTGATCGCTTCCGGAAAAAACAGCCATCTCCGGTATAATTTCTACTATCCCCGTTGGGCTTATGACCGCTATCGCACCCTGTTGGCCGCGTTCGTCGCCGAACATGCCATCGCCTACGTGGATGCCTGGGATTGGGTAGATGCTTCTCAGTTCACGAACAGTGCCATCCATCTTACACCCCAGGCCGAAGCCCAATTGGCTCAGGCGCTGATCCCATCCATTCTGGAAACGATATGCGATTCCTCCGCAAAATAGTCATCTTCGCCTTTTTGTTGGCGGCCTGTGTGCCGTCTCGTCCAACCCTGCCACCCATTTCTGCCTCTCCTACGGTTCTTCCATCGGAAACTGCGCCGGGCGGGGGGCTCCCCCTCACGCCAACCTCTACGGCCCTTCCCGTTGCTTCCCCGATCGTAGAATCCATATCTGTCCACCCTTCCCCCACCCCCCAAACCCCGCCGCCGGAACAGTGGATGGAATGGCCGGTCGTGCCGCAGGTTTCTGATCGCATGAAGGAAGTTTATCGCCAGGGGCTGGCTCAGGGGCGCAATCCCTATCGCTTCTCGAAGATCGGCGATTGTCAAAACGTGGATTCTTACTTCCTTTCGGCTTTCGATCACCCCGGCGAGTATCGCCTGGGGCCCGAGTACGCTTACCTGCAGCCGACGATCGAGCACTTTAACGGCTCGTGGTCGCGCACCAGCTTGGCGGTGAAGGGCGGTTTCAATGTCGCGGCGGTGTTGGCACCGTTCCGCGCCGATCCGAATTACTGCCGTTCGGACGAATCGCCGCTGGATTGTGAACTGCGCGTTTTCAATCCCAGCCTGGTGATCATCAGCATGGAAACCTGGTGGGGAAAGAAGCCCGCCGAGACCTACGAGCGTTACCTGCGTCAGATTGTAGAAAAAGTGCTGGCCCAGGGCGTGGTGCCGATCCTGGCGACGAAGGCCGATAACCTGGAAGGGGATCACAGCATCAATCAGGCGATTGCACGGGTGGCCTACGATTATCAGGTGCCGCTGTGGAATTTCTGGCGCGCCGTCCAGCCGTTGCCCAATCACGGTCTTAGCCCGGATGGATTCCACCTGACCTTTTCGCGCAACTTTTTCGATGATCCCCAGGTGATGGAAAATGCTTGGCCTTGGCGCAACTTGACTGCGTTGCAGAGCATCGATGCCGTCTGGCGCGGGTTGAACGATCTGCCACTGGGCAACCTGGAAGTTACACCCACCCCGATCCCGCTCACCCCAACGCCCACCGTCTGGCAGGAGTGGCCGGTGCTGCCGCAAGCCATCGCCGATTCGATGAAAGCGGTCTATCAGAAGGGGATCGAGAAGGGCAACAACCCGCGCGCCTTCTCGAAGATCGGAGACGATAACGCTTCCAGCTCGTGGTTCCTGGATGCTTTCGATCAAGGCGCATACGATTTGGGACCTTATGCCGGGCTGCGGGCGACGGTGGATTACTTCGCCGGCTCGTTTGCCCGTCGTAGCCTGGCCGCCGCTCCGGGTTTCACCACGGCTTCGCTGTTGACACCCTCCAAGGCGCCTCTGTGCACCCCCGGTGAAACGGTGCTGGATTGCGAGCTGCGCTTGCATCGTCCGTCCTTTGCGCTGATCTTGCTGGGGACGAACGAGGCCTACTACCCGCAGGAGTTTGAGGCCGGAATGCGAGGCGTTCTGGAGCATTTGCTGGAAGAGGGGGTGGTGCCGGTGCTTTTCACCAAGGTTGATAACCGCGAAGGGAATCATCAGATCAATGCCCGCATCGTCGCCCTGGCACAGGAATATCAGGTGCCGCTGGTGAACTTCTGGCGCGTGAGCGACAAATTACCGCGTCATGGCTTACAGGCCGATAGCGAACACCTGACCTGGGCCGGGAACTTTTTCGGCGATCCGCTGGCAATGCAAGCGGCCTGGCCGTGGCGCAACCTGATCACCTTGCAAATGCTCGATCTGCTACGGCAGACGTTCTCCCCATAGAGAAACGAGGTGCTTATGCAAACGATCTACGTCGAAAAAGACATCCCCCGTGTCCTGTTGACGAAAATGCTCGCGCCTCACTGGCCGGATTTCGTCTGGACGCGATTCTCCGCGGCGCGCGCCGCCCGTTTGCCCGATCCGCCGCTTCCGGGGCCGCGCTGGTTACGGGTGCGCAACCTGCGATGCGGCATTTGCGCTTCGGATCTCTCTTTGCTCTATGTGCATGCCGATCCCTCCATCGCGCCGGCGGCGTTGCCGGCTAACGAGCGCTTTTACCTGGGGCACGAAGTGGTGAGCATTGTGGAAGAAGTCGGCCCTGAAGTGACCCGTTTCAAGGTCGGCGATCGGGTGATCATGGATACGCACTTTGCCGGTGCGAATTGTGAAACGCTGGGGATCGAGCCTGTTTGCCGCCATTGCGCGGCCGGGGATCATCAGCTCTGCGAAAACAAATCCCTGGCCGGCCCGCGCGGGATCGGCGGCGGCTTTGGCGATAGTTACGTGACGCATGAGACGGCCGTCTATCCGGCCCCATCCTTTCTCGATGATGATCAAGCGGCGCTGACCGAGCCGCTTTCGATCCCCATGTACGGAGTGATGCGCTTTCCGCCCCGACCGGGCGATAAGGTGCTGGTGATCGGTGCCGGCATCATCGGCCTGCTGACCCTGATGACCGTGCGCGCTCTGGTCCCGGAAGCAGAAGTGACCATCCTGGCACGCTATCCGCATCAGCAGGCGATGGCGGAAAAACTCGGTGCGCGGCACATCCTGACGGGAAAAGAAGGCTATTCGGCGATCGCCGCCATCACCGGCGGGCGCTACTTCAGCGCACCGTTGAACAAAGGGATAGTCGTCGGCGGTTTTGACGTGATCTACGATTGCGTTGCCGATCCGCGCACCACGAACGATGCCTTGCGTTGGGCACGCGCCGGCGGAACGGTGGTGATGATCGGGGCTCACATGGCCCCGATGCCAAAGGTAGACCTGACGCCGATCTGGTATCATCAGGTTAACCTGGTCGGCACCTATCATCACGGCTATAACACCTGGAATGGGGAGCGCAAACATACCTACGAATGGGTGTTCGATTTCTTCCGTCAGGGCAAACTGCCGATCGATGGGTTGATTACGCACCGTTTCCCCTTCTCCGAATACCGCCAGGCCTTTCGGGTGGCGCTGGCTAAAGGGCGCGAGAAGGCGATCAAAGTGATGTTTCAAAAGTGAGGGAGGGAGCCATGACCTGGCAGATTCTCATCAGCGATGGATTGGAAGAGAACGGGCAGGCGTTGCTTCGTGCCCAGGCTCAGGTGGAGGATCGCAGCGGGATTGGGCCGGAAGAGCTGCGCACCATCCTGCCGGCCTATGATGCGCTGATCGTGCGCGGCCGCACCAAGGTCACAGCCGAGTTGCTGGAGCACGCCCCCCGGCTCAAGGTCATCGGACGCGCCGGCGTGGGCGTGGATAACATTGACCTGGAAGCGGCCCGCAGGCGGGGCATTGTAGTGGTCAACGCGCCGCTTTCCACCACCGTGGCCGTCGCCGAGCTGACCTTTGGCCTGATCCTGGCCACCGCCCGAGCGATCCCCCGCGCCGACGCCGCGATGAAACAGGGCAAATGGCTGAAAAAGGAACTGGAAGGAGTGGAACTCCAGGGGAAAACCCTCGGTCTGATCGGCTTCGGACGGATCGGGCGCGAAGTAGCCCATCGGGCGCTGGCCTTCGGAATGCATATCCTGGCCTACGATCCGCTGATCCCGGAAGATGTCATCCGTCAGGCGAACGCCGCGCCTTGCACGTTGGAAGAGGTCCTGGAGCGCTCCGATTTCCTCTCGCTCCACCTGCCTCTGACCGAAGAGACGCGCAATCTGCTTTCTGCGCAGGCGTTTGCCCGGATGAAGCCCGGTGTCCGTCTGATCTGCACGGCGCGTGGTGGGATCATCGACGAGGCTGCCCTGCTTCAGGCCTTGAATGAGGGCAGGGTTGCCGCTGCTGCGCTGGATGTCTTCGCCCAGGAGCCGCCCGGCCTGACGGAGCTGATTGCGCATCCCAACCTGATCGCCACGCCGCACATCGGCGCCCAAACGGTGGAGGCTCAGGCGCGCGCCGCCGAGATGATCGCCACCGAAGTGCTGGCAGCCCTGCGCGGCGAACCCTTGCGTTGGCGCGTGGTTTAATGGAGAGGATTGACGGGATTTACAGAGGATTTGAGTTTGGTAAAAACCAAATCCTGTGGCGGAATGGGACACGGATGGACGCGGAGCGGATATACAGGCTCATGCTGAAACCTAAAAAGCCCTGCGGATTTGCCCGTGAGGAAACCCGATTGACGCATCGTTTGGAGCGCGCGGGTGTTCTAAAATAACGATTCTGTAGCCTTTGGAGTAGACACTTTATGCGTCGAAGAGTTGTCATTACCGGCTGTGGTTGTCTTAGCCCCGTGGGGAATAACGTTGCCGAGACCTGGCAAGCCCTGCTGGACGGGCGCTCCGGTGTGGATTGGATCACGCTGTTCGATGCCTCCCAGCATAAGACCCGCTTTGCCGCAGAAGTCAAAGGGTTCGATGGTGCGGCGCTTTTCGGCAGTCGCGAGGCGCGCCGCATGGATCGCTTTACCCAGTTTGCCTTGGCGGCGGCCCTGGAGGCTTTTGCTCAGGCCGGGCTGCAGTCGAATGGGCTGGATCGGAACCGGGTCGGGGTGGTGATCGGCAGCGGTATCGGCGGGATTTCCACGCTTCTAGCGCAGATCGAGGAAATGCGGGCACGCGGCCCGGAACGGGTCAGCCCTTTCCTGATCCCGATGATGATCGCCGATAGTGCGCCGGCGACGATCGCCATTCAGCTGGGGCTGCGCGGCCCGAACATGGCGTTGGCGACGGCCTGTGCCAGCGGTGCAAACGCCATCGGTGAGGCGGCTGAGATGATCCGCCGTGGGGTGGCCGATGTGATGTTGGCAGGCGGTGCCGAGGCCTCGATCGTGCCGGTGGCCATGGCGGCCTTGAACGTGATGGGGGCCCTTTCGACGCGCAACGAGGCGCCCCAGCGAGCTTCTCGTCCTTTCGACCGTGAGCGGGATGGCTTTGTGATGGGCGAAGGGGCCGGGATGCTGGTGTTGGAATCGCTGGAGCATGCTCAGGCGCGAGGGGCTCGTATTTTGGCCGAGCTGAGCGGCTACGGCACGAGCAATGATGCCTATCACATCTCCGCGCCGGCGGAAAACGGAGCCGGGGCGGCGCTTTCGATGCGTTGGGCGCTGGAGGATGCCGGCCTACAGCCGGAGCAGATCGATTACATCAACGCACATGGCACGTCCACACCACTCAACGATAAGAGCGAAACCCAGGCGATCAAGACCGTCTTCGGCGAGACGGCCTATGCGATCCCCATTTCTTCGACCAAATCGATGACCGGCCACTTGCTCGGCGCTTCCGGCGCGTTGGAGGCGGTGATCTGTGTGCAGGTGTTGCAGGAGCAAATTTTGCCGCCTACGATCAATTACGAGCACCCCGATCCGGAATGCGATCTTGATTACGTGCCGAACCATCCGCGCCCGCACAAGGTGCGCCATGTCATGTCCAATTCCTTTGGCTTCGGTGGGCACAATGCGACATTGATCTTCAGTCAGGTGTGAGGTGAGTATGCCCTATGCACATATCACCGGCTGGGGGATGGCCGTTCCGGAGAAGGTGTTGACGAACACCGAGCTGGAAAAGATGGTGGAGACCAGCGATGCTTGGATCCGCGAACGCACGGGAATTCGCGAGCGACGCATTGCCGGCCCAGATGAACACCCTTCGGTGCTGGGCGCGCGTGCCGCGCTCAAAGCGTTGGAGGTTGCTCGTCTACATCCACGCGATGTTGAGCTGATCATTTGTGCCACTTCCAGCCCGGAGTACCTTTTCCCGGCCACGGCCTGCCTGATCCAGGATGCGATCGGGGCGGCAAAAGCCGGTGCGTTTGACCTGCTGGCGGCCTGTTCGGGATTTATTTACGCCGTGCACATGGCGGCTCAGGCGATTCGCAGCGGGGCGATCCAGAATGCGTTGGTGATCGGGACAGAGACGCTTTCGCGCATCACGAATTGGAAGGACCGGAACACCTGCATTCTGTTCGGCGATGGGGCGGGAGCTTTTGTGCTCCAGGCCAGCGATCGGCCGGGTGGGGTGCTGGCCGGGGTGATGCATTCCGATGGATCGGGGGGCAACTTGCTAATCCTGCCGGCGGGAGGCAGTCGCATGCCGGCCAGCTTGGATACGGTGAGCAATGGCCATCACTATATCTACATGGACGGGCGCGAGGTCTTTCGCTTCGCCACCCGTGTGTTGGCTCAGTCCACGTTGGAAGTGGTGGAAAAGGCCGGACTGCAGCTGGAGGATATCCGCTGGATCATCCCGCATCAGGCGAACTATCGCATCATCGAAACGGCGGCGCGCGGGCTGAAATTGCCGGTAGAGCGGTTTATCATCAACCTGGATCGCTACGGCAACACGTCCACAGCTTCGATCCCGATTGCCACCTGTGAGGCCGCCGAAAAGGGTTTGCTCAAGGCGGGGGATAAGATCGTTTTCACCGGCTTCGGTGCCGGCCTGACCTGGGGAGCCTTGGTCGCCGAATGGAGCGGTCCCTTGCCTTCGGCCACCCGCCCGATCCGACCGCAACGCTATCGCCCTGTGGCGCGCATGCGCTCTTTCTGGCACCGCCTGCTGCGCTTCCTGGAAGGGTTGATCTGGGGGCGAAAGGGGTGAGAGGGAAAGAGAGCACTTGACGCGTGAGCCTCTGGCTACGGAGGGGGTAAACATTCGGAAGGACACGGGTGAGCGCGGATGGGGACGGATTTTTTGCCGTTGTAATTGACATGCTTCTATCCTTGTCTGGTGGTAGATTACGGCATATGGAGTCTCCCACCCTTTTTTACCTGGCTGGGTATAATTGAGCTTGATGGACGTTTCCTCTCCCTTTTCTAACCTCTCTCCACAGGTGCGCGAGAAGTTGCGCCCTCTCGTGCGGACCCGACAGTTCGATGCAGGGGAGGTGATCTTTTTACAAGATGAACCTACCCAGGCCATTTATATCGTTGGACAAGGCCGGGTAAAGATCACCCGTACAACGCCGGATGGGGAGGAGAGCATTCTCTGCATTCGCAAGGCCGGCGAATATTTTTGCCCGGTCCCTTTGCTGGATGGAAAAGGACAACTGGGCACTGCTTCTGCGATCACCCCGGTGACCATCCTTTGTATCGAGCGTAATGCTTTCCTGCAATTGTGTCAGGAGCATCCGGAACTGCTCGCCGTTGTTCAGGCAGATTGTTTGGGGGAAGTACGCTATCTTTTGCATCGTTTGGAAACGACCACTCATCGCACCTTGCGCGAACGCGTGGTCGTGGCTTTGTTGGATGCGCTCCATTCTTCTAAAGAGGTGGAAAACAATCATGGCGTGGTCCTGCTCACCCATCAGGAATTGGCCGGTCTGAGCGGAGTCTCAAGAGAAAACACTTCACGCGTGCTCAAAGAACTGGAACGGGAAGGCTTGTTGAAGCTACAGCGGGGGAAAATCCATATTCTGGATATTGCACGCTTGAGAAGAATGCTGGAGCCCACCTTCTATCGTCGGTGAACGTATCCAGATTAGCGAAGTGGGGGGATCATTTTGCCGCATAAACATGTTGACCTTGTACCAGTCTCAATCCTTTCGGGCTATGTCCTGTTCCGGGGCTCCGAGCGGGCTTTATTATGGGCCGAGTGTGGGGTTTCGGTGTGCGAGGAAGTGAAGTGTTAGGAGGTTGGGATGTTAGGAGGTTAGAGATGGTAGAATAGTGCTATGGAACAGAGGAAAAAAGTGAATGAATTGAGTTTTGACGAGTGGCAAAAGACGATTCCGGACTACATCAGAAACGATCCGCTATGGGAATCTGGTTATTACCGGTTAGCGTTGTACCTCTACGATCTTGTCTGGCAAGATTGCGGTTTGCTGAAGCGAGATTTTCGCGGCCGAGAAATAGCCGGCCAGATCATCCGCAGTGCAGGAGGCATTTGTGCCAATCTAGAAGAAGCGTACGGACGAGGAGTTGGCACAGCCGATTATGTGCGTGTGATGCGTATTGCTCTCGGCGAAGCCCGCGAGACACGCGGCTGGTATTTTCGTGCTCGCCGGATTCTCCCCCCGGAATTGCTCTCACATCGTGCTACTCTCACCGGAAAACTGATCGCTATGCTTTCAAGCACCATCTCTTCCCACCGTAACAACCTGGGTAAATCGTCATAGCCTACCCTCCTGCGCTCTCCCCTCCTACCCTCTAACCTCCTACCCTCTAATCTCCTACCCTCTAACCTCCTACCCTCTAATCTCCTACCCTCTAATCTCCTACCCAATATTCACCTTCGTATAGCTAACCATGCATAGAATCCGTACCAAACTCAAACTTTATTGGCCCCTCATCAAATCCCTCCAAACCAGCCTCTTGCTGGCAACTGGGCTGGCCGGCTATCTCAGCGCGCACACGTCGCCTTCCGGGTTGATCCTGCTAGGCGTGGCCGTCAGCCTGTTCCTGGCCATCAGCGGCTCGACCGTGCTCAATATGTGGTATGACCGTGATATTGACGCGGTGATGAACCGCACCCATCACCGTCCGTTGGTCACCGGGCGCATTTCGCCGACCGAGGCCTTGCGACTGGGGCTGATCCTCTCGATCCTGGGCGTGGGGTTGGCCGTGTGGATGTCGCCGCTCTACGGGCTGGTGGTCTTCGCCGGGCTGTTCTTTGACGTGGTCATCTACACCCTGTGGCTCAAGCGCCGCACCTGCTGGAGCATCGTCTGGGGCGGGATTGCGGGAGGGATGCCTATCCTCGCCGGACGGGTGATGGCCATCGGACAGATTGACCTGATCGGCATTCTGCTCAGCATGGCCGTGCTGTTCTGGATCCCGACCCACACCCTCACCTTTTCCATGCGCTTCTTCGCCGACTATCAAGCGGCGCGCGTCCCGACCTTCCCCTCCACCTACGGCTTTGAGACCACCCGAGCCGTGATCGCCCTTTCGGCGATCATCGCCGCGGCCAGCATGGGGGTGGCCGGCGTGATGATCGGCGTTCAGGCCGGCTTCCTGCGTCTGATGGCCGTGCTCTCGGCGGGATTGCTCCTCCTCTCCTTCGCCACCGTCTTCCGCCCCTCTGAGCGGATCAACTACAGTTTGTTCAAGTACGCCTCGCTGTACATGTTGGCCTCCATGATTCTGCTTTCGATTTGACCGTAGACGGTGGACCATAGACCGTTGACCGAGACGGTAGACCGTAGACCGTCCACCGTCTACCGTACCCAGTCCGTCCACCGTCCACCGTCAACCGTCCATCGTCCATCATCCCATGAAAACCTCTCCTCTCTCTCGTCTCTTCCTCCTACTCACCGCGTTGCTGGCTGCCTGGCAGGTGGCGATCGGTATCGAAGGCCTGGAACATGTGCCGGTGCTGGCCTATACCGTCGGCTTCGGCGTCCTGCTCGTCGCCTGCCTGTTGCTGATCATTCTCGGCCTGGATGTGTTGGAGAGTCCGATCGTGGTCATTGTCTCCACCGTCATCCCGCTCAGCCTCTCGTTAGGGTTGGTCTGGGAGCACCTGACCTCCTGGCGGACGGCTTACCTGACCTTTGCCCTGGCCGGCTTTCTGGCCATCCTCGTCACCCGTGCCTTCCCGTTCAAGGGGCGGTGGCCGGTGCTTGTGTTGGCGGTTGTCCATGGGGTTTCCGGGCTGATCATCTTTCTCCTGCCGAGTATCCTGGCGGCGCAGGGAGCTACCCGTCCGGGCTTTGCCCTGGTCGGCCTGGGCGGCGCGCTGATCGGGCTGGGCGGGCTGCTGCTCTCCTTCCTGAAAACCGGCCGGCCAATCCTGCCGCGTGAGACGATCTTGCGTATCCTGCCGGCCCTCTTGCTGTTGACGACCGCCGCCTTCGTGGCCGGCTTTGCGTTGGCGTAGTGTGATCCCGAAGGATGCCGAGAAAAACTTAGCCTCCACGGGCAGGGTAGAGGCTTTTGGGAAGGTTGTTCGTCGGGAAAGGTTTCGAGGCCGTGGAAATGCGATGAGCCGAGCGTAAAAACGCCGCGCAAAAACGGCCGATTTGTGATATAATACGCCGCGCCTACGGCCGACTAGCTCAATTCGGTAGAGCAGCTGACTCTTAATCAGTTGGTTCGGGGTTCGAGTCCCCGGTCGGTCACTCCACCCGCCGTCCAGGCGGTTTTTTTATTTTCCTCACCGCTCGGCAAGGGGGGGCTGTGACTCTTTTATGCTACAATTAATCCCAAATCCCCTCCCCAGAGACGGCCATGGGCGATCGGAATACTTCAATCGGCGGCAATGTCGAAAACAGCATCATCAACACCGGTGATCACAACATCTTCAACCTGGGCACGCCTGCACTGACCCCGGAAGAACAGGAGCGCCTGACGCAGGCCTACCTGCAGGCCGTGGCCGCCGAGTGGGCTGTGTTGCGCCTCTACGAAGGGGAGGAAGAAGAGCGCGGCATCCCGCTGACCGATGTCTATGTGCTGCTGCAGGCCCGCCACACCCCGCCGCCCAAACCTTTGGAGCCTCCCCGCCCGGACGTGCCCAGATCCGAAGATCGGCTAAAGCACACAGGCCCGCAACTTCCTTTCACGCCTCTCGAAGAAGAAAAAGCGCGCCAGGAGCATCAACCGCCTCCCCCGCCGCCCCCGCCGCCCGTCCCACTGAAGGACGCACTCAAGGATGCTACCCACCTGATGTTATTGGGTGAACCCGGCAGCGGCAAGAGCACCACGCTGCAATTCATCGGTCTGTGCTTTGCCAGGCGGGAAGAGAACTGGGCGCAGGAGAAACTCGGCCTGGAGGAAAGCCGCGTGCCGGTCTTGCTGCGCCTGCCCGTTTGTGCCGAGGAACTGGCTAAGGGCGGTGACGGGCTGCGCCGCGCCCTGATAGAAGAGATCGCCCGTTTGCTGCAGCAATCCGCTATCGCCGAACAACTTTACGAATCCTGGACGGCAAACGGCCGCTTGCTGGTGCTGCTCGACGGGCTGGATGAAGTGCATGAGCAACGAGAGAAGGTGCGCGAGCAAATCGAAGCCTTCGCCCGTGCCCCGGCCGGACGAAACGCCCGCCTGGTAGTGGCTTCCCGCATTGCCGGCTTCAGAACCTTGCAGGGGCTGAAGGAATACACCCTCCAATCGCTGGAAAAGGCGGACGACATCCGGCATTACCTGGAAGGCTGGCTACGGGCGCTGGAAATCAAGGGCAACCCGAAAACCGAAGCGCAGATCCTGCTGGAGAAGATGCAGTCCGTCCCGGCCCTGCGCCGCGTGTTGGATAACCCCCTGCTGCTACGCCTGAGCGCCGAGGTCTATGCCCGCCAGGGGGAGATCGCCCGCAACCGCGCCGACCTTTACGCCCGTTACGTGGCCGAAGCCTGGCGGCGCGCCGAACGCCGCGGCATTGATCGCAACCGGAAGAAGAGGGCTAGACGGGCACTGAAGGCCATCGCTTGGCACCTGCATAGCGGCGGTGAGCGCGGCGAAGAGCGCCTGCTCCAACTGCTGCGGGAAAACGGCCTAGCCGCCGATGCTGAGACCGCGCGGGAGTTGCTGGCTCTGCTGCGCCAGAAAACCGGCCTGTTGGTGCGCCTGGAAGGGAATCAGTACGCCTTTGCCCATGCTACCATCGGCGAATATTTCGTCGCCTGCTACCTGAAGTGCGCCTGGAAAAAGAACCCGCGGCGCACGCGGGCCTTCCTACGCCCGCGTTGGCATCTGCCCGAATGGCGCGAGCCGATCATCTTGCTGGCCGGGATGTTGGGGAAGAATCAACTCCAGGCGCTGCTTGCTGACCTCTGGCCGCCGCGGGATCGCTTCGAGCGCGCTGCTTACCGCAACCTGTTCCTGGCGGCCGAACTGGCCGCCGAGGCTGGGCGTTGGGAAGACTTGGCGCCGACCTTGCGCCCTGCCCTGCTTTGCGCCCTACACGATGAAGACTGGTGGGTTCGTATGGTCGCAGTGTATACGCTGAGGAACACAGAGGATCGAGATAGATCGACAATCGATCATTTGAGTGTTGCGTTGCTAAAAGATAAGGAGTGGACAGTTCGTGCTGCAGCGGCTGAGACATTAGGCGAAATTGGCCAACATGCCGGTAGAGATGAGTTTGCCGGAATTGTGAAATCTTTGATTGATGCTTTGAATGACCAGGATATACATGTCCAAGAGAAAGCGACTGATGCTCTGGCAAAAATCGGCAAAGTTTTAAGTGAGCTAAATGAGCTAAATGAGCTAATAAAAGTATTCCAAAATTACAACCAAAATGACGAGTTATATTCGCATATCGTCCGGATTCTGAGCAGAATCGGTAAGCCCGCAATAGATTTTCTTGTTCGAGCTTTGGAAAAAGCAGAAGGGTATAAGTACGTAGAGATTATGTTTACTCTGCAAGATATACAAAGTAGAATTCAAGGTGAAAATCAGGCAGAATCATCGGATTGGTATCAGAAGATTTGGGCCTACATAAAGAACAATCATTTGCTAGAAATGCAACTCGGTGATCCACGTGATCCACAATTTCTACAAGCCCAAATCCGAGATTTGCAAGATAGAGATAAGAATAAGCGTCAGCGGGCAGCTTGGGTATTGGCAGAGATCGGTGACCCACAGGCCATACCTGCCCTGCTCTATGCTTTGCGGGATAAGGAAGAAGAGGTGCGCAGGAGGGTGTCTTGGGCTTTGCAAAGGATTTTCCGAAATCTACGTTTATCCCAAGATTCGGACATAAATCGCAAAATTATGAGCCTTCTCCGTTTATCTCATACACTTTGGCGTCTAAGGCGAGCCGGAGGAGTCTCCCTCCTCTCCTCTGCGTTGACCTACCGCGACGCCCTGGAGGTCGCCCTCTCCACGTGGAAGGACCCGCTCCAACCGCCGCCGCAGGAAGTGCGCCGGGCGCAGCTCCGGCAGGCGGTGCAAGGGGTAGGCCTGGCTCTGCTGGCCGGGTTGGCCGGGGTGCTCGCCATTCTGCTCGGCGGAGTCGGGAAGGCGCTGGGCGATTTGATCGCCCCGCTTTGGGCCGCGCGGCCGTTTCTCCTGCTTCTGGCCGCAGTGATCCTGCTCGGCGCGTTGGGCTGGGCATTGCAGCGCCGGCTTGAGAGCAGGAAATAGCCAGGCCGGAATCGGACACGGATGGGCACGGATGACACGGATTCGCACGGATCTTTGAGCATCGCTTATCTCAAAGGGGGATGTCGCCACGGCCACAAAAAATCCCACTGCCCGATTCATTGCTTTCAGAATCCAAGCTCTCTAACCCCTACCCCCTAACCTCTAACCCCTAACCTCTAACCCCTAACCTCTAATCCTCCCCCTCCACGGTCTACGGTCCACCGTCCACCGTCAAATCAAGAAATTTGTCATCCTGCCATGTGATGAGTATCACGATGGGCAGGGCATGCCGCATGCTACAATGTATTAAGCAGGATTTTATTTTAGAGGTTTGAGGTCACCATGTACAACACTTCATGATTCCCGTCAGGAGGTGGCTATGGAAAAGGTCTCGTTTGTAGCGCCGGCGTTGTACGGTGATCACCATGTCACCGAGGTGCGGCGGATGCTTCTTTCTCTGGAGGGGGTTACGGAAGTCTATGCCAGCAGTGCCTTTCACGTCATTGAAATCACCTACGATCCGCAAACGATCAATGCAGAACAACTGAAGGCGACCCTGGAGCGCAGCGGCTATCTGGATGAATTGCCCGTGCCGGTCGAAGCACCGCCGCAAGGGGGACCCGGCGATGGTCACACCTTTTTCCGTCACACCGCGGTGATGGAAAACGTACGTCAAGTTACGTTTCTGCGCCCGGCACCCTATCAGGGGCGGCCTCTCTGGCCGTGCCCCGGCTTTGGGGTGTTGAAGGCGGAGGACTAGGTTTACGGAGAACCTCCGAGAAAGGCAGGGAGATATGCCTCGCAAACGCGAACTCCACGAATATTCCACCGATCCGGCCGCCCAAGAGATGTTGCGCCGGGCGGAAGAGATGGGTATTTCAACCGCTTTTACGCGCGCCGATGCCATGGTGCCTTGTAACATCGGCGGGGCCGGGATGTGTTGTAAGCAGTGCGGCATGGGACCCTGCCGCCTGACCAAAGAAGGGGATGTGGGCGTCTGCGGCGCCACGATCGACACCATCCAGGCACGCAACCTGACCCGTGCCATCGCCGCCGGCGCCGCGGCACACTCCGATCACGGGCGCGATATGGCCTTCCTGCTCAAGGCCACGGCCAAAGGCGAGGCCGAAGGCTACATGATCCGCGATATCGCCAAGCTGCGCATCGTGGCCTCGAAATACGGCATTCCGATCGAAAAACGCGCTCCGGAAGAGATCGCCTCCGACCTGGCCGATCTTTACATCGCCCAATTCGGCCAGCAGACGGGCGAGATCGTCCTGCCCACGCGAGCCCCGAAGAAACGACAGGAACTGTGGCGTAAGCTGGGCGTCTGGCCGCGGGGGTTGGACCGCGAAGTGGTCGAATGCCTGCACCGCACGCACATCGGCGACGATCAGGACCCGGAGCATATCCTGCACCATGCCGTGCGCACTGCCCTGGCCGACGGTTGGGGCGGCTCGATGATCGCCACCGATGTTTCCGATATCCTCTTCGGCACCCCGGCGCCGATCTATGGACAAGCGAACCTGGGCGTGATCAAAGAGGACATGGTCAACGTCATCGTCCATGGGCACGAACCCAGCCTGAGCGAAATGCTGGTCGCCGCCTCGCAGGACCCGGAGATCATCGCCTATGCCCGTGCGGCCGGCGCGAACGGCGTGAACTTGGCCGGCATCTGCTGCACGGCCAACGAAATCCTCATGCGTCAGGGCATTCCGGCGGCCGGGAATTTCCTCCATCAGGAGCTGGCCATCCTGACCGGCGCCGTGGAGGCCATGGTGGTGGATGTGCAATGCATTATGCAGGCTTTGGTAGGGCTGGCGCAGAACTTCCACACCCTGATCATCACCACCTCGCCCAAGGTCAAGATTAAGGGAGCGACGCACATCGAGTTCGATGAGCACCGCGCCTATTCGATTGCCAAACAAATTCTGCGCACGGCAATTGACAATTTCAGGAACCGTGAACGTGCCCGCGTGCACATTCCACAGGTGCGCGAGGATCTGATCCCCGGCTTTTCGCACGAATATATCAACTACATGCTCGGCGGCTCCTACCGCGGCTCGTTCCGTCCGCTCAACGATGCCATCATGGCCGGGCGCATTCGCGGTGTGGTCGCCGTGATCGGTTGCAACAACCCGCGCACCAGTCAGGACTACCTGCACCATTACATCGTGCGCGAACTGCTCAAGCAGGATGTGCTCGTCGTCCAGACCGGTTGCGGCGCCATCGCTTCGGCCAAGCTTGGGTTGATGCTCGGCGAGGCCGGTTTGGAACAGGTCGGCCCCGGCCTGCGCGAGGTGTGCGAAGCGATCGGCATTCCGCCGGTGCTCCACATGGGTTCCTGCGTGGATAACACGCGCATTCTGACCGTGCTCACGCAAATGGTCGAAGAGGGTGGCCTGGGCGATGATATTGACCAGATCCCCGCCGTGGGCATGGCACCGGAATGGATGAGCGAAAAGGCCCTGGCGATCGGCACCTATTGTGTGGCTTCGGGAGCCTACGTCATCTTCAGCGGCGCTTCGCCGATCAGCGGCATGCCCGATCGCGTCTCGGATAGCGACAAGGTGCTGCGTTATATCTCCGAAGGCTGGGAGAAACTCTACGGCGGCAAGATGGAATTCATCCCGGAGCCGCGGGAAATCCTGGAGCGCACGCTGGCCCACATTGACAAGAAGCGCGCCGCGCTGGGCTTGCCGGCTTACGATCCCAGCCGTTGGGGCAAGAGCGGCGATCTGCTGATCCATCAAATCGAAGCCCTACCGTTAGAGCAACGCCGTCAGGCGATCTACGGCCTGGCCGCCGATTGAGTAAGGAGGGAGTATGTCACGGTATATCGCTACCCGTGCCATCCGTGGCGCCCATGCTCTGGTCACAGAGGCCGAGCTGATGCTCAAAAAGGCCCTCGCCGAAAAGGGGCCGGAGACGCCGGTCGCCTTCCCGAACACCGCCTACTACCTGCCGGTGATCTACGGGATGACCGGCATCGCCGTGGAAAAATTGGGCGATCTGCGTCCGGTGTTGGAACATGCCCGTCGTCTGCTCCACCCCCTGCCCTCTGAGCGCTATTGGACGCCCTACCTGGGAGAAACGCTTGATTCGGGCATGGCCACCCTGCTGGCCGCCGAGGCCATCGAGGCCATTCGCTTCGTTTACGGCTTGCAACCCGAACCCATGCCCGGCTTCAGGTTGGCCGGCGGCACGTCCTTTACTTCCCCGGATTCCGGCCTGGAGCAGGCCGATGGTCACCTGAACGGGCCGATTGACGATATTCAGCTGCGCTCTTGGGGCATTCAGCTGGTGGATGGGCGCATGCCCGGCTTTGCCGCCATCGTCGGCTGTGCCAAATCGAATGAAGTGGCGGTCAAAATCGTGCGTGAGCTGCAACGGCGCAACATCCTGTGCTTCTTGAGCGGAAATGTCAACGGTCGTAGCATCATCCATCAGCTGATCGAGGAGGGCGTGGAGCTGGGCTACGATACGTACACCGTGCCCTTCGGCACCGATACCATCAGCGCCATCTACGCCCTGGGCTTTGCCGTGCGTTCGGCGCTGACCTTCGGCGGGCTGAAAGGGGGACAGGCGCGCGAAATTTTGCTCTATAACAAGGAGCGCGTCTTCGCCTTTGTCCTGGCGCTGGGCGAAGTGGATGACCTGAAGTACGCCGCGGCCGCCGGAGCGATTAACTTCGGCTTCCCGGTCATTGCCGATACGGTCATCCCGCAGATTTTGCCCACCGGCGTCACCACCTATGAGCATGTCGTCTCCATGCCCTTTGACCAGATCGAGGGCAAGGACGATCTGGAGCGTGCCGAGCGTCTGGTGCAGAAATGCATTGAGGTGCGCGGCGTCAAGGTCAAGGTCTCGCAGGTGGACATCCCCGTCCCGTATGGTTCGGCCTTCGAGGGCGAGGTAGTGCGCAAGGCGGATTTGCGCGTCGAATTCGGCGGGAAGCACAGTCGCTGTTTTGAATATCTCTATATGGCCCCGTTGGATGAAGTGGTGGACGGCCGCATTCAGGTGATCGGCAAGACGTTCGAGGATGTTCCCGTCCAGGGCTCGATGGATATGGGCATCGTGGTCAAGGTGGCCGGGCGCAATATGCAGCAAGATTTTGAGCCGGTGCTCGAACGTCAGATTCACTATTTCATCAACGGCGCCTCCGGCATTCAGCACATCGGTCAGCGCGATATTGCCTGGATCCGCATCTCGAACAATGCCGCGGCGAAAGGCTTCTCGCTGGAGCACTTCGGCAAGATCCTCCATGCCCGTTTCCATGAGGATTTCGGCGCCATTGTGGATAAGGTGGAGGTGATGATCATCACCGACCCGGCGCTTCATGCCGAATGGCTGGAGAAGGCGCGCCAAGCCTACGATCAGCGCAACCGCCGCTTGGCCGATCTGACCGATGAGAAAGTGGAAGAGTTTTACTCGTGCACTCTATGCCAATCCTTCGCGCCGAATCACGTCTGCATCGTCTCGCCGGAGCGCTTAGGACTGTGCGGTGCTTATAACTGGCTGGACTGCAAAGCTTCCTACAACATCAACCCCACCGGGCCGAACCAGCCGATCAAACTGGGCAAGTTGCTCGACCCGGTCAAGGGCTATTGGGAAGGGACCAACCAATATGCCAAGATCGGCTCTCACGGGGCGGTTGAGCAAGTGGCGATGTATTCGATCATGGAAAATCCGATGACCGCCTGTGGCTGCTTTGAGTGCATCGTCATGCTCATCCCGGAGGCCAACGGTGTGATGGTGGTCAGCCGTGAAGATTCCAGCATGACCCCGGCCGGCATGACCTTTTCCACCCTGGCCGGCATTGCCGGTGGTGGCCTGCAGACCCCCGGCGTGATGGGCGTCGGCAAATACTATCTCCTCAGCCCTAAGTTCATCAAGGCCGATGGCGGTTTCAAACGCGTCGTCTGGATGTCGAGCATCCTCAAAGAGACCATGGCCGAGGAATTGAAGCAGGTGGCCATCCGCGAGGGCGATCCAGACCTGATCGAAAAGATCGCCGATGAGCGCTACGTGACCACCGTGGAGGAACTGCTGGCCTGGCTGGAGGAGCACAACCATCCGGCGCTGACCATGCCGCCGATCTTTTAGCGGAGGTGCCATGAAACCCCTCCTCGTCCGCGATCTGATGACGGTCGGTGTGCCGACCTGCAAGCGGGATACGCCGGTGCGCCAGGTGGCACGTCTCCTGGTGGAGAAGGACTTGGAGGCTGTGTGTGTATTGGATGAGGAGGGGAACGGCATCGGTGTGGTCGGTTTGGAAGAGATCATCGCCGCTTACGGTCGGGAGGGCCTGGAGGACCTGCCTGCCGAAGCCATCATGCGCGAAGGCATGCCCACGCTGAAGCCGGATATGCCCCTCACCCTGGCCGCTCAATTCATGCGCGATCAGCGCACCCGCATTGCCTATATGACCCACAATGCCGCCGGCATCATCTATCCGGCGGCCTATATCACCTACCGTCACTTTTTGCGCTATTTGGCGGCGGTAAGCCCGGAAGAACTGCGCGATCTGGGCATTGCTGCCAGCCGTAAATCTCCGTTGGAAGCGTTTGCAGAGCGCCGTGAACGCAAGCGCAAAGAATTGCTCGGTTGATCTCATCGGAGTTGCCTATGCCCATCGAAATCCCGAAAGACAAATGGCCTGGTAGTGTGCGAACGGTCACGCTGGGCGCCACCCCTGCCGAAGGAGGCACGCGCACCCGCACCGTGACCGTGGGTGGTCATACCACCCTGCCGTTCCTGAGCTTCGAGGCGCCGATTGCCTCTCCGCCTGTTCTGGCGATCGAGATCCGCTCTCGCCCGCCGGAGGATTGGTCGCCCTTGCTCTTGCAGGTCTGGGGGGATGTGGTGAACGATCTCGCCGCCTGGGCCAAAGCCGCCGAAGCGGCCGGCGCCGATCTGTTGGTGTTGGCGCTGAGCGTTGAAGATTCGCCGCAAAGCGCCGTCGAAAGCGTCAAGAAGGTGTTGGCGGCCAGCGGGTTGCCGCTCATCGTCTGGGGGCCCGGCCAGGCCGAAAAAGATAACGAACTGCTCGTGCCCGTGGCCGAGGCGACCAAAGGCGAGCGCCTGGTCCTGGGCATTTGCGAGGACAAGAACTACCGCACGATCGTGGCGGCGGCGATGGCGAACGGTCACCTGGTTCAGGCGCGCACGCCGATGGATGTCAACCTCTCCAAGCAGTTGAATATCCTGATCAGCGATATGGGCATGCCCAAGGATCGCATTCTGATGGACCCGACCACCGGCGCGCTCGGATACGGCATCGAATACGGTTATTCTGTGATGGAGCGCTTGCGCCTGGCCGCGCTGCAGGGTGATGCCATGACGCAATCCCCGATCATTGTCACCCCTGGCTATGAGGCCTGGAAGACGAAAGAGGCCAAAGTCGGAGAAGGGGTGCCCTCGGCCTGGGGCGAATGGAGCGAGCGTGCCATCCAGTGGGAGGTGCTCACTGCTCTGCCGCTGATCGAGGCCGGCGCCGATATCCTCGTCTTGCGTCATCCGGAATCGCTACGGCGGCTACGCCTTGCGATTCAGGAACTGTGTGCGGCATAAGGAGGCACTCATGGCTCTCACCGGCATCCAGATCTATAAACTTTTGCCCCAGACGAACTGCAAAGAATGCGGCTTTCCCACCTGCCTGGCCTTTGCGATGAAATTGGCCGCCAAACAGGTGGAATTGAGCGCCTGCCCCTACGTTAGCGAAGAGGCCAAGCGTCAGCTGGCCGAATCAGCGGCTCCGCCCATCCGTCTGGTGAGCCTGCGCTCGGCGAGCCAGGAAGTCAAGGCCGGCAACGAAACCTGCCTCTTCCGCCACGAAAAGACGTTCTACAACCGTCCCGGCATCTTTTTGCGCCTGCGCCCGAACGAGGCAGGCTGGAAAGAAACCCTGCAACAGGCCGCCGGCTGGAAGGTCAGCTATGTGGGGGTGGAGCTGGGGTTGGATGGCTTCGCCGTGGAGATCGAAGACGAAGCAAGCGCCGCGGCCGTCCGTGAGTTGCGGGCTCTTGTGGCGCATCCCCTCATCCTGATCGGCAAAGACCCTGCGGCATTGCGTGCCGCCCTGGAAGCCTTGCGCGGCGAGACGCCTCTGCTGTATGCCGCCGAGGCCTCGAACTGGGAAGCGATGGCCGATCTGGCCAAAGAATACCGGGCGGCCCTCACCGTGCGCGCCGCCGACCTGGACTCCCTCGCCGACCTCACGCAGAAGGTGCAGGCGCGCGGCGTGGAGGACCTCGTGCTTGATCTGGGGACCTCGCAGCTGGGGCCCTGGCTGACGCGTTCGACCGTGGTGCGGCGCATGGCGCTCAAGAACTTCCGTCCGTTCGGCTATCCGGTGCTGGCCTGGCGCACAGAGCCACCTTCGGAGCTGGAGGCGCCTTTCATCGCCCAAGCGATCGCCAAATATGCCGGGTTCATCATCGTCAATACCTTTGCTCCCGAAATGCTCTATCCGCTCCTGGTCTTGCGGCAGAATATCTACACCGATCCGCAGAAACCGATCCAGGTCCAACCCGGCCTCTACGAGATCAACGCTCCGAAGCCGGATTCGCCAGTGCTGGTGACGACGAACTTCAGCATCACCTATTTCTCGGTGGCGAACGAAGTGGAGGGCTCTGGGCTGCCGGCCTGGCTGGTGGTGACCGATGCGGAGGGCATGTCGGTGCTCACGGCCTGGGCAGCCGGCAAATTCGATGCCGAGCGCATTGCCAAAGCCATCCGCACCTTTGAAGTGGATGGCAAAGTGACCCGCAAGCGCCTGGTCATCCCCGGCCATGTGGCCGTGCTCTCCGGCGAACTGGAAGAAGAATTGCCCGATTGGGAGATCCGCGTCGGGCCGCGCGAGGCGGTGGATATTCCGGCCTTCATCCGTCAGGCACTGAATTGAGGAGAACATGCCTCACACGCTCATCTTTTCGAGCGAGGAGAAACCGCAGGTTACCGTCCAGGCCCCAACCGGCATGTTGATTTCCGAAGCGGCCCAACTGGCCGGCCTGGAAATTCATCAACCTTGCGGTGGGCAGGGTCGCTGCGGCCGTTGCATCGTGCAGGTGCTCGAAGGTCAGGTGCGACGACGTAGCACCTTGCGCCTTTCGGCGGAGGACCTCGCCCAAGGATATGCGCTGGCCTGCCAGAGCGTGATCGAAGGGGCCGCACGGGTGCGCATTCCGCCCCAGGAAACGATCGAGCGTCGCCTGACCACCGATCGGGCGGCGGCGGAGGTCTACATCCCGGCCGATTACGATCCGCACCTGCATCAGACCCTCCGTCGCTATTGCCTGCGCCTTTCGCCGCCCCGCTTGGATGATCAAACCGATGACTGGAATCGCTTGCAAACGGCCTTGCGCACGCAGGCCGGCATCGAACGGCTCACCTGCTCGCTGAGCACCCTGCGCACCTTAGGGGATCGCCTGCGGGAAGGGGATTGGCAGGTAACGCTGATCCTGGATCAGACGCCGGGGGAAACCGCACGTCTGATCGAGGTCCTGCCTGGGTTCGTGGAGGAGAAAGCGCCGCTTTGGGGCATTGCCGTTGACATCGGTACGACCACCGTCACGCTCTGGCTGGTGGATCTCCTCAGCGGTGAGGTGCACGCTCAGGTAGCCGAATACAACGCCCAGATCGCGCGCGGGGAGGATGTCATCTCGCGCATCATCTATGCCAGCAAAAACAGCGGCGGCGAGGAGATGCGTCAGCGGGTTTTGCAGACCATCAACAAGTTGCTGGAACAAGCCTGTAAGCGGGCGCGCATCCGGCCTGAGCAGGTCATGAAGGCGACGATCGTCGGCAATACGACGATGATCCATCTCTTTTTGGGCATTCCGGCCGCCAGTATTCGTCTGAGCCCGTTTGTGCCCGTTGTGAACCAGCCACCGCCACTTTCCGGCCTGGAAAGCGGCTTGGCGATCCATCCCCAGGCACGGGTGGAATGCCTGCCTTGTGTGGCTTCGTATGTGGGAGCCGATATTACGGCCGGCGCGCTCTCTTCCGGCTTGGCGGATAGCGAAGAGGTGTGCTTGTTTATCGATATCGGCACGAACGGCGAGATCGTGCTCGGCAACCGCGAATGGATGGTCACCTGCGCCTGTTCGGCGGGGCCGGCCTTCGAGGGAGCCGGCGTGCTCCATGGCATGCGCGCCACCAGCGGTGCGATCGAGGAAGTCTGGATCAACAGCCAAACCTACGAGCCGACCTATCGCGTCATCGGTGGAGGGCGGCCACAGGGATTATGTGGCAGCGGCCTGATCTGCCTGCTTTCGGAAATGTTCCTGACCGGCTTGCTGGATAAGGCCGGCAACATCAACCTTTCCCTGCCCACCCCGCGGGTGCGGCAAGGGGAGCACGGGGCGGAGTATGTCGTCGCTTGGGGGCATGAGACGGCGCACGGTCAAGATATCGTCATCACCCGTGTGGATATTGACAACCTGCTGCGTGCGAAAGCGGCCATCTATGCCGGCTTCACCGTCTTGGCCGAACAGGTGGGCGTGCCGTTGGAGAGCGTCAGCAAAGTGCTGATCGGCGGTGCCTTCGGCAAATACATTAACGTGGAGAAGGCGGTACAGATCGGCCTGCTGCCGGATATGCCCTGGGATCGCTTTGAGTTCCTGGGGAATACCGCGGTGCGTGGCGCTTACCTGGCCTTGCTCGATCGGCGCGCTCAAGAGCGCGTGGAGGAAATTGCCCGCCGCATGACCTATATCGAGCTTTCGGCAGATAACACCTTCTACGAGGCTTTTACTTCCGCTCTCTTTCTGCCCCATACCGATCTCGGTCGCTTTCCTTCGGTTGTCGCGGCGTTGAGCAAACCAACACCGTAATGGCGCCATGGCTCTGGAATTTCTGAACGGGAGGCGTTTCTATGTTCATCATTGGTGAAAATATTCACATTGTGTCCGATAAGGTCAAAGAGGCATTGGCCAACCGCGATCGCGAATTCTTCATGGACCTGGCGGTGCGTCAGGTGGAGGCCGGTGCCCAGGCAATTGATATCAATCTCGGTCCGCGCAAAAAGGACTGGGCGGAAGTCTTTCCGTGGATTGTGGAGACGATCGAATCGGTGGTGGATGTGCCTCTTTCGATCGATACCACCAACATTGACGGGATGGAGGCCGCGCTGAAGACGATCCGCAAAGCGCAACCGATCCTGAACTCGATGTCGGCTGAGCCGGAACGCCTGGAAAAGGTGCCGCTCCTGGCGAAGAAATACGGTGCCAAATTGATCGCCCTGACCATGGGCAGTAGCGGCATTCCCGTGGCGGCCGATGAGCGCGTGCGCATTGCAGTGGAGGTGCTCATCCCGCGCTGCCTGGAGGTAGGGTTTCCGATCGAAGACCTGATCATTGACCCGCTGGTGCTCACCGTCAACGGTTGCCAGGAGTACTGCCCGCAACTGATCGAAGCGGTGCGCATGTTGCAATTTGCCTGGGACCCGCCGCCGATGATCTCGGTCGGGCTTTCCAACGTCTCGAACGCCGTCCCTTCTGAGAATCGCTCGCTGATCAACCGCGTCTATTGTGCCATGCTGATGGGCGCCGGGTTGAAGATGATGATCGCCAATCCTTTCGATCAGAAGCAGAACCAAGTGATCCGCTGGATCGAGACGAAGGATACCAGCACCCCCTTGGCACGTGTCTACAACCGGATTGCCGAACGCATTGCCCTCGGTGAAGAGCCGCAAGTGGAAGATTTCGATCTGAGCGACCCGGAGCAAGTGGCGATCTGGAAAACCTGCCAGATTCTGCTCAACAAGGTCATCTATGCCGATGGCTATCTGAACATCTAGACGGTCTGGGCCGCGGGTTTTGTTTTCGTGAAAGGAGAAGGCCATGAATGTGGAAGAGTTGCTGGCAAAGGCCAAAAAGCCTTCAGCGGATGCCATGCGTTTGCATCCCTTCTATCGGGGCAAAATCGAAACCGGCATCAAGTGTGCCGTGCGCTCCTTCGATGATTTTGCCATTTGGTACACACCCGGTGTGGCCGCGCCGTGTAAAGCCATCGCCGCCAACCCGGAACTGGTCTACGAGTACACCAATAAGTGGAATACGGTGGCAGTGATCAGCGATGGGACGCGCGTCTTGGGGCTGGGCGATATCGGCCCCAAGGCTGGCCTGCCGGTGATGGAGGGAAAAGCGCTGCTCTATAAATATCTCGGCGGGGTGGATGGAATCCCGATCATGCTCGATACCAAAGACCCCGATACGATCATCCAAACCGTGCTGATCCTGCAACCCGGCCTGGGCGGCGTTAACCTCGAAGATATTGCCCAACCGAAATGCTTCTACATTTTGGACACCTTGCGCGAGCGGGCCGAGATCCCCGTCTGGCATGACGATCAACAGGGAACGGCGACGGTCACGCTGGCCGGGCTGATGAATGCCCTGAAACTGGTCGGGAAAAAGAAAGAAGATGTCAGCATCGCCTTCATCGGCAGCGGTGCCTCGAACGTCGCCTGTGCTCGCCTGATCTTCGGTTGGGGGGTGAACCCGGCGAATTGCTACATGGTGGATAGCAAAGGCATCCTGGGACGTCACCGCCGCGATATTGAAATGCGCAAGGCCGAGTTCAAGGATAAGTGGCGATTGTGTCAGATCACCAACGCCGAGGGGCGCGAAGGAGGCATCGCCGAGGCCATGCGTGGCGTAGATGTGGTGATCGGCCTTTCCCAGCCGGGGCCGGGTGTTATTCAACCCGAATGGGTACGTAGCATGGCCAAAGATGCGATCGTCTTCGCCTGCGCCAATCCGGTGCCGGAGATTTGGCCCTGGGAAGCGAAAGAGGCCGGGGCGGCGATCGTGGCCACCGGGCGCTCGGATTTCCCCAATCAGGTCAATAACTCGCTCGGCTTTCCCGGCATTTTCCGCGGCGCGCTAGACGTCCGGGCACGTACGATCACCGATGAGATGTGCTATGCCGCTGCACAGGCCCTGGCCGATCACGTCGGCGATCGCCTGGACCCCGATTACATCCTGCCGACGATGGATGATTGGGAGGTCTTCCCGCGCGAAGCGGCAGCCGTGGCCATGAAGGCTCAAGAGCAAGGACTGGCGCGTGTTACCACCACCTACGAAGAGGAGTTCGCCCGTGCTCATGCCATCATCAAGCGCGCCCGTGAGCTGACGCACCACATGATGGAAGAGGGATTCATTGCCCTGCCGCCCGAAGAAGAAGCGGTCACCACCCGCTGAGCGCTTTGCGCTGTTCTGTGAAGGAGGTCCCTCATGTACGATCTGATCGTAATCGGTGGAGGCCCGGCCGGACTCACAGCCACCATTTACGCCATCCGCAAGCGGCTGAACGTTCTGCTTTTGACCAAAGACTTGGGCGGGAAGACCAACTTCCGCCTCGACCTGCCCTGGATCCATGAGTATCAGGTGATCCGCGGCCTGGAGATCGTCAACAAATTCCGCACCGAGCTGGAGTATCTGGATTTCGCCCGTCATATCGAGGCGGTGGAGAAAGTGGAAAAGGGAGAGAAAGGCTTCGTCATCACCACGCGCGGCGGTGCACGCATGGAGGCGCTGGCCGTGATCGTCGCCAGCGGTGCCCGTCAGGTGCGCATGGGGGTGCCCGGAGAGAAGGAATACACCATGAAAGGGTTGTGCTATTCGGCCATCTCCTATGCCCCGCTCTTTATCGAGAAGACCACCATCGTCATCGGTGATGAGGAGCTGGCGCTGCGTTCGGCGGCGGAACTGGCTACGGTCGCCCGGCAGGTGTACCTGGTGTGCCAGCAGAGTAGTATCCTCGATACACCGCTGGGTAAGAAGTTGCAGAGCGCCTCGAACGTCACCATCTTGCGCGATCATCAGGTGGTCGAGGTGAAGGGAGATGAGTACGCCCGTTCGCTGGTTCTGCGCGATCCCCAAGGGCGGCTGGTGGAATATAGCGCCGATGGGATGTTCGTCGAAAAGGCGCTCACGCCTAATTCGGAGATGGTCAAAGACCTGGTGAAATTGGATGAGCGCGGCCGCATCATTATTGACTGTGCCAATCGCACCAATGTACCGGGTCTCTTTGCGGCCGGCGATGTGACCAACACCTATGCCGAACAGGTGCTGATCGCCATCGGTGAAGGAGCCAAGGCCGCCTTGAGCGCCTATGAGTACCTGCTACCGATGCTATAGAGGGAAGCTCGCTTTATCGGTAGAGCCCATGGGTCTCGATGTACTCATAGACGGCAGGCGGTAGGTAATACCGATAGGGCCATCCCTGTGCGATCCGTCGGCGGATCTCGCGCGAGGAGATTTCGAGCAGCGGCGCGTGGACGAAGCGTAATCGCTGCTGCAAGCCGGGCAGTGCCTCCTCCAGCGCCGCCAGGTCCAACACATCCCCCGGACGGCGCATCACCCCGATCGCATCGCAGAGGGTGAGGAGATGCAAAGGTCGCGACCAGCGCGGCAGATCGCGCAGGGAATCACCCCCCAGGAGCAACACCAAAGATTCCTGGGGATATTTTTCCCGGATTAGGTGTAGGGTGTCTACGGTGTAGTGGGGTCCCGGTCGGCGCATTTCGAGGTCGCAAAGCTCGAAGGCCTCATCCTGTGACACCACCCGTTGTACCATCTCCAGCCGATGGGAGAGCGGCGTGATCGGTTGGCCCTCTTTGTGCGGTGGTGCCGGTGTGAGCACCCACAAAACCCGTTCCAGCTGTAATTGAAAACGCGCTTCTGCCGCCAGGATCAGATGTCCCAGGTGCGGCGGATCGAATGTGCCACCGAAGATGCCGATACCTTTGCTCATGCCGCCGAGTATACAGCAAATTCGGGCCTATAGGCGATCCTCTTCACTTTGAAGCCAAATCTGGATTCATTCGTGTTTGTCCGCGTCCTGCACTACGCTCAAACCTGATAAAATACACCCGTGCTCCTGCTCCTTCCACCGGCTCTCCTTTTGCTCACATGGCTCGCGATTTTGTTCATCTCGCAAGTGCCGCGCCCGGCGCGTTATGCCTGGCTGGTTGCGCTTGTGGGTACTTTTTTGAGCTGGGGAAGCCTGTTTGTTGTTTATTTCTTTCTGCCTTTGATGCTGGAAGTGCCTGTTTGGGGGACACTTTCCGAAGCGCTGGTCTTCCGGGGAGATGAAATTAGCTGGGTGTATGCTGTAGTGCTATTGAGCGTGACCCTGGCGGTTTTGCTCTCCGATCTGCCGAATGAAGTGTTGCGCCGTCCGTTGATCGCCTTTGGTGTTCTGATTCTGGCATGGGTAGGCATCCTGGCGAGCTTTTCTGCTACGCCGCTGACGCTGGTTTTCCTGTGGGCGGCGATCGACCTCTCCGAATGGGGAGCGCAGGTAAGGAGCACCTCTTCTGCTCAGGCCGTTCGTTCGCTAACTTTTGGCCTGACGCTGCGCATCCTGGGGCTTTTGCTGTTGCTTTGGACCGGTATTCTGAGCGCCGCGCAGGGGCTTCCGTTGCGTCCCGGCGAGGTGGCTTCGCAGCTGGCGCCCTATCTAGCGCTGGCGGTGGCGTTCAGGTTGGGAGTTTTGCCTTTGCACCTGCCTTACCCGCAAGAATCGCTTTTGCGCCGCGGGTTCGGCACCCAGTTGCGTGTCGTCTCGGTGGCTTCGGCGCTGGTGCTGCTCGATTACTTGCCGCAGATCACGCCTCCGTTGTTGTGGTGGTTTGCCGTGCCGATCTTGATAACGGCGATCCTCGCGGCTTGGAACTGGCTGATGGCCGCAGATGCGCTGGATGGTCGCGTCTTCTGGATGATCGCCGGCGGTGGCATGGCGGTTCTGGCCGCGGTACTTGGTGATCGGAACGGCAGCCTGGCCTGGGGTGTGATGACGTTATGTGCCGGTAGTTTGCTCTTCCTATGGGCTCTCGATCATCCCTTCCTGCGCTTTTTAGCCTTGATCGGTTGGTGGACTCTTTCGGGTTTGCCCTATTCGTTGCTTTCGGAAAGCGCGCAAGAGGCCTATCCTTGGAGTTTGCGCCTTGGGGTCTGGGCGGTACAGATTCTTTTAGGCTTGGGTTATCTGGTGCATTGGCAGCGAAAGCGTCCGCTATGGAAGGAGCAGCCGGCTTGGATGCGCAATCCGCATTTCGTTGCCATGATCCTGCTGAGTGCACTCTTGGTTATCCTGGGCTTTTGGCGCTCGACCTCGCTCTGGCAAGGGATGTTGGCGCTGTTGCCGGCGGCGGTGACCTGGGCGCTCTTCTTGCTACGTCGGCGCTTGCCGTTTGGTCGCCCGCCGCGAGCACACTGGATTCGTCCTCCGGCTTTAACTTGGATGCGCCTTTCGGAGAAGGTGCTTGGCTTTTTCTATCGCCTGCTGGAAATTGTGTTGAGAGGGCTAAACGGCTTGCTCGAAGGGGCAAGCGGTTTGCTCTGGTCGTTGCTGGTGTTAATGGCGCTGATTAACCTTCTGATATACGTTTACCGATGATCCCCTTCCTTTCCTGGGTTGCCCTATTTTTGCTGGTCGTCTCTTGCGGTGGCTTATTGCTGGCACGCCGCAGGAGCTGGCGGGTGGCATGGCTTTTTGTGCTCTATCTGCCGTTTGCCTGGTTGTTGACCCAGGTCTGGCCGCCGCTGATGGCAGTCCTGCGCCTCTTCACGGGCTGGATCGTAGTGGCCTCGATCGGGATTGCGCTGCAATCGGCGCACGGTGGCGAGACGCACGACGCCCCGTTCGGTCCGGATACGGCCTTTTTTTATCTCCAGAGCCTGGCGCTGGTTATCGCAATCGGGGTCGGTGCCACCCGTCCTTTTTCGTCCCTCCTGAACGCTCCTGCGCCGTTGGTGATCGCAAGCGTTACGCTGCTTGGGAGCGGCATTTTGCTTTTCGGTTTCAATCCCACTGCTTTTCCCTACCTTTTAGGGATTTTGCTCTTCGTCAATGGCTTTGAGTTACTTTATGCGATGATCGAATCTTCAGCTTTCCTCTTGTTCCTGCTCACGGCGCTGAACCTACTGGCCGGGTTGGCCATTGCCTACCATCTGGCAGAACCTGCTCCCCGGAGAGATGAACTGTGACCGCGGCGCATCTTTGGGTATTTCTACCGATTCTTTTGGGCATGTTGACTTTTCTTTTCCAATCGGCGCGCGGCCTCTATCGCTGGGGCACGCTGATCGCTCTGGGGTTGGCTTTTCTGGCCTGGTTTGTGCCTTTGGATACGCCGATGCGCCTGGCAGGCATAAGCCTTAAGATTTCTTCGACGTTTGAACTGCTAGGGCGCAGCCTGGTTTTTGACAAGCAGATGAACGCTGTGCTGGTTTTGCTTTACGGCATCAGCGCAGTGTGGTTTTACGGTCTGCGTTCTGTTCCACAGGCCAGGGAGATCTTGCCATGGGGATTGCTCTTTAACGGCCTTTTGGTGACGTTGCTAACCGTGCGCCCGTTCCTCTATGCGGCGATCGTGCTAGAGGCGCTTGGCTTTCTGCTGGTCTTTTTGATCCGACCGCCTGCCAAAAGCGTGCTGCGTTTCCTTGCCCATCAGACCCTGGCATTCCCCTTGCTGTTGTTGGCCGCTTCTTTGGGGACGGAGGGAACTTTCTTCAGTGACCCGCAACGGGGTCCTCTGGCGCTGGCGCTGCTGGGAGTTGGGTTGGCGCTGAGCGCCGGTCTTTTCCCCTTTCACACTTGGATGCCTTTGTTGGGGGCGGAACTTCATCCTTACCTTGCCGCCTTTTTGTTGTGGTTGTTGCCGTTCAGCACCTTGCTGTTTCTGAGCGGTTTTATCGAGCGCTTTCTGGTGTTCGCTGCGCTTCGCCTACCGGTGATGCTGCAGGTCAGTGGAATGCTGATGGCTTTGGTGGGTAGTGGTGGAATGCTGGTCGAACGTCACTGGGGGCGAGCACTGGGCTATGCTGTGATGGTCGAGACCGGCTATGCGTTGCTGGCTCTGAGCCTGGGGGATGAGGGAGCCTCCCTGATGTTGGCTTCCCTCTTGCCACGTAGCCTAGCTTTTGTCCTTTGGGGCTTTGCCCTTTCGATCCTGTATCGTCGTTCGGCGGGGTTAGAGCAGAATGTTTTGGAAGGAATGGGGCATCGGTTGCCGTTTGCGGCCGTCGCCTTAATGCTGGCTATTCTTTCAGTGGCCGGTTTTCCTATGCTGGCGGCTTTTCCCTGGCGACTGAGCCTGTGGGAAGGATTAAGCAACCACTCCCTCACGCTCGGTTTCCTGTTTTTGCTCTCTCTGTTGGGGGTCTTTGGCCATGGCTTGCGTACGTTCCATACCCTTTTTTCCCGGCCAGAGGGCTGGCGGATCGAAGAAACGCTGACGGAGCTCATCCTGCTCAGCCTGGGGACTTTCGGGATGGCCTTGTTGGGTCTTTTTCCACAGATGGTCGGAGTTTTGCTGGGAAAGTAGGCGCGGCTTCAGGGCATAAAACGCTCCACCGTTTATCGCCTGCCATCTATCGTCCACGATCTACCGTCCACCGTCTACCGTCCACCGTCCATATGTTAGAGTTCTGTTATTCTTTTGTGTCATCTATCGCGAGATCAATCCAGGGTTGGTATAATTATGAATTGAGGAGTTACTATGAATCAGCAACCAAAAGGTCAACAATCCTCTTATTTGATCACCTTCCTATTTCTCCTGGCACTGGGTGTGATGGTGTGGATGGCGCTGCGCCAGGATGTCAAGGCGCAACAGCCGGTTGGGCTGAATCAGCTGGCCCAGGACCTGCGCGATCACAAGGTTAGCCGCATTAGCGTTGAGAATAACAATCGGTTGACGATTGTCTATAAGGACGCAAGCGAACGTATCTCGCAAAAAGAGTCGAATGCCACCCTGGTGGAGCAACTGCTGGCTTTGGGCGTCGAGCCGGCGGACCTTGGGCCTGAATACGTTAAGATCGATATTCAGCCCCCCTCTGTTTGGACCAGCGTTTTTAGCGGTGTGCTCTATCTGCTTCCGGTGCTCTTGATGGGGGCGTTCATCTGGTTCATCTTCCGCCAGGCGCAGGGGAGCAATAATGCGGCGATCAACTTCGGCCGCTCGCGGGCGCGGATGTTCACCGGCGATCACCCAACGGTGACCTTCGATGACGTGGCCGGCGTGGACGAAGCGAAGGAAGAGCTCAAGGAAGTCGTGGAGTTTCTGCGTGAACCGCAGAAGTTCATCCAGCTCGGTGCGCGCATTCCGAAAGGCGTATTGCTGGTCGGGCCGCCCGGCACCGGCAAGACGCTCCTGGCCAAAGCCGTTTCCGGTGAGGCCGGTGTACCGTTTTTCTCCATCTCCGGCTCTGAGTTCGTGGAAATGTTCGTCGGTGTAGGCGCCAGCCGCGTGCGCGACCTGTTCGATCAGGCCAAGCGCCATGCGCCGTGCATCGTCTTCGTGGATGAGATCGATGCCGTTGGTCGGCAGCGCGGCACCGGCCTGGGCGGATCGCATGATGAACGCGAGCAAACGCTCAATCAGCTCCTGGTCGAAATGGACGGTTTCGATACCGATACCAGTATCATCATCATGGCGGCCACCAACCGTCCCGATATTCTCGACCCGGCACTCCTGCGCCCCGGACGTTTCGACCGACGGGTGGTCCTCGACCGCCCGGATGTCAAAGGGCGCGAGGCGATCCTGCGCGTCCATGTGCGCGGCAAGCCGCTCGAACCGAATGTCGACCTGACGCTGCTCGCCCGTGCCACCCCCGGCTTTGTCGGCGCCGATCTAGAGAATATGGTCAACGAAGCGGCGATCCTGGCCGCCCGACGTAACAAGCGCACCATCGGTCAGGCAGAATTTGAAGAGGCGATCGAACGCGTCATCGCCGGTCCGGAGCGCAAATCGCGGCTGATCTCTCCCGAAGAAAAGCGCATCGTGGCCTACCACGAGGCCGGTCATGCCGTTGTGATGCATGTCCTACCCGAAGCGGACCCGGTGCAAAAAGTCTCGATCATCGCCCGCGGCCAGATGGGTGGCTATACCCTGGCGCTTCCGGAAGACGATCGCATTCTGGCCTCGCGGCGCAAACTCTTTGCCGAAATGGTTGGCCTGTTGGGGGGCCGCGCCGCCGAGGAGATCGTCTTCGATGACATTACTTCCGGTGCCTCGAACGATCTGGAGCGCGTGACGCGCCTGGCGCGGATGATGGTCACCCGTCTAGGGATGAGCGACGCTCTCGGCCCCATGGTCTATGGTCAGAAGGAAGAGCTGATCTTCTTGGGGCGCGAAATTGCCGAGCAGCGCGATTACTCGGAGGCTGTTGCCGAGCAGATCGATCGCGAAGTGCGCCGCCTGGTCAACGAGGCCTATGAGCGTGCCAAATCCATTTTGACCGAATATCGTGATAAGTTGGATGCCGTCGCCAAACGGCTGCTCGAAGTGGAGACCTTGAACCGCGAAGAATTTGAGAAAATCTTCCCGCCGCCTGTGCCGAAGACAAGCGGCACGCCGCAACCGGCTTGAGACGAAGTCCCCACCCGTTCTGGGTGGGGATTTTTGTTGGTATGGAAATGATTTGTGCCGGTGATGGGAGTAGAGGGTTATAGGATTTTCCACAGGAAAACATCTATGCGCGACTATATTGCGAAGCACAGTATAATGTTGCCAATTCCGATAGGGATACTCAGCGGGCGTGACGAGGTGATGCGACCTAGAGGGTGGTTGCAGGCGATCGGTATGCCTGCAGGGCAGAATAACCTGCTGGGTGTCTCCGAAGGCGTTTTTCGGCAAAGTTTTCTTCGCACTTTTTGGAGGAAAAACGATGGCGCTCCTTCTCTCCTGTTTCCTTGGCCTGATTCCGATGTTGGGGTTTGCTCTCTACGTAAACTGGCTCGATCGATACGAGAAAGAGCCGAAGGTCCTTCTCGCTGCCGCTTTTCTGTGGGGGGCGATCATCGCGGCCGGACTGGCCTTCGTGATCAACACGCTGCTCGGCATCGGCATCTACCTGATCACATTTTCGACTTTGCTCACTGAATGGAGCTCCAGCATCGTTGTGGCCCCGTTTGTCGAAGAGGGGCTGAAGGGCCTGGCTTTGCTGATCTTGTTCCTGGCCTTTCGCAAGGAGTTCGATTCCTTGCTCGATGGTGCCATCTATGGCGGCATGATCGGATTGGGTTTTGGAGCTACCGAGAATTTTTATTACATCTATGCCTACGGCTACGAGGAACAAGGTTGGGTCGGATTGTGGATGCTGGCTTTCATCCGCATCGTACTGGTCGGCTGGCAACATGCTTTCTATACGGCATTTAGCGGCATGGGGTTTGCCTGGGCGCGTTTGCAGCGCAGTTTCCTTTTGCGCCTGCTAGGGATTTTGACGGGGTTTTCTTTGGCGATCCTGACCCATGCCCTGCATAATACTCTGGCCGCCTTGGCGGACTTTTGGCTGGTGGTGCCGGTAGACTGGCTCGGCTGGCTGGGGATGCTCATCCTGCTCATTTTCCTGATCCGCCATGAGCAACACCTGCTCAAAGTGCACTTGGCCGAGGAAGTCTCTTCCGGCTTGCTCACGCCACAAGAGTATGCTACCGCGACCTCTTCTCTAGCTCAAAGCAAAGCCCGCTTTCAGGCTTTGACCCATGGCAACCTGCGCCGGACGGCGCGTTTTTATCAGCTCTGTGCCGAATTGGCGCATAAGAAAGAACAATTTCGTCGTGTGGGAGATGAACAGGGAAACCTGGCCATTATCGAATCTCTGCGCCAGGAATTGAGCACACTCTCCGGCAAGGTCAGCACGGCATGAGGACAAAAACGATCGAGGCACGGTCCACCTCCACAGTCCACCGTCCACGGTCAACCGTCTATCTCGCTCCACCGTCTACTGTCCACCGTCTATTCTCACAAAGGAGTCTCATATGGAACTGCTCATGATCGGTCTGGGTAGGATGGGAATGAACATGGCGCAGCGTCTGCGACGTGGCGGACATCGCGTCATTGGGTATGCGCGCACGGCGGCTACCGTGCAGCAGGCTATGGAACTCGGAGTTGAGGGTGCGTTTTCACTCGAGGAAGCGTTGCAGAAGCTCTCGCATCCGCGCATTGCTTGGTGTATGGTCCCGGCCGGCCGACCCACGGATGAGATCATCTTGCAGCTGATCCCTCTCCTGCAGCCGGGTGATATTATCGTGGACGGTGGCAACTCGAACTATAAGGATACCCTGCGGCGGGCGAAAGAGATCGAAGCCCATGGGTTGCATTTTGTGGATTGCGGCACCAGCGGCGGGGTTTGGGGATTGAGCGAAGGCTACAGCCTGATGATCGGCGGCGAAGCCGAGATCGTGGAATATCTGCGCCCGATTTTCGAGACCTTGGCGCCAGCACCCGATCGCGGCTGGGGACATGTGGGGCCACATGGCGCAGGACACTTTGTCAAGATGGTGCACAACGGGATCGAATACGGCATGATGCAGGCCATGGCCGAGGGGTTCGCCATTCTTAAGGCGAAGGAAGAATTCGCCCTCGATCTGCATCAGGTGGCCGAAATCTGGCGCTATGGAAGTGTAGTGCGTTCCTGGTTGCTCGATCTGGCCGCCCGTGCCCTGGCCGAAGAGGCCGATCTCGGCAGCATCAAACCCTGGGTTGCCGATTCCGGCGAGGGGCGCTGGACGGTGTTCGAGGCCATTGACCTGGACGTTCCGGCGCCGGTAGTCACGCTGGCGCTGCAAATGCGTTTTGTCAGCCGCGATGAGGAGAATTTTGCGGCCCGGCTACTGGCGGCGTTGCGTCAGCAATTCGGTGGTCATGCCGTGCAACGCAAGGAGGATGGCTCGCCATGAATGCCCCCCGTCTGCCCACCACCCTTGTGATTTTTGGCGCCTCCGGTGATCTCACCCAACGGAAGCTGGTGCCCTCGCTTTTCCATCTGTTCATCAAACGCAAAACGCCGCGCGATCTACAGCTGGTTGGCTTCGGCGCCACTCCGTATACCGATGAGAGCTTTCGTGTTCATTTGCGTCAGGCACTCGACCAATTCGCCGGCTACTCGTTCACAGAGGAAGAATGGGCGCTCTTTGCGGCCCGCCTGCACTACGTTCAAGGGCGCTATACCGACTTGGCGGATTTCAAGCGCCTGGGCGAGAGGTTGAATCAGCTCGAAGGAGGGGCCGGCAATCGCCTGTATTACCTGGCCATTCCGCCTAACCTGTTTTCCAGCGTCATTGACCTGCTCGGCATCACCGGGCAGCTGGCCGAAAATAGCGGTTGGCGCCGGGTGGTGATCGAAAAACCTTTCGGCACCGATCTCCACTCAGCTCGAACCTTAAATCAGCAGATTCATCGGGCACTGAGCGAGAGCCAGATCTATCGCATTGATCATTACCTGGGAAAGGAGACGGTGCAAAACATCCTTTTTCTGCGCTTTGCCAATACGATCTTCGAGCCGCTTTGGAACCGCAACTACATCGCCTCGGTGCAGATCACCGTGGCCGAGACCGTAGGCGTGGAACACCGTGGACGCTACTACGATAGCGTGGGCGTGTTGCGGGATATGTTCCAGAATCATCTTTTGCAGCTCCTGACGCTGGTGGCGATGGAACCGCCGGCCTCGTTCAATGCCGAAGCGTTGCGCAATGAAAAGGTCAAAGTGCTCAGCGCCATTCCCAAGATGAGCGAAGCGGAGATCGCGCGTTACACGGTGCGCGCACAATACCGTGGCTACCGTCAGGAAGCGGATATTGCCCCCGATTCCACCACACCTACGTTCGCCGCCTTGCGTTTGTTTGTCAATAACTGGCGGTGGCAGGGCGTGCCGTTTTACCTGCGCTCCGGCAAAAAACTGGCTCAAAAACAAACTCGGATTGTCATCCGCTTCAAAGAGCCTCCGCTGGCGATGTTCCCATTACCGGAGGGGAAGAAGATGAACCCCAACCTGCTGATCCTCTCCATCCAGCCGGATGAGGGCGTGCATTTGCGTTTCGAGGTGAAGGCGCCGAATACGATTGCCGAGACCCGTTCGGTGGATATGGAATTCCACTACGCGGAAGCGTTCGGCTCCAGCGCTGTGCCCGAAGCCTATGAGCGCTTGCTCCTGGATGCCTTGCAGGGAGATGCTTCGCTCTTCACCCGTGCCGATGAAGTCGAAGCCGCCTGGGCGCTGATGGACCCGATTTTGCAGGTTTGGGAGCAAAAAGGAAAGCCACCGCTGACCTTCTATGAACCGGGTAGCGATGGCCCTGTGGAAGCAACCCGTCTACTGGAACAAGATGGGCAAGCTTGGCTGTAGGGCAAGTGCTAGTTTGCCTTACTGACGATGGTTCGACCCCAGAGGGGGCTGTTCCTGTTTTCGCACGTAGAACGGATAGCCGAATAGCAGAATGGCGGCGAAGGTGAACCATTGGATCGCATAGCCGAAATGTGGCCCTTCACTCAAATCCAGCGTTGGCTGGTATGGGATCGGGGGCTGGGTGCGCCCTTCCTGCGGATCGAGCTGCAGATAAACCTTGACGATCGGGTAGGGCATTTGCGCCGCAATCCGATCCAGGTCCACCATTTTCCAGAAATCCAGGCGTGTCACATCAGAAGGGGCATCACGTTGGGGGGCACCCAATCGCAGAATCCCGCGCACCGTTACTTCTGTTTCCGTTTCATCGTATTTGCGCCAATCGTTCGGCGTGGCATTTCCTTCGGCGGGAATCCATCCCCGATCGACCAAGATGACCAGATTCTCATCGAGCACGAGAGGGGTGAGCAAGTGATAGCCGTATTGACCTTCGTGGTACTGATTGCGTAGCGCGATCTGGGCGGCGTAATCGTATTTGCCGCGGGCGATGGCGGCGCGATATTCCATGTTCACCAGAATGCCGGGGTCGGTCACACGGTTCAGATCAAGGGGCGGCAGAGAACGCATCTCCAGGACATGGGCGTTGAAGGTGCGTCGTTGCTCCAACCGATCGAGCTGCCAAATGCCCAGGCGCACGCATACGGCCGCGCCCAAAACGACCAGAAAGGTGGTCAACAGCCAGCGACGGGAAAAGAGCAGGCGGAGCATCATTTGGAGCGGGTGAGGAGCACGCTATAGACGGCAAAGAGAGCGCCCAACGGTAGGCCGGCGAAGAGCATGCCCGTCAGGCGCGTTTTCCAGGTCACCGGCTCGCGCACTTCGATGCCGAAATAGCGCGTTGGCTGGAAGGAGCATTCCAGCGCCAGGCTCTCTGCGTTTCCCAGCACCATGCTGGCCGATGTCCCTGCCGGCACCCATAGGGCACCCAGCTGATGAGGGACGTTATCCTGGTTGATCACTACCAACACGTCGCCCAGAACGAAGCTCATCTCCGTCGGGATTTCGGGGGGTTTTTCTCCTTTTGCCACCTTTTCGGCTGTGCCGGCCGGGATGATCAACTCAATGCGCCGGGCTTCCCGATTTTCCCGCCGTTGTAGGCGGTAGCCGATTTCTGTCGTGATGGCCGCAAAGGCGAAACCCAGTAAAAAAGCGAACAGAATACGTCGTATCATTCTTTGACCGTTACCGTAACGATAATTTTTCCGAGGCGCTTGAAATTCAGGGTCAGCGGGAACGAATCTCCCGTTTTGAGATCGCGGCGCAGGCCGAGGAGCATCACATGGTAGCCGCCGGGGCGGAATTCGGTTGTCCCTTTGGGAATTGCGATCTCATGTTGCATTTGCATTTGCATAGCGCCATCGTGTGCCATGCTCATGTGCAGCTCCACCGTATCGGCAACGTCTGTTTGAACCGAGAGCAAGGTGTCGGTACTGCCGGTATTCACGATGGTGAAATAGACGGCTCCATTTTCTCCTGCGGGAGCCGGGCGCGCCCAGGCGGATTCCACACGCAACGTGGTTTCCGCTTTGGCCACATTACAGGCCGCGAGGAGCAATGCGAGCAAAGCCAAAAAGAAAACGCGCTTCATCGGGTTTCTCGAAGGATGTTTTTCAGATCGTGGGCAATATCGTCAGGGGCGATCCCAAACGGGAAAGTCAGACGTAGATAGCCGTTCGGGTCGATCAGGTAAACGCGGGCCGAATGGGCGACCAGGTAACCGGCGGCGGAATCGGATGATTGAATTTCGCGATACACCCCGTAAGCTTGCCAGATCGGCTGAAGCGCTTCTTCTGAACCGCTCAGGCCGATGAAGGAGGGGGAAAAGCGTCGGGCATATTCCTGCGCTCGTTCGGGGGTATCCCGCGCCGGGTCCACGCTGATGAATACGACCTCCACCTGTTGGCGCTGTTTCTCATCCAGCGCGCTCAGCGCCTGGCGCAGCTCGGCCAGCGTTGTCGGGCAGACGTCAGGGCAGTAGGTGTATCCGAAGAAGAGCAAGACGATTTTACCATGTCGATCGCTGAGCCGAAACGGAGTTCCATCCGTCTGAATGAGCGTGAAATCCGCTGCCGGCAAGGGAGGCTCATAGACCGTCCCCCGCAGGGTTCGAGCCTCCCGTTGCCAAAGGAAAAGCGAAATTGCGAATAAGCTGAAGAACAGTAGGAGCGATAGCCCCACCCAGTACAGGCGACGCATCAGATCGCAGTTCCGATCAGGTACAGTGCGGGATAGAAGAAAATCCACACCACATCTACGAAGTGCCAATAAACGGCGGCGGCCTCTACGGCGCGATGACGCTCAGCGGAATATAGACCACGCAGACCGTTACGCAGGACGATGAGCAAGAAGATCACGCCGGTCAGGACGTGGAAAGCATGCATGCCGGTCATCATGAAGAACACTGCGCCGGCGGCATTCCCTGAAGGGGTGATGCCTTCGTGGATCGCCGAAGGCCATTCCACCCCCACCACGCCGATCAGGAAGCCGATTCCTAGAACCAGGGTCGCAATCAGGCTGGTGACGAAGGTGCGACGATCCCCGTGGGCCATGGCCGTCTCGGCGCGGTTCATGAAGAAAGAGGAGAGCAGGAGCACCGAAGTCACGATCAGCCCCAGTGTCTGATTCAAATTCGGGCGTGTCATCCCCAGTAGGTTGAAGCGCGCCACGGCCAACCCGCCGAAGACAAAGGCATCCGAGAGCAGAAAGAGCCAGAGCCCCAAGCGTAAGGTGCCGGCTTTGTATTCGTAGGAGTCCGGATCGCCTCCACTTTCGGCGAGACGATAGATGTGCATGTAGTAGTAGATCACCAACCCGGCCTTGACGAGCGCAATCAGGCTGAGAAGCAGGGTGGATGGCACAAACGCCGCCACAGCAAACTCGAGGGCGGTTAGGATTGCCAGAAAAACGAAGACGATCTCCCCTAAGCGGAAAGCCGTTTGTTTATCGGTATGTCCCATAGAGTTTCCTCCGCAATGAATTAGTGATGCTTTCCGTTGAAGCGGACATAGGTTGAGCCGGGTAAGCCGTAGTCGTAGGGTTCACCGACCACCTCGAGCGCTTCTTCGTAATTGTGAACCGGCATCGGCGAGGGAACCTGCCATTCCGGAGAACGCGAGCGCCAGATGTTGCCCGTGGCCGGCTCGCCATGCTTGATGCTGTGGAAGAAGTTGTAAAGGAAGATCACCACCGAGATGGCGATCAAGTAAGCGGAAATGGTAGTCAGTAGGTGCAGGAAGTCGAAGCCCAGAGCCGGATCGTAATCGGCAATGCGGCGGCGCATGCCCAAGAGACCCACCCGCATCATCAGGAAGGTCATGACGAGGAAAGCAGGTGTCATCAGCCAGAAATGCAACTTGCCCAGCTTTTCGCTCATTCGTCGGCCGGTAGCTTTGGGGAACCAGTAGTAGATGGCGGCAAAGAACGGATAGATATATCCACCGAACATCGTGTCATGGAAATGCCCGACGACAAAGTAGGTATCGTGCAGGTGCAGATCGGTGGAGACAATGGCATTCGGCGGACCGGAAAGCCCACCCATCAGGAAGACGATAATGCCGCCCAGCACGAACAGCATCGGCGTAGGCGTTTCAATCTTGCCTTTCCAGAGCGTAGCAACCCAAGAGAAGAACTTCACGCCGGTGGGCACGGCGACCAGCAACGTGCTGTACATGAAAGGTACACGCAGGTATTCGTTCATGCCGGAGGTGAACATGTGGTGTGCCCACACGAGGAAGCCGACCAGAGCGATCCCCAGCGAGGACATCGCTACCCAGCGATAGCCGAAGAGCGGTTTACGCACGAAGACCGGCAACAGCTCGCTGATCACTCCCAGGCCGGGGAGCACGAAGACGTACACCGCCGGGTGCGAATAGAACCAGAACAGGTGCTGGAAGAGGATCGGGTTGCCGCCCTTGGCGGGATCGAAGAAGCCCATGCCCAAAAGGCGTTGGAACATGACCAGCTGGAAGGAAAGACCGATCAGCTGGGTGGCCGTCAGGGAGATGAGCGAGGTAGCGACCGAAGACCAAGCCAAGATCGGCATGCGGAAGGCCGTCATGCCCTTAGCGCGCAAGCGCACTACGGTGGCGATCAGGTTCAAACCACCCAGGATAGAGGACCAACCGACCACCCAGACTGCCAGGAAGAACATCTGCATCCCAACCGGCGCCCGTGCCGAAAGGGGCGGATAACCCGTCCAACCGGTATCGAAGCCGCCCAACGCCAGGCTCGAAAGCAGCAAGATGGCCGCCGGCGGCGCGACCCAGAACGAAAAGGCATTCAGCCGCGGAAACGCCATATCATGGGCGCCGATCAGCATGGGGACCAGATAGTTCATCACGCCGGCTACCCCTAAGAGAATCCCGGCAATCATCACCATCCCATGCAGACCCATGAGGGTGTTGTACATCTGCAGGGATAGGAATTGCATGCCGGAAGCCGCCAGCTCGGTGCGGAAGATCAAGGCGAACAGGCCGCCCACACCGAGCAGGAAGAGCGCCGTCACAGTATATTGGATGCCGATCACCTTGTGATCTAGCGAAACGCCGAAGTATTTTTCCCACCCCGGCGGGTCCTCGCGATGTTCCGGCGTCTCTTCGCCAAGTGCCCACTTGAACCAGTCGGTCAGCGCGCCCACGCCGGCGACGAAGGCGATCACGCCCGTCAACCCGCCGACCACCCAGGCCGCTTCGCTAAAGAGAAAGTTGCCCCAGGGATTCAACCCCATCAGGGCACGGATGGCCGTGACCAGCAATGCTCCGGCCAGTGTTCCCACAATCTGCCAGAGCAGGCCACGGACCAGGCCTAGCGAAAGAATCTTTTTCATACGATGACCTCCTCTACTTGAGGGTCTGAATAAATGCAATCAGATCCGCAATTTCCGCATCACTCAAATTGAACGCAGGCATTGCGCCGGCCTGAAAACCGGCGACGACCTTTGCATTTGGCTCGCGAATAGATTCGGTGATATACGCTTCATCGGCGATCACCGTCGTGCCATCGGCCAGTTCCACCTTTTCGCCCCATAACCCTTTCCAGGTTGGGCCGACGCCTTTGCTTCCATCCAGCGAGTGACAGGCCTTGCAGCCCAGTTCGTTATACAGTTTCTCGCCGCGCGCGGCATCGGGACCGGCAGCAGCGGCTTGAGCGGCGGCCGTTTCCAGCGCCCACTTCTCAAAGTCCTGCTGCGAAACGACAATGACCGGCGCTACCATATAAGCATGGGAAGCGCCGCAAAGCTCGGCACAAATCGTCTTGTATTCCCCTATCCTGGTAGGCGTAATACGGTATTCGGTAATGCGACCGGGCACAATATCCTGCTTAATGCGGAATTCCGGCACCCAGAAGGAGTGGATCACATCCGGCGATTGCATTTTCAACACCACTTGTCTGTTCACCGGTAGGTAAAGCTGGTTGGTTTTGATGCCGTATTCTGGATATTCAAAACGCCAGGCCCACTGGAAAGCGGTCACATTCACCACCATCGCATTCGGGTCCAATCGCCGGGTTTGCCCTAGGGTGATGGCGCCTAAATAGGCGAAAATCAGCACGGTGAGCAAAGGCAGGATCGTCCAAGTGACTTCCAGACGCGTGTTCCCCTCGATGTGCTCTCCCTCTCCGCTTTCACCGGGTTTGCGGCGAAAAACGATCAGGCTATAGAATAGTGGGACGACGATGAGCGCAAACAGGAAAGAGATCACCGCCATTTGCAGATCGAACATCCAGTCCACTACTTCTGCCTGAAGTGCGGCTTGTACCGGCATCAAGCCCACTGCTCGCAGCCCCAAAAACGTCAGCGCTGCGAAGAGGAGCACTAAAATGCCGACGATGACAAAGTGCCTCATGATTTGTCTCTCCTTTCAGGGAAAATGGTGAGTTTTTTGAGATAAAATATCAATTACGGCCCACCCGAAAATGTTATGCTTCCGTTAGCCTTTTCCAATCACCCTGTAATATATCAAACTATATCAGTTTTATCAAGAACTTTTGGCGTGCAAGCTTCAAATGAAACGGGGGATTTTTGTCACTTTTCCTTTCACTCGAAAGTCATCTGCCGTGTTCGTGTTGCGCCATCATCTCTTCCAATAGCTGACGCAGTTGTTCCCCCAGTGCCCGGCGACTGAAGTGTGCCTCCAGGTAAGCGCGTCCTTGCTCTCCCATCCGTCGGCGTCGTTGTGCGTCGGCGGCCAGCTCTTGCGTTGCTTTTGCCAGGGCCTGGGCATCTCCGGGCGGCACGAATAGCCCACATTCTGCCTGCTCAACGACTTTGCGAATCACCCCGTCGATTACCAGCAAGATCGGTAGCCCCGCCGCCATGTAATCGAACACCTTGTTCGGATAGGTGGTCTTATACTCCTCCAATGGCTTTAGAATCGCCAACCCGATATCTGCTGCTCGCAAGATGTTCGGCATTTCCCGTTTCGGCACCGGCGGCAGGAAGGTCACGTTTTTCAATCCCCATGCTTCCGCCAGTTGCTGCAGGCGCGGCTTATCCTTCCCATCTCCCACCAGCAGAAAATGGATCGGCTTATTTTCCAATTGGCGCGCCGCTTCCAGCACCACCTGCAGATCGTTTGCCGGACCATGGGCACCGGCATAGAGCACCACCGTTTTATCTTCCAGATGATAGAGACGACGCAGGTCCTCCGCCGCCGCGTGGACCTCGAAAAGGAGCGGATCGGCACCGTTGGGGATCAGTGCCACCCGCCTCGCGCCTCGACCTTGAACGTGATCCAGGAACCCCGGGCTGTTGACGATCACCTGATCGGCTTGACGGTACAGGAAACGTTCTAGCCCTTCTGCAGCGGCGATCAAAAGAGGGTTGCGGATCACGCCCATGGCAACGGCAAAACGCGGCCAGAGATCGCGCACCTCGAAGAGAAAACGCGCCCGCTTCAGCCGCGCCAGCGCCCAGGCAGAGACCCCTTGGAAAATGGGAGGGGAGGTCCCCCAGACCACATCGACTTCTCGAACCCCCAAACCGGCCCAAAAGGCGTTCCAGGTGAAGGAGAAAAACGAGAGCAGGCGATGGAAAAACGAGCGATGGTAGGCCGAATAGAGCGGCACGCGACGAATGATGAGCCCATCTTCTTCTTTTACCGAGGCGGGTCGCTCGGCCTGGCCACTCAGGTAACTCACCGTTCCGGTGATCACCGTCACCCGGTGGCCGTGTGCAGTCAGCACTCGCGCCAGCTCATAGTGTCGCGTGCCGCCGGCCTCATCCAGCGAAGCAAATGCTTGGTGAATGAGCAGAATGTGCATTCAGGTTAAAGCCCGGCTGCTCGCCGCAGTGCTTCGGCCTTATCGGTGCGCTCCCAGGGCAGATCGAGATCATCGCGCCCGAAGTGACCGTAGGCGGCAGTCGGACGGTAGATCGGGCGGCGCAGGTTCAGGTCACGAATGATGGCGCCGGGGCGCAGATCGAAGTGCTCCAGCACGAGCTCGGCGATCTTCTCATCCGGGATGCGTCCGGTGCCGAACGTCTCCACGTTGACCGAAAGCGGTCGGGCAACACCGATGGCGTAGGCCACCTGGATCTCGCAGCGATCTGCCAACCCGGCGGCTACCACGTTTTTCGCCGCCCAGCGCGCTGCATAGGCCGCCGAGCGATCGACTTTCGTCGGATCTTTGCCGCTGAAGCAGCCACCGCCATGGCGACCCATTCCACCGTAGGTATCGACGATAATCTTGCGGCCGGTCAGGCCGGAATCGCCCATCGGGCCACCGACCACAAAACGCCCGGTCGGGTTGATATAAATTTTCAAGTCCTTATCGACCATATCAGGCGGCAGGACGGGCATGATCACGTGTTCGATCACCTGCTCGCGGATTTCGGCTTGCGAAATTTCCGGCGCGTGCTGGGTGGAAATCAGCACCGTATCGACGCGTTTCGGCTTCCCGTAGGAATACTCCACCGTGACCTGCGATTTCCCATCCGGTCGCAGCCAGGGAAGCGTGCCGTTTTTGCGCACTTCCGCCAGGCGGCGGGTGAGCTTATGGGCCAAGTAGATCGGCATGGGCATTAGCTGTGGCGTTTCGTTGCAGGCAAAGCCGAACATCATGCCTTGATCGCCGGCGCCGATCGCTTCGATCTCATCGTCGCTCATTTCGCCGCTTTTGGCTTCCAGGGCCTTATCTACGCCCATGGCGATATCGCCGGATTGCTTGGCGATCGCCACCAGCACGCCACAGGTGTTCCCATCGAAGCCCTTGCTGCTGTCATCGTAACCGATCTCCAGCAAGACCTTGCGCACCAGCTCATCGTAGTTGAAGTTGGCACGTGTGGTGATCTCGCCCATCAGGATGACAAAGCCGGTTTTCGTCGCCGTTTCGCAGGCCACGCGTGAGGTGGGGTCCTGCTCCAGACAGGCATCTAGAACGGCATCGCTGATCTGGTCACAGATCTTATCGGGATGTCCTTCTGTGACCGACTCTGAGGTAAAGTAGAGCTTTGGAGAAGACATGAAGGTCGTGGTCATCTTATACCTCGCAGGAAAATAAAATTGCCCCTCCGGACGTGAAAGGGCAATTTGGCATTTATGCGCGGCTGCCCTCTCATCTTCCAGAACATCCGTCTGCCGGAATTAGCACCTTGTCTCCGCTTGGATCGTGCTAGGCACAAAGAGCGTGCCCTTTGGCACTGCGGAAACAGGTTGCTGAGGCTTCGTCGGGCCGGTCCCTCCGCCTCTCTGGATAAGAGTGCCGTCAGGGCTTATTGTTGGCGCAGATATTACCAGGAAAAGGGGGGTATGTCAAGGCGCGTTCTGGGGCATTCAGCTTTTTTCGGGCGTTTTGTTTAGGAAAGGTTAGTGTTTCCTCGCGTTTGAGCGGAGCGAGTTGAGGCAAAGCAATCTCCGATTTTGCCGTGCCAAGTGAATCCAATTCCTGATCCGCAAGTTTTGACCGAGGGATGAGTGTTCCGAGAGCAGTCTATTGCTCTCGCCTTTGAAAAAGCGAAGAAGAATGCTTGGTTTACGCTTTTTACCCAAAAAATAATCTAAGAAATTTGGTTGTTACAAAACTGGTTTTTGGAAGTCGCTTGTTAGTTGTTGGTTTCGACATGGCTAGATCGGTGCCCGATATTCCGTGCAACGAGACGTTTAAAACCGGTGCAAAAAGAGCCGGCGACGATCGGACGATAAACAACCTGCTTTGCGCTATTGGATGAAATAAAAGAATTTATATCCATTTTAGTTTATTACATTTGTCGTTGCTGGATTGTGAAAATAATCACTTTTATTTCCCTTGCGCTGCCCTATAATTCACAATAGATATTTGCATTAGCGCATATATGCATGTGAGGAGAATATATATGTCTATGTCGGTTTCCAAGCACTTACGGGATGAAATTAACCAATTGCATGCTCAGATTTGTAGTGGCCTAGCCGATCCTACCCGCATTGTGATTCTCTATGCGTTGCATGGTGGCCCTCTCACCGTTTCCGAGATCGTCAATGCCCTGGAATTGCCTCAACCGACCGTCTCGCGCCATCTTAAGGTATTACGGGAGGCCGGGTTGGTTGTCTCGGAACGGTATTTTCAGCGGGTTCAATATCGTTTGAAGGATGGACGGGTTATTGAAGCGCTCAATTTGCTGCGAGAGATTTTGGCCAATAATATGCAGGAGCGCGCTCAGTTGATCAACAACTTACTCATATCCCAATCGATAGGAGACGATGAACAATGAAAACTCTACTGATCCTCGGCGCCGGTACCGGCGGCACAATGGTTGCCAACAAGATGGCCGAACACCTGGATACCCAGGAGTGGCGTATCATCGTCGTGGACCGTGACGAAACCCACTACTATCAACCAGGCTTTCTCTTCATTCCGTTCGGTATCTATAGCAAGCAGGATGTTATCAAACCCAAGCGTAACTTCCTGCCGCCGAATGTGGAAGTGGTTTTCTCTGAGATTGAAGTGATCGAGCCGGAGAAAAGCCGTGTGATACTGCGCAAGGATAACCGGGTCATCCACTATGATTACCTGGTCATCGCCACGGGGAGTGACGTTCACCCAGAAGAAACGCCCGGTATGCTGGATGGAGGAGCCTGGAATAAGAACATCTTCACCTTCTATACGCTCGAAGGGGCTGTGAACCTGGCTAATTTCCTGCGCTTCTGGAAGGGTGGGCGACTTGTGCTGAATGTGGTCGAGATGCCCATCAAATGCCCTGTGGCGCCGTTAGAGTTCGTTTTCCTGGCCGATTGGTTCTTCCATGAGCGAGGGATTCGGGATAAAGTCGAAATCGTCTATGCCACCCCGCTTCCCGGCGCGTTTACCAAACCGCGCGCTTCAGCCATTCTGGGCAACATGCTGGAAGAAAAGGGCATACATCTTGAATCGGAATATTACATCATGGAAGTGGATACCGGAAAACAGGTGATCCGCTCCTATGATGAACGGGAAATTCCTTACGATCTCCTGGTCACCGTCCCCATGGTTAAGGGCTCTGATGCGATTGCACGCTCCGGAATGGGAGACGAAATGAACTTTGTGCCTACCGATAAGCATACCTTGCGCAGCCGTGACTGGGAAAACATTTTCGTGATCGGCGATGCCGCCAATGTGCCTACTTCTAAGGCTGGCTCGGTGGCCCATTTCATGCTGGATGTAGTGGTCGAGAATCTGCTCCGGAGCATCGAAGGCCTCGAACCCTTGCCGAAATTTGATGGTCATGCCAATTGTTTTATTGAATCAGGTTTCGAGAAAGGCGTGCTCATTGACTTCAACTACGATGTGGAGCCGCTACCCGGAAAATTCCCTCTGCCCGGCTTCGGCCCCTTCTCTCTCTTACAGGAATCACATGTTAACCACTGGGGCAAGATGATGTTCCGCTGGATCTACTGGAACGTTTTGCTCAAGGGTGGCGAAATGCCCTTTGAATCGCAAATGAGCATGGCCGGTAAATGGGTATAGGAGGCCTCTTATGACCGAGTCAACCACCCTTTCCGGTGCACCTATGACCCAGGAGCAGTTCAATTTGCTCCTCGAACGCCTCGATCGCATTGAGGCCCATCTAGCCGAGCAACGTCGGCGCACGGAAGAACTAGAAGAGCTGAAACGTGACCTGATTCCCATTGCCAATCAGATGGTGCACCTGACAATCGATGAGCTGGCCGAGATCGGCTCTGAATTCCGTGTCGAGGACCTGTTCTTTTTGCTCAAGCGTCTGCTGCGCGATACGTATCTGCTCCTGGATGCGCTGGATCAACTTGAATCCCTGATGGGATTGAGCGAGGAGATCAAGCGCCTGATGAAACCGATGTTCAATACTCTAGTTGAAGAACTCGATCGTCTCGAACGTCGCGGCTATTTTGCCATGCTTGGCAAGAGCTGGCAGGTGCTCACCGCGCCGGTCCCTGAAGAGCAAACTTCCCTCTTTGCTTTGCTGAAGGTTATGGGCGATCCGCAGACGCGGAAGGGATTGGCGCGCGCCTTGAGTCTGTTAAAACTCCTGGGCGAAGTACCGTCGCAGGAGGAATCAAAAAATTAGCGAAGGAGATGAACTATGACCACTGTGCTTGAAAATCTACCCCTGAACGAAGAAGGTTTCCTGACCGACCCCTCTCTGTGGAACGAGGAGATCGCCAAATTGCTTGCCGCGCAGGAAGGGATCGAGTTGACCGAAAAGCACTGGCAGATCATTCGCTGGTGTCGCCAGGCGGCTGCCGAGAGCGGTAAAGCGCCTACGCTGCGCCAGATCACCAGTGGCACCGGCATCAGCACCAAAGAGCTCTTTGAACTCTTCCCGAAGGGGCCGGCTAAAAAAGTCGCCCGCATCGCCGGTCTTGGAAAGCCTGAAGGCTGTATCTAAGTTTCTCCTGGAGGGGAAGGAGCCCTTCCCCTCCACATCATCTTTTTCATCTTCAAGGAGAGTGTACCATGTCCGAGAATCGCCATATGGCCTTTATCTGCTCAAAAGGCAATCTGGATATGGCTTACCCTGCCCTGATCATGGGCTGGGCGGCCCTTGGGAACGGTGTAGATGTGACTCTTTTCTTCACCTTCTGGGGACTTGACATGATTAACAAGCACCGTGTGGATCACCTGGAGATCGCACCGGTGGCCAATACCAGCATGAAAACCGGCATGATGGGTTTTCCGATTAACATCGGCATCCCACAACTGATGGGAGTGCTGCCCGGAATGACCGCTCTTGCTACTGCCCTGATGAAGCAGAAGATGAAGCAGCTAGAAGTTCCACCCGTTCGCGAAATGCTTCAGATGCTACATGATGCCGGGGCTAAAATTTACGCTTGTAAAATGACCGTCGATATGATGGGACTCACGAAAGAGGATTTCCTTGACGTAGTGGACGGCGTGGTCACGGCGAGCGAGTTCATCGAGATGACCGAAGGCGCCCAGATTATCTTTATCTGATACCGACAATCTATACCAACATGCTTTTGGGGAGGAAGGGGGGAGGCCTCCCCACTTTTGCTTTCCGGCTGCCCCTGTTTTATTTCTTTTTCAGAGGGGAAGCCTCACGGCTGCAGGGAATGGTGGGTGATAATCGTGTTGCCATCGCTTCTGTAGTGACGGTAGCGATGGGTATTTCGCATTATCCAAAATTTTAGTTGGCCGGCTGCCACCGCTCGCGTCTGAAAATGAGCGATCGCTCCGAGAACAAGATATTGCTCTGCGCTCACACTTTGGAGAAGCAGGAAAAGTGCCCCTCATTTGCATTTTTCGTGCCTAAAACTGCTAGGAGGGCAATCAGGTCCAGTATCCCAAATTTTAGCTGGTCAGGATCAGCTCCAACTGAGGTAAGGACATGAGTTGGGACAAGCAAAGAGGAGCCTCCAAGGGTACACTTGTTGTCGAACAAATCACACTTTTCAACCAAAGGAGGCTCCTCATGAAGAAGTCTATCCCGTTTTTCCAATTCTTTCAATCCCTGTTCGATGACCCGATAACGGCCAAAAAAGCGGCTGAAATTGCCCAAGCCATCCTGCAGGCCCGTTCCCTGCGTCTGACCGACATTGCCGCCAAGATGCGTGGGAAGAGTGCCGCCTGTTACAAGCGCATCCGACGTTTTCTCCGTCAGGTCGACCCTCGACAAGCCCTTTGGCGGCTCTTTTGGGAGCAAGCGGAGTTTGTTATCGGAGATGTCACCGAGATTGCCCGACCGCAAGCCCGCAAGACCGCCTATGTAGGAACGTTGCAAGACGGCAAGACGAAAGGCTTCTGGGTGATGGTCTTGGCGACGCCCTATCGCGGACGCGCCATTCCGTATAGCTTTCTCACCTACTCTTCCAAGACGATTGCGCAGGGGCTAGAATCGCGGAATCTGAATCATTTCCGCCTTTTTGGTGAACTGAAGGACTTGCCGGGCGGGCGACCGTTGGTGTTGGACCGAGAATTCAGTTATACCGAACTGCTGGAGCGGCTGGTTGAGGAAGGCATCCATTTTGTGATTCGCTTGGATTTGCGAAATCGTCCTCCGAAGTTTTGCGATGAACCCGGACGCGAAGTGGTGTTGACCCTTTCACCCGGCGAGACAGTCACGTACCGAAAGGTCTGGTATCGCGGCAAAGTCTGCCTGAATGTGGTTGGGGTGTGGAAGAAGGGATTGGCAGAGCCCTTGTGGGTGATGACCGACCTGGAACCGGAAGAAGGGCTACGCCTGTATCAAGCTCGGATGAAAATCGAGCAAACCTTCCGAGACCTGAAAAGTTTGTTGGGCATGGAACGCCTGATGAACAAACAACAGATTTACATGGAGAAGATGATAGCCCTTTTGCTGTTGGTTTTTGCGGCAAGTATGCTGGTAGGAGAACGCTTGCGCGACCGCTTGTACGGCGAAGCGATTCGGTCGGGCGAAGAAGTGGCAGAAGAAGACCTTGTCTCCACTTCGCCTCCGTTGAAGAAGAGCGCAAAATGGAGACGCTATTCCGGGTTGTTTGTCTTGCTCAAGCAAAAGTGGGAACTCTCTGCTCCCGAATGGTATGAGATTGTGTCGAGCGCTTTGGCCATTTTTGTCTCAATCGTCCACCCCCCTGTCCCAACTCATGTCTGAACTCCAGCTCCAACCCTTGACAAAATAGAACATATGTTCTATTATATCCTAAAGGAGGCAGCTATGACCAAAAATCTTTCTTCCCATTCGGCGCTATGGGCACAAATGCGCAGGATCAATCGTGGCCTGGTGTGGGGCGTGATTTTGATCCTGGCGCTACTGGCATTTGAGATCTTCAATTTCAGCACCACCCAGTTTGCCCTGCTGGATATGCTCGGCGATCTCAAGTTTGCCGGGATGCGCTGGGCGACGATTCTGGCGATTGCCTTTTGTGGCATTGATTTTGCCGGGATTGCTCGCATTTTCACCCCCGAACAAGGGCGCGATGAGCCAAAAGAAGTGTGGTATCTCTTTGGTGCCTGGTTGTTGGCCGCGCTCTTTAATGCCGGGCTGACCTGGTGGGGTGTCTCGGTAGCCATTGCCGGTCACCGCAGCTTGGGTACGGCTGTTGTGAGCAACGAAACCATGCTCAAGGTGATTCCTATCCTGGTTGCCCTGATGGTCTGGTTGACACGCGTGTTGTTGATCGGCACCTTTGCCATGGCTGGCGAGCGACTCTTTACGTTGGATACGCGTGTTCGTCCATCGGCACAGGGAACGACGGCTAATCCGGCGGCGCGCCCCTCGGCAGCTACACCGCGTCCGGCGGCAGGATATTCTGCCACGGTTGGTTCGCGCCCGACGAGCGGGTATAATCGCCCTGAACCGACTTACCACAACCTTTCGGCTCAAGGTCGTTCGCCCGAAGGACGTCCCTGGGAGTGATGAAGGAGCATGACGCACCGCGCACTTTTGCCCACAACTGACCAGGTGACCGCTCCCGGTGCAGGGAGCGGTTGCCTTTCCATGTTTGTTCTGCCGCCGTTAGCGATCTTGTTGATCGCCACGGTAGCCCTGCTTTTCAGCAATCGCCTCCCATCCCCGACCCCTATCGCTGCAACACCTTCTGGGCAGATCGCTCCATTTTTCACTCCTGAGGTGCGCTATTGGGAGCAGAACATTTTGATTTGGAGTCAAACCTATCAACTGGATGCCAATTTGATCGCCACGGTGATGCAGATCGAATCCTGTGGCGACCCGTTTGCCCGTTCTCCGGCCGGTGCCTCCGGGTTGTTCCAGGTAATGCCTTATCACTTTGCCGAGGGGGAGAACGTTTTTGACGTAGAAATCAATGCCAAACGAGGGCTTTCGTACTTACAAAAAGCTTGGACAAAGTCACAAGGGGATGTGCGTCTGACCTTGGCGGCCTACAACGGCGGCATGACACGGCTCTCACAACAGGAGAGTCTATGGCCTGCTGAGACACAACGTTATGTCTATTGGGGAAGTGGCATATATGAGGATGCCCGTCAGGGACGGGATATGAGCCCTCGCCTGCAGGAATGGCTGGAGCATGGTGGTTGGAGTCTGTGCCTACAGGCAAGGGCTCGTCAGCCCTGATCAGGCCAGGCTGAGCAGCGTCTGTTTTTGCTCCACTGTTTCCCCTGCTTTGACACGTATCCGCTGCACGACACCGGCGCGCGGTGCTTTAAGCTCATTTTGCATTTTCATGGATTCCAGAATTACCAGCACCTGTCCTTTTTCGACTTGTTGTCCCTCGCTGACCGGCACGGAGACGATCAACCCCGGCATTGGCGCTTTGAGGTGGAATTCGCCGCTTTCACCCATCTTTCCGCCGATGGTTGCACGCAGTCGCCGCTCGCGCTCATCTTCAACCGTTACGGAATAGAGCCGTCCCAGTAGGAGCACCTGCCATGAGTCTTCGCCAGGGTAGACATACCCCTCATAGGATTTCCCGTCCACGATCAACGAATAGACCGGCTGCCCGCTGACGGAAACGAAGTCCACTTCCATCACTTTGCCGTTCACGCTGACATGGTGCTCATCGATGATCTCTATCGTGATTTCCTTCCCGTCAATTGTAGCCACATACTTGAACATAGTGAGCCTCCTTCAGCGTTGCAGCCGTTCCCAGCGGCCGAGCCATTTCCAGTTGCTGGTATCGCGCGCCCCACGGCGCACAATTTGGGCGGCGTGTTGTGTTTCTCGGTGGGCGACCAGTGTGGCCAGCAGAGCGGCAATATCGGCATTGCGTTCCATGCCGCTTTCGATCTCATCCATGGAAAAGCGTTCCTCTACAAACCGGGTGTCGTATTGCCCTCCGAGGAAACGGGTGGAATCCATGAGGGTCTGGTGGAAGGGGATATTGGTGTGCACGCCGATGATACGATATTCTTCCAAGGCGCGCCGCATGCGCAGAATGGCCTGTGCTCTCGTTTCTCCCCAGACGATCAGTTTAGCGATCATCGGGTCATAGTAGGGGGTGATCTCGAAGCCCGGATAAACACCGGTATCCACACGTACCCCTGGACCGGAGGGGATGGTCATGTGGACGATGCGGCCGGTAGAGGGCATGAAGTTATTGTACGGGTCTTCGGCATTGATGCGGCATTCGATCGCATGACCGTTGAAGCGCACATCCTCCTGACGGTAGCTCAGGGGGCGACCACGGGCAATGCGAATCTGTTCTTTTACAATGTCAATGCCGGTGACCAATTCGGTGACCGGATGCTCAACCTGTAGGCGGGTATTCATTTCCAGAAAGTAGAAGTTTTTATCCTTATCCACCAGGAATTCGATCGTTCCGGCGTTGATGTAATCCACGGCGCGTGCGGCTTGCACGGCTACTTCGCCCATGCGACGGCGCAGATCTTCGTCTACAAAGGGGGAAGGCGCTTCCTCCAGCAATTTCTGGTGACGTCGTTGCAGGGAGCATTCGCGCTCACCGAGATAGATGACGTTTCCAAAGGTGTCTGCCAGAAGTTGAATCTCAATATGACGAGCGCCGATGATCAGTTTCTCCAGGTAGACGTTGCCATCGCCGAAAGCGGCTTCGGCCTCCCTGCGGGCTGATTGGAGCAGCGCCGGCATTTCTTCTAGGGATCGAACCTCGCGCATTCCCTTCCCGCCGCCGCCCGCGGTGGCTTTGATCAACAGAGGAAAGCCGATCTTCGGCGCCAGCGCCAACAGGTCCTCATCACGCAGGTTGCCCACGTCCTCGGTGCCCGGCACGACCGGCACGCCGGCTTTGCTCACCGTAGCCCTGGCCACGGCCTTATCGCCCATAGCGGCAATGGAGGAAGGTTTTGGCCCGATGAAAACGATGCCGGCATCGGCACAGGCCTGAGCAAAATCCTCGCGTTCGGCCAAGAAGCCATAGCCGGGGTGAATGGCATCGGCGCCGCATTTGCGGGCGATGTCGATGATTTTATCGCCGCGCAGATAGGATTCGCGCGACGGTGCAGGCCCCAAAAGATAAGCTTCATCCGCATAACGCACGTGCAGTGCCTGGCGATCGGCCTCGGAATAGACGGCTACCGTTTCGATACCCAGTTCACGGCAGGCACGGATGATGCGAACGGCAATTTCACCGCGGTTGGCGATCAATACTTTTTTGAACATTTTGCCTCCTAAAGCGGAATGTTGCCGTGCTTTCTGGGTGGGTTGGAATCGCGTTTGTTTTGGAGCATTTCCAGGGCGTTGATCAGGCGCGGACGGGTCTCGCGCGGCTCGATCACGTCATCCAGGTAGCCGCGCGCTGCGGCGACATAGGGATTGGCAAACTTCTCGCGATATTCTGCTACCAATTCAGCGCGGCGCTTTTCGGGGTCTTCCGCTTTTTCCAGCTCACGGCGGAAGATGATGTTCACCGCACCTTCCGGCCCCATCACAGCGATTTCAGCACTCGGCCAGGCCACATTGAAATCGCCGCGGATGTGTTTGCTGCTCATGACGTCGTAGGCGCCGCCGTAGGCCTTGCGCGTGATCACTGTGAGCTTCGGCACCGTGGCTTCGCAGTAAGCGTAGAGCAGTTTCGCCCCGGCGCGGATGATCCCGTGATGTTCCTGATAGGTTCCGGGCAGGAAGCCGGGCACATCGACGAAGGTAACGATCGGGATATTGAAGGCATCGCAGAAGCGTACAAAGCGTGCGGCCTTTTCTGAGGCGTCAATATCCAGCACACCTGCCAGAACGGCCGGCTGATTGGCTACGATCCCAACCGAGTGCCCACCCAAGCGGGCAAAGCCGACGACAATGTTTTGGGCAAACGATTCGTGGATCTCGAAGAATTGGCCGTTGTCCACGATCAGACGGATCACATCCTTCATGTCGTAAGGTTTGCTCGGATCGTCCGGGATGATCGAATCCAGGGCCTCTTCCATGCGCAGCGGGTCATCATTGGTGGGCACAAAAGGCGGATCCTCCATGTTGTTTTGTGGGAGGTAGGAGAGCAATTTGCGCACCAGATACAGCGCATCGGCTTCCGTATCCGCCGCTACATGGCAGACCCCGGACTTTTCGGCGTGGACGGCGGCTCCGCCCAGCTCTTCAAACGTTACTTCCTCATGCGTCACGGCTTTGACCACGTCGGGTCCGGTGACAAACATATACGAGGAGCCGCGCACCATGAAGATGAAATCGGTGAGGGCCGGGGAGTAGACTGCGCCGCCGGCACAGGGGCCCATAATCACCGAAATTTGCGGGATCACGCCACTGGCGAGCGTATTGCGCAGGAAGATATCGGCATAGCCTCCCAGCGAAACCACACCTTCCTGAATGCGTGCTCCGCCGGAGTCGTTCAACCCGATCACCGGCGCGCCGTTTTTCATGGCCATATCCATGATCTTACAGATCTTTTCGGCATGTACTTCGCCGAGACTCCCTCCAAAAACGGTGAAGTCTTGAGAAAAGACGTAAACCAGGCGACCATCAATCGTTCCCCAACCGGTCACCACGCTATCGGCCAGATACTTTTGCTGATCGAGTCCGAAATCGTGCGTGCGGTGGACCACAAAGGCATCCACCTCGCGAAACGAACCTTTATCCAAAAGGAGTTCCAACCGTTCGCGTGCCGTTAACCGGCCCTTTGCATGCTGGGCGCGAATGCGTTCTTCCCCTCCCCCCATCCGGGAAAGGGCCTTCAGCTCACGTAGCTTCTGAATTTTGGGATTGTCACTCATAGGATTCACCTTTTGGAAAGAGATGAGCATGGACAAGAGGGAGACTTATGGGGAGCCAGAAAACGGCCTCCAGGACCAGTGTCATGACCAATGCGAAAGGTGCGTTGCCGGGCATCGGCTGAAGCCATAAGCGTTCGCCCCAATACCAGATGCCATAGAGCAGGGCGGCGAGGGCCATTTGCTTTTCGGCGGCTTTGTTCTCCTGCCAGAATTTGAGGAGTAACCATACTCCAACAACGAGCCAGAGAACACCGCTTAGGAATAGGTAGAGAAGTGAACCAGGAGTAATCTTCTCTACCAGGAGAGGCCGGTAGATCAGTGCTCCTACCGCTCGTAATGCGGCGACAACCGTTGCAGTTAACACGATCGAACTGCGCAACGTTACGAAAGAGATGAGCTTTTTCACCACAATTGCTATTCTAAACCAGGTTTGGAGGTTTCAAAGATCAAAAAGACGGTGCAAAGAGATAAAGGCTGCCAATCGGTGTCTGTGCGGTGGGTGCCAGGCCGGTCGCCACACGATAAATTTTGGCGAGTTTGATCCGATGGTAGGAGCTGCTGCATTCTTTGCCGGCGATCTTTCGTCCCAGACGGTAGAGCCGGTTCTCGGTCAGAGCGGAGAGGTGCGATTTTTCCTGGGCGCACTAGGCTTGGCGGGTGTATTCGAGATCAAGGACATATTCCAGGACATCCGGCGCGGTGAGCATACCAAAGAAACTCTTTGCCAGGGCTTCCGGTGACATTCGGCTAGATTATACACTGTGATGTTGGGGGGAATCAGGCACTTTCCTGGTATCGTTTGAACGGGGATCACGATCACCATCTGTTCAACGCAGATGGTGATGCCTCATGCTCCAACTGTGTGCAGGAGGGCCATATTCGGCGGGCGCAGCGCGCCGACCGGAAAGCCGCAAACCAATACCACCTGATCACCCGGCTTAATGTTGGCTTGTTTGAGCAACGCGGCATTGACGTGTGCCAGCATCTCTTCCAGTGTGTGAGCAAACGGGACCTTTTGCGGGTAAACACCCCAGAGAAACGCCAGTCTAAAGTAAGTGTGGACCTCTGGCGTGAAGGCCAGGATCGGCACCCGCGGGCGGACTTTGGACATCAGCCAGGCTGTATGTCCTTGCATGGTGAAAACAGCCACTGCCGCAACATCGCGATCTTCTGCCAACGCTTTGACGGCACGGGCGATCGAGGCGGCGTCGCTCTCTTCGAGCAAGGTTTGTGCCTGTTCTAGCCCCCATTCGACGAAATGCGCTTCGGCTTCCTGCACGATGCGCGCCATCATCTCGACTGCCTGGACGGGATATTCGCCGGATGCCGTTTCGGCCGAGAGCATGACTGCGTCGGTGCCATCGAAAATGGCGTTGGCCACATCGGAGGCCTCGGCGCGCGTTGGGCGCGGGTTGGAGATCATGGATTCGAGCATCTGGGTTGCGGTGATCACCAGCTTTGCCCGGCGGTTGGCGGCGCGGATGATGTGTTTTTGTAAGGCCGGCACCTGTTCGGGTGGGAGCTCCACTCCCAGGTCGCCGCGGGCGATCATCACGCCATCGACTTCGTCCAGGATCGCTTCCAGGTTTTCTAGGGCTTCGGGGCGTTCCAACTTGGCGATCAAGAGCGGCATGGGGCGGCCGGGTGGTAGATGTGCTTCCATCGTCTGGCGCACGACGCGCACATCCTCGGCAGAACGGACAAACGAAATGGCTACAGCATCCACGCCGTGTTTTAGTCCAAAAAGCAGATCGGCCTTATCTTTTTCTGTAAAGCCGGAAATGCGTAGGCGAACTCCCGGTAGGTTAATTCCCTTATGCGAAGAAAGGATACCGCCGACCTCAACGCGTGCCTGAAGTGCTTGCGAAGTGACCGCTTCGGCGCGCAGGGCAACCCGGCCATCATCTAGCAGCAGTTGATCACCGGGTTGTACGCTGGCGAAAAGCTCGGGAAAATCTACCGGCAGTGCCTTCCCGTTGAGCGCAAGAGGGTCTTTGTTCCCCTGGGCGTAGAGCCAGATCTTTTCCCCTTCCCGTACCTCGATGGGATTTTCTAGCTTGCCCAGCCGAATTTTCGGGCCTTGCAGATCCTGCAAAATGCCGATAGCCAATCCAAGCCGTTCACGTACCGTTTGGATGTTTTGAATGACTTGTGCGTGGCTTTCGTGGCTACCGTGGGAAAAATTTAGCCTGGCGATGTTCATTCCTGCAAGGGCCAGGCGCTCGATGATGGAAATTTCCTGACTGGAGGGGCCAATGGTGGCAATGATTTTAGCTTTTCGGTGCATGGAGGAAGAAACCATATCGTAGGGTTAGCCACTGCATGAAACACCCAAGGCCTACTGCAAGATACGCCACGAGATAAAGACTATCGGTAATATATTGTGCCAGAGTGCTTTGTTCAACCAAAGCCGAATATTGACCGATATTGAACAACCAGGCGTATAACCCATCCGAAAGGGCGAACAGGAACATTGCCAGCCAAGGGCGATTGAGTAACCCTCCACGAAACAGGTAGCCGATATACAAGGCCCCCACCCCAATAGCCAAGTCACCAATGGGGTAAAAGGCATTGATCAGTGCAGGCAGGGTTAATGCTTCCCCCTGTTGGCGGGAGAGGAACCATGCAAAGAGGAGGGTCAGCCCGATAGTCAGAGAGGTAAGAGTAGCGAAGACTACTCGCCCCTGCCATTTGGGAGGGGTTAGGATCAACTTGTATTGCGCGTAGAGAGCGATCTCGAAGAGAAAATAGGCCAGAACCCAGAAAGCATCTGCAATTCCTATGTTGATTTCCTGTAATGAGAGAACCTGATAGGTCCAGAGGATCTCTGCCAGACTCCAGAGCCAAAGAGCTAGTGAGAAATTGAACCACACTCGTCGCAAAGGTGGATCGGCCTGATAGGCTTTCCATAAAAGCGTCGCTATAATCGCACTCCAAATGGCTGCAAGGACAATCAACAGGTTGGTTACATAGTCTTTCCAGACTGTTGAATTTGAAGGGGCAAAATAAGCCACTCCATAGACAACAAAGATTATCCCGGTTGCGATTAGGGCGATTGTGAAGAGGGAAAAAGCACGCTGTGGATTGGATGATGACATCAGGCGAGCTCCGTTGAAGGATAGTGAGTAGATTGGGTTTCCAGTACGGGAATGAGAACTTGTTTTTCTTCCGCCGAAAACCGTTTGTACATTTCCTGTAGGGTTTGTCGAACGAAAGATTCGCCGATGACGATCCCCATGAAATTTACCAATTCTGCGAGGATCTTTTGGTAAACCTGTTGGGCTTCTCGTACCGAAGCGAAAAAGTGCTCATGGAAGGCGATCCCTTCCTGGAAGATGAAATGCCATCCATAGCGTGAACACAGGTGGTTCATCTGTTCGCTCACATGCGTGGTCATGGTCTGTCCGGCCAGGACGCGAAAACGTTGAAAGAGCAGTTGTAGGAATTTCTGCATCGTCGTGTAAAGCAGATATTCCTTCCAGGTCTCGCTTTCCAAGAGCAATGGGAAGTAGGCAAGATCGAAAGGCTCTTGTAGATTTTTTAGCAGGTTTAATGCCAAAGGTCCGTTTTGGCTGCCGCTTTCACTCCAGGTGAGGATCTCCTCCGGGCTATCTCCATCCGGGTAGGTAAGGATCAGGCCGCGCCACCTTTGTCCCCTAATACAGGCGATTCCATGACCATGTTGTCGAAAGGCCTCTCCCAGCCAAGAGAGTAGATCGTTTATCGGAGAATTCTGCTTGCTTGCACAGGCGGTTTGACCATTTTCGACATATAATCTCACCAGACGCAGCGCAGAAGGATGGAATCTTAAAACTCTCAAGTCACCGCCGATGCGCTGCAACAGAGATTCTCGCTCTGTCGACCGCATTGCTTTCCAATGCCCTTCATCCAGCGTATAGCCTAGTTTTACTTCACCATGTGCTAGAAAGAGCAGAACTTCCCCCTCCGATTGTTTCAGATAGAACAGACCGCTGAATGCATCCTCTCGATGGAACTGCAGGAGGACGTTAAGATAGGCGGGGCTGATGTCCTGTACCAGAACATCCTGAGAATCGAAGAGACTCATCATAAGAAATTATACCGCAAAAAGTGTGCCGGATTACAAAATTGAGCAAAACATGCTACCGGCCCATCATCGATTGATTGGTAGACTGTGAACCGTAGGCATCCGGCCAGAGTGGGCAACTATCCTCCTAGACAACCACGCGACTACCCGACCAGGCGACACCCGACCAGGCGACTACCCGACCAGACGACTAACATCGGCCACTTTCGCATTGCACAGTGCGATCAAGTCTTGCGGTTTGAGACGAATATTCAACCCTCGCTGACCACCGGAAACGTGGATCGTCTCCCATTCCAAGGCGCGTTGATCGACGAGCACCTGGAATCCCTTTTGCAGCAATGCCAGAGGGGAGATGCCGCCCGCTTGTAGGCCGGTCAAAGCCTCGGCTTCGCGTTCGGTGGGCAGGTACACTTTTTTCTCGCCGAGGACGGCGGCCACGGCCTTCAAATCCACTTCCCGATCGCCGGGGACGACGACCAACAAGGGCTTGCGAGGGGATTCTCGCCGCACGACGATGGTTTTGAAGACACGGCCGACCGGCACTCCCAAGCGCTCAGCGGTTTCCCTAGCGCCGAGTTTTTCGGCGGGGAGCTCAAAGGCTGTGTAGGGAATCCCTCGTGCTTCCAACAGACGGGTGACGTTGTTTTTGACCATGCATTTCTCCAGGGCAAGTTGCCTATAGTATAATCCAGGCGCTATGAAACTTTCCGTGATCATTCCCGTTTATAACGAAGTGGCCAGCATCGAAGAAATCATCCGCCGTGTGCAGGCGACCAACCTGGCTTTTGAGATCGTCATCGTGGACGATGGTTCTACCGATGGCACGCGCGAAGTGCTGCAGCGTCTGGATGGACAGGGCCAGGTGCGTGTGTTGTTGCATGAAAAGAATCGCGGCAAAGGTGCCGCGATTCGCACCGGCCTTCAGGCGGCGCGCGGCGATGTACTCTTGATCCAGGATGCAGATCTGGAGTACGATCCGCGGGACTATCCGCTGCTTTTGCGTCCCATCGAAGAGGGCGTTGCCGATGTAGTTTACGGCTCGCGCTTCCTGGGCGGCCCGCGGCGGGTTGTGATGTTCTGGCACATGGTAGCCAATAAGTTGCTCACGATGATGACGAATGTGCTCTATAACACCATCTTGAGCGATATGGAAACCGGCTATAAGGTCTTTCGCCGTGAAGTGATCGAAAATATGCCGCTGCGCGCCAACCGTTTCGATTTTGAACCGGAATTCACCGCCAAAGTGCTCAAGCGAAACTATCGCATTTTCGAGGTGCCGATCTCGTTCAACCCGCGCGATTACTCGCAAGGCAAGAAGATCAAGCTGCGCGATGCGTTTGAGGCCGTTTGGACCTTGCTCAAGTACCGTTTTGTAGATTGAACGATAACTTTTGACAGTGTAAGTTTTGATGTTTGGAGAAACTATGTCTAATCTCGATCTGGAACAAACACAGCCCTCCTCTCCCGTGGAAGAGGCTCAATCTCCTTCCGTAGAAGAAACCCAACCGAAAAATGGGAAACCCAAACCGCGTCGCGGTTTGAAAGTGCTCCTGGCCTTGTTTGGCGTGATCTTTGCCCTGCTCCTGGGCGCTTGGGCCGGTTATCAGAGTGGCTTGGGCGCGCGTATGGTTGCTCGGCAGAATCAGGTCACGCAGGGATTGCTGGAACAATTTCAACTGGCGCTGGTGGATATCCAGTTTCAACGTTACGAAGTTGCCAGACAGCGCTTGGAATATATCCTGAGCATCGATCCGAACTTCCCGATGGCGCAGCAGAAGCTGGCCGAAGTCCTGGTGCAGATGAGCATCCCCACGGCTACCCCCTCGCCTACGGTCACGCCGACTGCAGATCTCAGTGAAGTCACCGAGCTCTTTCAGCGTGCCCAGACCTACATTGCCGCGCAGGATTGGACGAACGCCCTGACCACACTGGATGCGCTGCGCAAGCGGGACCCGAATTTCCACACCCCTGAAGTGGATGGAATGTATTATCTGGCGCTCATTAGCCAGGGGAAGCAATATATTCAGCAGGGGAATCTCGAAACCGGCATTTACTACCTCACCCTGGCCGAGCGCTTCGGTCCGCTGGATCGTGATGCGAACGCGCTGCGCGAAGGCGCCCGTCTCTATATTACCGCCGCTTCTTTCTGGGAAATTGATTGGGAGCAGGCCTATACCCTCTTCGGTCAACTGGCCAGCGGCTTTCCTGGCCTAACCGATGGCACGATGAGCGCCACGCAGCGCTTCTATATTGCCGCCATGCGTTATGGGGATGTGCTGTTCGGGCGGGGCGATTACTGCGGTGCCTGGTCGGCGTATCAAGCGGCGATGCAGTATGGTCAGCTGGAAAAACAATCCAAGAAGAACGCCGAACAGGCCTATATCACCTGCTACCCACCCACGCCGACGCCTGACATCCTGCCCACCGATACGCCTACGCCTTAACCCGGCGTGCCATGCCCGACGAACTTCTGGCCTTCTTTTACTGGTTGCACATGCTGGCTACGGTGGTCGTGGTGGGGAGCCTGAGCACCCTGAGCTGGTTGATCCTACCGCTCCTCCCCAGGTTGCTCCCTTCGCAAGAGCAAGTACGCTTCTTGGATGCTATTCAGCGTCGCTTGGAGCCGTTGATCTGGTTTTGCCTAGGGGTGCTGATCGTCACCGGTCTCTTCCAGATGAGCGTTCACCCAAATTACAACGGTCTGCTGGCGACCAACACGCGTTGGTCGCTGGCGCTTTTGACCAAACATTTGCTGGTTGTGCTGATTATTGTCGTCAGCGCCGTGCAAACTTGGGAGGTTTTCCCAGCGATCCGACGGGCGCTGTTACGTCCCGAGCGCCTGTCAGAAAATGAATGGCAGGCGCTAGAACGTCGCCAAAAGCGCCTGTTGCGCTTGAATGCCTGGCTTTCTGTGCTCGTTTTGGCGGCCACGGCCGTGGCGCGTGTCAGTTGATCTGTTCCCTTTGCCCATTCTAAAAGCCAAGGAGTGCTCTATGACGTTCATCCTCCAGCGCGAGGCCCACATTCCGGAGATCAACGCTACCGTACGCGAATATCGCCACGATAAAACCGGTGCCCGTCTGCTTTCGGTGTTGGCGCCGGATGAGAACAAGGCATTTGGCATCACCTTCCGCACCCCTCCCGCTTCCTCTAACGGCATTGCCCATATCATGGAACATTCGGTACTGTGCGGCTCGCGCAAGTACCCGGTCAAAGAGCCGTTTATCGAGCTGGCCAAAAGCTCGTTGAATACCTTCCTGAATGCCATGACGTACCCGGATAAGACCTGCTATCCCGTCGCCAGCACCAACGAGCAGGACCTGTATAACCTGATTGATGTTTACCTGGATGCTGTCTTCTATCCGTTGATCCCTGAACGGACGCTGCAGCAAGAAGGTTGGCACTATGAGCTAGAATCGCCGCAGGCCCCGCTGCGCTATAAAGGGGTGGTCTATAACGAAATGAAGGGCAATTATTCCTCGCCCGATCTGCTCATCGAGTATGAGTATAGTCAGCGCTCGCTCTTCCCGGATACTCCCTATGGCCTGGATTCCGGCGGCGATCCCGAAGTGATCCCCACGCTCACTTACGAGGAATTCAAGGCTTTTCACGAGACGTATTATCACCCATCCAACGCCTATATCTGGTTTTATGGTGATGATCCGGAAGAGAAGCGCCTGGCCTATCTCGATGCCTGGCTGAACGCCTTTGAGGCGCGTCAGGTCCCTTCCGAGATTCCGTTGCAACCACGTTGGGAGGCGCCGCGGCGCTTCGTCTATCGCTATGATTCTGGCGGGAACCCGGAGGCCAAAGCCTATATTACCGTCAACTGGCTACTTCCCGAAGCCGGTCATCCGGAGACTTTGGGCTTTTCGATCCTGTCTCATATCCTGGCCGGCACCCCGGCCTCGCCGTTGCGCAAAGCGCTGATGGATTCCGGCCTGGGCGAGGATGTGATCGGGGTCGGGCTGGAAGACGGGTTGCGGCAAATGTTCTATTCGATCGGCATGAAAGGCGTTTTGCCGCAAAATCTGGATCGGGTCGAAGCGCTGATCCTGGAGACGATGCAGCGGCTGGCCGAAGAAGGTATCGATCCTGAAACCGTGGCCGCTTCGATGAATACGATCGAGTTCATGCTCCGCGAGCAGAACACCGGTCGCTTCCCGCGTGGGTTGGCACTGATGCTGGGCGCGCTCTCGCACTGGCTCTATGACAAAGACCCGTTTGAAGCCCTGGCCTTTGAAAAGCCGCTGAATGCCATCAAGGAGCGGTTGGCGCAAGGCGAAAAATACTTCGAGAACCTGCTGCGCACCTATTTCCTGGAAAATCCCCATCGCTCCACCGTGCACCTTCTGCCCGATCCCGAAGAAGGGCGCCGCCGGGAACAAGCCGAAGCCGAACGCCTGGAAAAGCTCAAAGCCTCCCTTACGCCGGAGCAGATCCAGCAGATCATCGAAACGGTCGCCGAACTCAAGCGCTATCAAGAAACCCCCGATAGCCCCGAAGCCCTGGCGACCATTCCCACTCTGAAGCTCAGCGATCTCGATCGTCAAATCAAACGCATCCCCACCGAGCAGATCGATCTGCAGGGAATTTCCCTCTTCGCTCATCCTTTGCCAACCAGCGATATTATCTACCTCGATATCGGTTTCGATTTGAGCACCATCCCGCAGGAATTGCTCCCCTATCTCGGCCTGTTCGGTCGTCTGCTCCTGGAAATGGGCACCGAAAAGCGAGATTACGTGCAGCTCATCCAGCGCATCGGTCAGAAGACCGGTGGCATTCGTGCCAGCCTCTTTACCGATACGGTGCGTGGACGGGGCGAGCCAACCCTGTGGTTCTTCCTACGCGCCAAAGCGCTCCATTCCCAGGTGGACGATTTACTCGATTTGCTGACTGAAATCCTGCTCACCGCACGCCTCGATCATCGGGAACGCTTTGCTCAAATTGTGCTGGAGCAAAAGGCCGGCATGGAGGCCGGTCTGATCCCGCGCGGTTCGGCAGTGGTGGCCGGCAGGTTGCAGGCGCGTCATTCGCTGGCGGATTGGGTGGATGAGCAGGCTGGCGGTATCGAGCACCTGTTTTTCCTCCGCAAGCTCAGCGAGGAAATCGAAAAAGATTGGCCGAATGTCCTGGAACGCTTGGAAAGCCTGCGCCGGCTCCTGGTGCGACGTTCGGGGATGATCCTCAATCTCACCGTCAATGGGGAGCGGATCGAAGGTCTACGGCCTCGGCTGGCAGCCTTCGTCGAGCAAATTCCCGACCGTAGCTCCGTGCCCGTCACCTACACGCCCACGTATCCGGACGGGAACGAGGCGCTGCTGGCCCCGACGCAAGTCAATTACGTGGGCAAAGCGGCCAATCTCTACCGTCTCGGCTATCGCTACCACGGCTCGATCCATGTGATCAACAACTACCTGGGCACAACCTACCTTTGGGAAAAGATCCGCGTTCAAGGCGGAGCCTATGGTGGCTTTTCCGCCTTTGATCCGAATACCGGCTTCTGGGCCTATCTCTCCTATCGCGATCCGAACCTGCTGGAGACCCTGCAGAACTACGATGCGACCTCGGATTTCCTGCGTCAGCTGGAATTGCCGGAAGAGGAGCGCGTGCGGGCGATCATCGGCACGATCGGCGATATGGATGCCTACCTGCTGCCCGATGCCAAAGGTTGGGTCGCCCTCGCCCGTCACCTGGCCGGCATCACGGATGAGGAGCGTCAGCGCGTGCGCGATGAAATCTTCTCCACCACCCAAGCGCACTTCCGCGAATTTGCCCAGGTGCTGGATGAAGTGGCCCGTCAGGGTGAAATCGTCACCCTGAGCGCGCCGGAGACGGTGGAAAAGGTCAATCGCGAAAAGGGATTATTCCAACATGTGAAGCGCATCTTGTAGAGCAAACGCTTGCCGTTTGCTCCTCTTGATGACAAACGCCAGCGTTTGCCCTATCCGCTTATCTCGGCGACGATCTCTTCTGGGGATCGTCGCCGTTCTTCTCCCTTCAGCTCCTGCCAGAATTTCTCATCGTAGCGCCGTGAGCGCACGGGCAAGGGCATGGGAACGCCCCAGCCGAGCAGGAGCACTTCCTCTTTGGGCTGCAGGCGCGAGAGCATGCTGCGCAGCGCATCCCGGCCGGCAAGCCCGGCCAGCACGGCGTGAATATCCTGTTCATCCCCCAGCCAGCCGCAGATGCGCGTCCCTAGCTGCGACATCACTTCATCGTAGATTTGCGAGGGGCGCTGATCGATGATCAGCAGGGTCACATAGTATTTGCGCATTTCACGGGCAATTTCGGCGAAGCTGGTCTGGGAGGCCAGCTCGCGGTTCAGCAGCTTATGCGCTTCTTCCAGCACGATCACCAGCGGGCGCGGTTCCGGCTCTTTGCTCGGATTGGAGCGATAGGCATCGGTGCGTTGCTGCCATTTCTCGCGAATGCGCCGTGAGAGCACGTTGCTCACCAGCAGGTAGTCCAGGTCCTGATTGTATTTGCCGAAGGAAAGGATCACGTGCTGACCGGCGGCCAGTGCCTCGATCACCTGATCCAGGCTGTTTCCGGCCGGATTTTCGGTGATATAGGGACGATCGAAGACCCGCCGCAACTTATCGTGAAGCGATTCGGCCGCCATCACGTTGACACCATGTTCCATTGCCCAGGCAGCTACGCTTTCGGGATGGGGCACCTTGCGCACTTTGCCGCGCTCATCCAGTTCTTCAATGTCCAAGCGATTCATCTCTTTGAATTCCAGCAACCAGTTTTCCCCGAAGCTCTTTTCCAGCGCCTGGAGCACCGTCGGGGCCGTCTCGCGCAGGGCGAGCTCGCGCGAGAGTAACTCGATATCCTGCGTGGTAATATCGGAAAAAGCCAGTTCCAGGTGAAAGTCCGGGTTCCGGTTGCGGATCAAGGTCCCTCTGCCGAGCCCGACGACGCGCACGCGCGCCGGGAACTTGGTCTTGAGCCCGATGACAGGCTGACGCGTGTCCGAGGCGATGTCATCGAAGCCGTATTCGCTGTGCATATCCAGCACCAGCAGCGAGGTCTTGTTATGCTGGATCAGGCCGGCCAGCAGGATGCGCGTCAGGAAGGATTTGCCGGTGCCGGTGGCGCCGAAGATGCCGGCCGAGCGCTGGACGAACTTTTCCAGATCGATGGTCACAGGATGTCCCTGCTCGCGTGTATAGCCGATGACGAAATTCTTGCCGCCGGGCTTGCCGAAGATCTCGGCAATATCGCCGGCGCCTGCCATGCGCACCGGAGCGTGGTGCGGCGGCACGGTTTTGACCGGGATCGGAGTCGGAGGCGTTGGATGGGCATCGCGCCACGCCTGATAGCCAGGGGAGGCCGGGTCGGGGCCGCGCTCCAGCATCAGCGCCGGCAGCACTTCCAGGTTCGTATAGAGAGTTTGACCGTGGAGCGCTTGGGCCAGCATCGGCGGCAGGCGGCTTTCGCTTTGCTCATCGGCGAAACGGGGATCGGTGGCGCCGAGCTGCAGATCGGTCACCAGACCGTAGAACAGCCGCTCCTCCGTTTCGATCACGACGAACGCGCCTTCCTGGACCTCCGAGGGGGGCACCGTTAAACGGACACGGAATGCGTCCTTCAGGCTTCCACCGACAAGATACCCGATCGTTTTCTCTTCCATAGGATTCCTCTCAGGAGACGACTTCGCGCAGCGCGCCGAGCACGGCCATCAGGGTTGGATAGTCATCGCGTAGGAGGACGATGATCTCTTGGATGGCTTTCTTCAGCCATTCCTGCGGATTGGGGTGGGTGGGGGCGGCTTGCTCCAGGTGCGAGGCCAGCAGTTCCGCGACCGGCAACGAACCGGCCGCGCGCAGGATGTGGCGAAAGTAGCCGAAGTTCCCGGTGGTGAAACGGCGCACTTCGGCGGCATCGCAAAGGTAGATCACGTCCAGGCTGAGGGGAGGACGCGGCGGAAGCAGGTAATGCAGCCGACCGTTTTGCGCATAGCCAACGGAAAGTACCGACATTTCCACCGGCACAATGCGTCGCTCGCGATTGTCGCGCATCACCTCTTCGCTCACGTTTTCCGAGGTCACCAACTGGCGCACCAGCCCGTCATCGGCGATCTGGATGTTGTAGATCAGGCCGTAAATCTCCTCGCCGCTCGGTAGGGGCACGCGCACCAGCGCGCCGAAGGCCGGCGCTCCCAGTTTTGAAACGCGACAGCCGGCGACGAAACCGTTCGTATCGGCGCGCAACAAACGACCTACTTCCAGGGGAGTTGTCACCGTTACCTCCTGATGCCTTCTTTTGCGGTTTGCTTGGCCGAGGACTCATCTATTTCCTGCCCCTGACCACGTAGCTCGATCGCCAGCATGGTTTCGATCTGGCTCTTTTCATCCCGGCTCACCAGGGCGATCTCGTGGGCGCGGTGGAGCAGGTAGGGGAAGGGGCGCTCGCCCATCATACGGCATTGTTCCACCAGCGCCACGTGTAACCGATCGAGCAGGGAGCGATCTTGCGCCACCCAGGCGGGCACCTCCACGCGCACCGGCCAGGGGTGCTGGTCATCGCCGACGTTCAGATAAAAGAAATGCAGGGCGATCTCCTCGCGATAAAACTGACGGGAGCGCGATTGCAGGCCAAAGATCGCCGAGCGTTCCCCGGCGCGCAATAGCGGCCGGCCGCGTTCGCCGAAGAGCCAACGATCGCTCACGCCGCGCAGCGGATAATGTTCCTTCAGGTTTTTCAGCGCCTCTTGCGGCAGGCTGGCGATTTCGAGCAGGCGCACCACCAGGTTGGCCATTGGCTTATCCACATAGCCGGCTGGGATCACGCCCTCGCGGCGCAGTTCCTTCAGAATACGCAGGTATTGCTCCAGCATCTTTCGGTAGCTATCGGCGCTTTCCGCTTCTTTCAATCCCCAAAGCTCCAGCGGTCCATCCGTCAAGGCGATGGCCGGTTTTTCGGCCTGGCGCGCCATTTCGGCCAGCAGGGCGCGTTCGCGCAGATCGCGCTGCATGGCCAGCAGGCTTTCGCTCAGCAAATTGCCGTCCTCGGTATAGAGTTCTTCATCGAAGAGCAGGTGACTTTCGGTAAAAGTCTCCGGCGTCTCGCCTGAGCCGCGGCGCAGAGCGATCACACCGATATTGATCAGGCCGAAGAGCACCGTCGCATGCCGATCGGGGGCGATCTGCGAACCATCGGCGGCCAGTAGCGTGTAATTCGTGCGCAGGTCCGGCAAGGGATGGCGGGCATTGAGCGGCTCTTCGAGCGGAATGGCGCAGCGCAGATCGGGATAGAATCGCCGCGCCTCTTCCAGGCGTTCCTGCAGCTGTGCCGTCTGATCGGCCAAGGCCTCGAGCAGTTGCCGCGCCCGCTCTCGTTGCTCCCGGAGCGCCTGTTCGTGCGCCTGGGCCTCGGCGCCGATCGCTCGGATCTTCGAGTAGACCTGCTGGTAGTTGATCGGCATAATTAGAACGGTTGTGCAAATTATAGCACAACTCAGGGCAATCCCTCGCGTAGGCGCACGTAGAACAAGGTCGAGCCATCGATCTCTCGGCTGCGCATTTCAAAGACCTCTTTCAGACTGCCTACCAGGCGCGAAAGCTGGCGGTGACCGTAAGTGCGCGGATCGAAGCTCGGATCGAGCTGATACAGGGCGCTGCCCATCGCATCCAGACGCGCCCAACCATCCTCGCGCACGGCCATCTCATAGGCACGGCGCAAGAGCGGCAGCGGATCCGGTTCTGGACCTTCGGCGTGTTCGCCGTTCTCGGAGCTTTCGGCGGCGCTTTCGGCCACGGGTTCGGGTTTATCCTTCTTGCGTTTGCGCTCGGCGCGCGGCGGGCGTTCTTCGCTTTCCAGGTTTTCGGTATAGACGAAGACATCACAGGCGTTGACAAATGCCTTGGGCGTCTTCTTTTCGCCGATCCCCATGACGAAGATGCCGCTCTCGCGAATGCGCGTGGCCAGGCGCGTGTAATCGCTATCGCTGGAGACCAGGCAGAAACCATCCACCACGCCGGCATGCAGGATGTCCATCGCGTCGATGATCATGGCGCTATCGGTGGCGTTTTTGCCCACGGTGTAGCGGAATTGCTGGATTGGCTGGAAAGCATAATAGTTCAGCATTTCCTTCCAGGAATTCATGTTGGCCGTGGTCCAATCCCCGTAGATGCGGCGGATGGTCACCTGACCGTAGCGAGCGGCCTCCATCAGAATTTGGGGTAACAGGCGCGGCTGGGCGTTATCCCCGTCGATCAGCAAGGCAATTTTGTGTTTGGGAAAAGAAAGTTGAGTTTCTTCGCTCATAGGTTATCCATTTGAAAGAGAATCATCCCAGGGCCAGGTTTGTAGCATGGCCAGCCGATCGTAGGCGGTTAGATCGAGCTGCAGGGGAGTGATCGAGACGTACCCACTGTGCAGGGCACCGAAATCGGTATCTTCTTCCATCACGCCGCTGGGCGCGTCTCCCCCGATCCAATAATACGGCTGACCGCGCGGATCCAGGCGCTTTTCCAGTGCATCGCGGTAAATGCGCAATCCCTGGCGGGTCACTTTGAAGCCTTTGATCTGCGAAAGGGGCAGGTAAGGAATGTTCACATTGAGGAGCAGGCCTTTTGGCAGACCATGGGCCAGCACCTGTTGCACCACCTGGCGCGCGATTTCGGCGGCATCGGAATAATCCGGGCGCTCATAGCCGTTTTCCGGCCCGGCCAGCGAAAAAGCGATCCCCGGCACGCCGTTGATCACGGCTTCCATCGCGGCCGTCACCGTCCCGGAGTAGGTGACATCGTGACCGAGGTTGGGATGTGGATTAATTCCAGAGACGACCAGATCCACCTGCTCAATCAATCCCAGCAGGGCCAGTGCGACACAATCAGAGGGAGCGCCATCACTTTGTAAGGCCGCTGAACCATCGGCAAGCACTGTTTCGCGCACGCGTAGCGGGCGATCCAGCGTCTTCACATGTCCGGAAGCCGACCAGTTCCGTTCTGGCGCCAGCACAGTCACTTTGGCTAGGGAGCGCATGGCCTTGGCCAGTGCCAGCAAGCCCGGCGCTTGAATTCCATCATCGTTCGTTACCAGAATATGAGTCATATTTGAATTATAATCCGATGACTAAAACTTGTTGGGCTTTCTGCCCCCCTGTGCCCCCCGACCATCCGACTAACCGACCACCCAACCATCCGACTAACCGACCACCCGACCATCCGACAAAGTGAGGTTCCCATGCTCAAATCCTTTCTCGATTTAATCGCCGCCCTGTTCCGCCCTCGTCCTCCTCAACCTCCGCCCCCGCCCGATGATCCCAATTACATCGTTCCTCTGCGTCCGCAAAAGGTGTTGCTTCTCGTCTTTGACCCACAGATGCCGGATGGTCAGCCGCTTTCGCGCTCGCAGAATTGGTATCGCGTCGATGATCTGATCGCCCAATTTCGCCAGCACATGTTAGAGGTCAGCTACGGGTTGGCGCGCTTTGAGATCGTTGAACGCCTGGACTTAAACGAATTCCCGCCGAAGGTGGATGGCTTTCGTTATACACCGCAGACGTATCTGGACGTTCTGCGTGGCGTTCTGCCCCCCCATCAACCGCAAGAAGTGGATTATCACGCGCTGGTGCAGCGCTTTGACCTTTTGAACCGCGTGGCGCGTGGCGAAATTGACGAGGTTTGGGTCTTTGCCTTTCCCCATGCCGGCTTCTACGAATCGATCATGGCCGGAGCCGGAGCCTATTGGTGTAACGCGCCGCCTTTGCGCGGCACCGAGGCCTGCCCTCGGCGGTTCGTCATCATGGGCTTTTCCTTCGAGCGCGGCGTAGGGGAAATGTTTGAGGCCTTTGGACATCGGGCGGAATCCATCCTGGAGCACACCTTTGCGCCGTTGCAGGGCGAAGCCAATCTTTGGAAACGCTTTACGCGCTACGAGAAGATCGCACCCGGACAAGCGGCGGTGGGCACGATCCATTTTGCGCCGAACAGCGAACGCGATTACGATTGGGGTAATCCGCGTCCCGTCTGGAGCGAATGCGATGACTGGCGGCTGAACTTCCCCAATTTCCAGGGTCTAAGGCGCCTGGTGAGCGCCGCAGATTGGGGCAACGGCGATCTCCTGCTCCATCACCTGTGGTGGTTCCGCCACATTCCCCATGTCGCCGGGCGCAAGAACGGCGTATTGCATAACTGGTGGGCGTATATTTTGCTGCAAGAGGCTGGCTAAAAAGACGATCGACCGTGGACGGTAGACCGTAGACCGTAGACCGTTTTTCTGTGCAGATTCCCAGCTCATCGAGGTGATCCATGCCAAAATCGCTCATTCCTGCCGTTTCCGAAGATTTTCTGCAACGGGATGGCCTCGGCCCACAGGTAGCGCTTTGGGAAGATGCCCTGCGCACCGATCTCAGCCGCGGCACCTTTGAGTGGTGGTACTTCGATGCCCACTTTGAAGATGGCTCCACAGCCGTGATCGTCTTTTCCACCCGCCCGCTCCTGGAACGCAAGGGGCCGCTCAAGCCAAACGTTTCATTGACGATCACCGATCCGCAAGGCGTGAAGCACGCGCTTTTTCCCGTCTTTGCGCCGGCGGAATTTGAGGCCAGCCGTGAGCAGCCGCAGGTGCGCATTGCTTCTCATTGGCTCAAAGGTGATCTGCACCGCTACGAAGTGCACGTCGACCTAGGAGAGCTAGCCGCCGACCTGGTCTTTGAAGGGATCGTCCCTCCCTGGCGGCCGGGCGCCGGCAAGGTGTATTTCGGCGATCTCGATCACTACTTTGCCTGGCTGCCGGCCATTCCGTATGGCACGGTCGGCGGGACGTTGCGCTATGCCGGCCGGACGCATACCGTGCGCGGCACCGGGTATCATGATCACAATTGGGGCAACGTCAGCCTCAACGAAGTCTGGGATCACTGGTACTGGGGCCGAGCGCATCTGGGTGACTATACCCTCATTTTTGTCGAACAAGTCGCCACTCCGACCTATGGCCGGGCAAAGTTGCCCGTGTTTATGCTGGCGAAAGGCGATCAGGTCCTGATCGGCGATGGCTTCCCGCTGCGTTTGGAGACCGGCGATTTCGTGCGTCACGCCGCCGGACGTGAATATCCGCTCCGAGCCGATTTTCACTGGGAGAAAGATGGCGAGATAGTGCACTTGGCGCTGCGCAATCCCCAATTGATTGAGGCGGTGAGCCTGCTGTTGTACTTCCCGCGCTGGCAGCAACGCCTCCTGCGTTTGTTCGGCAACCCGTTCTACTTCCGCTTCCGCTCCGATTTGCATCTCAAACTCGGTCTTCACCATTTGCAGGATGAGGTCCACGGCGAAGCGCTGTACGAAATCATGCTTTTGCGTTGAAGAGGGAAACAATGGATGCATACTATGGCGGCATAGAAGCTGGCGGGACGAAATTCGTCTGTGCCATTGGCCGCGATCCGCAGAACATTCTGGCTCAGGCGCGTTTTCCCACCACCCCGGATGAAACCCTGACCCGCGTGGCCGCCTTCTTCACTGAATTTATGCGCCAGGGCGTGCCGTTGCGCGGCTTGGGCGTTGCCGCCTTCGGCCCCCTGGACCTCAATCCGGCCTCCCCGACTTTTGGCTCCATCCTTGCGACGCCGAAGGAAGGCTGGTCAGGGGTGCCGATCGCCCCTCGGTTGGAAGAGCAAACCGGCCTGAAGGTGACGCTGGATACCGATGTGAATGGCGCGGCCCTGGGCGAAAGCCTGTGGGGCGCGGCTGAGGGCACCCGCACATCGCTCTATCTCACCATCGGCACCGGCATCGGCGGCGGCCTGATCGTGGATGGCAAGCCACTTCACGGCCTCCTACATCCGGAAATGGGGCATTTGCGCCTTTCCCATGACCGCGTCAGGGACCCTTTTGAAGGCATCTGTCCGTTTCACGGCGATTGCTTCGAGGGATTAGCCAGCGGGCCGGCGCTAGAACGGCGGATGGGGCAACCTGCCGCACAAATCTCCCCGGAACATCCGATCTGGGAACTGGAAGCAGAGTATATCGCTCAAGCACTGCACACACTGATCTGCGTAGTCTCCCCCCAGAAGATCATCCTGGGCGGTGGCGTGATGAACCAGCGTCACCTTTTCCCGCGCATATGGCGCAAGGTGCAGGCCTCGCTGAACGGCTATTTGCCGCTGCGCGAGCTTCAGGCCGTCGATCGCTATATCGTGCCTCCGGCGCTGGGCGCGCTCTCCGGCGTCCTGGGGGCGATTGCGCTGGCGCGCAGCCGTGAGGAGCCGTCGCGCTAACTCACTGCTCGATGCGCTGCAACGTCTCGATCGCCAACGTCACCACGCGTTCGACCGTAAAGCCGAATTGCTCAAAGAGCACCTTACCGGGTGCTGAGGCGCCGAAGCGCTCCAGCGAGATCATATTTCCCTTCTCGCCCAGGTAGCGTTCCCAGCCCTGGCGCACACCAGCCTCCACCGCCAGGCGCGCTTTCAAGCTCGGCGGGAGCACCTGCTCGCGGTAGCCCTCCTCTTGTGCCTCGAAAAGCTCCCAAGAGGGGAACGAGATCAGGCGCACAGCATAGCCGGCTTCGGCCAATCTTTCCCCGGCCTCGACGATCAGAGCCACTTCCGAACCGCTCGCCATCAGCGCAATCTGTGGATCGCCGTTGCCCAAATCGGCCAGGATATAGGCGCCGCGCAGCAGGCCCTCGGCAGAAGCATAGCGCGAACGATCCAGCACCGGCAAATTTTGCCGGCTGAGGACGAGCGCCGTCGGAGTATGGCGCTGCTCCAGCGCGACCTTCCAGGCGTAAACCACCTCGTTTGCATCCGCCGGGCGGATCACGGCCAGGTTGGGAATGGCGCGCAGCGCCGCCAGGTGTTCTACCGGTTGATGCGTGGGGCCATCTTCTCCCAACCCGATGCTATCATGCGTGAAAACGTAGATCACCCCCAGGTGGGAAAGTGCCGCCAATCGGATGGCCGGACGCATGTAATCCGAAAAGACCAGGAACGTGCCGCCGTAGGGGATCACGCCCCCGTAGAGCGCCATCCCGTTCAAGATAGCGCCCATCGCATGTTCGCGCACCCCAAAGCGTAAGTAGCGTCCCTGGGGCGTTTCCTTCTGAAAATCGGTAAAAAACGTCGGACGTGTATTATTCGACGGCGTCAAATCGGCCGATCCACCCATCAGCTCCGGCACCCGTTGCGCCAGCGCTTCGAGCACTTTGCCGGAAGCGGCACGCGTGGCGGGACCTTTGGCTTCCGCGGCGAAAACCGGCAACGCTTCATCCCAGGCTTCGGGCAGGCGGCCTTCCAGGCGACGCGCCAGCTCCGTGGCCAGGTCGGGATACTCACGGCGGTAGCCCTCGAACATCTCCCGCCAGCTTGCCTCCTGCCGGGCGCCGCGTTCCACGGCCTGACGGAAGAAGCGTAACACCTCTTCGGGCACATAGAATTTTTCCAACGGCCAGCCGACGGCCTCTTTGGCGGCGCGCAGTTCTTCTTCTCCCAGCGGCTCGCCGTGAGCTTTGGCCGTTCCCTGGCGCGTGGGTGCACCGTACCCGATGATCGTGCGGCACACGATCAGCGATGGGCGATCATCGGCCTGGGCGGCGCACAGGGCGGCGTCGATCGCCTCCACGTCGTTCCCGTCCTCCACGTGCAGCACCTGCCAGCCATAGGCCTCGAAGCGTCGGGCGCGGTCCTCGCTGAAGGTCAGATCGGTTGATCCGTCGATCGAGATGCGGTTATCGTCATAGAGGTAGATTAGCTTCCCTAAGCGCAGGTGCCCGGCCAGGGAAGCGGCTTCGGCGCTTACCCCTTCCATCAAATCCCCATCGGTGACGATGGCGTAGATGTAGTGATCGAAAAGCGGATAGCCGGGGCGGTTGAAGAGAGCGGCCAAATGCGCCTGGGCGATCGCCATGCCGACCCCATTGGCAAATCCTTGCCCCAGCGGCCCGGTGGTGGTCTCCACGCCGGGGGTCAGGCCGTATTCGGGATGGCCGGGTGTGCGGCTGCCCCATTGACGGAAGGCGCGCAGATCGTCTAGGCTCAGATCGTAGCCGCTCAGGTAGAGCAACGAATAGAGCAAGGCCGAGCCGTGTCCGCCGGAGAGAATAAAGCGATCGCGTCCCGGCCAGCGCGGATTGCGCGGATTGTGGCGCAAATGGCGCGTCCAAAGCGTAAACGCCATGGCTGCCGCGCCCATCGGCAGGCCGGGATGGCCAGAATGTGCTTGCTCGACCATATCCGCGGAGAGAAAGCGCAGGGTGTAAACGGCCTGGGATTGCAGGTCATGGGAAGTCATGCATCACCTTCGATGGATGGGATGAACTCAACGTTCGGCGTGTGTCGCTTCGGATGTCGCCGATTGTACCATGCCCGGCAGGACGATGACCCCCTCCTCCTCATCTCCCACCTGCCAGGTTTGCTGAGGATGCTGCTTCACCAAGTAGGCTGTATAGGCGGCGAGCAGGGCATCTAGTTCGGATGGCGTGTAAACCCATTCCCAGGGCAGGCGTCCCTTGCGCAATCGGTGGCGGGTGATCTCCTCGAAAAACAGCATGGGGTCACGCACCTGAAGCCCGCAATCGTAGAGCACCAGCTGTCGCTGCAACCTTCCTTCCAGGCTTTGTCGGGGCATGGGCGGCTGTCCCAGCAGCGACCAGAAGCCGACCAGAGGATTCGACTCGATCAGCAAGCGTTTCCCATGTTGCGGGTAAGTTTGCCAGCCGGCCGCTTGTAGACGGCGGTACAGGTCAAATCCGCTTTGCATCCAGGCCGGGCAAAGGCGTTCATCGGCAGGGGTGTTCGCAATCGGAAATCCGCGTTGGCGCAGTTCATATTCTGCCAAGCGCTGATTGATCCGTTGCCCGCGTTCTCTTTGGCGCGCCCTGCCGCGCGCCACCGTGGCCGGCGCCTGGATTGCCATTGCCCCCTCTTCCCAGTTTGCGACGAACGCCAGGACCTCGTCTCCTTCTGCCTCGCAGAGGACCTGTGGGCGTAGGTTTTCATCCAGAATCGCCAGCGTAAACGTCTTTTCCCGTCCACCGGGATCAATGCCTGCGTACATCGGAATCTCCAAGGAGAATTCTACCACGGCGCAAGTCTGGCTCTATCTCTATCGCGTGTATTTTGGGGTAGCAATCTGGGTTGCAATGGGAATGTAATCTATAAGCACTTGACATTTCTCCGGTGTTCTGATACCTCTAAAACAAAGACCTGTGTTCTTTCAAGATTCCTCGGAGGCTAAAATGAAAAGGATTTTCTTTTTTCTGATCGCTTTAGGGCTTGTCTTGGGCATGCCCGGCGTTATCCAGGCGCAAGCCGCACCGGCTGCGCAGGGATTGGCGCCAGATCCAGATGCTTTGTACGTTCCTGGTGAAGTCGTTGTAGGGTTTATAGCCGGTCAAACTGCTTCGGAGTATGCAGCCCAGGCAACAGCGTTGGCTAACGAAGTAGGTGCTCAGGTTGTGAAGGCATTCGATCGGTTTGCTCTGCTTCAATTTTCCGAAGATGCCGATGTTTTGGAGATGGCCGAGCTTCTCGCCGGGCAACCTGGGGTAGCCTTTGCGGAACCGAACTATCTACGCTGGATACCCGAGGCCCAGATTGCTACCATAGGCAGTGGCACCGTCTCTCCCACTACAGAGGTAGAGTTGCGAGTGGCTTCTTCTGATGGAGAGTCCAGAACAGTTCGCTTCTCTCTCTCCGATCTGCGCAGCATGCGTACGTTCCGCAATGGCGCCTATGTTCCTACTTATCCGAGCGATGCCTATTTGTTCGATCAATGGGGATGGACGGAGATTGGTGCAGACATTATCTGGCCGGATAAAGCAGTCAATCCCGGTGTGTGTGTAGTGGATAGTGGTGTAGATAAAGGACATCCTGATCTGAAAGGGCGCGTGCTGGCCGGCTATGATTTTGTGGATGATGACGTGGTTCCGAATGACGAAAACGGTCATGGCACGCATATTGCCGGCATTATCTCAGCCCTGATGAACAACAAGGTTGGGATTGGTGGGATTTCGACTGCTAAGATCGTGCCCGTGCGTGTGATAACCGCACAAGGTTGGGGTACTTCGCTGGATGTGGCGTTGGGCATTCTTTACTGCGCTACCAATACCTCGGTGCGCATCATAAACTTAAGTCTAGGAGGCTTCGGCGCATCGAACCTCGAATATTTGGCTCTCAACACTGCTATTACTAATGGCAAGCTGGTTGTGGCCGCTGCGGGCAATAATTCTCGTTATCGGAGCCCGGATGGAAAGCTCTTTTTCCCGGCTGCCTGGGCAGTAGACTGGGTTTGTAAGGATGGCACGGATGCATATGGTAGCTCCTGCGCCTCCGGCAATGAGAATGGGATCGCAAATGGCTTGATCTCGGTAGGCGCAGCGCGTTCACCCGGTAGCCAAGCAAATGATGCTGACGAGGACGGCAAACTGTGGGTGGATACCAACGGAGATGATTCAAAGCAAGCCAATGAGCTTTTCCTCATGCGTCAGTGCGCCACAGATTTCACCAACTACGGTGCCTGGGTGGAGCTGGTGGCACCAGGAGAGGCTATCACTTCTACTACGCCGGTTAGCTACCCATACTATTTGACCGTTTCTTCTCCGTACGGCACGCTTTCCGGAACTTCTCAGGCGGCTGCGCATGTTTCCGGTGCGGCGGCTAGAACCTGGTCCATTTTCCCGACCGATACACCGAGTTCGATCGAGAACCGCTTAAAGAATAATGGCTCTACCCTTGTTACCAACCACGATCCGGATATAAACGATGCAACGGCTGGTTACAATGCCGGGTGGGGGCAGGGGGAAGCTCCGTTCTGCTGGCCGGGTGCGATCGGTGGGGATGCTCGCTATAGCATGAGCAATGCGAAATACATTAACGTGGCCAAATCTATGGGGCGTGGGGCATTCCTTCTATACGTTTATGATGCGGCTTCCGCTACCCCACTGTATAAGGCAATACTTACGGCTGTATCTGCTGGTGTGGTGCGCGATAAGGCGATGGTGGCTTCGAATAGCGCTGCTGTCACGTTGATCAATTTGCCTGCTGGAAACTATACGATCAACGTGCAGAAAACCGGCTATACGGCGAGCACAGTTTCTATTGCTCCTTCTACTGTCTTTGCCTCTTCGGCAGGAATGTATCTCTTCTACTCTCCCTTCCTTGTTGGCGTGCCGCGCATTGGTACGATAGGTGCCGTCTTCAACTGGGTGGACGGCGTGAAGTCAATGGATGCATACATCGCCTTGCCAAATACAAACACCTACCATACTCAAGGTTTGGCTATCGGTAAAGCCGATCCAGGCTCCCTTTCTTCCCTTGCTGTAGGGTATCCAAAACCGCCTTATGCTCGCTGGTTCCGCGATGGTGGTATAGCTGATGGAGGCGATGCCATCCCGATGGAGTTGATCGCTATCAAGCCAAAGCCGGGAACGACCAATATTCCGTATTACAGCAACAACAATAATGATAAGTATTACTTCCTGATAAAAACGAATAGCTATGGGACAGAACCGGTTGAATTCCGTCTCTGGGTAGGTGGTAAGGTGGTGTATTTTGATACTAACATGTGTGCTAGCCCATGGCTGCGGATTGGCTATATGGCCGGGAGTACCTTCACGCCAGATATAGTTTGCGGGAACGCTTCTGTTGCCTGGCCTTACACCCCGCCGAACTTTGCGCCCTGATCTGGGGCAAACAGCATAAATTGAAAGGCTTCCGGCATGTCTCCGGAAGCCTTTTTCTTTTACCCACCGCCGCGCAATAAATAGGGAGCCAGCGCTTGTTGAGCCTGTTCTAGGACCTGGGCAGGGCCGTAGAGGATCAGGCGAATGCGTCCTACACGTAGTGAGCCGATCTGGTAATCTTCTGCCTCTTCGATCTGCGCTTTCCAACCATCCGGATGCAACCACTCGTCGCCGGAAGGTACTGCTCCAAGGCGACGAAGGTAGTCCTCCATCAGCCAGAGAGGAATGCCGGTGATCAGAGTCTCGTGGTGCGTTTCGGCGCTCATCCGCCGCCCACGGCTGGGAAGATGCTGATCACGTCTTCTGCTGAGATCGGGGTCTGCATTCCTGCATTCAGGAACGGTGCGTCACGTCCGTTGACAAACACGTGAACATGCGGGTACAGATTTCCCTGTTCGTCCACCAATTCCCGCCGCAGGCGCGGATACCGCTCAAACAAGGTTTCCAACAAACCTTGGACGGTAGTTCCATTCTCTAGAGGAATTTCAACCGTCTTTCCACCGACGATCTCGCGCAGGGTGGCATAGAAATTCACTTTCATTCTGACCTCACATAACGCTAAAGAGCGCGCTTTTGGACAAATTCAGGGCTTCTATCGTTGCTGATGGCTACGATTTCAAGAAGTCTTCCAATGCCTGACGGCTGATGCGGTAGGTGGTGCCGATCTTTTTCGCTTTCAGGCTGCCATCCTGGATGGCGGCGAGCACATCCGCTTCGCTCACGCGCAGGATTTGTGCCGCTTCTGCCGGGGTCATAATATCGGGGATGTTGACCGCACCGCTGCCTGTGCCTTGTTGTCCACCGGCCTGAGCCCCTTGTTGTAATGCCTGGGACATCAGGTTGCCGATGCCCAAACCGGCACCGATTCCGGCGGTCAGGCCGGCACCGCCGCTGGGGTTTTGGGCGGCATCGCGCATGGCATCTGCGGCCTGGAGCTGGGTGTAGGTGGCCATATCCAGCATTCCCATGGCGCGCAGCTCTTCGGCGGATTTCTCCGAGGGCTTCAGGTTGCCGATATAGAAAGTCTTCAGATTCAACCCGAGGGCAGCGAAATCTTCCTGGGCCTTGGCGCGCACGGCGGCGCCGAGCTCTTCTGTCAGGCCGATGATTTCAGGAACGGAGCGTTTGGCTGCCGTTTCACCGAGCACATCCTGGAGCTTGGAGAGCAGGATCGTGCGCAGGCGCTCCTCGATCTCGCTAACGGTATAGGAGCTACTAGCTCCAACGATTTGGGTGACAAACTGTTGTGGATCTCTGACCTGGAATGAATAGGTTCCGAAGCCTTGCAGAAGCGCCACGCCCAGCCCCATGCCGGGATTGCGCACGATGATCGGCTGTGGCGTGCCCCATTTGCGGTTGGCAAATTCGCGCATGGAGACAAAATACACCTCAGCCGGGAAGACGGTTTTGCCGCTGGTGAAGAGATTCTGTAAGGTTTGGGTGATCAGCGGCAGATTGGCCGTAGCCAGGGTATGGCGCCCCGGCCCGAAAACGTCCAGGGCGTTGCCATCGCGGAAGAAGACCGCCGCTTGGGATTCGCGCACGATGAGTTGGGAGCCAAGGCGGAAATCGGCCGGCCCGCTTTCGGGAAAGCGGTGAACGATTTCATCCACCATTTCCACCGGATATTCGATAACGTCAAAAATCCTTGCCATGAGATTCTCCTTTTCTTAGGAATCCGATTGGGTTATACGTTTTCTACCTGTGCGGCCTTCGGCTGATAGGCCATAGGGCGACCGCTCCCACCGCGGCGGAGCATGATGATTTCGGCAAGGATGCTGACGGCGATTTCTTCGGGGGTCTCGGCCTGGATTTCCAGCCCCATTGGGGAACGGACACGTGCCAGTTTTTCTTCGCTAATGCCCTGTTCGCGTAGCATGTTGGCCGTGGTCAACCAGCGGCGCTTGGAGCCAATGATCCCGATGTAGGCCGCAGGCGTTTCTAGCAAGGCCGGTAGACCTTCGACATCGATGGCGCTGCCGCGCGTGGTGAGCACGAGGTACGTGTGGCGGGTGATGGGGACTTGCTTGGGCAGCTCGGAAAGTCGGCAGGGGTAGAAGGCATCGGCATCCGGCACCGCTTTGGGGTTGCAGAATTCAGGGCGATCATCCGAGACGGCGACGCGAAAGCCCAGCCATTTGGCCAGGTGGGCTACGGCTTTGCCCACATGACCACCACCAACGATGATCATCAGAGGGGGAGGCAAGATCGGCTCCACAAAAATCTCTACCGTTCCACCGCAGACACCGGGATCGCCGCGATGTGGGTCTACCATATTGTAACGCAAACGGCGCGGTTTGCCCTCGGCCAGAGCGATCCAGGCTTCGTCTAACACCCGATGTTCCAGATCTCCGCCGCCAACACTCCCGATGAAACGACCATCCGGGTAAACGAGCATTTTGCTCCCGACGTGTCGCGGGGTGGACCCTTCGCTGTGAATCACGGTGCACAGCGCGGCGGCTTGATTTTCTTTCTTCAGGTTGGCCAGGGCTTCAAAGATGAGAAAATCGTCGTTCATGGTGCGAAGGCGAGCGAGCGCATGTCAAAAGAGAGACCGGCGACGAAATAACGTCCCGCGGGGCAGGTTCCATCCTGAATGGCCTGGCGAATCCGTTTGCCGATCACTTGTTGATCGTTCTGATCCATTGTTTCGACCTCGAAGGTGCAGCTCACAGGGGCAGGGAAGGAGGCGGCATTTTCGCTCAGGACGCGCACCGCTTCCTGGGTGGCGACGATGCGCGGCAGGTGCAGCGGGTCGAAGCGCGGGGAGGCTGGTTCAAAATAGCCGGGACGTATGATGAAGTCAATATAGAACACGGCTTCCATCGGTTTGCCTTCGGGATTGGTGTAATTGTAAATCACTTTCCGCTCGTTGAGGGAAAGCGGTTCTCTCCCGTAGGGCAAGGCAAGCATATTGCCCAGGTTGGGGATCAGGTCTGGGCGGCCGGCTTTTTGCAGTAACTGGCGCAGGTAGCGATCGTTCTGCCCCAATTCCCAGCGAATAGCGTTGGCATCCGCTGCCGAAAGATCCGCGTGGGTGTAGGTGTGATTGTAGATTTCTGCGCCGTGCTCTAGGCACCAAACGATCGTTTGGGCCAACTTCATCTCCCAATCCGGCTTGCTTGGGTCGGCATAGAGCTTATCGCCCAAGTTGGCGAAGAGCGCCAGATGGAAACCAAAATCGGGATGTTCTTTATAGAATTGCCACAGAATGCCGATGCCGGTGTTCGGATCGGGTTCGCCTTCCGCCGTCAGGCCGATCTGATTGTTGTAGAAGAGATCGTCCATGCTCAGGATCAACGGGCGGCGCCCGGCCGGAACAAGCCACTGCCCATCCAGCCATTCGCGCAGCGATACCAGGCTGTACCCTGCCGCGTAGAGGCTCTCCAGCTCGGCGCGGAAATCCGATTTGCGCACTTTGACCGGGCTGGAGCGCTTGGCGATGTCATCGGCGAACTGGTGATAGGTCAGGATCGGCACTTTGGGATCGGCCGTCCACACCAGCGCGGTGAGGGAAGTGGTCGGGATGGGGGTGGGGGTAAAGGTGGGCGTCGGGGTGGGAGTCGGCGGAGTGGGTGAGGAAGGCGCGAGGGTAGCGGTGGACGATGGCGCTTTCTGCGGTGCACAGGCCAGCAGGAAGAGCAACAGAATGAGGAAAATTTGAACAGGTCGCATAAAAACGGCTTATCGTTCGAGTAATCCCAATAAAGTGGGTAGGAGCTGTTTCTTGCGCGAGACGATGCCCGGCGCATCGCGTGTGCCATCCGGGAGCGGCGGATAGGGCAAGTCTTTGAGGATGGGCGGCGGATCGGAGGAAAGGAGCAGACGGCTGCTGCCACGCACCACGTCCGTGACCAGGAGTACGGCGAAATCTAAGCCGCGCCGATCGCGCAGATCGTCCAGTGCTTTTTGCAGGCGAGAGAGATGTTCGGAGAGCTGTACCAGGTCGGTCACTTCGGCCTGGGAGACGGCAAACTTGAAGCCGCCGCTTTCGTAGATCTTCAGATCGCCACTGACGACTTCTTCGGCCGGGCGCTGATCGAGGCCGGCACCGGCGGCCAGGATGGCCTGCCCGTAGGATTCCAGCGTTTCACCTTTTAGTGGAGAGGCTCCGGTGAAGGCCCAACGCGCTAGGCGTTCAGCAGCCTGACGGTCACGCGGGGTGGTGGTGGGAGAAGTGAAGAGCAATGTATCCGAAAGGATGCCGGCCAGGAGCATGCCGGCCAGTGCCGGTGGCGGCGCAATGCCGGCTTCTGCCATTTGTTCGGTGACCAGGGTGGATGTCGAGCCGACGATCTCCACGCGCATGCGAATAGGTGTGTGGGTATGAGGATTCCCCAGGCGGTGGTGATCGAGGATTTCCAACAAATCGGCCTCTTCCAGGGAGGCGATTGCCTGGCGCGGTTCGTTGTGATCTACCAGGATCACCTTCAGGCGCGGCGGGTTTAGAAGATCGCGCTGACGGGCGATGCCCAGGTAGTAGCCGTTTTCGTCTACGATCCAGTAGTTATCGTATTCATCGTGCAGGATGCGGTGGAGCGAATCCCGAATGTGACCTTGGGCCGGGAATTTTGGGACGGTGGTATCGGCGGCCAAGCGACAGGGCGCGGTCATCAAGTCGCCTAATCGCACCGTGTTCAGCGAGGGGTTCGGGCCGAGCGTTTCGGTGAAGTAGCGGAAGAGGCTCCAGCCGCTGATCAGACCGTAGGGTCGCCCTTCAGCGTCTACCACCGGTGCTAATCCCCCGGTGCGTGTGGCCAGCGACCAGGCTTCGGAAAGCGGACTTTCGGGGAGGATTGTGTCCAGGCGCTGCATGACCGATTCAAAACGCGGCGAAGCGTCGGTCAAGAGCGGAGGCGCTTCGAGACCGAGCCGCTGCAGCACCCAAGTTGTTTGGGGGTTTAAAGCCCCGGCGCGCGCCGCGATCGTTTCCAGTCCATCCCGTTCGTGAAGCAACCAGGCATAGCCCATGGCGGCGGCTACGGTATCTGTATCCGGATTAATATGACCGACTACGTAAATTCTGGACACGCTTTGATTATACCAGATGGTATAATCGGCTTTACTTTTGAACGGAGGCTCAAATGGATTTACTCTACTTTGCGATTGACTTGTTTCTACATTTGGACAAACACCTGGCCGAGATCATTTCACGTTACGGTACCTGGACTTATGCGTTGCTGTTTTTAGTAATTTTCATGGAGACCGGTTTTGTCGTGACGCCGTTCTTGCCGGGGGATTCGCTGCTTTTTGCGGCCGGAACGTTTGCGGCTTTAGGCTCTTTGAATGTCTATCTTTTGGTCGGCTTGCTGATGGCCGCAGCGATCCTAGGGGATACGGTGAATTACTGGATCGGTCACACACTGGGGGAGCGTGCCTATCAAAGCCGATGGGTGAAGAAGGAATATCTCGACCGCACCCATGCCTTTTTCGAGAAACACGGCGGCAAGACGATCTTCCTGGCGCGCTTTGTGCCCATCGTGCGCACGTTTGCGCCGTTCGTGGCCGGGGTTGGCCGGATGTCATACGGGTACTTTCTCTCATACAATCTCTTTGGCGGGATTGTCTGGGTGGCGCTTTTCACCTTTGCCGGCTATTTCTTCGGCAACATCCCTTTTATCAAGCATAATTTCTCCCTGGTGATCCTGGCGATTATTTTGATCTCGGTGTTGCCGATGGTGGTGGAATTCTGGCGGAGCCGGCGAGAGAAGAAGCAGGCAGAGGTGCCCGGCCTGAGGGATCAGGTCTTGTAACAACGTAGCGTCACGCTCCCGACGCCTGTAGCAAGCCCATTGCTTGCATATAAAAGGGCACCTTTTTGAGGTGCCCTTTCGCTTTGGGTTAGATCGTCGAATCACAGGCCTAGATATGCGGCACGCACGTGAGGATCGCGGATCAGCTGGCGCGGTGTGCCGTGTAGTTCCACTTTGCCACCGGCTACTACGTAGGCATAGTCGCTGATTGCCAGGGCCATCTGGCTGTTTTGCTCGACGAGCAGGATGCTCAGCCCCATGGAGCGCAGTTGCTTTACGGTCTCAAAGAGCTGGATGGTGAGGATGGGTGCCAGGCCGAGGGAGAGCTCGTCGATCATCAGCAGGCGCGGTTCGGCCATGATGCCACGGGCGACGGCCAGCATTTGCTGTTCCCCACCGCTCAGGGTGCCGGCCTTCTGCGCAGCGCGCTCTTTGAGTCGTGGAAAGAGCGTATACACGCGTTCAAGATTCTGGTTGAAGCGGGCACGAGCGCGGGAATTGCTGGCACCCATTTCCAGGTTCTCGTAGACGCTCATTTCGCTGAAGAGCTGCCGGCCTTCCGGCACTAGTACCAACCCCATCTCGGCTTTGACATACGGCGGTAGATGGCCGATCTCGCGCCCTTCAAAGCGGATGGAACCACTCCAGGGGCGAATTAATCCCATGATCGTGCGCAGGATGGTGGTCTTTCCTACCCCGTTACTCCCGATTAGGGCGGTGAGCTTCCCCTCTTCAACCTGCATGGAACATCCCCATAGAATCTGAACTTCGCCGTATCCGGAAGTCAGGTCTTGAATTTCCAGAATGTTCATGCGACCTCCTCCAGCAAACGTTGTGCCAGTTTGGGATCGCCGAGATAGGCCTCAATGACGCGTGGGTTGTTTGAGATTTCCTGGGGCGTCCCCTCGGCAATTTGCTCTCCGTAATCCAGGACAATGATGCGCTCGGAGATTTTCATGATGGCGTGCATGAGATGCTCAATCATAATAATGGTGATTCCTTGCTCTCGGATGGCGCGGATGGTCACCAGCATGGATTCAACTTCAGTGGGGTTCAGGCCGGCCAGCACTTCATCCAACAGGAGCAGATAGGGGCGCGCTGCCAAGGCCCGTGCCATTTCCAGCCGTTTCTTTTGGGCGATATTCAGGCTTCCGGCCAGTTGATCGGCACGTTCCTTTAGCCCGACCAGCTCCAGAATTTCATCGGTGATCTCGGATGCGCGGGAAAGGGGGTGATTCTCACGCCCGAAACAGGCACCGACCATCACGTTTTCGCGCACCGTCAACTGGTTCAACGGACGCACGATCTGATGGGCACGTGCAAGGCCGCGCCGCGCCACTTCATAGGGTCTGAGCCCGGTAATGTCCTCACCGCGGAAGATCACCCGTCCTTCCTCAGGAGTGTAGACTCCGTTGATCACGTTGAACAGGGTCGTTTTACCGGCGCCGTTGGGGCCGATCAGGCCGAGGATCTGGCCCTGTGGCAGGTCGAAGGTAACACGGGTGAGTGCCTGCAAACCACCGAAACGTTTGGTTATGCCTTGAACTGAGAGTAACACGCTCATACCAACACCCTCCGCAGCTTAGAGAATCGCTGCTGCAGCCATCCTACCAGACCGGCAGGCACAAAGAGCACGATGATCAGGAGCAGAATGCCGGCGATCACCAGCTGAAAGTCCTTGATGGCGAGACCGGCGATTTTCCAATCTGTGGTGAGTAACAGGCCACGTAATCGCTGGTATCCCCAGGCACCCAGGAGAGGACCGAGCACTGTGCCCTGTCCACCAAGCATGACCATGACGATGGCCTCAATGGAGAAATGGAGTCGGAAGGCATCCTTGGGCTCCACCGTGCCGTTTTTGAAGAAAAAGAGCACGCCCAACATGCCCGGCAGCACTGCCGAAAGGACATAGGCGATCGTCTTATATTGCGGGGTCACTACGCCCATCACTTCGGCGGCGTCTTCATCCTCGCGGATTGCCATTAGGCCTAGACCTAGTTTACTTTGCCGCACCCAGTAGCTGAGCAGGATGCCGGCCAGGCTGATGGCGACTACGAAATAGTAGGTAAGCCAGAGAGCCTCTGCCGCTCCACCGTAGGGCTTATATACCGAAAAATGGAGTTCGATCCCGGTGGAGGCACCGAACGGCTTGAAATTGGATACAAACGTGCGCATGGCCTCGTTAATGCCAATGGTGACCAGGGCAAAGTAGGCGCCGCGCAGCCGCAGAATGGCGCGCCCTAGCAGGAAAGCCAGCAGCGCGGAGGTCAATCCGCCGAGAAGGACCCCCCATGGTAAGGGCCAACCCCATTTATCGATCGCATATACTCCCATGTAGCCACCCAGGCCGTAAAAGACCACGTGCCCGAACGAGACATAACCGGTGTATCCCAAAATAATGTTCAGACTGGAGGCCATGACGATCGCCAGCAAGACGGTGAAGGTGCGTTCGCGCAGTGCCGCATCGCGGGTGATGATAGGTGGTATGCTGATCAAGAGCAAAATGCCAAGCGTCAACCAGAGACCGGGGTGGATCGACTTTTTCATGATTTTCCTCCAAGCAAGCCGCTGGGACGGACAAGCAGGATGAAGACGAAGAAGAGGAACTCGATCACCGGCACCCAGGTGTTGGGGATGGCCAGTGGGAATATGCCTTCCATCAGTCCGAGGATCAATCCGCCGAGCAAAGCGCCGAGCGGATTGCCCAGGCCACCCAAAACACTGATGATAAAGCTCTTGAGCTCATAGGTGCCACCCGAAAGGATGGTGAACGAGAAGAAGGTGGCGATTAGACCACCGGCAATTGCCGCCAGCATCGTACCGAGGCCGAAGCTCAAGGCCAATACGCGCGCCGCAGGGATACCCATCAATTCGGCCGCGGCACGGTTGTTCGCCACAGCGCGCACATATTTGCCCGGACGCGTGCGGTACAGGAAGAAATAGAGGGCTGCCGTTACCAGCAACGTTACCAGAGCAGCGACCAGACGGGTACCTTGGAGGGTGATTTCGCCGATCTCGATCCGTCCGAGCGAGAAGCCGGTATCCCGCGGGCTGGTGGTGAAAACGGCCGTCCCGATGCCGATGATGATCATGTTGATTGAGAATGTGGCCAGCAGCGTCGAAAGGTGAGGGGCATCGATCACCCGATGGATGGCGATAAAGTAGATCAGAATGCCGAGCAGAAGCCCTAGGATTGCCACCAGGATCAGCGCCAGATAGGGATTCAGGCCTAATCCGGTGAAAAGCAGGTATACGCCGAACATGCCCAAGGCGATCACCGGACCGTGAGCCAGGTTGATGACGTGCATGACGCCCCAGATCAGGGTCAACCCCATGGCGGCGATCCCGTAGACGGTGCCGATCAGCAGGCCATCTATGATGGATGAAAGGATGGTATTGAAGCTCATGCTATCTCCGCCGGTCAAAGGATGTCAACGCAGTTACGCTAATACAAACGTCGGATCGTAAAACCCTGCAGGAGGCATCCCCCCTGCAGGGTTTCTTTTGTAGCAACGTTTAGCGGATCGGATAGAGCGCTTTAGCCGTGGCGCCTTCTGCAGGCCAGACTACTTGCTTTACTAGGTTGCCGGAGGCATCCTTTTGCCACTGGATGTAGACCATCTCGTGGCCGATCTGCAGGCCATGTTGTTCGGCGCTGGTATCGAATTTGATGCGACCGAAGAAGATGGTCATATCCATGTTATCCAGCGCCTGCTTGATGGCCGCCGTATCCAGTGAACCGGCCGTTTCGATGGCCTTTTGCAGGATCAGGCCGGCGGCATAACCACCCGCGGCGTGATACGAGGGCTCCTCGCCAAAGGCGGCCTGATAGGCTTTGACGAACTCCTCACCGGTTGGGCCGTAATCGGGTTTGAAGGCGGCCAGCGGTTCCCATTGGCTGGGACCGATCACACCCAGAGCGGCCTCGCCGATCTCGGCGAACTTCGGCTCAGGCGGCGCCACCAACAGGGCGATCATCTTCACCGCCAGATTCTTTTCATAGAGCGCCTTGGCGAATTGCTGACCATCGGCAAAGTGACCGCCACCGAGCACGACCTCGGGTTGGGTACTTTCGATCTTGGTGACAATCGGGGCAAAATCGGTGGTGCCGCTATCATAGCCTTCGTAGAGCACGATCTCGTACCCCTTGCTTTCGGCATAGGCCTTAACCGCATCGGCGACCGAGGTCGAGAATTTGTCATTTTCGTGGACGATGGCGATCTTCTTGACGTTCGGGTCGAGAGAGGCCAGCAGGTCAACGGCCCCGGTTAGGTAGCGGCCGGCCGGGGTGTACGTTTGATAGACCAGGGTGTAGCCCTTTTGGTAGGTGCCCTCCGAGGCCGCGCCGGTAGTGATCATGATCTTCTCATATTGCTGGGCGATCACCGCCGCGGCATCTGCCAGACCCGAAGAATAGGGGCTGATCAGGAAATCGGCCTTGTCTTCGGTGATCAACTTCGTATACAGTTCCTGCACGCGATCGGCGTTGGATTCGTCATCGTAGAACTTGGCCTGGAACTTGACCACCGTGCCATCGGCAAGCTTAATGCCGCCGGCCGCGTTGACCTGATCCATCCAGAGCTTCAAACCGTTGTTCTGGCGGGTGGATTCAACGTTCAACTTGCCGGTCAGGGAAGCGGTGAAGCCGATGGTCACCACTTTTTCGGGGGGTGTGGTCGGAGCCGGGGGTTGAGTGGGGGCCTGGGTGGCCGGTGGTTGTGTAGCAGGCGGTTGGGTAGGGGGTGGAGCGGTGGGTGTAGTCTGCGGGCCGCAGGCGGCTATCACCAGACCAAGCACGACGAAAAGGGAAAGCAAGAGACGTTTCATAGGCTATCTCCTCCCGAAGGGTAGAATTTCGTGGACGGTGACACGTCCACTACTTGTAGCATATCCTACCCGGAAAAACGAGGCATAAAAGGCGGTTCGGGGATCGTAAAAAAACCGTAAACGTCGTTTAGCGTTCCTCAAAGCGATAGCCGATCCCATGCTCGGTGTGCAGATAACGAGGATGCGCGGGATCGGCCTCGATCTTGCGCCGCAGTCGCCCGATATAGACGCGCAGGTATTCTGCTTCGTTGCCGTATTGTGGTCCCCAGACTTGCTGCAGAATGAACTGGTGCGAGAGCACTTTTCCGGCATTGCGCATGAGAAAGACCAACAGGTTATATTCGGTAGGCGTAAGGGAGATTTCGCGCCCGTTTACCGTAACAATGTGACGTTCCAGGTCTGCGCAGATCTCGCCACGCACCAATCGTTCGCCGCCGCTCGGCACATGCGACCATTGCGATCGGCGCAGCACGGCCTTCACCCGTCCCAGGAGCTCACCAACACCGAACGGTTTGGTTAGATAATCATCGGCACCCAGATCAAAAGCACGTACCTTATCACTCTCCTCACCGAGAGCGCTCAGGATAATGATCGGCACACCGGAGACCTCACGCAGGCGACGCGTTACCTCCAGACCGTCCAGATGGGGCATCATCAAGTCCAAAATGATCAGGTCCACGGATTCGTGCTCGAAGATCGCCAGCGCCTCCAGACCGTTGGATGCAGTAAGCACGCGGTAACCGCGCACTTCCAGGTTGCGACGCACGAAGTCGCGTAGCGCTTTCTCATCGTCAACGACCAGGACGGTGGTCATGGGCCCTCTTCCTCCACGACCGGCGCTTTGAGTGGCAAAGAAAAAGCGATGCAGGCACCTTTTGACGGTGTTTCAACCCAGATGCTGCCCCCATGAGCACGTACCAATCCATGGCAGATCGAAAGTCCCAGGCCGGCACCGCTGGCAGTGCGAGTTAAGCCGGATTCAACACGGTAAAAGCTTTCAAAGATGCGTTCCCGTTCGGTGTCCGGGATGCCGGGGCCATCATCGCTGACACGAAAGACCACGTTTTCGCCCTCTTTTCGCACCTCGATGTGGATCGTGGCCTCGGCGCCAGCGTATTTCACCGCATTATCCAGGAGATTACGAATCACCGTCTCCATTCGCAAACGGTCCACGTACAGGGGAGGCAGATTTTCTTCCACATTCACTTCCAATTGCAGGGTGGAAGGCAAATGCATCTGCTCGATTGCGCTCCAAATCAGGGTTCGAGCATCGCAGGGTTGAAGCGAAAGTTTGAGCGAACCGGCCTCCAAGCGCGAAAGGTCCAGCAGGTTGTTGACCAGGTGAGAGAGCCGATCGGCCTCCTGAGAGATAATGGTCAGGAATTCGCGTTGGGCGCTTTCATCCCAGCGCACATCCTCGGCCAAAAGGGTCGATGCATAGCCTTTGATCGCCGCCAATGGGGTGCGCAACTCGTGAGAGACGGTGGAAATCAAACTGGATTTCATGCGATCGAGTTCGCGCTCCGGGGTGGCATCGCGCACCAGCACACCGCGCCCGATGGAGGTGGCCTGATCATCGGTGACCTCGAAGGTTTCCAACCAAAGGAACCGTTTTCCCCTTTCGGTCCGATAGGTGATCTCACAGTTTTTGCGCTCACCGCTCACCAGCGCACGGATCTCTTCTCGGCTGTTTTGCGGATCGGTGCTGAAGGATGCCAACATTTCGAGGAGCTCGCCGAGGGTGCGGTTTTGGAGGTTTGTCTGTGGCTGTTGCAACCATTCTGCCATGCGTCGGTTGACGTAAATGATGCGATCCTGAAGATCACCCAGTAGAATACCAACATCCAGGGATTCCATTAGCGCCTGCAGACGATGGGTTTGCTCGGCCAGCTGCATATCGCTGCGCTCGAAGAGCAACGCGTTTTCGATCGCCATGGTGGCGTGATTGGCGAATGTAGTCAGGAGACGAATTTCGTTATAGGTAAAGTGATGCGGTTCGGAGTGGTAGATGACCAATACGGTGGGCGGGGCGTGTTTGGTTTTGAGAGGCACGGCCAGCAAGGCACGATGCCCCTCGGCGCGGGCGGCAGCCCGACGGCGCACGTAGCTAGGGTCGGTCTCGGTATCGCTGACGAAGATCGCTTCTCCGCTATGGAGCGCTCGCATGGCCACCGAATCGGGTTCGCTGGGTTGGATGGCCAATTGCTCGACGTAATGTGCCGAAAGTCCACGGCTGGCACGCACTCGGAACACACCGCGCCGTTCGTCGAGGGCAATGATGGCACAGCGCTGCACGTTCAACAGGCGTCCCATTTGTTCCAGGATGCGATCGAGAACGGCGTCGATTTCTAGTGTGGAGACGACGGCGGCGCTGGTTTCGAGCAAAGTGCTTTGCTCGCGAAAGCGTTCGGCGATCGAATCACGCATGCGCAAGATGCTACGGATCAGGTGACCGATCTGATCGCTGCGCCGGGCCAGACGCTCTATCCTTGCCAACTCTTCCTCGGTGGGTGGACGGTTATCTCCGATGGCCTGGCTGAATGGCACCAGGTGCTCAATCGGCCAGATCACGCGCGCCGCCAGTGCCCACCAGAAAAAGAAGCCGATCCCCACGAAGGTGAAGAGAGTCAAGAACGTGAGCCGTTCCAGGGCGAACTGCGTGGAGAAGACGACTTGCGTTGGCTGACTAAGGATCACCGTCCAGCCTAAGGAGGGGAGAGCAACGCGCGTATACAATCGCTCCTCGCCACTGGGAGCGCGTGCAACCAGGGTTGTGGTTTGCAGATCCTCCTTCAGGATTGCTAAGGGGAGAAGGGCATTGGCCGGCTTGAGCAACCATTGCGTATCATTGTGGGCGATGATCTGTTGGGCAGTATCCAGGATCAGCAGTTCCAGATCGCTTTCTGCAGGGTGGGTTTCGCGAACCAAGATCAGCGCCTGACTCAAGCTTTCCAAGCGGATATTCGCGCCGATCAAGCCGAGAAACTCCCCTCTCTCGGACCAAAGCGGCATGACCGCCGTCGCTACGGGTTGCTGGGTGGTAGGAGAGATGCGCCCCTGGGAGATGAAAGGAGAACGGGTGGTGAGGGCACGGCGGAAGTAATCACGGAAGGAAAAATCTACCCCAACGGTCGAGCCGGGCCCTTCCGGGTAGTGGTAGAGCATGATGCCACGAGCATCCAGCCGATAGACTAGGTTGACCTGGGGATGCGTGAGAAGCATCAGGCGAAAAATCGGACGCATGCCTTCCAGATCGGCCCGGCGTACCGCTTCGTAGCCGGCGAGTTCTTGCACGGCATGGAGCATATCCTGCAGGCTTCCTGCCGTCCCCTGGGCCACGGCCTGGGTCAGCGAGAGATTGCCGGCTTCGACGTTCTGGCGGATGCGGGTGCGGGCAATTTGGTTGAGTAGGACCAGAGAAGTGAGAAGCGGGATGGCCAGGAGCAGGTAAAGGGCAAGGATCTGAAGGCGCAGGTCAAAGGTTCTGTGCATGGCAAATTTCCGGGTGCAACGGAGTCCCGATTTCATTTTACCAGGGTTGGGAATCTCCGGCAGGAAATGATGCTAGACCTTGAGCCGCGGATGAAACGGGAGATCGCCGAGGCCGGTATCAGCCGGCGATGTTCAAGCCTCCGTGGGGATCTGTTCACCGGGTAAATATTCGTGATCGGGCAGGAGGGTATCGGCTTCACGGAGCGTGGGAATGAAGAATGCGGTGATGGCGGTCAGGATGATCCCGAAGGAAAAAAGCACGATCAGCAGGCTCATTCCGGTGCCGGGACCGTAGCCGAAGAGTCGAAGAAGCATAGACGGGGCTCTATCTGGGTGGCTCATAAGGGGTTCGGCGACGAGATCGGCTAATGTTCCGGCGATGATCGGAGCAATCGGTTGGGTGAACCAGGCGATCAGGCGACGGGCTGAAAAGACCCGCCCCTGGATGTGAGGGGCAACTTTTGCCTGCCAGAGGGCTTGATTGGATGCGTTGATCAGCGGAGAGACAAGATCGGCCAAGAAAAACGCGATGGATAACATCAACCAGTTTTGCTTCGAGCCCCAAAGGCCGGCGGAGAACAGAAATATGCCACTGAGCATCCAACCGAAAATCACGCCGTGGGCCCGTCGGCGAAGCCCGCCCCAAATGCTCATGAGCACACCTCCTGCGATGTTGCCGAGCGCACCGATGGTTTGCAAAGAACCGTAAAGCAACGCATTCTGATTGCTGCGTGCCAGAATGGCAGGAGGAAAAAGGGTGAAGATCATGCCGGCAAATAGGTTACCGACCAGGAAGAGCAATTGCATTCCAAGCAGGCTAGGGCGCGCAAAGATATATCGAAAACCCCACAGGGCTTCCTGCAGAAGGTTGTCTTCTTGAGAGACATTTTCATTCGGGGTGATCGGCTGAGGGACAATCACGAAAGCGAGCGCGGCAATCGCCAGAAAGAAAGTGAGCACATCCAGCGTCAAGAGGCCGGTTAGGCCGATGATCGGGTAGAGCGCTCCGGCCAAAGTCGGTGCCAGGACGGCCGGTCCGGCCTCCATTAGGGACATCAGACCGTTGGCCCGACCGAGATGTTCTTTCGGCACCAAGGTGCTGATGGCGGCTGAATAGGCCGGCCATTGGAAAGTGTTTCCCAATCCGTTGAGCACGGCGGCGATATACAGATGCCAGAATTCCAATCGACCCAGCGCGTACAGGATCAGGATCAAACCGGTAGCCAAAACGGCGGTGAGATCGCTTACCATCATCATCAGTTTGCGATTGTACCGATCTACCATCACCCCGGCCGGAATGGACATGATCAGAAAGGGGGTAATGAAAAACACTTGCATGAGACCCATGGCAGTGGCGCTACGGGTTTGCTCGTACATCCATAGCGTCAGGGCAAAGTGGCTCATGCTGGATGCCAGCACCGAGATCAACTGCCCAATCCAAATGAGCAAGAAAGCGGACATGCCGGTAGGACGCTTAATCCGTGTGGTTCGATGGTTGGATGGTCGCATAGTTTTTAGTCAAGTGGTCGGGTGGTCTTGTGGTCGGTTGGTCGGAGGGTCGGTTAGTCGGGTGGTCGGGGATCGGGTGATTGATCGAAGGGCTTTGTTCCCGATCGGACGAGTGGCGGAGCGAGGGTGTGCCGAAGACTAGGAGAAGATGCAGGGGATACCGGCCGGGATGATGGGTGATCCCCGATCTTCCGGCAGGTATCCCCTATGCTGTTTGGAGAATCTGCTTAGGGTACGATCCAGGTACCAGTTTCGCCGCGTAGGGCACGGCCGATGTTTTCCGGGTTGGTGATCAGCGCCTTGCCGTTCGGGTTGGCCTCCAGGAACCAGATGATGGCCTGGATTTTGGGTGCCATGGAGCCTTTGGCAAAATGCACCCCTTCGGCTAGGTACTGTTTGGCTTCGGCCAGCGTCATCTGATCCACCCAGCGCTGGTTGGGTTTACCGAAATTCAGCGCCACTTTTTCGACCGCCGTGGAGATGAGAAAGAGATCGGCGCCGATGGCGCGTGCCAGCAGGCTGGCGGCATAGTCCTTATCGATCACTGCGGCGATGCCACGCAGCTGACGGTTGCCGGTATCGATCACCGGGATGCCGCCACCGCCGACAGCGATGGTGATCACGCCGGCTTGGAGCAGGGTTTTGATCACGTCCAGCTCGATGATCTCTTTGGGCAAAGGGGAAGGAACCACCCGGCGCCAGCCGCGGCCGGCATCTTCAACCACCGTCCAGCCCTGTTCCTGTTGACGGCGGCGGGCTTCCTCTTCCGTCATGAATCCACCGATCGGTTTGGTGGGATTCTGGAAGGCGGGATCGTTTCGATCGACCAGCACCTGCGTGACCACAGTAGCGACGGGACGACGAATGCCACGGCGATAGAGCTCGTTTTGCAGGTTTTGCTGTAAAGCATAGCCGATCGCGCCCTGGGTATCTGCACCGCAAACATCCAGCGGCACCTCGTGCATCCCCTCCACCTTGTGGGCGATCTCGGAACGGCGCAGGATAAAACCGACCTGCGGTCCGTTGCCGTGCCCGATCGCCACATCCCAGCCTTGCTCGATCATTTCGGCGATGTAATAACAGGTCTCACGGGCGGCCTCGTATTGATCTTCGACGGTTTTATGCGCCTCGTCCTTGATGAGCGAATTCCCACCGATGGCAATGACGGCCAGTTTTCCCATTTTGCCTCCTTAGGCCATGGTCAGCGCCATGACGGCTTTCTGAACGTGCAGACGGTTCTCGGCCTGATCGTAAACGACCGAATGAGGACCATCGATCACTTCATCGGTGACCTCGATGTTGCGATCGGCCGGCAGCGGGTGCATGTAGATGGCATCTTCTTTGGCCACGCGCAGTTTGGCGGCATCCATGATCCAGTGTTTATACTGATCCTGCAGGCGCTTGCCCTCTTCCGGGTCGGTGGTGGTGAGCAGGGGGCCCCAGGATTTGGCGTAGATCACGTCGGCATCTTTGCAGGCTTCCTCCATCCCGTTGGGATCGGCGATGATCTCAAAAGCGGTACCGTATTTACGGGCTTGTTCCCGTGCCTGCTCGACGATATCGGGCATGAGGGGGAATTCCGGCGGGTACGCCAGGGTAATATCCATGCCGAAGCGCGGCATTTGCAGGATCAACGATTGAGGCACGGAAATCGGCTTCAAGTACGAGGCAGCATAGGCCCAGGAGACGACCAGCTTCTTGCGGCGCAAATCGCGCCCTTTCTTTTCGATGATGGTCATCAGGTCGGCCAGGATTTGGAAGGGGTGGTAGATTTCACATTGCATGTTCAGCACCGGCACGCGGCTGTATTGAGCCACTTCGTTGATATAGCGATTCCCTGTTCCCCATTCTACGTGACGGATGGCAATGCCATCGAAATAGCGGCCGTAAATCTCGCCGATCTCTTTGGCGGTATCGCCGTGGGCAATTTGGGTGGTTTTGCTTTCGATAAAGGCGGCGTGACCACCGAGCTGCGCCATGCCGGCCTCAAACGAGCCGCGCGTGCGGGTGCTGGAATAGAAGAAAAGCATGGCCAAAACCTTATCCCGCAGGTAGGGATGAGGTTCTCCCAGAGCGCGTTTGCGCTTGAGGTCAAAGGCCACATCGAGTACGGTTTCGACTTCTTCTTTGCTGAAATCCAGGTCGCCGATCAGATCGCGACCGCGAAGATAGGTCTGCATAGGAACCTCCTTGAGAATGAAAGTTGATGCCGGTCTGAGACCGGCGGTAGTTGTCATAAGGTACCGAAGAACGATCCACCGTCTGTTACTAACTCGATCGGCCAAATAGTGGGGTGGCAAATCCTGACAGCTTGAGGTGAGGATGACGAGGATATCTTCCAGGTCAATAGCGGCTTGGGAAAGCCAAGTGAGCATTTCGTGGAGCTGATCGGTCGGAATTTCTTCCGGAAGGACTTCGCCAGCTCATGGGGAATGTTTCCAAACGGTATCGTTGCTTCGGTTTGTTAAGGTGCGGTGACGAAAAAGCTTCGGGGCGCGGCGGTAGCCGAAGGTCAAGGCTGATGCGAGTAGCGTTCGCGCAGCACCGCCGGGAACAGGGCATAGAATTCGGTGGCGGCGACCACCTCGTCAAGCGGGATCTGTTCGTGGAGCGTATGGGCAAATTCTTCGTTTCCCGGCCCGAATCCGATGGATGGGATGCCGGCCTTGCCGGCCCAATAGGTGCCATTCGTGGAGAAATTCCATTTGCCGGTCGGGCGCTCTACTTTCCAAAGGCGACGAATGGTTTCCTGGCCAGCCTGTACCAGCGGATGCGATTCTTCGAGCGCCCAGGCCGGGTAGTATTTATCCACAGGAAAGACGAAGCCAGTGTAGGAAGGGGTATCGTAGAACAGCTCTTCCACTTTGATCTGATCGCGCAGGTAACCGGGGATGAGATCGCGCACCTGCTGAATGGCCTCTTCTTTCGTCTCGCCAAAGGTCAGACGACGGTCGATGAAGATGGTGAAACTATCCGGCACGGCGTTGATCGAGGCCGTGCTGATCTTAGCGTCGGTGACGACGATGGTGGCTTTCCCCAGAAATTCGTGGGAGGGCAGGTGCGCATCCAGGTCACGAATGCCGGCAATCACAGGGAGCATTTTGTAGAGGGCATTATCACCCAGATAGTGGGAAGCAGCATGGGCTGAACGGCCGCTAGCGGTGACTTTCAGCTCCACCCGCCCTTTGTGACCGCGGTAGACCTGCATACGTGTCGGCTCGCCGATGACGACGAAATCCGGGCGCACTTTCGGGTCCACTTCGACGAAGGCGTTTGGGGCGATGCCATCGCACCATTCTTCCATATTGCCGAAGTAGTACACTGTCCAGCCATCCAGCAATCCCAGATCGCGGGCGATCGCCAGACCATAGACCATGCCGGGGGTGGAACCTTTTTCATCGCAGGCGCCGCGAGCGTAGAGGATGCCGTTTTCCACCTTGCCCTCGAACGGGTCCCAGGGCCAGGACTTGGGGTCGCCGATGCCGACGGTATCAATGTGCGAGTCGTAGACCAGGATGCGCGGGCCGGAGCCGATGCGCCCTAGGATGTTGCCCATCTTATCGAAGCGCACTTCATCGAAGCCCAGTTTGCGCATTTCCTGGCCGATGCGCTCGCCCACCTCGCGGATTTGCGAATCCATCGAGGGAATGGCGACGATCTCGCGGAAGAAACGGATGATCTCTTCACGTTGGGATTGAACACGGGATTGAATTGCTTGTACTTTGTCTTGCATTACGAACCTCTTTGTAAATGTGGAATTATTCGCTTTTCGCGATGCGACGCAGAATGTGGAAGTGGAAGTAGCCAGGGATAAAGGCGCTGATGGAATAATCGATCACGCGCCCATCCTGGCGGAAGAGCTGGGAGGTGAAGAGAAGGAGCACGTCATGGCGCTGAATGCGGAGCACGCGGGCGATCTCTGCGTCTGCCAGCGTGGCGCTGATCGAGGCTTTGGAAACGGCCAATTCTTCTCCGCGCTCCAGCAAAAAGTCGAGCACCGAGCCGCCGAATGTTTCGGGGAAATCTTCCGGTCGGAGCACGTCCAGCGGCAGGGTATCCACGAGATAGGCCACCGGGTGATCGGCGATCCAGATCACGCGTCGGACGCGCGTCACTTCGGCATTGGCCGGGAGACTGAGCATCTGGCGCGCAGTGTCATCAGCAAGGATGCGTTCGATCTCTAGGTTACGCACCTGGATCTGCAGCCCGAAGCGCCGGGCGGTCTTTTCCAGGCTTTCCAGCACTTCCAGGCCCGCCTCCAAGATCGGAGCGCGTGCCGAGACAAATGTCCCCGATCCCTGGCGACGATGGATCAGTCCTTGCACTTCAAAGGCACGCATGGCCTCGCGCAGGGTGGCGCGTGAAACGCCAAGCTGCCGTGCCAGTTCCGGTTCGGAGGGGAGGCGCTTTCCGGCCGGGGTTTCGGCGATCAGAGCGGCCAGGCGCTCTTGGAGAAGACGAGAAGAGGCGCGGGTCATAGTAGCTCCAACACCGGTACGAACTCAAAGCGGGTGACATCCACCAGGCCCTTATCCGAAATGCGCAGTTCCGGAATGACAACCAGCGCCAGCAGGCTGAGCTGCATGTTCGGGTTGTTCAGGCGGCAGCCACAGGCGCGAAAGCCTTCCAAGACGGTGGCCGCTTTGCGCGCCACCACTTCGGCGCGTTCGGTGGACATCAGCCCGGCGATGGGCAACTCCACCTGTCCGATCACTTCACCATCTTTGATCACCACCTGCCCACCGCCGATTTCGGCCAAACGGTTGGCGGCCTGTGCCATCATACCCTCATCGGTGCCGACCACGATCATGTGATGGCTATCATGTGCCACGGTAGAAGCGATGGCACAGCGCTCGGTGAAGCCGAAGCCGGTCACCAGACCAACCGTCACTTCGCCAAGACCGCGGTGACGCTCCACCAGGGCAACTTTGGCCAGGTCACGGCCGAGATCGGCATGCACCATGCCGTGATCCGGGCTGATCTCAAAGCGTAGGTGGCGGGTAGGGGCTTGATTTTCGATCACGCCGATGACGTTGGCGCGCACGCGTCCGTTGCTACCGGGCGGTACCTGGAGAATGAAATCGGCGGCGGTGAGCGGGCGTTTCAGGTTGACGGAGTGCGTCACCCATTCCGGATAGGTGATGGAGGGGAGATCGACGCGCCATTCCCCTTCCTCTGCAATGACGCGGCCGCGTGCCATCACCAAGCGCGGGCGGAAATCGTTCAGGTCGGGCACGATCAGGATATCCGCCCAGCGACCGGGCGCGATCAGCCCCACTTCGCGCGCCACGCCGAAGTGCTCGGCGGTGTTCAGGGTCGCCATCTGCAACGCGATCATCGGTGGCAGGCCTTCGGAGATCGCATGGCGCAGCACGCGGTCCATGTGCCCGTCCTCGACGAGGGTCTCGGCATGGGAATCGTCGGTGCAAAGGATGAAATGACGGGGATCGAGGCCGAGCTGCGTAACGGCCTTGATCTGCGCCGCTACATCGTGCCAGGCCGAACCGTAGCGCAGCATCGCCTTCATGCCCTGACGGACGCGGGCTACGGCATCCTCCAGCCGCGTGCCCTCGTGATCGTCTTCCGGACCGCCGGCCACGTAGCCGTGGAAAGGCAGACCTAGGTCCGGGCTGGCATAGTGACCGCCGATCACCTTGCCGGCCTGGCGAGTTTCGGCCATCTCGGCAAGCATTTTCTCATCGGCGTTGAAGACACCGGGGAAGTTCATCATCTCCCCCAGGCCGATGATGCCGGGCCAGCGCATGGCCTCGGCGACTTCTTCCGGCCCGATGCTGGCGCCGGGTGTCTCCAGCCCCGGTGCAGAAGGCACACAGGAAGGCATCTGCACCCAGACGTGAATGGGTTGCTGTTGGGCCTCATCCACCATCAGCTTCACGCCCTTCAGGCCGAAGACGTTGGCGATCTCGTGTGGATCGATGAACATGCCGGTGGTGCCATGCGGGGCCACGGCGCGCACGAACTCGGTCACCGTGAGCATGCCGGATTCGACGTGCATGTGCCCATCCAGCAGGCCGGGGGTGAGATAATGCCCTTTGGCTTCGATCACCTGCGTATCGGAGCCGATGGTATGGGAAGCATCCGGTCCCACATAGGCAATGCGCCCCTCTTTGATGGCAATATCGGTTTCCGGGATGAATTCCCCGGACTGAACGCAGACCCAGATTCCTTTGCGAATCACGGTATCCGCCGCTTCGCGCCCCATGGCCACGTTAATCAGAGAGCGCATTTGTTTTACGGACATGAGAACTCCTTCCCGAGGTCTCTATCCTCGAATGTTGAGCCAAGCAATTACGGCCACCAGAAGCATGATGGCGAATAGTACGCTGGGCAGAAATAGCACCAATCCGAGTCGGTTTCTGCCCGTCTTCACGCTATAGGCGCTCAGAAAGAGCGAGAGGGGGATTAACCATGCCAACTGACGGAGATCGGAATTCGTCTGCAAGTAGAAGCTGATCGGGATGCTGAGAAAGACTGCAACCAGGATGAACCAGAAGTTCTTGCGCCAGAGGCCGATCACCGCCAGTAGCAGGGCCAGGATGAAAGCGGGGAAAGCGAGAGAAGGATTGAACATGGGACATCTCCAGGAATCAGGAAATCAATCGTTTGGCCGCACGGTTGTGTTGCTCGATCAATCGGGCTTCATCCACCGTGACAACCTGCCCTTCCCGCACGATCACGCGCCCACCGACCACGGTGTAATCCACGCGCCGGGGTTGACAGAAGACCACCGCCGCCACCGGGTCGTGGAGCGCGCCGGCATATTCCAGGTGATCCAGACGAATGGCAAAGAAATCGGCACATTTTCCGGGCTCCAGGGAGCCGAGATCGGATCGCCCCAGCACCGCTGCGCCGCCGCGCGTGCCCAGCCAGAGCGCCTGTCGCGCCGTGAGCAATTTGCGCGAGGGATCGTTGGAGAGCGAAAAGCCGCTGATCCCTTCGCGCACACGGGCCAGAAGCATAGCCTGGCGCACTTCGGCAAGCAGGTGAGATCCATCGTTGGAAGCGGAGCCATCCACGCCTAACCCCACCTTCACGCCTGCGGCCAGGTACTCTTTGATCGGCGCGATGCCCGATGCCAAGCGCATATTCGAGGTCGGGCAATGGGCTACGCCACAACCGTGACGGGCAAAAACGCCGATTTCCTCCTGATTGACCCACACCGCATGGGCGAACCACACATCCTCCCCCACCCAGCCGAGTTCCTGCATATAACCCACCGGACGATGACCAAACTTCTGCAAACAAAATTGTTCCTCGTCCTCCGTCTCGGCCAAGTGGGTGTGCAGATGGACGCCGTATTCGCGTGCCAGCGCCGCCGATTCGCGCATCAGGTCCGGCGTGACGCTGAAAGGCGAACATGGCGCTAACACGATCTGGATCATCGCTCCCGGCCGGCTCTCGTGATATTGCTGGATCAACCGCTGCGAATCCTTGAGGATGGCTTCCTCTTCTTCAACGACCGAATCCGGTGGCAGGCCGCCTTTCGATTCCCCCAACGACATCGAGCCGCGCGAGGCGTGCAGGCGCACCCCTACTTGACGGGCGGCGGCGATCTCATCATCGAGCTTCGAGCCGTTGGGGAAGAGGTAGAGATGATCGGAAGCGGTGGTGCAGCCCGAAAGCGCCAGCTCCACCAGGGCTGTTTGGGTGGAGAGGAAGATATCTTCCGGCTGCAGGCGCGCCCAGATCGGGTAGAGGGTCTTCAGCCAATTGAAAAGGTTGGCATCCTGTGCCGCCGGGACGGCGCGGGTCAGGGTCTGGTAGAAATGATGGTGGGTGTTGATCAGCCCCGGTAGGACGATGTGATCTCGCAGGTCGAGCACTTCATCGGCTTCTTGTGGCAGCGAGTCAAGGGGTCCAACTTGCTCGATGAAACCATCCCGGATGAACAGGCCACCTTGCGGAATTTCCCGCTGCCGGTCATCCATAGTGACAAGATAGGCGCTTTTGACGAGGAGGGTGCTCATAGGCAAAATTTGTCTGACAAGTTTACCTGTAGTGTAGCAAAAAAGCGCGTGGATGTCAATAGGGGTCGTGGACGGGGGACGGGGACGGGGGACCGTGGACCGTAGACGGTGGGCGGTGGAGCGTGGAACAGCCCTTTGGTGGGCTGTTGGCCCTCGAAGCCGACCTTTACGGTGAGGGGCGGGCCGGTTGGCAAAAGGCGTCCGAGCGGGAGAGGGGCAGCGGCGGAATGAAATGCTCAGCGGCGTTGGAGGCGATAGATGCTCCCGCCGTGGTGGGCGAAATAGACTTCGCCATTCGCATCCTGACCGAAGGTGCTGATGTTGGCGCGCGTCTCGAACAGAGCCTGCATTTGCCATCCCTCGGCCGTGCGCAGCAATCCCCAAATGCGACCGCTACAGTAATCGCCGAAGAGATAAATCCCCTGCCATTCCGGCATGCCGCCACGGTAGACGACACCACCGGTGACCGAGCATCCCTGATCGTGCCCGTATTCGGCGATGGGAAAGAGATAGCCTTCGGCAGGAGGGTTGGATTCATAGGGATGATTCCCTTCCCACAATCGCCAGCCGAAATTGGCGCCCGGCGCTGCACCAGCAGGGAGAAAATTCACTTCTTCCCACTTGTTTTGACCGACATCGGCGATGTAGAGATCGCCGTTGCGGTCGAAGGCGAAGCGCCAGGGATTGCGCAGGCCATAGGCCCAAACTTCGTTTCCAAAGGGATTATCCGATGGAATGGCATAGGGGTCGCCACCATCCACGTCAATGCGGAGTAACTTGCCGAGCAGCGAGCGTGGATTTTGGGCGTTGTTTTGCGGATCGCCGGCAGAGCCACCATCGCCTAGACCCAGATAGAGATAACCATCCGGGCCAAAAGCCATTCCACCGCCGTTGTGATTCCGATAAGGTTGAGGAATGTACAGTAGGCGCTTTTCGGTGGTCGTGGCGACCTGGGAGGCTCCCGGCTCGGCCTGAAAACGGGCAATGACGGTGTTACCCTGGCGATCGGTGTAGTTGACGTAAAAGTAACCGTTTTCCGCAAAGCGCGGGTGAAAGGCGAGGCCTAACAGCCCCTGTTCGTTGCCCTGTGTGCCGACGCGATCGGTAATATCCAGGAACGGTAGGGGCAGGAGCTGCCCGCTTTGCACCAGGCGGATGCGACCATCCTGCTCTACGATGAAAAGGCGCTCATCTCCTGGTGGCGTCTGAATATCGACCGGACGGTCGAGACCTTCGACGATCGGCACCCAGGTATAGGCACGCGGGTCAGGAAAGGTGGCGACGTTCGTCGAACTTGTGACCGTAGCCGAAGGAGAGGGAGTGTCCGTCGAAGGCGCGGGGGATGAGGACGGGGCGGGGAGAGTCGCTACGGGGGCTTCGGAGATCGGGGAAACCGGGGTCGGGCTCAGGGTCGGGATGGGCGGCGGAAGCGGGATGATGCGGGGGGCACAGGCGCTCAGGAACAGGATGACGATCAGGAGGGCAGGAAGCGGCGGTCTCATGCGTCTTTCTCCTCTTTTACTTCTCCTTCAATTACTTCGCCTTCGCCGATGAGATCGAGGTTGCTGGTAATGTGTTGCAGGTGCTCCTGTACCACTTCGGTGGGGCAGAGCTCGATGAAAAGCGAGGTGCCCAACCAGATGACGGCAGCATCATCCACGGCGCCGATGAGGGGGATGTAGATGGGCACGGGATCGAAAGGCCAGAACAAGTAGGCGAGCGAGGCGATGGGGAGGAGCTTGAGAAAGGGGTTGACGCGCCGATCGGCCATCAGGCGCAGGATGAGCTTGATCTGTAATAGCAGATCGCGGACGACGCCGCGGCGATAAGGGATCAGGGAACGATTGCTCATAGGGTCTCCGAGGGATCAGGGTGTGCCGGCATGGTCGCTTTGCAGTTCACGGATGCCCAGGAGGGCGATCAGGACCTCGGCCGGCAGGTCGGGTGGGGGCAGTTCGGTGTGATAGTTCTGGGCGGCTTCGGCACGCTCCCGCAGTGAGCGCCAGAGCGTGGCGCGTTCTTCGCTGTGGACGACCAGATCGTGCAGGGTGCGCGCTTGGAGTAGATAGGCGCCGGTGGTATAGAGAAAGGTGATGCGCCGCCATTTTTCGGCGCGGATGGGGTGCGGGAGCCGCTCCAGGGGGCCGATCTGGATTTTGTAGTATTCTTCGTGGGCGCGGGGGTGATCGGGTTCATCGCGCAGGAGCTCGGCGCGCCGGGTCAATTCGTGGCCCCGGACTTCGGCGATGTATTCGATTTGGCCTCCGTGGTCACCGAAAGAGGCCGGCTGGTAGAAGGCCAGGTAGTCCACGGCGATCACTTTGGGCGCCGTGCGCAGCGGGATACGATACCAACCCAAAAGGCGGGCGATCTCCAGGTCGCGCGGTTGGGGAAGCAAACCGACCAGAACCAGCGAACTGGGGGCAAGCATGGGCTTATTGTAGCGCAAATTGTGGTGGTTCGCTATGAGGAGAAGGGTGAGGGGGGCTCTTGAGTGCGCGCACGAGCTGCCACATGCAGCGGTTGAGCGGCGCGTTCAGCGTCAGCTCCTGCGCCTTTTGGGCGATGGCGCCGCAGATAGCATCGATCTCGGTCGGAGCGCCGCGCCGCACATCCTGGAGCATCGAGGAAAGGTTTGCTGCCGTCTGACGTGCCACGGCCTCCGCGGCCAGGCGGGCGCTTTCAAAGGGGAGGGAAATTCCCTGTGCTCGTGCCACGGAGGCCGTCTCTTCGGCAATCTCGCCCATCAGGGCACGGGCTGTAGGACGTTCCAGAAGTTCCCCGTTCGGCACGTTGAGCAAGGCCGTTAGGGGATTGATGGCCGAATTGATCACCAACTTGCCCCAGATCGCCGATTCCAATGAGTGGGTCTCCTCCACTTCAAAACCGGCCTCTTGCAGTGCCCGATGAAAGATCGCAGCGCGCGGATCGGCCTGCAGAAGCACCTTTCCCACCCCACCCAGGCGCACTTCTCCGGGTCCGAGCAGGGTTGCGCCGTAGGTCGTCACCCCTTGCAGCACCCGATCGCTTCCCAGCGCCTCTTCCAGCATTTCACGATTTCCCAGACCGTTCTGCAAAGTGAGCGCCAGCCCATCTTCGGCCAGGCATTCTCGCAATTGTTGCGCTGCGCGAGAAGTTTGCCAAGATTTGACCAACACCAGCGCCCAACGGACGCCGCGCACCGTCTCGGGCGTGGTCACGGCCTCGGCAGGCAGTGTGCGGCACGTCTTTTCGGACCTTAGGCAAATGCCGCGCGCCCGAACTGCTTCGATGCCTTGGCGCCAGCTGCCCAAGAGGGTCACCCGATAGCCGGCCGAGGCCAACCCAGCCCCGAAGAGCAGCGCCAACGCGCCGCTGCCCACGATCAGGATCGGTTCTTTCTCGCCCATGGCTTAAGGAGTTGCTGTTTCGCCCAAGGAACGTAGCAGCTCGGCCCACTCCTCTTCGGCCATTTCGACGGTGTGCTCTTCGGCGGGGAAGCGGCGCGCCTCCACATCCTCGATATAGGCGCGGAAGGCACGCTCGATCTCGGCATGGAGCAGCGCATACCGTTTGACAAAGCGCGGCGTGAAGCGCTCGAACAGGCCGAGCATATCGTGGGTCACCAGCACCTGACCGTCACAGCCGGCGCCGGCGCCGATCCCGATGGTGGGGATGCTCAAGCGCCGGGAGATCAAAGTCGCCAGCCGTGCCGGCACCGATTCCAGCACGATACTGAAGCAGCCGGCCTCCTCAAGCAACAGCGCATCCTCCAGCAAGCGCTGGGCGGCGCGTGCCGTGCGACCCTGGGGACGGAAACCGCCCAACTGATGCACCGATTGTGGTGTCAGGCCGAGATGCCCCATCACCGGGATACCGGCCTGCACAATGGCGCGGATGGCATCCAGGCGCTCGCGCCCGCCTTCGAGCTTCACCGCATCCATTCCACCTTCCTGCAGGAAGCGCCCGGCGTTGCGCACGGCTTCGCTCACCGAAACCTGATAGGAGAGAAAGGGCATATCGCCGATCAGCAGGGCATATCGTGCCCCACGCGCCACCGCTTTACAGTGATGGATCATCTCATCCATTGTCACCGGCAGGGTGTTCTCATAGCCTAGTACGACCATTCCCAGCGAATCGCCGACCAGGATGGCATCCACCCCGGCACGATCCATCAATAATGCTGTTGGGTAGTCATAGGCGGTGAGCATGGTGATCGGCTCGCCGCGCTCTTTCTTCTGGCGCAGCGTGAGCACACTGACCTTTTTGCGTCCCCCTGTGTTTTCAGGTGTAACTGGTTGTGTTGACATGGTACCCTCCAAAACTGGTAGAGTCCGGAAATGATTCTTTCGGGATGACTTTCCACGTTACAGCATCCATCGGATGCCTTTCAGGGCTATCCGTGGCGCAGATTCGGATGAGTGCGAGGTCTGACGGGGTTCGATAAAAGAGGTCCCTCTTGCCTCGCATTTGGCGTGCAGAAAACAACCGAGCTAATCGCTCAAATGAGCGAGGATGCGTTTGTGTACCGTCTGGGCATCCATATCTAATACAGAGATCAGCTTATCCCGTCCGTTGTGCCCGGCGACGATCTCCAGGCGGGATTTCGGCACGTCCAGCACTTCGGCCAGGAAATCCAGCAAGGCCTGGTTGGCCTCGCCTTCCACCGGCGGAGCGGTTAGGTGGACCTTGATCGTGCCATCATCTAGCACGCCGACGATGGCATTACGGCTGGCCTTCGGCGTCACCCGAATGGCCAGTGCCGAACCATGTTGCCCATCATGGAGGCGGAAGGAGCGTTTCGGCATACTACCTCACAAGTAATGAAATGAGAACGCGGGAGAGAAATTGAATCAAAAGGATCAGGATCAGCGGGCTGATGTCGAACATTCCGAGTGGTGGCACCACGCGGCGGATTGGTTCCAGCATCGGGTTGACAATGCGTCCCAATGCCGTTCGGATCGGATGATAGGGCGGCATGAAGAACGAAAGCACCGCATCGATGACTACGATCAAGATCAGCAAACGGGCGATGAAGTCGATCAGTTGGGCAAGGGCGAACATCTACTCTCCTATTTGGTAGGGCGCGGTCCTAGAATAGCCTGTCCAACGCGCACCATGGTCGCTCCTTCTTCTACGGCCACTTCGTAATCAGCGCTGGTGCCCATAGAAAGATGCTTCCATTCCACCTGCGGAAAGCGCTTTGCCAGGGTTTCCTGTAAGCGCCGCAATTGGCGGAAGTAGGGGCGAGAGTTTTCGGGATTTTCTGCCAGCGGTGGCATGGCCATCACCCCTTGCACGTTCAGGCCGGGCAGGGAAAGCACGGCTTCGATCTCCGGCCAGAGCGTCGGCCAGGCGGCTTCATCCCAGGCCGGCCAGCCGAATTTGCTCTCCTCGCCGCCGAGGTTGAATTCCAGCAGGGTCGGCAGGGAGCGACCGGCTTCCTGGGCCAGGCGGCTCAGGCGCTGTGCCAGGCGCAGGCTATCCAGGGCATGGAAAAAGTCAAAGTGCCGGATTACCAGATCGGCTTTGCGCCGCTGTAAATGCCCGATCATATGCCATTCTACCTGTTTTGCTTCGGCCAGGGATTGAATTTTCATTGCACCTTCTTCCGGGTAGTTCTCACCCAGATAGCGTGCCCCAGCCTGAATGGCCGCTTGGACCACCTCGAGGGGCTGTGCTTTGGTGACGACAATTAATTGCACCTGATCGGGATCGCGCCCGGCGCGGCGTGCCGCTTTTGCGATTCGTTCCAGGGTTTGCAGGTAACGTTCACGGATCAGCTCGACGGACATGACTTTATTCTATCGCGAAGATCGCCCCGAAGCGTCCGGTGCGGCCCTTTTCGGCGCGATGGGAATACCAGTGCTCCAGATCGCAGGCGGTACACAGCCCGGCGATTTCGATCTGTTCGACGCCGACCGATTCCAGGAGCAGCCGATTGGCCTCCCATAAATCGAAGTGGATGCTCCCATTGTGAGGGATCAGCAGGCGGTCAGCTTCTCGGCCGAAGTTTTTTCGCACCTGCTCGATCACATCGGCACCCACTTCGTAGTGATCGGGGCCGATGGAAGGCCCGATGCCAGCAAGAACATCTTGAGGGCGGGTGCCATAGTGTGCCTGCATGGCCTGAACGGCTACCCGCGCCGCTCCTTCGACCGTCCCCTTCCAGCCGGCATGGATCAGGGCGATCGCTCCGTGCCGCCGATCCACGAGGAAGATCGGCACGCAATCGGCGAAGCGCATCAGGAGCGTGACCTGGGGGCGATCGGTGAGCAGGATATCGGCTTTGGGATGGGGCATATCGGCAGGTCGGGGAGCGTCGGCGCGGAAGACGCCGGTCCCGTGCACCTGCCAGGCGTCGAAGACCGAATCCGGCGAGCGCCCTAAGGCTTCTAATGCCCGTAGACGGTTTTCGCGCACCCGTTGCGGATCATCGCCTACCGTCCCGCCCAGGTTGAGCGAGGCCCAAGGCTCCGGGCTGACTCCTCCTTTGCGGGTCAAGATGCCGTGGATCAGGCCGGAGGGAAAACTCTCAAAGGTGAAGTAGTGCAATCCCTGATGTTCGACGAACGGCATATCAATCTCCACCGGCCAACGCAAATTTTCGCACGAACAATCGCTGCGTTTCCAGCATCGAGGCCTCGAGCGATGGGAAGATTAGCCAGGCGGTTGAGAAGCCGAAGAGGAAACCGGTCAGGGTGCGCAGGAAAGGCGTGCTCTCACGGTAAGGGAGCAAGGCCAGCCAGGGCAGGTTGAATTGGCTGAAGAGCTGCGAAAACCCATCCAGGCCGATCGGCAACAAACCGATCAGAATCCAGAGAAGCGGCGAGAGCGTGACCAGCCGACGGCGCAGGAAAGCGAAGAGCAATCCGAAGAGGAGCATCGAGCCGTAGATGGCTATATCGCGTTCACAAAGTGCCACTTTGTAACCCACCTCTTCATTTCCCACGAAGGCGCGCGCCGCCAGCCGTTCGGGGCTCAGCGGATTGGTCACCTCGGATAGACCGGTGATGCTCTCGAAGGTCTTTACACCGGGAATATGCGCCGCTTCCAGCGGGTAGTAGGCCTGTTCACCGAACAGGAACCAGGAGCGAAAACCTAGCTGATGACAGAAGGGACCGTAAAGCGTATAGATCAGACGTGCCGGGCCGGTCGCACCGGCTTTCATCAGCGCCGGGGCCAGGAACGGCAGGCCGACGTACAGCGCCAGGATCAGATTCAGAACGAGCAGATAGTGTCGAGAGAACCAGAAGAGCAGGCGATCGGCGGCAGTGACTTCAGGTTTAGGGCCACCGGTCAACGTCTTCGTTTGCGCCGCCTGCAGGGTGATGCGCAGAGTCTCCGCAGTAAACGGTGCCTGTAGGCGATACGCTCCGATCTCGAGGATCGGCAGTCGATCCTTCAACTCCTCGAAGGACCGGTCGCGGGTAACGTCGATCTCCAGTAGGCGATGGGGATATTCGGTTTGTAGTTCCTGTAATTGGCGGCGTACTTCCTCACAAGGAAGGCATCCTGTATGGGTATAAAGGATAACGGTAAACATGCGTTCGATTGCCTTTGCTACATCTGGAAGCTGCTACCCATGATGTAGTTTTCTAGACCGGTGATAAGGCTCTCACGCTCTTTGAGAACGACTTCCATCACATCACGGATTGAGAGAATATCGATCACCCGATCGGCGCTCACCACCGGCAGGTGGCGAATGTGATGTTTCTGCATGAGTGCCAGGCACTCATCCACCGTTGTCTGTGGCGTTACGGTGAGGATCGGGGAGGTCATCACGTCTCGGATCGGCGTTTCGGCGGCTTTGCGTCCGGCGAGTTCCCCTTTACGGGCGTAGTCGCGTTCGGTGAAAATGCCCAGCACCTTCCCACCTTCTGTCACCAGCACAGCGCCGATATTTGCCTCGGCCATCACCTGCAGCGCGCGCAATACCGTATCGTCAGCCGAAACGGTGACAGGACGCTGAGGTCGAGTTTGGAGTAGATCTTTGACCAGTGCCATTTGAATACCTCCTGAAGGGATTTTATGATGGCTTCCTCCACAGGCCGGTTGTTCCTGCTGAAGTGCTTGCGAAGAGGATTGGATAGGAATTCCTAAAGTCCAAAGTCGACGAAGAAGCCGAAACGAGCCAGCGTTTCAAAGACGCCGGCGAAGAGCATGGCACCGACAATGATGAGGAGCACGCCCATGCCGAGTTCGACGTAGCGCATCATTCGGGCATAGCGGCGCAAGAGCGTGGTGACCCAACCGATGCTCAGGGCGGCCAGCAGGAAGGGAATGGCCAGGCCGGCCGAATAGGCAGAAAGCAAAAACGTTCCCAAGCGCAGGTCTCCGCCGTTCATTGCCAAGGTCAGAATGGCGCCCAATACCGGACCCACGCAAGGTGACCAGCCGGCGGAGAAGAAAATGCCCATCAGGAAGGAAGAGAGATAGCCCAGGCGGCGTTGCGGTTGATTGTGCACGCGCAGATCGTATTCCAGGAACGGGATGCGCCACAGGCCGGTCATGTGGATGCCGAAGAGGATGACGATGATGCCGCCGATGCGTGCCAGGTAGAAACGCAGGTCATAGAGCAGGCGGCCGGCCAGCGAGGCAGTGGCCCCTAGAGTGATGAAGATGAAGCTAAAGCCCAAAATAAAGGCGACCCCATGGGTGAATGTTGTCCAACGGGGATTTTCGCCTTGAGCAGCACCGGCTGCTTGACCTCCTAGGTAGCCAACGTATACCGGCACCAGCGAGAAGACACAAGGCGAGAGAAAGGAGGCCAGGCCGGCCAGAAAAGCAAGTGCTCCGGTCACTTCCATACAAAGTTTTCTCCTCAAAATTGACGCTCGATCACGCTCACCAGCGTGCCGTGATCGGGCCAGGTGAGCTGGGCATCATTTTGCTCGAGCGAGAGATAGGGGGTCGTCCAGCGGAAGATCCATTTCGCATCCTCCGGACGGGCATTCACGCAACCATGCGAGCGCGGAGTGCCAAAATCATTATGCCAGAAAGCGGCGTGGATGGCAATACCGCTTCCGTTGAAAAAGACAGCCCAGGATACAGCTGGAGTGTCATAGCCGGCACCGGTGGTGCCGCCGCTCATGTGGATCGAGATCGATTTGCGCCAGGTGGCCTGATTTTGCCCCACCGGCGTGGACCATTTATCCACCGGATTGCCGTAGGCATCCCATTTGGCACCGCTGGAAATGCGGCAGAAGTAGACCTCCTGATTGCCTTCAAAACAGGAGAGAGTCTGATAGGTAAGATTGACCACGATTTTCTTCTCATCCGGCGGCACTTCGGGATGGATCGGGGCAATTTCTTCAGGGGTCAAGGGGCGGAAGGCGCGGCCATCGGCCCAGAAGATATCGCCGTAGCCCCAGCCGTGCTTGTCGTCCTCGTTGAAGCGATAGAGCACTTGCCCGGCCTCGTTGACGCGAATCTGATCGATCCACACCACCTGGCTGTAGTACAAGCGCGGCAGTTGCCGATAAATTTCGATGATATCCTTTGCCCAGGGAGACCGTGGGGGTGGGTTATCCAGGTAGAGGTCCACATAGGGGACGGTGACTTCGGCCCAGAAGCCGGGTTTCCCTTCGGGGAGGGCGGTGAGTGGCTGATTGGGCTGATTGCGTACCGGCTGGAGATAAGGAGCGTAGATATATCCTTCAGGAGTTTCCACCCAACGCTGATTGACATAATACGGCTTCGGCCCGACGGTTTCGCGTAGCCACGGAACGATAGCGTCTTCGTAGAGGACCTTGACCGTGGGTGCATCCTCCCGCGGCGCCGCCTTGACGTCGACTTTATACAGCACTCGTCCCAACAGGTCACCTTCCGGGAATTGCGGGGAAGGAATCCAGCGTTCCAGCGGGCGCAGGGTCAAGTAACCCAGGCCGGCCAGACCTAATTTCAGGAAATCACGACGTGAAATGTGAGCCATCTCTATTCCCAACGCCAAGTGGTACCATCACGAGTATCTTCTAATACGATGCCCAGTGCCTTCAAACGGTCGCGGATCAGGTCGGAGAGCGCCCAGAGCTTCTGCTTGCGCAGTTCGCTGCGGACTTCGATGAGCAGTTCGATGAAAGGAGCGGCGTCGCTTTCGCCTTTCTTGGTTTCCAGGCGCAGGCCGAGCACGCCGGCCAGTTGACGTAGCGTATCTTGTGCGAGCTGCAGTTGTGCCTGGGTTGCGCCTTGATCGCGGGCGGTGTTGATGGCGCGCACCAACTCAAACAGCGCCGCAAGGGCGGCCGCGGTGTTGAAATCATCGTCCATGGCCTCTTCAAAGGCGCGCCGTGTGGCTTCCGCCTGGGTGTTCAATGCTTCGGCGGCCTCCGCGGCCAAACCGGCGGCAGACGCAGCTGCGGGTCGAAGAGCGGAGCGCAGACGCTCTAGCCCCTTTTCGGCCGCTTCGATCGTTTCGGGGGTGAACGATAAGGGAGCGCGGTAGTTTCCGTTGAGGACGATCATTCGCATCACATCCCCATCGTGCTCTTTGAGGAATTCCTCGATCGTCACCAGGTTGCCCAACGATTTGGACATCTTCTCGCCGCCAAGCTGGAGCATGCCATTGTGCATCCAGAAGCGGACGAACGGCTTGCCGGTGTAGGCTTCGGATTGGGCGATTTCGTTTTCATGGTGCGGGAAGATCAGGTCGTTGCCGCCGCCGTGAATGTCGATCTGCTCGCCGAGATAGGCCAGGTTCATTGCCGAGCATTCGATATGCCAGCCGGGACGGCCTTTTCCCCAGGGGCTATCCCAGGCCGGTTCGCCGGGTTTGGCGGCCTTCCAGAGGGCAAAATCCATGGGATGTTCTTTTTGCTCCCCGACCTCGATGCGTGCGCCGGCTTGCATTTCCTCCAGCTTGCGTCCGGAGAGCTTGCCGTAATCGGGTTTGCGCGTCACGCGATAGTAGACATCGCCGTTGCCGGGGGCGTAGGCGTAGCCTTTTTCGATCAGGCCCTGGATCATTTGCTGGATTTGCGGGATGGTCTGCGTGGCGCGCGGGTGGACGGTGGCCGGCAGGACGTTCAGGGCGCGGAGTTGTTCCTGGAATTGGTGGATGTAGCGTTCGGCCAGATCGAAGGGGTCAATCCCAAGTTGATGGGCGCGCTGGATGATCTTATCGTCCACGTCGGTAAAGTTCATGACGAAACGCACTTCATAGCCTTTATAGATGAGATACCGACGGACAATATCAAACACCAGCGCCGACATGGCGTGTCCGACATGCGCATCGGCATAGACGGTGGGGCCGCAGACGTACATTTTGACGACGCCCGGCTCAAGGGGCTGGAATTCTTCTTTTTGGCGGGTGAGGGTATTGTAAATGCGCAACATGTTCTCCTGCCGCAATCGGGATGGGTGGATCATAGCATGAGATTGAGAGAAGGGCAATTACCGCCGAGCCTTTTTTTCTTCCTCCACGCGGGCAAAAACCATGCGGCCGGCGGCTGTTTGTAACACTTTCGTCACGGTCACCGGGACGTATTCGCCGATGTATTCCTTGCCGTTTTCAATGACGATCATCGTGCCATCGTCCATGTATCCGACGCCCTGGCCGGGCTCTTTGCCCTCCTGGATGATGTTAACCGTGAGGGTTTCGCCGGGGAGGACCACCGAACGCACGGCATTTGCCAGCTCATTAATGTTGAGCACGGTCACACCCTGGAGCTCGGCGATGCGGTTGAGGTTGTAATCGTTGGTCAGGATGGGGGCTTTGAGTTGACGCGCCAGGATGACCAATTTGTTATCCACCTCGCGCACTCCCTCTACGTCCATATCGCTGATGCGCACGAGGACGTTGGGCATCTTTTGCAATTCGGCCAGCACTTCCATACCTCTTCTGCCGCGCTGACGGCGCAAGCCGTCCGGAGAATCGGCGATATATTGGAGCTCATGCAGGACAAAGCGCGGGATGAGCAATGTGCCCGGCAAGAAGCCGGTGCGCACAATATCGGCGATCCGCCCGTCAATGATTGTGCTGGTATCCACCAAGATCGTGCGATTCAGATTGGTCCAGGAAGAAGACGCGCCCGCCTCGCCACCGCGTCCGGTCAAAGCGCTGAGCAGGCTGAGCACATCTCCCTGGCGCATGACGAAGACCACGATGCCGAAGTAACTGAACAACATCGCCCCGATGAAGGGCAAAATTTGGCCGAACGGTGCAGGCAAGAGGGAGAGCGGAAAGGCGAGCAGTGCGGCGATCAATAGGCCGATGATCAGGCCGAGCATGCCGGCAAACAGGGTTTCGGCCGTCATGCGCATCAACAGGCTGCGCAAAGCCTGGATCGGTCGGGTGGTGAAGTAGGGGGTCATGATCAGGCCAAAGAGTGCGCCGATCAACGCAAAGGCGGCGACGTAGATACCCAGATGGGAAGGTTGTACAATCCCCATGTACCAGCCCAGATACCCCCCACTGATGCCGAAAATAAACATTCCAAGAAGACGAAAGATAAATTCGGTGCTCATAAGTTCCCTCGAATGTTGAATGATGGTTTTCATCATAGCATGAGTAGGTAAGTACGTCAATGTTGTGCTCCACCGTGCTCGTAGGGAATATGGTACACTTGCGGCCATGACGCGAGATTTGAACAAAGCGGCACGTTTTGGCGAACCCTCGTACGTCTGGCGCGCCGGTCAGCAACGGCGATTGGAAAAGATCCTTTGGGCGGCCGAAGGGCGAATTCGCGGCCGTGTGCTGGAGAACGGTTGTGGCATTGGCATGTATGCCGAACGTTTGGCTGCCGCCGGGGGAGAAGTGATCGGGTTGGAATATGACTTTGAGCGGGCGGCGCAGGCGCGTCAGAGAGTGGCGCGCATCGTCAATGCGGCCGGGGAGGCCTTACCTTTTCCGCAAGATTCGTTCGATCTCATTCTCAGCCACGAGGTGATCGAGCACGTTCAGGATGATGCCCAGGCGGTGCGTGAGATGGTGCGCGTATTGCGCCCCGGCGGTCGTCTGGTGCTCTTTTGTCCGAATCGTGGCTATCCGTTTGAGACGCACGGTATCTATTGGCGCGGGGAGTACCGTTTTGGAAATATTCCCCTGGTGAATTATCTGCCGCGCCGTTGGCGCGATCGACTGGCGCCGCACGTGCGCGTCTACACAAAAAAAGACCTGCAAGCCCTGTTCGAGGGCCTGCAGGTGCGCTTCGTGTATCGCACGATTCTGTTCGGTGCCTATGACAACCTGATCGCCCGCTTTGGGGTCTTGGGACGGCTATTGCGCCTTTTGCTCCAATCGCTGGAGCATACGCCTTTGCGCATTTTCGGGCTTTCCCATTTCTGGGTGATCGAAAAGCTCGGCTCTTGATCTGCGCCGAGAGAGCACCCTCCCGATCGAACTCTTTATTTGCCGTGACGGCTCAGGAAGCGCTCGATGCGGTAAAGCGCTTCTTCGATTTTCTCGTAGGCCGTCGCATAGGAACAGCGCACAAAACCCTCCCCGCCGGCTCCGAAGGCGTTGCCCGGTACGACGGCCACGTGTTCTTCCTGGAGGAGCCGCTCGGCGAAGGTTTCATCATCCAGGCCGCTGCTGGTGATGTTGGGGAAGGCGTAGAACGCGCCGCGCGGCTCGAAGGTTTTCAGGCCCAAGCGGTTCAAACCGTCTACGATCAGTCGGCGGCGGCGATTGTACTCGGCGACCATTTGCTGTACGTACGGTTCGCCTTCGGTGAGGGCGACGATGGCGGCATCCTGGGCCGTAGTCGGCGCGGACATGATCGTGTATTGGTGCACGCGCAACATGCCTTTGAGCAGTTCTGCCGGGGCGGCGGCATAGCCAATGCGCCAGCCGGTCATGGCGTAATCTTTGGAGAAGCCACCGAGCAGGATGGTGCGGCGTTTGACCTCTTCTCCTAACGAGGGGAAACAAACGTGCTGGAAATCATAGACCAGGCGATCGTAGATTTCATCCGAAATGACCAAGAGATCGTATTCTTCGGCAATGCGCGCCACTTCCTGTAGAACGGAGCGTTCGGCAACGGCGCCGGTGGGGTTGTTCGGATAACCGATCAGGATGGCTTTGGTGCGTGGACTGATCGCCGCTCGCAGGCGGTCGGGATCGAGCTGGAAATTATCTTCCATGCGGCTGGGGATTTCGACCGGAACGCCGCCTGCTAACACCACCTCTGCCTGATAGGAGACAAAGCACGGGGTGGGGATGATCACTTCGTCGCCCGGATCGAGGATCGCCGTCATCGCCAGGTAAAGCGCCTCCGAAACCCCAACCGTGACCACGATCTCGTTCACCGGGTCATACTTCACCCCGTAGAGACGCTGCAGGTTTTCGGCGATCTTTTGACGTAGTTCGAGCTTCCCCGCGTTGGATGTGTAATGTGTTTCCCCCGCCTGTAGCGAACGAATGCCGGCCTCCAGGATCGGTTGAGGGGTGACGAAATCCGGTTCGCCGATGCCCAGGGAGATGACATCCTTCATCGTGGCGGCAATGTCAAAGAAGCGTCGAATGCCGCTCGGCTTGAGACTTGCGACACGTTGCGAGAGATATTGGGTAGGGGCAAATTCTTGCATGGCAACTCCATCAGAGATTTGGAAATAACCAGAGTTGAGAAGCGTTGTTTGGGATGCCATCAAAGTGGCCTGATCTCCCAGAGATCGTGAATTTCATCGTAGCGCAGCTCGAACAGGTGCTGATCCGATGTGCGCACGCGGAAGAACCGTCCTTCCGGGGAACGCCATTGAGCCAAAATAACCTTCACTTCGTATGAGCCGCCCTCCCAGGCAAACGAAAGCGGACGTTCGGCATAGTGGCTACCGGAATGACATTTCACCGGGAACATACTAACGCACCTTCTTGAAGCGAATCATTACCAGGTTGCGTTTGCAATCGGCATAGGTGTTGATATAAGTATCTTCAGAGAGCGGCACTCCGGCCTGATCGAATAACTTGACGAAGAGCTTGCGTGTAGAGGCGATGGGGACACTGCCTAAGGTGAATTCAAACCCCGATCTCCCGTAGAGGGGCGCCGTCCCACTGACGGTGGCCTGATCCACGCTCCGGCCATCGAAGCTGCCCAACAGGCGCACGATGATCCCGGTCAGATCGGCACCGTTGCTATCCGTCACTGAACCACCCACACCCAGCCAATTGCATCCCAGCTCCGGATGGATGATGGTGCTATCAATATAGGTGACCGTTGCGGCGAAAGGCGCTTTTGGCGTGGCCGTTGGACGGGGGGTGTTGGTCGGGGGAAGCAAGGAGAAGAAGGTCGGAGTAGGGATGGGTGTGAAGGTCGGGCGGGGGGTGATCGTCGGTGTCGGTTCAATGGTCGGTGTGGGGGTCCAGGTGGGACTCAGCATGATCGGCGTTGGGGTGGGGAGAGGGGTGTTGGTGGGCGGTGGGAGCGGGTTCAATGGGGTATGGGGATTGATGAATACCATCAGAAAATAAGTACCGACACAGAGCGAAAGGATCAGAAACACGATCGAGAGAATATCCCACAGGGTGAGTTTTATCTGAGGTAGGGAAGGAAGGTTCATTGCGTATCTCCTGTGCTCACGGATTCGAGGAGGGGCGTCACGGGATGATCTGGATCTGACTTTGTTCTCGCCGCTGTTGAAGCCATTCCTGAAGCGCTTTTTGTTGGAGAAGGCGCCGTGCTTGCGGTGAGAGCGGGTGCAAGGCGCGGTCCAAAACCTTAACGAGGTAGAATCCTGTTTCAGATTTTAACACGCCGCTGTATTCTCCGGGCTTCAGGTTAAAAGCCGCTTCTTCGACGACCGGCTCCAGCAAGTAACCGCGAGGGAACCAGCCCAGATCTCCTGCCGTCAGGGGATCGTATTGACGGGCTAGATCCTCAAAGGCAGTGCCATTTTGCAGAGCCTGCCATGCCAATTGAGCCTCTTGTTCATTATAGAACAAAATCTGCTGGGCGTGTACCTGCTCGGCCTCCGCAGGCACCTTCGCAACGATCTGATCACGCATCCAGGCCGCCTCGATCGAGCGTTGTAAGGCACGACGGAAGGAAACTTCGTCATATCCGTACGTACTCATCCAGTTCAGGATGGCGTCTTGCCCTCCCAATTGTGCCGTCAGAGCCTCGATCCGAGATTGCACCAGGGCATCTGTGGCTTGAAAACCTGCCTGATGTGCGGCCTGAGCCAGGAGCATTTCGTTAATCAACGCATCTAAAACGACTTGACGTGCTTCGCCCTCGTTGAATGGGCGTCCCTCTGCTTCCTGTGCCTGGCGGAAACGTTGCAGTTCGGCTTGAAAGTCGGCCAGCAGGATCGGCTCACCGTTCACAAGCGCTGCAGCCGGCACAGGGGTTGCCGTGGGGAGAAGAGGCGTAGGAGAGGGTGCCACCGAAGGGGTAAAGGGTGGCAGAGGAGTATTCAGGCGGCAGGAAGTGAGCCAGAAAACGAAAAGAAGGAGAAAAAGGCTTGTTTTGCGCACGATGCCGATTATACTGCAAGCAGGCGGGAGCCGATTGCCGATCGGCGAATGGGGTTTTGACAGTTCGAGATGATATGGTTTTTCAAAGTTTTCACTTCGTCGATCGGTTGCTGGTGATAAAGAAGCGAGCAATCTCGTAGTATAAGGGTTTCTCTTGTGTTCTCTGAAAGACTGTAGAGGGCGTGAAAGTCTTTTCACAGGATGAATATGCTACTCACAGGATAAATCCATGCTATACATGCTACACAGGATAAATTCTATGCTACTCACAGGATGAATCCTATGTCACAATTAAATGAGTCTTCAATCTCTGAACGACCGTAGTGGGATGATCTTTGGTCTATTCTTTGCCGTCTATCCTGTGATAAAATAAAAAGCAGGTGAGGCGAATGGCTCACCTCCCCTCCGTCCCTTCTGATCCAGAGCTTGAGCGCATCATCAGGGGTGATTGGAATAGGCGGAGGGAGTATATCCGTTTTCTTTTTTCCCCACAGGAGCGTGTTATGAATCGTCAACAGCTCACCAAAATGTACTCGGACTACCTGACGGCCGAAGGGTATCAGCCCACCATTGATGCAGATGGGGATGTGCGCTTTAAGTCCGAGGGATTCACCTATTACATTATCATTGACGACAAAGATGAACGCTACTTTCGCCTGCTCTTTCCCAACTTTTGGAGCATTGACGATGGTGAAGAACTCGCTCGGGCGCTGGTCGCCGCAAATTATGCCACTATGGCCACGAAAGTAGCGAAAGTGTACGTGCGCGAGGATGGCAAAGATACCAGTGCATCTATCGAGATGTTCGTCGACCCTCCAGAACAATTCGCCAAGACCTTCTCGCGTTGTATGTCTGCTCTGCGAGCTAGTGTTAACACCTTTGTCGAGAAAATGAAGGAATTGGCAAGATAGTTCCTAACGTGGCAAAAGGCGCGGTCCTTCGCCGGTGTCCTGTACCTGCCATCCTAAGCGCAGAATTTCCTCTCGCAGGGCATCGGCTTTCGCCCAATCACGTTCCTGCCGCGCCTGTTCCCGTAGGTGGACCAGCCGCTGCACTTCGGATGGAATGGGAATCTCTTTCTTTTCTTCTTGCCCTGCTTGAATCCATTCCCATATCTCGGCTCGAATGCCTTGTTCTAGAGGGTCGGGAAGGTGTACCTTTCCCAAGAGTGTCAGTGGAAACGTTGAAGGTGCGGTGAAGCGGCGCTCTTCCTGCCCTCGCAGGAGAGTAATGTTACCTTTCCCAAGCACGTGGGCCAATCCCGCGGCAAAATCCAGGATCAGTGCTGTGTGTTCATCCAGCCCGATCACGGGATGGTGCTTGGGCAAGCGCATTCGCCACGCTTCAAAACGTTCTTTCCCCACAAAGCAGTGGCTGGTATCCAACTCTTCGCCGCCATCTGTGTTGTTCCAGTGAGGGATGATCGAACACCGCAGACCGAAATCCGCAAGCAGGTTCAACCCCCGCCGAACATGGACATCTTCCCCTGCTTTGTAAATCTCGTAAACCGGCAGCACCCATTGCCCGATGGCGATCGTTGCCGCACTGGCGAAGACCAGCGCACTCCCCATTCGGTGCCTGGCGCGCAACACTTCCCAGGCCAGACTTCCCCGCAGTTGACGGACTGCATAGGTGGGGCTGCCCGGCCCCATAAAGATCACCGAAGCACGACGCATCGGTTGGAGGATCTCCAAATTGTCCGGGCTAAAGGGCGTGCCGCGCTTTCGTGCCGGCACAATTTCCACGATCGGGTTATAATTAGAAAGCCTGCGCTGTAGAAAGCGGGCGATTCTTTCCACAACCTGATAGGAGTTCAACTCAAACCCTGATGGTGTTTCGAGAAGGGCGAAATGGCGACCACCCTGTTGGCTCAACCATTCAAACACCTGGCCACCTACCTGAGCGGTTTCGCCAGAGCCCATCAGTACCACAGGAGCGGGTGTAAAGCTTAGGGACATCATAATTGCTGCGAAAGTATACTCGAATCGTAATCCCATATTCTACATTTGTGAGAAGGTGCTATGCCCGTCACATTCCTGACCAAAGAAGGTTATCAGAAGCTCCAGGAGGAGCTGGAGTATTTGCGCACCGTGAAGCGCCAGCAAATCGCGGAACGGCTTCACGAGGCCCTGGAGGGCGGTGAGCTGATCGAAAACGCCGAATACGAAGCGGCGAAGAATGAACAAGCCTTCGTCGAAGGGCGCATCCAGGAGCTGGAGGTGCTTCTGGCGTCGGCGCGCATTATTGAAGAAAGCCCGGATAAGAATACCGTCCAGCTTGGCTCGCGCGTCACCATCCAGGAAGAAGGATTTGACCCGGAGACGTATGTTATCGTCGGCGCGGCCGAAGCCAACCCACGCGAAGGGCGCATCTCCAACGAATCGCCGATCGGCAAGGCCATTCTCAATCATCGGGTCGGGGATGTGGTCACCGTGGAGGCCCCGGCCGGAACCTACAAGGTCAAGATTCTGAAGATCGAGTAGCTGTTTTCTCGTGCCGGTTGCCCCGCGCAGGCTCCGGCCAACGCGGGGCTTTTTATTATCATCATTTTTGCATTCCTAAGAAAGATTTCAGAAGGTTGAACATGGCCGAATATACCTCGCTAGAAAAAATCCGCCTGGAAAAGATCGAGCAACTGCGCACGTTAGGGATCGAACCGTATCCGACGCGCGCCCATCGCACCCACACCAGCCGTGAGGCCATTGCTGCCTACGAAAAGGCCGAGGCCGAAGGTGGCACGGTAGAAGCAACCCTGACCGGCCGATTGCGCTCGGTGCGCGCCATGGGCAAGATCACGTTTGCCCATATCGAAGACGGCGAAGGGCGCATCCAATTGCTTTTCCGCGTGAATGAGCTGGGCGTCGAACGGGTGGAACTTTTCAACCGCCTCTTTGATCTGGGTGACTTCATCCAGGCCTCCGGCATCCTCTTCCGCACACGCACCGGCGAGATCACCCTCCAGGTGCACGATTTTCGCATGCTCGCCAAGGCCATTACGCCCCTGCCGGCCGCCAAAGATGAAACCCTGCCGGACGGGACCGTCGTCCGTCACGCCGCCCTGGAGGACCCGGAGCTGCGTGCCCGTCAACGCTATGCCGATCTGGCCGTTAATCCGGAGACGCGCCAGGTCTTTCGCACCCGCGCCGCCATTGTCCGCGCCCTGCGCGAATTTCTCGATGATCACGGCTTCCTGGAAGTGGAAACGCCCATTCTCCAGCCACTGTATGGAGGTGCGGCCGCCCGCCCGTTTGTCACCTATCACAACGAACTCAAACAGAACCTTTACCTGCGCATTTCCTTTGAGCTCTATCTCAAGCGCCTGTTGGTCGGAAACCTGGAAAAAGTCTACGAAATCGGCCGCGATTTCCGCAATGAAGGCATTTCCTTCAAACACAACCCCGAATTTACCCAGCTGGAGTTCTACTGGGCCTACGCCGATTATCTGCAAGTGATGGAGTTCACCGAGCAGATGATCGCCTACGTGGCACAAAAAGTGCTCGGCCGACTGAAGATCACCTACCAGGGGCAGGAGATCGATTTCACCCCGCCCTGGCGGCGAGTGGAATTACGGCAGGGTCTCCTCGAAACCAGCGGGATTGATATTGCCCAACACCCCACCGCCGAATCGCTCTATCAGGCACTGGTGCGCATCGGCCGCCAACCCGATCCGAAAGCCTCGCGCGGCAAATTGATCGACTACATGCTCTCCGAATTCCTCGAACCGACCCTCATCCAACCCACCTTCCTGTACGATTACCCGCGCGATATCTCTCCCCTGGCCAAGTCCAAACCCGGCGATCCGCTCACCGTGGAGCGCTTTGAGGGGTATGTTGCCGGTTTTGAACTGTGCAATGCCTTCACCGAGCTCAACGATCCGCTCGATCAGGAGCAACGTTTCCTGGAAATGGGGCGCACCTACGATGCAGAAGACACCGAGCGTCACCCCATGGACGAAGACTACCTGCGCGCCATGCGCTACGGCATGCCCCCGAACGGTGGCTTCGGCATGGGCATCGATCGCCTGACCATGCTCTTCACCGATAAACACAATATCCGTGAAGTGATCCTCTTTCCCCACATGCGCCCTGAAGATCGCGAAAGTCGGGAGGAAGCGTGAAACGCAGCTTGTGGCTCGGTGACCTGATCGCCTGGTTGATCCTCACCCTGATCGGTTTCGCCTCGCACGGCGAACTGCAGCCGACGGCCTGGCCGCGCATGCTGGCCACCTTTTTGCCCCTCCTCATCGCCTGGTTCCCTCTGGCCTACCTGCTGGACCTGTTACGACCGCCCTCTTCCTTATCGCTCTCTTACCTGCTAAAATTGAGCGTGACGGTGGTCTACACGGTTTCGCTTGCCGTCCTATTGCGTGCCGCTTGGCTGAATAGCGCGGCCGTGCCCATTTTTGCCCTGGTCCTGAGCCTGACCTCGATCCTCGGCATGATCGTCTGGCGTCTACTCTACTTCGTAGCTTTCAAATCTCGCCGAGCGCTTCGTTAGGAACAAATCGTTCCAATGGACGAAATAACTCTTCTCTCGCAGGCCCAACGTGGCGATCTAGATGCGTTCAACCGCCTGGTTCTTGCCTATCAGGATCAGCTCTTCAACATCGCGTTCCGCATTCTGGGGGATGAGGACCTGGCGGCAGATGCCACCCAAGAGGCCTTCCTGCACGCTTTTCAGAAGATCACTACCTTCCGCAGCGGCTCGTTGCGCGGCTGGCTGATTCGCATTGTCACCAATCTCTGCTATGACGAATTGCGCCGCCAGAAGCGCCGCCCGCAAACCGCGCTAGAACCCCTTACGGCTGAAGGGGATGAAGTGGAATCCCCCTCCTGGATGAGCGATAGCCGCCCTTCTCCGGAAGCCAGCTTGGAGCAAAAAGAGCTCGAACACGCCCTCGAACACTGCCTTCAGGCCTTGCCTCTGCCCTTCCGTGCCATCGTCGTACTGGCCGATATTGAAGGTCTGGATTACAGCGAAATTGCCGTAGCGCTGCGTATTCCCCTCGGCACGGTCAAATCGCGCCTGGCGCGAGCGCGTATGCGTTTGCGAGAGTGCCTGCAACAATTTCAGGAACTTCTGCCTTCTATCTTTCGTCATGCTTAGAGAAATGAAGACAAAAGACCTGGAACTCATCTCCTCTTACCTTGACGGTGAACTGCCCCCTGAGCAGATCTCGCGCCTTGAGCAGCGCATCCAGGCGGACCCGGAACTCCGCGCCGCGCTCGAAGCGTTGCAGCAAACCCGGGCGTTACTACGTCGCATGCCGCGCCGACGCGTGCCGCGCAATTTCACCCTTTCCCCGCGTCAGGTGGCCAAACGTCCACCGTTGCCGCGCTTTTATCTTTCGCTGCAATGGAGCACGGCACTGACCGTGCTCTTGCTTGTGTTCAGTTTGGGGCTTCGCCTTATTTCCCCACCGGCGGCTTCGCCTGTTGCTCAAGAAGCCGCTCCGGCTTTGCGCGCCGCTCAAGCGGAAATGACCGAGCAACCCCTTACCGTCATGGCATTGCCGCCGGAGGGAACCTCCACCCCAGAAGCGGCCTTGCCGAGCATCATGGCATTACCCCAGGAAACCCCGCAGGCGAAGGACGTTCCCCCCTCTTTGGCAGAAACGGCGATGCCGGCAGGGGAAGAACCGATGCCTTCCGAATACACAACCCCGGTTGAATCAACCTCTCCCTTGCGCTTTATCTGGGTAGGTCTGGGCATCTTGATCCTGTTGCAGATCAGCCTTCTCTTTGGTTTGCGCTGGTGGAGTGCCTATCAATGGCGGAAGCGCTCGTAAAGTATTGCATTCGCTGTGGGGCACCCGTCGAGCTTGCCGAACGGTACGGCCGCCTTCGCCCCGTCTGTCCAGCCTGTGGCTGGATTTATTTTGCCGATCCGAAGGTCGCCGCGGCCGTGCTGGTCGAAGAAAACGGACACATCCTGCTCGTTCGGCGTGTCAACGAACCGTTCCGCGGTCAATGGACCTTGCCTGCCGGCTTTGTGAATGCCGATGAAGATCCATCCGAAGCCGCCTGCCGCGAATGCGAAGAGGAGACCGGCCTACAGGTGCGCATCACCGGCCTTCTGGATGTGATCCCCGGCAAAGAGCACCCGCGTGGCGCGGATTTCATCATCATTTATCTTGCGGAAATGGTCGGTGGCGTGCTGCGCCCCGGCGATGATGCCGACCGCGTTGCCTTCTTTCCACCCACGCAACTTCCTCCGTTGGCCTTCCGTGCCACCCAGATCGCCATTCAACGTTGGCAAGGAATCATATACAAACCGTAGGTATACGGCGTGACCTTTCTGGGAATCCGGCTCCAACTGATTCTTGTTATGCAGTTGGTAATCTTTTCTGAATAAAAGTCTTGCTTGTTACCAAATCATTTGTTTGGCTGTTGTGCTATACTCAGTCTATCGCAGTATGCCGAAGAAGGTCACAATGAGTGAACAAAGAATCGTGTTGGAGATCCCTCAAGCGGTGTTGCTGGCCGAGAAGACCGATGCAGAAACCTTTGCCCGTGAGTTGCGAATGCTGGCCGCCGTCAAGTTATACGAAATGGGACGGCTTTCTTCAGGACGGGCAGCCGAACTGGCCGGTTTGACGCGGGTGGAATTCCTGTTGAACCTGCAGCGTTATCGTGTTTTCCCTCTCGCTGCTGAACTGGAAGAGCTGGAGTCCCTCCGGTGTAAGCGCAGTTAGAAGTTCCTCCTGATGATTCACCAAAATGGCTTGAAACGTACTCAAACGTGTTTCTCTACCCCTTTTCCTCAGAGACTTTGGATTGCACTTTGCGTTGAAACCAGAAAAACAACTCTTTCAGATAGGGGAAACCGAAGAGAAACGTAAGCACACCCCAGAATAGGCTCAGCCAGCGGGCAGTCGTTGCAGAAAGTCCCCATAAGGTGCGCACATCCAGGCGTATTTCCTGGGCCGAAAGTGGAATACGTTCTTCTCCCCGCTCGTTGAGCAAGAGCAGGTGTAACCAGACCACGCCGTGATATTCTCCGGGCTGAAGGGCGCGCACGCTCCAGAAGAAAGTCAACGGTTTGCCTACCAGCAGCGGTTCGGTGATCGCCTGATCAGGGCGCACTTCTACCCCGGCCAAGTCCAACCGCGCCTCGACGGCCATGTTGGTCGCGGGAGCTAGGCTCGGCAGTGCCACGTCGCCGGGCAGAACGGAGATCGTCGGTCCTCCTGGTGTGTCGGGGATCTCTTCGATAGGCAGAAGCGAAAGGCGCACCAGCTCTGCGTTGCCTACGCGGAGAAAATCCGGCGTTTCCAGGCGGATGGTCCATTTTCCGATCACGGTTTGCGGTGCGCTGGCTTCGACCAGGCGTAGTGCGCGTTCCTGGGTATGTCGCGGCGTGCGCAGGCTCCCCCAAAGGCCGAAGAGCAGGGTCAAGGCCAGGGAGAACCAGAAAAGGAACAGACGCATTTTGCGCATAGGCAATCTCCACATCGGGAGTTTTTATCTCCCTAGAGCAGGGTGGCGAAATACACTGCCAGCAGGTAGAGAACGGCCATGAAGGGCACACCACCCCAAAGGAGCAGAGCGAGCGCGCGATAGGGTGGCCAGCGATAGAGATAAAGCCCCGCCAGCCAGGAAGTGATGCCCAGCGCCAGACTTTCCAGCGGCAGAAGGATCCATTGGGTGGACGGGACAGGGGGATAAGGGAATCCCTGTGGATCGAAGCCCAGCGCGATCGTCGCACGGGTGGGGATGAGCAGCAGCACCCATAGCAAGAGCAATAGGTTGAGCAAAAAGCCGCTTGACCACAGGAAGCGTACCCCCGGCGAGCGCCAGGCCTCGCCGATCAGAAACGAAGGATACACCGAAATGGGCTGTGGCGAACTCAGAGCGCCCATTTCCATCATGCGCGCAAAAGAGCGGACAAAAGCCGGCAGGTCTTCCGGCGAGATGACGAAGACGCGTCGCGCCGTGCCGATGAGCAGCAAACGTTGCGGGTCGCGCTCGGCGGCCAGGAATTCCACCCGTCCGAGATCGGGATGGCGGCGCACTCCCAGCACGGAGCCGGGCAAAGCCCAGCGCGGCAGGCGTAGCGGCGGTGTGACATCGCTGGCCGGGCGCAGCCATTCCACGTCCGCAATCGGGATTTCCTCCTGACGCAATCCCCAGTGAATGACAAGCCGATCGCGCCCAAGCAGATAGGCTGCACGATAAAGCGCATACAAGCGATAGGCCAGGAAGGGAACCGGGAGAAAAGCGATCAATGCCGCTAAAAGCGATAGCACATACAGGTTTCCAAATGGAAGGCGCGTCATCCAGAAAATGCTCAGGAAGACCATCGCCAAAGAAAGCAGCAAAAGCCCTCCATGGAGGAGCATGCCAAAACGTCGGCGGGGGAGAAAAATTTCATCCATAAGCCTCTTGTTTCATGCCATACGGTCTACCGTCTACCGTCCACGGTCGGTAGAATTGTACCAGAAGGGAACTTTTCATAACGGGCAGACGTTCAGTCCGTGAGTGGATGTTCAAAAAATTCCTACGAAATGGAGGAGAAAACATGAAACGTGCATGGATTTTTGGGATGATACTGGTGCTGCTCCTCGGAGCCTGCGGACTTCGTCCTGCAGTTGCTCCGTATCCTGAGAAAGTAGCCGGTGGAGCGCCTGAGATACCCATGCTCTCGCCAACCATGATCGTTCCGGAATCGGCAGGGATGAGAACAGCTGACTTTGCCGCGTTACCTTCCGACGCGGCCTTGCCTGCGGCCGGCGAGCGCTTGGTAATCCAGAATGTCAACATGACGCTGGTGGTGAGCGATGTGGAAAAGAAGATGGCGGAGATCGCCCGTCTGGCAGAAGAGATGGGAGGGTTTGTCGTCTCCTCCAACATCTATAAGGTGACTACACCGGCCGGACAAGAAGCGCCACAGGGGAATATCACCGTGCGCGTGCCGGCCGAGCGACTGGATGAGGCGCTGGGGCGGATCAAGGAGCAGACAATCGAGGTGCGAGGGGAATCGCGCCATGGGCAGGACGTGACGCGCGAATACGTGGACCTCAAATCTCGCCTGCGCAATCTGGAAGCGGCGGAAGAGCAGCTGGTGGAGATCATGCAAAAGGCCGAAAAGACCGAGGATGTGATGAACGTCTTCAACCAGCTGGTGATGATCCGCGAGCAGATCGAGCAGGTGAAGGGGCAGATCCAGTACTACGAAGAGTCGGCCGCGCTTTCGGCAATTAGCGTTGAATTGATCGCAGAAGAAACGGTCAAACCGTTGGAGATCGGCGGATGGAAGCCCAAAGGGGTGGCGCGGGATGCTTTGCAGAACTTGATCTACTTCCTGCAGGGGTTCGTCAACTTCCTGATCAACTTCTTCCTGTGGTACCTGTGGGTCTTCTTGTTGGCGGTGGCTTTACCGCTCTGGGTGCTCTATCGGCTGGGGCGGTTCTTCTTCAAGCGGTGGCGCAAGTCAGCGGCTGCCTCGAAGTCGGAAGCCTCGCAACCCGGCGGTGCTGAATAACCTGATGGGTTATCCAACGATCCACCATTCACGGTCTACGGTCCACAGTCTACCGTCCGCCTCCCTGCATTCGCTCAACGCGGCGCTTGCAGGGAGGCCGTTATGATGACTCGCCAGGTGTTATTGTTGGGTGGGTAGCAGGAGATGATCACCAGATCGGTGCCCTTGAATTCGGCCGGGGAGGGCTCTTCGGCAACGGGGAGGATTTCCACCCGATCGACCTGATAAGTCCAGAGGGCGCCGGCCGTTTGTACCAGCACCTGATCGCCTTCTTTCAGGCGGTAGAGCTCGCGGAAAATGCTTCCGTACAGGTTATTGTGGCCGTATAGGAGCATGGGGCGGGCGGTTTCTCCCGGTAAGGCGCTCTGGATGGCCCAACCGACGAAAGGGCCGGGGGAATCCCATTCCAGGCGCTCCTTGCCGAACAGATCTCGGCGCACTTGCCATCCGACCGGGACGATCAGGCTTTCGATGTTCAGCGCGGGGATGGAAATCCAACGTGGCAAGCGCTCTTCGCCATAAACTTGGCGCGCCAGCCGGTAGAGTTCGGCGTAATCGGCAGGATAGGCTTCTGGGGATGGAGTGGGCAAGGCCGAGGGCGAAGGGAAATGCGAAGGATACGGGGTGGGATGCGGGGTGCGCACCACCTGCGGTGGGGGAAGGGGAGCCGGAAGCGGCCGCGGTGCGCACGCCTGCGTCCACGCGGCGATCAGGCTCAAGGTCAAGAGCGAGGCGAAAAACGCCCGAAACGGCGCAGCACGAGCCATAGGAACAGGATCAGGCCCAAAAGCGGCACCCAGGCCCAACGGGTGTTTTCGTTCCACCAAATTGAGCCTCCCGTGACCGGCAAGCGCGATGGTTCTCCGAAGGTGGCGATTCCGAAGATCGAGAAATGCGGAGCCCGTGCGAAGAGGAGACTGTTGAGCGAATCCACGGAGGTGCTCAAGGCTTGCCAGCGTTTGAGGCGGGAATCGTAGGCCATGATGCGCAGGTTTTCGGGGTGACCGCCGGCACGGAGGACATCCGCAGGGGTGTAGCGATAGCAGACGTAGGCTTCCGGCAGGGGGGAGATGGGGATGGGTGGGGAAAGGTAGAGCAGGCGAATATCGGCGTAGTGTTCCAGATCGAGGTATTGGGAGGGCATGGGCGGGGCGCTGGAGAGGGGTTGAATGCGCACGTAGGCCGGATGGGCAAGCGCGCCGGAGGGGATGCTCAGGCAGAAGGGGGCTTTTTCGTAGAAGCCGCCGCTGCTATTGGCCGGGCGGGTGTAGACGCTACAGAGCGCGGAAGGAGGCAGGCCGAGGTGGGGAAAGTAGGTGACGAAGCGCAGTGCCAGTCCTTCCTTAAGGGCCGAGGTGTTGTAGGAGAAGAGCAGGCCACTGCGTCCGGAATCGAATTCAACGCCGATTGTGGCCGACTCGCCGCGCGCACCGGCACCGCGCAGACGTTTGTACTGGATCAGGATATCGCCGCTTGTTTCAAAGAGGACGACCTGGAAGGTGATTTCGCCGGGTACCACGCCACCCTCAAAGCGCTGTGCATTCCGATATTCGATCACCACTTCACGATTGGGGGCACTGCCCAACACGGCATACCAGGCACTCCCGCCGGCGGAAAGCGTGAGGTCATCCCAAAAGGGGGCAATGAAATGGTGAGGGGGATTCGGGTGATTCGTTGGAATGACAAAGTTTGTGCTGAGGTAGCTATCTGAGGATGGAATGGGATCGAAGCTCAGGAGGCCATTGCTGCCGACATAGAGGGTGGTGTAGCTCGAGCCGCCGAAGGGGAAGGCAAAGGGCAGGGGGAGGGCTGCGACGCCGTTATTGCTGCCGGGCACAAAGATGAGCTGCGTGCCGCCGGAAGTATCGCGCCAAGCATAGCTGACCAGGCCGGGACAGGCCGGCGAATCCAGCACATCGTAAGCGATGGTGGGAGGAGAGGGGGTAGGGGTTGGGAGGATGGAGGGGCTGTAGTGAAGGGCGGCATCGATCTGCAACAGGCCGTAGCCGGTGTAATCATCCCGACCGGGTGCATCCAGGTCGAGGGCGGTTTGGGTGAGGGCCTGGTAGATTTTATCGGGAGTATCGAAGCCCGGAAGGGAGGCCAGCAAAGCCGCGGCGCCGGCGACGTGGGGTGCGGCCATGGACGTGCCGCTGAGCGTATCGTAGTTCGGGCTTTTGCCGAGCAGGTCATGGTAAAGAAAGTCGCTATAGGTGGGGAAGGTAGAAAGGATGTCCTTTCCCGGCGCCATCAGGTCGAGTTCTGGGCCGTAGTTGGAGAAGGACGTGCGTGTATCGGTGTTATCAGTGGCGCCGACGGCGAGCACCCAGTCGTATTTGGCCGGGTAGACTACGCTGGAGTTGGTGTTGCCGGCGGCGGCGATCAGCGCGGCGCCGCGGGTATAGGCGTAGAAGGTGGCTTCCTGGAGCAACCGGGAATTTGAAGCGCTGCCGATGCTCAAATTGATCACCTTTGCCCCACGTTCCACTGCACCGATGATGCCCTCGGCTACGCTGACGAAGGTGCCGTTACAATCGGCGCCGAGTACGCGGATGGGCAGGATTTTGACGTTCCAGGCGATCCCGGCGATGCCTTCCGAGTTGTTTCCGCCGGCGGCGGCGATGCCGGCGACGTGGGTACCGTGACCGCACTCATCCTGAGGGATGGGGTCACCTTCCAGAAAGTCATAGCCGGGGAGGATGCGCCCGGCGAATTCTGGATGATCGGGATCGATGCCGGAATCAACGATGGCTAGGATGACCGAGGGGGAGCCGGTGGTCGTATCCCAGGCGGCCGGAGCCTGAACGTGGCTAGGGCCGTATTGACTGCTCCAGAGCGGATCGTTCGGGATGAGATCGGCGCGCACGATACCGTTGCGTTCGACAAAGCGCACGCCGGGCAGGGAGCGCAATTGGCGGAGATAGGCTTCTTCCCGACCTGGAGGCACCTGAACAACGGCGGCGTTCAGCTTGCGCAGGGTGGGCGTTTCCTTCAACGGGCGGGCTTCGGTGGGCAATGCCAGGGCGCTGACGGAGTGGCCGGCTTCCAGGCCGATGATCAGTTCGCCGGGGATGAATGCTTCTGCATCAGGCAGGGGAGTCGATGGTCCAGCAGGTGCGGGAGGGATGAAGGACAATAAAAGGAAGAGCAGGAGCAAAAGATGCATATCAGTATTATAATCAGCAAACCCGAGTTTCAGGCGATGGAGTCCGCCTTGAATCGCTTTTTGCTGATGACTCCTGACTATACCCATCCATCCGAGGAGTTTGTGGTGAGCAAGTGGATTGTCATTGGAACGGGCGGCTTTATCGGCTCCGTTTTCCGATATTTGCTTAGCGGTTATGTGCAGCAGCTGACCAAAAGCGTGGACTTCCCTTACGGCACCCTTGCTGTTAACTTGATCGGCTGCTTTGTGATCGGTTTCCTTTCCCAGCTGGCGGAGATGCGCGGCGCGTTTACGGATGAGTTGCGCGCCTTCCTTTTCGTCGGTTTCCTGGGCGGCTTCACCACCTTTTCAACTTTTGGCAACGAAACGATGAATTTTCTTCGCTTGGGAGAGGGACGATTCGCGCTGCTGAACGTTGGCCTGCACATCCTGGCCGGACTGGCTTTGGTCTGGCTTGGGCGCACGGTAGCTTACCTGATCTGGAGGTGATCATGACATTGCCAGAAGAAGGTTACCTGCTCCGCATTTTCATCGGCGAAAGTGATAAGTATGCCGGCAAGCCTCTATACGAGTGGATTGTCAGGCAGGCACGTCAACAGGGATTGGCCGGGGCGACCGTATTGCGCGGCATTATGGGCTTTGGGGCCGGTAGCCGTGAGATTCACACCTTCAAGATTGAGCGTCTTTCCGAAGATTTGCCGATCGTGGTGGAACTGGTGGATACGGCGGCAAAATTGGAGCAGTTTCTGGCTTTGATCGAGGATAAGATCACTGCCGGTTTGGTGACCCTGGAAAAAGCGCACATTCGCTTTTATGGCATCCAGGAGACGGACGAGAAGGCGGGGGATTGATCCGAGCCGACGATGGTGATTGGAGCGTCTGTTCCACACGGCGCTCATAGCACAGTTGTAAGTTGCTTCCTGCCATCTCAGCCCAGGCTCTTCCGCGCTCGGATGAGCAAGGCCAAAACGATCCCCAGCCCGGCGAGCACGATCTTCTCGGCATATTGATGCAGGATGGCTCGCAGCCACAACGTCGAAAGCCGCCTTCAAGCGGCGCTAACGAGGGCCAAGGACTCTTTTCGAGGGGGCTGGAACGATGGGAGTGTTCTCAGGTTGATCCAAATTGTGCTTCATGACTCATCTAACATAAAATCGCCTTTTTCCAGCACCCCCCGCAAGATGGCGCGGATGGTTGATGAGTGTTGAGGCAGGAGGGCGGTGAGCGGGAAGGGTTTCAAGAGCGCGTTGATAGTATGGATCCCCGGACGAAAATACGCATCGAACGGGAGGGAGGCTCTGAACAGCTGATAGTACAGGAATCGCCGTGCCTGGCGACGATGTTCTTCCGGCGGTTGGATGTGTTCGGCCTGAAGAAAATCTTCTGCCATGCTTTGGTATTCTTCAATGCTTTTAGGGAAGAAGACCGTTGGATACTGGGTGAAACGTGCCTTCCCGGCGCAGAGCACGGCAGCACCCAGGATCGAGGCTTCCAAGCCGATGGTTGAATTGTAGACCATCACAAATTTCGAGCGCTGGATTAACTCGTAGGAACTGAGATATTCATTTGGTGGGACAAAGAGAACGTTTTCCAGGCGATCGACCTGCCGCTCTGCTATCCATCTTGCTACCGGTTCCCGGCTCTCTTTGCCCGGACGATTTTCATCCGGGTGCGCACGGATGACGAAAAACGTCTCCGGGTGGCGGCGGATGATGTGCTCCAGGGTGAAATCCAGCCAGGCGAACATATCGGGGAAGAGAGTGTTGGCGTGCGGCTGGCTGGTATCGAAGATCACGTTGGTAAAGATCGGGACGATCTGACGGAAGCGAGCCGCTCGCTGCAGGAACGCTTCGTCCAAGCGGCGCATTTGCGGCCAGAAGCGAATGCCGGCCATGGTGAATTGCCCCTGGAAGCGCTTTTCCAGGTAGGCATCCAGGCGGGCGTTCTGTTCGGCGCTCAACTCGAAATCTGCGGGGATGTGCAGCGGGTAGGCCGTGGCTTCGCCGGTGGTGAAGAAGGCCGAGGCCGGCTGCAGCCCCACTTCGTGAGTGATGGTGCGGATGCCTCGCTGACGAGCAAGGTAGCAGACCACCGCTTCCGGGTAAAACTGCCCGTTGAAGGCGATCACGGCGCGCGGCGTGACGCGTTCCAGCAATTTTGTGAACTCGCGGGCGATGCTCCATGCCGAGAGAATATATTCGCGTAGCAAATAGCGCGTCGGCTCGTCATCCTGCAGGTGATGCCGACGTAGGATCCAGCGCAGGCCGGGCAAACAGAGGGCGCCCAACGGCAACCCGTGCCATTCAAAACGGCTCAGCGCCTCCAGGTCCAGCCCCTGCAGCGCCTCTTCCAGTTGCGCATCGCGCTGAAAACGGAACCAATGCGCCGTGGCACCGCTATAGAGCATTCGGGATTGGTAGATACAGGAGGCGCAAGGCGGCGGTTGGGATGGTCGATCGCGGTTGGTGCCCAAAATGCAATGGCTCATCCCCCGCTCACAGGCGAAGAAGATCACCGGCACCCCTTGCAAGCGTAAAGCCCAGGACGTGATCAGATGAAAGCCGGAATTCCAGGAAAGGTCATCCAGGCCGCTTGAGGCCTTGAAAAGGATCACCGGAGCGCCTTGCGGTTGCGGCGCTCGGCGTTTGACCTTTTGGGCCACATACCAGATGTGCAAATTGTTGATGTGCCGCATCAGGCGGCGCTTCCATCGTTTGGAAAACGGTTCAGGACTTGCTTTGGTCAATGGTAACTCCTGTTGAGAAGACGGTAGACGGTGGACCGTGGAGGACCGTGGACGGTGGGCGATAGACCGTGGAGGACGGTGGACCGTGGAGAGGGGATCAGGCCGAACGGGCGGCCTGAAGGGCTCTCCAGACTTTCTCCGGTGTGATCGGGTTGGCGTCAATGTGCACGCCCACCGCATCCAGCACGGCATTCGCCACCGCCGGGGCAACGCCATCCATCGGAATTTCGGCCACCGCTTTGACGCCGAAAGGATGGGTCGGCTCGAAGGTTTCGACGAAGATCACGCCCAGTTCTGGCATCTCCTCAGCGCGGAAGATGTGGTAATCGCGGAAGTTCCGTTGCTGCGGCCGTCCCTGCTCGTCGTAGGTCAGCTCTTCGCAGACGGCATAGCCCAGTGCTTGGGTCATGCCGCCTTCGATCTGGCCGGAAGCGGTGAGCGGGTTGACGATCACGCCCGAATCCACTGCCATGATCAGCTTTTCGACGCGCACCATGCCGGTTTCGGTATCCACGGTCACCTCGGCGAATTGCGCCCCAAAAGGCGGCGGGGAAGAAGGCGAAACATACGAGGCCACGCCCATGATCTGCTCCTGATCGCGATGGTGCAGCGCGTTCAGCGCGATCTCTGCCAAGGTCACCGAGCGGCCGTCCGGGGCGACGGCGCAGCGATCGCGCAGGCGGATCTGCGCGGGATCGTCCACGCCCAACATGCGCGCGGCGCGCAGGCGGATGCGTTCGGCCACCTGTTCGGCGGCGCGCACGGCCGCCGTGCCGGAAATATACGTGGTGGACGAGGCATAGGCGCCTTTATCGAAGGGTGTGAAATCGGTATCCGATGAGTAGACGATGATATCCTCCAGCGGCACGCCGAGCACTTCGGCCACCATCTGGGCGATGACGGTATCCGAGCCGGTGCCGAGATCGGTCGCGCCGAGCAGCAAGTTGAACGAGCCGTCATCGTTCATCTTGATCGAAGCGCCGCCCATATCCAGGTAGGGGATGGCCGTGCCCTGCATCACCAGGGCCACGCCGATGCCGCGGCGCAGATGCGGCTTGCCCGGCACGCGATGCCACTCCTCGTTGCCGAATTTCTGATCCCAACCGATTGCCGCCTTGCCCTGCCGCACGCACTCTTCCAGCCCCACAGTGTGGATGATCTCCGGGCGCGGCTCACGGCCCTCGCTCCAGGCGGTGCTGAAGGGATGCAGCTCACCGGGGCGCAGCGCGTTCTTCAGGCGGAATTCGATCGGGTCGAGGCCCAGGGCACGGGCGATCTTCTCCATGTGGCGCTCGACTGCCCAGAACCCCTGCGGCACGCCGTAGCCGCGGTAGGCGCCGGCCGGCGGATGGTTCGTATAGACGATATCGGCATAGAAGCGGATGTTGGGCGCTTGACGATACGGCCCATCTCCCACGTAGAGCGCCATGGCTTTATGGCCGGTGTTCCCGGTCACCGTCAGGGCGTGGCAGCCATAGGCGCCGGTATCGGAGAGCACGCGCATTTCGTTGGCGGTGATCGTCCCATCGCGCTTGACGCCCGTCTTCATCCAGATCTTCATCGGGTGGCGCGAGCGGGCGGCGGTGAACTCTTCCTCGCGTGTGTATTCGTAATAGACCGGCCGGCCGGTGGCGATCGTCAGGTGGGCCGGAATATCCTCGATCAGCACTTCCTGCTTGCCGCCGAACCCGCCGCCGATGCGCGGCTTGATGACGCGAATGCGCTTGATCGGCAGCCCCAGCACCGGCGCCAGCTGCCGCCGCACGTGGAACGGCACCTGGGTCGAGGTCCGAATGACGAGGCGATCGTCCTCGTCCCAATAGGTGAGCGCAACGTGCGGTTCGATCGAGCATTGCTGCACCTTGGGCACTTCGTACACGCCCTCGAAGATCGCATCCGCTTCGGCAAAGCCCTTTTCCACGTCGCCGATATCAATGCGGATGGCCGCTGCCAGGTTGCGCTTGGGATCGCATTCGCCGAAGGGGACGTATTCCGGCTCATCGTGCAGGATCGGCGCGCCCGGCTTCATCGCCTCTTCCATATCCAGCACGGCCGGCAGCGGTTCGTATTCGACCTCGATCAACTTCAGCGCCTCTTCGGCGATCTCCGGCGTTTCGGCCGCGACGAAGGCGACGCGATCGCCCACAAAGCGCACCTTGTAATCGAGCGAGAAGGTATCCAGCGGCCCCGGAATGGGGTCGGATTGGCCGGCAGTGGAATAGACGACGCGCGGTAGGTCCTGCCAGGTGAGCACGGCGGCTACGCCCGGCAGGGCTTTGGCCTTGCTGGTATCAATACGCTTGATGCGCGCATGGGCATAGGGAGATCGGAGCACTTTGGCATAGAGCAGGCCTTTTTTCTCAAAATCGGCGGCGAAGGCCGGCTTGCCCTGGGCCAACTTGATCGCATCCACTTTCACTTCCGGCTTGCCAACGCGCTGGAACGGCCGCACCTGGGGGGCGAAGAGGATCTTCGGCAGAATGCGCGTTTGGGTTTGGGTGCCGCCCGGAGCGGGGGCGGCCGGCGGCTCGTCTTCGGACGGGGAGGCCGGGGTGCCCAAATCGAGCATTCCGCCCACTTCCAGCGGTTCGACGGCTTCGCCGCGCAGCATGGCGGCGGCGCGGAGCACGGCCTGCACGGGTTTGGCATAGCCGGTACAGCGGCAGAGCACCCCGCCGATCGCCTCGCGCACTTCCGCTTCCGTCGGGTTCGGGTTGCGATCGAGCAGCGCTTTGGCGGCGAGGATCTGCGCCGGCGTGCAGTAACCGCATTGAATGGCGCCGGTTTCGATAAAGGCCTGCTGCAAAGGATGTAGCCCGGCGGTCTTCTTCCAGCCCTGTTCCGGGTGCTCGCCCAGCGCTTCGAGCGTCGCAATTCGGTGACCTTCGGCCTGTGCCGCCAGCATGATCACCGCGTTCACCGGGCGACCGTCCAGCAAGACGGTATCCGCACCGCTCAGCCCGTGTTCATCGCCGAATTTGATGCTGTGGAAGCCCAGTCCGCGCAGCGCAGTCAGCAGCGTGGTGTGGGGTGGGAGATCGAGGGAATAATCCCGACCGTTCACATGGAGCGTGATTCGCATGGTGTTTCTCCTTTTTCGTTGTGCGCCATCAAAACCGATTCCCATCCGGCCGGAAAAGCCGCAGGGATATTTTATTACACAATCGGTGTTCTGCAGAAGGTTCTCGCCCGCAAAAAGTACCCGGCATAAAAGGACAGGAGTTGCAGGATTTACAATGATGAAAAAAACTTTGAATAGGACAAGCGCTCTTGCACTTTTTTCTTTCCGGCAAATCCGGGGGCGATCGTTCGCGGCACGGCATCCGGGTTGCCTATCAGAAATGTAGCACAGGATTCATCCTGTGCAAAAAAATCTTAGCACAAATTTTTCATTTTTTTTATTCTACTGCAAAAAGGCCCCGGTTCTCCGGGAAAAGTTCTGCCTGCAAAAGGCCTGTTCGGCGCAAGATTTCTGGCGACTTTGCGCTTGAGAAGTTTGCGAGAAAATTTTTATCAAAAACGTTCATCCGTGGAATCTGCGTCCATCCGGGTCCTCTTCTGACAAAGCATTTGCGTGAGAACGTTTTTTTCAATCGCTCCATCCGTGATAAAATCGAATCGGTTAGGGTGAACCACGGCGGTTTCTCTGTGTTCTTCCTGCGAAGCGCGACCATTCCCATCCTCAGGAAATGAACGCAGGTTTGCAGAGCAATCTGCCGCCGGGTCCTTCTCTCCAGGCGCCACCGAGAGATACCCTATCTTGAACTCGACGGATCCCGCCCATGTCCCAGGCACTGTATCGTACCTATCGCCCGCAAGGATGGCAGGAAGTGGTGGGTCAGGAGCACATTGTGCAGACCCTGCGCAACGCGCTCCAGGCCGATCGCGTCGCCCATGCGTACCTCTTTGCCGGGCCGCGCGGCACGGGCAAGACGACGCTGGCGCGCCTTTTGGCCAAAGCGGTGAATTGCCTGGCGGCCGATGCGGCGCAGCGCCCATGCAATCAATGTGAAAATTGCCGCGCGGTGAACGAGGGGCGCTTTCTCGATCTGATCGAGATCGACGCGGCCTCCAACACCAGCGTGGAGGATGTGCGCGATCTGCGCGATAAGATCAACTTTGCGCCCAGCCAGGGGCGCTATAAGATTTACATCATTGACGAAGTGCACATGCTCTCTACGGCCGCCTTCAACGCCCTGCTCAAGACGCTGGAGGAGCCACCGGCGCACGTCATCTTCGTCCTGGCGACGACGGAAATCCACAAAATTCCGGCCACGGTGCTTTCGCGCTGTCAGCGGCATGAGTTTCGGCGGCTTTCGATCGCCGAGATCGTCGGTCAGCTGCGGCATATTGTGGAGAGAGAACATCTGCAGGCCGAGGAGGAAGCGCTGGTGCTGATCGCCCGTCAGGCGGGCGGCTCGCTGCGCGATGCCATCTCGTTGCTCGATCAGCTGGCTTCGGTGGGCGCGCCGATCACGTTGGCGCTGGCGCAAAACATTCTGGGGACGGCTACGCACACCAGCGTGCTGGAGCTGGTGGAGGCCCTTCACGAGCAGCAGGCGGCCAAGGCGTTGGAGATCATCCGGCGCGCGCTGGATGGCGGCGCGGATGCGCGGGCTTTTGCCCGTCAGATCGTGGATCACCTGCGGGCGCTGCTGCTGATCCAGTTCGGCAACGAGGCGCAGGTGGAGGCGACCGCCGAAACGAAAGACCATATGCGACGGCAGGCGCGCTATTTCTCTACTCCGACCTTGTTGCAGATGATCCAGGCTTTTAACAATGCGGCGGTGGATGCGCGCAGTAGCTGGTTGCCTTCGCTGGGGTTAGAATTGGCCGTGGCTCAATCGCTGAGCGCGCCGCCCGTAGAGCCGGCCATCCACGCTGCGGGGAGGAGTAGCTCGGGTGCGGCCGCTTCGTCACCCGTCGTGACCGAGTCCGCCGCGGCCCCGGCCCCCCCGGCAACCCAGGCTCAGGGAGCAGGTGCCAAGTCTCCCCCGGCACCCCAGCCCCCTGTTCTCCCCCTCGAAGCGATCCTCCGTGCCTGGCCGGAGATCCGCAAACGGTTGCGACCTCAGCATCCTTCGACGGATGGGCTTTTGAATTCTTCTCGCCCGATGGAGGTGCGCGGCAAGGATTTGATCCTGGGCTTTAAGAGCGAGACGGTGCGTGCCCTGATGGATCGCCCGGAGCATTTGGATGCGGCGCGTAAGGTGCTCCAGGAGGTGCTGGGGGTGGAGTTGAACATTCGCTGTGTGGTGGTGAATGCTCAGGGCAAGCTACCACCGCATATCCCACCCGATAGCATGGTGGCCGAGGCGCTCAACCAGGGTGGGAAGCTGGTGGATGAGGGATAGACAGGATTAACAAGATTGACAGGATTTTGTTAGAATCTATTCTGTTTTCGAGGTGCACATGGCAAAAGGTTTTAAGCGTCCATCTCTCCCTGCAGGCGGTGGGATGATGCAACAGCTACAGCGCCTGCAACAGCAATTGATGGAGGCCCAGGAGCAGCTGGCCAAGGAGCAGTTCACGGGCAGTGTCGGCGGCGGTGCGGTGCAGGTGACCGTCAACGGGGAAATGCAGTGCACCGGGGTGCAGATCGATCCGCAGTTCCTGCAGGAGGCCGATACGGAGATGCTCCAGGACCTGCTGGTGAGCGCCTTCAATTTGGCCATCGAGCAGCAGCGCAAGCGCGCCGATGAGCTTTTGGGTCCCCTGAGCGGTGGTTTGCCTTTCTAGACGATGCTTCCGAAGGCTCTGCAGCATCTGATTACGGCCTTAGAGCGCCTGCCGGGGATCGGCCCGAAAACGGCCTCGCGCTTGGCGTTTTACCTTTTGCGCGAGGAGAGTGGCCTGGCACAGGACCTGGCCGAGGCGCTGCGCGGGCTGAAAGAGGGGATCGGCTTTTGCGCCGAGTGCTTTTACCTGACCGAGGCCGGCGAAGCGCGCTGCGCCATTTGCGCCGATGCGCAACGCGATGCCGGGCTGATCTGTGTGGTGGAGGAGCCGCTGGATGTGATCGCCATTGAGCGGAGCGGCGCGTACCGCGGGCGCTATCACGTGCTACACGGTGCGCTTTCTCCGATCGAAGGGATCGGCCCCGAAGATTTGAAGATCGCTCCCCTGCTCGAACGCGTGCGCCGCGGCAATATCCGCGAGGTGATCATCGCCACCAATCCGAACCTGGAAGGGGACGCGACCGCGCTCTACCTGTTTCAACAGCTGCGCCCGTTGGGAGTACACCTGACCCGTCTGGCGCGCGGCTTGCCGATGGGGAGCGATCTGGAATATGCCGATCCGAATACGTTGCTCCGTGCCCTTTCGGGGCGGCAGGAGATGGAGGCCTCATGAATTTCTTCAGGCACCTGTTCCCTTCGCGTGAGCTGACCCTGGCGCTCGGCGGAGGAGGGGCGCGCGGCAATGCCCATATCGGGGTGTTGCGCGTGCTGGAAGCGGAAGGCTACCGCATCCGCGCCGTAGCCGGGACAAGCGCCGGGGGACTGGTGGCCGTTTTCTATGCCGCCGGCTTTTCACCGGATGAGATCGAGCGTCTGTTCTCCCAGGTGAATCAGGAGGACCTTTACGGGCGCTCGCCCCAGGAGGGCCCTGCGTTGCTCGGCTTGGCCGGGGCGGAGAAGTGGCTGCGCCAACAGCTGGGCAATCGAACGTTCGCCGATCTGCGCCTGCCTTGCGCCGTGACGGCAGTGGACCTGAACGGCCGACGGGAGATCGTGATCGCCGAAGGCGATGTGGTGGATGCCTTGCTGGCCACGATCGCCGTGCCGGGCATTTTCCCGCCTCGTCCGATGGGAGAGATGCGCCTGGTGGATGGCGGCGTGTTGAACCCTGTGCCGGTCAGCGTGGCGCGGGCGCTAGCGCCGGGGCTGCCGGTGGTGGCCGTCGTCCTGACTCCGCCGCTGGAAGCGCCCATCGCTCCATCTATCCCCGGCCTGAACTTGCCACCGTTGCTGGTTGAACCGTTGCGCCGTTTGCGCTTCACCCAGGCGATGGGTATTTTCCTGGAATCGGTGGAGATCGGCAGCCGGGCCTTGACCCAATGGCGCCTGGAGGCCGAAAAGCCGGAAGTGATCATCCGTCCGGCCGTCGAACGGATCGGGCTTTTGCAAAAGGTGAACGTGCACGAGGTGGTGCGCTTGGGCGAAGAAGCGGCGCGCAAAGCACTGCCGGAGCTGCGGCGCGCCTCGGCTCCCTTGCGTGTGTTCCGTCCAAAGGTGCATGCCCATGTCTCGTGATCTGCGGAAATATTCCCGTGAAACGCAGCTGCGCCTGGGGATCGGCGCGCTGGTGTTACTGTTTGGGGTAGGTGTGGGTTTAATTTACTTGATTTACGGGCGCGGCGCGGCTTCGATGGCGCTTTTTTGCCTGGGGGCCGGCCTGGTGCCCGTGGTGCTGATCCTGTTCATCTTCTGGGCTGCCGATCGGATCGTGCAACGTGCTCTCCGTAAGTGATACCCAACTGCTGCAGCTGGATGGCTGGACCCTGCGCTTGCGTTCACCCCGGCAACAACCGGCGCGTTTGCTCCTGATGCTTCACGGCTGGACGGGGGACGAGCGCTCGATGTGGGTCTTTGCGCCGCACACCGTTCCGGATTATTGGATCGTGGCGCCGCGCGCTCCTTTCCCCACCCAACCTTCCGGCTATTCCTGGCGCCCGCTGATCGAGCGCCGAGGCTGGCCACGGTTGGAAGACATGCAACCAACGGCCGAGAAGCTACAGGGGCTGATGGATGCGCTGGCCGAACACCTGGGGGTCTCCCCTTCCGCTCCCGTTGACCTGATGGGCTTCAGCCAGGGAGCGGCGATGACGGCGGTTTTTCTCCTGCTTTATCCCGAACGGGTGGGGAAGGCGGCTTTGCTCAGCGGTTTCATCCCGCAAGGTTGCGAAGCGCTGCTCTCCCCCGGCCGCTTGGACGGCAAAGCCATCTTCCTGGCGCATGGCCGACAAGATGAGATGGTGCCTTACGAATGGGCTGTTCAGGCCGCCGAAGCGCTGCGCGTCGCCGGGGCTGTGGTCACCTTCTGCGACGAAGAGGTCGGTCACAAGGTCGGCGCCGCCTGCGCGCGGGACCTCGAGCGTTTTTTCGCCGTAGCCGGCAACGGTCGGCGCCCGGAGCAATAGCATGCGAGAGTGGATTTATTCGCGTAATGCCGTATACGAGACACTACGCGCCGGCCGACGGCAGGTGTTCAAAATTCTGTTGGCCGAGGGGGTTCAGGAGAAAGGGCGCGTTGTGGATATTTTGCGTCTGGCCGAGGCGCGTCGCATTCCCGTACAACGGGTGGCTAAATTGCAGCTGGATCGCATCCATGTGGCTCATCAGGGCGTGGCGGCGGAGGTCGGCGCGTATCCGTATGGATCGCTCGAAGAAATTCTGCAGCGCGCCGAAGCACGCGCCGAAGCGCCTTTCGTCTTGCTCCTCGATAGCCTGCAAGACCCGCAGAACTTCGGCAGCCTGTTGCGCACCGCCGAAGCGACCGGCGTGCACGGCGTGGTCCTGCCGTTGGCGCATACGGTGGAGGTCACGCCGGCGGTGGTGAACGCTTCTTCCGGTGCCAGCGAGCACCTGCTGATCGTCCGTCACAACCTGGCGCAGGCCATCCGTCGCCTGAAAGAAGCCGATCTGTGGATTGTGGGGCTGGAACACAGCCCAGAAGCCCAACCGCCGCAAGCCCTGCGCTTGGATGGAGCGCTGGCCTTGGTGGTCGGCTCGGAGGGGGAAGGATTGCGGCCGTTGGTGCGTAGCTCATGCGATTGGTTGCTGAAACTGCCGATGCGCGGGCAGGTGGAATCCCTGAACGCGGCCGTGGCCGGCTCGATCGCCCTCTATTTGGCCTTTTTGGCTCGTCAGAATGCCCTCACGATGGAGAAATGAGCATGTTGATTACCCATGCCAACCTGATCACCTGGGAACAGCCGAATCGTATTCTGCTCGATCATGCGCTCTACCTCGAAGACGGCCTGATCCGCGATCTGGGGCCTTCTGCCGAAATGGAAGCGCGCTATCCCCAGGCCGAACGGCTGGATGCTCGCGGTCAATGGGTGATGCCCGGCAATATCTGTGCTCACACCCATTTTTACGGTGCCTTTGCCCGCGGCCTGGCCATTCCCGGCGCGCCGCCGCGCAACTTTTACGAAATCCTCCAAAAGTTATGGTGGCCGCTGGATCAGGCGCTGGATGAAGAGAGCGTGCGCCTTTCGGCACTGGTCTGCCTGATCGATGCCATCCGTCACGGCACGACGACGTTGATCGATCATCACGCTTCGCCGAATTTCATCGAAGGATCGCTCAGCGCCATCGGGGAAGAAGTCGAACGCGCCGGATTGCGTGCTGTGTTGTGCTATGAGGTTACCGATCGATATGGAGAAGAAAAGGCGCGTCAGGCGATCGAAGAAAATGCCCGCTTCATCGAAGCGGCGCGCCGTTCGCCGCGGCTGCGCGGGACCTTTGGCTTGCACGCCCCCTTGACCCTCTCCTCCCGTACGCTGGAGGCCTGTCTGCGGGCCGCCCCACAGGGCACCGGCTTCCACATCCACGTGGCCGAATCCACGGACGATCGCCGAACGATCTTGGCACGCGAGCGCATCCCGCCCGTGACCTGGCTGCAGCGCCTGGGCATTTTAGGGCCGCGGACGATCGTCGCCCATGCCATTCACCTGGATGATGCGGAGATGGATCAACTGGCCGAAAGTGGTACCTGGGTCTCCCACCAGCCGCGCTCGAACATGAACAACGGCGTCGGCGTGGCGGCGGTGGAAAGGATGTTGCAGCGAGGCATTCGCGTGTGCCTGGGGAATGATGGGTTCTCCAACGCCATGTGGGAGGAATGGATGACCGCCTACTTGCTCCACAAGGTGACGCACCTCGATCCGCGGCGGATGAACGGCTACGACCTGGTGCAGATGGCCGTTTACCATAACGCCGCCCTGGCCGGTGTCTTTTTCCCGGAACATCCGATCGGCGTGATCACCCCCGGCGCTGCCGCCGACCTGATCTTTGTAGATTACCATCCCTATACCCCTCTCGATGCCGGCAACCTGCCCTGGCACATCCTCTTCGGCTTCCGCGAAAGCATGGTGACGACGACGATCGTCGCCGGCAACGTGCTGATGCGCGATCGCCAATTGCTCACGCTGGATGAGGAGGCCATCACCGCACGGGCGAAGGAGATCGCCCCGCGAATTTGGGAAGCCTATCGCCAATACGTGCCGGCATGAGTTTTTATGCTAGGTGCTTGGATCGTATGCTATAATTTTTGCAATGCTCTCATGCCGCAAAAATGAGAGGAGGAAGGAGGTGAATTGCCGTTAGGAACCCATCCTTTTTGCATCCCGATGTTCGCCTATTCCACTTTCTTCAGGAGGAGACATGACTAGACTGGTTCGTATCTTCGGGTTGCTCCTTGCGCTGAGTCTGGTCCTGGGGGCCTGCGCGCAGCAACCAACCCCTACCCCGCAAAAAGTTGTCGAAACGGTTGTGGTGACCGTTGAGGTACCGGTCACTGCCGCTCCCTCGACCCCTGCCCCTCCGCCGGCGCCGAGTGGCTTCGGAGAGACTCTCAAGGCCGTTCAGGCACGAGGGAAATTGGTCTGCGGTGTGAACGGGCAGCTGCCCGGCTTCAGTTACATTGACTCGCAGGGGAACTGGAGCGGTTTCGATGCCGATTTCTGCCGTGTGCTGGCGGCAGCCATCTTCGGCGATGCGACCAAAGTCGAATTCCGCCCGCTGACCACGCAGGAGCGCTTCACCGCCCTGCAAACCGGCGAAATTGACGTGCTGATCCGCAACACCACCTGGACGCTGGTGCGCGACACCGATCTTGGTTTGAACTTCACCGTAACCACGTTCTACGATGGTCAAGGCCTGATGGTGCGCAAGGATAGCGGCTTCACCAAGCTGGAAGACCTGAACGGTGCCACCGTTTGCGTCCAGAAAGGCACGACTACCGAGCTCAACCTGGCGGATGCCTTCTCGACCGCCGGCCTGCAATACACCCCCGCCACGTTCGAGGACATCAATCAGACCTACGGTGCCTATGCCGAAGGCCGCTGCGATGCCGTGACCTCGGATAAATCGCAGCTCTCCTCGGTGGCCAAAGGTGCGTTGCCCGATCCCGAAAACCATGTGATCCTAGATGTGACGCTCTCCAAAGAGCCGCTTGGCCCGGTGGTGCGCCACGGCGATGATCAATGGTTCGATATCGTGCGCTGGGCGGTCTTCGCCACCTTCTTTGCCGAAGAGAAGGGCATCACATCGGCGAATGTGGATCAGGTGAAGGCCAGCGCCGCCGATCCGGAAGTCAAACGCTTCCTGGGCCTGGAAGGTGATTTGGGTCCCAAGCTGGGTCTGAGCACTGATTGGGCCTACAACATCGTCAAGCAGGTGGGGAACTACGCTGAAATCTACGATCGCAACCTGGGCCCGAATACTCCGACCTACATCCCGCGCGGCCTGAACAGCCTGTATTCGCAAGGCGGTTTGCTCTATTCACCGCCCTTCCGCTAAACCATTCCTTGGAGGGGGCAGTGGGTGATTCCCTGCCCCCTCTTGCTATGGAGCAGAGATGCGCCGCAGAACTTCTATTCCCCTCTGGCGTGATGAGCGCTTCCTGCGCATCTTCAGTCAGGTTCTGTTTCTGCTGATCCTCTTCGTATTCCTGGGCTATCTGACCAACAACATGCTCCAGGCGCTGAGACAGCAGGGGCTGGCGCTTGGATTCTCGTTTCTCCGTCTGACATCCGGTTTCGATATCGGCGAAACGCTGATCCCCTACGATCGCAGCTCCACGTACGGACGGGCTTTCCTGGTCGGTTTGCTTAATACGGCCAATGTCAGTCTCTTGGGCATCGTTTTTGCGACGCTGATCGGGATTGTGGTCGGAGTGGCGCGCCTCTCGCGCAACTTCCTGGTGCAATTGCTGGCCCGAATCTACATCGAAGCGCTGCGGAATATCCCTCTTCTGGTCTTGTTGATCTTTATCTATAGTGGTGTCTTTCTAAAACTTCCGCAAATCCGTCAGGCGCTGTATATCGGGCCGATCATGTTCAGCAATCGGGGCGTGTTCACTCCCTGGCCGATCCCCGCCGATGGCTACCCGGCCTTTCGCTTGTTCTTGTTGTTGGGCTTGCTGGCGGCGGCATTGACCTGGTTCCTGCTATGGCGCCAGGGTCAGAAGACCGGTCGCCCGCCGCTGACCTGGTTCTGGAGCCTGTTGGTGTGGCTTGCTTTTGCCGTCATTGGCCTGGTGGTGTTTTCTCCCTTTGAAATGGAATATCCACAAATCGAGGGCTTGCGCGTAGTAGGCGGCAAGCGATTGACCCCGGAATTCATGGCGCTCTGGAGCGGGTTGGTGATTTACACTTCGGCCTTCATTGCCGATGTCGTGCGCGCCGGCATCCAGGCCGTCTCAAAGGGTCAGACCGAAGCCGCACGTTCCCTCGGATTGAACGGCTTTCAGACCCTGCGCTTCGTCGTTTTTCCCCAGGCGTTGCGCGTGATCGTTCCACCCCTCACCAGCCATTACCTGAACCTGACAAAAAACTCTTCGTTGGCCGTTGCGGTAGGGTTCCCGGATCTCTTTTCCGTCTCCGGCACGATCCTCAATCAGAGCGGGCGCGCCGTAGAGGTGATTGCACTTGCCATGTCGATCTACCTCTCGCTGAGCCTGCTGACCTCGCTTTTCATGAACTGGTACAATCGCCACATTCGCTTTGTGGAGCGCTGAGCCATGAGAGAGCCATCTGCCGAAACAGCTCTTCCGCCCCCAACCGAGCGTTATACCATTTTGGGGTGGGTTTACAAGCACCTGCTCACACCCTGGTATAACGCTTTGCTCACGCTGCTCGCCCTATGGCTGATCTATGCCATCTTCACCCCACTGCTGCGCTGGGCGTTCACCGCGGCACGTTGGGAAGTGATCGCGGTCAACCTGCGCTTGTTGATGGTCGGTCAATATCCCAAAGAGCAGCTCTGGCGCATCTGGCTCTCCGTGCATATCCTGGCATTCATCATTGGCCTAACGTGGGGGAGTCTGGCGCGTGGTCGTCGCTGGCTTGGCCTGTTCCTGCTCATCTCGCCTTGGTTGTTGGCGCTCATCCCCGGTTTCAGCACCCACACCCGCACTCATCTTCTGATTCTTCCCTTCATTGCTTTCATCGCCTACTGGCTGGCACGTCTCGGCAATCCCCAACTGCGCCGACATCTCGTTACGCTCTGGACCTCCTTTTTCATCCTGTTCATCCTGCTGATTCGCGGCCTGACTCCGCCGGACGGCTGGTTCCCGGTCGTGCCGACGAACGTTTGGGGCGGTTTGGTGTTAACGTTTTTGCTCACCGTGATCGGGATCGTCGTTTCCTTCCCGCTCGGATTGCTCCTGGCATTGGGGAGGCGCTCCCGCCTGCCGGCGATCCGTTGGGTGAGCGTGGCCTATATCGAGCTGGTGCGCGGCGTCCCGCTGGTGACGATTCTCTTCATGGCGCAGATCATGCTGCCTCTCTTCCTTCCCGGCAACATGAATATTGACCGCGTGGTGCGCGCTATTGTCGGAATCGTTCTCTTTACCGCCGCCTACCAGGCCGAAAACGTGCGGGGTGGGCTACAGGCCATCCCCTATGGTCAATACGAAGCGGCCTATGCGCTGGGCCTGAGCGGTTTCCAAACGAACCTTTTCATCATCCTGCCGCAAGCGCTGCGCAACGTGATCCCCGTCCTGGTCGGGCAATTCATTGCCCTCTATAAGGACACGTCCCTGGTAGCCATCGTCGGCTTGCTTGATCTGTTGGGCATCGCCAAGAGCATTCTGGCCCAGCCGGCCTACGTGGGCACGCAACGTGAAGTCTATTTGTTCATCTCGGCCATTTACTGGCTCTTCAGCTACGTAATGGCCTATCTTAGCCAACGCTTGGAAAAAGCACTAGGAGTAGGAGAGCGATAACATGAGCGAACAACCGATCATCATCTGCCGTGACGTTCACAAATGGTATGGGCACTTCCATGCCCTGCGTGGGATCAACATGGAGGTCAAAAAAGGTGAAGTGATCGTCATCTTCGGCCCTTCCGGCTCCGGCAAATCCACTTTCATCCGTACCATCAACCGCCTGGAAGAGCACCAGAAGGGTCAGATCATTGTGGATGGCATCGAGCTGACCAGCGATACCCGCAACATCGAAGCCATCCGTCGCGAAGTGGGCATGGTCTTCCAGCAATTCAATCTCTTTCCCCACTTGACCGTGCTGCAAAATATCACCCTGGCCCCGATCCAGGTGCGCAAATGGCCGAAGGAAAAGGCCGAAAAGATCGCCATGGAACTGTTAGAGCGCGTCGGCATTCCGGAACAGGCGCACAAGTATCCGGGACAACTTTCCGGTGGTCAGCAACAGCGCGTCGCCATCGCCCGTGCGTTGGCCATGCAACCCAAGATCATGCTCTTCGACGAGCCAACCTCGGCCCTTGACCCGGAAATGATCAAGGAAGTGCTCGATGTCATGATCGAGCTGGCGCGCTCCGGCATGACCATGCTTGTCGTCACCCACGAAATGGGCTTTGCCAAGGCCGTCGCCGACCGCATGTACTTCTTCGATAAAGGCCAGATCGTTGAGAGCGGCACGCCGGACGAGATCTTCAACAATCCCAAAGAGGAACGTACCAAACTGTTCCTCTCTCAGATCCTCACCCACTAAATCCATCCCAACAACAGGAAAGGGACACCTCCTCGGTGTCCCTTTTTTGTTGCGCCTGATTTCCCCACCAAGCGACTACCCGCTTCATCCTGACGCCTTCGCTTAGATCACAATCTCCCTCGTCCATTTACCAGCCACCTAGCCATCCGTTCCCGCAATCCGACCACACAACTATCTGACCATCCGACTACCCGACCACCCAATTCCCTAACCATCCGACTTAATTCTCTTCCCGTTCACCCAAAACGTATACTCTCCCGCTTCCAGCTCCAGCGGATACTGCACCTCAAACTCTTTGAGCACCTGAATACAGATCTGATTCCCATCCACCACCGAATAGACTTCGATATACACATTCCCTTCCGCATCCGGCGGTTGAACGCGAATGCGCAGCTGATGGCAGGGCGTCGGTAAAGCGCCGCGCAATACCAGCACATATCGCGGCGGGTAGCTCTCCAAAACCAACACATCGATAGAGTTTAGGAATGCATTCCCACGTAGTAGCCCGGCATCACTTTCTTTTGGATCGTAAGGCGAAGGCATCATGGTCGGGATGGAAACCGGAGGGGTAGGTTGGCTGCGCTGCATCGGCGTCGGCGTAAAGGGCTCGGTATACATCGGCGGCTGTTCACCACCCACCACACCGGGTTCGTCCACCACGCCGGGGGTAGCGGGAATCGGAGCGCAAGCGGCAAACAGGACGGCAACGAGTAGAAGAAAGATTGAAGAGCGCATAGGTCACCTCCGCAGTCTAAAAACGATGGCAGACGGCGGAGGTTCCCTGTTTGTTCTTGTCTCGAGGGCTTTTCATCATAAAAGCCCACTGCGCTCTTCGATTAATACAAAACTCACTTGATTTCCCTTTTCATTCCATAATTTTTCCTGTAAATCCTGTGAATCCTGTCCTTTCATCCCTTGATCACCGCCACCGGGCGCAAGCGCGCCACCTTGCGCGCGATCCCGACGTGGCTCACCGTCTCCACCACGCGATCCACGTTCTTGTAGGCCTGCGGCGCTTCCTCGGCCAATCCGGAGAGCGAACCGGCGCGCACCTTGATCCCTTCCCCTTCCAGGCGGCGGCGCAACTCCTCCCCGCGAATATCCTTCTTCGCCTTCGCCCGCGACATCACCCGCCCGGCCCCGTGACAGGTGGACCCAAAGGCGCGGCTCATGCTCTCTTCTGTGCCCACCAACACCCACGAAGCCGTGCCCATGCTGCCGGGGATGATCACCGGCTGACCAATAGCGCGATATTCCGGCGGCAGCCCCGGTGAACCGGGTCCGAAGGCGCGCGTCGCCCCTTTGCGGTGCACGCACACCTTCACCTTCCGCCCGTCGATCTCATGGGTCTCGATCTTTCCCATGTTATGGGCAATATCGTAAACCTGGATCAACTGCCAGCCCTTCGAGAAATGCGGCGCAAAGGTCTCCTCAAAGGCCCGGCGGGCCGAAAAGGCCAGCAGCTGACGGTTGGCAAAAGCGAAGTTCGCCGCAGCGCGCATGGCTTTCAGGTAATCCTGTCCTTCCGGACTATCCATCGGCGCGCAGACCAGCTCACGGTCCGGCAATTGAATCCCGTAGCGCTTCACCGCGTGCTGGAACGATTGCACGTAATCCGTGCACACCTGGTGTCCCAATCCGCGTGAACCGCAGTGGATTTGCACCGCCAGGCATCCCTCGCGCAGCCCCATGGCCGCCGCCGCTTCGGCATCGAACACTTGTTCCACCACGTCCACTTCAATGAAGTGATTCCCGGCTCCCAGCGAACCGATCTGTTCTCGGCCGCGTTCTTTCGCTCGCTGGCTCACCTTGGAGGGATCGGCTCCTTCGATCATCCCGAATTCCTCGGTGCGTTGCAGATCGTTCTCCGTAGCGTAGCCCTTTTTCAGCGCCCAGCGCGCCCCCTCACGCAGCACCTGGTCGAGCTCGCCGGCACTCACCTGCACCACACCCTCGCTCCCCACGCCACTCGGGCAGTATTCGTTCAGCAACGTGGCCAGCGTATCCATGTAGGGGAGCGCCGCTTCGTACTCGATCCCGGAAGCGAGCAAACGCACACCGCAGTTGATGTCATACCCGATCGCTCCCGGCGAAACCACCCCGTGCGGATACTCTGTCGCCGCCACGCCCCCGATCGGGAAGCCGTAGCCCTGGTGCACGTCCGGCATCACCAGCACCCGCCCCACCAATCCGGGCAAAGTCGCTGCGTTGACCGCCTGCTCCAGCGACTTATCTTCCAGCACCTCCAGCAACAGCTCCTCGCTCGCAAAGACGCGCACCGGCACGCGCATATCGCGCCGAAAAGAAGTGGGAATTTCCCACTCGTAATCGCTGATCTTGATAAAATCCTTAAGATTCATGTTCGCCTCCTACACGTCGAATACGATTTCCGTCTCAAATCCCTGCTCCGTGCGTCGGATGCTCAGGTTGTGAAAGGTCACTGCTTTAATCGCCTTGACCAGACTGCGCAACGGGCGCGCCTTGGCCGTCGCTTTCAGATGCCAAATCTCGCCGGGGGAGATTTCGAGGACGAAATCCTCCAACAGGACGTTTTCCTGCTCCTGAGCATAAAGCAGCTCCGAGAGAAACGCCACCAAAAGGGCCTCAGCATCCGTTCCCTGGACCTCGAACACCCGTGCCGCGCTCGAAGCGTGATGCGGCCCCGGAGCTTCCTCCGCCTGCGCCCCGGCCAGGGCATACATCCCGCGCGCTGCCTCGATAAAGAGTTGCGGCAGGTCCTCGGCCCAAACGTGCAAAGCCCAATCGGCGGTATGTGGCACTTCGCGGTATCCCATCTTCATTCCCCGTTCGGACGGTAGCGATTGGGCTCAAACAGATGCGGCGCCGGGACGAAAATGCCTCGGGCGCGCACCGCCACTTGACCATCGGGCAGATAAATCTCGCCCGTCGCATAAATTTTTCGTCCTTCCTGTTTCTCCATCCGTGCCCGGCAGGAAAGCGGCTGATGGAGCGGCACCGGCTTGCGGTAATCCAGACTCAAATGCACCACGGCCACATTGTGACCGGCATACCACACCGCCGCTCCCATCGCCTCATCCAGGATCGCCGCCGAAGCACCACCGTGGGCGTGTCCCGGCGGCCCCTGTTGGGCCTCATCGAGCACGAAAGAAGCCGAAACCGACCCATCTGCCTCGGCATACCAGGTCAGCCCCATGCCGTGCGGATTCTCCTCACCGCAAACGAGACAAATGCCGTGAAATGGTAACGCGGTAGCCATTATGCTTGCCTCCGTAAATATTTTAACATACGCCGCTGACCAAAACCGCGCAGCAAAGCCCGCCGAGCAGAAACTGAACACCGATCGACATACATGCGATACGAGATCAAGGGATTACGGAGAAAACCAACAGCGACCAAGTTACACAACGCGCCGCCGGGGGTGGATGGTCGGTTAGTCGAATGGTTGGGTAGTCGGGGTTTCGCGGTCTACGGTCAACGGTCCATCGTCCACGCTCGATGCGGCGCAGGCGATGAGGATGATGAACAGGAGGGTGAGGGTCAAAAAGCAGGGCATGGGAGGCCTTCGAGAAGGGCAAAGATCAGAGGAGGACTGCATGATATAATTTTTACATGAGGTGTTCTATGGAAACGTTTGCGACTCTGGAAGCACTCAAGAAGGTTTTGGGTAAATCGGATGCAGAGGTGCTGGCATTGGCTGTTGAAAGTGGCGTGCGTCATCTGTGGCGTGATGTGCTGCTGGGCAAATATCTGCGCGGCGAATTGACCCGCGAAGAGGCCATCGATGCGGTGGGCATCGATTGGGTGGAACTGGCAGAGCGCCAGAAAGCTGCTATGGAGGCCGATCTGGCATGGGCCTTGCAGCCGTAGCCGATGCCGGGCCGTTGATTCACCTGAGCGAGGTTGGGGGACTGGATTTGCTCGGTCAGTTTGAACCGCTCTACATTCCCGATGCTGTTTGGGAAGAGAGCCGCCGACACATGCGAGAAGGTTTAGAATCGCCGGAGGGGTGGTTTATCCTTCAAACGGTTGGCAAAGAGGCAGAAGAAGCCTTTCGCCGAGCCCATTCGCTGGAGGGTTTGCAACGGGGAGAATGCACGGCGCTCTATCTTTGTTTGGCTTTGAAGGTAGGGATTGTACTGACCGATGACTTGGCTGCGCGGCGGGCAGCAGAGAGATTGGGACTTCGCGCCGTTGGCTCGATCGGGATTGTGGCGCGTGGATGCCGTTTGGGGATGATAACGTTGGAACAAGCGGAAGTGCTGTTATGGGGATTGTATCGTGAGAGCAGTTTATTTGTCACTTCGGTGATTGTGGAGCTGGCCTTGGAGGAGCTGCGGAAAGCTCTTCGGTGAGGGGCGGATGAAAGCGATGTCTGCAGTCTATCGTAGCATCTTGACCGGTTAAGCACGTTGCGCCCCGGGAGGTATGCACAACGAAAGCGCTGTGCTACGGTTGAGCACAGCGCCGAAAGGTTGGGCTATGGTTATGGTGGGCACAGGCTAACGAAAGCACTGTGCCACGACAATCTCATTCGATAGAGATCAGAAATGCATAATGGGGTTGTCCACCTTCCTGGAGTTCCACTTCCTGCTGCGGATAGCGCTCGCGCACCAGATCGGCCAGGCGGTTGGCTTCGCCGTGGGAGAGATCGGCACCGTAGAAGAGGGTGATCAGCTCATACGATTCGGCCTCGGCTTTTTCCAGTAGGCTGAGCAGCGCCTCTTCCAGCGTTGCCGCAGAAAGCACCAGTTTCCCATCCAGCAGGGCGATCACCTGATCCTTTTCCACTTTCACACCATCCAGCTCCACCGAACGCGTGGCTACGGTGATTTCGCCACTGCGCACCCGCTCCATGGCCTTGACCATGCGCTCGGCAACGGCTTCCAGATCTCCATCCGGATCGTGGGCGAGCATGGCCGCCAAACCTTGCGGGATGGTGCGGCTGGGGACCACCACCACCTGCTTGACGGTCACTTCGCGTGCTTGGTTGGCCGCCAGGATGATGTTCTTGTTGTTCGGCAGGATGATGATTTTATCCGTGGGCAGGTTTTCAAAAGCGGCGAGGATTTCCTGCGTGCTCGGATTCATCGTTTGGCCACCTTCCACGATGGCGGCCGCTCCCAAACTGGCGAAGATGCGGCTCAGGCCGCGGCCGGGGGAGACGGTCACAACGGCGATTTGTCCCGGTTGAACATTCACCAGTTCCAGCCGCTCTGCCGTTGAGCCGGAACCACCCATCTGGGCCAGCAGGTTTTCCATCGCCACTTTGGTGATCGTGCCCAGTCCCATGATGTAGTCGATCGGCTCGTAGCGCTTTTCCAGCGGGACGTGGATGTGCATGCGGTACATGCCATCCCCTTCGCCGACCTGAATAGAAGTGCCCATTTGTTCCAGGCGGCTATAAAAGGCTTGGAGATCGAGAGGCTGGGAGGGGTAGAAATCAACCACCACCTCGAAATCCTGGCCTTCTTCGATCACTTCCATCGTCTCCTGCAATTTGAGCGCCGAGAGCGGTTGCACGGTGACCAGCGGGGTATCCAGCGGCAGCCCTTTGGCATAGCGCAACATCCCTTCCAGGATGAAAAAGAGCCCTTTGCCACCCGAATCCACCACGCCGGCCTGTTTGAGCACGGGCAGCAGTTCCGGAGTGCGTTGGACGGAAGCATCGGCAGCCGGCACAATGCGTTCTAGAATTTGCAGCGGATCGTCGGTTTCCTTGAGCGCTTCTTCTGCGGCGGCGGCGACATCCTTGATCACGGTCAGGATCGTGCCTTCGACAGGGCGCACCACACCCTTATAGGCGGTATCGCGCGCTTCAGCCAGGGCGCGCACGAACGCAGGGCCATCCAGAATCTCGACATCGTGCAATGCTTTGGCCACGCCGCGCCAAATCTGCGAAAGGATCACGCCGGAATTGCCGCGTGCGCCCATCAGAGCGCCCTGGGAAACAGCCGCGGCCATTTGTCCGATGTGACGATGACCGAGGTCTTTGATCTCGTTCCAGGCAGATTGCATGGTCAGCACCATGTTGGTGCCGGTATCGCCATCCGGCACCGGGAAGACGTTCAGCGAGTTCACCGTCTGCTGATTGGTGCGCAGCCAGGTGAGCGCCGCTTCCACCAGGTTTTTCAGCGCCAGGCCGTCAATGCGGGTGTTTGTTTGGGACGAGGTGGGGTTGCTCATGCGTTCTTTGCTCCGTTATTCTCCATTGCTAATCCGCAGGCCGGCGATGTGCACATGGATCGCATCCACCGGCAATCCCAGGGCTTTTTCCACATGGTAGCGCACGGTGTTGGCCACGCTTTGGGCGACCGAGCTAATGCGGGTGCCGTATTCGACGATGATATGGAGCTCAATTTCCAGTTTTTCGTCATGGTAGCGCACATAAACGCCACGCGCCGGTTGATGGGTGAGCGCACTGCTCAAGCCTTCGGCCAGGCCGCGCGGGGCCAGACCCACCACACCGTAGGATTGCAGCGTGGCACGTTGGGCGATGGTGGCAATGGCGCGCGGGGAAATGAAAATCCGTCCAAGGGAAGTGGTCTCTTCGCTCATAGCACATCCTGAAAGGTGCAAATCGAAATGGGATGTGGATTATACCCTGGAAATGGGCTAAACCCAGTTTTCCAGCGTTTGCTTGACTTTGGAGAGGAACCAATCGGCCGAGGCGCCATCTAGGATGCGATGATCGAAGACGAAGGAGAGATAGACCATCGGGCGGATGGCGATGGAATCATTGCCCTCGGCATCGGTGATGACGATGGGGCGCTTGTGCAGGGCGCCGACACCTAAAATGCCGCATTGGGGCTGATTGATGATCGGGAAGGCGAAGAGCGAGCCGCTGATGCCGTGATTGGTGAGGGTAAAGGTGCCACCTTTGACTTCGTCCGGTTGCAGTTTCTTCGCCCGTGCCCGATTGGCCAGGTCGTTGACGGCGCGCGCCAGGCCGAGCAGCGAGAGGGTATCCGCGTGTTTGATTACCGGTACGATTAAACCCTCTTCTCCCAGCGAAGTTGCCATGCCGATGTTGATCTCTTTGTGGATCAGGATGCCTTCTTCGCTCCAGGAGGAGTTGACGATCGGGTAGGCTTTGAGGGCGGCGACGATGGCGGCGATGAAGTAGGCGGTGTAGGTGAGATGGACGCCATCGCGGGCGAATTGCTCCTTGTGGGCATTGCGATGGGCGATGACGCGGCTCATATCCGCTTCCATGACGGTGAGCACGTGAGGGGAGGTGCGTTTGCTCATCACCATGTGCTCTGCGATCTGGCGGCGCATGATGGTGTGGGGGATGAGCTCGGCGCCGGCAGGGACGGATGGGGTGGGGGTAGGCGGAACAGGGGCAGTGGGGGCGGGTGCCGCTGGGGCGGGCGGGATCGGCGCGGCGACGGCCGGGGCAGGAGCCGGGGAGGGTTGGGCGGCGGCCTTTTGACGAGCCTCGAGGTAGGCCAGGACGTCGTTTTTGGTGATGCGCCCTCCTTGGCCGGTGCCTTTGATCTGGCTCAGGTCAATGCCGTGTTCGGCGGCCAGGCGGGCGACGACGGGAGAAATGAAGCCGGCCATGCGGGAGGCCTCTGCGGCGGGAGGCGCCTCAAGAACCGGTTGCGGCGAGGCAGGAGCCGCTTTCGCCGCGGCGGCTACGGGTTGTTCTGTTTGCGGGGCGGCGGGAGCTTCGGCCGGCTCCAACGCTTCGTCGGGCTGTCCGATCAGGGCGATGACTTCGCCCACTTTGGCGACCGCCCCTTCTTTCGCTAAAACTTTAAGCAAGACGCCGGAAGCCGGAGCGGGGATTTCGGTATCGACTTTGTCGGTGTTGACCTCCAGGAGTGGATCGAGTTCCTGAATGTTTTCACCTTCTTTTTTGAGCCAACGGGTGATGGTGACCTCCTGAACACCTTCACCGAGAAGCGGGACGAGCACTTTGACGGGCATGTTTCCTCCAGAAATTTATAAGGGTGGGTAAGGGATGGCACGACGATGTTTTGGGGGAGCCGGGAAGATGGGATTGGCCAACAGGTTTTCGGCGCGCTGACGGAGCGCTTCGATCTCGGCCGGTTCGAGCAGGGAGCTGAGGACGGTGTGCAGTTCCGAGGGAGGGGTGAGCTGGGCGCGTAGGGTCTCCGTGGCTTCGAGCAGGGGTGGGGGGATGGGTTCGTTGGCGAAATCCCAGATGACGGTGCGCAATTTTTCTTCGACGTGAAAGCACAGTCCGTGATCGATTAACCACAAAGCACGGGTGCCGGTTTCGATTAGAATGTGGCTGCCTTTGCGGTCGGCGTTGTTAACGAGCAGGTCGAAGAGCGCTACGGGGCGCAGGCGGGTGCGATCTTCCGGGGTGAAGCGGAAGTAGTGGTACTGCGGGTCGTAGGGGATGAAGGTTTGTAAGGAACCGGGGCCGAAGGGGCCATCGGAGCGCAAGGTGGTGTAGGGGACGAAGCCGAATCCGAGGGCTTCGCTGACCCAGTAGGCAGCTACTTCGCGCCGGGCGAGGGTGCCTTCGGGGAAATCCCATAATGGCTGTTCGCCTTGCTGTGGTTTGTAGACGGCAGGGTAGCGCTTGCCGCGATGGCGGATTTCCACGAGGAAGGTGTAATTGGAGCCGAGCAGGAATTGCCCTTGCAAGATGATCGTTCCATAGGCGAAGGCTTCGGCCAGCGGGTGCTCTTTCATGCCGAGGGATCAATGCTTATGGCCGTTCTTTTTGACGCAGAAGTGTCCTTCGGGGTCGATCGGTTCGCCACACTGGGGGCAGAGGGGACGGCCGCGGCTGACCACTTCCGCGCCCCAGCGCGCCAATTTGCGCAACTGCTGGCGGGTGCACCAAATGCGCAAGATGGCGGCTTCTTCGGCTTCCTGTTCTTCGGCATAGATCTCGCGCACGAAGAGCAGGACGCGATCGTGTTCGGCATCGTAGCCTAGGCCAAGCTCGCCGGCGCGGAAAAGCGGGTCGAGCGGGGGTTGAATGTGCATTTCTTCTTCGATGTAGTCGCCGGGCACATCTTCCAGCTCTGGATGTTGGCGGATGACTTCGGCCAAGAATTGCTCGATGCCGCTGGCGAGGGATTGGAGCTGGATTTTTTCAATGAGGACGGTGTAAACTTTCTCTCCCTGGCGAGCCTGGAGAAAGAAAACGCGCTGACCGGGCTGGCCGATGGCATCGGCGGTTAGGTGATCGCAGGGGTCGATATCCAGTTCAAAGCGAGGCATGTTCCGTAACCTTTAGGGTTCTGTGCGCAGGATTTTCAGCATCTGGTCATAAATGCCGGGGGCGGCGGCAAGGATGGATTGGGGTGGGGAGAAGTAGTCGGCGCCGCCATCAGCGTTGGTGACGATGGCACCGGCCTCGGCGGCGATCAGGGCGCCGGCGGCCACATCCCAGGGTTTGAGGGAAAACTCCCAGAAGCCATCGAAGCGTCCGGCGGCCACATAGCATAGGTCGAGGGCGGCGGAGCCGAGGCGACGGACTCCCTGGGTGCGGGTGGCAAAGCGGATGAAGTAATCGAAGTTGTTGCGGGTGGAATGCCAGGCATCGTAAGGGAAGCCGGTCACCAGCAGGCTATGGGCGAGGTCCGTGGCCTGGGAAGCACGGATCGGGCGGGCGTTGAGGCGGGCGCCTCGGCCGCGTTCGGCGGTGAAGAGTTCCTGGCGCATCGGATCGTAGATCGCCGCCAGTTGCACCTGACCGCGAAAGGCATAGGCCAGGGAGACGCAGAAGATGGGCACGTGATGGGCATAGTTGACGGTGCCGTCCAGCGGATCAATATACCATTGGTGCTCTGCTCCTTGCTCTCCACCGCTTTCTTCGGCCAGGATGGCGTGATCGGGGAATCGGCGGCGGATTGCGGCGAGCAGGAAAGATTCCGAGGCGTGGTCGATCTCCGTTACCAGGTCGATCACGCCTTTGTAGTGCACCTGGTGTTCCTGTTCGTATCCTTGGCGCAGAATTTCGCCGGCCTGCAGAGCCAGTTCCTCCAAGTCCTGGAGCGTTGGATGGGTCATAAGGCGTCGTTCAGGCCCTCGAGGGTTTGGTTGACTTTTTGGAGCTCGCTTTCGATCTCGGCGCGATCGGCGAGCGCTTGGCGGAGCAGTTCTTCAAAGGCGGGTTTTTGCTCTTCGGGTAGGCCGGCCAGAATGCGCTCGGTGCGGGCGATTTGTTGATTTTTCTGGCGAAGTTTGTTCTGCAGGCGATCGCGATAGCCTTCGTAGAAGGCGCGTTCTTCCATCGGCTCAGGAGGCGGCAGCGGTCCCTGTTGGATGAGCTCGGCAACGGTGAGCAGGAATTCTTCGATATCCACCGGTTTCTCGATGAAACGCGCCGCGCCCAGGCGCATGGCAAAATCTTCGTCTTCCGGGGCGACGTAGGTGGCCGAGAGAAAGATCACCGGGATGCTGCGCCGTTGGGGGTCGGTGCGCAGGCGATAGACCAGGGCAAAACCATCCATTTTGGGCATCAGGATGTCGGTAATGACCAGGATGGGCTGTACCCGTTGTAGAATTTCCCAGGCTTCCTGACCGTTGCGCGCCGTAAGCACTTCGTAGCCTTTGAAGCGCAGGGTCATCGCCAGGAAATCGAGGATGTTTGGGATGTCTTCGACCAGGAGAATCGGACCGCGGTTCATGCCCGATATTGTACTACACCTTGCGTGTGCGATCCGCACGATCGAAGAGAGAGCAACGTTTTTGTTTTTGTTGCGTATACTGTTCCAGAGTCCAATTCTACAAAAGGAGATGTGCTATGAAATGGCGATGGTTATCCCTTGTCTTGTCTCTTCTGCTGTTGCTTGCGCTCTTGTATCCGCTTTCGGTGGTCGATGCGTTTGATGGGCGAAGCGGGGAATCCGTGGTCATTCCGGCCGGCGAAGTGGTGAACGATGATCTGTACATTGCGGCGACGGAAGCGACGATTGACGGCGAGGTCAACGGAGATGTCTATTTCTTCGGGGAGACGCTTACCATCAACGGCCGGGTCAACGGGGATGTGAACGGTTTTGGCCAAGCGTTGGTGGTCCAAGGAACGGTGGAGGACGACATCCGTTTTGCCGGAGCGGTTTTCTATCTTGGGGAAAGGGCGCAGATCGGGAGCGATCTGATCGCTTTCGGTGCCAGTCTGGACTTGCGTCCCGATAGTCGAATTGGACAGGATGTGCTTTTCTTCGGTGGACAAGCCTATCTGGGTGCCGAGATCGGGCGCAATCTGCAAGGGGGTGCAGAGGCGGTGATGCTCACCGGGCATGTGATGGGAAATGCGGATCTGACCGTAACGGGTCAGGAAGGGACCTCGGAGCCGCCAATCTTTGGGCCGGCGCCGGTGCCGGTGCCGCAGATTCGGAGCGGGTTGACGATCGATCCCTCGGCGCGTGTGGATGGCGATCTTACCTATCGTAGCCTGAGTGCATTGGAAGTTCCGGCGCAGAACGTAGGTGGGAAGGTGACTTACGAGGAGTTGGAAGAGATGCCTCAGGAAGAGACGATCGAATCGCGCCTGCTGAGCAGTCTGCGTTCCTGGGTGACGCTTCTGTTCTTTGGGATTCTCTTTGCCGGATTCTCGCCACGCTTGCTGGAGAATAGCGCCAAACAGGTGCGTGAACGCCTTTGGGCGGCGCTAGGTTGGGGAGTTTTGGCCTACGTTGCTTTCCTCTTTGCGCTGCTGGTCATCGTGGTGTTGATCGTCTTGCTGGCGGCGTTCTTTGGCGTGCTTACCCTGGGTAACATCAGTGCACTCCTCTTCTTCGGCGGTCTGATCCTGGTTGCCGGGCTGATCTTTGCGTTCGTTTTTGTCACGACGTATCTGAGCAAAATCCTGGTCGGATGGCAGCTTGGGAAGTGGCTAACACAACGTTTCCTGCCGCAGTGGGCCGGTCAACGGTATGCTCCGTTGCTGGGTGTTGCGTTGCTGGCGCTGGCCTTGCAGGTTCCCTACCTAGGCTTTGTGTTGGGGGTGCTGGCGCTTTTCATCGGCCTGGGAGCGTTGTGGCTGATGGGTCCGACCCATTTGACGAGAAGCGCTTAGAGGCGGAAATTGAACCTGGATGGACACGGATGAACACGGGCTTGGCTGATTGTTGACACCATCCTGCCATCGGCGATCTTACTTCTGAGAATTTCGGATGATGAAAAAGGGAGCCGTGTATTCGGCTCCCTTTCCTGATTCGATCTGCGGTTCGTAGTTATCCCGCATAGCGCTTGGCTTCTTCCATCGCTTTCTTTTCGTTGACGAAGGGCAGTAGGAGCAATCCCATGACGAAGAAGAAGATCAGCGAAAGGATGGCCGGACGGAGGCTACCGCTCCATTGATTGACCAGGCCGAAGAGGAGCGGTCCCGTCCAGGAGGTGCCGCGTTCGCTGACTTCGTAGAACGCGTAGAATTCGGCCTCTTTGCCATCTGGGATCATCTGAGCGAAGAGGCTACGGCTAATGGCCTGAGAGCCGCCCATCACCAGGGCAATGATCGCTCCGAGGATCCAGAATTCGGTTACACGTGATTCGCCTTTCAACCCCCCATAGGCATAGATCACCACGGCCGCCCAGATCACCAGGCTGATCAGGATCGAACGTTTGGCTCCCACCCAACCGGCCAGCCTTCCCCAAAAGAGCGCGCCGAAGAAGGCGACGAATTGGATCATCAAGATGACCATGGTCAGCGTCGATTGATCCACTTCCAACCCACCGCGTACGAGCGGAGCGGCGGCGAAGGTCGCCGAGACGGCGATCACGGTCTGGATGCCATCGTTATACAGGAAATAGGCCAGGAGGAATTTGAGCGTTTCGGGGAAGTGTTTCAGCTCGCGCAGCGTCTGGAAGAGTTGCTTGAAACCGATGCTGACGTAGGTTTCACCCGGTGGCAAGGGGCGCCGCGCATGGCGTGGGCGCAGGCGCGACCAGGTGAAATTGGAGAATAACAACCACCATACCCCTGCAGAAGCCAAGTTGATCCGCACGGCCAACCCTGTGGGCACTCCCAGGCGTTCGCGCATCAGGTAGAAAATGAGGTTGAAGACCAGTAACAGCCCTCCACCCAGATAGCCCATTGCCCATCCGTATGAGGAGACGCGATCGCGCTCCTCTTCGCTGGCGATATCCGGCAAATACGAATTGTAGAAGACGATGGCCGCGCCAAAAGCCAGGTTTGCTAATATGAAGAGCAATCCACCCAACCACCAGAGCGGCTGTGTGACAAAGAAGAACAGAATCGTGGCTACTGCCCCAATGGTGGCAAAGAGCTGCATCATGCGTTTACGGATGTGGGAATAATCGGCGATCGCTCCCAGAATGGGCAGGAAGAACACCTGCAGGCCTACCGAGAGGGAAACACAATATGGCAGAAAAGAATCTGGGGCGATGGGAATGCCCAGCAAGCGCGCCATGCCATCGGGGTAGGCTTTTGCGGCCTCCGCGGTCAGGGAAGCGAGGTAGGGCCCTAAAAAAACGGTGCCAACAGTGGTACTAAACGCACTGTTGGCCCAGTCATACATCGCCCAACCGAAGATTTCGCGCTTATCGTTGACGGTGGTCACAGCAAGGGAATCAGAAACGGCCATGAATACCTCCAGGGGATAGTTGGGTAGTCGAGAGGTCGGTAGTCGCTTAGTCGGGTGGTCGGATGGTCGCGTAGTTGGGTGATCGGATGGTTGATTGGTTGGAGGGGGTGAGCTTGGTTAGTCGGGGGGATAGATAATGGGAGGCTCGATTGATTCACCGTTTATGGCTTACCGTCTATTTTTTTGTCACCGGGAATGTGCTTAGAGGGAGGAAAGGGATGACGGGCATCGTGTGGTAAAAAAATAAAGTGGGCGCGAAGGGACTCGAACCCCTGACCTCATCAATGTGAGTGATGCGCTCTAACCAACTGAGCTACGCGCCCACGTGCACGGTGAATTATAGTCAAGGACTGGAAATTTGACAAGGGAAAACATTCGTGGTAAAAATAATGCGCTTCCGCGGGTGTAGTTCAGTGGTAGAACGTGTGCTTCCCAAGCACAATGTCGTGGGTTCGAATCCCATCACCCGCTCAGTTGCAAAGCACCTTCATTGCAGGAAGGTGCTTTTTTTCTTTGCTGTAAGGCTACTGTCATGTATAATAACAATTGCTACCGTTAAAATACAGGCGGAGAGGTATCATGGACACAAAAGGCACTGTTCTCTATATCGAGGATAACCCCGAAAACCGCATGTTAATCCGTCGGGTGCTGGAAGCGGAGGGTTTCCGCGTGGTGCTGGCCGCCAATGCGACCGAAGCCTTTCAGGTGTTGCAACAGGAAAGGCCACAGGTCGTTTTGATGGATATCAGCATGCCTGATGTAGATGGATATACCCTTACAGCGCGCATCAAATCCATGCCGGGATTTGAGAAATTGCCTGTAATTGCGCTGACCGCCAATGTGATGCGCGGGGAGCAGGAGCGCGCACTGAGAGCCGGGTGCGATGGATACCTTCAAAAACCGGTAGATATTGACTTGCTTGCGCAGCAGATTGAGTCCTTCATGCGACGTTGAGGAGAAACTTATGAGCACACCCCATTCCTCATCCCCGGCCACAGATACGCAGCCTGTGCGTAAACCGGTGCTTCCCAAAGATGCTGTTGTATTGGTTGTGGAAGATAACGTCTCGAATTTTGTGTTGATTGCGCGCATGTTGGGCTATATGGGCATCCGTTGCGAATGGAAGACATCCGGCTACGAAGTGGTGGAGTATGCCGATACATTGCCGCGTATTGACCTGATTCTTTTGGATATCCGCTTGCCTTATGAAGATGGTTACGGTGCCTTGAAGAAAATTCGAGCCTCCGAGCGTCTCAAGCACATTCCGGTGATCGCAGTGACTGCCGAGGCCAGCCTGGAACAGATGAATAAAGCGCGCCAGGCCGGCTTCGATGGGTTCATCGGCAAACCGCTGGACCCGGATCGTTTTCCGGAGCAAATCCGGCGCATTTTGGCCGGTGAACAGGTTTGGGAAATGAGTTGAGTTGTGAGATATGGAAAGCCGATTCTCTTCCCCTTTACGTTTTCGGCGTAGTCTGGTACGTTCTCTGGCCTGGACGTTGATCTTTCTCACCTTCATCCCGCTGATCTTAATGGGGGGCGCTTCATATCTGCGGGCTCGCACGCTCCTGTACAATCAGATTGTTTCTCAGATGGAAAATTCGGTTGCCGTTCAGATGGAAGAGGCGCAGAGGCTAGCTCAAATCCGCCTGATCCGTCTGGATCGGTTGGTCGTCCGGCCGGATACGCATGCTCTGTATGAGAAAGCATTTCACATTAATCGCTTTTCCCCTGAATACGCCAGTGTTGAGAGTCAGCTTCTGGAAGCCTTTAATGCCGTGAATGGGGAAGGGGAAAAGCGCCTGTTTAATCATTTCTTTTTACTCGATTCACAGGGAGAGATTTCTCTCTCTTCCAATCCTAAGTGGAATGGCCTGACGGTTGACGAGCCATTTGCCTCTTTCCTGCTGAATCAGGATCGTGCTACTTTTGTCCTTCACGATGTCCGTCCTTTACACAAAGGGGAGCCGGCGCTTTATACCATCGTCCAAGTCCGCACGGCCAACGATTCGCTTCTGGGCGTTTTGGTAGGTGTCTCGGATGTGCCGGCTATCTCCGGCATTCTGAATGCGATTGAGCGCTTGAACCCTCACGGGCGTGCCTATTTAATCAATCATGAAGGCCTTTTCTTAGGGATAGACCCGGTTACGTTGGCTATTAAGCCGTTTGAACCTTTTTCCGAGCAGCAAGCCCGCCTGATGCCGTTGCTGCGGCGCTGGCAAAACCGCGTGGAGGGGGATGCCTGGACGATCCAATACGAAATCGGTGAATCCGAATCCTTTGTCGCACACATTCGCTGGATACCGGATTTCCATAGCGCAGTGGTTCTTGAGATTCCTCAAAATGCGATCTTTGGAGATCTTAACAGCCTGGTGCCGTTCACCGTTTTTCTCTTTTTGGGTGTAGCTATTTTGATGGGCGTTGTGGTTTGGGGAACAACACAGCGTTTTGTTCGACCTCTGCTTTCCCTGGCCGAGACGACCCGCCGCTTTGCCGAGGGAGATTTTCGCGAACGTTCCCCGATCCGCAGGGAGGATGAGATCGGCTTTTTGGCCACCTCGTTTAATCGCATGGCCGATCAGCTCAGCACCCTCTATCGCCGTCTAGAATTACAGGTCGAGGAGCGCACGCGCCAGGTGCGTATTGCGGCAGAGGTCGCCCAAAGCCTGGTCGGCGTGACCAATCTAATCGAATTGCTCCAGCAAACGGTGCGTTTAATCGTTGAGCGCTTTCAATACTATCACGCCGGCATTTTCTTGCTAGATGCCGGTGGAAAATACGCCGTTTTACGCGCTGCCTATAGTCCGGCAGCAGAGGAACTCTTGCGAAGGGGGCATCGCCTGGAAGTAGGTTCGGCTTCAATTGTCGGTTGGGTGGCGGCCAATAATCGTCCACGTGCTGTTTCCGATGTTTCTGCCGATCCGATCCACTTCAAGAACGAGCTGTTGCCGGAGACGCGTTCTGAGGCCGCTTTGCCGATTGCTATTGGCGATCTTGTTCTGGGAGTACTCGATGTCCAGAGCAGAAACCCGGAGAGTTTTGACGAAGAAACCCTCATTACGCTCCAAACGCTTGCTAACCAGATTGCCGTGGCGATCCAGAACGTCGGTCGAATGGAAAGCGCCCAGGTGAACTTTGAGGAGATCCAGCGGCTTTATCGTCTCAGCAATCAAATTGTGGCGGCGAGCACTCCATCGGAAGCTTTGGAGATCGGTCTTGAATTGTTACGTCAGTCGTCGTATGGTTTACTGGCCTTTACCGTGGAGGGAGCAGAACTCCGTCCAACGATCGCTTCTCTTCCCTCTCAGGAATCGCTCTCGTTGCCCGAATTCTCTCTGGCGCTGGAGGATATCCTTGCTCTGCTCGCTCAGGAGCCTTATCTTGTAGATGGAAAAGACCTTTCGAGCCTGCCGCCCATGCTGGCGCGGTGGTTGAGAAACTATCGTCCCTCCCAGGTGGGGTTATTTACCTTGCGTGTGCGGGGAAAAGTCAAGATGTTTTTCCTGCTTTTTGCTCTTCCCCCCCAGACGCTCTCTCTGATTTCCCTACAGTCTTATCTCAGCTTTATGGGTTTACTGGGTGGGATGTTGGAAAGGTTGGAGAACGCCGCCGAAATCGAACGCCGTTTGAAAGAACAGGAGGCGCTGGCCTCGCTCAGCCAGGCACTGGCCAGTTCCAGCGATATGATGACCATCTGTGCTCGGTTGCACGAACAGGTGCGCAATGTCATCGGGGATTATGCGTTCCTGGTGGCTCTATATGATGCCAAGACGAACTCCATCGAGATTCCCTACCGGTATTCGGAAGGTGAGATCGTTTCGATCGAGCCTTTCCCACTAGGAGAAGGCCTCACCTCCATTTTGCTCCGCACCAAGCAACCGTTATTGCTCGTAGAAGATACGGAACGGCGCGCAGCGCTGCTGGGAGCCAAAATTGTAGGGAAACCGGCCAAATCCTGGCTGGGCGTGCCGATTGTTGTGCAGAATCAGGCCATTGGAGCGCTGATCGTGCAGGACCTGGAGCGTGAACACCAGTTCACCGAAGACGATGTGCGCTTCCTGAGTGCAATGACGGCCCAGGTGGGTGGAATTATCTATAACATTCGCCTACTGGAAGAAGCCCGGCAGCAGGCACTGCGGGTGGAGGCTGCCGCCGAGATCGCCCGTGACATCAGCGCGGCGCTGAACCTAGATGAATTGCTCCAGAAAGCAGTCCATCTCATTCGAGAACGTTTCTCTTTCTATCACGCTGCGGTGTTCCTGATCGATGAGAGTGGTGAATATGCGGTGATCCGTGAAGCCACCGGCGAGGCCGGTGCTCAGTTGAAGCGCCAAGGGCATAAGCTGGCCGTCGGATCAAAGTCTATTGTGGGTTATGTGAGCAGCCGCGGCGAGCCTCTGGTCGTGAACGATACGACCCGCGACGCCACGTATTACCCGAACCCGCTGCTACCGGAAACGCGCGCCGAGGCCGCACTTCCGTTGCGGGTTGGTGAGCGTATCCTAGGGGTCTTGGATGTACAGAGTACAGAACCGTACACTTTTGACGAGGACATCCTACGCACCCTGCGCGTGCTCGCCGATCAGCTGGCCGTGGCCGTGCTCAATGCTGAACTTTTTGCCACTACCCAGGAACATTTGGCACAACATCGCCTGCTCCATCATATTACCAGCACAGCCGCTGCCGGAAGTACGCTGGAAGAAGCTCTGCAGAGCGCGGTGCAGGGGCTCCAGGTGACCCTGGGTGGGGATCGGGTGAGCATTTTGCTGACCAGTAAAGATAAGAAATTCCTCGAAATGAAAGCGTTTGCTGGTTATTCGGAAGAGGCACGAGAAATTCGCATTCCAATTGGTTCGGGGATCATTGGCTGGGTTGCGCAGAATCGGCGGCCGTTGCGCGTAGGGAATGTGAGCGCCGATCCGCGTTATATTCAGGTGAGCGCGGAAACGCGCTCCGAACTGGCGATTCCTTTGCTCTATCGTGGTGAGTTGCTCGGCGTATTGAACGTAGAAAGTGAGCGTTTGAATGCCTATACGGAGAACGACGAGGAAATGCTGAGCACTTTGGCCGGGAGTCTGGCAGCCATTATTGCTAATGCTCGCTTGCTGGAGCAATTGCGTCGACAAATGGAGCGCGAGCGCCTGCTCTTTGAAATTACCGATAAGATTCGCCGCTCGAGTGATTTGCAAACAATCCTGGTGACTACGGCCGGCGAGCTACTCCGCGCCCTGCATGCCCAACGTGCTGCCATTGAAATTGCACTCCAACCGGAGCCCTCGCCGGAGGACGGAGGTAAAAACCCATGAGGCCCTCTTTTTTTACAGAATGGTCGGAAAATCTGGTCCAACGTTTTGGCGAACATACGATTCCTATTGCCCTTTTGATCTCTCAATTCCTGGCCAATCTCGGCGCGATTCCAGCCGCCTACTTTGTCCAGATCAACGCTGAGATTGATCCTTTGCACTTTCGCCAAGCGCTTTCTTTCCTGTTGGTGACTTTGTTGATTGGCTACGGAATTCTCTTTTTCGTGGTCCTTCGCCTTAGCGTTTATGCCCGCGGCCGGCTACGCATCTTGGCAACCAAAGGCCTACCTTCGACGGGGGCGTCCGACGAGGCGAAAGCCTGGGAAGAGATCACGGCGCTGGGGTGGAAATATGCCATTGCAGCAGCATTAGTGATGGGGCTGGTTAATATCTTACCGTTGATAGTTTACGAGAGGGTTGTACTTGGCCTCACGTTCGATCAGGTTGTTTACACTGCAATTGGGGCGGGTATTGCGGCTGCCGGCGGTTTGATTTTAAATGTGTTACTTTTCGAGATGCTCTTAACGCCGGTGCGTACAGCGCTGACACCGCGCTCCTTTGAATTGCAACTGGCACATTTTCGTGGCCTACCGTTAACGGGTCGCCTCCTAATTGTTGCTCTTATACTTGTTACTGTTAGTGTGGCACTGGTAGCGCCGATTGGCTATCGTCAAGCGTACAAGGTGATTTATGAGGAAGTGAGCTCGATCCAGGTTTTGGAAGAACTTCAGAACCGTTCGCTAATTGTTGCCGGAGCGGCATTAATCCTGGGAATTGCCCTTGCATGGTTGCTGGCTCGCTCGGTAGACGCACCGTTGCGTCAGTTGATTGAAGTCTTTGCAAAGGTAGAAGCGGGTGATCTTGGCCAACGCGCTCCGGTAACGGGTACCCATGAGGCTGGGCAACTGGCCATTTATTTCAATCGTATGCTGGCTCGTCTGCAATATCTTCAGGAAAATCTGGAGAACGAAGTCGCTCGGCGCACTGCTCAACTGAAAGCGACCCTACAGGTAGGGCAGGTGGCCAGTTCGATCCTCGATCCGGATGAACTGATGGAGCGTGTGGTACAGCTCATCAGTAATCAATTTGGTTATTACTATGCGGCAATTTTTCTGATCGATGAAAGCGGTCAGTGGGCAGAGCTAAAACACGCTACCGGCGAGGCCGGAAAATTGCTCCGACAGCGAGGACACCGACTGGAGATCGAGGGCAGGAGCATGGTTGGCGCGGCGATTCGCACCCGTCAGGCACGCATTGCGCTCGATGTGGGGGAAGAACCGGTGCGTTTTGATAATCCTCTTCTTCCATATACCCGTTCAGAAATAGCCCTGCCCCTGATGGTCGGTGGTGAAGTGTTGGGGGCTTTGGATGTGCAATCTACCCAAGAGGCCGCCTTCAGTGAGGCGGATATTGAGACGTTGCAAGCCATGGCGAATCAGGTGGCGATTGCTCTGCAGAACGCGCGCCTTTTCCAGAACTTGCAGCAGAACTTACAGGAAATGCATGCTTTGCAGCGTCAGTACATCCGTCAGGGATGGGGCGATTTCCTCAGTACGCGTCGGATTCGGTATGAAGTAGGGCAAGAAACCCCGCCTGAATCGTCCGTGCTTAAGGTCCCTCTGGCTTTGCGCGAGGAAATCGTGGGCGAAATTGCCCTCCAGGGTGACCTGGAATGGGGGGAGGAAGAAAAAGAATGGCTGGAAACCCTGGCTTCTCAGGCGGCTCTGGCCCTGGAAAGCGCGCGCATTCTGGACGAAAATGCTCGTCAGGCCGAGTTGGAGCGCATGGCGGCTCAAATTATCCGTCGGGTGCGCGAAACGTTGGAGACACAGGCCATTCTACGCACCGCGGCCAGAGAGTTGCAGCGTACCTTGCGACTGCCGGAGGTCATTTTGTATTTTGGTCCACCTTCCCAAGAGCAAAAGTGATTCTCTCGTGAGGCCTATTATGGAAGTGCGAGCCGATGTATCCCGAAAATTAGTACTAAGGCGCATTTTGCTCATTGCCATACTGGCGGATGTGGTTGCTATTGGCGCTTATACTGTTCAGTTCTTCCTCAATCCCGCCTGGCAAATGGAATGGATGATCGCCAATGCCGGGGGGCTTTTGCTGGTCTATCTGATGGTGTATTTTCTTCTCCGGCGGCCGGCGATTCGGGAGGAACGTCAAATTTCGCGCTTGCTCTGGGTGGCGATCCTGGCGACCGAGCTCTCTTTTATCGGCTCTGCGTTCACCATCGCGGGATTAGAGATTTTCTATGCGGTGATCCTGATCCTGTTGATTGTTGTGGCTTCTCGCCCATCCGCTTTGGCACAAAATGAATACCCATGGGCGGTTGTCTCCGCGCTGGCAGCAGGGGCACTGATTTTGTTACCATTAGCACTCCCGTTGGAGTACCGGCTTGCCGCTCCCTCCCCATTAAGGGTTTCGTCTTACTCGATTCTGGGCCTGACCCTTGTATTATATGGATTTTATGTTTCCGCTGCCTATCCGATCAGCTTGCGCGTTAAGATTCCATTTGCCACGGTCTTCATCAGCCTGCTCTCGGTCATCGTGATTGCCGTTCTGGCGAATCGTATTGCTACCCAAGCATTGCAATCGGCCGGTGAGACGGCACTGGAAAGTGCGGCGATTCAGGTTTCCACGCAACTAGATAACTATATTTTGAACAATATCGAAATCGTACGTACTCAGGCGCAGCTTCCCTTGTTGCGAAACTATTTGCTTGCGCAGGTGGGCGAGTTTCAGCGACCTGTTACTTTTATTGAAGTGGGGCAGACGTTGCTTTCGTTCCAGTCGCGGAATGTACAGTATATTGTCTCTTATGGCTTATTGAACGAACGCGGCATTGTAGTTGCAGATACTGTCAACAGGCATATGGGGCGTGATGAAAGTGGAGAGGAATACTTTCGCCGCGCCATTTTAGGTATCTCGGGTGCTTTTGAAATTCGCTATCGAGGTTCACCCCCTCAACAGGTGATCGCTTTTGCTGCACCGGTAAGGGCTGTTGATGGACATCCGATCGGTGTGTTACGTTTTTGGTTGCTGCCTTCGGCTGTGCAGCAGATCGTTTCTGCAAATAGCGGCTTGGCAGGGGAACAGTCGTTTGCCATTCTGGTAGATGAAAATGGAATCGTTCTGGCACATGGCGAACGTCCCCAGATGAGCGGAAATCTAATCCGTTCTCTGGATGATGCCACTCTGAACGCGCTGTATGCCATGGGACGTATTCTGCCTGGTACCTTGCCCGAGGTTGCCCCTATGTCGGGGCTGGCAGAAGGTTTGGAGCAATTACCGCAGGCCCGGTTTTTTGATATGGAAGCACATGCCCAGGAAGGTGTTGTCAGCAAAGAGCGCGCTACGGCGCGGCGCATGTATACCCTTCCCTGGACGGTTGTGTATTACCAATCAACAGATTTTTTCACGCAACCCTTACGCGCACAACGGAATGTGATCGTTCTGGCGACGTTAGGACTGAGTTTGCTTGTAGCATTGATTGGTGTCCTTATTTCGGAGGCGATCGTGCGACCCTTGCGCCAATTAAGAGATGCGGCGCAGCGGGTGCAACAGGGGGATCTGAACATAAACCTTGTGGTTCAAAGTCGTGATGAGACTGGGGTGTTGGCCGAGGCCTTTACGCAGATGGTCCAGCGAACGCGCGATGTGTTGAACAACCTGGAAGCGCGCGTCCAAGAACGTACCCTGGCCCTAGCCGAGCGCTCCTCCTATCTTCAGGCCGTGGCCGATGTGGGACGTTTGATCTTCTCGTTGCGTGATCCGCAAGCATTGATTGCTCGCGTGGTTGAGATCATTCGTTCCCGCTTTGGACTGTATTACGTTGGCTTGTTTGAAGTAGATGGCAGTGGTGAGTGGGCGGTTTTGCGCGCCGGCACCGGCGAGGCCGGCAAAGCCATGCTGGCGCGCGGGCACCGTATTCGGATTGGAAGCGGGATGATCGGTTGGAGCATTGCTCACAATCAGCCGCGCATTGCCCAACAAGCCGAGCTGGATGCTGTGCGTCTGCGCACTCCGGAATTGCCGGAAACCCGTTCGGAAGCTGCTTTGCCTCTCCGCACCCGCAGCGGCGTGATCGGCGCCCTGACGATCCAGAGCGCCCGCCCGAATGCCTTCAACCCGGATAACTTGGCCATTTTCCAGGTGCTGGCCGATCTGGTTGCCAGCGCGTTGGAGAATGCACATCTGTACGCAGAGATGGAAAACGTTGTGCACAGCCTGGAGCATGTCTTTGCCGAACGCGTGCGTTCGACGTTGGAAGAATATTTCCATGCTCACGGAAGTGTGACCTATCGCAGCGATGGGACTCAGGTTTGGGAAGACCCACGTGCCTGGCATGCAGAAATGGAAGAAGCACTAAAACGTGGGGAGCCCGTGATCGGCGAACAAACGCTTTACGAGCAGGAGATGATCTATCCTCTGGCACTTCCCATTCTGTTGCGTGGTCAGGCAGTTGGCGTGTTGCGCACCTATAAACCGGCCGAAAAAGGTCCGTGGACTTCCCAGGAAGTGCGTGTTTTGCAGAACATTCTCGATCAGATTGCGCTCACCCTGGAAGCCTCACAGCTTTTTGAGCAAACCCAACAGCGTGCCATCTACGAGCATATCCTTTCCGAAATTACCGGCAAGGTCTGGAGTGCCAGCGGTGTGGAGGGTATCTTGCAAACAGCTGTGCGCGAATTGGGGCGGGCGCTGAATGCCGGTGAGATAGAGATTGCTCTGACGGAGGATGGCCATGAAGCCTAGCACATCCGTTTCACAAAATCTTCAAGAGTGGCGCGCAGAGTTGTTGCAAAGAGTGCTGTTCGTTGCCTCGGTCGGTGGGTTTCCGATCTTGATCATTGCCTTTTTCACCACACCGTTCCCGGTCATTCTTTTATACCTTTTCGTCTATCTGGCTCTGCTGGCGATAACGGTTTTTCCCGTTCCATATCGTTTGCGTGCCATCTTTGCTGTCGCTCTGCTCTACCTGATCGGTATTGGGAATTTCCTTGAAAATCAACATGGTCAAGAAGGCTTTATGACGTTTCTGGCCTTGATTGCCCTAGGGTTTATCTGGTTGGATTTCCGTCTTGCGGTCATCCTTTCTGGGTTTACCCTTTTGACTGCTGTGTTTTTCTCATTAATGGGATTGGCAGATTTTAGTTTTTCGGTAAATAATTTATTCTTTTTTGGAATACCAGTTTACAATCTTATATTTCTTTCTGTGCTCATTGTTTTCTCGGCGTATTCGCTGCTCCAACGGCTCGGCGAGTTGTTTGTGCAATCTCAGGGCCAGAAGGTCGAGCTGGAAACCATCCGAGCGTCCCTGGAAGAACAGGTTGCAGAGCGGACGGCCGAGCTAGAGCGACGCACCCGTCAGCTGAATGCCGCCATTCAGGTAACGCGTGAAGCCGCTCTGGAGCGCGATATTACCTATCTAGTGCGTCAGGTAGTTACCCTGATCGGAAAATACTTCGGCTACTATCATGTGGGTCTCTTTCTGCTGGATGAAACACGCCGCTATGCCGTACTCCAGGCGGCCTCTTCGGAAGAAGGTCAACGGCTGGTCGAGCGCGGTCATCGCCTGGAAGTAGGCACTCAAGGAATTGTGGGACGCGCCGCGGCGGAAAAACGCGCCTATATCGCCCAAGATGTAGAACTGGAAGAAGCCTATTTTCGCAATCCGGAACTGGTACGAACTCGCTCCGAGATCGCTTTGCCACTTATGATTCGCGGCGAAGTGATCGGGGTGCTGGATATCCAATCCGAAGAACCGCAAGCATTCCGCCAGGATGACATTGAAACGCTCCAATCAATGGCCGATTCGATCGCAATGGCGCTAGAAAATGCCCGTCTCTTTTCCGAGACCCAACTAACGCTACAACAGGTTCAGGCCCTGAGCGCGGCCGAGGTAGCACAGGCATGGCGTAAATTTAGTGCTCGGCGACGTGTTGGTTATCGTTACACTCCGCTTGGGGTGCGTTCTCTGGAGGCTACGGCGATCATCGCACCCAATGGCAGTGAGGGAATAGAAATACCCTTGCAATTGCGTGGTCAACGCATCGGTGTTTTGCGCCTAAAGCGCAAAGCCAGTGGTCAACCCTGGAGCGAACAAGAGAAGAACTTGGCACAGCAGGTGGCCGATCAGATCGCTCTGGCGCTTGAAAATGCGCGTCTGCTAGAAGAGACCCGTGACCGAGCTGAACGTGAGCGCATTTTGGCCGAAATCGCGGCGCGCGTGCGTGAGACGCTTGATATTGAAACCATCTTGCGTCGGGCTGCCGATGATACCCGTTCGGCCTTTGCGCTCCCGGAAGTGGTGATCCAGATTTTGCCCGAAATGGCTCCGGAGTCGCGCTCCGAAGCATAACCCGCAAGGATACGAATGCCTATGTCGGAAATTCCTGATTCTCGAGCACACCATTTTCAAACCGTGGCACGTATTGCCCAGGCCGGCACGCTGCTTTCACTGGCTGCGCTTTCCTTGTTGGCCCTGCGCAGTGGGAGCTGGCAGCTTTGGGCCACAGTAGCGATTACCCTGATTCTCTTTTTACTCACCGATTTGAGCATTTTCCTGGCGCGGCAGGGGCATGTGCTCCTTGCACCGTGGCTCTTGTTCGTGAGTGGGGAACTGGCGTTCTTGGCCGGTGGTGCTTTGGTCGCTAACATGGGCTGGATGCTAGGGCTGACACTTCTTGCCCTGATTTCCAGTATGAGCACCCTGCTCTTGCCTCGCCCGCAACGTTTGCCGGCGATCGGAACCGCCCTTCTGACCGCTATTCTACTCCTGGGGCTGGATGCCCTGGCGCCGGCCTATCGTCTTGCCGTTCCGACCGGCATTCAGGTGTATTTGTTTGTCTTGTTCGCCATCGTTGGGTTTTCCTATCTCGTTTACTATGCTCAGGTTGTCAATCCATCGCTGCGGGCACGTTTGCTCGCCGTATTGTTAGCGCTTACATTGCTACCATTGGGATTGGTATCTTTCATTGCCCTGCGCACACTGGAAAATCGTCTGCGGGAAAATATTTCTTTCCAATTGCAAGCGGCCTCGCGTTTGAGTGCCCAACAAGTGGATGAATTTATTGGGTCGACGTTGAACAGCGTTAAAACATACGCGCAATTGCCTGAAGTGGTCGAATTTCTGAAGACTCTACCGAACGATCCTGAGCGTGAAAGCATGTTCAGAGAATTGCAGCAGACGCTTGTGACCCTGAGCCGACTGGACCCTGTTAACATCATCTCTTACGGAGTTCTTGATCGAAGTGGTACTGATGTTGCCGATTCCGTTTTCGTGAATATCGGCTCCAGTGAGGCCGACAAGGATTACTTCCTACAACCCTTGCAAACCAGCCAGCCTTACGTCTCCTACGTCAATGCCCGCACAAACACCCTCACCTTTTCGGCACCGGTGAGAGATGAGCGTGGGGTGGTATTGGGTGTGCTGCGCGTGCACTATAACGCGGTCGTGCTCCAGCAACTGGTGGTCAGAAACAAGGAGCTGGCCGGTCCGGCCTCCTTTGCCGTGCTGGTGGATGAAGATGGCATTATCCTGGCACATGGCGATAATTCGGCGGCCAATTTCAAATTGCTGGCGCCGGTTTCTCCCAGCGCCTTTGAGTCTTTTCAGGCGATCGGACGTCTTTCGTCCGGGACGATGGAACAGCTTTCTTTGAACCTTCCCAATCTGCTTCCGTTGCTCCAGAAGGGTACACAAGAATTGATCACGTCGGAGATCCATCCACTCGCCCTGCACCCCGAAGTGATCGTTGCCCAACCGCTTCTTAATCGTCCATGGACGCTGTTTTATGCACAACAAGAACGTTTCTTCTCCGCTCCGCTGCGGCGACAATTCTTGCTCTTTAGCGTTCTGGCATTGATGACTGCCTTGGCCAGCGCCTTTATTTCCCTGACGCTCTCCGAGCGTTTGCTACAACCGATCGCCTTGCTCACCCAGGCGGCGCGCCGGGTTCAGGAAGGGGATTTCAACGTTCAGGTAGCTTTGGAGCGTCGGGATGAGAGTGGCTTGCTGGCCACTGCTTTCAATACGATGACCGCTTATATTCGCGATCTAGTGGCTTCATTGGAAGCGCGTGTGGCAGAGCGTACGCGTGAACTGGAAGAACGTTCCCGTGCTTTGCAGTATACTGCTGAGATCGGAAGTGCTATTGCTTCGACCCTCGATCCACAACAGCTAGCCCGACAGGCAGTAGAATTGATTCAAAAGCGCTTTGGGCTGTATTATGTCGGTCTCTTCGAGGTCGATGGCAGCGGCGAATGGGCTGAACTTCGCGCCGGCACCGGTGAGGCCGGCCAGAAGATGCTCGCCAGGGGACATCGTATTCGTATCGGTACGGGAATGGTCGGTTGGAGTATTGCCAACAATCAAGCGCGCATTGCCCAGCAGGCGGAGTTGGATGAAGTACGCTTGCGCACGCCCGAACTGCCAGAGACGCGCTCCGAAGCCGCTATCCCGCTGCGTTCGCGCGGTCAGGTGTTGGGAGCGCTCAGCATCCAAAGTGATCAGCCGAATGCCTTCACACCCGAAAACTTGGCCATTTTCCAGATCCTCGCCGAGCAACTCGGTACGGCGTTGGATAACGCCTATCTCTATACCGAAAGTCAGGAAACTTTGCGCAGTTTGGAACGTGCCTATGCCGAGCGCACACGGATTGAGTGGCGAGAGGCTTTGCGGCGCCTACGTGCTCCTCTTGCCTTCCGTAGTGCGGCCCGCGGAAGCATTCCGGTTGCACCTTTGCAAGCATCCGATGCAAGCAGAGCGTTGACTACAGGGGAAATTGTCATCGAGACCGATCTACAATCCCCCGGCGGAAGATATTTTATCAGTGTTCCGATCAAAATCCGCGGCCATGTCATCGGCCTAATGCGCACCTATAAATCTGCCGAGCGAGGCCCCTGGAGCGAAGAGGAGATTAATGCGCTACGCATCATTGCCGAGCAGGTTGGAGCCGCGCTAGAAACCGCCCGCCTTTATGGCGATTCCCAGCGGCGAGCTGAGCGTGAACGTTTGCTGGCCGAAATTACTACCAAAATCCGTTCGGTGAGCGATCCGCAAGCAATGATCCAGACCACTTTGGATACCTTGCGACAAGCCCTGGGCGTTAAGGAAGTACACTTGATCCCTGCGGAAACCGATGACAGAGAGGACCAAGCCTAGTTTTTTATAGAGGAGCAAGGCGATGGCATATGTGATCGCGATCTCGAACGAAAAAGGCGGCGTAGCCAAAACCACTACTACGCTTTCTCTTGGGGCGGCCCTGGCGGAGCATGGTTGCCAGGTTCTGCTCATCGACTTGGATCCCCAGGCGAACCTTTCTCTGGGCCTTGGTTTTGAGAAGGATGGAGTCGCGAACAACGTGGCGGATGTGCTTTTGAACGCAGCCCCGTTGGAGAAAGCAATCCTGGAGACGGAGATCGCAAACCTTTTCTTGGTACCTTCTGCTTCTCGTCTGGAGGCGGCCGAGCAATTGCTGCCGGTGCGGAGTAACTTTAAACTGATATTGCGGGATGCTTTGCTGCGCCTATCGGAAAAACGCTCTTTCGAGTATGTACTTCTGGATTGTCCCCCGGCCTTGGGTAGTCTCACCATGAACGCTTTGGGAGCAGCTCATCTTCTGATCATTCCTACGCAGCCGGAATTTTTTTCGGCATATGCGCTGCGAGATATGATGGATCTGATCCGACATATTCGGGCGGAAGCGAATCCGGAACTTCGCTATCGAATTCTGGTGACGATGATGGATCGGCGCAATCGGGTGCATCGTGATATTTATGAGCAGCTTTGCACCACCTTTGGTCAGGGTATCTTTAATACCGTTATTGAGGTAGATACTCGATTACGCGAAAGCCCAATCGCCGGCCTGCCGATCACACATTACAAGAGTAACAGTCGTTCAGCACAACAGTATCGTGCACTGGCACAGGAGTTAATCGAATATGCCCAGGAAAAAAGCCTCACGCGTCGAACATCTGTTTGAATCTTTACGTCAGAGTGGTGAACCTCCTCTTCCTGCGCTTCCTGAAGGGCGAAGGCGGGCTCGTCGTCTGTCTGCCGAGCAGCCTGTTCCCGCAGGGCGTGCCGAAGAAGCCCTCTATCAACTGGAAGTTCCGGTACGTTTTGGCGAACGGGTGTGGGGAAACATTCAGGTGTTGGATGAGAATCCTTTTCCCCCAGAAGGCGAGGAATTTCGCTTTGTTCAACAGGTGAGCGAACAACTGGCGTTGGCACTGGAAAATGCCCGTCTGTTTCAGGAGACCCAACGTCGCGCCGAGGAAATGACCATTCTGAATGAGATGGGGCGCGAGTTGGCCGCGCGCCTGGAATTGAACGAAATCCTGGAAACCCTTTATCGTTATACCTCTCGCCTGCTTCCCACCGGCCATTTTTTTATCGCCCTGTATGATGCCGCTACAAATACAGTCTCGTTTCCCTTTGCCGTTGAAAACCATCAGCGCCAAAACTGGCGACCTCGCAAGGATGGAAATGGCCTGACCGAATATCTGATCCGTACACGTCGCCCCTTGCTTCTGAAAGAAGAAGCTGTTCAGCATATTCGGGAAATGGGCATTGATGTCATCGGCAGTGAAGCCATTTCCTGGCTGGGAGTGCCGATGATGGTTGGCGATCAGGTCCTCGGAGCGATCGCGGTCCAGGACCCTGAACGTCCTCATGCGTTCGATGAACACGATCAGCGCCTTTTGGAGGCGATTGCCGGTCATGCGGCGATTGCGATTCAAAACGCTCGGCTGTTTGCCGAGGCACAGCGCCGTGCGGCGCAGCAGGCGGCTCTGTACTATCTCAGCACCCGCCTAGCGCAAACCCGTGATCTCAAGGAAATCTGTCAGATTGCCGTTCAAGTCTTGCGAGAGCGCCTAGGGTTTGCTTTCTCCGGCATTTTTATGGTGGATCCGACGACCGGCGATCGGGTGCTTCAGGCGCAAAGCGGCTGGGATGAGGCTCCGGCGAATTGGCGTATTCCGGCCGGAAAAGGTCTCAGCCGCTTTGCCATCGAGACCGGACGTATGCATTATTGGCCAGATGTCACAAAGCACCCAGAATATATCCCAGGCCTAAGAGATTCTCATACCGAAGCCGATATTCCTATTCAGATTGGCGAGAATGTATTGGGCGTTCTGATTGTTGAGGATCCGCGCGTAGATGCGTTTACTTCGGAGGATTTGGAGCTGCTGCTGGCTGTAGCAAACGTAGTGGCGGTGGCGATTGAAAACGTCCGCTTGTTGGAAGAAACGCAACGCAATGCGCGCGAGATGGCGCTGCTCAACCGGGTGGTGGGAGCGGTGGCCGGCACGTTGCATCTTTCTGAGGCCTTGCAGGTAATCGTCCGGGAGATTGTGGAGTATTTCCCCGTAGAGCATGGCGGGCTGGCCCTGCTTGATGAGAGTGGAGAATATCTCACCGTGGTTGCCGAGCATGGCAAGAGAACTGTGTCCTCGGTAATTGGGGTACGTTTCCGTATGTCGGATAACCTCTCTACACAGGAGGTCTTCCAAACCCGTCAGCCGGTGTTTATCGAGGATGTCCAAAGTGATCCGCGAGTGGATGCGGCATTGCGAGAACAATTCAAGAGTCGCGGCATTGTCAAATTGGCCATCTTTCCCATCCTGGCCGGTAATGATGTGATCGGCACGTTAGGTCTGGATATCCTCGATCCGCAGGCGAATCTGTCACCTTCTGATCTGGCGCTGATCCAAAACATTTTGGTCCAGGCCTCTGCAGCCATCCAGGAAGCGCGCCTCTTCGAGCAGGTACAGGCTTCGCGCCAGGCGTTGCAACGACAAAACGAATACCTGGCCGCGGCCGCGGAAATCGGTCGTCTGGTGACTTCAGCACTCGACCTACCTACCATTTTCCGCCGAGCCGTGAACTTGGTGCGCGAACGTTTCGGCTACTACCATGCGGCCATCTTTACTATCGAAGAGACCGGTTTTAACGCTATCTTGCAAGAGGCGACGGGCGAAGCCGGTGCCGAAATGAAACGTCGTGGCCACTCTTTGCCGGTTGGGTCGAAATCGATCGTCGGCACTGTCACCGCTACCGGTGAGCCGTTGGTGGTCAACGATGTTTCACAGAATCCTATTCACCGTTTCAACCCGCTCCTCCCCGAAACACGCGCCGAAGCGGCGATTCCCTTGCGCATCGGTCAACGCGTGATCGGAGCATTAGACGTGCAGTCTACGCAGGTCAACGCTTTCAGCGAAAACGATATTGCCGTTTTGCAAATCCTGGCCGATCAAATCGCCGTGGCGATTGACAATGCTCGCTCGTACCAAGTTGTTCAGGAAGCCATGCGCGAGATGCGCGAAGCCGATCGTATGAAGAGTCAATTCCTGGCGAATATGAGCCACGAACTGCGCACCCCGTTGAATTCGATCATCGGTTTCTCGCGCGTGATCTTGAAAGGCATCGATGGGCCGATCACCGAGCTGCAACGCCAGGACCTGACGGCGATTTACAACTCCGGCCAGCACCTGCTCGGCCTGATCAACGATATCCTCGATCTCTCTAAGATCGAAGCCGGAAAGATGGAACTGGCGTTTGAAGAGGTCAACCTGGCAGAGATTATCCGCAGTGTCATGTCTACGGCGAGCGGCCTGGTGAAAGATAAGCCGATTACCCTCAAACGTTCGATTCCGGATGATCTGCCCACGGTCCGCGCCGATGCGACGCGCATTCGCCAGGTTTTGCTCAACCTGCTCTCGAACGCGGCCAAGTTCACCGAGCAGGGTGAGATCCGTGTCGAAGCGAGCGTGCAGGTCGGTCCGAACGGTCAGCCGGAGGTGTTGGTCAAGGTTACGGATACAGGGCCGGGCATTTCGGAAGAGGATCAAAAGAAGCTCTTCCAGCCGTTTTCGCAGGTGGATGCTTCCCTTACCCGAAAGACGGGTGGTACCGGTCTGGGTTTGGCCATTTCAGCGCAATTGATCCAGTTGCACGGTGGCACCATTGGTGTGCAGAGCAAACTAGGAGAGGGGAGCACGTTTTACTTTACCGTGCCGGTATATCAGAAACCCGAAGCACCGGCAGCCGAACGACGCATTATCCTTGCGGTGGATGACGACCCCCATGTGATTGCTCTCTATGAGCGCTATCTGGCACCTCTTGGTTATCAGATCGTTGGACTCACCGAGCCGAAGCAGGCCGTTGAACAGGCCTTGCGTTTGAAGCCTCTGGTGATTACCCTCGATGTGATGATGCCCGGCTACGATGGCTGGCAGGTGCTGATGGACTTGAAGTCAAATCCGCAAACGCGCGCCATTCCGGTCATCATCTGTTCGATCGTTGACGATCGCGAGAAAGGGTTTAGCCTGGGAGCTGCAGATTATCTGGTCAAGCCGATTTTGCAAGAGGACCTGGTCCATGCACTCGATCGCCTGAATGGAGATGGCAGCATCCGCGAAGTTTTGATCATCGATGATAACGCCGATGATCTGCGCCTGTTGGCCAAAACGTTGCAGGAAGGAGGGCGCTATCAGCCTATTCTTGCCGAGGGAGGAGAAAAAGGCTGGAATTTGCTCCTTCAACACCGTCCCCATGCGGTGATCCTGGATCTCTTTATGCCCGATCTGGATGGTTTTGCCCTGTTGGAACGCATGCGCACCACACCGGAGCTGCGCGATATCCCGGTGGTGGTCATCAGCGGCGTGGAACTCACTCCTGAGCAACACAAACAGTTACAGGAGTTCGGTCAGCGCCTGATCCAGAAAGGCGCTATCAGTGAAACGGAACTGTTCTCCGTGCTGGAACGCGCGCTCAAACGGGTGCGCACTTCGGATGAGGGACCGAAACAGGATGAACTTTGAGATTCGCTGCCTCGATTGTGGCTATACTTCCCCTTATTCCCCATCTCTTCCATCCTGCCCGCGCTGTCATAGTGAGTGGCGCGAGGCGATTTATGATTATGAAGGGGCGAAACAAGAGTGGCTAAGATCGCTTGGCCGGCGGCCTTTCGATCTCTGGCGCTACCGTGAGCTACTGCCTGTACGCGAGCCTTCTCGCCTGCTAATGCTGGGTGAGGGCGGCACGCCTTTGATCCGTGCCGTCAATTTGGGAATGATGCTTGGCCTGCCGAATCTTTACATCAAGGATGAACGGCAAGGGCCAACCGCATCTTTCAAAGATCGCCAGGCAGCAGTGACGATCGCCGCCTTGAAGGAGGCCGGCATCACCGAGATGGTGGTGGCTTCCACCGGGAATGTGGCCATTTCGTATTCTGCCTATGCTGCGCGTGCCGGGATTAAGCTTTGGGTCTTCGTCACCAGCCTGGTGCCGGCTACGAAGATGCGCGAAATTGCAATTTATGGCAGCCAGTTGATCAAGGTCACCGCGTCCTATGATCAAACCAAGCAGGTGGCGGCCGATTTTGCTCGGCAGCGAGGGCTATACCTGGATATGGGAGCGCGCACCATCCCCTCGGTGGAGGCGATGAAAACCATCGCTTTTGAAATTTGCGAACAGCTTTCCTGGGAAGAAGGACGCTCCAGCACCATGCTCCCCTGGCGCGCGCCGGATTGGTATATCCAGGCTGTCAGCGGCGGAATGGGGCCTTTGGGAATTGCTAAAGCCTTCCGCGAACTTTACCAGATGGGATTGATCGATCGCATGCCCGCCATTGCCGCTATCCAGGCCAACGGTTGCGCACCGATGGTGCAAGCCTGGAAGAACAATGCCGAAGTGGCTACACCGATCTCTTCCCCTCGGACGCACATCGAGACGCTGGCAACCGGAAATCCAGGCCGCACTTATACCTTGTTGCGCGAGTATATGCTCAAATACGGGGGATTGTTTGAAAGTGTCAGCGATGCAGAAGCCTTCCGCGCCATGCATGTGTTGGCAAAGATGGAGGGCATTTCTGCAGAACCTGCTGCCGCGGCGGCTTTTGCCGGCCTTTTCAAGATGATGCGTCAGGGAATTCTGCGTCCGACAGATACAGTCGTGGTAAATTGCACTGGTCATACCATGCCCACGGAAGAGGAGATACTGGGAGAAGAGTGGTCCCATGATGTTTCGCTGCCGCAGGATCAGACGGCAAACGTGGCACCACAGGAAGGTTTACTGGCCGCGCTTAATCGAGTCGTGCCGGAACGCTTCCCGCGCGTTGCCATCGTAGATGATCATGACGATGCCCGCCGGCTGATCCGTCGAGTGCTCCAATCGCAGGGTAACTTTACTCTCTTTGAGGCATCAAATGGTCAGGATGCATTACGGCTCATTCATCGCGAACTTCCGGATCTGGTCATCCTCGATCTGATGATGCCGGAGATGGATGGTTTTGCCGTGCTGGAACATCTCAAATCCCATCCGGAGACGGCGCAAATCCCGATTATTGTGGTCACGGCGAAAGAACTAACGCCGGATGAGAAGGCGCGGTTGCGTGGCCAGATTCAGGGATTGATGCAAAAAGGTGATTTTCTGAGCGACGAACTGGCACTGGAAGTCAAGGATCTGCTGGAATAATTTTCCCATGCATCGCACCAAAGGGGTCGCTGCCGCAGCGCTTTCGGCTTTTTTCCTGGGACTGGCTCCTGTTTTCGGTAAATGGGCCATTTTGGAAGGTTTTTCGCCGTTTCTGGTGGTTGCACTGCGCACGGTTCTGGCCACTTTTCTCCTCTTTTTGGTACTGGTTTTCTCCAATCGCCGCTTGTTCTATATTTTCCCGGTTGGGCTGGCCGCTTGTTTGCTGGCCGGTTTGCTCAATGGGTTAGGTTCGTTGCTCTACTATTTGGCTTTGCGTCATTTGAGTGCCAGTCTGGGGCAGCTGGTTTATGCTTCGTATCCGTTCTTCGTCATGCTCTGGATGTTTTTTGATGGCCAGGCGCCTGGAAGACTGACCCTCGCTCGCATGGTGCTTGCCTTTTCATCAGTTGCCTGGTTGACCTATGCTCCTGATCAGCAGCCGGAATGGCGAGGAATGCTCCTCATGTTAGGCGCGGCGTTGTTGTATGCGCTTCACTTGCCGATCAATCAGCGTGTACTGTATGAGGCACCTCCCCCAACTGTAACGTTCTATACCCTGCTCTCGATGAGCGTTGTGGTCAGTATTGCCTATCTTGGGTGGGATCGTTCGCAACCGGTCGGTCAGGTTTCCTGGGTTCCTGTTTTGGGATTGACACTGGTCACGTTCCTCTCTCGACTCTCGCTTTTCCTGGGCGTAAAGCATCTGGGCGGGATCCAGGCGGCTCTTTTTGGACTGGCCGAAGCGTTGGTGACGATCGCCTTTGGAAAATATTGGTTGCATGAGAACCTTACCCCTCTCCAGTGGCTTGGTGTCATTGGCCTGGCGATCAGCCTGTTGAGCATTCGCTTTGAGAAGTTAGAACGTCCGCTTCATACGCCCCAAGGCTGGTTGAGCTGGATCCGCCCTCCCGATATTCCTCCCCAGGTCCCCTGGCGGCCAGATCGCTAGGAGCGCCTTATCCCTAGGTGTGGAACATCTTGTGGGAAACGGTGGTGCGCCTGGTGGTTGTTTTTGGAGAATTTGTGCCAAGGCAAGATGTGCTTGGTATGCCATGCGTGCGAATGAGGCCGGCTTCTCAGTAGGGAGGGGGTGCTTTGAAGGACCACAGGTGAAAAGTGCACGCGCGGCGTTGACAAAATAGCTCATTCGTAGTAAGATCAGCGCCGCTCGGCGAGGTAGCTCAATGGCAGAGCAGGGGACTCATAAGCCCTTGGTTGTGAGTTCAAATCTCACCCTCGCCACTCAGGCAGGTTGCCTGCGATACTTGACATCACAGTCTGTTCTGTTATAATTTCTCTTACCTTCCTGGCTAGCTCAATCGGCAGAGCGGGCGGCTGTTAACCGCTAGGTTCGAGGTTCGAGTCCTCGGCCAGGAGCACATCCCCTGTAAAAAGGGGATTTTTGTTTTTTACTAGACGATGGACCGTGGCCGATCCATGCAAATATTTTGCTTTCCTGTTGCAATATGTTTGATCGTTGCCACTCGCTTCGGCGCTGCCGAGGGATGGAATTTCATCACTTCTACCGGGCCTCCATCGCACGATTCAACCCTTGACAATCCGTAAATTTGGTTTTATATTTTAGCCGCTTTAACTATCAAGTAGAAAAAAGTTTTCTCGGCCATTTTCTGCCTGGTATTGAGAGCGACGAAATTTTTTGGACTGTTGGGCGACGCGCCCATCCGGCAGTTTTCCCGGAATATGCCGGAGCGGTGGGTTTGGATTTGCCTATGAGCGAATTTTATGCATCGGAGGGAAAATGCGTTTGCTTTTGCGTAAATATGGTGGGTGGTTATTGCTGACAATGCTGATCGTTGTAGTGGGATACTGGTTCGCCGCGCGGCCGCGCGACGCAATTTCTTACCAGACCGTGAAAGTGGAGCGCGGTACGTTGATCGCCACCGTCAGTGGTGATGGCTATATCCAGCCACGTCAAAGTGCTGTTTTGACCTGGCAAGTGAGCGGCGTGGTGGAAAAGGTGAACGTCGGCCTGGGCGATCAGGTCCGAAAAGATCAGGTGCTGGCAACACTGGAGAAAGGCTCATTGCCCCAAAGCGTTCTGCTGGCCGAAGCCGATCTTGTCGATGCGCAGCGCCGGCTAGAGGACCTTTTACAATCAAATACCCCTGCCGTACAGGCTTGGATCGCGCTCCAGAATGCACAGGAGGCCTACGATAAAGCCAAGCGTTATTATGAGTCGCTTTTCAAGCCTTATACCTATGAGATTCTTGCCTTTCGCACCGTTACCTTCACCATTCCCTTCCCAACTCCTCAAACGGTTACCCGCAGGGTGCCTGTTCTGAAAACCGTTAATATTCAAGAAGCCGATGACGAAGCCAAAACAGATGCCAAGGCCGATCTGGACCTGAAAGCGGCACAGCTGGAAGATGCGCGCCGCGCCTACGAGCGTCTCCAAGAGGGACCCGATGCGGTGCAGCTGGCCTCGTTACAGGCACGTATTGCCGCCGCTCAAGCCACGCTCAACCTGACGCGCCTGACCGCACCCTTTGATGGCATCATCACCCAAGTCCATGTATTGCCCGGTGATCCCGTCACCCCCGGCACGCTTGCCTTTCGTATCGATGATCTTTCTCACCTTTACATTGAAGTCGGCATTTCGGAAGTGGATATTAATGCCGTTCGGGAAGGACAAGAGGTGACCATCACCCTGGATGGCGCGCCGGGAAAAGAATATCATGGAAAAGTGGTAGAGGTCGGCAAGGTGGGTACATTGCAAAATCAGGTAGTGACCTTCAACGTCAAGGTGGAGATCACCGATGCCGATGAACAGGTCCGGCCGGGGATGAGTGCCACGGTGCAGATCCTTGTGCGTGAAATCCCCGATGTGCTTTTGGTTCCCAATCGAGCGGTGCGTCTGGTGGATGGCAAATATACCGTTTATGTTTTGCGCCAAGATCAAGTTCAGCCGATCGAAATCCGTCTTGGCTCCTCTGGCGATACAATGAGCATGCTGTTGAGCGATAATCTACAGGAGGGCGATCTCCTCGTGCTCAATCCACCGCTATCGCCGCGGCCCGGTCAGGGGCCGCCGCCCTTCGTCCGCGGAGGACGATAATCTTTTGTTTGGAGAATTTCCTATGCGATCCGTCTTTCAACGCTTCAAATCCTGGTTTTGGTTGCTGGTGCTTTTGCTCCTCGTTGCGGGGGGCTTGTATTCCTATTCCCGATCGACTCGTGCTGCCGCTCAGCCGGCCTATCAGACGGTACGGGTAGAACGTGGCAATCTCACCGTAACGGTCGGGGCGACCGGCACCGTCCGCGCCCGTCAAACGGCGGTTCTCACCTGGCAAACCAATGGGATTGTCGAGAACGTTTTCGTTAAAGTTGGAGATACCGTCAAAAAAGATCAGGTGCTTGCCAACCTTCTGCGCACTTCGCTGCCGCAAAACATCATCCTGGCCGAAGCCGATCTGGTCAGCGCGCAGCGTCAGTTGGAGGATTTGCTCCAATCAAAAACACCCGCCGTTCAGGCCTGGATTGCGCTGCGCGAGGCGCAAAAGGCCTATGATAAGGCCAAGGAATATTACGATTCGCTTTTTGAACCCCGCACTTACACCATTATTACCTATCGCACAGTTGGGCGATTCCCTTTTGCAAAGCGGGTGCCGGAGCTGAAAACGGTGAAATCCGATCGTGCCGATGATGAGACGATCGCCAACGCCAAAGCCAATCTCGATTTGCTGGCCGCACAATTGGCAGATGCACAACGCACCTACGATCGTCTAAAGGATGGTCCGGATGCCGTGCAATTGGCGGCGCTGGAGGCGAAGATCGCCGCCGCACAGGCAACCTTGAATCAGGCGCGCATCATCGCTCCTTTTGATGGCGTGGTCACACAGGCGCAGGTCTTGCCCGGTGACCTAGTAACGCCGGGACGTGTAGCTTTTCGTATAGACGATCTGAGCCATCTATACGTAGATGTAAACATTTCAGAAATCGATATTCCGAGCGTCCGCGAAGGCCAGCCGGTCATCCTTTCGTTCGATGCCATTCTGGGGAAAGAGTATCATGGAGTGGTGGTCGAAATGGCGCGTGCTGCCGATCTCAGCCAGGGAGCGGCGAATTTTCCCGTCACCATCGAGCTACAGGATGCTGATGAGCAGATCCGCCCGGGCATGACGGCAGCAGTAAACATCATTGTGCGCGAACTGGAAAATGTACTCCTTGTTCCGAACCGAGCCGTTCGTCTGGTTAGCGGGAAATACACCGTTTATGTGCTTCGCCAGGGAGAGGTACAACCGGTGGAGATCCGTCTGGGTCCCAGTGGAGAGACGATGAGCGTGCTGGCAAGCGATAACCTACAGGAAGGTGATGAGCTCGTCTTAAATCCGCCGATCTTTTCAGGACCTGGTCAAGGCGGGCCTTTTGGGCCGGGAGGCAGGTAATGGACTGGGTGATCGAAGTACATGATCTGCGGAAAGTCTATCGCATGGGCGAGGTGGAGGTCCACGCCTTGCGTGGTGTCTCGTTCAAGATTCAGCGCGGGGAGGTGGTGTCGATCATGGGGCCTTCGGGTTCCGGCAAATCTACCCTGATGAACCTTTTGGGCTGCTTGGATCGTCCCACTTCCGGAGAATATATTCTGGATGGAGAAAAGGTGGCCAATTTGAACGATGATCAACTGGCGGCCATTCGCAACCGCAAGGTGGGGTTTGTCTTTCAATCTTTCAACTTGCTCCCGCGAGCCACAGCGTTGGATAATGTAGAGCTCCCTTTGCGCTATGCGGGAATTCGGGAAGGGCGAAGGGAACGGGCGCGGGCCGCGCTGGAAGCGGTCGGCCTGGCCGATCGACTATATCATCGTCCGACCGAGCTTTCGGGAGGGCAACAGCAACGGGTGGCAATTGCCCGTGCAATTGTCAACAACCCGGCGATTATTCTGGCCGATGAGCCGACCGGAAACCTGGATTCAAAGGTTGGACAGGAGATCATGAATTTGCTTTTGGGGCTGAACCGTGATCTCGGCACCACGTTGATCATCGTCACCCACGATCCGAATGTGGCCCGTCAGACGCAGCGCGTCATTCGGTTGCGGGATGGCCTGATCGAAGAGGTTTGATTCTCTCTGTGGAGGAAGTATGAATTTTGGACAGGCGATCCTGGAAGCATTGGAAAGTCTGCTGGCGAATAAATTGCGTTCAGGGCTGACGACCTTGGGCATTATCATCGGTGTGGCGGCAGTGATCGCCATGCTGGCCGTGGGAACAGGGGCACAGGATACGATCGTCGGCTCGATCAGCGGCATTGGCACAAACTTACTGTTTGTATTCTCCGGCAATACTCAAGTGGATGTGCGTAACCCGAAACCGCTGACCATCGAAGACGCGGCGGCCTTGGCCGATCCGTTCAGCGCACCGGATGTGGAACGGGTGGCGGCGATCGTCCAAGGACAGGTGAGTGTCAGCGCGGCCGGGGAAAACGTCTTGACGCGGCTGAACGGGGTCACGCCGGATTATTTTTTGGTGCGAAACTATCGTGTAACCGAAGGGCAAACGATTACTGAAGAGCATATGCTTGGCCGTGCTTCGGTTGTTCTGCTGGGGCCGGAAGTGGCACAAAAATTATTCGGCCGCACAGAAGGTTTGATCGGGGCAACGGTGCGTATCGATGGGCAGCCGTTCCGGGTGATCGGTGTGCTGGAAAGTAAAGGCGGTTCGGCTTTCGGCAGCCAGGATGATGCCGTTATGGTTCCGCTCACGACGGCCCAAGTACGCCTACTCTCGCGTAAACAGAATCGTGTGGATCTAATTTATGTGCAGGCGGTAAGCTCGGATCGGGTATCAGCCGCCGCCGATCAGGTAGCGGCCATTCTACGACAACGTCATCGCACGGCCATCGGTGCCGATGATTTCACCATTTTCACCCAACAGGATTTTCTTTCCACGGCTCAGACGATAACCGGTGTGCTCACCATTTTCCTGGGCGGTATTGCGGCGATCTCACTTCTGGTGGGAGGGATCGGCATCATGAACATCATGCTCGTCTCGGTAACCGAACGGACCCGTGAGATCGGCCTGCGCAAGGCGCTGGGTGCGCGCAAGCGCGATATTCTCATCCAGTTCCTGACCGAATCATCCCTGCTCAGTGTGATCGGTGGTCTGATCGGCATTTTGCTGGGATGGTTGATTTCGTTTGCCGTTGGGCGGATCGCGGCGGCTTCGGGAACGGACCTGAATCCACGCGTGGGGTTAGATGCGGTGCTTCTTGCGACGCTTTTCTCGGCGGCAGTAGGGCTTTTCTTCGGTATTTACCCGGCTAACCGAGCGGCCAATCTGGAGCCGGTGGAGGCGTTGCGCTATGAGTGAGGGCGAATATCGCGGTAGGCCCATTTTACCTGCCAGACGCGTAGCGCCGCCTCCAGCTGGATGCGCAAGGACATTTTCGATTTCCCCCATTTGCGATCGGCGAAATAAATAGGCACCTCTTTGAAAGAATAACCTAGAAGGTAGGCAAGATAGGCCATCTCTACCAGAAATACATAGCCATTGGCTTGAATGTGCTCTAGGGGCATTCCCTGGAGCGCTTCGCGTTTCCACAGGCGATAGCCGGTGGTTACATCATGGAGCGGCAGGCCGAGGATGGTGCGGGCATAAAAGTTTCCGAAACGCGAAAGCCCTTTTCGCCAGATCGGCCAACGTCGATCCACCGAGCCGCCGCGCACGTAGCGGGAGCCGATAACCACGTCAAAGGTCCGCAGCTGTGCCGCCATTTCGGGCAGAACGTTTGGATCGTGTGAGAGATCGGCATCCATCTGGGCAATGGCATCGATATCCCAGGTCAGGACCTCGCGAAAACCGCTTAGATAAGCCGAACGCAACCCCTGTTTTCCGGGGCGGTGCAGGACCCGGAGCTTAGGATAGCGCGTCGAGAGTGTTTCGGCGATTTGGCCGCTTCCATCCGGGCTGTTATCGTCTACAATCAAGACCGAAAGGTCGAGCGGGAGTGAAAATAAAGCGGAGATTAACCCAGGCAGGTTCTCCGCTTCGTTATAGGTGGGAATAACAGCGGCAATGCGCATGAATTATTGTTTCAGACGCAAAAGGTCCTTTTTCAGATCGTCGATATCGCGGTATTGACCGTGGAGAGTGGGGATGAAGGCGATTTTTACCGCTAGACGGTTGGGGTGATGCGCCATGGTCTCCCGATCTTTGATCGGGTAGAAGAAATCCAGCGATTGCTCCAGGCGCGGGCGGATCAGGTTTCTCAAGGCATCGGCGCGCGCGGTCGAAGTAACGATGATGAAATCGGTGGGGCTGATGTGGCCGAGGAAATCATCGGTGGTGCCCACTTCACGCAGGGCGTTGGTTAGCATCAGGCTCACAGCGCGTAATACATCATCAGCGGCAACGAATCCGTAGGCTTCACGGAAAAGAGCCAAGTTTTCCAGGGAGATCAAGAGCACCGACCAGTTTGGATTGTTGAGCACTTCTTTGAGACGCTCGTCCACCAAGGCGCCTTCCGGCAATCCGCTGACCGGATTGCTCAGGGAGCCTTGCGACATGCGCTTCAGTGCATTGCGCACACGCAGGCGTAGTTCCTGAACGTCGAAGGGTTTGGTGATGTAGTCATCCGCGCCGAGGGAGAGCCCTTGAATGCGATCGGTGCGTTCGCGTTTTTCGGTGAGGAAGATGATCGGGACGTTGCGGGTACGGCGGTCTTCGCGTAAACGACGAGCGACCTCGAAACCGTCAATATCCGGCAGGCGAATATCCAAGATCACCAGATCCGGATGGAAAGATAGGCAAGCGCGCACCCCATCTTCGCCCCAGTTTACCGTTTGTACTTCGTATCCCTGGACGCGGAAATAGGCATTGAGCATTTCGGCAACATCCAGGTCATCTTCCACGATCAGGATTCGCTGCTTTGCCTCGGCCATCGTGCCTCCATAAACTATACTATCCGATGGGTTCTTTCTGGACGACGAATTCACAGACCGGATCGCCCACGGCCACGCATTTTGATTCGTTCACACGGAATTCATGCCCACCGGAGACCCATTTCAGGCCTTCCTGTAACAGCCCAACGGCGATGAAGCAGACCGGGTGATCGGCGCCGTGGCGCCCCCAGCAGACCGGGCACTTGTGGATGGTATAGATAAATTCGGTTTCGCGTTCTTCGACGGTGGTTTCCTGATCGCTGAGCTGGGAGAAGATCTTGGCCATGGCTGGCAGGCCGATACGTAGCTTGGCCTGGAGTGGGAGAACGACGAATGCCAAGTCGGCAACACCGGCCAAGGCGCCGAAGTTCTTGAGCGCATCAGAAAAGGTAGCACGTCCGGCGCGTAGGGCGAGGCCGCGACCGCCGCGCGGACCATACATTTCTTCCAGAGCAACACCGATGGCTGAGAGCTCGGCAAAATCGAAACCTTTTTCCAGGTTATCGGGAGGGTAGTTATCAATGTAGTGGCTCAGACCGGCCAGGTTCAGGATGGCGTTCAGACCGTTGCGTCCCATCACTTCTTCGAGGGACTTAAGCGTGATCAGGCCAAACTTATTGGGGTAGTATAGACCGCTTTTTTGGATGGGGCTCATAGTGACTCCCTTAGATCAGTTTTGCCAGATCTTCTGCCGCCCGGCGCATATCCAGGAAGATCAAACCCAGCTTGGCCTGTTCACGTGCCAAAGCGGTCAGAACAGCATCCTGCCCAACCGACATTAAGACCACGTATCCCTTTTCTCCCTTGATGTAGACCTGTTCAAGGGAGCCGCGCCCGAGCTCCGAAGCGATGCGCTCACCGAGCGAAAGCATCGCCGCAGACATTGCCGAAACGCGATCCTCTTCAACCCCTTGGGGAAGAGCCGAGGCGATGCTCAAGCCATCTACGCTTACTACTGCCGAGGCTTCGATATCAGGTGAAGAAGCCTGCAACTGGCGCAGGCGATCGACCATTTGTTGTGTGCGAGACTTTGTCAAGGCGAACCTCCTAGACCGAGAGATAGTCAGGTCCCCCCTGAGGGGAGGAGCAATGCCAGGTGACTGAATTTTACTCTATTATTCCAAAGTGTGCAAAGAAAGGATCTGCTTGTTTCGGGTAAAGGGTTTTCAAAACAGTAAGAAATTCTTTTCTGTGGTAAGATTGAGCGGGCGCGAGCAGAATGGATTCACAAAAATTGCTTGCGAAAACCCTTGTCGTTCGTGCAAGGCTTTGGTATAATCAGCGCGCCTTCAGTAGGGAGGTGCCGACGTAGCTCAACCGGCAGAGCAGCCGCCTTGTAAGTGGCAGGTTACGGGTTCGATTCCCGTCGTCGGCTCCATACGAGGCAAGCACTTCACAATCTCATACCTGGGCGGTTAGCCAAGTGGCCAAAGGCGGCTGACTGTAAATCAGCTGGCGGAACGCCTTCGGAGGTTCGAATCCTTCACCGCCCACCTTGCGAAATGCCCTCATAGCTCAGGAGGTAGAGCACACCCTTGGTAAGGGTGGGGTCATGGGTTCAAATCCCATTGGGGGCTCTTTCGCGGTAATGTTCTTATACAAGGAGAAGGACAAATGGCCAAGCAGAAATTTGAACGAACGAAGCCGCATCTGAACGTGGGGACGATGG
>JBBFLV010000002.1:0-217247 GCA_037478835.1 Anaerolineales bacterium
TGTTAAAACAGCAACCTCAACCAAAAGTTACCGAACTAAATTGTTAATGTTCATTTGCCGGGGGATTTTTTGGATGAGATGAAAGCTGTATTTCTTGGCTCAAGCTCTAAGAAAATTTCTCACGCAGCAGGCTGCGAAAACCGCGTGCCAGCTGATGTTCAATTGAACCCGGGATCTCGATGATCAAGCCGCAGGCGAACAATCCCTTGATATCTTCGTCCTGGTAGAAATTGTTGAGCCCCAGTTTCTCGGCGGCTGTATATCCGCTCCAGGTTTCATCCAATTCTGCCAGGATGCGCAAGTAGCGAATCTGTTTCTCATTCAAGCAAGGAAACTGACCGGAACGCGTCACTGATTCGGCAATTACCCATTCGATGAGTGTAGCATCGGGTAGTTTCAGCGTTCTGCTGTTTTCATCCCAAGCGGCAATGAAAAGTAGCTCATTAAGCCGAGGATTCTCCCACCGGTATTCGGTAAAAGTATTCATCCAGAATTCAATTTCCGCCGTAGGAGGTCCTCCATGGGTTGTTGCCAAGTGTATAAACTGCTTGAAAGCGAATTCCCGATCGATATCTTGAAAGTTGTTCAGGTTTAGCACGTGTTGTTGGAGACGCAATGTCAGTGAACCCAGACCTATATCCTCGCGGTGGGCGACGATCAGGCGCGTGCACTCGCGCGAGATCATAGCCTCGAGGATCTTGTGACTGTAGATACGTGCCTGTGAAGCCGAAATTTCGTCATATCCATCGGCCAGGAAAACGAGAATCAGTCTCGGATCGCAGTCACATTGTTCTTTGACCCAGTTCTGCACGATCGCAGTTGGGGTTGTATGGGGATCCGGTGATATGCCGAGAGTTTTCCCCAATATTTGGCGCGCCGAATCTTCCGAAATCTGATCTCCGCTCAGAAATGCAGAAGGGTGGGGTAGGGTTACCGTTTTGATGTTTGGAGGGTGATTGGCAGCAAGGTGTTTGAGCAATGTTGTCTTTCCGCTTCCGGGTGGCCCGACCAGAGAAAGTACACGTCGATTCCCCCTCTGAGTTTCACCGGTAGGATTGTGAATCCAATCCCATATTTTTGCCAACACGCGCGGGCGATCGATGAAAAACAGATGATCCTCATTCATGCAGATATCCCTGATACTTTGAAAAGTTTTGGATAGTCTCTGGTTTAATGACATTGGTATCAGAGAAACGAGAATAGGCACTACCAATTAGTGTGTGGGTCATTTCTAAGAGATACCGGGGATTTCCTCCAGCTTTTAGCAAGAGCAAGTCGAAGGCATTTCCCTGGAAAAGGGAACGCAAAGGCTGTTTCGAACCGGTTTGTTCCCAACGATAGTTCAACAGATTTTCCAGTTCCGTGTTCGTCCATTCCAAGAAATACCTTGCTGCTTGAGGAGGGAAAGGATAAATGTCTCGTGGGAGTCCAATCACGATATGTAACGCACCTGGCCAGTAGAGAGAAACTTCCTCCCAGAAGGGCAATATAACTTGCCGATACCAGGCCGGAGGATAAAGGTCGTGGAGATCAAAGGCGACATGGCATTGCTTGAATTCCAGGGCCTGCAAACAGCCGGCCAGCATCACAGGCCAGCGCTCTTCTGAGGTTGTCTCATCAACAGTGGAGAGCATCTCCAAAAACATCTGGATGTGAATGCGAATTGCAGTTTCTCGGACTGTTTTGCCGTTTTCCCGTTCCTGAAACATTTCTTCTGAAGAACCGCTATCCGAAGCCCTATAGACTTTGCTTTGCGAGATTTCCCTATATAGTTTCTCTGACAATTTTGCTCTTACTACAGTAATTCCAAGGCTGGTACCCAGAAAGCGCGCCAGCAATTGGCGCTGAGGATCCTCCAAATTGATCAGTTGGGATGGATTCGCTTCGATGAATTCCAGCAAACGAGCGGCCAAAGCCTGACGCAAAAGGTTAGTCTGTGCCGCATATGGTAGGTAACAACCGAATGAATATATTGGCGCGTCATCTAAAATATGATAACGTCCCAATGCCAGGCAGAGAGCCGTGCGCCCGCTCCCTGCTTCACCTACCACAAGACAAATTTCTCTGGTCGATTGTATCTGGCTGTAGACCGGATGACCGGGGTAAAACATCCCCCTTTGTTCGGAAAATAACACAGTCTCTTCTTTCTCTCCCTGGGCAACCGCGGGAAAAATAGTGGAGAGATCTGGCTTTTCGCTCTGACGTATTACTGTAGGTAAAAGCGGCCAACGACGCTCTACGATCAAAGCATTGCTCAACTCACGATGTATTTCCTGGAATGTCCTGCGTTGTTCTGCATCCAGATCGTGTTGCGGAAAAGTGCGGAACAAGTTCAACGAGATTGAACGGTCGGTAGGATAATGCCTCGCAGCATAGATCAGCGCTGCTGCAGCTTCGCTTGTCCAACCGTGTGGAGGGAAAGGCTCGGTCCAAGAACGAAATTCCCCTTCTGCGAGCCGCAGCAGACGATCGACTATCTCTATTTCTCCGGGTTTTTCCAAATAGGTGCTCAGGTTTTCTTCTCTAATGCTCTTCAAGATATTTTTTGCTAATCGTATGTCACCTGAGCGGATGGCTTGACGCGTTTGTTCCCATAGATTTCCGGCCCTGTTTGCAGCTTCCCTACGTTCGTGTTCCTTGATCTCCTGCTGCTTATACTGTAGATAAAATGCTGCCAGTGAAAAAAATAGCGTGACAATTGGGAAAATGGGGAATTCTTTTCCGCTTTGGAGCAATTTTGCCCGCAAAACTCCTTCAATGGCGATAGGGATGTTATCTGCATCTGAGGCCGACGCCATTTCATCCTTCACCAACTTGATCTTCTCATCCGCCTTAAACCACCTAACCAATCGCGTATTCTCCAGGCGGAGGCGCTGGGTTTGCCCTTCTGCTGAAAACGAGAGCATAACTCGGCCGGTTTTGTCGGATGGTGGTTCCAGAATAACGAACGTTGGAGGCACTTGCAACACGAGCGTAACCGGTAAGGTGCAATTCCGGCTGTCTTGTAACGTAATCTCCAGATCAACCGGTTCATCAACAGGGACAATGTTGGGTTTTACGATCTGGAACAGGCAGCCCTCCAGACGGTGCATCTCTCGGATGCGCAAACTATTCTCTGCCGGCCAGTAGGCCATCACCATTGCCACCCATATCAAGGTGATGCCGAAAAGCACGAAAGCTGTAATCAACCAAATGGGGATCGAACGTTTGCCCATTCCACACCATCCTCCGGCCTTCTCATGCCCCAAACCAATGCTCTCTGTGATGGTTGCTCTCAGTCTCGTAGGCCAACACTGCTTATTGGCATTCGTGCTCGCCCTCGCGCCTCCTTGCTTAATGATGTGATAAGTAAATTATACAGCAATTCGATTGGGAAATGATAACAAAGACAATGCTTTTATCAGACTATGTAGCGCGTCGGCCTGTCTTGAGGCAATTCTTCACAGTCTTGCCGGTCAAAAGTTCGCCTTCGTCCCTTTGTGAAGACGTTATCCCTGCGACATTCTTCAACCTGGCATGTTTTCCGAATCTCTGCCCGGTTGATGTCTATGGCTTGTTCTCGATTGTCCACTTCGGCAAGTCTTCCAGCTTGCGGCGCGCTTCGCGAATATCTTGCAGAATCTGATTCACCAGTGCTTCCGGGCCAGGGAAGCGCTGTTCCTGGCGAATGCGGGCGACGAATTCCAGGCGCAATTCCTGATCGTAGAGGTCGCCTTCAAAGTCCAGCAGATGGGCCTCGATCAGCGGACGCGGAGTGGAGGTTGCGAAGGTGGGGCGAAAGCCGATATTGGTCACGGCGGCGAAGCGTTTTTCCCCCACATATGCCCGACAAACGTACACGCCGTTGGCCGGGATCAATTTTTCCGGCGGATAGTCGAGGTTCGCCGTTGGGATGTTGATCTGCCGGCCGCGCCCATCGCCGCGTACCACGCGCCCTCGTACTTCGTAGAAGCGCCCCAGGGCGCGCGCCGCTTCGGCCACTTCTCCTTGGGTGAGCAACTGACGGATGCGGCTGGAGGAGATCACCTCGTCTCCTTCGCGTGCTGCCGGTATGACCTGCACTTGGTATCCCAATTTTTCGCCGATCTGGCGCAGCCGCTCACTATTCCCTTCTCGTCCGTGTCCGAGGGCAAAATCATAACCGATCCACAGGCGACGCACGCCAAGGTGCTTTTTCACCAGGCGCATGAAATCCAGGGCCGAGCGCGCGGCCAGCTCGCGGTCAAATGGGCAGGTGACCACCACGTCCACGCCCAGTTGTTGGAGCAATGCCGCGCGCTCGTCGGGTAGTGTCAGGTATTTCAAATCCGGCTGATAGCCCAAAACCCAGGCCGGGTGGGGATGAAAGGTGATCACCACAGCCGGCAGGTTTTCCAGATGTGCTCCCTCTACGAGATGGTGGAGCAAATAACGATGACCGCGATGAACGCCATCGAAGACGCCGATGCTTACGCCAGAAGCAGGCAGGGAGAGATCGTAAAGGGAGCGCGAATGAAGCATGGCTATTTCATCCGCTCCAGCACGAATTCGGCAACATCCTTGATTTCGAGACCTCCGGCGGCATCGGATTTGGCCGCATCGGTGAACATGGTCAGGCAGAAGGGGCAGGCCACTGCGACCGCCTGGGCGCCGCTGGCGCGCGCCTCGGCATAGCGTGCCTGATTGACGCGCTGATCGCCTTTCTCTTCTTCTTTCCACATCTGAGCACCGCCGGCGCCGCAGCAGAACGAGGTCTCCGCATGGCGCGGCATTTCGATCAGTTGCACACCTCCCTGCTGTAGCACCTGGCGCGGCGCATCGAAAATACGGTTATGCCGTCCCAAATAGCAGGGGTCGTGGAAGGTCACGGTCAGGGTGTCCTCTGAGACCTCTAGCCGAATCTTGCCTTCGGCGACCAGCTCGTTCAGCAATTGCGTGTGGTGAATGACCTCGTAGTTTCCGCCGAAGGCCGGATATTCGTTTTTCAACGTGTGCAGGCAGTGCGGGCAAGTGGTCACAATGCGGCGAGGGCGGATCTCGTTGAGCAGCTCCACGTTCGCCTGGGCGAGGGCGAAGAAGATATCCTCCCGGCCGGCGCGGCGCGCCGAATCGCCGGTGCATTGTTCATTGCGTCCCAACACGGCATAATTGATCCCGGCCGCGTTCAGGATTTGTGCCAGGGCACGCGCCGTTTTCTGGGCACGGGCATCGGTGGCGGCGGCACAGCCCACCCACCAGAGCAGTTCGGGTTCAGGATTTTGTTCGATGGTCGGCACGTTCAGCCCCTCCGCCCACTTCATGCGATCGGCCTGGGGCACATTCCACGGGTTGGCATTGCGTTCCATGCCGCGGAAGGCTCCTTCCAGGAGCTTCGGGAAGCGGCTTTCCATGAGCGCTAGGTAACGCCGCGCTTCGAGAATGTCGCGCATCGGTTCATTGCCCACCGGGCAGATCTCCACACAGGCGCCGCAGGAAGTGCAGGCCCAAATGGCCTCCTCCGGGATCAATTCGAGCAAGGGTACCTGGGTATCCCCACCGTAGTTGAAGTGATAGCGCTTGTTGATCTCCAGCGCGGCCGGCGAAAGCACCTTGCCGGTGTTATAGGCCGGGCAGACCTCCTGGCAGCGGAAGCACATGATACAGGCGTAGGCATCCATGATCTGCTTCCATTCCAGGTCGCGCAGGGTCTCGGCACCGAATTTTTCGATATTTGGATCGTCCAGGTTGAGGTAGCTCAGCTCACCCATCGAGCGGCGAGCGGGTTTCAGCCATAGATTGAGCGGGGCAAAGAAGAGATGGATGTGTTTGGAATAGGGGAAATAGGGCAGGAAGGCCACCACGGCTCCCAGCGAGAGCCAGAACATGATGTGCTCGCCCACCTCCAGCGCCGCAGGGCTCCAACCCGACCATAGCGTGGCCACGCGGGAGATGATCGGTTGCCAGGCATCCGGCCCGTGCATGGCCAGGTAAAACGATTCACCTAACAAGCGCGCCGCATTGTGCACGACGATGAAAGTGGCCACGATCGCCGAATCGCGCGCGATGCCGAAGCGCGCTTTGGGATGCAACAGCGTGCTTTCACGGGTGGTGAGCGTGGGCGGGCGGAGCACAAAGCGTCGCACCGCCAGCGCCAACATGCCGAGCAGAATCGCCGAATTTGCCAGATCGGCCGAAAGGCGATAGATATCGCCGATTCCCCCCAATGCTTCCAGCAGTCGGAAGCCGGTATAGCCGTAGATCAGATCGGACAGGTTGATCATCAGGAAGACCAGGAATCCCCAGCCGATCAGGGCATGGAAAAGGCTTGGCCAGAAGCGGAAGCGGAAAACGGTTTGAAACGAGATCACGCGCCAGAAGACTTCCGGAACACGCTTCCAGGCGCTTTTCCAATCCGGACGGCCGTTGCCGCTGCGGATCAGGTCCACAATTCGACGCACGCCGCGGTAGGTGTAATAGAGCGAGACCAGTACCGCCAGCAGGAACAACATTTTTTCAACCAATGTGAGCATGGGGCCTCCAAAAAAGTTAACGGGTGATCTCTTCCACGTATTTTACACCCAGGGCACATACGCCTTCCAGGTGTGAAGCAACCGCTTCCCAGGTGAGCACTTTTTCGGTGTTCCAAGCACGGGTGAGCGCCACTGAAAGGCAGCCGGGGCCGGCATGATAGTTCACCAGCGTGAACTTCCAAAGGTCCTCATAGGAGACGACATCTCCCGGCGCCTTGCGTGCCAGGTTGCGCACCATGCGTCCCGTCTGGGCACAGTTCGCTTGGAGCGTTTCGGCAAAGACTCCGATGCTGAAAGAAGCTTGAGAGATGTCAATTCCCAGTGGGCAGTCTTCGCAGGATGCGTTGACGGCATGGATCAGCGCCAGTCGCAGGCCTTCCTTCTCTTCACTGCTCAAGCGGGCATATCCCAAATTGCAACGCTCTTGGGGCAAGAGCAAGGGGCAGAATTGATCGAAGAAAGTGAAATTCCACAATAGGGTGGTATCGGCGCCGTTTTCGGTGAGCTGCCCAAGGCCGATATCGCCGCGATCGCGAAAAACGCCCGGCCAGAACTGGCTTTCGTGGGCAAAAAGGTTCTTGAGCATCTGGGCCGGCACACCGCTCTCACGGGCCACACTCAGGATCAGCGCATCGAAGCGGTTCTGCCATTCGATCACCGCCGGGCGCGCCGCTTCCAGGCCGCAAGACGAGACGCTCCCATCGGCATTCAGGCCGCCATCCGGGCAGGTGCTCACATCCACCGCCCCTTGCTGGATCAGGTTGGCGGCGAGGTATTCGTAAGGGATCTCGGTGTTCAGGTCTTCCGGACGGGCGGGAGTGGTCAGCCAGGTCGGCAGGTCTTCAAGGGGTGGGAAGGATTCCCAAACCTCGCTGCAGGAGGCCACGGCCGGGCCGAGCCACTGGCTGCTCAACACATTTACGTACCAGTATTTTCGGTCGGGATCGTTGACCGCCGCGCGCGTCACCCGCACTTGGGCCGTATAGGCAACGCTCGAATCGCCGTAGCTCGACCAGGCCCAGAATTGCAGGCTTTGCTTGCCGCTCTTCGGTTTCAAGAGCAGGGTGCATGGCGAATCGCAGGAAAACGATTCTCCCTCGTAGATGCCTTCGATGCGCGTGATGTGTTCGTTCGGCAGGGGTTCTTCCCCGCGCAAGAGCAGGCGCGGGCGACCCTCACAGAGAAAGCTGAACTGCAGCGGCGCTTCTTCGCATCCCTCCACCGAAACCCACACCGTTGCTGCCGGTAAGGAGACGATGATCTCGCGGGAGGCCGGATAGGTGCGCACCTCGTAAAAGTAAAACCCGCGGCATAACGTTGAATCCGCGTTCAAGCAGGGCGGCTGCTTAAGGTATTCGTTATACAGGTCTTTACCACAATCGCGGTAAATTTCGGCCGGGGTGGGCAGGCCTTCGTGGTCGATCGTGATCTCACATTCCACCCGATTGTTCGACCACCGTGTCATCCACCAGACGTGGGCCGTATAGTCAATTTTGATCCGTGTATAACGATCGGGTCCCGGCGGCCCTTGCAGCGCCGCGACGTCCTTCTGGCTGCTCCAGACAAGCGCCAGGATGCCGATCGCCAGAAAAAAGAGAAGAAAGGATTTGCCAGGCCGCACGGGAGCTCGGTAAGTTCAATTTTAGCATGAAAAAAGCCCCCTTTTCGGGGCATCCGGTTTTCCATTGACGTTCTTTCCCTTCACAGGTATACTTATCGCTGCCGGGGTGTAGCGCAGTTGGCCAGCGCACCGCGTTTGGGACGCGGGGGTCGGCGGTTCAAGTCCGCCCACCCCGACTGTCGATCGCCATCCATCAGGATGGCGGTTTTGTGTTAAAATGCAATCGGTTTTTTCACAATCCTACGGAAACAAGGAGAATCCCCATGGCTCGCCCTGTATTTGACGGTGTCATTGAAACGGTGCGCTATCGGGATGGAAAAATTGCCCTGGTGCGCGTCCACGAGCGACGCGGCGCTGCCTTTGGCGATCACGTGCTTCTCGATCGGCAGGCCTTGCTCTCTCGCCTGAAGCAAGGCAAGCGCTTCTTCACCGGGCGCCGCAAAGAATTTTGGGCCAATTCGTTTGAGATCCAAAAGCCGGTCCTTCTCCTGCAGCGCAACGGCGAAGAGATCATCGCCACCCGTCCCGATGCCACGCAGGACGATCTAGAATTACCTCTCTTCTGACCATGAAACGCTTCGATCAAACCCCTTTTCTGGATGCAAACGGCAACCTGTCTCTCATCGGACGGCTGCGCGGCATGCTGAAATACGGCATGGATTGGCCCACGGAACTGGAAGCGCAGAAATCCGTGCTAGAACGGCTGGAAAAAGTGCTTGAAAAGGGGTTTGTCGCCATTCGTAACTATCCTCTGGCAGAGGGTTCGGTCCTGGTTCCTCTCATCCTGATCGGCCCACCGGGCTTGTTCGTGCTTCAGGTGAGCGGGGCGCGCGGACTGTTTGAAGCCAAAGGGGAGGAATGGAACGTGCTGGCAGGAGAAGTATCCCGCCCGGCGCGCATCAATCTCATTCGGCGCGCCCAACGTTTTGCGCGTGCCGTCCAGGTCCTGCTGGAACGTCAGGGGATCAGCCTCCCTGTTCCGGTAGAAGCGGTGCTGGTAGCCGCCGATCCCGGCCTACATGTCCAAACGCTGCGCCCCGCAATTCGCATCATCTTAAGCGATGCGATTGAACGTTTTGCTCTTTCTCTGGCCCAGGCGCGGCCGGTGCTTTCGCCGATGCAGGTGCAAAATCTGGCGGAGCGCCTCCTGAACCCACGACGCACCACTCCGGAAACGGCTGAAGCTCCTGCGGCTCCCACCGAAGCGCCTCTCCCAGAACCGCCGCCAAATTTTGCGGCGGAGGAGCCCCATCTCGCGCCTTCCGTCCCCCCCTTTGAGGTCTCTGATTCCCCCCGGCCGCGTCCGGCGACCCCGACTCCGTCGGCAGCGCCTCGCCCGCGCACCGCGGCCGCTCCTCGTCGCCGCGGCCTTCAACCTCGGCAGTGGATGCTGCTGGCGGTTATGGGGGTGATCGAGCTTCTCCTCATCCTGGGCCTCATCCTGATCTTCTTCATTTACCGTTAGCGCCTTGACATCGCCGTTCCTCTCCATCGTGATCCCTGCCTACAACGAAGAAGCCCGCCTGCCTCAAACCCTGGAGCGGCTGAACCGTTTTCTTTCCACCCAAGGTTACGATTTTGAAATCCTGATCGTCGAAAACGGCAGCACCGATCGCACCTTCGAGATCGCCCAGGCCTATGCCGAAGCGAACGCTCATGTGCGCGTTTTCCATGAAGATCAGGCCGGCAAAGGTCGCGCCGTTCGCCGTGGCATGCTCGAAGCGCGCGGCGCCTATCGCTTCCTTTGCGATGCCGATCTCTCCATGCCCGAAACGCAAATTCCCCTTTTTCTACCGCCCCAACGCGATTGTGATATTGCCATTGCCTCGCGCGAGGCCCCCGGCGCCGTTCGCTACCATGAGCCGTTTCATCGGCACCTAAGCGGGCGCATTTTCAACACCCTCATCCGCCTGCTCATCCTGCCCGGCATTCAGGATACCCAGTGCGGCTTCAAATGCTTCCGCGCCGCCGTGGCCGAAGACCTCTTCCCCCGTCAGACGCTGATGGGTTGGTCCTTCGATGTCGAAATCCTCTACCTTGCCCGCCGCCGGGGCTATCAGATTTGCGAAGTGCCGATTGACTGGTATTTCAACCCGGAAAGCAAAATCCATTTGCTTCGAGATGCCCTCCGCATGTTTTTCGACCTCTGGCGCATTCGATACAACGCCTACCGGGGAAGGTATGATATTACCAACCCTTGATCTTGAACAACCTCTCTGGCAAGCAGGATATCGGGCGATTGCGGGACTGGACGAAGCCGGACGGGGAGCACTGGCCGGCCCGGTCGTCGTGGGGGTTGTGCTGCTGCCACCCGCCGCCGCAGGCCTTTCTAGGACCTTAGACGGAGTGCGCGATTCCAAGCAATTGACCCCGCCGCAGCGTGAAGTATGGGCCGAGCGCATCCGGCAAGTCGCTATGGATTGGGGGCTTGGTTTCGCCTCGGCCGGGGAGATCGATCGCTGGGGCATTGTCTCCGCCGTGCGATTGGCCGCCCTGCGCGCCCTTAGCGCCTTGCGTCATCCTCCCGATTATTTGCTCACCGATTTTCAGCTCCACCTTCCCTCGCTCGATCTCCCCCAAACCAGCCTCGTTGATGGAGATGCGCTTTCCCTCACCATCGCTGCCGCTTCCATCCTGGCCAAAACGGCACGCGATGCCTACATGGTGGAGATGGAAAATCTCTACCCCGGTTATGGCTTTTCCCATCACAAAGGCTACGCCACTCAGCAACATCGTCAGGCGCTACATCTCCTGGGCCCCACTCCTCTCCACCGGCGAAGCTTTCTCGGTTCGCTGAATAGAGTGTCCGGGAAGATGGAATAAAATCCGTGCCTATCCGTCGCATCTGCGTTGATCCGTGTCCTATTCTAAAAATCCGTGTTTATCTGCACCATCCGTGTCCTATAAAGCATTTGCGCTAAGACATGGTTTTTGCAGTAGAGTCAAAAATTGCTCTTTGGCACCCTGATTTGTAGTCTTCGCAAACCGCAAAGGTTTCCGCACCAGAGTCAAAGTTGTTAGAAGGATGTTAGACTTTTGAGCAACCTCTTGACGTGCCCCCTTTGTTAGGCATAGAATACAAAAGAGTCACCTTGAGTGACGAATTACCTCTCGTGTTCTGAAGCATTAACATTCATACCGATCTTCGTCTATACCGGGCAAAACCTGGTGTGACGAAGCCAACCTAAAACTCGCATTGTGTGTCCGGATGGAGTTATGGAGTATAAGGACTATTATCGGATTCTCGGTGTAGACCGCAATGCCAGTCCCGAAGAAATTCGGCGAGCTTACCGTAAGCTGGCCATGCAATATCATCCCGATCGCAATCCGGGGGACAAAGCCGCGGAAGAGAAGTTCAAAGAGATTAACGAGGCCTATCAGGTCCTTAGCGATCCCCAGAAACGTGCCCACTACGATCGCCTGGGCAGCGCTTATGCCCAGTGGCGGGCAGGAGGCGGGACGGGAGATTTCGATTGGTCGCAGTGGTTCACCGGAGCGCCGGGTGGGGTGCGCGTGGAAGTGCGCGATTTTGGCGATCTCTTCGGTGGAGAAGATCTCTTTTCCGAATTCTTTCGCCAGATCTTTGGCGGTTTTGGCCCCACTGCCCAAGCTCGCGGTCGAGGGCGCGCTGCGCACTACCAACAACCGTTGCAGATCACCTTTGCAGAAGCCTACCAAGGGACCGAGCGCGAAATTCGCGTCGGAGAGAAAACCATGCGCGTGCGCATACCGGCCGGAGTCGATAACGGCTCCAAAGTACGGGTGCGCAACGCCGCCCCGGATGGAGGCGATCTGTACTTGGTGATCGAGGTCTTTCCCGATCCGCGCTTTGAACGGAAAGGTCGCGATCTATATACTGATGTGCGTGTAGATGTATTTACCGCGTTGTTAGGTGGGGAAGTGCCTGTGGAAACCCCTACCGGTCGCGTCAGGCTGACCATCCCTGCCGGCACCCAACCTGAACAGGTTTTCCGCTTGAGCGGGCGCGGCATGCCGGATGTTAAGAACCCCGCAGTGAAAGGGGATTTATACGTACGCGTGCACGTCAGCATTCCACAACGGCTTTCGGAGCGTCAGCGCTCGTTGCTTCAGGAAGCTGCACAATTAACTTAGGAGTGAAGCATGAAAAAATCTCGTTTTGGGTTAATCCTTGTGGTGATCTCGTTGTTCCTGCTAGCCTGCCAACTGAGCCAGGTGGGCGCGCTTTTGACTGTTCCCACACCGGTTGCCCTCCCCACTCTCCCGGCAGGGGCACCATCGAACAATCCTCCTGCGGTCAACAACAGTACTGTTGCTCAGGAGGATGTGCTGGTCGCACTCTATGAGCGCGTGAGCCCCGGTGTCGTTGCCGTTCGCAGCCTGGACGCCTCTTCGCTGGGGTCGGGTTTCGTCGTGGATCGCGAAGGCCACGTGGTGACGAACTATCACGTAGTTCAGGATGAGCAACGGGTGGAAGTGGATTTCACTTCCGGTTACAAGGCCTACGGTACGGTTATCGCTACCGACCTGGATTCCGATCTGGCGGTGATCAAGGTGGATGCCCCGGCCGAAGAATTGCACCCGCTGCCGCTGGGCGATTCCGATCAGCTCAAAGTTGGGCAAACCGTGGTAGCGATCGGCAATCCGTTTGGGCTCTCCGGCACGATGACCGTGGGCATCATCTCGGCCCTCGGCCGCACGCTGGAATCAGAGCGCGCCGCACCGGGAGGGGCCTTTTTCTCGGCGGGTGATATTATTCAGACGGACGCGGCGATCAACCCCGGCAATTCCGGCGGGCCGCTTTTCAACCTGCGCGGGGAGGTCATCGGGGTCAACCGTGCCATTCGCACGACGAACTTCACCACTACCGGTGAACCGCTCAACAGTGGCATCGGCTTCGCCATCTCGATCAACATCGTGCGGCGTGTACTCCCCTCGCTGATTCAATTCGGTCGCTATGACTACCCCTATCTCGGCATTTCGGCGCTACCTGAGCTGAACCTGGCGGCCATCGAGGCGCTGGGCCTGAAGAACTTTACCGGTGCCTATATCACGCAAGTCGCACCGGGCAGTCCTGCGGATAAGGCCGGTCTGCGCGGTGGCAGTCAACCGACCAGCATTCAAGGACTGGAGGCCGGCGGCGATCTGATCGTCGCCATTGATGGGCACGAGGTCAAACGATTTGACGACCTATTGCGTTATTTGTTGAACAACAAATCTCCCGGCGAAACGGTTGTCCTGACCGTCCTGCGCGGTGATCAAAAGGTAGACATCACGGTGACCCTTGGCAAGCGCCCCTAGAGATCAGACCGTAGACCGTGGACCGTAGACCGTGGAGCGTGGACGGTTGATCGTGGTAACCGACCGTAAACGGTGGAACCGTCAGAAACAGGCAGTGACTGCTGGATTTTCCTTTCTCAGGAGGTTGCTATGTTGACAGATGCCGCCATCCGTGAATTGCTCGAATATCGCAGCGAGTCACCGGTGCTTAGCGTCTACCTTAATCTCGATCCCTCGCAGTCCAATACGGACCTCATTCGCCTGAACCTGCGCAACATGTTGCGGGAAGTCAATTTGCCGCAGGATGAGGCGCGCATCTGGGACTATGTCGATCACGGTCGGGAATGGAAAGGGCGCGCCCTGGCGCTCTTTTCCTGCGCCGCCGATGATTTTTTCCGTGCCTATCCTTTGGGCGTGCCCCTGAGAAGCCGCTATTTTGTCGGCAATCAGCCGTATGTCAAGCCACTTGCCCATCTTCTCGATGATTACGGCCATTACGGCATCATCTTGGTGGATAAACAACGCGCTCGCTTTTTCTCCTTCCACCTGGGTGAGCTGGAAGAGCTGGAAGAATTTCAGGGTGAGGAAGTGCGCCACGTCAAGCGCGGCGGCGCTTCGACCTTCCCCGGTCGTCGTGGCGGCACAGCCGGACAGACCCACTACGAAGAAGAAGTGGCCGAGCGGAATATGAAGGCGGCCGCCGAACAGGCCGCGCGCTTCTTCGAGGCCAAGCGTTGGCGGCGCTTGTTGCTCGGCGGCACAGAAGAAAACGTCAACCTCTTCCGCCGCTACCTGCCGAAGTCCCTGCAGAGCCTGGTTGTGGGCACGTTTGCCATGAATTTGAACGCAAACCGCGCCGAACTGCTTGAAAAAGTGCTGGAGATCGGCCAGCGCGCCGAACAGCAGCGCGAGGCGCAGCTGGTGGATCAGATGATCACCGCTGCCGCGAAGGGCGAGAAAGGCGTCGTGCGCCTGGATGAGACACTGGAAGCAGTGCACGCCGGCCGCGTGCAGACCCTGATCGTGCGCGATGGCTATCGTGCTAAGGGCTACCAGTGCCAGGGGTGTGGTTACTTAACAACTCAGGCTTTGGAAAAATGTCCTTTCTGTGATGCTCCTTTCCGCGAAATTCCGGATGCAGTGGAGCTGGCCGTGCGTAAGGTACTTGAAAGCGGCGGTGAAGTCGAAATTGTCAGCGGAGTACCGGCGCTAGAGCCGGTGCGGATCGGAGGGCTGTTGCGCTATTAGTCGATGGGCAATCTGGCGCGCCACCTTGCCCATCGGGCGCTCCGAAAGCCGCTTCAAAGGCACCCATTCCAGCCCGGAAGGCGGCGCAGCGAGCAGCGCGCATTCCCAGACCTGCACCTGCAGGCGAAAATGGGTGTACGCGTGGGCGAGCTCCCCCACTTTTGCCCGTAGTTGAACTCGCAGACCATAAGATTGCAGAAAAGCCGAAGGGGCCGTTGCGGCGGCCTCTTCGCTTTCTATAAAGACGGCGGGGAATTCCCACAACCCTCCCAACAGCCCCTTTGCAGGACGTCGGGTGAGGAGGACCTGATCCTCGTGACGAACGATCGCCGAAACCTGGATGCGTTGAGGAATTGCGCGCCCGGCAGGCGCTAGGGGGCGAATGGCCACGGTGTTCCTCGCTTTGGCCAAGCAAAAGCCCTCCAGCGGGCAAATTTCACAGCGCGGATTTTGTGGCAGGCAGATCGTCGCCCCTAGGTCCATGAGTGCCTGGTTATAGTCGGCAGAGCGACCCGGCGGCAGGTGTTGACGTGCCAGGGCTTCCAGCGTTTTGTGCGCTTTTGCGCCTTCTAGGGAGATCGCAAGATCAAAAAGACGCGCCAACACGCGCTTGAGGTTGCCATCGATCGCCACTTCGTCCAGGCCGAAAGCGAAAGCAGCGATGGCCGCGGCGGTGTAGGACCCGATACCGGGCAGCTGCTGTAGGCTTTCGCGCTCCCGTGGCAATTGACCGTTATGGTGTTCTACAATCTGTTGAGCCGCGCGCCACAGGTTGCGTGCCCGCTGATAGTATCCCAACCCTTCCCACAGACGCAGCACCTCTTCTTCCGAGGCCTGTGCCAAGGCAAACACGGTCGGGAAACGCTCCATCCAGCGCTCGAAGTAGGGGATGACGGTCTCAACGCGCGTTTGCTGGAGCATAATCTCGGCCACCCAGATGGCATAAGGGTCCCCCAGCTCTCGCCAGGGCAAACGACGGCGATGTTCCTGATACCAGCGAAGGAGCACCTCACTCAGGGACAGTTCCATGTGGCCTCTTCACTCTGCAGGAGCAGCCGATCCTGTAGGCTGGCGAGCAAAAGAGCGCGGGGAAGGGCTTGCCTGCTTTGCCACCGAGGACAACTACCCTTGTTCCCTGGGTAGGAAAGGCTTTAGGTCGGTGCCGCAGCAAGATCACCTGTGTAAAAATCATTCCTGTTTCAAGTCCTAGTGAGGAGCAGGCGAATAAATCTTTGAGCACCCTAAAATTGAAATCCCCCGCGCGCGGGTACCACTTTGACCGAAAAATTTTGCACGAAGTTAAAAAGCTGTTCCTGTAAGCGTGCCCATTCGGGTGAACGGAGCACGCGATAGGCATTCCCCTCACTTTCGGCCAGTAATCCCACCTGAATTTGAGGATAGTTGCCATACATGGTTGCCCAGGCCTCGATGGGCTGCAGCCCCAAGCGCTGAACGACGGGGATGAATTCCCCGATCACGAACTCGAAGTATTCTTGTTCGTGTTCCGGGCGAATATCCCAGGTGAGCAAAACTTTGACCGGCACTTTACCTCCTGATTTTTAAGCGCATCCTCTAGGGATTGGCGGTCAATCGTGTTCCCAGGAAAGAACGACTAATCGCGTCTCTTCCGGCAGAGTATTCCGGCTGATCTTCAGCGAAGGGATAGGGTCAATCTGGGTGGCTCCCATCTCCTTGAGGAATTTGTCCAGAGGATCAAGCGGCAAACGGCAGGCCGGTGTGGCATAATGCATTGGGATCACGATGTTTGGTTCGAGCAAGCTGATCACCTCGGCCGCTTTGGCCGCGTTCAGGCTGCCGCCGCCCCCTACCGGCACCAGGGCGACGTGCACCGTTCCCAAGCTCTCGATCTCGGCCTGAGAAGGCACCTGACGCAAATCGCCCAGATGGGCAACCATCAGACCGTCATAGTCAAAGACAAACAGGGTGTTGCGGGCAGTATTTGCGTTCTTTTTGCCGAAACCGTCGGTCTGGACCGCGGTGATAAAGACTCCACCGATCTCGTATTCACCGGGGCTGGTGATCACGTGTCGCGCCCCTTTGACGGCCTGCGCATAGTTGTGCCCCGGTGTATCGTGACTGATGGTCACAATATCGGCACGCAGCTTGAGAGGAGAATAGCCGACCACTTCGGAATCATAAGGATCGGTGACGATTGTGGCCAGGCCACGTTCCGTAAGGCGAAAGCAAGAAAGTCCGTACCAGGTGATTTCCATAAAGCGTATTATAACAGGGATTGGAAATCGAGCATGGATGGCAGGCGGGGACGGCGCTTTCTGGAGATCGGCAGCATCGCGCATAGTGTACGGAGTATTGACCTGCGAATGCAAGATCGGTATCGAACAAGCTTTGAGAGCGCGAACAAGTTCGGGAGTTACTCTGCAGGGTGTATAATCAATCCTGGTGGAAATTCACTCGTGCTCGTAAGAGAAACTTCTATGTCCGCTGACTTGCTTCGCTATCGCCGCAATTTGCAAAAAGAAACGGACGGCGCATTTTTATATCGTGCGCTGGCTCGTCTGGAAAAAGAACCATCCCTGGCCGCTCTTTATGAGCGCCTAGCCGAATCAGAAGAACGCCATGCGGCATTCTGGGCCGAAAAGCTGCGTCAGGCCGGTGTGAGTGCTCCTTCGATCCGACCGGGATGGAGGGCTCGCTTGCTTGTCCGATTTGCCGATTGGTTCGGCCCGGCCTTCATCTTGCCCACGGTGGTTGGCTTAGAGCAATCCGACCGTCAGGCCTATCGGGGTCAGCCGGAAGCCGAAACGCAGGAGATGTCACTTCAGGAACAATCTCATGCGCGCTTGCTGGCTCTAGCGCAAAAGGTCACGGTGAGTGGACCTCTGATCGCTCGGCTGGAAGGGCGACATCGGGCCGGCACGGGGAATGCGCTCCGCGCCGCAGTGCTGGGGGCGAACGATGGTTTGGTTTCCATCTTCAGCCTGGTGATGGGAGTGGCGGGCGCGAACCTCGCATCACGCGAGATTCTGATCGCCGGGCTGGCGGGTCTTTTGGCCGGTGCCGGCTCTATGGCAATGGGAGAATGGCTCTCGGTGCAAAGTTCACGCGAGCTTTACCAGCATCAGCTGGCAATCGAAAAAGAAGAATTGCAGAATTTGCCGGAAGAAGAGGCGGAAGAGCTCAGCCTGATCTATCAGGCGAAAGGTCTTCCCGAGGCTCAGGCGCGCGAAATGGCTCAACGCTTGCTTGCCGATCCGCAAATTGCTTTGGAGACGCTGGCGCGAGAAGAGCTGGGGATTGACCCTCAGGAGTTGGGCGGCTCGGCTCTGGAAGCGGCCGCGGCTTCGTTTTTCCTCTTTGCTGTCGGTGCATTGTTCCCACTTTTGCCGTTTGTGTTTCTGAGCGGCAATTTTGCGATCTATGCCAGCATTGCCTTCAGTGTTCTCGGTCTCTTTTTGATCGGCGCGGCGATCACCCTTTTTACCGGCAAACCTGTGTTATACTCTGGCTTCCGTCAGGTGTTGATCGGCCTGGCTGCAGCGACTTTGACCTATGGCATTGGCAGGTTGGTCGGGGTCAATGTTTAACCTTGACAAGCTACAGAATTGAGTATAATACAACCTGTTCGCACGTTAACCCCTTTGAAGGACATCACGCATGTCAGACATCCTCCTCGATGTACGCGGTCTAGAAACCCGCTTCAAGACCCCGGATGGGGTCGTTCATGCTGTCAATGGAGTGTCGTTTGAGTTGAAGGAAGGAGAAACGCTGGGCGTAGTCGGCGAAAGCGGTTGCGGTAAAAGTGTCACCATGCTTTCGTTGCTGCGCTTGATTCCTTCTCCGCCGGGTGAAATCGTCAAGGGAGAAGCCTTGTTCCGCGGGCGGGATCTGCTCAAAATGAGCAATGAAGAGATCCGCCACGTGCGCGGTGCTCAGATCAGCATGGTGTTTCAGGATCCGATGACCTCGCTCAACCCGGTGATGACCATCGGGCAGCAGTTGACGGAGCCATTGATGTTGCATTTGGGTATGTCGCGCAAGGAGGCGGAAAGCCGTGCTGTAGAATTGCTCAGCATGGTGGGCATTCCGAACGCAAAAGAGCGCCTGAAAGATTATCCCCATCAGTACTCGGGGGGGATGCGCCAACGGGTGATGATCGCCATGGCGCTTTCCTGCAATCCTCAAATTCTGATTGCGGACGAACCGACAACGGCGCTGGATGTGACGATTCAGGCTCAGATTGTAGACCTGGTAAAGCGCCTACGGGATAATTTGGGCATGGCGATTATCTGGATCACCCATGATTTGGGGATCATCGCCGGTCTAGCGCAACGCGTAATCGTTATGTATGGGGGATTTATCATCGAGGAAGCAGAAGTCAAAGAACTATATGCCAATCCGCGGCATCCTTACACGATTGGATTGCTGCGGAGTCTGCCACGTCTGGATCGAAAGGAACGGACGCGCCTCTTTTCCATTGAGGGCTTGCCGCCGGTCCTTTATCAAAAGCCGAAAGCCTGTCCGTTTGCGCCGCGTTGTAGTTACGCCATCGATCGTTGTTGGCAAGAGAATCCGGCGCTGGACCATGTTGCGCCCGATCATCGGGTAGCTTGTTGGGTGGATACTCAAACCGGGAGAAGCCGCGCATGAGCACAAACGAATCTTTGCTACGGGTTGAAAACCTGGTGATGCATTTTCCCATTTACCGCGGCGTGATCCGTCGTCAGGTTGGCGCGGTGCGCGCGGTCGATGGCGTTAGCTTCGAGATCAAGCGTGGTGAAACGCTGGGGTTGGTAGGTGAATCGGGCTGTGGAAAAACCACAGTCGGGCGCACTATCTTGCAACTTTATCGACCTACATCTGGAAAAATCTATTTTATGGATAAGGACCTCACTGCTCTAAAAGGTGAGGAACTGCGCCGCATGCGTCGCGAGATGCAGATGATCTTTCAAGACCCCTATGCCAGCCTCAATCCTCGCATGACGATTGGAGAGATCATCGGTGAGCCTCTCATGGTACATGGAATTGCGAGAGGAAAGGAACTGGAAGAGCGAGTTGCTGAACTTTTGAGGCTGGTGAAGTTGAATCCTGCTTTTGCCACGCGCTATCCGCATGAATTTTCCGGCGGTCAGCGTCAACGGATTGGCATTGCGCGGGCGCTGGCTTTGCATCCCAGTTTTATCGTCTGCGATGAGCCGATTTCGGCGTTGGATGTTTCGATCCAGGCTCAGGTTATCAATCTTTTGGAAGATCTGCAGGCACAATTCAACCTCACGTATCTCTTTATTGCCCATGATCTTTCGGTGGTGCGGCATATCAGCGATCGTGTGGCGGTGATGTACCTGGGTATAATTGTGGAAATAGCGGAGAAAGATGAGCTCTATGAGCATCCGCTGCATCCGTATACCCAGGCTTTGCTTTCTGCAGTTCCTATTCCGGACCCGTTGGCAGAAGCGCGACGGAAGCGTATCATTCTGGAAGGAGATGTACCTTCACCGATTAATCCTCCTTCCGGTTGCCGTTTCCGCACCCGTTGCCCGATTGCACAATCGATCTGTGCGGAGCAAGTGCCCCCACTTCGTGAGCTGGGTTCCGGGCACTATGTTGCCTGTCATTTTGCGGAGAACGCCGCAATATCTTGACTTGAAAGGAGGTGATGCCCGAGGAAAAAGCGGAGTTTGCTGTCTTTGACGATTCTGTAACTTGTACCACTTTCAAACTCTCGAAAGGAGGAAGAAATGCGTAAGATTTTCTTTGCGTTGAGCGTGCTGGTTGTGCTGAGCATGGTGTTGGCCGCCTGCCGCCCTGCGACTCCCACTGCGGCACCGGCTACCGAAGCACCGGCTACCGAAGCACCGGCTACTCAGGCACCCACTGAGGCGCCTCAACCGACCGGTTTTACATCCAAAGACCCGACAACGCTGGTTGTGGCTGTGTTCGGTGAGCCCGAAACACTCGATCCAGCTCTGGCGTATGAAACTGCCGGTGGCGAGATCATCCAGAACGTCTACGAGCCTCTGATTTTCTACAAGGGCGATCAGCCGGGTGAGTTCGTTCCCTTGCTGGCGGAATCCTGGACGATCTCGGAGGATGGTACCACCTACACCTTCAAGATTCGCCAGGGCGTAAAGTTCCACGAAGGTGGCGATCTGACGCCGGAAGATGTGGCTTACACCTTCCAGCGCGGTTTGCTCTTCGGTGGCACGCATGGCCCACAGTGGTTGCTGGCTGAGCCTTTCTTCGGCGTTGGCGTTGACGATGTCTCCTTGTTGGTCGATCCCGAAGGGAACCTGTATGACGATCGCGAAGGCATCAAAGCCGCCGATCCGGCCAAGTTGCTGGAGGCCTGCCAGAAAGTCAAGGACGCCATTGTGGCCGACAATGAGAACTGGACTGTCACTATGAAACTGGCCCAGCCGTGGGGTCCCTTCCTGGCCACCATTGCCCAGACCTGGGGCTCGATCATGGATAAGGAGTGGGTCGTCGCGAACGGTGGCTGGGATGGCTCCTGCGAAACCTGGCAGAATTACTATGCCATTCCGTCTGAAGAGGATCCCTTCACGACGATCGCCAACGGTACCGGCCCCTTCAAGCTGGATCACTGGACCCAGGGTCAGGAGATCGTGCTGGTGCGCAATGAGAACTACTGGCGCGAACCTGCCAAACTGGAACGCGTGGTGATCAAGCAGGTGAATGAATGGGGTACGCGCTTTGCTATGCTCCAGGCCGGTGACGCCGATTTCGTGGTTGTGCCGCCGGAAAATCGCTCCCAGGTTGATGAGATGGTCGGCGAGCGCTGTGAGTTCGATCTCGAGGCGAATACCTACAAGCCGTGCGTTGAGGTCGATCCCAACAAACCGCTGCGCCTCTACGTTGGCCAGCCTGGTGTCACCCGCACCGACATTTTCCTGAACTTCAACATTGCCGAGACCAGCAACTACGTTGGTTCCGGTAAATTGGATGGGAATGGCATCCCGCGCGATTTCTTCTCGGATGTTCACATCCGCAAGGCTTTTGCCTACTGCTTCGATTGGGATACCTACATCCAGGATGTATTCAATGGAGAAGCGGTGCAGTCGCCTGTAATTCCTCTCGCCGGTATGCCTGGGTATGAGGCAGATGCGCCGAAGTACTCCTATGATAAGGCCAAGTGTGAAGAGGAATTCAAGCTGGCCGATCTCGATAAAGATGGCATTCCGGCCGGTGAGGATCCCGAGGGTGATGTCTGGACGACCGGTTTCCGTCTCCAGGCACTCTACAACCAGGGTAACACTACCCGTCAGACCATTTCCGAAATCCTGGCGACCAACATCAGCGCAGTGAACGACAAGTTCGTCATCGAGACGGTTGGTTTGCCGTGGCCGGCCTTCCTGCGCACCATCCGCAACCGCGAAGCTCCCTATTTCGTGAGCGGTTGGTTGGAGGATATCCACGACCCGCACAACTGGTATGTGCCGTACATGATCGGTACCTATGCCAGCCGCCAGGGTCTGCCGGCAGATCTGAAGAATCAATTCAGAGATCTGATCAACAAAGGCGTTGCTGAAACCGATCCTGCCAAGCGGCATGAGATCTATAAGCAGCTGAACGCTCTCTACTATGAAAACGTGCCGACGATTCTCCTGGCGGTGGCTACCAGCCATGCTTACGAGCCGCGGTACGTGGAAGGGGTGATCCGCAACCCCATCTTCCCCGGCTTCTACTACTACACCATTTCGAAGAAATAAGCCGGTTGTTTACTATGGGATGGACAGGGAGATTCTCTCCCGTCCATCCCAAACCTCTTGGAAGCTAAACTGCCTATGCTCACCTATATCATCAGACGTTTGTTGTTGGTTCCTCTGTTACTTTTTGGGGTTACCGTCCTGATTTTTGGGATGTTGCAATTTCTAACCCCGGTGGATCGTGCCGCGCTTTATACGCGTGACTTGCCCAAAAATGAACGGGCACTGGAGGGGATTATTAAGGTGTATGGTTTGGATCGCCCGTTATATGAGCAGTACTGGCGCTGGCTGGTTGGAGTGCGCGATCCAGAGACGGGTGAAAGACGGGGGGGCATTCTCTTCGGTGATTTTGGCTGGTCTCGCACCGGGTCCCAACCGGTAGCCCAATTGATCGCCACACGTTTTCCCAACACGGTGGATCTCACCCTTTGGGCGGTGGCACCGGTGATTCTGGTGGGGATATGGCTTGGTGTCCAGGCTGCAGTTCACCATAATGGATTTATTGACCAGGCGGGTAGAATTTTCAGTATTATCGGCACCTCCTTTCCTACGTTCGTATTTGGCTTGTTGGTGCTGATGGCTTTCTATGCAAAGTTAGGATGGTTCCCCCCTGGCAGGCTTTCGGATTGGGCAAATGCGGTGGTCAATTCGCCCTCTTTCCATCATTACACGCGTCTTCTGACCATTGATGCCCTACTAAATGGACGGTTGGATATCTTTCTCGACGCTTTGCGTCATATGTTCCTACCCATTCTCACCCTTTCCTACATTAACTGGGCAACCTTCCTGCGTGTCACCCGCTCTTCAATGCTAGAGACGCTGCGCCAGGAATATGTGACCACTGCCCGTGCCAAAGGGTTGCCGGAAAAGGATGTCATTTATAAACATGCCCGTCCGAATGCAATGATCCCTGTGGTCACACTGGCAGGGTTCAGTGTAGTTGGTCTGCTGGGTGGAGTGGTGATTACCGAAACGGTGTTTAACTACCCGGGCATCGGTTCGGCTGCTGCCGCTGCCGCATCCCAGTTGGATGTGGTGACTACATTGGGCTTTGCTTTGTTCAACGGGTTTATCCTGATCGTTGCGAATTTGGTGGTGGACGTGTTGTATGCCTATATTGACCCTCGAGTTCGTCTATCTTGAAGGAGCGTGCAATGCCGGAATCTAACATGCCCGCAGATAATGCTCTCTTAGCCGAAACGCAACCGCTTCGGGAGATTGGCCGATTGGAACGATTCCTCGGGCCGGAGAACTATCGCCTGCTAAAAGGATTGTTGCGTACCCCGGCCTCTATTCTGGGGTTTACGCTGATCGGCCTTTTTGTCCTAATAGCCATTCTGGCACCGGTTTTGGCCCCTCCTTTGAATCCGAATGATCCTTACAAAATTCCGCGCGATGGCTTCAGTGCGGAACCCCGTCCGATGTTTTCGGAATGGCGTCGAAATGCACCTCCTTTGCCCGCGTGGTGGAAATATGTCTTTGATACCGATCAATGGGTGCACATCCTCGGCACCTCGCAAGGGCAGTACGATGTCTATTACGGTATCATCTGGGGCACACGTACTGCGTTCAAAACCGGCTTAATTGTGGTCTTCTCTACATTCCTGATCGGTGTAGTGGTCGGCTCCATCTCAGCCTACTATGGTGGAATGATTGATAACGTGATCATGCGCATTGTGGATGTCATGCTCACATTGCCTTTCATCCTAGCTGCGTTGATCATGGCAGCAGTTCTGACACCACGGATTGGACGGAGTCTTTTGCCCGCCCTGATCGCCCTGATCACATTTGGTTGGATGGGATACGCACGTATTATTCGAGGCGATATTCTCTCCATCAAAGAGAGAGATTACGTGTTGGCGGCCAGAGTGATCGGCGTAAAAGACGCACGTATTCTCTTCCGACACATTTTGCCGAACGCTATCTTCCCCACACTGGTTTTGGCCTCTCTAGCGATTGGGGATGTGGTGCTCTCCTTTGCCGCGCTTTCGTTCCTAGGCATCGGTACAGACATCGGCTATGCCGATTGGGGACAGGTGCTTTCCTTCGCCCGCAACTGGATTACCAGCCTCGATCGCTACTGGTATATCGTGATCTGGCCCGGCCTGACTCTTGTGCTCTTCGTTATGGGTTGGAATCTGGTCGGCGATGCATTCCGCGATGTGCTGGACCCGCGCATGCGTGGTAGGATTTAAGCAATGCGACTGGGGATCTACACGCTTGCAACAGCCCTGTTACTGACAGGGCTGTTATTTTATCGGGAGGCTGTCCTAGCCCAAGGCTCGGTTACGCCAACTCCCGATCGCCTGGCGCGTCCGACTTTACCTCCGACGCCCTCCCAAGCCGACTACGGTGCTCAGGTGTACTGGCTCTCTTGTTTGCCTTGTCACGGAGATAGGGGCCAGGGTCTCACCGAAGAGTTCCGTCAGACGTATCCCCCTGAAGATCGCAATTGTTGGGAAAGTGGCTGTCACGGAGAGCGACCTTATGAGAGCGGCTTTCGCTTGCCGACAAAAGTACCGGCAGTCATCGGAAAGGGCACCGTTGATAAATTCCCGAATGCTGCTGCATTGCAGGCTTACATCCGAGCCGCAATGCCTTATTGGAAGCCCGGCAGCCTTTCGGATGAGGAAGCCTGGCAGGTGACGGCGTTCCTTTTGCGTGAAAATGGTTTGTGGAATGATTCTACGGAAATAGAGTCCCAGAATGCGGCACAGATTACGTGGACTGATACCAATACTTCTCGGTCTGGTATTTTTCTATGGCTTTCTCTCCTTTCCATTTTTGCGCTTTTGTTCTTCGTCTTACGGCGTTGGTTGGTGCAGTGTAAAAGTAAATAGCCGACGGTGTTTTTGTTCACCCCCCTATGTTTACGCTCATGGTCCACTGTCTACGGTCTATTGTCCATTTTTGGTTCGTGTTGCCTACACAAAAACGCCAATTTTTGGTTATAATATATGTTACCTATGGGAATGGTTACAACCCACCCATTTCTTCCAACATTTTTGGGGGTTCAGGGAAAATCTGGGTTTTGAAAGGAGGTGATGTGCGGATAGGTAGTGAGTGTTGTTCAGCGTTTGTCTCCTTTGGATCACTCTCTAAAAACTTTTTGGAGGAGAAAGTATGAACATGAAGCGTATTCTCTATATCGTCAGCGTCCTGGTTGCTTTGAGCATGATCTTGGCAGCCTGCGCACCTCGAACGCCCGCTGCAACTCAACCACCTGCAACCGCCGCTCCGGCAGAGCCGACGGCCACCCCTGTTCCGCCGACCCCAACGCCGGTTCCCGTCTACGGCGCGATGGTGGATTCGGTGGTGTTCACCAGCATTGACTCCCCCGATGTAGCCATCAAGCAGCTGCAAGCAGGGGAGTTGGACCTCTTTGCCGAGACCGTTTCCAATCCGGAGAACTTCAAGGTCGTCAAAGGGGATGCCAATTTGCGCTACTACACCTCGCTGGGCACCTACACCGAGCTTACCTTCAACCCGGTGTTGAACTTCAGCGATGGCCGCCTGAATCCCTTCGGCGATCCGCAGATCCGCGAAGCGATCAACATGCTGGTGGATCGCAACTACATCGTCCAGGAGATCTACGGCGGTCTGGCCGTGCCCAAGCTGCTGCCGCTCAATTCCTCCTTCCCGGATTACGCTCGCTACATTGACACCGCTCGTGCGCTGGAAAACATCTATGCCTACAATCCGGAGAAGGCCAAGGCCATCATCAAGGAGCGCATGGAAGCGTTGGGTGCGACCTTGGGCCCCGATGGCAAATGGCAATATAACGGCCAGCCGGTGACCGTCATCTTCATCATCCGTATCGAGGATGAGCGCAAGCCGACTGCCGATTACATTTCCGGTTTGCTGGAAGATGCCGGGTTTGTCGTGGATCGCCAATACAAGAGCCGTCAGGAAGCTTCTCCGATCTGGTTGCGTAGCGATCCTGCCGAAGGACAATGGAACCTGTACACCGGCGGATGGATCACCACGGCCGTCTCGCGCGATGATGGTTCCAACTTCGCATACTTCTATACCAAGCTGGGCAGTGGATCCCCGCTCTGGCAAGCCTATACTCCCTCTGAAGAGTTCTTCAGCGTAGCCGAGAAACTGTGGAACAACGATTTCAAGAGTATGGAAGAGCGCGGCGAGCTGTTCCAGAAAGCCATGGAACTGGCGCTGAAAGACTCGGTACGCGTCTGGCTGGTGGATCAGGTCTCGTTCAGCCCGGCCCGTGCCAATGTGCAATTGGCGTCCGATTTGGCCGGTGGTGTCTCCGGTTCTCGTCTCTGGCCCTACACCCTGCGCTTCACGGATAAAGAGGGCGGGGAAGTTCGTTTGGCTGTGAACGGTATCCCGGTCGATCCATGGAACCCATTGAATGGCTCCAACTGGATTTCGGATCAGATGGCTGTTCGTGCTACGGCCGATCCGGCTGCTATGCCCGATCCGTATACCGGCTTGGTCTGGCCGCAGCGCTTTGAGAAGGCCGAAGTCGTAGCCAAGGAAGGCCTGCCGATTGCCAAGACTTTGGATTGGGTGGAACTGAAGTTCGAACCCGAAATCAAAGTGCCGGCTGATGCTTGGGCTGACTGGGATGCTGTCAATCAGAAGTTCATCACCGTCGGCGAAAAGTTCCCCGAAGGTACTACCGCCTTGGTGAAGACCACAGTGGTTTATCCGAAGGATCTCTTCCAGAAGGTCAAGTGGCATGATGGCTCGCCGCTCACGCTGGGCGACTTCATCATGGGCATGATCCTGACCTTCGATCCTGGCAAGCCCGAAAGCAAGATCTACGATGAGGCGGCGGCTTCCAATCTGGAGTCCTTCCTCTCGCACTTCAAGGGCGTGCGCATTGTCTCTACCGATCCGCTCACCATCGAGACGTATGATGACTACTATCTGCTCGATGCGGAGCTCACCGTCAGCACGTGGTGGCCGGAGTATAGCTACGGTCAGGCGCCGTGGCATACGTTGGCTCTCGGTATCCAGGCAGAAACGGATAACAAGCTGGCCTTCTCTGCCGATAAGGCTCAGGCCAACAGCGTAGAGTGGACTTCCTACATCGGCGGTCCCAGCCTAGAGATCCTGAAGGGTTACCTGGATCAGAGCGCTTCTTCCGGTTACGTGCCGTATGAGCCGACGCTCGGCCAATACGTCACCGCCGATGAGGCCAAGGCGCGCTATGCCAACCTGCAGAAATGGTACGAGGCCCATGGCCACTTCTGGGTCGGTACCGGTCCTTTCTACCTGGATAAGGTCTTCACCACCGAGAAGTCGGTCGTGCTGAAGCGCTTCGCCGACTTCCCCGATACGGCGGATAAGTGGGCTCGCTTCGGCGAACCGAAGATCGCAACCGTTTCGGTGGATGGGCCGGCCCAGGTGAAGGCAGGCGAATCGGCTACCTTCGATGTCGCCGTCACCTTCAAGGGTGAACCCTATCCGGCCAACGAACTGGCCTCGGTCAAGTACCTGCTCTTCGATGCCAACAACAACCTGGTTGCCAAGGGCGATGCGACCTTCGTCTCCGACGGCAAGTACCAGGTGGTGCTGAGCGCCGATGTGACCAAAGGCCTGACCGCCGGTACGAACAAGCTGGAAGTGGTGGTTGCTTCCAACCTGGTGAGCATCCCGTCCTTCCAAAGCATCCAGTTCGTCACGGTGCCGTAACCGTTTTGCCGTAACTTGCCTGATAGGGGGGCTTCCCCCTATCAGGCTTTTTTTAGCGCTTTTTTGAGAGAGGACGATGAGCGAACTTTCGATCACCGGTTCGATTGCCCGCAAAGCTACTGTCAATACCATCAATCGTGTGGCGCGCTATACGTTTGTGCGCCTGGTTACCTTGTTTGTCACGGTTGTGATCGGGGTCTACTTGACGATTCTGATCGCAAATATGGGTGGATATCTCGATCAGATTCGCCGTGGCGAGATCCGCGAAGGGGTACAGGCGCGTATGCTGGCCGATCCAACCTTGCGCAACCTGCCCCCGGAAGTGCGGCAACAGCGAATGGAAGATCTGATTCGACTCGAAGAAAAGCGTTACGGATTGGATCAACCTTTCCTGATCCGCAGTTTTCGTTTTCTCTACAATGCTTTGAGCCTGAATTTGGGTCGTTCGTTCCAACTGACCAGCGATAGCGGCTCACGCCAGGTCCGACTGATCCTGCTGGAACGTTTGCCGGCGACTCTATTGTTGTTCGGCGTGGCGGATATGGTGCTCTTTTTCCTGGCGCTCTTTTTGGGCCTTTCACTCTCCAGGCGATATGGTAGCTTCTGGGATAAGCTGACTGTGGCACTTTCGCCACTTTCCTCGGCGCCGGGGTGGTTTTACGGTATTTTCCTGATCGTCATCTTTGCTGCCGTCTTGAAAGTTCTCCCGTTTGGTGGGATGGTACGTATCCCTCCTCCGGAAAATCCATTGCTTTATGCATTGGATTTGATTTACCACTTGATTCTGCCGGTCACGGCGATCACCTTGAGCTCAATCTTTTTGAGCGTGTATAGCAACCGTACGTTTTTCCTGATCTATTCCAGTGAAGATTATGTCGAAATGGCCAAAGCCAAGGGGTTGAAAGATAAAGATATTGAACGGCGCTATGTGCTTCGGCCAACCTTGCCCACGATCATTACCAGCTTTGCTTTGCTGATCATCGGCCTCTGGACAGGCGCGCCCATCTTTGAAACCGTCTTTAACTGGCCCGGCCTGGGACGCACGCTGTTTTTTGCCGTGGGGTTGTTTGATGTGCCCGTGATCGTCGCTTCGACTGTGATCTACGCCTACCTGCTGGCGATCACCGTATTCTTACTCGACTTTATCTATGCCATTGTGGACCCGCGCGTTAAAATCGGCGGGCAGGAGCGTAGTGGATGAACCAAATCTCCCGTACCTTTCGAGAGCTCTCGCGCTATCCTTCGGCGGTGGTGAGCCTGATCGTTATTTTCTTCATGATCATCGCCGCCATTTGGATTGTGATCGCCATCCCTTACCGTGAAGCCGTTCGGCTGTGGCGGGGGGGCGAAACAGTCTGGTATCAGTTGCCCAAGACGGTACCTCCCAAATGGGTGAACTGGTTCCGTCGTGAAAAATTGCCGGAAACCCTGATCCTGGATACGCGCCAAAACCCGGAGTGGAAAACCTACGAACCCGCCGGCGATGGACGTCGCATCGTCGTTGAATTTGTCATTCCTTTCCAGGCCGATGAGTTTCCGCAAGAGCTCTCAATGTATTTTTATACCAGTGGTGCCACGAAAGCACCCTTCGTCTCTCTGACCTGGAAAACACCGGATGGCCGTTTGATGCGCGTTTCTGATTTCGGGCTCCAAAGTTCCAGGTTCAACTATCGCTTTGCTCAGGACCAGAAGCTTGCGCAGCGTTTGGGAGGGGAAGATCACAACGTGGGGTTGTTTGCTGAGCCCCAAAGTCAACCACCTAAGCCCCTCAAGGGAGACTATCGCTTGAAGGTCGAAATCTTGACCTTCGAGGCCAATACCGATGTGGATGTTGAGTTCATCCAGTATGGTAAGGTATACGGCTGGTTTGGCACCGATCATATGCGCCGTGATCTGAAAGTGGGGTTGCTCTGGGGTTTGCCGGTCGCCTTGATGTTTGGTTTGCTCGCTTCGGTAGGCACTTCTTTTGCGGCCATGTTGATCGCGGCGATTGGCTCCTGGTTTGGTGGCTGGGTAGACGATCTGATCCAGCGCATCACCGAGATCAATCTGGTGCTGCCCTTCTTGCCCATTCTGATCATGGTGGGGACTTTCTATTCGCGTAGCATTTTCGTTATCCTCGGTGTGACGGTGCTGTTAAGCATCTTTGGCGGGGCGATTAAAAGCTATCGTGCCATCTTCCTCCAGGTGCGCGAAATGCCCTATATTGAGGCTGCCCGTGCCTATGGTGCCGGCGATGGCCGAATTATCTTGCGCTACATGGTGCCGCGTTTGATCCCGTTGCTCATCCCGGCGCTGGTTAGCGGCATTCCTAGCTATGTTTTCCTGGAAGCCTCTCTGGCCGTCATCGGGTTGAGTGACCCGGTGCTTCCTACCTGGGGCAAGATCATCCAGGATGCCGAATTCAACGGAGCACTCTATAAAGGCATGTATTACTGGGTCCTGGAGCCTTCGTTCCTGCTTATGGTCAGCGGCCTCTCGTTCGCCGTGTTGGGCTTTTCGCTGGATCGTATCTTCAATCCCCGCTTGCGAGGCATGTGATGGAAAGCGCTGCTCCTCTTTTACGCGTTGAAAACCTGATTTTGCACTTTGCCACCCTGCGCGGCCCGGTGCAGGCCGTAGATGGAGTGGATTTCGATCTGGATTATCATCGTGCCGTGGTCATCCTGGGTGAATCCGGATGTGGGAAAAGTTCTTTGGCCAAGGCGATTTTGCGCCTGTTGCCGCGCAATGTGGCGCGTTATGATGGGCATATTTATCTCAAAGGTTCCGATGTGATGCGCCTGAACGACGAGGAATATCGTCGCAATGTGCGGTGGGTAGAGATCTCCATGGTGCCGCAAGCGGCGATGAATGCCTTGAACCCGGTGCTGCGTGTTGGCGATCAGGTGGCCGAGCCGGCTATGGTTCACCTTGGTCTGAGTAGAGATGAAGCGCTCGATCTGGCGCGGCGCATGTTTGAGCATGTGGGCGTGCCGCAGGACTTTCTGACGCGCTACCCCTTCGAGTTGAGCGGCGGCATGCGCCAGCGCGTGGCTTTGGCGATGGCCTTGGTTACATCCCCCAGCTTGATCATCCTTGATGAGCCGACCTCTGCGCTCGACTTGCTCACCCAGGCCAATATCTTCAATGTGCTCAAGCGCATCAAGCAGGAATTGGGCACCAGCTTCATCCTGATCACCCATGATATCGCTACCTCTAGCGAGCTGGCCGATGATGTGGCCGTGATGTATGCCGGTCAAGTGGTAGAGCGCTCGGATGCCGAACGTTTCTTCCACGAGCCACTGCACCCGTATTCGCGCATGTTAATGGCCAGTGTACCGCGCTTGCGCGCCGACCAGGAGCCCGAATATATCACCGGTCAACCCCCTAGCTTGATCTCGCCTCCTACTGGCTGTCGTTTTGCCGATCGTTGTCCGCTGCGTTTTGCGAAGTGTCAGGAGCCGCCGCCAATTTTTGAAGTGGACGGACGCAAGGTGCGTTGCTGGAAATATGCTTAGGAGATCGATATGCTAACACAGGAACAGACCTCTTTGACTTCAACGACAAACGGACGAGATGTTCTGCTTTCGGTACGCAATTTGCGCGTCTGGTTTGAATTGCGGCGCTTTGGCTTCGGGATCGTTGGGCATGTGCGCGCCGTGGACGGGGTGTCTTTCGATCTACATCGTGGCGAGGCGATTGCCGTTGTGGGCGAGAGTGGTTGTGGTAAATCCAGCCTGATGCGCACCATCCTGGGCTTGCATCGTCCCACCGAAGGCCAGGTGATTTTTGACGGTAAAGATATTCATGCGCTGGGACGGGAAGGGTTACGTTGGTATCGCTCTCAGGTTGGGTATGTGCAACAGGATCCGTTCGGCGCGTTGCCACCGTTCATGAATGTGGAGCGTATTCTGGAGGAACCGCTTCTCATCGCTGGCGTGAAGGATCGTCGCGAGCGCCATGAGCGCATTCGGCAAGTGATGGAAGAAGTGAAGCTTTCGCCAGTGGAGGATTTCTTAGGCAAATTCCCGCACATGCTTAGCGGTGGTCAACAGCAACGGGTCGTCATTGCCCGTGCCATGATCCTCCAACCGAAGATGATCGTCGCCGATGAACCGGTTTCGATGCTGGATGCTTCGGTGCGCGTGGAAATCCTTAAGCTTTTGCGCAGCTTGCAGGAACGACACAATCTCGCCTTCATCTACATTACTCACGACCTCTCGACGGTCAAGTACTTTTCCGAGCGCATCTTCGTCATGTATGCCGGTCGGCTGATCGAAAAAGCGCCGATCCGCTCTTTGCTAGATCAGCCCCTCCACCCTTATACCCACGCTCTGCTGGCAGCGACCTCCGATCCAGATGCGCGCAATGCCCGTACTTTCAAGGAAGTGCCGCCGGGCGAACCGCCGAGCCTCGTCAGGCCGCCGACGGGATGTCGTTTCCACCCACGCTGCAGCCGCATGATCCAGGGACTGTGCGAGGTCCAAGAGCCGCCGGAACTGGAGCCGTTCCCGCAGCACTTGACTTCGTGCTGGCTCTACCGCCAGGATTGATCCTTCCTGTATGCCGGATTATCGCGTTTTGATCGGTGTGGGAGGCGGGTTGGTGGTGCTGGGGGCCGTTTTGCCCTTTCTGATGGTGCTCCGCATCCTGCCTTCCACCTTTTTTCTTGCCTTTCTTTCGTATGCCGCTTCGGTTTCCGGGCTCTTTTTAGGATTGTTGGGGATTTCGATCTACGTACGCATCCATCGTCCACCGGATGAGTAGGACTCTTTCGCCTCGGGCCGCCGTTCCACGCATTCCGATTGGCGATCCATCGGACAATTAGACTTTCTTGGCAACTCCTCCTAACATCCTAATGTTCCTCAATCCCCCCTCTACCGTCCACCGTCTATTGTCCACGGTCTACCGTCCATCGTCTACCGTCTACTGTCCTCCCGCTGCCCCCAGCGCGCGTAGACGGCATGGGAAAGATAGCGCTTGCCGTGGGTTTCGCGCGTGAGCAATTCTCCGTATTCTAGCGTGCCGCCCTGTCCGTTGACGATTTCTGCCAGCGCCTGGGCCACATGAATGGCCGAAGCGCGCACGGCATAAATGTTGAGGATCAGGAAAAGGGGGCGCGGGCTGAGCACTTCCTGCACGACCTGTAACAATTTGGGGAGTGATTCGTAGACTTCCCAGACTTCCCCTTTAGGGCCGCGTCCGAATTTGGGTGGATCGAGCAAAATGCCATCGTAGCGTTGACCGCGCCGCGCCTCGCGCAGCACGAATTTTAAAGCATCGTCCACCAGCCAGCGGATGGGGTGATCTTGCAGGCCGGAAGCCTGGGCGTTTTCACGCGCCCATTGCACTGCCTTGCGAGAAGCATCCACGTGAGTGACCTGTGCGCCGGCTGCGGCCGCGGCCAGGCTGGCCAGCCCGGTGTAACCGAAAAGGTTGAGCACGCGCGGCGATTCTCCCCGGCGACGCGCTTCGCGCAGAAGCTGATAGAGCCAATCCCAGTGAGAAGCCAGCTCGGGAAAAAGACCGAGATGACGACCAGCCGTACACATCACCCAAAAGCGCAGATCGGTGTGCGTTTTTGGGCCGTCTGGAGCGGGCAAACGGTAGGAAAGTTCCCAACGTTCCGGGACCTTCTGATAAAAGACCCAGTGACCACCGCTCTCTTCAGCCGCCGGTTCAAAGCGCGCATGGACGCGCCGCCATTCCTTTTCCGGTAGGGAGGGTTTCCAGATGGCTTGTGCTTCGGGGCGGGCGAACAGGAATTTGCCAAAGCGTTCTAGCTTCCAACCATCGCCGCAATCTACGAGCTCGTAATCTTGCCAGCGATCGGCTTCTAGAAGGCGCAGAGTGGGAGTGATGGACATACAGGTGTTCCTGGGTTTCCCCTCAGAGTGAGCGCGGGGAGACTCGAACTCCCAACCAATGGCTTAAAAGGCCACTGCTCTGCCGGTTGAGCTACGCGCCCGATTTGCGAGCCGAATTGTATCACGGGATGCGTCAGGCGTCAATCTACAAACCGATGGGCCGATGGGAGCAGTCTTGTAGGGCAGGGCAAGCGTTATCTTGCGACTGCGCATAGGCATAAATTTGGGGCGCGAACATGTGTGCCTCTTTTCGCCTGGAATAGTGATACAAAAAGCACTGTTCCCTGTTCTCTGCCTCACGTCCCCTTCATCTCCGGCGGTTCAACGTGAACGGTGACGTCCGATCGCGGCAGGATGGACTGGACGCGGCGTTCGACGATCTCGGTCATGGCGTGGGCCTCGCGCAAGTTGGTTTCGCCATCCATGGTGATGTGCAGGTCCACGAACCAGTGGGCACCGGAGGGGCGAATGCGCACGGCATGGCAATCTTCAATTCCATCCAGGGCTTCTACGGCCTGAATGATCTGTTCGGTGATGCCTTCGGGAGCAGTATCGATCAGCGCGCGAACGGTGCGCCAGCCCAATTCGCCACTCACGTAGATCACGATCAGGGCCACAACGATGGCCGCGATGGCGTCCGCCGTCACCATCCAGGAGAGGGACGGGAACGTTTCTGCCAGGGTAACCCCGATCAAGCCGAGGATCACCACGCTGGATGACCAGATATCGGTGCGAAAGTGAAGCGCATCGGCTTCCAGGGCCTGACTATTGTATTTTTCGGCGGTGCGCTGGAGCAGACGAGACCGCGAAACGTCCACGGCGATGGAGATGAACATTACCATGAAGCCCCAGATCGAGGGCTCTACCTCGACGTGCTTGAAAAAGAGACGCTGGATGGCCTCGTAAATGATCCAGAGCGCGGTGATGAGCAGGAGCAGGGTCTCGAAGAGAGCCGAAAGGTTTTCGATCTTGCCGTGTCCGAAGGGGTGTTCACGGTCGGGCGGATGATCGGCAGCGCGGACGGCGAACAACGTCATCCCGGCCGCGGCCAGGTCGAGCGCTGAATGGGCGGCCTCGGCCAGGATGCCCAACGATCGGGTGAGCAGGCCGACGATCAGCTTGAGCGTGGTCAAGCCGATCGCGGCCAGCAGCGAACTCAGAGCGGCACGTTGTTTTTCGGCATGTGCAGAGGTGGACATGACAACTCCGAGAGAATCTCAGTTGACCCATCCCAGGCGGATGCGCCCGCGTTCGAGTTCCACACCCAGGATCTCCACCTCGATGATTTCTCCTACTGCTAGGCGCGTGCCTTTCGGAATTTGCGAAACGTGGAGCAGGCCATCCTGTTTCACGCCGATATCTACGAAGGCGCCGAAATCGACCACGTTGCGCACCGTGCCTTTTAGGCGCATTCCGACCTGCAGGTCTTCCATCTTGACCACGTCCGAGCGCAGAATCGGGGGCGGAGTATCCTGCCGAGGATCGCGGCCGGGACGCAGGATTTGATCGAGGATGTCCCGTAACGTAGGTTCGCCACAGTTCAATTCCTGCGCCAGGCGAGGGAGCGGTGTTTGCGCCAGCAGCCGATCGAGGGCCGCTTTGCGTTCTTCCAGCGGAGTGGAAAAGGAAATCTGAGCACGGTCCAGCACAGCGCGGGCGATGGCGTAGCTTTCGGGGTGGATGGCAGAAGCATCCAGCGGTTCATCGCCCCCGCGAATGCGCAGGAAGCCGGCGGCCTGTTCAAAGGCCTTTGGACCGAACCCAGGCACTTTACGCAGTTCCTGGCGCGTGCGGAAGGGGCCGTGTTCCTGACGATAGGCGACGATCGCTTCTGCCAATTTCGGGCCGATGCCGGCGACGTAGGTCAACAGAGCGGGGCTGGCCGTGTTCACGTCCACGCCGACGGAATTGACTACGCTTTCGACTACACCTTCCAGGGTGTGGGAGAGCGCCGTTTGATCCACATCATGCTGATAGAGACCCACGCCGATGGATTTGGGGTCGATCTTCACCAGCTCGGCAAGTGGATCCTGAGCGCGCCGGGCGATCGAAACGGCGCCGCGCATCGAGACATCCAGCTGCGGGAGTTCCTGCCGTGCCAGCGGGGAAGCGGAATAGACCGAGGCTCCGGCCTCGTTGACGATCAGATACTTCGTTTGGGGGGCGTGGCGCGTCAGCTCGGCGACCAGCTTCTCGGTTTCGCGCGAGGCCGTGCCGTTGCCGATCACGATCAAGGTTACGCCATGACGCTGGATCAACGTTTGCAGGGTTTGGAGCGATTCCTGCCATTCGTTTTGTGGTTCGTGCGGGTAGATGGTGGCCGTATCGAGCAATTTGCCGGTCGCATCCACGACGGCGACTTTGCAGCCCGTGCGATAGCCGGGATCGATGCCCAGGACGATGTGACCCGCTAGAGGGGGCTGACCGAGCAGAGCACGCAGGTTGGTGGCGAAGACCTGGATGGCGTGGCTTTCGGCTCTTTCGGTCAACATGCGGCGCAGATCGCGTTCGATCGCCGGCAGGAGCAGACGCTTGGCACCATCTTCCGCAGCCTGGATGAGATCATCGGCGAACGGGGAGAGCACATCGGCGGGGTATTCGGCTTCGATGGCCTTGCGCCAATCGCGTTCGGGGATTTCAATCCAAACGTTCAGGACGCCTTCTCGCTCTCCACGGTTGATCGCCAGAATCTGATGCGGTTGTAAGCGGTCGAGACGTGCCGAGAACTCGTAATAGTCACGGTAGACTTGGCGTTCGTCGTTTGCGTCCTCCGCTTTTTGCGCATAAAGGGTGGCAAAGCGCAGAGCCTTGTTGCGCACCTCACCGCGGATGTTGGCGTTATCGCTGATCACCTCGGCCACAATATCACGGGCACCTTCCAGGGCTTCCTGTGGGGTGGCGACCTGTTCGTTGAGATAATCGGCGGCGATCTCCAACGCCGAACGCGGCGCTTTGACTTGCTGCAGGATCATTTCCGCCAGCGGTTCCAACCCTTTTTCGCGGGCGATGGTGGCACGGGTTCGGCGCTTGGGACGGTAGGGTGCGTAGAGGTCTTCCAGCGCGGTCATCGTGGATGCGGCAAGGATGGCCGCTCGTAGCTCTTCGGTCAGCTTCCCCTGGGCCTCGATGCTTTTGAGCACGGTGGCGCGCCGTTCGTCCAGCAAACGCAGCCGAGCCACTTCTTCGGCGATGATGCGGATCTGTTCTTCATCCAAGGAGCCGGTCATCTCCTTGCGGTAACGGGCGATGAAGGGGATGGTGTTCCCTTCATCCAGCAGGCGAATGACCGCCTCCACCTGATGCGGACGGACTTGAAGTTGGGTAGCAATGGTTTCGGCGTAGTTCATGCAGATGATTTTACCACGCCGAGAGAGGGGTATAATTCGGCGCATGTCCTCGCTTTTACAAACCCGTCGAAATCATGCTTTGGAACATGCCACCCTGCACATCCTGGCGCGCGATGTGCCTGCTCGTCCGTTGGCCGGTTATTCCTATCCCGGCGGCATTTTGATCTTTGGCGATGTGACGACCGAGGTCCTGCGCGTGGCGCTGGCCGAAGCGGAATCCCGCCTGCGACGCGGCGAATCCCATTTGGCGATCCATCCGGGATGCGGCACCAACCTCAGCCTGAGCCTTTTCCTGGGGCCGATGTTGGCGTGGCTACCGTTGCGCAACGTGGCCCACACCCCACGACGCTGGTTCTGGCGCCTGCCTTTGGCCGTAGGGCTGGCTTTTGCGGGGTTGTGGCTGGCGCGCCTTTTGGGACCTTGGGCGCAAAAATACGTGACCACCGAGGCCGATTTGGGGAATTTGCGCGTCCTGGCGGTGGAGTCGATCGCTTTTGGCCCGTGGAAAGTGCATCACATCCGCACAGGGAACGGATGAGCGCGCTCTGGCTTTTCATCATCGTCCTCACTCTGATCGGGGTGGCCGTGGGGCGCTATCCCTGGCTGCGTATGAACCGTGCCACCATTGCGCTGGTGGGGGCTACGGCGCTGATGGCCTCCGGTGCCATTCCGCTGGAGCAGGCCTATCAAGCGATCGATATGAATACCATCCTGCTCTTGTTTGCCATGATGATCCTGAACGTCAATTTGCGCCTGGCGGGGTTTTTCCAGTGGGTGACTGCCTGGGTGGTGCGTTGGGCGCATTCGCCGCGCCGTTTGTTGGCGATCTTTTTGTTCACTTCCGGTGTGCTTTCGGCGTTTTTCCTCAACGATACCATCGTGCTGATGTTCACACCGCTGGTGATCGAGATCACCACGGCGTTGCGGCGCAATCCCATCCCCTATTTGATCGGCCTGGTGAGCGCGGCGAATATCGGTTCGGCCGCGACCATTGTCGGGAACCCGCAGAACATGATCATCGGTCTGGCTTCGGGGCTTTCATTTGTACGTTTTACTGCGGCGCTGGCGCCGGTGGCCTTGGCCAATCTGGGGGTGATTTGGGTGATCCTGGTACTCCTTTATCGCGAAGAATTCCGCACCTCTTCGCTAGAGGCGCCGCATTTGAGCGTGCGCGTGTACCGGCCGCTGTTGAACAAAGGGCTGGCGGCGAGCGCTGTGATGGTGATTGCCTTTTTCCTTGGTGTGCCGATCCCGTTGGCGGCATTGATCGCCGCTTCGCTGTTGCTGATCACGCGACGGCTCAAGCCGCAGCGTGTGTTTGCGGAAGTGGACGGTGCGTTGCTGGTGTTCTTCGCTTCGTTATTTATTGTCACGAAGGCTATCGAGACCGGGGGCTTTGTGGATGACCTTTTCCGCTTTGCCCGCCCGATTGCCGAGCGTGGGGTGGCCCCGTTGGCCGCGGTTTCGCTGGTGCTCAGCAATTTGATCTCCAATGTGCCGGCGGTGCTTCTCTTCCGTCCGTTGATTCCGCAGTTTCCCAATCCTACCCAGGCCTGGTTGACGCTTTCGCTGGCCACAACGTTTGCCGGCAACCTCACGTTGCTCGGATCGGTGGCGAACTTAATCGTGGCCGAGACGGCGCGTCAGCGCGGGGTGCAGATTCGGTTTATGGAGTATCTCCGCGCCGGCGTGCCGATTACGCTTTTGAGCCTGGGGCTGGGTGTGCTTTGGCTGGAGTTGCTTTTCCGATGAGTGAAGAAGCCTTGCGCGTTCGGGCGCTTGCGATCCATCAACGGCTGCTCGAGGTTTATGGGGAGCCAAAGTGGCGCCACCCGTTGCCCCCTTTGGATGAGCTGATCTCAACCATCCTTTCGCAGAATACCAACGATCGCAATCGCGATCGTGCCTTTGATGCGCTGCGTGCGCGTTTTCCGAGATGGGAGGCCGTGCGGGATGCGCCGGTCGAGGAGGTCATGGAAGCGATCCGCCCGGCGGGCTTGGCCAATCAGAAGGCACCGCGTCTGCAGCAGGTGTTGCGCGAAATTACGCAGCAGCGCGGCACGCTGGACCTGAGCTTTCTGGCCGAAATGCCCCTAGAAGAGGCCAGGAAGTGGTTGATGCAATTCAAGGGCGTGGGGCCGAAGACGGCAGCGATTGTGCTCCTTTTTTCTTTTGGGCGGCCGGCCTTTCCGGTGGATACGCATATCTATCGTGTGACTGGCCGCATCGGTTTGCGACCACCGAAGATGAGTGTGGAGGAAGCGCATTCGTTTCTCGAAGCGCTTTTTCCGCCGGAAACCTATTATGCCGCTCATCTCAACCTGATTCGCTTGGGTCGGGAAGTGTGTCAGGCGCGGCGGCCACAGTGTGAACGGTGCCCGATCCGCGAATGGTGTGATTATGGAAGGGGGCGTGGTGAGCAAATTGGGCGGTAGGAGATGGTATAATGTTTTCCCATGAGTCCTGAAACTGCCAAGACCAAAATTTGCCCCACCTGTGGCACTCGTCTCAGTGAAACGGCCGCGCGTTGTGCCGTTTGTGGTACCCAGCTGGATGTGTCGGTGTCGGCTTCTTCCTTGCCGACGGAAGAAAAGCAGTCGTTGCGTCCGGCGCAAATGCCGAGCATTACGCTTAGCCTGCCGGCGGCGCTGGGGCTTTTTGTGTTGATGCTGCTCCTCGGTGCGGCCGGGGTCTTCTTTGGGCTGCGCTCTACCGGTCGGGTGGTCGAACCGACCCCAAATCCCACCGCGACCAACACGCCTACCGTCACGCCCACGCCCACCGAGGCCCCGACGGCAACTCCCACTCCTACCTTCACGCCGCTCCCACCCTTTGAGTACACCGTTGCACCCAACGATACCTGCATCGGAATTGCGGCGGCCTTCAACGTCTCGCCTCAAAGCATCATCATTTTGAATAACTTGCCCTCTACCTGTCCGCTTTTTGCCGGTCAGAAGCTCAAAATCCCCTATCCGACCCCGACGGTCCCGCCGCCGCCTACTTCTACCCCTCTGCCGGAGGAGGCGACCCGTCAGGCCTGTGAACAGGTGGTCTACACCGTCCAGCAGAACGATACCCTTTCTAAAATTGCAATAAACTATGCCGTTCCGATCGAAGCGATCAAGGAGTGGAACGGTCTTTCGACGGATAATGTCTTCACCGGTCAAACGCTACGCATTCCGCTCTGTAAGCGTGCGGCCACGCCCGGCCCCTCTCCTACGCCGACCGTGCCGCCGCCCTACCCGGCTCCTAGCCTGCTCCTGCCACTCGATGGCGCGGCGTTCACCCTGGCCCACGATGTCGTCACCTTGCAATGGGCTTCGCTCGGTGTGTTGCGCGAAAACGAGGCCTATCAGATCACCATCGAAGATGTGACCGCCGATGAGGGGCGTCGCATTGTAGACTACGTCACCGAGACGCGCTACATCGTCCCCACCTCGTTCCGCCCGACGGATCTGATCCCGCACGTTTTCCGCTGGTGGGTGATCCCGGTGCGGCGCATCGGTACCGATGCCCAGGGTGAACCGCTATGGGCGCCGGCCGGCGCCGCCAGCGAACCGCGCGTCTTTACCTGGAGCGGTTTGGCTGTGCCTGTGGCCACTCCGACGCCTTGATGACTTTGCTCCTGCGCCCGGCAATTCCCGAAGATGCCCCTTTTGCCATCCCCTTGCTTGAAGTCAGCCTGGGAAGCGATGGGGCTTTTTTCCTTTCTGTGCCTTCCTTCTCGCCACGTGGCATTTTGCAGGCACTTTTTCCCCCACCGTCGAACTGTATGGGCAAAACGTTCGGAGGGTGAGCATGGATGTACGTTCCTGGAACCGTCAGGCCTGGGATCGCCAGGTGGATAATCCCGATAATCCTTGGACAAAGCCTGTCTCGCCGGAGGTAATCGCCGCGGCACGGCGCGGGGAATGGCAGGTGCTTTTGACCGAGAACATCCCCGTCCCGCGCAGCTGGTTTCCGCCGTTGAACGGATTGGAAGTGCTCTGCTTGGCCTCGGGCGGTGGTCAGCAGGGGCCGATCCTGGCAGCGGCCGGGGCGCGAGTGACCGTTTTTGATAATTCCCCGCGTCAGCTGGAGCAGGATCGTCTGGTGGCCGAGCGCGAAGGCCTCTCCCTGCGCTTGGTGGAAGGGGATATGCGCGATCTCTCGGTCTTTGCGGATGAATCATTCGACCTGATCTTCCATCCCGTCTCAAACGTCTTTTGCCCGGATGTGCGCCCCGTCTGGCGCGAGTGTTACCGTGTGTTGCGTCATGGGGGATTTCTGTTGGCCGGCATGATGAACCCGGTGCATTACATCTTCGATCTTTATGCAGCCGATGAAGGCCGGTTAGAGGTGCGGCATTCGATCCCCTATTCCGATCTGACCCATCTCAGCCAGGAAGAGCTCCAGGAGCAGTTGGAAAAGGGTCTGCCGCTGGAATTCGGTCATAGCCTCACCGATCTGCTGGGAGGCCAGTGCGATGCCGGCTTTCACATCATCGGTCTCTACGAGGACATCATGAAAGATTCCCCGTTGGCGGCATACCACCCCAACTACATCGCCACGCGCGCGGTAAAACCCTAGCCACGGCGCGTTGCTCATCGGCGCATTAGACGTGACGAGAATAAAGAGGAGGGCTATCGCTAGCCCTCCTCCCGTTCACGGAAATCGTAAATTCCCTCCCGAATCGGCCACTCTTTGCCACAGTTCGGACAGCGCAATGCCTGGGGCGAGGCCGAAAGTCCCTCCTGTCCGCATCCCAAGCAGCGGAACAGATCACCTGGTGATTGGATCGGGGGTAGCGATGCCGAGTGCAACGCTCCCTGCCGACGGGCGCGCAAGAAGACGCTGGGGGTTAGCTGCCACCATTCACCGCTCCATTGGAGCAGGGCATCTGCCGTCACCAGCCAATTCAAAGGCACATGGCGTTTGAGCCATTCCAGGCGAAAATGGGAAACCGTCAGGCGACGTTCCACCGTGAAGCCGCTTTTCTCCAACCATTGCTGCACCGCACGGGGGTGAAAATCGAAGTTCAGCGGGGCGAACTCGACCGTTTCCAGGGTGAAGGGACTCCAGCTCTGGCGTCTTAGCCAATAGCGCAGGATGGCTTTCAGGTTGCGCTTGTTGGCAAATTCGAGGATGAAAAGCGCACCCGGCGCTAGGACATTGGCCACCTGCTCCAGGGCACGGGCGGGTTCTATCAGATGGTGCAAGGTGCGGATCATGGTGGCGGCATCGAAGACTTGCCGACGAAAAGGAAGACGATAGATGTCGGCGGCGACGTAAACGAAGCGCTCATTTTCACCCAAACGACGACGTGCCTTCTGAAGCTGGGTGAAGGAATAATCCAACAGGATGACCTGGCGATAGCCCACGTAACGCGGCGTGTTTCGCCCGGCGCCGGCGCCCAGTTCCAGCAGGCGCTCGCCTCCTTGTGGCGGGAGCAGGCGGCTCAGGGCAATGGCCTCGACCCGATCTTCGTATTCCCGACCGCCTTGATCCCAGAATCTTTCCTGATAGTCCGAACCTTCGTAGTCACAAACCGGCAAACGGTCCAATTTAGGCTCCTTCGTGCGTGTTGACCCCGCGCCCGATGCCGCGATAGTTGAATCCCAGCTCACGCATGATCTGCGGCTGGTAGATATTCCGTCCATCGAGAATCACCGCTTGACGCATGGCGCCGCGCAGACGCTCTAGATCGAGCTGCTTGAATTCATTCCAGTCGGTGACGACGATCAACGCATCGCAACCGGTGGCCATTTGATAAGGGTCGGGATACATTTTGACGGCCGGCAGCAAGGGGCGAGCGACTTCCATCGCCACCGGATCGTAGGCGCGGACCTCGGCGCCGGCGGCGACCAGCGCTTCGGCGATGTCGATCGAGGGGGCCTCGCGCATATCGTCGGTGTTCGGCTTGAAGGCCAGGCCCAACAAGCCGATCACTTTGCCGTTCAGATCGCCGATCATCTCTTGCAGGTGACGCACGGCGTCCTTGCGGCGGCGATAGTTCACCTCCATCACCGATTCCAGGATGCGCGGCTTCAATCCTTTTTCCTGTGCCATGTAGGCCAGGGCTTTCACGTCCTTTGGGAAACAGGAGCCGCCCCATCCCAGGCCGGCATCTAAGAAATAGGGGCCGATGCGCTTATCATAGCCCATGCCGGCAGCCACCTCTTTCACATCCGCGCCGTAGGCCTCGCAGATATCGGCGATCTCGTTGATGAAAGAGATCTTGGTCGCCAAGAAAGCGTTCGAGGCATATTTGATCATCTCTGCCGTGCGCAGATCGGTGATCACGATCGGCGCGCGTAGCGGCAAATGGAGCTGGGCGACTTTCTCGGCGGCCTCGCGATCCAAGGAGCCGACGACGACGCGATAGGGGTTCATGAAGTCGCTGATCGCCGTGCCTTCGCGCAGGAACTCAGGGCAGGAGACGACGGAGAAGGGGATTGGCTGTTTCTGGTGGCGACGCACAATATCGGCCACCCAGTCCCCGGTCCCGATCGGCACGGTGGACTTGTTGATGATGATCAGCGGAGCGGTCATGTTTTCGGCAATGGCGCGTGCCGCCGCGGCGACGTATTGCAGATCGGCTTCCCCGTTCACGCCGGAAGGGGTGCCCACGGCAATGAAGGCAAACTCGGTTTCCTGAAGCGCTTCAGCATAGGAGGTGGTGAAGGAAAGTCGCCCGGCGTTGACATTGCGCCGCACCAATTCCTCCAACCCCGGTTCGTAGATCGGCATCACGCCGCGCTTCAACCCCTCAATGCGCGCTTTGTTCACGTCCAGCGCCACCACCTTATTGCCCAGATCGGCAAAGCAGGCGGCGGTGACCAACCCAACGTAACCGACACCAATGACGGTGATCTTCTTCATGTGCAAATCCTTTCTGCAAGGTAGTTTTGAACAGAGTCTAAATATACTACAGTTTCAGCGTGTTCTTGTGCCTATGGATGGCTGTGAACGTGACGGTGGACTGTAGATGGTAGACCGTGGATCGATTTCTTGCCCATCTGACCACCCGACCACGCGACTATCTGACCATTCGACCACCCGACCATTCCACTACTCGACCAATTGACCATCCGACCACACAACTACGGGGTAAAATCAGCGTATGCTGATCACCAGTGCCCAGAATTCCCTGATCAAACAGGTGCGCGCCCTGCACCAGCGGAAAGAGCGCCAGAAAAGCGGCCTCTTCCTGGTAGAGGGCATCTTGCCGATCGGCGCCGCGCTCGAAGCCGGCTGGGAGATTACCCATTTGCTCTACGATCCGCAGCGCCTGGAAAGTGAATTCGGTCGGCAGATCCTCCAGCAGGTCGAAGCGCGGGGTGGGCTGGTGCGTGCCGTGGCATCCTATGTCCTGGAAAGTGTGAGCGAAAAGGAAAATCCGCAAGGTTTGCTGGCGATCGTGCGTCAGCGCTCGCGCACCCTGGCCGATCTGCTTCCACAAACGTTGCACTTTGGGGCGGCGCTGGTCACGCCGCAGGATGCCGGCAACGTGGGCACCGTGCTGCGCACGCTGGATGCGGTGGGTGGGGATGTGCTGTTCCTGCTCGAAGGGGGCGTGGACCCTTACCATCCGGGGGTGGTGCGGGCAAGCATGGGGGCGTTGTTCTGGGTCCCCTGGGTGCAGGCCTCGTTCGCAGAATTCCTTTCCTGGGCGCGCCGGCACGGGCTCTTTCTTTTGGGCACTTCGGCGCATGCCCGGCAAGATTACCGTCAACTGCGGCCGCGGCATCCCTGGGTGCTCGTCCTGGGCAACGAGCAAAAGGGGCTGAGCGCCGAGCAACGCGCCGCCTGCGATACCGAGGTCGCTTTGCCGATGCGCGGCCGGGCCAGCTCCCTCAACCTGGCCATCGCGGCCGGGATTCTGCTTTACCATTACGCTTTTGGAACGGAAACGCTCACTCCTTAAGCCACTTTTGACTGGCCAGGAATGCCAGCAACATGATCGCCGCACCGGTGAGGAAGGGATAGTTAAGGTTCAGTTCGAGCATACTCCCGGCCCAAAGCGGACCAAAAACGCGTCCAAGGCTCATATAGGCATTGTTCAGACCCATGGCTATGCCCTGTCCCTCACGAGCGCGACGCGAAATGAGCGTGGCTACGCCGGGACGTAGCATGGCGTTGGTAAAGATGAAGAAACTGGATGTTAGGATCACTTCAGGGAGTGTGCGTGCCAGCAACATGAGCGAAAAACCGAAGATGCTGGCAAATAGCGACCCCTTCACCACGCGCACATCTCCCCAGCGACGGGTCGCCGGCCCGGTGAGCACTCCCTGCACAAAGGCTGAACTTAGGCCAACGGTCATCATGATCATGCCCACCGTTTGGGGCGAGTAATGATAGCGTTGCTCCGTGTAGTAGGCGAAGATGCCCTCGAAGTTAGTCAGGGCGAAATTGTGCAAAAAGGCCAAGATCAACAAGAAACCGATGGGGGAAGAAAGGGCCCGGAACATGGCTCGGAATTGTGGACCGTGCACCGGAGTGTAACGGCGTTGATGCGGAGGCAGCGATTCCGGCAGCAGGAGCCAGATCAACAATCCGCTTAGTAAAGAGAGAGCACCTGCCAGGAGAAAAGGTGCCTGGAGGGAATAGCCTCCCAGAAGCCCGCCCAAACCGGGGCCGAGGACCATGCCGGTGCCGAAAGCGGCGCCGCTCAACCCCATGCCGGCACTGCGATCCCGATCATCCGTGGTATCGGCGATAAAGGCCATCGAGACCGGCAGAATGGCGGAGGAGAATAGACCTCCCAGGGCGCGGAAAATATACAACCATCCCAGCGAAGAGGAAAACCCAAAGCCGAACATGGTGATGGCGTTTCCCGTAGCACCCAGGATCAGGATCGGCTTGCGCCCGTACCGATCCGAGAGCGCGCCCCAGAAGGAGGAGAAGATAAATTGCATCAGGGAGAAAATGGTCATCAGCAGTCCCATGCTCATGCCGCCTCCGCCGAATGCTTCGACGAGGAACGGCAGAAGGGGGATCACGATCCCAAAGCCGAGCATGGCGACCACCAGCAGGAAGAAGAGCAGAGTCAGAGTGCGCTTAGAGGACATTTTTCAAAGAAGGTGCGGTAGAGTATCCAAATTGACCCCGTGCTGGTTCGCGTAGGATTCCAGCGTTTCTTCCACCCGATCCAGATAGTGATCCAGCGCCTCCAGGCGGGGAGAATGCACCCCCTTTTCCCAACCCAGACGGCGCAGGAATTCAAGCCAGTGAAGCCGCTGTTCCTCCGGCAGCGCCATCGCCGCCCAGGTCCAGGTGCGCAGCAGCGGCCAGAGGGCAAATCCCGGCCTTTCTCCTTCCAGATAGTGACGAATCCCTTGCAGATAATACTGCAGGCGCGCGGGATGGAGATCGCTCACCCGGGTGGCCGTTTGTGCTGCGGCCTGAAAATCGTTTTCCCAGTGCGGTAACCATTCCTGGACCTCCGTCAGGAGGCCGCTAAATTCTCCCAGCAGTTCCAGGAAGGGTGAAAACAATTCTTGCAGCTGCAATTCTGCCAGTCGCCGGGAGAAATCGTGCAGAAAACGGCGCTCGGTCAAGGGGGAGCCGTTGAGCTGCATGAGCGCATTGGCGGCCTGAGCGAGTGTCTCCAGCCAGGCATTCATCTCCTTTGCATCCCATGTAGAGACCTGCGAGAGCGCTAGCCACCCTCTTCGGCTCTCGGCGACCAGGTGAAAGGCACGCTGACAGATACTTCCTGGCGCGCTGAATTCCCCTCCGGCGCGCACGCCGGCCTGCAGGAATTCAAAGAACGGTTGCCGTTCGTAAAGGAGGATGGCATCATACAGCTCATGTCCCAAAGTGGGGTGCAGGCGTAACTGACGCGAGGGAGGGTAATCGGCGCGAGCGCGATGCAGGATATCCAGGTGAATGCCGGCCGGCAAAGCGACGATCTCGCGCCATAGGGGGGGCCGTGTCTCGTGGACGATCACCAGATCGATATCGGTGTTTTGCCCCAGGAACGGTTCTGCACTGCGCAGCGAACCGATCAGGTAAACGGCAAGAACGTCCGCCTGGTTATAAGCGCGTTCCTGGGCAGTCTCGCGTGCCAGCCTGAGCAGAGATTCTCGCGTCACGCGCATGTTTCACCTCACGAAAGGGGCAGAGAAGGCTGATAGGGAAGCAAATTCAGCGTTTGCCGGATGCGTTGTTCGATGTGCTGCAAATGTTCTGGGTAGAGCACAAAGTTCAGAGCATTGGTGTCGATGGTCAAAACGGGGGTGTCGTCGTAGGGATGGGCAAAGAATTCCTCGTAGGCGCGGTTCAGGAGATCGATATATTCGCGCTCCATATTGCGTTCATAGGGACGATCCCGCAAGGCGATGCGTTGCATCAACACATCCGTGCTGGCGCGCAGGTAAACGATCAGATCCGGACGGGGAATCTTTTCCGCCAACGCCTCGTGGACTCGGTAGTACATCTCCAACTCATCGCCGCTCAGATTAATGCGGGCAAAAAGGGCATCTTTGGCGAAGGTGTAGTCCGAGATCAGATTTTTCCCTGCCGCCAGGATCTGCGGCACGGCTCGTCGCTGTTGATGATAACGGCTCAAGAGAAAGAAGATTTGCGTTTGGAACGCATACCGTGCCCGATCGGTATAGAAGGCAGAAAGGAAGGGATTTTCTTCAAAGACTTCCAGCAATAGCTCGGCCTCAAAAAGCAGTTGCAACAATCGTGCCAGTGTGGTCTTTCCGACGCCGATCACTCCCTCGATGGCAATGTACATGTTTTCTCCTATGTTTGGGATGTGCAGAGGGGATTATACCTTAACCGCTATCCCCGGAGAGCTGTAGGGTGGAAAGATAGAGTTTTGAGTCTACCGCCAAAACCATGTTTTCGCACAAATACTCTACCGGGATAGGATACAGATGAGCGCGGGTGAGAGGGACAAACACGGATTTTAAAGGCATTTTTGGCTTAAGCAAAAGTCGCCGGAAATTTTGCGCCAAGCAGGCTTTTTATAGAATCTTTTCTCAGAGAGTCGGGGATTTTTGCCGGGAGTCCTCTTTGAAAAAATGATTGTGGGACAGAGGTCTCCACTCTGTCCCACAGCAAGAAGTGAAAATCGGTCCGGACTTTCCTTTCACCGAGAGAGCGCCACCTCTTCTGCCTCGACGTGGAGGCTTTTTGCTTCCTCGGTCACCCAGCGATGATCCACCACGCGCAGGTATTTGACGCCCAGCGAGAAGGCCAACAATCCATAAGCAAGGATGCCCAAGGTGGTGATCCATTCAACTGGGGCAGGGTGGTAGGTGGTATAAGCGATCTGGATCGGGCCGGGCAGGTAGGAAACGACCACCATCAGGCCCACCAGGTTTGTATCCCAACGATAGGCAACCACTCCGGCCGCGGCCAGGAAGAGCGCCACCATGCGCCAGAAGGGGTTTTGCCGAGCCGGTTGATAGAGCAAAATGATCATCGGCAGCAGGATGCCCATGATCATCTCGCCGAACCAGAAGTTGAAGGAAAGCGTGCCTTTGGTCAGGATTTGCAACCCTTCACTGCGGCCGGGAGCGTACGTGTAGGTCGTAGCCAACAGATCCCAGGCGCGGAAGTAGAAGTAGGCGATCAACAGGTAGCCGACGAAGTGAGCTGTGCGTTCCAGGAGCACATCGTTGACCTTGGCCTGCCTGCTCAGGCGAGCGGCGATCATCGAAGCCAGCACCGTGAGCGAGATGCCGCCGATGATCGCTGAGAGCATAAAAAGCACGGAGAGTTCTGGCTTAAACCAGATCGGTCGCGCCTTGAGCACGCCATAGACTGCGCCCAAAGAAGATTGGTGCAGGCTGGAAAGCAGCAATCCCACCACCGCCAGGAAGGGAGCGAGATGGTGCGCTTGTTTCATCAGATTGCTCAGTTTGGGAAAACGCTCTCGGAGGAAGCTCCAGGAAGCCAAGGTGGGCATGTTCTCTAGAATTAACACGAGCAGGTAGAGACAGACGCACATGGTCACTTCCCAGAGCGTGGAATGCGGATTCCAATAGACTAAGGGATGCCAGAAATTCTGTGGGCGACCGATATCCAGTAACAAGGCACAAAGCGCCATGGTGTAGCCGATCAAGCCGATGAAAAGGGCCGTGCGGGCCAGCGGCTGATAGCGTTTTAGACCAAATAGGTGAACCCCGGCGCATAAGCTGAAAGCCCCGGCAGCCAGAGCGATCGAGGAAAGGTCAAGGGTGATCCATAAGCCCCACGGCACCCAATCGCTCAGGTTGGTGATGATCAGCCCTTTCCAGAAAACCAGCACCCCACCCGCAAGGCCGAGCACTATCATCAGGCCGAGCGCTACCAGCCAGATTTTCCAGGGATCGAAGGGAACGAGGCGTAGAAAGCGTTTCATGATCCTCCCTCCATCTTCTCAGGTTGTGGCGGAATGTAATAGACCCGTGGTTGCGTGCCCAAATCCTCGCGCAAGCGATAGGTCGGTTGTTCGCGCAGTGCTTTGCTCACGGGCGAATCCGGATCGTTCAGGTCACCGAAGAGCCGCGCTTTCGTCGGGCAGGCGACCACGCAGGCCGGCGTGGCGTCGGCGTCTATGCCGGGCGTCAGGCCCAGTGCCAGGCCGCGATCGATGCGCTGATAGCAGAAAGAACACTTCTCGACCACACCTCGGGGCCGTCGCTCCACTTCCGGCTGTCCCCAAGTGGGTACCGCCGGGTTCGGCCCGCGGAAAGCCTCCCAATTGAAGGCGCGTGCGCCATAGGGGCAGGCGATCATGCAGTAGCGGCAACCGATGCAGCGATCGTAATCCATCATCACAATGCCGTCGGCGCGGTAGTAGGAAGCACCGACCGGGCATACATCCACGCACGGCGCCTTGGCACAATGCATACACGGACGGGGCAGGTAGATCAGGTGTCCGTCCAGCTCGCCCACCAGGCTCACTTCGTTCCAGGAAATGTTGGGTGGCACATCGTTATGGGCTCGGCAGGCGAGCGTGCAGTAGCCACATCCGGTGCATTTGGAGAGATCGATCACCATAGCCCATTGGTGCTTCCCTTGCGGTGTTGGAGCGGTGGCACGGGCCGGCTGCAGGTAACGCAGGGTGACCAAGGTCGCCCCACCGACCGCCATGAGCTTCAAGACATCCCGTCGTCCGATGCGGTTCGATTTTCCGCGCATGGCAACCTCCTAGTGATGATGGATCAGGCGATGATAGATCTTCTCTAGCCACGGGGAAAGGATCATGCCGGCGGCCAGGCCGATCAGCGCGGCCAGCAATGCATAGCCGGTCGGGCTAACCGGCTGCGGTTCCGGAGAGAGCGAGGCGGATTGGGGCATCAAGGGCAACGGAGTCGGGTTTGCTGCCGCCGCACCGGCGGTGTTGTTGCCGGGGCCGTGCATTTGCTCCGCGTGGCAGGTTGTGCAGGTTTCCAGACTGGCGTTGAAAGAGTGATCCGGAATGGTGTGCGGCGCGCGATCGGCGGATTCCAGATGCTCCAGGTGACAATCCACGCAGGAAAGCCCGGCCTGATGGTGCAGGCTATAGGGGAAATCCATGCTCACTTCTTTGTGACAGGTGATGCAGAGCTGAGAAGCATCGGCCTTTTCTCCATCGTGCACGGCCTTCAGCGAAGTGCTATGGGGGTCGTGACAGGTCACGCAGCTCATCCCACGCTGATAGTGAGCGCTCACCCTCCAGTTTTGCCAGCCGAAGCGCGTATCACTGTGACAGCGCCCACACAGATCGGGGGAGCGGTCGACGGGCATCGGCGAACGCGGGTGATCGGCCGGCACCGGACCGTGACAGGCCGTGCAGCTCACGTTCTCGCTTTCCCAGGTGCCGCTGCCGGGATCGAACCCGGTGGTGTGGCAGACCAGACAGGCACCGGGTTTCCCTTGGGCGGTCCATTCTTCCTGAAAGCGTGGATCGTTGCCGGCAGTACCGTGGGCACTGTTCATCCAGTTCATGTTGAATTCGGTGTGACAGGTGGCGCAGTTCGACACCGGTGAAGAGGTCGCCGAGCCTTCTTCCCCTTGACCGGTCGCGATCCCCAGGGTTAGGCCGGCGAACAGGAGTGCAGTCACGATAGAGATCAGAAAACGGGTGCTTCTACGCATGTTTGCCTCCGAAAACGTTGAGGAATGCATAGCGGGGAATCGGAGCTTTCAGAAAGACCTCACAGCCCAGGCATTCTGGCGTGAGGTAACCGTTTGCCCGTCGGCGCAATTGCCAGCAGGGCACGGTGGATTCATAGGCCGGACAATCGACGCGCACTTCCGGTGGGCATTGACGGACGTCCCAACAGGTAGGGCGTTCTTCGGCCTGGAGGGGCATCTGTTTCATGGCCTGTTCTCTCCATTTCCGATCCAGGCGATGCAGAAAGGTAGCGATCAGCCATGTCAACCCCAGCGGAATTGCCAGCCGAACCAGCAGTCCGGCCAAAACGGCCAGGAATTCCATCAGCGCTTCCATAAACCACCTCACCAGGCAAAGCGCGGGGACGTATGACGACGTGCCCATTCTCCCAGCAACAGCAGGAGCAACACGGGCAGAACAACGCGGGCGATCAGTAGGATGGTGAACATTTTGACCAACATGGCAGCCTCCTTTCCGGAAACATCTTCCGGTTTCAATATAGGGCTTGCCACGTGGGGAAGTAAATTCGGAGATCTCCCCATTTTTTTAGCCGGTGAGGCACATTTTTCCTTATCTGTTCATTGGGAAATTTCACCCATGCTTCTGCCCCCAGGCGATGGGAACTTTCCCCCATGCTCCCGATCCTCGAATGGGGTGAACACCCCAAGAGGAGAAAAAGCCGGGGTGAGTTCGCCTCATTTCCGCCAGCGATCAACTTCTCCGTGGATCGGTCATTGGATGATCTTCACCTCGCTCGCCAGTGCTCAACTTGCTTTCCCCCGGCGAAGAATCGTCTAGTGCTACTGGATTGCAGGTTCATTTGGTTAATTCGAAACCAGGAAGGCCGGATACTGAATGCCAAACGTGTGGAATCGGTACACTTGCGCTTAAAAAGTCCTATCCCAAATGTCAAACAACCTGCCATCTCCGGGGTATAATCAAGGCATTCGCCAAACACACTTTCAACAGGAGGAGAGAGCGATGGAGCACGCATCACCGCAACCCCGCTCCACCCGCCGTGAACGGGTGGCGTGGTATCTGTACGATTTCGGCAATTCGGCCTATGCTTCGGTCGTTTTGCTGGCGGTCTATTCGGCCTATTTCAAAAACCAGGTGGTGGGAGGGGCCGAAGGATCGCGGCTCTGGGGGTTGACGATCTCGATCGCCATGATCCTGGTGGCCATTTCGGCGCCGATCATGGGGGCGATTGCCGATTACTCCGGGGCCAAGAAGCGTTTTCTGTTCTTCTTCACCGTTCTTGCGGTCGTCTTCACCGGCCTGCTCTTTTTCACCCAGAAAGGTACCGTGCTCATGGCGGTGCTTTTCTTTTTGCTGGCCGAGATCGGCTACCGGGCGGCCCAGGTCTTCTACGATGCGCTGCTGCCGGAGATCGCCGCGCCGGAAGAAATGGGACGGATCGCCGGCACGGGATGGGCGATCGGCTCGGCCGGGGGCATCGTCATCCTATTGCTGATCCTGCCGCCGATTTTGCTCAGCCAGAACAACCTGCTGGTGGTGCGCAGCACGCTGGTGATCACAGCCGTTTTCTTTGCCTTGGCCGCGCTGCCGGTCTTTTTCTGGCTGCGAGAGCGTGCCCAACCCCAACCCTTGCCACCCGGCGAAAACTACCTCAGCATTGCCTTCCGTCAGCTGCGGGAGACCATCCGGACGGCGAGCGGATTCAAAGAATTCCTGAAGTTTATGCTGGCCTTCCTGATCTACAACGAAGGCGTGATCATCGCCCTGGATTTTGCCGCCATCTTGGGTTCGGTTTTGTTCGGCCTGCAGCAGACGGGGTTGATCATCTTTTTCATCATCGTCCAGGCGACCAACGTCTTGGGCGCTTTGTTCTTCGGAAACCTGCAAGATCGCCTCGGCGGAAAACGCGCCCTGACCTTTTCGATCCTGCTGATGGTTGCCTGTATTGCGGCTTTGTACTTTGGGAAAACGCAAGTGCATTTCTTTGTCATCGGAGCGTTTGTCGGCGTGGCGATGGCCGGCATTCAATCGGTCAGCCGCGCCATGGTAGCGACCTTCAGCCCTCCCGGCAAAAGCGCCGAGTTCTTCGGCTTCTTTGCGCTCACCGGGCGCACGTCCTCGTTCATCGGCCCGGCGATCTTCGGTTGGCTGGCGGCAGAGGCTACGCTGTGGTATCAGCGACAGGGGCTGGATGCCCTGCCGGCCGAGCAATCCGGTCACCGCTTGGCCATGCTCTCCATAGCCGTTTTCCTGTTGATCGGCTGGGCGTTGATGGGCTTTGTTAACGAGGAGAAAGCTCGGCAGGCGGCGCTGTTGAATGGCAAGAGGCTTCCTACCGTCGAAGGATGAGGACTTTCATCCCTAGAGATGGCTATGGATTGTGAGAAAACAGGACCCGGCCCGGTGGTGATGATCACCGGCGCGGCCAGCGGCATCGGCCGACACTGGGCCGGTGTCCTGCAGGCACGTTCGGAATATCGGCTGTTGCTGGGCGATGTGGACGAGCAGGGATTGCGGGCCGCGTTCCGCGAAAGCGAGCGTTTGCGTCTTTTCCCGCTCGATGTGCGCCGCCCGGCCGATTGGCAAGCGATGATCGCAGAGGCGCTTCGGCGTTTTGGGCGGATTGATTATCTTTTCAACATCGCCGGCGGTGGTCGCCCGGCCTTTTTGCTCGATCAATCGCTCGAAAACCTGGAATGGATCCTGGATGTGAACCTGAAAGGACCGTTGCTGGGCATGCGCTTGGTCGGGGAGGTGATGGTTCGTCAAGGCCGGGGGCATATTGTGAACGTCGCTTCGCTGGCGGGACTTTCGCCAACGCCCGGCAACTCGATCTATTCTGCCGCAAAAGGCGGGTTACGGAACGCTTCCCTCGCTGCGGCGATCGAATGGCGCCGGCGCGGGGTGGCGGTTACGGTCATCTCGCCCGATTTGGTGGATACGCCGATTATGGCACGTCACCTGAAATACGGCGGTGAAGAGGTCGCGCTGACGTATACCGGCGTCGTGCTCACGGTCGAGGACCTGGAGCGTGCCTTTTGGGAAGCCATGCGAAAGCGCCCCTTGGAGATCGTCCTTCCGCGTTGGCGCGGCTGGTTGACCAAGCTCAATCACGCCTTCCCTTCCCTGATGCTCTGGCTCTACGAGCCGTTGAAGCGACGAGGGCTCAAGCGATTGGCACAGATTCGACGTGAACGAGGCATTTTCCCCGATGATCTCGCAGACAAAGTACCGTAAAGTGTTCATCACCGGTGCCTTAGGCTTTTTGGGCCGTGCCTTGCGTGAGCGCTACCTTGCGCTGGGGGCCGAAGTCGTGGGTCTGGATATACGCGCCGAACCGGCGCTGGGAGTGGTGGCAGGGGATGTGAGCCATCCCGAAGGATGGATGGAAGCCCTAACGGGCTGTGACCTGGTGATCCATACTGCGGCGCTGGTTACCAACAATATGACGAAGGCCGAGGCCTGGCGCGTCAATGTGCTCGGCACGCGGCGGGTGCTGGAAGCGGCCCAGAAGTCCGGCGCGCGCCGCTTTGTGCATATCTCGTCTCTGGCGACGATGCGTTTTATCATCGAGGACCAGGCAGACGAGACCGCGCCGGTCATGCCCACCGGCAATCCGTATGTGGATAGCAAGATCGCGGCCGAACATGCCGTCCTGGCCGCCCATGCCGCCGGTGAGATTCCTTGCACCATCCTTCGTCCGGCCGATATCTACGGTCCCGGCTCGCGCCCGTGGACGATCGTGCCGGTGCAGATGATCAAAAAGGGCCTGTTCTTCCTGCCGGCCTATGGGCAAGGGCTTTTCCGCGCCGTTTATCTTGACGATCTGGTGAACGGTGTGGTGCTGGCGGCGGAAGCGGATGTGGCGATCGGGCAGATCTTCTTGCTCGGTGGGGAACAGGCTATCCCGTGTAAGGAATTTTTCGGGCATTACTATCGCATGTTGGGCAAAAAGGGCCCTCCTGTGCTGAGCACCGGCGCGGCGATTGCGCTGGCCGAGGCCGGCCGCCTGCTCTTTCGCCTTTTGGGCAAGCCGACGGAATTGGGGCGCGGCGCCATGGAAATGCTTTCCAAAAAGACTACGGTCTCCAATGCCAAGGCGCGCCGTCTCCTAGGCTGGCAGCCACAGGTGGACCTGGAAGAGGGCATGCGGCGCACCGAAATCTGGTTGCGAGAACGAAAATTCATTCCCTGATGGAGGATCACCATGAGCGAAATCACCGTAGGCGAATTGCTGGCGCGCTGTCTACAGGCTGAGGGGATCGAGATGATGTTCGGCATTGTGGATGGGGCGCACATCCCGTTCACCAGCCAAGCGGCGCGCTATGGCATTCGGCACATTAATTGCCGCCACGAAGAGGGTGCGGTGCATATGGCGGAAGGATACAGCCGTCTGGCGCGCAAAGCCAGTGTGGTGATCGGCAGTCCCGGCCCAGGCGGGGCGAACATGCTGGCCGGCCTGAGCAGTGCCCATGCCGAGGGACATCCCATCCTGGCCATTGCCGCGACGCGCCGTCGTCTGACCACCGATCCCGATCGCGGCGGAGCCTGGCAGGCCACCAACCTGATCGAAATGGCGCGGCCGATCACCAAGTTCAGCGCTATGGTGCGCCAAGCCGAGCGTCTGCCGGAAATGGTGCGCGCCGCATTCCGCGCCATGTGGACCGGTCGTCCTGGCCCGGCTTTCCTGGCCATTCCCGATGAATTGCTGGCAGCGAAAATCGAGGAAGAAAAAGCGCCCATCTACCCGCCGCAACGGTATCGGATGTTGCACATGGGGAGCGGCGATCGGCGCTGGATCGAGCAGGCCGCCGAGTGGCTGGCGGGCGCGAAAAAGCCTTTTCTCCATGCCGGCAAAGGGGTGTTATGGGCCGATGCCGCCGCCGAATTCCTGGCTCTTGGCAACTATCTGGCGGCCGGAATGAGCGCCAGCTTGGGAGCCCGCGGCGTCGTGCCGGAGGACCACCCGCATTATTTTTCCCTGCTCGATATGCAAGCACTGGCGCTGGCGCGCAACGAAGCAGATGTGATCCTGGTCGTCGGCTCGCGGCTGGGGGAATACGATGGATGGGGCATGCCGCCAGCCTGGGGCGATCCCGCACGTCAGAAGACGATCCAGATCGATAGCGATCCCTTCTCCATCGGCCTGAACCGACCGGTTGATTTGGGGATCGTGGCCGATGCCAAACAAGCCCTCACGGAGCTGCTGGAAGCGGTCAAGGCGCGCACCGCTCCCCGTTCGGCGATGCCCGATCTCGACCGTTACCGAGCGCTCAGCCAGCAAACGATCGCCCAGGGAATGCAATATCTCACGGCGCCGGCGGCACAAGGCCTGAATCCGGGGCAAATGGTCTTCGCGGCGCGCACGTTCTTCCCCCGCAATGCGGTCACCGTTTTGGATGGTGGGAATACGACCTTGTGGGGAGTCGCTTACAACCCGATCTATGAACCGTATAGCTTCCTTTATTCGGTCAAGATGGGCTATCTCGGCACGGGCATCCCGTTTGCGATTGGGGCTAAGCTGGCAGACCCGTCGCGCCTGGTCTATTGCATCACCGGAGACGGTGCGGCCGGCTTCAACATCATGGAAATGGAAACCGCCTTGCGCGAGAACGCCCCGGTGATCGTCATTGTGGCGGTGGATAGTGGCTGGGGCATGGAGCGGAGCGCCCATCAGTTCGCCGGTGTCCCGGCGGAGCAACAGCAAGGCGTGGAAATCTCTGCTGAAACGCGCTACGATCTCATTGCGCAGGGAATGGGGTGCTATGGCGAGAAGGTGGAAAGTCTGGAAGAATTCGCGCCGGCGCTGGAACGGGCGGTGAAATCCGGCAAACCGGCCGTGCTCCATGTGGTGGTCGATCCGCAGCTGAACGCCGATCCGCCGGGCTATAAGCAATTCCGCTACATTCGTACACTGTAGCACAAACGCTAGCGTTTGTGCAAAAAATCATCCCCAACCGCATGGTTGGGGATTTTTGGCGGGGAGGACAGGATTCGAACCTGCGACCGAGGTTTATAGCCCCGGTAACCGCTTAGCAGGCGGCCCCATTCGACCACTCTGGCACCTCCCCGTATCGGCGCTATTTTACCCTCAAATCGGCAATCTTACAATAGCGGAGGGAGTGGGATTCGAACCCACGTGGGTGTTACCCCAACCTGTTTTCAAGACAGGCGCCTTCAGCCGCTCGGCCATCCCTCCGGCTAAAATTTTACCATAATGTGCTATCCTCTGGTATCATCAGACCTATGAGCAACGAATACCATTCCGGTTTTGTCGCCGTTCTCGGACGTCCGAACGTCGGTAAATCTACCCTGATCAACTCCCTGCTGGGACAAAAGATCGCCCCGGTTTCGCCGCGCCCGCAAACCACGCGCCGGCGCCAGCTGGGGATTTTGACCCTTCCCGAAGCGCAGCTGATCTTCGTGGATACGCCCGGCATTCACCTGCCGCGGCATAAGCTGGGTGAATTCCTCAACCAGGAAGCGACCGAAGTCCTGGAAGATGTGGATGTGCTCCTGTTCCTGGTTGACCTTTCCCTGCCCCCCGGCGAGGAAGAGCGGCTCATCGTGCAGCGCATTCGGGAAGCGAGTGCCGAAGATCGGGTGATCCTCGGCCTGAACAAATGCGACCTGCTGCCCGAAGGGGAATGGGAAAGCCACGCCGCGCCCTATCGTGCCTCGATCCCGCATCGGACCTCGATCTTTCTCTCTGCCACCCGTGGCGATGGGCGCGAGACGCTGATCCAGACCCTGATCCAGGCGCTTCCCGTGCAGGAGGCGCTCTACCCCGAAGATCAGGTGACCGATCTCTACGAACGCGAGATCGCCGCCGAGCTGATCCGCGAGGCCGCCTTGATCCACCTGCGCGACGAAGTCCCCCATGCGTTGGCCGTGCGTATTGACGAATATACCGAACGTGGGGAGGATGGCGCTTATATCCGTGCCACCCTGTTCGTAGAGCGCGAATCGCAGAAGGGCATCGTGATCGGCCAGGGTGGGAACATGCTCAAACGCATCGGCATCGACGCGCGTCGCGAGATCGAAGCGATGAGCGGCCGCAAGGTCTTCCTTGACCTTCACGTGAAGACGCTGCGCAACTGGCGCAACGACCCTGATGCGTTGCGGCGACTGGGTTATAAGCTAAAGGAGCGAAAGAAATGAACGATCTCTGGCTGGGTCTTGCTTTGAGCACTGCGCTCGCCGATTGGGTGGCCGTGGCGAAAGGGGAAGCGCGCCTGGAGCGCTTCGCCAAACCGCTTACCTTGCTCTTTTTGCTCATCTGGTTTGCGGTGCGCACCGATCTGCAGGGGGCAAGTGCCTGGTTCTTCGCCGGCCTTTTCTTCTCCCTGCTCGGTGATGTGGCCTTGCTTTTTGAGCGCGGTTTCCTGGCGGGGCTGTTCGCCTTTCTGCTGGCGCATCTTTGCTACATTGTGGGCATTAATTCCCCTTTGGGGGAAGTTTCGCCGGTCTGGAGTCTGCCGATCGCCCTGATCCTGGCGCTGAGCGCAGCGCGGCTCTTGCGCCGCATTGCCCAAAGTTTGGCGGCACGTCAAATGCATGGCTTGATCCTACCCGTTTATGTTTACGGTCTTGTGCTGAGCCTGATGCTCCTTTCGGCGTTGATGACCCTCTTCCGCCGTGATTGGAGCACCTCTGCTGCGCTGACCCTGGCCTTCGGCGCCGCTCTCTTCTACTTTTCGGACTTGCTATTGGCCTGGGATCGCTTCGTCAACCCGCTGCGCCGTGGACGGTTGTGGAATATGATCCTTTACCACTCAGGGCAGGTGTTGCTGGCAGTCGGAGCTTTCTGGCATTGGGGAGGAGGCCTCTGATGAGTGAGAAGACTGTTGCCACCAACCGTAAGGCGAGTTTTGAGTATTTCATCTTGGAACGCTACGAGGCCGGGATTGCCTTGCAGGGGAGTGAGATCAAGGCGGCGCGTGCCGGGCAGATGAGCCTGAGCGAGGCCTTTGTACGGGTGGAGCCGGATGGTGCCTGGCTGATCGATGCCTATATTGCTCCCTACGATCCGGCCAGCCGCTTCAACCACGATCCGCGTCGCCCGCGGCGGCTCCTGCTTCACAAGAAGGAAATCCTGGAACTATGGGGCAAAGTGCGCCAGAAAGGGATGACGGTTATCCCAACCCGCGCCTACCTGAAGAACGGCCGGCTGAAGGTGGAGATCGCCCTGGCGCGCGGCAAACGCGCCCACGATAAGCGCCAGGCGATCGCCGAACGCGATCGTCAACGCGAAGAAGAGCGCGAATTCCGTATTCGCTGATTCGGAGGAGGCGGATATGCCTTTCACCATCGGGAGCATTAACCTATTGCCGGAAGAAGAGAAGCGGCGCATTTATTGCCGCGCCATTCCCGAGGCCCTGATCGAACGCTTTCGCCTGCCGGCGCTCGATTCGCAGCGCATTCAGCAGTTCCTGCACTTCCGCTTTGCACCGGGCAGTAGCGATGTGGAAATGGCGCTCTATCACGAGCCGCGCTTTCCGGACCCGGTGCTTTTTGCCCATTTGACCGATACCCTGAACGGGCAGATCCACGTCCTGCTCTATATCCTCAACGATCCGGATTCGCCCCGCTTCGACGTCGATCGCATGCCGGATGGCACCCCTACGCGTTTTGGCATCCTGCGCCGCAACTTGGAGGCCGAAAAAGCCGCCCTGGAGGCCGGCCTGGCGCCGGGTCAGGTGCGCCGCGGCCTGCGCTTGCTCGGTCAGGCCATTCAGACCTTTGAGCGTTTTGTGCAGAGCTTGGGGCAGGAACTGTATTTTGTCGAGCCCCTCTACTATCATAATGCCGTGATCTTTGAGCGCTATGGCTTCGCCTACCAGCAGGGACGTAAATTGATGGAGCGCATTCAGGCCGGCTTCTCTCCTGGCGGCGATCTCATCCCTTTGCTGGATGGTTCTCCCTTCCGCCGGCCCGAAGCGGTGAACAGCATTCGCCTGCGCTCTTGGGCGATCCACGATGGCATTCTCGGCGAACCGTTCACCAATGTGACCATGTATAAGTATGTGGGACGCTCGGCGGGGGTGAATACCTGCGGCGATTGTGCCTGGTAAGAAAACAGGGATGGAAACCTTTCCATCCCTGTCTCGAGGAGCAGTGGAGGCAATGAGAAGAGAGGCCGGCGGTTATTTTTCGCGGCTGAGGGCATCCATCACGGCCACGGCAGCGATCTGGACGATGTCGTTCACGTCGTCGCCGGTTTGCATGACGTGCACTGGGGCGCCGATGCCGAGCAAGATCGGGCCGATGGCTTTGGCCTTGCCCAAGCGTGCCAGCAGCTTATAGGCAATGTTCGCCGATTCGAGCGAGGGGAAGACCAGCACGTTGGCATCCTTGACCTGGCTGAACGGATAGCGTTCTTCGATGATCGATGGCACAACGGCCGTATCGGCTTGCATTTCGCCATCCACGATCAGGTCGGGGCGGCGCGCTTTGACCAGTTCCACGGCGCGGCGTACTTTCTCGGAGAGCGGATGTGGCGTGGAGCCGAAGTTCGAGAAGGAGAGGAAGGCGATGCGCGGTTCCACTTCCAGCTGACGGGCAAAATCGGCCACCAGGCAGGCGATCTCGGCCAAGTCCTCGCTGGTGGGTTCGATGTTCACCGTGGCATCGGTGAAGAAGTAGACGCGATCTTCGACGATCATCAGGTAAACGCCGGCGGCGCGCGTCGCACCGGGTTTGGTGTGATGGATCTGCAGCGCCGGGCGGATCACTTCGGGGTATTCGTAGGTCAGGCCGCTGATGAAGGCATCCGCATCGCCCATTTTGACCATCATCGCGCCGAAGACGTTCGCTTCGCGTATGCGCTTGCGCGCCATGGCCAGGGTCATGCCTTTGCGCTGACGCAGCTCATAGTAGGCCTGGGCGTAGGTTTCCAGGCGCGGGAAGGTGGAAGGATCGATGATCTCCGGGCAGCAATCCAGCCCCAGCGCCTGAATGCGCTCTTCGATCACCGCTTTGCGGCCGATCAGTACCGGGATGCCGATGCCTTCTTCTTTGATGATCGCCGCGGCGCGGATGACTTTGTTCTCTTCGCCTTCGGCAAAGGCAATGCGTTTCTTGCCGCCGGCGGCCTTGGCCTTGTTCATGATGAAGTAGCGCACCTGCTCGCCTTTGCCCAAACGATAGGCCAGTTGCTCGCGGTATTCGTCAATGTCAATCTTCTTGCGGGCGACGCCGCTTTCCATGGCGGCCTGTGCCACGGCCGGCGCTTCCCAAAGCAGCACGCGCGGGTCAAGCGGTTTGGGGATGATGTAGTCCGGGCCGAACTTCAGGCTCTCCAGGCCATAGGCACGCAGCACGGAATCGGGCACGTCTTCCTTCGCCAGTGCGGCCAGGGCACGGGAAGCGGCCATCTTCATCTCTTCGTTGATGGCGCGGGCACGCACATCCAGGGCGCCGCGGAAGATGAAGGGGAAGCCCAACACGTTATTGACCTGGTTCGGGTAGTCGGAGCGCCCGGTGGCGATGATCACATCCGGCCGGGCTTCGCGCGCCAGTTCGGGGCGGATCTCCGGATCGGGGTTGGCCATGGCGAAGATGATCGGGCGTTCGGCCATGCTTTTGACCATTTCCGGCGTGAGCACATTGGCCACCGAAAGGCCGTAGAACACATCGGCCCCGCGCACGGCATCTGCCAGGGTGCGGGCATCGGTTTCGACGGCGAAGCGTTCCTTGTAGGGGTTCATGCCCTCTTTGCGCCCCTTGTAGACCACGCCTTTGCTATCCACGAGGAGGATGTTCTCGCGGCGCACGCCCCAACGGATGGCCAGCTCGGCGCAGGAGATGGCCGAGGCGCCGGCGCCGGAGATGACCATGCGGATCTCATCATGCCGTTTGCCGACCAGTTCTAGGGCGTTGGCCAGGGCGGCGGCGGAGATGATCGCCGTGCCATGTTGATCGTCGTGGAAGACGGGGATATCAAGCATCTCCTTGAGCTTTTCTTCGATATAGAAGCACTCCGGCGCTTTGATGTCTTCGAGGTTAATGCCGCCGAAGGTGGGGGCGATCGCCGCCACGACGCGGATCAATTCGTCCGGGTCGTGGGTGTTGACCTCGATATCGAAGACATCCACATCGGCGAATTTCTTGAAGAGCACGGCTTTGCCTTCCATCACCGGTTTGCTGGCCAGCGCGCCGCGATCGCCCAGACCGAGGATGGCCGTGCCGTTCGAGATGACGGCAACCAGGTTGCCTTTGGCGGTGTATTCGTAGGCCAGTTCCGGGTCCTTTTCGATCTCCAGCACCGGCTCGGCGACCCCCGGCGAATAGGCCAAGCTGAGATCGCGTTGGGTATCCATCGGTTTGGTGGGGATGATGGCCAGCTTGCCGGGCTTGCCTTTCAGGCGATGATATTCCAGTGCATCTTCGCGGGTGATACGTGCCATATGGGCCTCCTGTGAAAAAGGAACAAAATTAAGCCAGGGAAAAATCCCTGTGCACATTATCGCATGGCCGACTTGAGTGTACCAGTTTCTTTTGTCACCCGTTCGGCGTAACCATTTGCAGAAAACACTCAACCCCCTGTGCCGGATGCGAAGGGTAGAAAGCGGCCTCTCTGCCGCAACGATGACGATACGTTTCGCCGACGAAACGCATAAAGTCCTGTACCGCCTCTTCTTTCACCAGGGCCAGGGCACAGCCGCCGAAGCCGGCGCCGGTCATGCGCGCGCCGTAACAGGCCGGATGTTCCCAAGCGGCGGTGACGATCCCGTTCAGGGCCGCGCCGGTGACCTCAAAGTCCCGATCCAGGCTGCGATGGCTTTCGTTGAGCAGGGTGCCGAAGGTGGGCACGTCACCCGCTTCCAGGGCCTGAATCGCCTGTTGGACGCGTTCGTTTTCCGAGACGACGTGGCGGGCGCGACGGTAGAGCACTTCGTCGAGGCCTGACGCTTTGGCTCTGCGCTCCAACTCTTGGCTCGAAAGGTGGCGCAGGGAGGGAACGCCCAGCAGGTGCGCGGCGCGCGTGCACTGCTCGCGGCGTTCGTTATAGGCGGAGCCGGCCAGCTCGCGGCGCGTGTTCGTATCCATGACGACTAGGGTCACGCCCGGCGGGAAGGGCACCTGGCGCGTCTCCAACGAGCGGCAATCCAGGAAGAGCGCATGGCCGCGCTGCGCCAGCGCGCTGACCATCTGATCCATGATGCCGCATCCAACTCCTACCCACTCGTTTTCGGCCTTTTGACACAGCAGTGCCATCCTTTTGCCATCCCATTCCAGGGAGGAAGCGGCGGCGAAGGCGCGGGCAATGGCTACTTCCAGCGCGGCGGAAGAGGAAAGTCCGGCTCCGATCGGCACTTCGCTAGCCATCACCCCCTCCCAGCCTTGCAGGGCATATCCGGTTTCCTGCAGTGCCCAGGCCACCCCTTTGACGTATTCCCCCCAGCCGCTTTCTTTCTTCAGAGCGGAAAGAGAAAATTCGAGCGTCTCGTGGAAATCGAGCGAGTGTAGCAAAACCTTGTCATCGGGGCGCGGGCGCAGGGCGATCCAAGTGGAGAGCTCCAGTGCCATCGGGAGCACGAAGCCCTCGTTGTAATCCGTGTGCTCGCCGATCAGGTTCACCCGTCCCGGTGCTCGGACGAGGAGAGTGGGGGAGGCGTGGAAAAAGGAGCGGAAGGAAGCGGTGATGGAGGGGGCGATCATGCTTTGAATTATACCCGCCGACCATCCAATCCGAGCGCCCGGTTTCCAACCGGCTCTATTCTCGGGCGGTTAAGCTGATGAAAGTCCCTCTTCTCCCGGCACGGGGTCAAATCCCCGGAATGTTTTTGGGCTGTTTAGCCAGTCGAATCTAAACTATCCAATGGGCTCCGCACGGCCAAGCCACTGCGCTCGAGGACGTGGGTATAGATCATGGTGGTGCGTACATCCTTGTGACCGAGAAGTTCCTGGACGGTGCGGATATCATAGCCGGCTTGAAGCAGGTGGGTGGCGAAAGAGTGGCGCAAGGTATGACAGGTAACGCGCTTTTGAAGGCCTGCTTTTTGGGCGGCTTGTCGCACGGCGCGCTGCAAGGCAGAGGGGTCGATATGATGTCGGCGTTCCTTTCCGCTCCGTGGGTCGAGGGAACGTCTGGAGGCCGGAAAAAGGTATTGCCAGATCAGTTCTCGGGAGGCGTTGGGGTATTTTTCGGCCAGGGCATAGGGCAGATATACTTCGCCATAGCCGGCGGCTAAGTCTTCTTCATGAAGCAGGCGAACGCGCTCGATCTGGCGGCGTAGATCGGGGATAACGGCTTCGGGAAGGGGGACAATGCGGTCCTTTTCACCTTTCCCATCCCGAACGGTGATGGCGCGGTATTCAAAATCCAGGTCCTTGATGCGTAGGCGGACGCATTCCATCAGGCGCAGACCGGAGCCATAGAGCAATTGGGCCATGAGTTTATGCGTTCCATCGAGGTGGCGCATGATGTACAGGACCTCTTCACGGGTCAGGACGGTGGGGACGTGCTCCGGCCGTTTGGCGGTGGAAAGGAGAACCGGCTCAATTTCCTTGCGAAGGACTTCACGATACAGGAAGAGAATGGCACTCAGGGCCTGATTTTGGGTGGAGGCGGAAACGTTTCTTTCCTGTGCCAGGTGGGCGAGGAAGGCACGAATTTCCGGAGCGCCCATTTCGGCGGGATGGCGCTTGTTGTGGAATAGGATAAAGCGGCGCACCCAATCCACATAGGCTTCTTCGGTGCGGTAGGAGTAATGTTGTATGCGCAGAATTTCACGAAGTTGATCTAAAAGCTTTTTTGCCATTTTGGGTATTGACATTTGGATGATATTTGGGTATACTATGAATAATCATGTTCTTGGTGTTTAGGTAGATCGTAACACGATTATAACGTTTTTTTTGACGAGTGCAAGATATAGGCTGTTATGGAGAGGATGGCTATCTAAACAATAGTCAGGCAGGTTTTTTACATCATAGGAAATCCATGCAAGTTATAGACTTAACGGAAGATTATATTCGATATGTTGTTCAGCAGAATGATCCTAAAAGCTACGAGTGCACTTTCCCGCACTTGTTTGAGCATTATTACGCTTTTTATGCACAGCCCCAAGTCTACTCTTTCCGAAATACAAGCGTGATATTGCGTCGGCGTACTCTTATTTTGGAACACTTGCCTACATTGGCCGAGAGATTTGAACGGAAGGATTTGCACATTTCAGATATAGACATAGTGCTTTTTGTGGGTCATGGTACATCAAATGGTCATGCTTTCTATGCAATCAACCGTTGGATTGTGTGGCTTCCTGTTGAGACTTACCACTCAATCCAGGCAATACAGGTCTTTGTTTCGCACGAAATCGCCCATGCGTTGCACTATCAGCATCAGCCCGATTTCTATTTCAGCAATCATCGAGAAAGGTTTCAGGTGTTTCGACTATTAGCAACCGAAGGAATAGCGACTTTAACCTCGAAGGAAATTCTAGGGATCGAGGATGAACAAGCATTGTGGGCAGATTACTTGCCGTATGAACGTACCCGCCGCTGGTACGAGCAATGTTTAAAGCAACAACAGGATTTATTTCAAATAATAGCAGATAGGTTAGAGGAAAGTGATGAGCAAATTGGGTTGTTTTCATTTTCAGGAGCAGACGACTGTATGAAGAATCGCGCTGGCTACTATGCTGGTCTTGTATTGATCGAACGCCATATGAAGCAGCATAAACTTTCCATACGAGATTTGTTCGCCATCAGTAAGCAGGAGTTTTGGCAGATTATTCAATCATCTCTAGAATCTAAACCTGCCTAACACCGTTTGCAGCGGACAACGGCTTTGCCGCTTCAGGGTGTACGCCGCGAGCCAGCGAAGGTTTTGGTAGGCAAAGGTGTCTTGCCAGCGCCGCCGTTGCCGCTGAACCTGACCATTCGGCGATTGAAAGCGATACAATGGTTCCCAAAGAGCCGCAACCCGTTCACGCCTTGCGAAATGCACAAGTGAGCACGCCAAAAAGAAGTGCGCGCAAGAGAATGGCAACTGCGGGCAATGGCACGGCGGGGCGGAAACCTACATCACGAGAAACCACCTCGGCGGTGTGGCACTCGGCGTGACTCCTACGACACAGGAGCGCGTGCTTTGCAGCGCGAGATTGTGCAGAGGTGCAAGCCAAAGAGTCTCCAAATTTCTTAAATGGCCACCAGTAGAAAGGATGCAAAAATGAAACGTTTATTCAAAAACATCATAGTTGCGCTAATAGCGCTCACTTTTGCAGCTACTGTAATTCCTGCACTAGCACAGGAGCCCACGCCTCCCATCTCTCCGGAAGCCCAGAAAGAAAAGGAGAGATTATTAGCGGAATATCAGAAAGCACTTGATTATGAATTAGAAAATGGCGAAACCATTATTAGTCCAGAAGATGGCACTACAAAAATATTGGTTGGTAAATCCGCAGAGAAAATGGAATTGCTTTGGCAGGAGACTGTGAGAAAAATCGAAGCTGTAAAAGCTCGACCGGCCAGTGAGCGGGATGCGGTTGAAAAAATGATTGAAGCGTTGGATGGCAATAAACCGGTATATGTGGAACGCTTTACCCTCCCATACAACCCTTATCGGCCGGTTGAACTTTATCAGACCATAAGCTATCTCTATACTGTAGATATAGCGTCATCTCAGATTGTAGATATTTCCCCTGTTGTTGACAGCAGTATACCCCACCAGCATACTCGGGAAGATGAAAGTTTAAAAGGGAGATACACATGGCAAGAGCTGGAGCAAAAGGCGAGGTCATATATAGGCAATCTTGCCGGTAACATTAATCTTGCTTCGCTCCGCCCAGCATTTCAAGACAAAGAAGGAAGAGTTTTCTTCTTCCGATGGGAGGATGAAACAGCGGTACTCCCAGACGGCAGTAAACCATTTGTTCAAGTCGTTTATTCTACATCAACCGGTGAGTTTATTAGGTATGCTAATACCCTGCTACTAGCCAGCACACCAACGCAATCTGCTTTACAACGACTTGGCTTCTTGCCGCTAAAGGCAAAAGCCTACTTCAATGAAGTTTACGCTAATGGAGGCTCGTATTGGACATGGGTTCAAAACGGCAGTTACACGACTACAAAAGCAAACGACGGCTACTGTTATTATGCCGGTTGGTGTAGCCCTAAAAATTTCTATTGGGGTTGGACAGATGCAACGACATCACCTAACACGCCATTGATAATCGGGAAATGGACTCCAAATTCATCGGCGGAATACGCAAAGGCTAGAGCGTGGATTCCTTGCAATAATGCAACAGCATGGTCTTACTACAAAGGATGGATAAATAATGGGGCCAATAGCATACAAGCATATGTAGACCAGGAAATTTACTGCAATGAGTGGGCTCCAGTTTTTGGCTATTTTCGCTACTATACAAAGGTACAGTTGTACAACAATGCCGACATAGCCGGATACAAAACAGCCTGGGATGAACTTTGGGTCTGTGCATGTGAGTATTAGTTGACTATTTGGTAAGACAATACTCATAGATTTTTCATCCCGCACAACAAGCAACTTCTCATGGTTGTTTGTTGTGCGGGCAATTCTCGAGAATTTAAGAAATAAAGCCTGCTCTTTAACTTTCCCCGACCAACAGTGTCAGCCTTTCTCACAATATGGAAACGCCGCGTAAGTTTATTTCTCAGTAGAAATTCTATGAAACTACCTTTGGAGCACCTAAAATGAAAAAATATCTCGGTTTATTTTTACTTATCCCTATTATACTACTTCCTGCTTGCAACAATGGCATTTCTGTTACTACTCCTGGTTCTCTTACGAACAGAGCAGAATATGTAGCCCCGACCTTCACATCTCGTCCCATAGCAACTCCTTTGCCTAAAAGCAAGAATGGCGAAGTTGTTTTAATACTGCGAAGCAAAAGTAAGCCATATGAAACATTGATCTTGCGCCTTCCGAATAAGTGTTTACTAAGTGATCAAGCATGTAGTTTAAACGGCAACTTGCTTGGAGTGCTTCCGCAAAGTCTCTCTCAAGTTTCGCAAGTTTACTGGGTAAATGGTGACACGGCGCTTTTCTGGGATGATAATACAGGTGATATCTATGAACTGGATGGTAACAAGGGAACATTTTCTGTTGTTAAACAAAGAATCCCGAAAGCAAGAGGTACCTTTATAGTTTCTCCAAGCGGGGAATATACTATATTTGAGATTCAGAAAAACGATTATGAGACAGACTTGGTGATAATGGACAATTTATCGGGAGATATTGTCAATCTGAACATCCCGATACCTGGTGCAAAGTATGTTTCGCAATGGATTGACAATAATAGAGTACTGTTTTGGAGCGAAGTTAGCGAAGGTAAAGGATATCTTGTAGACCTGAATGTCTACATATTCGATATATCAAGTCATAGTGTACAGGCATTTGATATTGGGCGCGATTGGATAAAAACACAAACGTCCATCCCCGTTTTCTCTCCGAACAGGAATTTCATGACATTTACAACAGGAAACCAGACAATTATACGCAATGCATCTACCGCCTTTGAGCATACTCTTGGCATGAGAAGCGAAAAGATCCTATGGTCGATGGATTCTAATTTCTTGGCAATTTACAACTCGGACAAAGAAATTTATGTTGTTCGCGTTGGTGGAGATGATTTGCAGAAAGTATATTCGCTTGCCGGTAGAGGCGAGATCGAAGATTGGATGTGGCTACCTGACAACACACATATATTGATTATCATTGTGCATGATGACGGGGAAAGAGAAATTGGCTTTTTGTCTGTTACCCAAAAGACATTTGCCGTCCTTAATCTTTCATTGTTGAAAAGTTATGTTCCCATATCAATTTCTTTCAGGCCTTAATGTAGAATCGCCGAACACAGCGTGCAGCGGACAGGGCTTCGCCCTGCGGGTACGCGGCGGGTTTCCCAGCAATGGTTTTGGTTAGCGATGGAGTCTCGCCCGTCCGCCCTGCCGCTAACGCAAACCGTTGGGCGGCTTGCAGAGCAATGAATACCAGAAACCTCGTTAGAAGTTTCACAGGAGTTGATAGAGATGTTGTTTTGGCAGAAGAAGCCTAAAGTCGAAGGGCTTATCGCTTATTACCGTTTGACAGACTGGTGGTTCTCCTCATTCACCGAAGCTGAAAGAAGGTCCATTGACGAACGATACCAACCGATGGGAATGCCGCCACATACGCTAACACGTGGACAGCATACTTCATCTTTGCCTGTCACCGAGTTTCTTAACAGCCTTGCTACTTGGTTCAGGTCACGGCAAGACTCTTCAATTTCTGAGCGCATATACAACAAGATTGCAGAACTTGGTCGTGAGAATCCAATCGCAGGGCCAGGTTACTACAATGGCCGCCATTTCACAACATATGTCAATGAAGTCGAGTCGTTGAAGCGCCAAGGAAAGATTGAAGAGGCCGAGAAGCTTTTACTTGAACTGGTAGCAGCTACTGAGGCCGAGGATAAAGTGGATAACCGTGGCGTGGCCCCATGGTATTACGAAGAACTGGCGAAAATCTACCGGAAGCAAAAAGAGTATGCTAAGGAGGTCAGTATCCTTGAAAGATTTGCTGCTCAAAGGCATTCTCCAGGGGCCACACCACCTAAGTTGAAGGAACGTCTGGTAAAGGCTAGGGCCCTTCTTGAGAACCAGATAAAGCGGTCTTGAGACTGTCAGATGGATAATATGTTGCCCAACATCTCGCATCAGCCGACGCTGCCCTCGGCGGCGTGGCTCAGCCACCATCCGTTGGGCAGCTTAGAGTAGATGTTCAACAATTTAAGGAGCATCCATGACTACTGCGAAAGAATACTTGTCAAGGATAGAAGAAATTCTCGGCAAACATTTTGTTTCTAGAAAAATGCACCTTCAATTCACATGGAATACCCCAGAAGAAGCCAAACAGCATCTGGCGCAAATACGTCTCATGCAAAAGCAACTTCGGTTGGTTAAGAAAGAGCTTAATGCTACTATAAAGATGATCAGATCAAATTTTGCGGCGAGAAAGGCTCAAGTTGGCACAGGTTTTGGCAGTGGACTTATGGCGGGTTTAGCCGGAAAAAGAACGGTGGGCAAGATGAATGTTGTTGCTAGAGAAAATCTTCGCCGAGAGCAAATGAAAGCTCTGTCCCCTTATGAGAGCGTAAGCCGCACTATAGATGAAATTCTTGTTCAGCTTGATAGAATAAAAATTCAAATTGAGAGTTCAATCAATGCTTCAAAATAAGTTTGGCTCCAAGTGTTTACGCCGCCCAACACCGTTTGCAGCGGACAGCGGCTTCGCCGCTCCAGGTATGCGCTGCGAGCCAGCGAAGTAATTTTTAGGCGAAGGTGTCTTGCCAGCCCCGCCGCTGCCGCTAAAACCAACCGTTAGGCCGCTATGTTGCCAACGCTGCACCAGCCATGAATTGGATGGAAGAGGAAAGCGAAAATGAGTAAGGACGAAAAAGAGGAAATCTTTGAGGGCAAATGGTACGCGCATCCTCCAATGCGAAATGCCTTAATTGCCGGACTGCTTACCGGAGCCGCATTTGGACTGGCCCATTTGGGGATTATCCCTAACCTCGCCGAGACCGCTATCTATGCGGTAGCCATTCTATTGGGCGGCTATCATTGGTCTCGCGAAGGGATTGAAGAGTTTATTGAGGAAAGAGAAATTGGCATAGAAATTCTCATGATGGCGGCTACTGTTGGCTCGGCCATACTTGGCATGTGGGATGAGGCCGCCTTTTTGGTCTTCCTCTATGGGACAGCGGAGGGGCTGGAGGAATATGCCTATGCAAGGACGAGAGCTTCAATTAGGAAACTCCTTGACCTGGCTCCTAAAGAGGCCCGAGTCCTAAGAGGTGGGGAAGAAGTAACAATCCCTGCTGAGGAACTAAAGATAGGGGACATCTTTGTTGTAAGGCCCGGCGAGTCCATCGCTACGGATGGCATCATTATCGAAGGGCGTTCCAGCATCAATGAGGCACCAGTAACTGGAGAGTCTATCCCGGTGGAGAAGAAGGAGGGGATGAAAGTCTTCGCTGGGACGATCAACCAGGAAGGAGCATTGAAGATCAGAGCTACTGCTACCTTTGAGGATAACACCCTGTCCAAGATGATTCATCTCGTTGAGGAAGCGCAGGAACAAAAAGGCAAAGCCCAGCTCTTTATTGAAAGGTTTGGAAGGAAATATTCACCTTTAGTCCTTCTGAGTGCCTTGCTCCTGCTCGTTATCCCGCCTTTTTTTGGAGCGCCTGTCTCCTATTGGGCTACTCGGGCGGTTGTTCTTTTAGTCGCTGCTGCTCCTTGTGCCCTTGTGATGTCTACTCCGGTTGCCATCGCTGCTGGCATCGGAAGGGCAGGACGCAATGGAGTACTCATCAAAGGCGGGGTCCACCTGGAGAACCTGGGCAAAATCAAGGTCGTGGCCCTTGATAAGACCGGGACTCTCACGAAAGGGGAACCGGTAGTGACAGACATTGTGCCTTTGAACGGAGACAAATCAACGGTGCTCAATTTGGCTTATAGTGTGGAAAGGTATTCGGAACATCCCTTAGCCAGAGCCATTGTCAGAAAAGCAGAAGAGGCTGGGGCCAGAAGTTTGGCGGTTACGGATTTCAGCGCCATTGCAGGGTATGGAGCTAAAGCAATGGTTGGAGGTAGGACTGTTTATGTGGGGAAACAGGGGTTATTCAGAAAACTCGGGCAGGAAAGCCGATCCATGCCACAAATTGAAACTCTAATTGAAACTCTAAGAAACCAGGGCAAGACGGTAATGCTCATCGGAACGGAAGCAGGCATTGATGGCATTATTGCCATCAGGGATGAGATTCGGCCTCAGGCAAAAGGGGTTATCAAGGAACTGCATCGCATGGGGGTTAAGGTAATCATGCTGACGGGAGACAATGAAGTAACGGCTCGGGCGATTGCAGAGGAACTGGGCATAGATGATGTCAGGGCTGACCTCAAGCCGGAAGGCAAGGTGGCAGCCGTAAAAGAGTTGGAGGAAAAGTATGGTGCGGTGGCCATGGTAGGCGATGGCATAAACGATGCTCCTGCTCTGGCACAGGCGACCGTAGGCATAGCTATGGGGACGGCGGGCACAGACGCCGCTATTGAGGCTGCCGACGTCGCCCTTATGGCTGACGACCTGACTAAGGTATCCTTTGCCATAAATTTAGGCAAAAGAGCACGGAGAATAAGCACTCAGAACATTGTCTTTTCCCTGTTGATCTTGGCCGTGCTTATCCCTTCGGCTCTCATTGGGATTATGAGCGTTGCTCTTGCGGTTTTCTTCCATGAAGCCTCAGAACTCTTGGCTGTGGCTAATGGTCTCCGTGTGGCAAGGCGTTGAAAGCAGTTTGTGACAGCAACTTGGCTTTGTCATGAGACATGCCATGAGCGAGGAGCGGCCTAACAACCGCTTGCAGCCGACGTTGCTCCGCTGCGCTCCGCAACGCGGCTGAAGCGAACCGTTAGGCGTTTCGAGAAAGGATGTATGATGACATAAGATGAAATCAAGTTTGTCCAAGAGCATAAACAACAATACAGCAAGTAATATCACACAAAAACAAGGAGAATCAAAAATGAATCTGTCTCAATACTCAACAATAAGAAATCGAATTGTCACTATCGTGTTGCTACTGCTTGCCATGTTCGTCATGGCGACTCCTGCACTAGCAAATAGTAGCAGCTATTCTTGGCTTGCTTACTCCGATTATGGTTATGTTATCGATGGTAGCGTCAATGGCGTCTTCCATACTATGACAGCGGGTACATTGACGAATAGCGGTAGCCTCTGGGTCACTAGGACAAACCCTAATCCAATCAATCCGCCCACGCCATTTTATATCAGCGTCAAAAAATCAGTAGTTGGGCCTGACCCGACAATTTGTACTACGGGCGCAGTTACTCCAAGTGTTATGGTTGGGTCTCAATATGCAGTTTCCTATAGCAAAGGTTGCGGCACTATTAGTGCTGGCACTTATTACCTGTATATCTGGAGAAATGCTATTGACGGGCGGGAAGTGAAGGGTTCTGGAACACTCAGAACGCCCTAATGTTCATTAGGTTAAGATAATTTTTGGGGTATTGGAGAAAGGAATGGCTATCCCAATACCCCAAAATTCTAAATCAACTAACTCATAACACAGGTGACACACATGACTCTTGATTTTGACATTCTCGCTTGGCTCGTTGGCTTTTTAATCCTTGCCCTTCTCCTAATTGTACATTGGCGAAAACAACGAGACATTTCATATCTTTTATGCTTCACGATATTTTGGATATATATCATGTTTGTTGTGAAAGAGACGATTTTCCCAATTCCATTTTCTGGAGACATGGTTGACATGATGAAAAAAGATATAGTTTTCATGTCGCGTGTAAACCTTATACCCTTAAACCTTGGTCAGTTTGCTTTTATATCTGCCGAAGGAATTATTATCAACAGTGTTTTGAACATTATTCTTACTATGCCTTTCGGATTTGGCGTAAGTTTTATTGCTCATGTTAAAACAAAGGATTTTTGGAAACTGGCTATTTTAGTTGGTCTCACAATTGAAAGCACCCAACTGGCAATTTCTTTGGTTTTAGGGTTTCCTTATCGGACAATCGATATTAACGATGTGATAATGAACGCCATAGGTGTTTTGCTAGGCTATGGGTTCTTCAGGATTTTTGCGTGGCTCTATGTAACTCTAACTCAACGACTTGGAATTAAGCATAAAGGATTATCTGCCTACGTCTTTGATGTTGTGTCAAACATTGGTCATTGATTAAAACGCCTAACATTGCGTGCAGTGGACAAGTGCGGGCTTTGCCCTCACTTGAAGGGATTCAGCCCCGTCGAGTTTTCTCTACGCTTTGGCTTTTATCTGCCAAATCCCGCACTTGCCACTAACGCTTGCCGTTAGCCCGCACCTATGCTCATTAGCCAGGGTCACCTATGAGTAAAACGCAAGGCACGACTGACAAACTGGATAAATGGATTAGCATTGCATCGCTTGTCGTCTCTGCAATAGCGTTGATATTCGCGTATCAAGCAAATAAAATTGCTCGTGAAGCAAATGAATTAACTCAACAGTCAATCAAGGTTGCTCAAGAGTCGAACAGAATCACCCTTCTTGATAAAACCGATCCTCAACCAATACGTGGCACGGGTACAATTCCAATCTTTGTCTACGGTTGCAGATATTCTTCATCTGACCTCTATTACGTTTACTCTCTTACCGATATTTACATCACGTTTACCAATGATGGTGGCAAAGTAGCGTTGTTAACGCAGATAGATCTAACAGGTACTCCCTACAGTTGGTCGGTCAAATTTTATCAAGACGGCGCTGAAGTAGTTCTGCCCGCAAAAATCCTACCTGGCGTTGAACGAAAGTGGCATTTCATTGCCAAAAGTGTAAGCACAGGTGAAACTCAAGAAAAAGCTGAAACAATCTATTTAGAACGATATAATGCTTCTCCCCTATTACAGTGGATATTTTATTTTGAAGATGGAAGAGTTGTTGTTTGGGAAACACAAGCTTATGGCAGTAGTCCCGATCTGGATTTTAGCAAGAGTTGTGAGCAGTTAGACAATTTGGTATGGCCATAGGCGGGCTAACACGCGCTTGCACCTGACGCCGCTCCGCTGCGCTTCGCGGCGCAGGTGAAGCGCAGGCCGTTAGCCCGCCAAATCTTGGAGGAGGTTGAAATGCCAGTGTTTGCATCCACAAAATGGACATGTGTTAAGTGCGGCGAGATGTCTGAAATTAAAGCTTGCACAAACTGTGGTCATGAAGAGTTTAGTGCAAAGCGTGGGGACGGAGGCTATGGCCCCCTTAATCCGCCAACATATATTGAGTGCAAAAAGTGTGGAGAAAGATGGTATTCATTTGGATGTAGTAAATGTGGAGCATCGACTAAAGTTGAAAAAGCGGGTTTGGGTGGAGCAGATTGCTTTATTGCAACAGCCACATATGGTTCTCCATATGCGCAGGAAGTAGATACCCTTCGGAAATATCGCGATACTTACCTTCTGAAACATGGGTTAGGGAGAATGATAGTGCGTTTTTATGAACGGTTTTCGCCACCGCTTGCCGCCTGGATTGCCGAAAGCCCTAGAAGGCGACATCTTGTGCGCAAATTCATGATGCCGATTTTGCTGACCATAGCAAGACGCAAGATTAATCAGAGCGCAGAGCATACTTTATCCGAGAAATAATGCTCTGTAAACTTGAAACGGGCTAACACTGTTTGCAGCGGACAGCGGCTTCGCCGCTTTAGGGTACGCGCCGCGAGCCAGCCGAGTGGCGTTTGTGCAAAGGAGTCTTGCCGGCACCGCCGCTGCCGCTAAAACCAACCGTTAGGCGGCTACGTTTGTCCAAAAAACCTAGCTGTTAGGAGCGAAGATAAAATGGAAGTAGAAAGCAATAATATTCAAGACACATTTCAAAGATTAAGATATGAGTATGCGGAAGTCAATCAAAATTTTCGACACTATAGTAGCTTAAGATTTGCCATTCTATCGGTCTTTTTTGCGATTGTTGGATTGCTTTTTTCCATTGCATTCGGCCCAATAAATAGCACCACTTATTTCAGTATGTTAGCCAAATTTGGTGGGTTGCTCATAACAGTTGTATTTTTCATTTTCGAGCATATTCTCAACGAATATCTACGCCATTTTGCCAAAGTAGCGATGGAGTTAGAAGAATTACTCGGTTATAGGCAATTCAAATCAAGACCTCAATTTCGTGTTCAAACTCGTCATGCGACATATGGCTTGTATATTCTCCTTTTGATATTTTGGGTTTATGCTTTGGTTTGGACATAGTTTTTCGGTAGGATGTGACGCGAAATAACTTAAAATTAACGTCATCGTTTTGTGCGATTTTCAAGGTAAATTTTGGAAAGAAACATCATTGGTTTCGTTTTACTCTTGGCTGTTGAACATTTGTTTGTGACAGAGTAATGCAAAATTATGCCGCCTAACACGCGCTTGCACCTGACGCCGCTCCGCTGCGCTTCGCGGCGCAGGTGAAGCGCAGGCCGTCAGGCGGCTGGCAAAGCAAATTTCACAAGAATAACTACAGGAGATTTATGAATATAGATTACAGCGCCCCGTTACATGCAGAGAAAGATATTCTAATTTCTGCGCCTTTAGAAAAGGTGTGGGCAGAAATTACTCGAATAGACCATTGGCCTAAATGGCAACCGGACGTAACTTCAGCAAAATTGGATGGCGCATTGGCGACAGGGACGATGTTTTATTGGAAGGCAAAAGGTCTTAATATCACATCTACTATTCAAATCTTTGACCCCATGCGAAGTATTGGCTGGACAGGTAAATCTTTGGGTATGCAGGCAATCCATATATGGGTATTTAAGGCGCACAAGAATGGCACATATGTAAAAACAAAAGAATCGCTTTCAGGTTGGTTTCCTCGCGTCTTAAAATTCTTCGACCCGAAGTTCTTGGAAAAATCTTTGCAAAATTCTTTGCAGGTACTCAAAACGCATATGGAAGGATTGCCATGAGTTCTCACCCCATTAATTTAGGTTTACGCTTTTTGCTTGAGATAGCCGCCCTTATTTCTTTAGGAGTTTGGGGGTGGCAAAAGGGTGAAGGCTGGGTAAGGTTTTTACTGGCGGTAGGGATACCTGTTATCGCCGCAACACTTTGGGCAACATTTCGAGTTCCTAATGACCCAGGAACAGCACCTGTTGCAATACCAGGTATTCTGCGGCTCATATTCGAGTTGGTATTATTTGCTTTTGCTACGTGGGCACTTTATGATTCAAAATTCATAACGTTGGCTTGGATTCTTGGCATTGTTACAATTGCACACTACATTTCTTCATACGACCGTATTCTGTGGATAATCAAGCAGTGAAAGTTAAAACGCCGCCTAATAAAGCGTGCAGCGGACAGGCGGGTATGCTCCTCGCCTGAAGGGAATCTGCCCCTTGGGGCTTTTTCCACGCTCGGAGTTTGTCCTGCCAAGTCCCGCCTGCCGCTAACGCACACCGTTGGGCGTTTCACACAAGTTTGCCTATTGGTCTTATGCCTTAATCACCAAAACACGTTTATAACAAGTAGAAAAGGAGAATTCACATGAGAAAAATCGTTGTATCAATGTTCATGACGTTGGACGGTGTTATGGAAGCCCCAAATCAATGGTCTTTCCAGTTTGGGAGTGCAGAACAGCAGAAGTACAAATATGACGAACTCTTTGCTTGCGACGCTCTTCTTTTGGGACGAATAACCTATGAAGGGTTTGCAGCCGCCTGGCCAAACATGTATGGCACAGGAGATTATGGCGTAAGAATGAACAGCATTCCCAAGTATGTTGTTTCTACAACCCTTCAAGAAGCCACGTGGAATAATTCAATAATCATCAGAAGCAATGTTTATGACGAACTATCAACATTGAAACAGCAGACAGGTCAAGATATTTTGATTTTTGGAAGTGGCACTCTTGTCAATTCGCTAATGCAATATGATCTTATTGATGAATATAGACTCATGGTTTTTCCCATTGTAGTGGGAAGCGGAAAGCGGCTATTCCAAGATGTGAATGAGAAAAAATCTCTAAAACTAATTGAGACAAAGACATTCAGTTCAGGCGTTGTTGTTCTTTCCTACCAGCCTGACAAGAACGAAACCAAATAGAAACATCTCTCCTACAAAACACGCCCAACAAAGCGTGCAGCGGACAGGCGGGTATGCGCCCCGCCTGAGCAGAGTCTGCCCCTTCGGCTTTTTTCTACGCTCGGAGTTTGTCCTGCCAAGTCCCGCCTGCCGCTAACGCCTGCCGTTCGGCGGCAATAGCGCACAAGCAGATGGGAACGCCCTGGCCTAGAGGCTGAAGAGAACCCGACGAGAACGCGCCGGCCCGGCGGTGCTACCTTGATGGGGGATTAAATTTACTCCCGATCCTGTTGATCCCTGCTACAATTCAGTTGATTGGCCGATTCCCGACATTGTGGTGAGCGATGGGGAGGGGTTTTCTCCCAACATGCAGGTTACCGGATGTCTAGGGAAAGTCATCCGGTACGAAGATTTTGAGGATCGGTTACGTTTATGCTTTGGATTGTGAGATGAGCCCTCTGCCGGTGCCGCGACCGTTCCTAAAATGGGCCGGCGGCAAAAACCAGCTGACCGATGCGTTGCTGGAGCATATGCCGCCTGCGTTTAATGTCTATCATGAGCCGTTTGTGGGGAGCGGAGCTCTTTTTTTCCGTTTGTATCGGGAGCGGCGAATCCGGCGTGCCGTGCTTTCCGATCGGAATGCCGAACTGATTGATACCTACCTGGCGATTCGGGATCACGTTAGGGAGGTTATAAGCCTGCTCTCGGAGTTTCCGCATGATAAAGCGTTTTACTATGCCATCCGTGAAAAGGATCCGTGGAAGTTGACCTTGCCGGAACGCGCGGCGCGCATGATCTACTTGAACAAGACCGGCTATAACGGCCTGTACCGCGTCAATCGCCAGGGGAAATTCAACGTGCCGTTCGGACGTTATAAATCTCCGAAGTACGTGGACCCGGAGAATTTGTTTGCCGTTTCACATGCTTTGCAGGAGGTGGAGATTCTGTGTGTGCCGTTTGAGACGGTATTGCAGAGAGCCGCGGCGGGCGATTGGGTGTATTTCGATCCGCCGTATGTGCCTCTTTCGCGGACGGCGAATTTCACGGCCTACTACGCCGAGGGCTTTGGATTGTCCGATCAGGAGCGTTTGCGGGATGTCTGCCTTGAACTGAGCAAAAAGGGGGTATATGTCACCCTTTCCAATTCCGATACTCAGCTGATCCGTTCGCTCTACGGTTTGCCTGAATTTTCGATCTACGAAGTATTGGCCAACCGCGCCATCAATTCCAATAGTGCGCGGCGAGGGAAGATCACAGAGCTGATTATTACAAACTTTCGTTAACTTTTAATCCCGGAATAATCTATTGGTTTTGGTAAGATTGGAGCGCCGCTCCTAGAAAACCGAACCAACACCGTTTGCATTTAGCAGGGAGGGTACTCGTCCGTTTCCCGTTGCCCACGGTCTACGGTCTACGGTCCACGGTCTACGGTCCACCGTCGTTCACCGCCCACCGTCTACCCTTCCGCTCCCCGCCGCACGATGGCATCCGTCATGCGCACGACGCGCACCATGTATTCGACGTCATGCACGCGCACGATATCGGCGCCGCGCACGATGCCCACGGCAACGGCCGCCGCCGTCCCTTCGATGCGCTGATCGGGCGGCAGGTTGAGCGTGTAGCCGATGAAGGATTTGCGCGAAGGGCCGAGCAGGATCGGATACCCCAGGGCGCGCAGTTCGCCCAGCCGATCGATTAATTCCAGGTTTTGCGCCACCGATTTGCCGAACCCGATACCCGGATCCAGCAGGATGTGTTCATCCGGTATGCCGGCGGCATGGGCGAGGGCGATGCTTTCGAGCAGGTCACGGCGCACATCTTCGAGCAGGTTGGTATACTCGGCGGCGCGATAGGCGCTCCCTAGACGTTCGCGCACCTCCACGTTGGAAGGCTGGCTACGGTTGTGCATCAGGATCACCGGGGCGTGATGACGGGCGATCACCGCGGCCATCTGTGGATCGGCGCGCAGTGCCCAAACATCGTTGACCAGATCGGCACCGGCTTGCAACGCGGCCTCGGCTACGGCCGCCTTGTAGGTATCCACCGAGAGCACCGCCTCGGGAAATTCCTGCCTCAGCCGCTCGATCACCGGCAAGACGCGCTCCATCTCTTCCTCAGCCGAGACGGGTTGAGAGCCAGGGCGGGTGGATTCACCGCCGATGTCTATGATATCGGCGCCGGCTTCCAGAAATCGCCGCGCCTGCTCCAGGGCGGCGGTCAGCGCATCCTCGCGCTGGAGCAACCCATCTCCGGAGAAGCTATCCGGCGTGACGTTGAGGATGCCCATCACGTAGGTGCGTTTTCCCCATTCAAAGCGTTGAGAGCGGATTTGGAGGGGCTTGAGATGCGGAGCCGAGACGTGCATAACGTTACGGAATCTGATCGAGTGGGCGGCTGAGCCAGGCTTCGGCCTCGTTGATATCGGTGAAAAGTTTTACCGCGGCGCCGGCGGCGGGGAAGGCGAGCGCGGCGATCTGACGGATGGCTTCGGCCACCTGCGGGGTGGCAACGACGACTGCCAGACGAATATTACGCGCCGCCGGATCGTTATTGACCTCAATGGCGGTGCGGATGGCTTTTTCGGGCACTTCTTTGACGGCGCGCAGATCGTATAGGTTACGCGTGCGGCGATCCGAACCGAGCAAGTGCTCCAGCGCAAAGGCGCGCCAATGCTCGATCGTCGCATCGTCCAGGTGGGTGAAGACGATGTTCATGCCGCCATCCGGACGACGGGAGACGGTATAGCCGATGCCGGGTGCCGGTTGCCAGTTCAAGGGTTTCGTTTCGCTCATGATGACCTCCTTTGGATTCAGGGAAAAGGGATCGGTTTAAGAGGGTGATCCTTGCTCTCCAGGTCGAGGATCGCCACTTTGCGAATGTCCGTGGGATCGCAGGCCGCCAGGAGCTCGATGGCGCGCTGACCCAGGCGCGGGTGCTTCCAATCGGGTGCGATTTCGCATAGCGGCACCAGGACGAAGGCGCGTTCGTGCAAATGGGGGTGGGGGAGGATCAGGTTGGGGGTTTCCACAATGCGATCCTCATAGGCCAGGATGTCTAAATCGATCAGGCGCGGGCCATAACGAAAGCTCGGTTGGCGCCCTAGCTTCTTTTCGCAGGATTTCAAAAAGTCCAGCAGCGCCTGCGGCTCCAGCTCGGTTTCGGCGCGCAGCACCAGGTTCAGGAAGGCCGGTTGCTCCGTATAGCCCCACGGCGGCGTTTCGTAGACCGAAGAGAGCTGCAGGATGTGCACCTGTGCGGCGATGCATTCTAGCGCCCGACGCAGGTTTTCCAGGCGATCGCCCAAATTCGTGCCCAGAGAGAGGAAGATTTCGGCCATCGTTAGAGACGCTCGATGATCGTCGCCGTGGCCATGCCGTGGCCGATGCACATGGTTTGCAGGCCGTAGCGGGCTTTGCGACGCTGCAGTTCGTAGACCAGTTTGGTCATTAGGATGGCGCCGGTCGCGCCCAGGGGGTGACCGTGGGCAATCGCACCGCCATTCGGGTTAACACGCGCCATATCCGGCTCGAATTCACGCGCCCAGGCTAAGACGACGCTGGCGAACGCTTCGTTGATCTCGATCACGTCCATATCCTCCAGCTTCAACCCGGCACGTGCCAGCACCTTTTGCGTGGCCGGGATCGGACCATCGAGCATCAGGGTGGGATCGGAGCCGACCACCACGCGCGCGACGATGCGTGCCAACGGGGTCAGGTTATAGCGACCGATCGCTTTGGGCGAGGCCAGCAGCAAGGCGGCTGCGCCATCGCTGATTTGGCTGGAGTTGCCGGCAGTGATCACACCATCTTCCTTGAAAACCGGCTTGAGCGCGGCCATCTTCTGCCGATCGGGGGGGCGACGCACGCCTTGATCGACGGCGAAGAGCGTGCCATCGGGCAAGCGCAGGGGCAGGATTTGGGAATCAAAGCGCCCTTCTTCAATAGCCTGTCCGGCGCGCAGGTGGGATTGGTAGGCGTAGTCATCCAGCTCTTCGCGCGAAAGATGCCATTTTTCGGCCATCATTTCGGCGCTCAGGCCCTGATGGATCAGCGGATAGCCGACTTCCGGCCATTGGGATGGATAATCGGCGCCCAACGGTTGGTGCGACATCATCTCGGTGCCGCCGGCCAGCACCAAATCCATATCTCCGGCCAGGATGGCCTGGGCGGCGAAGTGGATCGCCTGTTGGCTCGATCCGCACATGCGGTTGATCGTGATGGCCGGCACCTGGACCGGGAAGCCGGCCTTGAGCACACCCAAGCGCGCCAGGTTGGCGCCCTGATCGCCGATTGGGGTCACCACGCCCCAAATGGCATCTTCCACTCGGTCCGGTTCGATCCCGGCACGGCGGACGGCCTCCTGCATCACCCAGGCAGTCAATTCGACCGGCTGGAAGGGGTGAAGGGCGCCGCCAGCCTTGCCGATCCCGATGGCCGTGCGCACTGCAGAGACGATGAAAACATCTTCCGCCATAGCATTACCCCTTTTCACCGAGGCTTTGTTGCAAGGTTGAGATGCCGTTGCGCACCTGTCGGAGCAGGCGGTTGAGCTCTTCTTCCAGGCGCTGCAGGCTTTGCAGCGCGTAGGCATCGGCTTCGCGGCGAATGTTTTCGGCTTCGAGGTGGGCCTGAGCCAGGATCTGCTCTGCCTGTTTTTGCGCTTCCTGGACGATGGTATCGCGTTGCACCATCTGTTCGGCGCGTTCACGTGCCAATTGCACCGTGCGTTCGGCTTCCTCCTGTGCCTGTGCCAGGATGCGGTCGCGCTGGGCAAGGAGCTGTTGTGCCTTTTTGACCTCTTCCGGGATGGTGACGCGCATCTGGTCAATGATATCCAGCATGCGATCTTCATCCACGATCACGCTGTGGGTCAACGGGATGGCACGACTTTCGTTGAACACTTCTTCCAGGCGGTCGATCAATTGCAGGATATCCATCAGGCCCTCCTCTGAGGAAAAAAGAGATCAATCCCGCAGGGCGTTCGGCGGCAGCGGTTCGCTCAGGGTTTCTACTTTGCGGCGGAGAGCGGCTTCGACATGAGGGGGCACCATGCTCGAAACATCCCCACGGAGCATGGCGATCTCACGCACGGTGGTAGATGAAAGGAAGGTGTGCTCCTCGGCGGTGATCAGGGCAACGATTTCAATATCCGGCGCCAGGCGATGATTGGCCAGCGCCATGCGGAACTCGAACTCAAAATCCGAAAAGACGCGCAGGCCGCGCACGATCACCTGGGCGCCGATGGCGCGGCAAAAATCGACCGTCAGGCCGCTATAGCCGGTGACGCGGATCTTCGGGTTGTGAGCCAGCGCCTGTTCTACTAAGGCGATGCGCTCTTGGGGGGAGAAAAAGAGTGTTTTCAGCGGCTTATCGTAGACGGCGACCACCAGTTCATCGAAGAGGCGGGAGGCGCGCTCGGCGATGTCAATATGGCCGTAGTGAATCGGGTCAAATGTGCCGGGGAAGAGTGCACGGATCATGGGCACCTCAGCTAATATCGGTTCTCAAGTTACCCCAGAAGCGCTGCAGGGCCTCGGCCAGCGGCGCATGTTCGGGATGCTGCAGATAGGGGTCCTGCTCGAAGATGCGTTGGGCAAACGATCGTGCCTTTTCGATCAGCGGTAGATCGGAGAGGCTGGCCATGCGCAGGCTGGTGACATAGCCGGACTGCCGTGTGCCCAAAAATTCGCCGGGGCCGCGTTGTTGCAGGTCGCGCTCGGCGAGCACGAAGCCGTTGTTAGTTTCCACCATCGCCAGCAGGCGTTCGTTTTCCAGGGCGTCATCCCGTTCGGGGATCAGCAGGCAGAAAGATTGCTCCGATCCGCGCCCGACGCGGCCGCGCAGCTGATGGAGCTGTGCCAGGCCGAAGCGATTGGCGCCTTCGATGAGCATGACGGTCGCATTTGGCACGTCTACCCCGACTTCGACCACGGTGGTGGAAACCAGAATATGGTATTCGCCGTTGCGGAAGCGCTGCATGACCTGATCTTTCTCCTCGGCGCGCATGCGGCCGTGGAGCAGGCCGAGGCGCAGGTCGGGGAAGACTTCGGTGCGCAGGCGCTCGTATTCGGCGGTGGCGGCCGGGGCGTCGAGGGCTTCGCTTTCGTCGATCAACGGGTAGATGATAAAGGCCTGGCGGCCGGCTTCGATTTGGGATCGGATCAAGGTGTAGGCGCGCTCGCGTTCCTTCGGGCGAAGGAGATAGGTTTGCACCGGTTGGCGACCGACCGGCATTTCGTCCAGCACAGAGAGATCGAGATCGCCATAGAGGGTGAGCGCCAGGGAACGCGGGATGGGCGTAGCGCTCATCACCAGCAGATGAGGGGTAGTGCCTTTGGCGCGCAGCTGCGCCCGTTGTTCGACGCCGAAGCGATGTTGCTCGTCAATGACGGCGAATTGGAGATCGGCGAAGCGCACCGCTTCCTCGATGAGGGCGTGGGTGCCGATGACGATGCTGACCTCACCGCTTTCCAGCCCCTGGCGGATGCTTTCCTTTTCACTGGCCGGTGTATCGCCGGTCAGCAAACGGACCTGCTCTTCTTTTAGCCAACCCGGCGCAACGAGCAGGCGGCGGAAGGTATGATAGTGCTGTTCGGCGAGGATGGAGGTGGGGGCCATGATCGCGGCTTGGGAGCCATGATGGGTGATGATGGCCGCGGCCAGGGCGGCAAGCACCGTTTTGCCGGAGCCCACATCGCCTTGGAGCAAGCGGTTCATCGGATGACCGGAGGCCAGGTCGCGGCGCATTTCTTCCAGCACGCGGCGCTGGGCGGCGGTCAAAGTAAAAGGTAAGGCGGCCAGGCGCTCTTCCAGCCAGGCATCTTCCACTTCAAAGCGCCGGGCACTGACTTGTTGCCAATCCTGCTTTTGGCGTAGCACGCCCATTTGCAGGTAGAAGATTTCGTCGAAGGCGAGGCGCTGACGTGCGGCGCGGAGCATCTCCTGGGAATCGGGAAAGTGCACTTGTACGATGGCCTGGCCGAGTTCGAGCAGATCGGCTTCCCGGCGCACGCCGGGAGGGAGCGGATCGGGCAGACGGGGGCCCCAGTACGTCGCCACCTGGTGCATGAGGTTGCGCAGCGTCTTTTGCGAAATCCCTTCGGTGAGGGGGTAGATGGGGACAATGCGCCCGGTGTGCAGTGCCTCGACCTCAACGGGTTCCCATTCTGGGTTGTTCATGACCAGGCGCCCCAGGTATTGCTCCACCTTGCCGGAGACGGCGATCGTCTCGCCCACTTTGAGGCGGTTGGCCAGCCAGGGTTGGTTGAACCAGATCAGGCGCAGGGAAGCGCTGGCATCGGCCAGGAGGGCCTCCACCAGGACCAACCCCTGGCGCACGTTGCGCAGTTCCACCGATTTCAGTACGCCGATGACGGTTACCTGTTCACCATACCACAGGTTTTTGATCGGTTTAAGCTTGCTATAGTCTTCGTAGCGGCGGGGATAATAATAGAGCATGTCACCCAGGGTGCGTAGCCCCAGGCGCGCCAGGAGCTGCGCATTGCGTGGCCCTACGCCTTGCAGCACGGTGAGCGGGGCTTCCAGCGCCACGGCCGGCGGAGGTAGAGGGGAAGCGACGGCAGTGGCGGCAGGCGCCCTCTCTTCTTGGGGCTTGCTTGCCGTTGATTTTTGCGGTCGAGGTGTTTTCTTAGGGGTGACGAGTTCGGGATATTCGTTTTGGATGCGTTTCCACAGCCCTTGTAGCGCTTCGGCGCGCGAATTGGGGGTGAGTCGGGCGTAATCGCGTAGCCGTCCGACTACAGCCTGGATGATCTCTTCCTTTACTCCTTCCTGGCGGGCTTCGGCTTCCCAAAAATCCAGAATGCGCACCAGGCCGCCGATGACTGCGCTATCGGTGTACCCCTTTTCATGTTCCAGTCGGAAGAATTGGCGCAATTTCTCCAATGAGGTGAGCATGTGAAGTATTTTATCACATTGCCGATCGGTAACTGTTTGCATCCCCGGAGATTGCGTGGCCTTTGCCCAGGCAAGAGACTTTGTCGGGAATCGGACGCGGGTGAATAAATAGGACACGGATGAACGCGGATGGTACAGATAAACACGGATTTTTAAAGAAAAAGAACACATTTTGTTTTCATATGGGAGAATTTCGTAAAAATTGCGCCGGGCAATTTTTGCAAACAGGAACCTTTTTCAGAGAGCCGGGATTTTTGCAGAGGAGGGTATGTTGCCTTGACGCGGCTCACAAATCCTGTGAATCCTGTACATTCTGTCTCTTTGCGGGAGAATCATGGTATCATGAAGCCATGAACACCAGGACCCGTACGATGTTGATTACCGGAGCGGCCGGAGGGATCGGGAGGGCAACCGTACGCCTGTTCGCCGAGCGTGGCTGGCGGGTGATCGGGGTGGACCGGCAGCCGTTCGGCGATGGGTTCCCGGAAGATGGTCTCTTTATCCAGGCGGATATTTCCCGTCCGGAGGAGCTGGAAAGCATTTTTAAGCAGGTGCAGCGGTTCACTCGCTCGCTGGAGGCGCTGATCAACAATGCGGCGCTACAGATCGCCAAGCCGTTGCTGGAAACCAGCGCCGAGGAGTGGGATGCGGTGATGGCAGCCAATTTGCGCTCGGTGTTTTTGGCGGTGAAATTGGCCTATCCGTTGCTGAAGGCCGAGGGGGGCGGGGCGATTGTGAACGTTTCTTCGGTCCATGCGATCCAGACTTCGGCGAATATCGCGGCCTATGCGGCCAGCAAGGGGGGATTGCTGGCTCTGACGCGGGCGATGGCGATCGAGTTCGCGGCGGATAATATTCGGGTGAATGCGATCTTGCCGGGTGCGGTGGATACACCGATGTTGCGCGCCGGGCTGGAGCGTGGCCATGTGGGCGGTACGACCGTTCACGAGCGGTTGGAGAACCTGGCGCGCAAGACGGTCAACGGGCGGATTGGACAACCTCACGAGATCGCGCGGGCGATTTATTTCCTGGCGGATGAGGAGCAATCTTCGTTTATGACCGGGCAGGCGCTGATCGTGGATGGGGGCGCGACGGCGCGTTTGAGTACGGAATGAGCTTAGCTTGCGCGAGGGGGAAATCTGCTCCTTAAAGGCCGGCGCCGGATGGTCAGGTTATCGCGGCGGGGCGGTCAGGTGTGCGGTTGCCGCGCTTGGGCGGGCAAGAGGCCGAGATGGGGGGAGAAGTTTCGGTCGGCAGGCGGCTTCTCAGGCCGGTATCGTTTTCCGAAATCTTTTATGAAAGTTGCCTTTCGGCGAATCAAGCCATTCTGCTTATGCTTTTTCCCGCAGGATGGCGCTTTTTGAGCGGTGAAATTCTTGTAAAATGATGGTGTTTTGGATGCTCATTTTCGTCTTGGGAGGATGGCCGATGGGTCAGGCAAACGATCGGGTTATTCGGGTGTTGCTGGCCGATGATCACCGTGTGGTGCGTGCCGGCATTCGTCAGCTGCTGGAAAATGCTAGCAATATTCAGGTGGTTGCGGAGGCGGGGGATGGTGAAGAAGCGAAGGCGTTGATTCGAGAGCACCATCCTGATGTGGCTGTGTTGGATATTCAGATGCCCAAAGCGAGCGGCATTGAGGTGACGCGCTGGGTGCGGGAACAGATGCCGGAGGTGGGTGTTTTGATCCTCACCGCTTATGATGACGATCCCTATGCGATGGCCGTGTTGCGGGCAGGGGCGAATGGGTATATTCTCAAAACTGCTTCTGCCGAGGATTTGATCCGGGCTGTGCAGGAGGTCTATGAGGGGAAATCGGTCCTGGATCCGCTCATTACGCGCAAATTGGTTTCAAGCTTCTTTGCCCAGACGCCCCATATGCCTGTGGAAGCGCTGACCGAGCGTGAGGAAGAGGTGCTACGCTTGGCGGCAAAAGGGTATACGAATAAGGCGATTGGGGTGCAGCTGGGGATTAGCGATCGCACCGTGCAGGGGCATTTGGCACGCATTTTTGCCAAGCTACAGGCCTCTAGTCGCACCGAGGCAGTGATGCGGGCGGTTGCCCTGGGGTTGATTCCGCCACAGGTGGGAGCGCTCCAGGAGGAGTAGCTTTATGACGAGATTTTCTCCGTTTCAAAACCGCCTGATTTTGCGCTTTTTCACCTTGATCATCGTGCCGTTGACGATCTTCTCCCTGGGCATTGCCATCGGGAGCATTTTTCTGCATGAACGGGTGATGCGTCAGGTATTGCCTGAAGAGACGTTGAGGATTGCGGTGAATCCGTGGCTGGAGATCACGTTGATGGCGCCTCTGGTATTGATCCCACCGCTGGTGTTTTCGGTGGGAACGTTGTGGTTTGTCACATACCACATCTTGCGGCCTCTCCAGCGCTTGGGAGAGCAGGCCGCCAACTTGGCATGGGGGAATTTTGAGGCCATCCGCTCTCCTGTGGGGGGGATCCGCGAGATTCAGGATTTGCAGGGGGCGCTTGTGGATATGGCCGAAAGGGTCAATGCCGCCCAGGAGGGGCTGCGCGATTACATTGGGGCCATTACGGCCGCCCAGGAAGAGGAGAGGGCACGCTTGGCACGCGAGCTCCATGATGATACCCTTCAGGCGATTATTGCTTTAAGGCAACGTCTCCAGCTTACCCGCAAATCCCTTACCGATCCGGTGGTGCAACGCATGTTGACCGAGCTGGAGTCCCTTTCTGAACAGACGATCGAAAATTTGCGCCGGATGACACGTGCGCTCCGCCCGATTTACCTGGAGGACCTAGGGCTGGTGACCGCATTGGAGATGCTGACGCGCGAGGTGGGACAAAACCATCACCTGAAGATCGCCTTCAGCAAACTCGGTCAGGAGCGCCGTTTGCCTGCGGAGGTCGAAATCTCGCTCTACCGCATTGCCCAAGAGGCGCTGAACAACGTGGTGCGTCATGCCCGCGCTTCCCGCGCCGAGGTGGTCATCGCCTTCAGCCCTCAGGAGGTGCGATTGGAGATCTGTGATGATGGAATCGGGTTCCAGATGCCCAGGAACCCTGCTGATTTTGCGCGTCAGGGGCATTTCGGTTTGCTCGGCATGCGCGAGCGGGCCGAATTGATCGGAGCGCGCTTGGAAGTGGATTCGGTGCCGGGCAACGGCACGAGGATCACCCTGCGACTTTGAAGGTGAGTAGGCCATTTGGCTTGTTCCCCTGCGCGCCATCTTGCGCTTCCAGGGAAGGCGCGGCAAGGGCATAATTTTTTGAGAGGTGCTTATGAGAACTGTTCACGATCCGGTTTGCCATATGGATATTGACCCGGCGAATGCCGCGGCCACATCGGAATACAAAGGGAAGACATACTACTTTTGCTCTCCAGGATGCAAGAGGGCTTTCGATAAGGAGCCGGAGAAGTATCTCTCGGCGGATGAGAGCACCCATTCTCACCATGCTCATCATTAATCCGCGCCAAGAGACTCCGAGAAGGAGCAAAGAATGTGCGGTTGTATGCTGATGCATTTGGTAATGCACCGCTCAGGACACGCGGGGCATCCGGCTGAATCTCAGGAGGCTGCCCCTCCCGCCCGCTCGGCCCATGCGATGCATTGCGCCCATTGTGGTTTTCCGCTGGAGAGCGGTTATGCCTTTTGTCCGAATTGTGGTATGGCACTTACAGCCCAGTGCCCGTCTTGCGGTCGGACGGTCAAGGCAGGATGGAAAACCTGTGCCTATTGTGGTGCGCCGCTGAAGGCGGAAGGCACAGGCGAACTCTCGGCAGTCTGAAGTCCACTTTTGTTCCGGCGCGAGGACAGCACGTTTTGACGGAAGTCTAGAATGCCATCGCTATGATAGGCGGATGGTCTGTGTGCTTTGTCGAGGAGAACAAGCAAAACCCGAAGCAAATTACACCTCCTGATTACATCCATTTCCTGTTGAGGCCTATGAACCCTGAACCTTCTTACAAAACCGCCTGTGGTGGCACGATTCGAGACCCGGAAAAATACCCCAGTGCTGTATACCGCGGGGAACGCGTCTATTTTTGCACGCTGGCCTGTCTGCGGGCTTTTGAGCAGGCCCCCGATGCTTTTATGAGGGGAGAGATCGAGCACCCGACGGAAAGCGACTAGACCACGAATGAGGGGGAACAACGCGCCGGAAACGATTCCGGTTTGTTTGTCCGCCTCGCCGCTCGCGTGGGTGATTTTCTGCCATAAGGGGCACGAAAGCGGCCGTGGGGATTGTGATCTTTGTCATCAGCCATTCAGCCTGTTGCCTTTGTGCCATTTGGCGCTGGTCGGCGGAGAAAGGGTAGGGTAGGATCAAAGTGTTGGAGGTGCTTATGTCTGGTGCCAAAAGTCTATTGCTCCTTTTCACTTTACTGATCGGCTTCGGCGCGTTTACAGGATGTTCCACCCAGGATGCTTCTCACCTTCCGCTGATGCCGTTGGATCAGATGCCGGCGGAAATCCAATCGGCCCCCTCGGTGGTGCAGACGGCCTATCGTTTCGCCGCCGCCAATCCCGAATTAATGCAACAGATTCCCTGCTATTGCGGCTGTGGCTCGATCGGCCACACGTCCAATTATGCTTGCTACATTGCCGGGAAAGACGCTAACGGGGCCCTGATTTTCGATGCTCATGCCTTGGGATGCTCCATCTGTGTGGATATTACCCTGGATGCCATGCGCTTGCAGGAACAAGGCAAATCTCCCCAGGAGATCAAGGCGTACATCGATCGAATCTATTCCAAATTTGGCCCATCGAATATGCCATGAAATGGCTTAAGCAGTGGTGGTTTTGGGGTCTTCTTGCGCTGAGTGCTCTGGCAGTTGCCTTTGCGCCTCTGCCGAGTCCGGCGCCTTCCGGTCAGGTTAAAACCTTGCGACTGGAGGCCGGCCAATTCGCTTACCGGCCGGCAGAGCTCCGGGTGAATGTGGGGGATACGGTAGTTCTTCAGCTCGTCAGCACCGATGTGGTGCACGGCGTTTACGTGGATGGGTACGGCGTTTCTGCTACGGCCGAACCGGGGCAAACTGCCACGCTGACTTTCACGGCCGATCGGGTGGGGACGTTCCGCCTGCGGTGCAATGTTACCTGCGGCGCTTTGCATCCTTTCATGATCGGGAAGATCACCGTTGGAAGGAATGATGCCCTGTATCGCGCCCTGGGACTGCTGGTTTTGGTGGGCCTCGCTCTGGTTTCGACCCGTTCTACGAACTTTCGGAGCGTGCCCGCCGTTCGGAACTTCGATCTGACGCGCTTCCCCTTCCTGAAAACCCTGCTGAAGAGCCGCTATCCGCAATGGGTGCTTTCCCTGATCCTGTTGGGCGGTTACCTTTTCGCTATCGTCAGCGGTTTTGTGAGCACGCCGGTGGGCAATCACAATGTTGCCATCGTCTTTGTGTGGATTCTCTGGTGGGCCTTGTTGATCTTGCTTGCCGTGCCGTTCCTGGGAAGATGTTGGTGTAGCGTCTGTCCGATTCCGCTCCCCGGAGAATGGATCCAGCGTGGCTCATTCTTGGAACCTCCCTCGCAGCAACCGAGATGGCTGAACCGTCCCTGGCCGAAAGCGCTGCGAAACATCTGGTTGCAGAACGCTTCTTTCACATTGCTGGCACTCTTTAGCGGTGTTTTGCTTACCACGCCTCATGTCACGGCCCTGGTATTGGCGATCCTTCTGTTCCTTGCTACCGGGCTGAGCCTGATCTTCGAGCGCCGCGCCTTCTGTCGCTACCTGTGCCCGGTGGGAGGCTTCATTGGTCTATATGCCCAGGGTGCTCCGATCGAATTGCGCGTCAGAGAAAAGCAAATTTGCACTACCTGCCGTGAAAAGCCCTGCTACAACGGCTCGGTCAACGGGTATGGATGCCCCTGGAACGTCTTTCCCGGTGGTTTGAGCAAAAACACGTATTGTGGTTTGTGTCTGGAGTGCCTGCGCACCTGCCCCCATGAGAATATCGCCCTTCGCCTCCGCCCCTTCGGCGCCGATCTGAGCGGAACCCTTCCACGACCGCGCCTGGATGAGGCATTCAAAGCGTTCCTGATGATCGGCGCCGCGCTTTTCTATGCCGCCACCTGGTTGGGACCCTGGGGTGGGCTCAAGGAGGCGGCCTATGCCATCGGCTCCACCGCTTGGGCGATATACCTTCTGGCGTTTCTGGGCTTCACCTTCCTGCTTTTGCCGCTGTTATTCTCGCTAACGCTCATGCGACGCCCCTTTCATCTGCCGCAGGCGAAAACGCTGGCACATTTTTCGCTCGCGCTCATCCCGTTAGGGTTAGCCTTCTGGATCGCTTTTAGCCTCTCGTTCGTCTTGACCAATTTCTCCTATGTTCTCACCACCCTTTCCGATCCGTTTGCCCTGGGGTGGAATTTGTTTGGAAGTGCGCATTCAGGCTGGTCGCCGTTTTTCCCTTCCTTGCTCCCTGCACTTCAGATAGCGGTGCTATTGGGCGGTTTCCTGTGGTCGGCCCGCACACTCTATACCCTCGCCGATCAAGAAACATCTCGTCCGTATCCCGCTCTCGCCTACAATGCCGCCCTGACCTCACTGATGCTTTGGCTGTTACTATGAGAAAAACTTGGATACACTTTTTGATCGCTGTTTGGCTGGCAGGGGTGGTTGGGGTTCCCATCCTCCTTAGGAAAAACACTCCCATGCTCCATGCGCGCCTGCCGGAGAACGGTGGCTGGTCGCCGGCTGTCATCCAAGCAGAAGTCAATCGCCCTCTGCGCCTGCGCCTGACTTCCGATGATGTCATGCACGGTTTCGCCATCGGTCAACAAAGCATGCCGGAAGTAGATGTGCTTCCCGGTCAGGTTACCGAAGTGGTTCTGAACTTTGAGAAACCCGGAACGTATACGTTTTACTGCACCCGTTGGTGTGGACCGAATCACTGGCGCATGCGCGGCACCATTGAGGTGCGCGCCGGCGGTTCTTTGCCGGACCCTGAGCCTGCTCCTCCGCCCCTGTACGTTAGCCTCGGCCTGGACTTGGATGCTCCGCACGCAATTCCTTTCCCGCCGGCAACCCGGCCTTCGGCGGCCAAAGGCGCCCCGTTGGCGAAAACATTCCACCTTTCGCTATCTCCCGAAGAGTATCGCGCCCATTCGCCCTATCAAATTTTTGAACAGCTCGCTTCCCTGCCGCTTTCACCGGCCGAACGTTGGGATGTGGTGGCCTATCTTTGGCAGAGCAACACCTCACCACAAACGCTTTCCGAGGGAGCTAGGCTCTACGCCCGTAACTGTGCCGCCTGTCATGGAGAAAGCGGCGCCGGCGATGGCGTCTTTGCTCAGGCGTTCACATCACCTGTTTCTCCTTCGTTCTCCTCGGAAGGCATGCAACAGGTCCCTACCGCATTTACCGATCTTTCGAGTATGCTGGGTGCCAGTCCGGCACTCTTGCAGGGCAAAATCCTGCGCGGTGGCATGGGTACGGGAATGCCCGCCTGGGGACCTCTGCTTACTCCAGAGCAAACCTGGGCGCTGGTTGACTATCTTTATACTTTTCCATTCGAGTTTCAAGGAGTGCCAAAATGAGCAAAAAGAAACACCGCAAGCAACAAAAATCTGTGCCTCTCTGGCTTTTCATTGCAGGAGGCCTGCTTCTCGTCCTCGCGATCTTCTTTGCTATCTTTTGGTCCGGGGAAGAAGGCGGGACTCCCAGGCTGACGGTTGATCCCCAGCGAATTGATTTCGGTGACGTGAAATTGAACACCGAGCTGACTTTCACCATCAAAGTCACCAACACAGGGGATGGCACCTTGCGATTCAAAGAATTGCCCTACATCGAAGTGCTGGAGGGCTGTTGACCGCCTCGCTTGACCATCGGTTCGATGGTCCTCAAACCCGGTGAGAGCACCGTGATCCGTTCAGAAGTTTTCATGATGCACGCCGGTATGGAAGGCATGCACAACTTCGCCGTCCATTTGAAGACGAATGACCCCCAGAATCCGGACCTGGTGGTTAACGTGCTTTCCAACTGGGTGCCATAAACGAAGGTAGGAGGAGTCCTTCCTCCTACCCACTCTTTCGCCGCTCCAGGAAGAGTCGCACGCGCTGGGCATGCTCCGCATCGCGTGCTGCGACGTCCTGGAGATGTGCTTCATAGTCTAGGATGGCTTCCAGGTGAGGGAGCACGGCGCGATTGAAGGCGCGTTTGGTCAAGGCGAACGCTTTTTGTGGGCCTTCGATCAATTGACGGGCAACGGCGCGCGCGGCTTCCGATAATTCCTCCGCCGGTACCACCTTTTGGACAATGCCCCATTCCAGTGCCTGCTCGGCGGAGAAAGGTTCGTTGCTCCAGGTGAACCAGGTGGCGCGCCCGAGCCCGATCAGCAGCGGGAGCAACAGCGAAACCCCCGAATCCGGTGCCAGGCCGATGCCGTTGAAGCCGACCACAAAACGCGTTCCGGCCGCGGCCAGGCGGAGATCGCAGGCTAAAGCGACCCCCAGCGAGGCCCCGGCGCAGGCGCCGTGGATGGCGGCCAGGACGGGTTTTTCCAGGCGGCGGATCTGCAAGATCAAGGGGTTGTAGGTGTGCTGCAAATGTTCTCGAATCGAGGTGCCGGCCGCCGCTAGAATCTCTTCCAGGTCCTGACCGGCGCCGAAGGCGCGACCATTGCCCATCAGGAGCACGCAGCGCACGTTTTCATCCTTTTCGGCGCGTCGTAGAGCCTCTTGCAGAGCGGCGATCAGCTCCAGGTTGAACGCATTGGCGCGCTCCGGGCGGTTGAACGTCAAGGTCAGCAGGCCGTGATCTAGGTCAGAAAGGAGAACGCTCATAGGAGATCCAAAAGCGGGATGGATTTTGTGCCCCCTCAACAGGCTCGGTTAGCCTTCCTGGAAGGGATAATCGTCCTGCCCCTCATCGCCGAAGTTGGACTCGAATTCCAATTCTTCGGGATCGAGCGCTACGATCAATAGCAAGACATCGCCTTCGGAAGTGGTCACATAGCGCGCCGCGAGGATCGGAGCACTTTGCTCCAATCCCATTGCATCACGATAATAAAGATGGATCGGTTGCTGGTTGTGCCAAGCGCGATAGCATCGTTCCACCAGCGCCGCACCGTTGAAGGTCCGCAGGCGGGTCAGCGCCGGAGTGACCGGCCGTGCCCCTTCCCACAGGCTCATCGGCCAGGCTTCCTGTAAGACTTCAAAAACGGGCGGTGGGCCTTCGATAATTGTAATGCGATCGTCCATAGTTACTTTCCTGATTTCCAGAGTGGTAAAGGCAGTATACCATACTTTGTCGGCTTGTGAGTAAGCCAAAGGTCTCTCGTGCCGGCCGTTCCCTTTTTGCTCAATCCATGCTCATGCTGGCACGCTCGACCGTTGAAAGTTGCATCGCCTGACGGCGGAACGCCTGCACGCTGATCTTGCCGAACACCAGGATGGCCATCAGCAACATCATCGCCTCCAGCGCAAAGACGATGCTATAGCCGATCAGCGCGTTTCCGCTGAGGTTTGTTACCAGGTCGCGCACCGCTCCGCCCATCAGCGAGCCCGTTAGCCGCGAGAGGGCATTTGCAAACCCCCAGGCACCGATGAATAGGCCGGTCTGGCCGGGCAGCGTGAGATCGAACATCAGGGCCAGGTTGGTGACGGTGGAAAGGCCGGTTCCGGCTCCCAACAGGATCACGCCCAGATAGAAAACGCGTTCCAAACCGAACATGCCACCGCCGAGTATCAAAATGAATCCACCCAACGCGCCCAAGTTGCCGATCTGCGCAGCACCGCGTCGCGAAAGCCGTTTTTCTAGGAAAGCGGCAAAAAGGATGCTCAGCAGGCTAAATCCACCCCAGATCGAGGTCAGGCGGGTGGTCTGTGAGACACTCCAATCAAAGGCCTCGGCGGCAAAAGGTTCTAACAAGATATCCTGCCCTAAGAGCGCAACGAGCAACAGGAATAGGTAAATGAAGAAAAGCCGTGCCTGAGAATTGGAAAGGATGGCACTACGCACCTCACGCATGGAAGGTTTCTCCTCCACCTTCGATCGGCGTTCTCCCCGCGGTTCCAGGCCGATCAGCGCCAGCAGTCCCAGGAAGAGCGCCGTCACGCCCACCCAACGGAAGGCGGTGTTGAGCGTTTCGGGAGTGTATGGGTCCAGTAAGCGGCTGAGGGTGAAAGCAGTCAGGATGATACCGATGATCATCATGAACCACATCACTGCAACCGTCTTCGAGCGCCCTTCTTCGCCGGAAATTTCCGAAGCCAACGCCAGATAGCACACACTGGCCAGGTTGTAGCCCATGCCCCATCCCAGGAACGGCAACAAACCGAAAAAGACACCGCCGATTCCGCCTTCCGCCATCTGAAAGGCGGCCCAGGGAGAGATCAGCACACCGGCGACGCAAAGGAGCAAACCGGCTACGATGTACGGCGTGCGTCGCAACCCGAACAGAGCATATCGGTCGGAAAAAGCGCCGATCGCCACCTGAAGCGGAGAAAACAAGTAGGGTAAGGAGGCCAGAACGGCCACAAGGGTAGCCGAGATGGCCAGTTCTCGAATCATGATCCGGTTCAACGTACTGTTGATCGGAACCAGGGTCATGGCTACAGCCACATGGACAAGGCCTAGTTGGATACGCTTATGGAGCATGGTTGATCCTCAAAGTGGGAGTGGAAATTTTTCTTAGTTTGTCAGAAAATATCATAATCAATTAATTTTATTTATGATGTTGCAATTTTTATCATAGAATTGCGATGGCGTCAAGCGCGAACACACCTGCCACTTAAACAAATGCTCCGCCAACTATCCTGATGTGGTATACTGCACCGATGACACCATCACACTACCGGCACATTTCTCCAGGAGGAACCTATGGATTTTAATACTGCCGATGATAGCGTCATGCGTCGCATCCGTGCCATGAATCAGCGCGTCCAGGGCCTGAAGGACTTGGACCTCTATTTTTACAACCAGCCCATTCAGGAGATCAAGGGAGGGGCGCGCGTGCTGGTGAATGGCCGCGAGATGGGCATGTATGCCTCGTATAGCTACCTCGGCCTGATCGGTCACCCGCGCATCAATAAGGCGGCAAAAGATGCCATTGATCGTTTCGGCAGCGGCACGCACGGCGTGCGCACCCTGGCCGGCACCCTGACCATCCATCAGGAACTGGAAGAAACGATCGCCGCCTTCAAACATGCCGAAGCTGCCATCACCTTCTCTTCCGGTTATGCCACCAACCTGACCGTGATCTCCACCCTCATGGGCCGCGGCGATTACGTCCTCTCGGATAAGCTCAACCACGCTTCCATCGTGGATGGATGTCTGATGTCCGGCGCCGAATTCCGCCGCTTCCGCCATAACGACATGGAGGACCTGGAACGTCGTCTGCAGCAGGTGCCGCCGGATGCCGCCAAACTGGTGATCGCCGATGCCGTCTTCAGCATGGATGGCGATATCATCGACTTGCCGCGCATGGTCGAACTCTGCCGCAAGTACAACGCCTGGCTGATGATCGACGAGGCCCATTCCGTGGGCGTGCTCGGCGAGACCGGTCGTGGCATCGAAGAACACTTTGGCCTGGAAGATGCCATTGATATCAAGATGGGCACCCTGAGCAAGACCATCCCCTCCGTGGGCGGTTACGTGGCCGGCAAAAAGGAACTGATCACCTACCTGCGCCACGCCAGTCGCGCCTATATCTTTTCGGCAGCCTTGCCACCGGCCCAGGCGGCGGCGGCCAACGAGGCCTTCAAGGTGATCCTAGATGAACCCTGGCGTATCCAGCGCTTACGAGAAAACACCCAAATCTTCATCCAGGGGCTGAAATCGGCCGGCTTTGATACCATGTTCACCCAAACGGCAATTGTCCCCGTGCTCTGCGGCTCGGATGAGCGCGCCTTTATGATGACGCGCGAATGCCAACACCACGATATCTTCGTCTTGCCGGTCGTTTCCCCGGCCGTGCCGGAGGGCTTGGCGCGCCTGCGTGCCACCGTCACCGCCGCACACGATCCCAAAGATATTGAACATGCCATTGAAGTCATCGCCGAGGCCGGCCGCAAGATAGGCATCATCGCCTGAGAGAAGAGGGCGCATGGTCCGCATTGCCCGCGTTTTCGGCATAGGCGTCTATATTCATCCCACCTTTTGGCTGCTGATCGTTTGGGTTGGCCTGGGCGATTTTCTACGTTCGCGTTCTCTGAATAGCGCTCTGCAGGGAGTGCTGTTTATCCTTGTCCTCTTTGCCTGCGTGGTGCTTCACGAGTTCGGCCATGCCCTGATGGCGCGCCGCTATGGAGTGCGCACCCGTGATATTACCCTCTATCCCATCGGTGGCGTCGCGCGCCTCGAACGCATCCCGGAACAACCCCTCCAGGAACTGTGGATCGCCTTCGCCGGGCCGGCCGTCAATGGCCTGATCGCCCTGCTCCTGTGGTCCGTTTTGCAACTACCGTTTTCCATCTCGGCCTCTTCGTTCTGGTCTCGGGTTCTGACTGTCAATCTCTTCCTGGCGGGCTTCAACCTGCTCCCGGCCTTCCCGATGGATGGTGGACGGGTGCTGCGCGCCTTGCTGGCGCTCAAGATGGACTACCTACGCGCCACCTCGATCGCCACCCGCGTCGGCACGGCACTGGCCTTCCTCTTCGGCGCCGTGGGCATTTTCGGCAATCCCATGCTCCTGTTCATCGCCCTCTTCGTCTGGCTGGGAGCGACGGAAGAAGGCGAACTCGTCCGTCGCCGGGCGGCCTTGAGCGGTGTGCCGGTGATGCAGGCGATGCTCACCCGTTACGATGTGCTTTCGCCTCAAAGCACGCTGAAAGATGCCGTTCAGCTCCTACTGGCCGGCACCCAACCCGATTTTCCTATCGTCGAAAACGGACGAGTCGTGGGCATGCTCACGCGCGAAGCACTGGCGCAAGGCCTTTCCCATCTTGGCGAGGACGCGCCGGTCACCGAAGTGATGATCGCTGTCCCTGTCGAAGTGCATCCACAACAACCCCTCAATGATGTCCTCCCCTTGTTTCAGGAAACGGGTCTGCATACCCTCCCCGTTACGCGCGATGGAGAACTGATCGGCCTGCTGAACAGCGAAAACATCTCCGACCTCTTGCTGATCCAATCTGCCAAACGATCCTCCAGCTGAAATGCATCGCCTGCTCCTGAAACCCGGTCGAGAGAAATCCCTCCTTCGTCGCCATCCCTGGGTCTTCTCCGGCGCGGTTGAACGGATCGTTGGATCCCCACAAGCGGGGGAAACGGTAGAAGTCCGCAGCGCAGATGGGCAATTCCTGGCCCAGGCCGCCTATAGCCCCGTTTCGCAGATCCGTGCTCGGGTCTGGACCTTTGACTCTCAGCCCGTAGATGCCGCCTTCCTGCGCCGACGCATCGAACGTGCCCTGGCGCAGCGCCGTGCCGCCGGCCTGCTCGATCACCAGGCCGTGCGCCTGATCTATGCCGAAGCCGATGGCCTGCCTGGGCTGATCGTCGATCGCTATGGCGAAGTGTTGGTCGTGCAGTTTCTCACGGCCGGCGCCGAATTCTGGCGCCAAACCCTACTTGACCTGCTCGTCGAACTCATTCCTTGTCGCGGCATTTATGAGCGTTCCGATGCCGAAGTGCGCACCCTGGAAGGCTTGCCGCAGCGCGAAGGCCTGCTGTGGGGCGAAGTGCCTCCTACCCTCACAATCCGGGAACATGACCTCCTTTTTCAGGTCGACCTGGCGCGTGGTCACAAAACCGGTTTCTATCTCGATCAACGGGCGAATCGCCTGCTTGTCCGTTCCCTGGCCGCCGATCGGGAGGTGTTGGATTGTTTTTCCTACACCGGAGGCTTTGCGCTGAATGCCTTGGCGGGTGGGGCGCGTTCGGTGTTGGCCGTGGATACCTCGGCGGAAGCGCTTTCCCAACTGCGGATCAACCTGGCGCTTAACCACTTACCTGAAGAACGTTTAGAGACCCTCGAGGGGGATGTCTTTCAGGTGTTGCGCCGCTTCCGGGATCAGAACCGGCAGTTTGATCTCATCATCCTCGATCCGCCTAAATTTGCACCGACCGCCGCCCAAGTGGAAAAAGCGGCACGGGGATATAAGGATATCAATCTGCTGGCCTTCAAATTGCTGCGTCCTGGCGGTTGGCTGGTGACCTTCTCCTGCTCCGGCGGTGTGGATGCCGCCCTGTTTCAGAAGATCGTCGCCGCCGCCGCTTTGGATGCCGGCGTGGAAGCCCAAATCTTACACTTTCTCTTCCAAGATGCCGATCATCCCATCGCCTTGCACTTCCCGGAATCGGCCTATCTGAAGGGACTGGTGTGTCGGGTGCAGAAAGATACAACTTCGTAGCATCAGGATTTATCCTGTGCCCTCCCGTAGCACCAAGATTTATCCTGTGCCGCCGCGGGGAGATTAGGGGTTAGGGAAGCGTGGCACTGCGCTTTAGCCTGTGCCATTATCGACCGTAGACGGCAGACCGTGGACCGTAGCCTTCTCCCTTCTCCCTTCTCCCCTTCTCCTCCTCTCCCGTTCTCCCGCTCTCCTCCTCTCCCGTTCTCCCATTCTCCCGCCCTCTCCCATCCAGAGTACAATATACCCATCCCCTCTCAATTTCCCAGAAAGGAGTCCCCTGATGCCCCGCTTCTTTCTGATCCTCGCCCTGCTCACCCTCCTCACTGCCTGCGCCGCGCCGACCGGAGACGGTGGACCGTTGACCGTAGACCTTACGACACCTACCACTACCTCTACCCCTCCACCGCCAACCTTCACTCCCATCCGCAAAACACCGACCCCTACCCTTACTCTCACCCCGCGTCCGGAAGAGCAGGCCAGAGCCCTGATCCCTCGCAACGTTCTCCAGGCCATGGATCGGCTTGGCATGCGCATCTTCACCTCTGAATCCCAAATTCCTGCTGATATCCGCTCATATATCCTTTTCAACCCAGAAACCCAAACTTTCACCCTGACCTATCAGAAACTTGTCGGCGTAGACGAAAACGGCCGAGGCCTTTACGAACCGACCACCGTGGAACTCGATCCGCAAGGATTTGCCGTCAATCTGGGCTTCCGGCGCGTGCTTGTGCCGCCCTCTTCGGGAGAAACGCCGACCCCAACCGAGACTCCGGAACCTGCGTCATCCTATGAAGTCCGCCTGGAGGCCATGCCCCTTTCCATCCACCCGCCGCTTGCCCATGACCGATACGGCCGGAAGATCGACCTTCCCGTTTTTGTAAGCAAAGACGGCCAAGTCTTTTTCGTCAACCCCCTCACCAAAGAAATCCACAATCTTGAAAACTACCGCCCGTTTTCCCTTGCCGAATGCCAAAGCCTCAACGAATTCTGGGAAAAAGCCCCTGTCATCCCCCTTTCGGCGATAAACGACGGCACGGCTCACTTTGCCTTTTTCCTCAATTACCCCGACCTCAAAGACGCCGAAGCTCCTGTCTATACAAACGATAGGTATGCTACCTTTAAGCTTTCACCAACCGATAAAACTGCGCCCATCTGGTATATCCCCTCCGACAAAATCTCACCTTTTCATTATATCTGGATAGAATTTAACAACATCCAAGATAAAGCCGGAGAGAATTATCGCTATGCCTATTTCCGTCAGAGAATCCTTTGGGAAGAGCTTCCTTTTGGCCAGCCGGTTTTGCCGTATGCTTTTCGGGTGATCAATCCGGCAACTGGCGCTAAGCTTTGGGTTGCGCCTCAGATTTTGTATGACCCGCAAAACACCCAAGAAGCCGTTGACAAGCCTATAGATATTAGCGATCCAAAAAACGTAAAAATACTTTGGGTTGCCGCGGATATTGCAAACCTCCGTGGCGACCAGATAGAATTTATGTTAAAAGTTTATCCAAGATTTTTCCCTTATAACGCTAAATTTACTACAGAACGGCTTGGAAAGGCTTTTACTATCTTTCTTACTCCTATTATCTACACTGACCCTAAGGTTTTCACCGATTGTGATTTTGTAATTTTTAAATCTCTTCGAAGAGATTACTCTTTTTCTGATTTTCCCGGCCTAGAAGGCTTGCTTGAGCTAGAAGGCAATAATCCGGTAGAAAAGATGACAGACAACGATGGCTACTATCTTCTTAAAGAGTTGTTTAATTACAAAGAGACCCAGTTAGGTTGGAATGATAATGAACGAAAAGATGGTCCTGCAGAATTGTATGTCCCTCTTCCTGATAAAGCCCAACTGATACTTTTTGCAGGAGTTCCATATCAGTTTGTCAATAATAACCTTGAGCTTCTTGGCCTAGAAAAATAGCTTGATCTTGATTTTTATCTCTTTTTCTCATATGATGTATCTATATACAAAGATTCCTAAAATTTGTAGGTTTCTATTTTATTTTTATCATAATCTTATTCTTTCTAACTTCCCTAAAATCCCCAACATATGCTGGTTGTAGTTTTAATTCTTACGGACAATGTACCGGTACTTGTTCTTGCCCTGCTGGTTGGAGTGGTAATTGCACTTGTGCACTAATTGATGGTGAATGTTATGAGGTTAATTGTTATATTCCCACCAGCACTCCCGCAGGCGGTGGTGGTAGTGGTCCAGGTGTCCCCACCAACACGCCAGTACCAACAACAGCAGGAGAACCTTGCTCTAGTACTGCTCAGTGTGAAGAAAAGGTATGTAAGTGTCCAAACTGCATACCTAACTGTAGTGCTGTATGCATAAACGGCAGATGTTATGTCACCAACCCAACTCCTGGAAGAGACAAAAAATGCAGTGATGGCGGCTGGGAGCCGTGGTCGGCCTGCACCTGCGATAAAGGCAAGTACGGCGGCTGCTCTGAGACAGATTACTGCGGCCAAGTGAGATTCTGCAACGATCCGGGCTCCAATCATTATCAGATCAACTGCTGTATCCTCTGAAAAGTAGGCAGTGGTGATCCCACCAACTAAAACAACGCCAGAGTTTTCCATCGTTTTCAGCGCAAATCTGCAAAGTACACCGTGCTCGGTGTCTGGTATACAAAACAAATTTGCCGAAACGCCTTGTTGTGCTTTTTTATACGTGTCATCCGCGTTCATCCGTGTCCTATCCGATAAAGCACTTGCGCTAAAACATGGTTTTTACGGTAGAGTCAATCCTGTACAGCCTATCCGTTCTCTTCGGCATGTTAGAATACAAAGCCCTCGCTGCGGAGAGGGATGATTGCTAAATTTTTTCCTTCCGGGTATCATTAGTATCGGATTCGATTCTTTTCTAGTCTGTCAGGAGGTGTCTATGTCAAATCAGCTCACCTGGTATGGACATGCTACACTGGGCATTCGGACCGGCGGCTATCGCCTGCTGATCGATCCGTTCTTCAGCGGTAACCCGGCGGCGACCGTCGGTGCGGACGCGGTGGAGGCCGATTACATCTTGGTCTCGCACGGGCATGGTGATCACGTCGGCGATACGGTGGCGATCGCCAAACGCACCGGCGCCACGGTGATCAGCAATTTTGAGATCGTCAACTGGCTGAGCGCTCAAGGTGTGGAAAAAGTCCATCCCCAACATCTCGGTGGCGGCTATCGGCATCCCTTCGGCTACCTGAAATTGACCTTTGCGATCCACGGTTCGGCGCTGCCGGATGGTTCGTATGGCGGCAATCCCTGTGGTTTTCTGCTCACCACGAATGATGGACGCAAAATTTACACCGCCCAGGATACCGGCCTGTTCGGCGATATGAAGCTGATCGGGGAGGAAGGGTTAGATGTGGCGGTGATCCCGATCGGGGATAACTTTACCATGGGGCCGGCGGATGCTTTGCGTGCCGTGAAGTTGCTCCAGCCCAAGGTGGTGGTGCCGATTCATTACAATACCTGGCCGCTGATCGCGCAGGATGTGCAGGCTTGGGCCAAGCAGGTCGAAGCCGAGACCGGCACGCGCGTGGTGGTGCTCAAACCCGGTGAGAGCCTGGAGTTCTAACATGGAATGGATCTTCGAGCCTCAAAGCTGGATTGCGCTGATCACGCTGGTGGCGCTAGAACTGGTGTTGGGCGTGGATAATGCCATCTTTATCTCCATCCTGGCCTCTAAGTTACCGCCCTCCCAACAAAAAACAGCCCGGCAGGCCGGCATTGCCGCCGCAGTGATCACGCGTATTTTGCTCCTGCTCTCGATTTCCTGGATTATCGGGCTAAAAGAGCCTCTTTTCGGTGTTTTTGGATTTGAGGTCTCCGGGCGCGATCTGGTGCTTTTTGCCGGTGGTCTGTTCCTAATCTGGAAAAGCACCTATGAGATCCACCAACGCCTGGAGGGCGTGGAAGGTCATGCTTCGGCAAAGGTGCGACCGGCTTTCTGGAGCGTGGTGATCCAGATCATGTTCCTGGATATCGTGTTTTCGCTGGATTCGGTGATCACGGCAGTGGGGATGGTGACGCAGATTCCGATCATGATCATCGCCGTGATCCTGGCGGCGATCGGCATGCTTTTCACCGCCGGGTGGATCAGCGCCTTTGTGGAACGACATCCCACCGTCAAGATGCTGGCGCTGGCCTTTTTGCTGCTGATCGGTTTCACCTTGGTGGTGGAAGGGTTGCACCAGCACATCCCGAAGGGGTATATCTACTTTGCCATGGGCTTTTCGGTGTTTGTCGAGATGCTGAATTTACGCGTGCGTGCCGCTCAACCGGTGAGCTTGCGTCATCCCTACGTCCCTGAAAAGGAATGAGCACCGAAGACCGGTTTCCTATCGCCTTTGGCGAACGTTTACGCTCCCTGTTGATCCTGGTGCTTTTGCCGTTGGCGCTGATTCAATGGCTGCCGCTGGCGACGTTCACGTTCACCGTTCAGTTGCCGGGCTTCTATTTGGCGCAACCGATCAGCCTGCGCGCCGGGGTGACGTTGATCGTCGCCGGCCTGGCCGCCGCCGGGATGGATTGGCTCATCCGTTCTCACCCGTTGGCAAAGGGGAATACGTTCCCCCATCTCCTTTTTCCGTTTCTAACGACGCTGGCCTTAGGGGGCATCCTGCCGTTCATTCCCGGCGGGATTTTGTGGTGGTCGGCTTTTCTCTTTGGCGCTGTACTGCTGGCGCTGGTTTTCACCGCCGAATTTATTACTCTGGATTCCGCGGCCCCTTTCTTTCCGCTGGCGAGCGGTGGTTTGACCCTTTTGGGGGTGATCCTGTTCTTGCTGATTGCCAGCTCGCTGCGCTTTGTTTCCATGCGACTGGCACTCTTACTGCCCACGCTGGGGCTGGTTACATTTCTGCTTTCCTTGCGCCTGTTTCGCCTCTACCTGCCGCAACGTTGGGAGCTATACTGGTCGCTTGGGTTGGCCTTGCTCGTGTTGCAAATTGCCGCGCCGTTGCATTATTGGCCTCTTGCCGTCACGCCCTTCGGGTTAATGCTGGCCGGCTCCTTTTATGGACTTTTCTCGACGGCAGTGGCGCTGGTGGAGGGGAATCTCTCCCGTTGGACGGTGGTAGAGGCAGTGTGGATCGTTTTAGGGAGTTGGGGATTGGCGCTATGGCTCAATCGCTAAGGCTGCAAAAAGAACATTGGCAGGCGATGGAACGCCATGTGCGTGCTCAGGCGCCACTCGAAGCGTGCGGATTGCTGGCAGGGAGAAACGATCGGGTGGAAAAGGTGTTTCTCATGCAGAACGCGGCTCAAAGTCCGGTGCGCTATCGCCTGGATGGAGCGGAGCAGCTGCAGGTTTTCGAGGCGATTGAGGCGGCCGGCATGGAACTGGTGGGAATTTTTCACTCCCATCCCCAGGGCTCGCCGTTCCCTTCGTCGATCGATATCCGCGAGGCGGCCTATCCGGTTGTCTATTTGATCTGGGCGCCTCAGGCAGATGGCTGGATTGCCCGCGGCTTTCGGATCGAAGCCGGGAAGGTTACGGAAGTTGAGCTTTTGATCGAGGAATCCTAAAACTCTTTTTGGAGGAAACATGTGGTTGCAGGGGCTTGTGGTCCTCTTGTCCTATCTCATCGGTGCCATTCCGTTTGGCTGGATTGTGGTCTGGTTGACCACACGGAAGGATGTGCGTCAGATCGCCAGTGGACGCACCGGCGGTACCAACGCGATGCGTGCGGCCGGTTTCGCGGCCGGTTTGACGACGGCGATCCTGGATATTCTCAAGGGGGCGTCTACGGTGTGGCTGGCACGCGCCGTGACGGATAACCCCTGGATTCACATCCTGGCTCCCCTGGCGGCCATCCTGGGCCATAATTATTCGATCTTCATGCTGGAACGCGGCGAAAACGGGAAATGGCGCTTGCGGGGAGGAGCCGGCGGGGCTCCATGCGCGGGAGGCGCCTTCGGCCTGTGGCCGTGGTCTTTGGCGATCATCATTCCGCTGGGAGCGGTGATCTTTTTTGGCATCGGGTATGCATCCATCACCACCATGAGCGTTGCCTTGATCGCCGCCCTGGTATTCCTGGTGCGGGCTTTACAGGGTGCCGCCCCGTGGCAATATGTGCTCTATGGGGTGATTGCCGAGGGGCTTTTGCTCTGGGCGCTCCGTCCAAACATTAAAGCGCTCCGCGAAGGACGGGAGCGCTTTCACGGCTGGCGACCCTGGAAGAAGCAAGGCGGCTCAAGTCAGCATTAATCGGCCGGTTGCATTTTTTGCGTCGCCATGCGCTGATATAGGGCGCGCAAGTTGCGTTTATGGAGCTGCTCTACCAACCCTCCCAGGTAGACGCGGCTCTTACCGCACGCCTCGATGCCGATCGAATCGAGGTATTCCAGAGGGGATCGTCGGCGCATGGCGGCTTTTACCACTTTTTTGATGTTGGAAAGATAGGCGAGATTTTCCTTCACGGCGTCGGCGATTTCGCCGCGCAGGATGATCTCTCCATGTCCCTGGATGATGTTTTCCAGTTCCATGCGTCCGATGCGGCGGATCGAGGCGGTGAGGGCTTCGATATCTCCGTCTACGATGTAGGGGAGTGGCATGAAAGCATCACCGGCAAAGAGGATCTTGTCATCATCCACCAGGACAGATATGCCATCCGCGCTGTGACCGGGCGTAGGAAAAATATACAGATGCTTTTTGCCTACCCGGAGGGTAAGTTCTCCGCTTGAGAACGTCACATGGGGAAGGACCAATTTGAGATTGCGATAGGTCGGTCCTTGCTTTTGAGCGGCTTCGAGCGAGGCTTTGCCGCGCGTGGCCAGTAGGCGATAACATTCGGTATGGGCTATAATCGTAGCGCCGGGGAAGAAAGCGTTTCCCCAGCTATGGTCGGCGTGATAATGGGTATTGATCACGTACTTGACCGGCATTCCTAGATTGTGCTCGATGAATTCGCGCATTTGCAAGGTTTCTTCCGGTAGGGCCAGGGTATCGATCACCACAGCCCATTGTTGGCCGGTCACGACACCGGCTGTCACCTGCGCATAGATTTCACTTTGAAACCAGTAGACGTTTTCGGAGATGCGTTCGTGGATCATGGGATTCCCTCTGAGTTGTGTAGTAATTGGAAAGATAGCATAAACAACAAAATGTGTCAAGTTGTATAAACAAATTTAAAAATGGTGCACATGACAATGCAACGGCAAAACGTCCTTTTCGCGCTTGGGGTTCTCTTGGGCTTTGTGTTGGCTGCCGGGCTGACCTGGGCGCAGATCGAGGCCAGCTTCTATGGGTTTCCCCACTACAGCGATCGTCCTCTGCAGGATTTTTCCTGCCCGCGGCTGATGACCCATCGGGAGCAGGCCGAGCTTCGCTTGAAGATCCGCAATCCTGGCCAGACTCCGTTGCGGCAGATGGTAGGAATCGAGATCAGTTCTCCCGGTCCGTTGATTTCGGAACGAAAGGTGATTTCCCTCGCGCCGGGAGAAGAAAAGCAGGTTACCTGGACGATCTCGGCGAAACAAAACCTTGACCTGGGGCTGTTCATTTTTGCCCGCGCCTATCGCTATCCCACCTACCTGGGGCCTATGGCGCAGGCAACCTGTGGCGTGTTGGTCTTGAACCTTCCGGGAAGCGGAAGCGTTCTCTTGCCGCTTTGGATCTTGCTGGTTGGGGTGTTGCTTTTGCCGCGCTTGGCAAAGATGGATGATCTGAACACGTCCCAGGAAGTGCTGATGTTCCGCTCTTTGGCGCTGGTGACAGCCTTGGCGCTCTTGGCAGCTCTGGCCGGCTGGTGGCCTTTGGGGTTGCTGTTCTTGATCGTCCAGATTGTATTGAGCGTGGTGATCCTGGCCCATCGCTGGTTAACGCGCTCGTAGCGCTTCTTCCAGCGTTGGATAGCGGAACGAATACCCGGCTTCGAGTAGGCGCCGCGGCTGAGCATAGCGCCCCTCGGTGATGAGCACGCTCATTTCGCCGAGCACCAGGCGCAGCAGAAAAGCCGGAGTTGGTAACCAGTAGGGTCGGCGCAGGACGCGTGCCAGGGTGCGCATGAATTCGGCATTCGAGGTAGCTTGGGGCGCAATCAGGTTGTAGACGCCCTGGGCTGTTTCGTTAAAAAGCAGGAATTCTATCGCTCCGATCGTATCCTGAAGATGAATCCAGGGCACGGCCTGATCGCCGCGGCCGATCGGCCCGCCGAAGAAAAGGCGCACCGGCAAGGCCATTAGCCGAAGCATTCCCCCGTGCCAATCGAGCACCACGGCCAGTCGCCCCACGATGCGCCGTAGCCCTAGCGCTTCGAGGGGACGGGAGGCATTTTCCCACTCAACGGTCAAGCGCGCCAGAAAATCATCCCCTGGGGGCGTTTGTTCATCGGCGGGTTCGCCACGGAGCCCGTAGTGATTGATGCCGGAAACCTGAAAATAGACGCTCGGTCGCCGCTCGGCCTGTTGAATAGCCTCTACGAGGGCGCGCGTCGGCAGGATGCGACTTTCGAGGAAGCGTTTTTTGCGGGTCTCTGTCCACGGCCAATGGCTCAGGCTTTCGCCGCTTAGATTGATCACCGCGTCCATTTCGTTGATCGTTGCCCCCCATCCCTGGGTGGTTTTTCCATCCCAGCGTAGAAATCGAACCGGCGTTGTGCTTGCCGCAGGCTTTTCCTGCCGGGTTAACACCCAAACCTGATGTCCTTTTGCAAGCAGGGAGCGCGTCAGAGCGCTGCCCAAAAAACCGCTGCCGCCGGCGATAAGGATTTTCATTTTGGACCTCCGAACCCATCTCAGGAATATGGTGGATGCGAATCTTACAGAAGTATTTTACCCCAGCCTTGACCACAGGATGGGATTGTGCCATCGGGTGAGCACCGTACTGTCTACAGGGTCGACCTGTATTCAATTCACCTGCATAGATTCTCAAAAACTTGGCATGCTCCCAAGGCTTTCGACACTTTAACCGGATAGTTTGTTCCTTATTCAGAGCGGTAACATTGCGTGCATTGGCATAGGGCGCGAGTTCTGATCTCACCATCTCCGCGAATTGGATTTCCAACCGATAGGCGAAAAAGTGCCGATGACAATTGAAAGATTCTCCAGAAGGCATGGATAACTGATGTATAATTTGCCCCGGTAAGGGGCCTATGGCTTTTGCACCTCACTCTTTTGGAAGGGCATATGTCTTCTCCCGCAATTCCTGATTCTGTTCGCTTTCTTCACGCAGTTGAAATCGGTCTGGGGGCCTGGCAATGGGGGGATCGCTTTATCTGGCAATTCGGTCACGGGTATGATGAGAACGAAATTCGTCAGGCATTCTTGACAGCGGTACAGGAAGGGGTGCGCTTTATCGATACGGCGGAAGTTTATGGAAACGGGCGCTCCGAGCGTTTGCTCGGCACGTTCTTAAAAGAGATCGAAGAACCCATCCTGGTGGCGACCAAGTTTATGCCCTTTCCCTGGCGGCTTTCGCGCCGATCTCTGCTTCGTAGTCTCCGTCATAGTCTAGAGCGCATGGGTTTGAAGCAGGTGGATTTGTATCAAATTCACTGGCCGTTTCCGCCCGTCCCGATCGAAACCTGGATGGATGCCATGGCCGAAGCGGTCGAACAGGGGTTGACGCGAGCCGTTGGCGTTTCAAACTATAACCTGAGTCAGATGATGCAGGCCTATGCCGCTCTGCAGCGCCATGGTCTGACCCTGGCTTCTAATCAGGTGAAATACAGCCTGCTGGACCGACGCGTGGAAAAGGACGGTTTGCTGGCGCGCTGTAAAGAACTGGGGGTGCGCCTGATCGCCTATAGCCCACTGGAGATGGGCTTGCTCACCGGCAAATACGGCCCGCAGAATCCGCCACCTGGGGTGCGAGGGGCGCGCTATCGCCGTTTGCTCGCTCTTCTGCCGCCCCTGATCGAGCGTTTGACCGAGATCGGACGCGAACACGCCGGCAGGTCCCCGGCACAGGTGGCATTGAATTGGCTGATCTGCAAAGGAGCCTTACCGATCCCCGGCGCGAAAAATGCAAAACAGGCCGCTCAAAATGCCGGCGCGGCAGGTTGGCGACTGAGTGAGGCAGAAGTTGCCGAGCTGGATGAGCTCTCTGATTCCATTGCCCGCGCACTGGAGAAGTAAATAATAGACCGCGGCTGCCGGCTCCCACGCTCTGTGGAATCGGACACGGGTAAGCGCGGATGCTACGGATCGGCACGGATTGTTCGCTTTGTAGCGATCAAGCTCCCTTTTGCTCTTTTTGGTAGATATAGCCGCTATTTTCCCACAAGGAAACGAAACCGGCGGCCTCGGCCAGGCGGATCACGTCAGGTTGGCGCGGCGCCAGCCAAGTGACCCGTTTCAGGTGACGTTCGGCGGCCAGCGCACGGGCGGCGCGCAGCAGATCGGGCAGGGCCTCCCATTCACAGGCCACCAGGCCCAGGCTCAAGGTAGGTTCTTCCTCCTCCCGTTCTTCCCAGGTCACAAGGTAGCCTTCGCCCCGGCGCCATTCTAGGATGCCCGCTTCGGCAAAGAAAGGTTGGAGCACTTCGGTGCAGGGCGTGACGAAGCGCCAGCCCAGGTCCAGCAGGCCGTGCGTTTGTGCCACGGTTGGAGCGGCACGTAGCGCTTTCGCGAGCGAGGAAGTATCCTCCGGTGAGCACGGTTGCAGGTCGTGCTTTTCATCGAGGGCCTCTGCACCGAGCGAAGTGACCTCGGCGATCTTGCGGTAGCCCAGGCGATCGCACAGGTGATGCACCTGCACGCGCTGCGAACTGGTCATCAGACGCACCACGCCTTGGCCGTTTTCCAACCACCAGCGGTCGATATATTCGTGGATGTGGGAGCCGATGCGCAGGCCTTGATATTTCGGGTCCACGCGGAAACCCTCCATCCACCATTGATCTGCCGTCAAACGCGCCACGCGTGCCATTCCCACCGTCCGCCCGCCGTATTCTGCTACCGCCAGCAGGCCGTCGGTATTTGCCAGCCACTCCTTCCAGACGTAGGGGATGTAATCATGACCTTCCCAAATGAAGCGGGTGAAATCGAGAATGTTTTTTGTATCCAGCGGCAGCGCCGGACGACAAACGACAACCGCATCGGCAAAAGCAGGTCGGATCATGGGAAGAGTTTCTCCGTCACTTCCGGGCAGTAACGGGCAACCATCTCCGAAGAAAGGCCGTTTTCACGGCAAATTTCGGCGTATAGATCGGCGGAAGGGCGCTTGGTACGCTTTTGTGTTTCCACATCGAGCGCCCAAAGCCCAAAACGCTGTGTCCAGCCGCGTTCCCACTCAAAGTTATCCACCAGCGTCCAGTAAAAGTAGCATTTCACCGGCCAGTTGAAGTTGATCGCCCGCCAGACCTGATGGATATGCTGTGCCAGGTAGCGTGGGCGCATGTGATCGTCAGCATCTTCTACGCCGTTCTCGGTGATCAGGATCGGCAGGTCGGGGTAGGTGCGCACTGCCCATTTTAGCGTGTCGAACAATCCCGTTGGGATGTTGGCGATGAAGCCGGTATCGCTCAGATCGGCCTGAGACGGAAATCCGCTATCGGTGAACAGTTCCGCCGGCTTTCCTGGGTTAAACCAGACCGTGTCCTGCGTATAGTAATTGATGCCGAGATAATCCTGTGTACCGCGTGCTTCTGGAATGCGAACCTTTGCTATCGGCGAGCGCATCACCCCTTCCGAGATGGCCGAAGGGAAGGCCATGTTCACACCCTGGTAGCGGATAGAGCGCATCAGCGCATCCAGCGGCGACCACGGGTGCCGGGCTACCATCGGACGGTAGTGCAGGGCGTATCCCACGCGTGCTTCGCGCTGGATTTGGTGAATGGCACGATAGGCGGCGGCGTGGGCGCGGATCATGTTGGCCATCACTTGCATCGCCAGTTTTAGATCGTGTTTTCCCGGCGGAAACGTGCCGTTGACATACCCGCTCAAGGCGTAGACGTTCGGCTCGTTGATCGTGCACCAGAGCGTAACGTAGTCTTTGAGCGCTTCCACCACCCGACGCACGTAGGCCTCGAATCGCTGAACGACCCCTTCCTGCTCCCAGCCGCCCTGTTCTGTCAGCCACAAGGGATCGGTGAAATGGTGTAGGGTCACCAGCGGCATCATGCCGCGCTCATAGAGGCCGCGAGCCATTTGCCGGTAGTGTTCGATGGCGTCCTCATCCCAGCGATCGGGAGTAGGCTGAACGCGGCTCCATTCGATCGAAAAACGATGGGCATTCTGTCCGGTCTCGGCAGCGCGATCGAAGTCCTCCTTCCATCGCCCGTTCCACCATTCACAGGCGCGTCCGGAGCGATGCCGCGTGCGCCCCATTTCTTCCCATTGCCACCACTGATTGTTCGTGTTCTCACCCTCTACCTGATGCGAGGCCGTCGCCGTTCCCCAAAGGAAGCCTCGCGGAAAGCGAAAGATTGCCTGGGGCATGTCGTTTCTCCTTCTTTAGATGGCTATGAACGTGCCTAATCAACCCATTCGAGCTCAAAATCGCCGATGTAGACGGTGTCGCCTTCTTGCACCCCGGCCTGACGCAATGCTTCGTCTACGCCGAGATGTTCCATTAGTTTCTGGAAGCGCCGCACCGAGCCATCGTGTTCCCAGTAGGTCATGGCCGCGGCCCGTTCGATCGCTTCGCCGGAAAGTCGCCATTCGCCGGGGCCAAGCGGTGTGATGGTGAACTCGCGCGCTTCTGCTTTTGGACGGTAGACCGGCAGCGCCGGCGCGAACGAGGGGGGTGGTGCTTCTTGTAGCAAACGGATGGCCTCGAGCAACAGAGGACGCGTTCCCTGGCGGGCAAGCGCCGAAACCGCGTGGAGCTCGATGCCCTTTTCGGCAAATTGCGCCCGAAGCGTTGGGTAACGTTCCTGGACCTCGGGCTGATCGATCTTATTCAGGGCGACTACCTGCGGTTTTTGTGCCAGTTGGGGATCGAAATAGGCCATTTCGCTGTTGATCTGGCTGTAATCCGCCAGCGGATCGGCGCTCAGACCATCCAGCAGGTGGATCAGGACCCGCGTGCGCTGAATGTGGCGCAGGAACTCATAGCCCAATCCCAATCCCAGATGTGCTCCCTCGATGAGTCCGGGAATATCGGCCAGGACGACGCTGGCATAGTCATCCAGCGCGGCTACGCCCAGATTGGGTTCCAGCGTAGTGAAGGGGTAGGGTGCGATCTTAGGCCGGGCGTTGGTCAGCGCCGCCAGCAATGTGGATTTGCCGGCATTCGGCACGCCGATGATGCCGATATCGGCCAAGAGCTTGAGCTCCAGCCGCAGGCGCTTTTCCTCGCCGGGTTCGCCCTTTTCGGCGGTTCGCGGCGCCTGGTTGGTAGGGGTGGCAAAACGGGCATTGCCGCGCCCACCCCGTCCGCCGCGGCAGACGACCAGGCGCTGACCCTTTTCGGTTAGATCGCCTAAGAGCGCACCGCTTTCTGCATCGTAGACCATTGTCCCCGGCGGCACCTTTAGGATCAGGTCCTCGCCGGCGCGCCCAAATTTGTTGTTGCTTCCGCCGGGGTGGCCATCTTCGGCCATAAAGCGCTTCTTATGGCGAAACGGCCAAAGGGTATTGAGATGCTCATCCACTTCCAGGATGACATCCCCACCTTTGCCGCCATCTCCACCGTCGGGGCCGCCGCGCGGCACGTATTTCTCGCGATGGAAATGGACGATGCCATCTCCACCTTTGCCGGAGCGAACGAGGATCTCTACTTCATCGAGGAACATAGCTCACTGCAAGTCGACGCGTAGGCGTGCTACCGAAGCGACACTATCGCCGGGTTGTGGTGTGATCAGGCGCACTCCACGCGTGGCGCGACCGGATTGCTTGACATCCTGAACTTTCACGCGCAAGACGATCCCATTGGCCGTGATCAGGGTAAGATCGTCCTGTGGTCGGACAACCCGTGCTGCCACAATTTTACCCACATTTGGCAACGCTTTGCGATCGATGGTCGCTATGCCACTGCCGGCGCGTCCTTGCACGGGGTATTCTTCGAGCGGAGTGCGTTTGCCGAAGCCCTGCGCCGTGACGATGAGTAAATCGGCATCGGGTTCGACGATATCCATGCTGGCGATCGCATCCCCCTCTTCCAGGCGAATGGCCTGCACGCCGGCGGCCGTGCGTCCCATGGGGCGCACTTCGCTTTCCGCAAAGCGCAATGCTTTCCCCTGCTCGGTGACCAGGATCACCTCGTTCTCGCCGTGGCTCAGGTGTGCCCAGCCGAGTATGTCGCCGCTTTCCAGCGTCATGGCGATCATCCCGGAAGATCGCACGGTGGCGAATTCGGAAAGCGCCAGGCGCTTGATCTTTCCCTTGCGCGTGGTCAGGATGCAATAGCGAGCCGCCGAAAAGTCCGAGACGGCCATCGCCGCTGTCACGCGTTCGCCGGCTTCGAGTGCCAGCACATTGACCAGCGCAATCCCGCGCCCGTTGCGATCGGCATCCGGAATTTGATAGACCTTTTCGGAATAGACCTTGCCTCGATCGGTGAAGAAGAGAAGGGTATCCAGCGTCCGCGCCGGCAGGAGCATCACCACCTCATCTTCCTCGCGCGTGGTGTGACCGGTCACCCCTCTTCCGCCGCGCCCTTGAGAACGGAAGGCATTCACCGAAATGCGCTTGATATAGCCGCGCTCGGTCAAGCTGATCAAGACGGCCTCATCTTGTACCAGGTCCTCTTCCTGTAGCGTCTCGGCTTCGGCCAGGATACGGGTGCGCCGTTCGTCTCCGTACTTTTGTGCCAGTTCCTGCATTTCTTCGCGGATCAGGTTGAGCACTTTCTGCGGATGTGCCAACAGGTCTTCCAGATGTTCGATCCAGGCCTGGGTCTGGCGATGTTCTTCTTCGATTTTTTGTCGCTCCAGGGCGGCCAGCCGGCGCAATTGCAGGTCGAGGATCGCCTGTGCCTGAACCTCGGTGAGCCGGAAGCGCTTCATCAGGCGCTGACGGGCCTGATCTGCATCCGGCGATTCGCGAATCGTCTGGATCACCGCATCCAGGTTCGCCAGGGCGATCAGGTAGCCATCCAGCACGTGCAGCCGAGCGCGTGCCTTTTCGAGGTCGTAGGTCGCCCGGCGCGTGATCACCTGTCGCCGGTGCTCGATGAAGACCTGGAGCGCCTTTTTGAGCGGCAGCAGGCGCGGTTCCCCATCCACCAAGGCCAGCATTTGCACCCCAAAGGTGCTCTGTAAGGGGGTGAATTTATAGAGCTGATTGAGCACCTTCTGCGGCTGGGCGCCGCGTTTCAGCTCGATCACGATGCTCATGCCGCGGCGATCGGATTCATCCCGCAGATCGGCGATCTGATCGATCTTCTCCTCGCGCACCAGCTCGGCAATGCGCTCGATGAGCGCGGCTTTGTTCACCTGGTAAGGGATTTCGGTGATGACGATCTGGTATCGCCCACCTTTGATCTCCTCGATGTGCGCCACACCGCGCAGGATCAGCCGTCCGTGGCCGGTGGCGTAGGCGGATTCAATCCCTTGCGTGCCCAAAATGATGCCGCCGGTAGGGAAATCCGGCCCCGGCACATAGCGCAAGAGCTCGGCGACCGTCACGTCGTCGATCTGCTCAAAACGATCGATGAGATAGGCCACCGCTGCGGCCAATTCGCGTAGGTTATGCGGCGGGATGTTCGTCGCCATGCCAACGGCGATGCCCGAAGCGCCGTTCATCAGCAGGTTGGGCAAACGCGCCGGCAGAACGGCGGGTTCCTTCAGGCTATCGTCAAAGTTTGGGACGAAGTCCACCGTATCCTTATCGATGTCAACGAGCAGTTCCTCGGCCAGTGCTGTCAGGCGCGCTTCGGTGTAACGCATGGCCGCTGGCGGATCGCCATCCACCGAACCGAAATTCCCCTGACCATCTACCAACAGGTAGCGCATGGAGAAATCTTGCGCCATGCGCGCCATGGCCTCGTAGACGGCGGCATCTCCGTGGGGGTGGTACTTTCCGAGCACTTCGCCGACGATACGCGCCGATTTTTTGTAAGCCGCATTGTGGCGCAATCCCATTTCGTGCATGGCATAGAGAATGCGTCGTTGCACCGGCTTTAACCCATCACGCGCATCCGGCAGCGCCCGTGCCACGATCACACTCATGGCGTAATCCAGGTACGCCGAGCGCACCTCTTCGTTAATATCTACCGGTTGTACCAAACCGACTTCCATAAGCCTCTTTCCCGCAAAAAGTGATGTACAACGGCAATAAAAAAGCCCGCTCGCGCGGGCCTGTGTGCCGAAGGTGGGATTTGAACCCACACGGGGGAACCCCCACTACGCCCTGAACGTAGCGCGTCTGCCAAATTCCGCCACTTCGGCGTTGCGCTGGTTATTTTACCCTCTCTCGCTCAAAGTGTCAACGTTTTTCCTGTTTGATGCCCTCTTTTTCCTTCAGCGCCTGCACAATGCGTTCCGCGGCGCGACCATCTCCGAACGGATTGACGGCCCGTGCCATGGCCTCATAGGCCGCGGGATCGTCTAGCAAGCGCTCGGCCTCGCGCAAAATGGTTTCCGTCTCCGTGCCCACCAGTTTGAGCACCCCGGCTTCCACTCCTTCTGGGCGCTCGGTCACGTTGCGCAGCACAAGCACCGGCACCCCGAAAACCGGCGCTTCCTCCTGAATTCCGCCGGAATCGGTCAAGATCAAGGTCGCATGGCGCATTAGATGAACAAGTGGTAGGTAATCCAGCGGCGGCAAGAGCAGGATGTTCTCCACACCATCCAGCTCACTCCGCACAACGCTCTGCACATTCGGATTGAGATGGACAGGGTAAATGATAAAAAGGTCACCGCGGCGCGCCAACCGCTGCAGCGCCCGGCAAATCTGCTGTAACGGCGCCCCGAAGTTCTCGCGCCGATGAGCGGTGACCAGGATCAGCCGCTTCGCTTGACCTTGAACCCGGTCCAGCAAATCGGCTACTTCCTTCGGGATGGGTTGTGCCGCCACGTATTGCAATGCATCGATCACCGGGTTGCCGGTGACCAGGATATTCGCTTCGGGAATGCCTTCGCGCAGCAGGTTCCGGCGCGCCCATTCGGTCGGCGCAAAATGCAGATCGGCGATCACGCCGGCAATGCGACGGTTGATCTCTTCCGGAAACGGTTGCCACTTATCATAGGTGCGCAGGCCGGCCTCTACATGTCCTACCCGAATGCGATGATAGTAGGCCACCAGCGCCGTGATCGCCACCGTGGTCGTATCTCCCTGCACCAACACCCAATCCGGGCGAAAATCTTCTAACACCGGTTCCAAATGGGTAAAGATCGCCGCGGCCAGTTCTCCAAGGCTCTGATCTTCGCGCATCAGGTTCAGATCGTAATCCGGGCGAATCCGGAAGAGATCGAGCACCTGATCGAGCATCTGGCGGTGCTGGGCCGTTACGCAAACGCGACTTTCGATGTCGTTTGCTGCGGCCAGGCGACGGACGATCGGCGCCATCTTCACCGCTTCCGGGCGGGTGCCGAAGACGGAGAGCACGCGCAACGTCATCCTTGCTCCTTGCCATCTCCCAGCCGCCAAAGGCGGAATCCGGCGGCCTGCCAGCGTGCCGCATCCCAGGCATTCACCGTATCCACGATCAGACGGGCCGGTGTTTGCGCGGCGATCGCCTGGGGTTCGAGTTGCAGGAACGTGGTATGGCGCACGAGCACCAGGATTAACTCTGCCTCGGCCAGCGCTTGTTCGAGGGTTGGCACGGCAAATACTCCCTCGACGTGGGCATCGGGTTTGAACGGCTCAAAGGCTTTTACCCGTGCGCCTTCCCGTTGGAGTAGGTGAATGACCTCAATGGCCGGGCTTTCGCGCAGATCGTCTACATCCGGCTTATAGGCCAGGCCCAATGCGGCAATGCGCCGATCTCTTAATTCGCCACCCAAGGCTTTGCGCACCTTTTCGACCACAAAGCGCGGTTGTCCGTCGTTCACCTCGCGCGCCGTGCGGATCAGCTGCGCCAGGTCAGGGGCGGCTTCGACCAGGAACCACGGGTCAACGCTGATGCAGTGACCGCCCACCCCCGGCCCTGGGCTTAGGATTTTCACGCGTGGGTGACGATTGGCCAGGGCGATCGCTTCCCACACATTGACGCCCAGTCGCTCGGCCAGCCGGGCGAATTCGTTGGCGATGGCGATGTTCACGTCGCGATAGGTGTTTTCCATCAGCTTCACCATTTCGGCCGTTGTCGCGTCGGTGAGGACGATTTCCCCTTTTACGAACGTAGCATAAAGGTCACGGCCGGCGCGGGCCGATTCGGGGGTAACCCCGCCGATGACACGGGCGTTCTCGATCAACTCGCGCAAAATTTGTCCGGGCAGCACGCGTTCCGGCGAATAGGCCAGATAGAAATCCACCCCCGCTTTCAGGCCGGAGCGTTCCAAGATCGGCGCCACCACCTTTTCTGTTGTTCCCGGCGGCGAGGTGGATTCCAGCACCACCAAATTCCCCTTACGCAGGTAGGGGACGATCGCTTCGCTGGCGGCTTTGACGGCACTTAGATCGGCCATCTTATAGAAACGTCCCTCGTATTCCCCATAGCGATCGTCCAGAAAGGGGGTCGGGACGGCGATGATGAACGCATCGGCCTCAGCCGGTTGCTGCGAAACGCGCAAATGTCCGGACTTGAAGGCCGCCTCGACCAGTGTACGCAAACCCGGTTCGTGTAGATGAATCCCGCCATTGCGTAGCGTTTCAATGACGTGGGCATTGATATCCACCCCGATCACGTTCAGCCCATGGGTCGCAAACGTGCTTGCCGTTGGCAGACCGATATAGCCCAATCCTAAGACGCAAAGAGTTTTGAAGTTCACGGATTCTCCTGAAAAATTAGGGTACGATGATTCTGAGTATGCGGAGCAGCATCCCTATGGACTTTGTTCCTTCACCCGACCTTTTTGCATCGTCAAGAGATTTGGTAAAGGAATTTCGCTCCGATTCCACGTTTCACAATTATACCCAACGGAGAGAGAGCGAGAGGTGAGAACGTGAGAAGGTGAGAACGTGAGAAGAGGAGAGCGTGAGAAGGGGAGAAGGGGAGAAATGAGTTTTTCAAGAGTTTTGTGTGGTCGTTCGGAGATCGGCCTTGTGGGGTCATGCACGGTGGCCGGCTACTTTGTGCAACGCACCCTATTAAGGCCCTGAAAAGCCCCATTTTTCCTACTAGTGATTGTTCACAGATTGGTCAAACTACTTTTCGCGCTTCTCGCCTGTCCGCGGTGGAAGAAAAGTGCTTTATCTGCCGGTCTTTGTGCTCCCTGTTCCCTCAGACGGCTTGAGATGTCGGGAAAATGGGCCCAAAGTAGGAAGATTTTTTGGTCCGTTAACTTTACAAATGTTTGAACAGTCACTTTTTCCAACCGTCCACCGTCTATCGTCTATAGTATAATCCCCCCAATTTAGCCATTGGTGGAGGTGAAAAATGTCACATATTGTCGATAGCATCTCGTTTGGTGCGATTGTCCAGGTGCGCGATCGCTTGCTCGAACAGCAGGCAAAGGGGCGGAAAGTGCTGCGCCTGGAATCCGGGGACCCCTCTTTCAGTATCCCGGAGCACGTGCGGGAGGCGATGGAAAAGGCACTGCGTGAGGGGCAAACCCACTACACGGCATCCACCGGCATTCCCCAGCTGCGCGAAGCGCTCTTCCGTAAGGTGACCCAAGAAAATGGCCTGCATGTGCCTAACCCGGATCACATCGTGGTGACCAACGGCGGAATGCACGGTCTCTATGTGCTTTTCCGCGCCCTGCTGGAACCCGGTGACGAGGTGATCCTCCCCGATCCGATGTGGACGGAGATCGGCGAGAACATTCGCTTGGGCGGGGGAATACCGGTGCCGGTGCGCTTGCGACCGGAAGACAGGTATCAGTACGATCCCGAAGCGATCGCAGCGGCCATCACGCCGCGCACCCGGGCGATCTTCGTCAACACGCCTCACAACCCAACCGGCGCCGTGCTCCCGCGGGAACGCTTGCAGGCGATCGTCGCCCTGGCGGAAAAGCATAACCTGTACCTGGTGAGCGACGAGGCCTACGAACACGTGCTCTTCGACGAAGAGACCCACACCAGCCTAGGATCGCTGCCCGGCGCAGCCGAGCGGACCTTCAGCGTTTTTTCCATGTCGAAGACTTATGCGATGAGCGGGCTGCGCGTCGGGTATCTGGTCATTCCGCAGAAGAACATCCTGGAACGGGTGAAGAAACTGGTGCGCTGCACGATCAACGGCGTGAACTCGGTGGCGCAGTGGGGGGCGGTAGCAGCCGTCAACGGCCCACAGGACGCGACGCGTGCCATGGCGCGGGAGTATCAATATCGGCGTGACGTGCTCTATGCCGCCTTGGAGAAAGCCCCTTACATCAAACCGTTCAAGCCCTCCGGCGCGTTTTACCTGTGGGCGCAGATCACCGAAGATTGGCCCGGTTACCAGGGGCAACGCGATGATTGGTCGATGACGAATTACCTGATCGATCAGGCCGGTATCGGCTCTTCTCCCGGCTCGGCGTTCGGCAAGGCCGGTGAGGGGCACATTCGTTTTGCCTTCTCTTGTTCCACCGATCAGGTGGAGGAAGCGGCGCGCCTGCTGCCTCAGGTGCTATCCGCGGCGTAGAGCGTGCGGTAGATGATGTAGATCTCGTAAATCTGCCGCAGGTAACGGCGCGTTTCCTGGAAGCGGATGACCTCGACGAAGAGATCCGGGTCCCCTGCGGCCAGGCGTTGCCATTCGGCGGCATTGCCGGGGCCAGCGTTATAGGCGGCCAGCGCGGCATAGAGATCGCCGCCGAAGTAGTTGCGTTGGCTCGCCAAATAGTGCACTCCCAGGCGCAAGTTGACCACCGGACGGGCGAGATCAGCGGTGGTGAAATTCGGCGGCCAGCCGATTTGGCGGGCTAGGCTATCGGCCGTGGAGGGGATGATCTGCATCAGGCCATGGGCGCCGGCCGAAGAAAGGGCGGAAGGGCGGAAGAGGCTTTCCTGGCGCACCAGGCTGAAGAGCAGGAGCACGTCCACACCTTCCTGTTCGGCCAGCGGTGCCAGCACTTCGGCATAGTAGGGACCGTAGCGTACGTGGGTGAAGTAGGCCGGGGCGCGCAGCGAGGAAGCGGCATCGTTCAGGCCGGCCAGGTCGAGCACCTGGCGCGCGCTCAGGATGGCGAGGTCATACACCCGCAGGCGACGGAAGGCTTCGATCAGGCGGAAACTGGCGGCGGCATCGCCGGCAACGGCCTCTCGTAGGGCATCCCACTCGGCGTGGGCCTCGTCATAGCGTCCTAACGCCCAGAGCTCATTGCCGCGCACCCAGCGCGCGTCCTGTTCTAGGTTTGCGAGCGAGGTTAAGTCCAGGTCGGCAGGATAGTTCAGGGTCAGTCGCAGCCAGGCGGCCGCGGCGCGCCGTTCTTCTTCCCAATTGATTTCTAAATTCGCAGGCCGGGTCGTGCTGAAGGGAGCGCGTCCCAGGAGCAGATCGCGTGCCCGTTCGCTGTAGTAACCGGTCGGATCGAGTGCCTGCGCTTGTCGCCAGGCCTGGGCGGCCTCCTGTGCATTCCCCAAGGCCTGAGCCGTCTTGCCGATCCAAAAGTAGGCACGGGCGCTTCCCTCGGCGGAAGTGGCGGTGAGCAAAAGGCGCTGAAAGGCGGTCAGGGCGCTGGCATAATCCTTCTTCCGGTAGCGAAGCAGGGCGGCTTGAAAGAGGCCCTCCTCCGCTTGGGGGCTGGAAGGATAGTAGTTGACGATGCTTTCCCAAACGGCAATGGCGCTCTCGAAGTTCGATGCACGCTCATAGAAGCGGGCGGCGCGGAAGAGCCATTCCGCGGCCTTGGCATCGCCGCGCCGGGTGCTTGCCAGCTGCAGGAGCACGTTGGCCGCACCGTTGGGATCGCCGCGCGCTGAGGCAAAAAGATCGGCTTTGTTTTCCCAAGCTTCGCTCCAACGGGGGTGCGAAGGATAGCGCAGGATGAACGCATCCCACGTGCTCAGTGCTTCTTCGTAGCGCCCCATGGCTTCCAGGGTGAGGGCGCGGTAGAAATCGGCCGTGCCGTCGTTTTCGGGATGGGTGAGTTGGTAACGGTTGAGTGCTTCCAGCGCAATCCCATATTGTCCGGCATAATAATCTACGATGCCGCGATCGAGATCGTCCACCACCACATTCCGGTCGAGCAGTTTGACCAGCGCCTGGTAGGCATAATAGGCCCGCGGGTATTCGTGGACGGCGCGACGCAACCGTTCGTATGCCTGTGCCATCTGACCCAGCGCTTCGTGGGCCTCGGCGGCCACGTATTCGGCCTCGGCTTTTAGATAATCGTTGTCGCTTTCCTGGATTACCTGATCACAGAGAGCGATTGCTCCACCGTAGTCGCCGATTTGGTGACGCGTGCGCGCCATTTTTAGGAGCAGTAACGCCTCATTTTCCGGAGAAGTGACCCCACGCGCCACTTCGTAGGCGGCCAGTGCCGACACGGCATCGCCACTTTGGAGCAAGGCGTCGCCGAGCCGCTCCTGGACGAATGCATCCAGCACACCGGGACGGAGCAACAGATACGTGCGATAGGCCGCGGCCGCATCCGCATAGCGCCCCAGGTTGCGATAGATTTCCCCGGCCAAGAAGTAGGCCTGCGCCAGGCGCGCCGTCGGAGGGTTGGCGCGCAACAGTTCCAGGATGACGTTAAGCGCCGTGGCGTACTCTCCCCGTGCATAGAGGGCGCGCGCCCGTAGCCAAAGCGCTTCCTGGCGCACCATTGCATCGGGATGGGCGATGAAGGGAGCGCTTTCCACGTTGACCCGATCGTAATCCCCCAAAAAGAGCGCCTCCTGTAAGGCGACGATCTCATTCGGCCAATCTACCACCGGCGTGGAAAGAGGCAAAACTTCCGGGGTAGGCGTGACCCCGGAAGTCGGCGTGGGCATAGGGGAGGGGGAAGGGGTGGTTGTGGGTGGAACGGTGGAAGGCAGGTTACAGGCCACCAACAATGCCAGGAAGAACAACCACCCGCGCGGCCGGATATGCATCAGAGTTGCTCTTTTTTCTCCTCAGAACGCAAAATTTTCAGTTCTTCTTTCAGGTTGCGCCAGCGCAAGGCCAGGCTGATCAGGTAAATACCCATGGCGATGAAGAAGAAAACGTAACCACCGATCATGTAGGCAGAAGTATCCGGAGTCATTGTGCACCTCGCTACGTCGAGATCAGAATTGTGCCTGAAGGCGGGCCTGCTCGACTTGATTTGCCAGCCTCCCTAGGCGAATACGATGCCAGAACAGGTCGATAAAAATGATGGTAAAAGCGAAAAGGGCAAAGAAGAAGGCCACCTTCATACTGCTGCTCATGGCGAAGCCGCCCTGTGCCGCAGCCGAAGGCGTGCCGATCACCACCGGGTGGATGGTGCGGAACAGGCGAATGGCCATGAACGTGATCGGCACACTCACAGCACCGACCAGAGTATACACCGCGCCGAAGCGTGCCCGTCGCTCGGGGTCCTCAATCCCCTGACGGAGCATAAAGTAGGCCAAGTAGACCAGCTCGGTGACCGCGGCTGTGGTCAAGCGCGGGTCCCAGGTCCACCAGGTATTCCAGACCGGGCGCGCCCAGATCGATCCCAGTGCAATGGCGATGAAGAAGAAAACCAGGCTGATCTCCACGGCGGCGACTTCGATGGTATCCCATTTCAGGTCGTGGCGCACCAGGTACATCACGCCGGCGAAGCCTGCGGCCAGGAATCCCAGCATCCCCACCCAAGCAGTGGCGACATGGAAGTAGAAAACGCGTTGCACAGCACCCATCACCGCCTCGGTCGGGGCGTAGATTAACGCCAGGTAGGCAGCAATGAGCAACACCAGGATCGCAACGACATCCAACACGGTGAGCAAAGCAGGTTTTCGTTCCATTGGTTCACTCCTCGATAACATAATCGAACATCATATAGGCAATAGAAATGAAGATCACATCGTACACCAGCAAAAGGTTGAGAAAGGGCAAGATCTCGCTCATCTCGGCGCCGCTCAGGTAACCATTGCTGGCCTTGACCGCGCCGATCACCACCGGCAGGAGCACCGGGAACAGCAGGATCGGCAGGAGCAGATCGCGCGTCCGTGCCTGCACGCTCATGCTCGCCAACAGGGTCCCGATCGCCGCATAGCCCAACGAACCGAGCAAGATCACCAGCAACAAACCGCCGTTGAAGAGATTGACATTATACAGGAAACTGTAGATCGGCAGGATGAGCACTTCCACCAGGAGCATAAAGAGCAGGTTGCCGAACATTTTCCCGAAGTAGATCGCGGCGCGGTCCACCGGCGCCAGCAGCAGGCCATCCAGGCAACCGCGATCCTTCTCTGCGGCCATCGAGCGATTCAACCCGATCGTGCCGGCGAAGAAAAACGTCGTCCACAACACTCCGGCCGTGACACTGCGCCGCGTGGCCACATCCAGCTCCATGGCGAAGTTGAAGACCAAGATCACCAGCAGGGCGAAGACCAGCATGGCAGAAAGCAGCTCGCGCGAACGCATTTCTGCCGCCAAGTCCTTCCAGATCACCGCCCAAATTGTGCCCAGGAATCGCTTCATGCTGCCTCCAGCGCCTGACGGTAAAAGGCGAGCAAGTTGGAATGCTGTAACGTTTCACGCTGCGCCGAGGCTACAATCCGCCCCCGTGAAAGCACATCGAAGCGCGTCGCCAAGTCTTCGGCGCGCGCCAGATCGTGGGAAGTCATCACGATCGTCCGTCCCTGCGCGGCTACGGTGCGCAGAATTTGATCCAGCATGGCGCAGGCATCCTGATCCAGGCCGGTATAGGGCTCATCGAAGAGCAAAACTTGCGGATCGTGCAACACGGCGCGCCCGATCGAAAGGCGCTGTTGCATGCCGCGCGAAAACGTGCGCACCAGATCATGGCGGCGCTTTTCCAGCCCGACCAATTCCAGCACTTCCTTCACCCGTTCCCCGGCTCGCTCCAGCCCGTAAAGGCGCGCATAAAAGAGCAGGTTCTCCTCGGCGGTCAGGTCTCCATAAAGCAAGGACTGATGAGAGACCACCCCCAACGCGCGGCGCACGGCTGCCGCTTCCTGGGGCAGGCGATAGCCTCCCACGCGCACCACACCCGCCGTCGGACGCGAAAGCGAGGCCAAAATGCGCAAAAAGGTTGTCTTGCCGGCGCCATTCGGTCCCAAGAGGGCAACGAACTCCCCGTTTTGGGCACGGAAATCCAGCCCCTGTAGCACCACCTTCGGTCCAAAGCGCTTCATCAGGCGCTGTACCTCAATCATTCCGGCGCATCTCCTCCAGCAGGGCTTTCAACTCGGCACGTCGCTTCTGGTAGACCTCATCGCTTAATTTCCCGCTGCGGTGTAGGTCATCCAGCGCCAGAATTGCATCCAGCACCTCTTCTTCGCTCTCATACGGGTTTTCCTCGAGCGCCTCGCTCTCCTCTTTCCCTTGTCGGTCACGCAGGTAGAACCACACGCCCAGCAGGATCAGCACCACCCCCAGCGCTCCCACCCCGATCCAGACCGTCTGGGAAGAAGGCGTGGTGCTCACCGTCGTCGCCCGCGGCTTACCGGAAATGGTCAGCTGCAACGTCTCATTGGCGGCCACCCCTGTTTTCTGGAACAGGTGAAAAACATTCCCCTGGAACGTGCGCGTTCCGGCATCCACGATCCCTTCGCCGCTGGCTTTCATTCCTTCAGGCAGGATGACGATCACCGAATCGCTGGCCAACACAAACGGTTGGCGCACTTCGACTTTATTCGTGTAGGGGAGCAGGTAGAAGGCGATAAAGCCATACGGTTCGGTACTCGGAGGCAGCGCAATCCCGTCTTCTGCCTCCAGCAACGGCGCGCTATCCTGCGTCAATTGCAATCCCGTTTGCGTAGCGCCATCGGGGAAACGGATAAACGGCAGGCTGGTGCCATCCGTGCGCACCCGCACCACCTGTTCCCCCTCGTTCAGGATCGAATAGACCACGAAGACCTGCAACTGATCTTCCCCCACATCCACCTGAATATGGGTCTGGGTAATGCGCAGGGAAGTGAAATCTTCGGTTACCGGTTGAATGCGGATCGGTTCCAGTTGGAGCTCGGTTTGCCCTTCCTCCACCACCGCAAAGGGCGAATTGAAATACACCCCGCCCACATTCACGTCGGCCCGGAAGATGCGCCCAACCGGCATCTCCACCCCTTCAAAGCGGTAGCTTCCATCAGGGCTCACCGTGGCCGTAAGCGTCACCGTTTCCACCGGCATCGTGTTCGGCTCATGATCGTAACCGTGTAGGGTGACCTGAAGAGGGGATGGCAGCTGCGTGCCGGCCGCGGCTTCGATCTGCCCCGAAACTACCTGCAGGCCCGGAGCAGGCGTCGCTTCGGACTCGGAAGGACCCGTAGCAGGGGTCTCCGTCACCGGCAGCTGCGTGGCCGGAGCGGGGGTGCCTTCGAGCGCCATCGGCGTGGGCGTCTCCTCGGTCGCAGGTTGTGCAGCAGGGGTAGGCGTTGTTTCGGGAGTCGCGTTCGCCGCGAGCGTGACGTTCGCAAAGCTCAGCGAGCGCAAATAGGCCACCACCTTCCAGGCTTCGGCCTCGCTGACCTCCTTCATCGGAGATTCCTGCCTCACCCATTGGAACAAATCCTGGTTAGAAAGCGCCGCCATGCGTTCCTGATCGCGGAACCGGGCGGTATCACAGGCCGAACACAAGCGCTCAAAGAGCTGCCGACCCTCTTCCACTTCCTCTGGCGAAGTGTGCAGGGTTAATGCGTAGGCCACCACATCCCAACGTTCCTGGGCACTCAGGCTCATAAAGGGTGGCATAAAACGTTCCAGGTTGCCCTGCGTAACCACGGTAAACCATTGTGCCGGAGTCACCTTTTGCGCGATCTCCGGCAGACCCAGCGGGCTCACCCGAACGGGCAATTGCTTCCCCTGCGGGCCATCCCCAAGACCGCGTTCTCCATGACAAGCGGCACATTTTTCCGCATAGATCGCGGCCCCGCGCGCCACATCCGGCGGTTCTGCCGGGTAGAGGGGACCTAAGGTGGGCGGTGGGGTGGGGGAACGATAATCGGGTGGCGGGGTAATATCCTCCGCCAGCGAAAGGTTACATCCGCCGAACAGAAATGCCAGCAAAACCAACAAGACCAGGCGTTGTTTCATCGGTAATGACTCCTCATTTTTTCAACGTCGCACCACAGGAAGCGCAGAAGACATCTTCTGCCAGCACCGGGTGCCCACAGGCGGGGCAAAAACCGCTGCGCTTTCCCTTCAGCGCGGCGCGTCGGGCGGCCAGAAGCTTTTCCAGCTCGTCATCGCTCAGGGTCGAGCTTGCCTGCGATGGCTCCTTTTGGGCGCGACGGGTGGCGAGCGCTTCTTCCAGACGTGCTTCGGCCTGCTGTTGCGAAAGGCCCTCCCGCGAGGCCTCCAGCTGTTGCAGCAGCGAGGTACCTTTTTTGATCAGTTCCGCCCGCAGCAGGGGATATTCCTCTTCCGGAATTTTCCCCAAGCGGTGATCGAAATCCAATTCCTGCAACGTGCTGAGCACGCGCTCATACTCGGCCATCAGGAAGGAATAACGTCTCTCCTCTGCCGTTACCCGGCGGCTGCGATGGGTTAGAAAAGGCTGTGTGAGATAGGCCGCAACGAGCAAAGCCACAGCCAGGATTAAAAGTAGGGCTCCGATATCCATAGGTCCTCATCACGGTTGGGCCAGAATGCGATCGATCACCATTTTAATCTCTTCCAGTGATTGGAAGGGACCCACCTTGACGTATTGCACCACGCCCTGGCGATCGATGATATACGTCTCCGGCACGCCCTTAATGCGGAAGCGTTGCGCCAGGCGCGTGCCCAGGTCGGGGCCGTTCGGGTAGGTGATATTGAACTTTTTCAGGTAAATGCGCGCGTCCGGCTCGGTATCCACGTAATCCACTCCCAGGAAAACCACCTCGCCGGTCGGTTGGTAATATTCCCAGGCCTGTTGCAATTCTGCCGCCTCCTGCTCGCAGGGCTTGCACCAGGAGGCCCAGAAGTTGATCAACACCACCTTGCCGCGCAGCTCTCCAAGCGAAATCTGGGATTGGCCGTTATATTCGTATCCCTGGTAGAGGGTGAGCGTCAGATCGCCCGGTATGCGATCGCCACGTTGGACGGTGCCCTGCTGGGCTCGTACCAACCCGATACCCAGGATGATCAATAATCCCAGCAGTCCGGTCCAGATCATCACCTGTGCCCAAAGAGGCACACCTTGTTTCTTCTCCGCTGCATTCTCCATCATTTAGCTCCCTCTCTTGCGCAAATCTTCCTCCAGTTTGCGCACCAGCGGATCATCGCTGAGCGCTTCGACCTCCTCTTCGTCCACCTCCGGCGGTTTGACCCATCCACGCATGGTGCGGAAGAGCAGGATCACGCCGCTCAGGATGAGCAAAGGCGGAGCCAGGTAGACAAGCCAGTTGAAGCCCTGGCGCGGTGGCTCGCTGAGCACGCGCGCCCCGTAGTGCTCGACAAAGTATTGCTTGATCTCGTCTTCGCTCTTGCCCTCGGCCAGCATCTGACGGATCAACTCACGCCATTGACGGCAAGCTTCGGTGGGACAGACATCCAGCGGCGTGTTCTCACAGACCGGGCAATAGAGCTGACGCGCAATGCGATTGACCTCGTCATCGGTCGGCGTGCCGCCCTGAGCCGAAACCGGCCGGATCAAGCTCCAGAGCGAAGTCAACAACAGAGCCAGCAGAAGGGTGAAAAACAGGCCTCGTTTCATGGGTCCTCCTCAATCGGAAGCACCAACTCGTGCGCCGCGAGGGCCAGAAGGGGTGACCACCACCGGCACCGCTTCGGTCTCCGGTTGTGGCCAGGCGGCGATCAGAATGGCGACGATGAAGACCAGCGCCCCCAGCCACAGCCAGTTTACCAGGGGGTTATGATAAATCTTGAACGTCGCTTGTTCTGCCGAGACCGGTTGCCAATCCACCAGCAGCACGTAGAGATCATCGGCCAGCGTGCTGCGCTGTCCTGGAATGGTCATCGTCTGTTGGGCATCGAAGTAAAAGTCAATCCGCGGGTAGAGTTCGCCGAGATATTTGCCGTCACGGTAGACGCTGACCACGGCACGCGTCACCTCGCGCCCATCCGGCGCCGGGAAGCGGGCGATGTCATCGTAGCGCACTTCGTAGCCGGCCAGCGAAAGCGATTGTCCCAGGCGGATCGTCCCTTGCGTCTCCGTCTGGAAGAGCTCGATCCCCAGAATGCCGATGGCCATCAGCATCATGGAAATATGCACCAGGTAGCCACCGTAGCGTCTGCGATTGCGGCCGAAGAGGCGCATCAGCGCCACCAAGAAGGACTCCTTCTGGGCCTTCTGCCGAGCACGCGCCGCGCGCCAGATTTCATACAATGTGACCAGCGTCACCAGGGCAACCAGGAAGAAGCCGATCAAGGCCACCCAGTTGCGCATCTTGCCGATCCACAGCGCGATCGGTACCAGCAGGGCCACCACGCCGGGTTTCCACATGGCCCGTCCCAGGGTTTTCCAGGTGGATTTGCCCCAGGCCGAGAGCGGTGCGATCGCCATCAACGCCATCATGCCGCCGAAGAGCGGAGCAGTGGCGCGTTCATAGAACGGCGGGCCGACGGTCACCTTTTGTCCCGTGATCAGCTCGGAGAGCAAGGGGAAGATCACACCCCAAAAACAGACGATGAGCACGCTCAGGAAAAGCAGGTTATTGAGCAAAAAGAGCGCTTCGCGCGAGAGCATGGATTTCATCTCGGCTTCGGCGCGCAGCGCCGTCCAGCGAGAAAGCAAGAGCGCCACAGAGACCCCAAACGTCAGGCCGATGAAGGCGAAGAACGCCGGACCGATGGCGCTCTGGGCAAAGGCATGGACTGAGGAAAGCACGCCGGAACGGGTGAGGAAAGTGCCGAAGATGACCAGGTCATAGGTCAGGATGATCAAGATCATGTTCCATTGCTTGAGCATCCCGCGCTTTTCCTGGATCATCACCGAGTGTAAAAAGGCAGTGCCGGTCAACCAGGGCATGAAAGCGGCGATCTCCACCGGGTCCCAGCCCCAGTATCCGCCCCAACCGAGCACGTCATAGGCCCAACGGCCGCCGAAGACCAACCCCAGCGAGAGGAAGAGCCAAGCCCACAGCGTCCAACGTCGAGTGATGTGGATCCAGCGATCGTCGGTGCGGCCGGTGATCAACGCGGCCATGGCAAACGCATAGGGAATGACGAAGGCGACAAAGCCCAGATAGAGCAACGGCGGGTGTACGATCATCCCCGGATGGCGCAGCAACGGGTTCAGCCCGCGCCCATCCGGCGGAAAGAAGGGCAAAGAGCCGGCCGGACGGAACATGCGCTCCACCACGTTCCCGCCCATCGTTTGCCAGTAGCGGGTGAAGGGGTTTTCCGCAAAGATCACCAGTCCCAGGAAAAAAGCCAGGGTGATCGAGGTCACCACGATCACCCAGGGCAGGAATTCTGCATCGCGATCCCATTTTCGCAGGGTCACCAGAGTAGCAAAGGCCGACATCAACCAGGCCCAAAAGACCAGTGAGCCGGCCTGCCCACCCCACCAAGCAGTGATCTTAAGATAGGTGGGCATCGAACGGCTGGTGACCTCATAGACGAAAGAGACGTCAAAGCGATTATTAACCAGCAGCCAGACCAGGGTCGCGGCGGAAAGCGTGATCAAAGGCCATGTCAGGAGCTGGGCGCGGCGGGCACTTTCGACTAAGTCAGGGCGCCGCCGACGCTCACCGATCAGGGCCGCCAGCACACTGTAAATGGCGACCAGAAACGCCAAGACCAGGGTACCAAAACCGAATTCCGGTAGCATAATGACCTTCTTTTAGGGTTGCGACTGCTGCGGAACAGCTTCTTCATACCGGGTTGGGCATTTCAGCAATAATTCGTCGGCGTAGAAGATGCCATCCTCGCCCAGATGGCCGGTCATGATGGCCTGTGCCTCGTTGCGCAGCAGATCGGGCTTGGGGCCGATGTAAATTACCTTGATGCGGTTGCGTGTTGGATCGGTGACTGCCGCGTGGAGAACTTCTGCCAATCCACCCTGCGCCTCGATCTCCTTGTTATCGCCGGGCACGTGCGCCACCTCGAAAGTCAGGGTCAGCGTTTGCGGGTCATATTGGATGGTATCTCCGATGACTGCGCCGGAAATGCGCAGATTTTTCCCAATGACCGAGCTGCCTTTCGCTTTTAATTCGTCAATGGTCATAAAGTACTCTGCGCTGGCCGCAGTCGAGGAGAAGATCAGGTAGACAACTGCTGCCAAGATGAGCAAACCACCGAGTAAGAACTTTGTTTTAGGCATGGGACCTCCTGTCCGAGACCGAGATAGTGAGCAATGTGGTCTTTACAAGCTACCAGAACCGATTGTATCTTTAATCTCTTAAGCAGGTCTGAAAAATGAGATGATGAAAGTCCTCTTTGGGAAAGACGGAATTCCTGATTAATTTGTCATGGTCTCCCTGCTTAAGAGACTTGATCCGTGCGACAAGTGTATTGCTCCCATCTACACTACTCGCTAGGAGCCTTGCTGCGCACCTAACTCCCATTTATTTTATGTTATGATCCTTTCAACCATGCTTTCCGAAGTGCCTCGTATTTTGAGCGAAACGTGTCATCTCGATCCCGGCCGTCCTGTTCTGGTCGGTGTTTCGGGGGGACCGGATAGCCTTTGCCTCTCCCATTTGTTGATCTCGCAAGGCTACCGCGTGATCGTGGCGCATTTCAATCATCGTTTGCGTGCCGAAGCGGAAGAAGACGCTCGTTTCGTCGCCGGGTTGGCGCAAAAGTGGGGGGTACCCTACGTCCAGGAAGAGGCCGATGTGCGCTCGTTTGCCCGTGCGCAGCGACTTTCCCTGGAGGATGCCGCCCGTCAACTGCGCTATCGTTTTCTGTTTGCTTCTGCCGAACGATTTGCCGCACAAGCGGTTGCTGTGGGGCATACAGCCGATGATCAGGTAGAGACGGTGCTCCTGCATTTCCTTCGCGGCAGCGGCTTAAAAGGCCTTGGCGGGATGGAATACGTCGGCTATTTGCACGCTTTTTCCTGCCAGATCCCTCTCATCCGACCGCTGCTCAGCACCTGGCGCGAAGAGATCGAAGCCTATTGTGCCCAGCATCACCTCGCGCCGCGCCGGGATAGCACAAACCGTTCCACCCGCTTTTTGCGCAATCGCATTCGATTGGAGCTCTTGCCGCTGTTGGAAACGTATAATCCCCGCTTACGCCGGCGCCTGTTGGAGATGAGCAGACTGTTGCGAGAAGAATGGAGCATTCTCTCCGAAAGCGTTGAAAAACTTTGGGTTCAAATCCTTGTGGAAAGAGGGGATGGCTTTCTTGCGTTGGATGAACAGGTGTTGCGCACTTATCCCATTCCGGTGCGGCGGCATTTGATCCGGCGCGGGGTTGAGGAGCTGCTTGGCCGGCCACGCGATCTTCCCTTCCGCACCCTGGAAAGGGCGGCACTTTGGATGGATGCGGCTTCTTCTCGCCTGATCCTGAGCAACGATCTGATGCTAAGGCGGGAAGCAGGGCAGATTTATCTTCTTTCTCCTGCTGCTCGGTTGCCCTTTGCCTGGCCGCAAATTCCGTTGGATCAAGAGTTTCTCACCGTGCCTTTGAACGGGACGTTGCGCCTGGGGGCCGGTTGGGAATTGAGCACCCAAATCCTGAGTTCTTTTGAGCTCGCCTGGCAGAGCGCCCAACAAAATACCAACCCGTACCAAGCATGGATGGATATTTCCGCTCTCCCCAGACCGTTGATCTTACGCCCCCCGCGCCAAGGAGAACGTTTTGCTCCTCTGGGCATGCAGGGACATCGGGTCAAGCTTTCGGATTTGTTCATCAACCGTAAAATCCCTGTCACGGCACGGGCGCGTTGGCCGCTCCTGTGTGCAGGAGATGAAATTCTCTGGGTTGTTGGGGTGCGCCTGGCCGAACGAGTACGCCTGCACCCGCAGAGCCGCGAAATTCTTTACATTTCTCTGTATCGGGTGGAGAACCCGGTCAGCTCTGTATAACCAACAAGGAGATTATCGCATGAAGTTCTTCAAACGTCAGAAGAAACCCAATCGTTTCCTGGAATTGCTCATTCAGCAAGCGGAATTTGCCGTTCAGGGAATGGAAATGCTGCGCAAATACATGCGCAACCCTGACCCGGAAATTGCCGAACAGGTCTCGAAGATCGAAAAGGAGGCCGATGAGGTGCGACGCATCCTGATCGATGAGCTCAATCGCACCTTTGTTACCCCTTTCGATCGCGAAGATATTTTTGCCCTCTCGCTTACCGTGGATGATGTGCTGGACTACGCGGCGACCACTTTGGAGGAAATGGCCATTCTCGGCGTCAAGCCTAATTCTTTCCTGGAGCGGATGGTTTCGCTGCTTTACGACGCGGCCGTGGAGATCCATCGCGGCATTCAGCGGTTACAGGATCACCCAAATGTCGCCAACGATCACGCGGTACGTGCCAAAGCGCTGGAAAATCGCACCGAGACGGTCTATCGCGAGGCACTGGCCCATCTTTTTCAACAGCCGCAGAGCCTAGAGGAAGTCGTCGAAATGCTGAAGCTGCGCGAGATCTATCGCCATCTCTCGAACGCGGCCGATCGAGGCGATCAGGCGGCCAATGTGATCGGCGATATCGTAGTGAAGATGATGTAAACATGCAACCTTTTGCCAACGTGCTCATCTAAAGCACGGAATTCAACGTTGAGTGGAGGTTCGCATGTCTACGACGGAGAAAGCACAACCCCGTGTGATCATCTTTACGACACCTACCTGTACTTTTTGCAACGCCGCCAAGAAATATCTGCGGGAACGCGGCATAAAGTTCAAGGAAGTGGACGTGAGCCGTGATCCGGCCGCGGCGCGCGATATGGTGCGCCGATCGGGTCAACAAGGGGTTCCTGTGCTCGATATCGGCGGGAAGATCGTGGTCGGTTTTGATCGTCCGAAGATCGACAAATATCTCGGTTTGAAATAATCCTCATAATCCAAATCTTGAACGGAAGGAGTGTGTACCATGAGTGAAGTCAAGATTCAACCTTTGGGTGCCCGTGTCCTCATTCGGCCTCTGGAACAGGAGGCGCGCACAGCCTCCGGGTTGCTGTTGCCGGAAACTGCCAAAGAGAAACCCCAAATGGGGCTGGTGATCGCCGTCGGCGACGATGAAGAGATCAAGGTCAAAGTGAATGATAAAGTGCTCTTTGCCAAATACAGCGGCACCGAATTCAAGATGGACGGTCAGGAATACCTGCTGATGGATGCCAACGACATTTTGGCACGTGTGGTGGAGTAGCCCGTCTCGCCGGAGCGTTTTGATGGTGAAAAAAGTCACTAATATTTTGTGACATCCGACGTTGTGTTCACAGAATGGTTGTGATAAACTAAGAAGCGAGACGGGACAAGACACCTCCAGGATGCTCCTCACTGTCTCCTCCTTTGGCGAATGCTTCCGCCGGCCCTCCTCCGGCGGAAGCACCTTTTAAGGCCACTGACGGTTGTGCAGGCATAGAAAACGAGGCAGAATGAAGCGTGGCGCTTTTTCGGGGCTTGTGCCCGTGAATGGCATTTGGCACTCGAGGTGGTAGAATCCTTCCTCACAAGCCGATGCTGGAGACGATCCTGGCCGAGGTCGCTTTTCAGTTGAGGCTGATGACCCTAAGTGAACGCGGAATATTGCAATTTTTCTCTCTCCCTGCTATAATATAAGCGCTTTCGGGCGGATAGCTCAGTTGGTTAGAGCACTGCTTTGACATAGCAGAGGTCGTAGGTTCGAGTCCTATTCCGCCCACCTAGCTGCCCCACCATGGGGCAGCTTGTAACTATTGAACCTTTAGACCGCATGACCGGTCACGAGAACATGCGGGCGTCGCCAAGCGGAAAGGCATCAGCCTTCCAAGCTGACATTCGCGGGTTCGAATCCCGTCGCCCGCTCACGTTTGGGGGAGAGAACATTTCAGGGCCCATAGCTCAGCGGTGAGAGCAGGCGACTCATAATCGCTTGGTCGCAGGTTCGAATCCTGCTGGGCCCATCTCCAGGAGGGAATATGCCACCTTACCCGATTGAAGCCAGCGGTCACACCAGCGTCATTTTGCTCCTGAACATGCGGCGCTTCGTTCCCGAAGAGGCCCGAGGGACTTTTGAAAGCCTACGCGGCACCGAGGCACTTCATCAGGCGATTCAAACCTGGGCACAGGAGGCTCAAACCCAAGATGTTTTTATCCCTTTGCTGCATTCGGTGACGGGGAGCGAAACGGCAGACGAAGACACGATGACCGCCGAGGAGATCGGCTTTGCAACCGGCGTTTTTCGTTCCATTGCGCGCGAGCGTTTTTTCAGCCCAACCTATCGGGTAAACAAGGCGGGTTTTTCATTTCCTGAAGAGCTGTTGGATAATCTTCAGTTCAAAAAGCTCTTTCTGCATGTCTGGGAACGCTGGGATATCCACATTCGACCGGGAATGAGCGGTTTCTTCCTTGTTCGCCTGACCTGGCACTACCCGCAGCCGCGCTCGTTGCTGGAAATCGCCCGTGAGACCCACCGCCTGCAGGCACCTTTTGATGTTCCCAGCGCATTGCAATGGTTGGAAAGAGCGCGCCGTGAATATAGCGATGATCCGCAACGCCTGCAACGAACCGAACGTTCGATTGGGAAGCTATTGGAGTGGTTGGGAGTGGATGATCATCAGACAACCTTCGAGAAGCCGATCTACTATCCGGTGCATTGGCGACTGGCGATGGAGGTCATCCAGCATTTCGTCAAAAGTCTCCCCCTAAGGATTCCGCATCCAAAGGGGGAGATTCGTTTACAGCCTTCCCCGATTACTCCCTCGATCCCGCTCCACGATCTGTACGTACTCCATCATCTGGACCGGCTCTACGTGGATCCCGCGGTGATCGGTAAAAACGGCGTGCGAGGCTCGAAGGTGGAGGTCCCCGTGCAGGTGATCCGTGACTCCAAAGTCGTGCGCAATGGGTTGACCAGCTTGCTGGAGGGTAGCCTTTTGCGGCCTCTCGAACCGGCGAAGGTGCAGAAGGATGGAGATGAAATCCCATATGAGTTTCCCTCGCCGCGCTGGAGCCTGGCCGATGATCTGCTGAAGCATAACCTGGCTTCCTGGAGCGATGAATTCTGCGTTCTGGCCCCCCGCACCGGGATTATCATTCCCTCCTCGAAATATCGAGAGTATGAGCTTGGGGTTTCCACCCTGCCCCTACCGACGCTCAAGGTGTGTTACCGACGCTACTGGGAAGCCATCGAGCGCATGGTTGAATTCGTCTTTGAGGCGCGTGTGCTGGCTCAGTTGATCGAAAGCGATAGCTATCGCCTGCTCCAAGAAATGGCGGATAAGATCGAAAAGGTGCGCGAGGACATGTATCGCGGCAATGTGAGCGTGGATGAGGGGCTCAAGGATCACTCTATTCGCGCGGCGCACTTGATGCGCCTGGCAGCGTTGGTGCAGAGCCTTACCCATCCCTTTTTCTGGAGCCGCGCCGAATACGTCGTCCATAAGGCCCAATTCCTGTTAGAAGCGTTGGATATGCCGCATATCTTCGAGCATATCGAGCGTAACATCCAGGGGATCAGCAGCTTGGCCTCGCACATTGACGATCTACATTGCCGATTTGACCGAGAAGAGCAATCAAAGTGCTAACTCCCTTTCGACGCTTCTAGCTGCAGTATCACTACTCCTGGTTGTGTTGATGGTACCATCATTTTTGCAGGATTGGCAGCAGTATTCCAACGAAAATCATGTGAATCAATATATTTTCTCTGCCTATAATGTCTTGGGGATCGTATTTGCTTTGATGGTGGTGCTTTTTCCTCTTGGGGTTATCGTGAAAGCCTTTTTCTCTCTATTCCACAAAGTGATTGATATCTCCAAGAAAAGATGGCCGTTCCGGTAGTCATTCCCCGGAAACGGCGCATCTTTCCTTGTTCTACGGTCCACGGTCTACGGTCTGTCGTCTACCGTCCATTCACGCTCACGCCGCTTGTAGCAGGTGGGTCACCGCTGTGGAGGCCGGCCCTCCCAAAGATTGGATTAATCCAATGCGCGCGCCGGGCACCTGGTTGGGACCCGCTTCGCCACGCAGCTGTAATACGGCTTCTACCGCCTGGTAAACGCCGGCAGCGCCGCCGGGAAAGCCGCGCGCCTTCATCCCGCCGAAGGTAGCGCAAGGAATGCGCCCCTTTAAGCCGATCGCTCCCTCTGCCGCCAGCTTCCACCCGTGGCCACGGATGGCAAAACCGATCGATTCCAGTTGCAGGGCGGCATAAATACTGAAGGCATCGTGATACTCAAAGAAATCGATCTGATCCAGTGTGATCCCGGCCTGCTTGATGGCGTAGCCGGCGGAAAGGTGGGCGGCCTCGAAGAAGAGCATATCTTTTCGATCGTGGAGCGCCAGGGTATCGGAGGCCACAGCAGAGCCGATCACGCGTACCCAGGGTCGATCCCAGCCAGGGGGGAGCACTTCCGGCCGGGTGAGCACCACCGCCGCCGCGCCATCGGCCTGCGGAGCAACGTCAAATAGGTTGAGCGGTTCGCTGACGATTTCGGCTTTGCGATAGGTTTCCAGGTTGATCGCCTTGCGGAACATGGCGTAAGGGTTGGTCGCCGCATGGGCATGGGCGGCAAGCGCAAAGCCGGCGAAGCCATCCGCAGGGACGTTGTGCTCGTGCATATAGCGCCTCATCAGCAAAGCGGCCTGTGCAGCGGGTGTTAGCCCCTGAGAGGACTCGAAATCGGCATCGGTGGTAGAGGTGAGAGCCTCTTCCGCCGCCGGGCCGATGCGATCGGTCATTTTTTCCACTCCCACGACCAGGGCAATATCCACCAGGCCGCTCTTGACTGCCAGAAAAGCGGCGCGCAAAGCCGCTCCGCCGGAAGCGCCGGCGGCCTCCACGGTCACAGCTTCGATCCCGCTCAGGCCGGCGAAATCGGCGATCAAAGCGCCCAGGTGCGCCTGGCGCGAAAGATTCGGTGCCAGCATGTTGCCCACAAAGAGCGCTTGTGGCCTCAAGCCACCGCTATCTTTGACTGCTTCTTGAATGGCGGCAAAGGCCAGGTCGCGCAGACCGATATCCCAATGTTCGCCGACTTCTGTTTGTCCCACACCGACGATGATCACTTCGCTCATAGCATCCCTATTTCATCTGCAGTTTGCCGCGATAGCGGACGTAGGTGGCGTAATCGATCTCGGTGCGACGGGCGATGTAATCCCGCGTTTTCGGGGCACGATCGCGGCGTTCCAACAATGCTTCGGTGACGAGTAGGTCAAAGGCATCTGAACCGGCGCCGGAGCCGAACGAGACGACGAGAATGCGATCGCCCGGTTGGGCGATATCGAGCACGGCGGTCAGGCCGATCAGCGCCGCGCCGGCATAGGTATTGCCGATCACCGGGACGAGCAGTCCGGGTTCGATCTGCTCCATCGAAAAGCCCAACTGCGCGGCGACGCGCTGCGGGAACTTGGTGTTCGGTTGGTGGAAGACAGCCCAACGATAATCTTTGGCCGTAGTGCCCATGGCCTCCATGAGACGGGTGGCCGCTTCGGTGATGTGTTTGAAATAGGCCGGCTCACCGGTGAAGCGCATGCCGTGTTCGGGGTATTTGGCTTCCGGACGGCGCCAGAAATCGGGAGTATCGGTGACATAGGAGTAGGAAGCCTGGATGATGGCCAGGGATTCCTCCGCAGGCCCCAGAATATAGGCCGCGCCGCCGGCCCCGGCCGTATATTCCAGGGCATCGCCGGGGCGACCTTGAGCCGTATCCATGCCGATGGCCATGGCATAGCGCCCCATGCCGGAACCGACCAGGCCCATGGCCGCGACGAGCGCCTCGGTGCCGGCCTTGCAGGCGAATTCCCAATCGGCCGCTTGGGTGTTCGGCACGGCGCCGATGGCCTCGGCAACCAGCGTGGAAGTGGGTTTGACGGCATAGGGGTGAGATTCCGATCCGACCCAGACGGCGCGCAGTTCCGCCGGGTCGATGCCGGCGCGTTTGAGCGCATTGCGCGCCGCTTCGATCGACATTGTAACGACGTCCTCATCCAGCCCGGGCACCGCCTTTTCTTTGATCGGCAATGCACTCGCCTTGCCGCTCCAGACGCGTGCGATCTCCTTCGCCGATATGCGATAGCGCGGCACGTAGGCGCCATAGCCGACAATGCCGACCGGACGGGAGGGTTTCAGGAGGGGAGAAGAAGCAGTTTGTGGTAGGGTCATACGAACATTCCTCGTAAAAAAGGGATCATTGGGAAGTAAATTCACGCAATAGTTCTTCGGCGCGGTCAATGCGGATGGTCTTTTCGGCGACCATGCGGGCGGCGATCTTCTCGATCAAGTCACCGCTGGCGCCGGCGGCGATGGCTACCTGGCGGGCGTGCAGGGACATGTGACCGCGCTGGATGCCTTCCGTGGCTAGCGCGCGCAAGGCGGCCAAGTTCTGCGCCAGCCCTACCGAGACGATGATCTCGGCCAGCTCCGCCGCCGTTTGGACGCCCATCAGGCGGATGGCGGCGCGCGCCGCCGGGTGCACCCGAGTCGCGCCGCCGACGATGCCGACCGCCATGGGCATTTCCAGGCTGCCGACCAGGTTGCCCTGTTCATCTTTGCCCCAGGTGCTCAGGCTGGTATAGCGTCCGGAGCGCGCCGCATAGGCATGGGCACCCGCTTCGATAGCGCGCCAATCGTTGCCGGTGGCGATCACGACGGCATCCACCCCGTTCATGATGCCTTTGTTGTGGGTAGCGGCACGGTAAGGATCGGCGGCGGCAAAGGCCCAGGCGGCGATGATGCCATCGCGCACTTCTTCACCGCTGTAGTTTTCAAAGGCCAGCGCCTCCACCGGGATGCTCACCCGTGCCCGTGCCAGCCGACGATCGGCCAGGTTGGAGAGGATGCGCAGGTGTACCTTTCCACCGCTGATCTGCTCCAGGCGCGGCGCCAGGCGTTCGCAAGCGGTGTTGACGGCGTTCGCTCCCATCGCATCGCGCACATCATAGATCAGGTGGACGACCAGGAAGGGGCCAATGGGCGAATCTTCGATCAGGCGTACCTGCAGATCGCGCGCTCCGCCCCCCAGGCGCTTGAGGATGGGATCGACTTCGTCGGCGGCGGCCAGGAGTTCGGCTTTGTGCTCGTAAATCTTCAGGCGCGCCGTGGCGGGATCGGCGAGGCCGAGGATCTGGATCTGCCCGATCATTTGCGGTTCATCGGCGGTGGCGAAAAAGCCTCCGCCGGCACGGGCGAGCTTGGCCATGAAGGAAGCACCCGCGACGACCGAGGGTTCTTCGATCGCCATCGGAATTAACACTTCGCGTCCGTTAACGATAAAATTGAGCGCGATGCCCAGAGGCAGGCTATGCAAACCGATGACGTTTTCGACCATGTGATCGGCAGCTTCGGCGCTGAGTCCGCCCTGGGACCAGGCGCCCAGCACCTCGTCCAGGCTGAGTGCGCCCACGGCTTCGGCCACTTTTTGGCGACGTTCGCTCAGGGTCAGGTCATAGAATCGGGGGATGCGTGAGCTCATATTCGTCCCTTCTGAATGAATTCGAAAAGGGAGTATATCTCCTAGGGCTTGCAAAAGCTATCAAATTGCAAAATCTGGATATAATAGTCAAAATAGATGATGCTACTCACCCGTGAGCAACTGCAAGATCGACTTTTGGCCCTCTACCGTGCCAGCCTGGAAGTGATCAGCGAGCCTTCCCTGGAAACGGTGCTGGAGCGGATTGTGCGGGCGGCTTGCGAGCTGGCCGATGCGCAATATGCGGCATTGGCGGTGCTCGATGAGAAAGGCGAAATCCGCCACTTTATTGCTGTGGGTATGTCCCAGGAGGAGATCCAACGCGTGGGGCCGCCGCCGAGGGGACGGGGGTTGATCGGGGCTTTAATGCAGAGCGAACATCCGATCCGTGTGGCAGATGTGCGTCAGGATGCGCGGAGTGCCGGCTTTCCAACGCACCATCCGGAGATGACTTCCTTTTTGGGGGTGCCGATCCGCCACCATGGTGTTCCGTTGGGGCAGATTTATTTGACCAACAAGAAGACGGCGCCGGAATTCAGCGAGGATGACGAGCAAATTATCCAGATGCTGGCGGCCTATGCCGCCGTGGCGATCCAGAATGCGCGTCTCATCGAATCGCTGAATCTTCGCGATGCCGAGCTGACCCGCCGCGCTGAGGATCTAAGTTTGTTGAACAACATTGCTCCGATCCTGGCTTCCACCCTGGAGCTGAACGAGATTTTGAACAAGACGCTAGGGGTGGTGATGGAATATATGAGCGTAGAGGCAGGGGAAATTTTCTTATTGGAAGATGATGGACAGACTCTGCGCCTGGTGTTGCATCGCGGGGAGGCGGCAGAGGCTTTCTGGACACGGAACCGTTTTCGGCGGGGCGAGGGATTGATCGGGCTGGCGCTGGCCGAAAATCGCCCTGTGATCAGCACCGATTTACAAAACGATGCGCGTTTTTTGCGTGATGCGGTCTGGCAGGCCGGGTTTTCCCAATTGGCATGTTTTCCGCTTGGCCAGGGCGATAAGGCCGTGGGAGTGATGAGCATTGCGACCCGACGGAAAGAACCTTTTGAAGAGCGTAGCCTTTCGCTGCTGCAGGCGATCGCTCAATGGGCTGGCCTGGCGATCGAAAATGCCCGTTTGCATCAGGATGCGCGACGTTTGGCGGTGTTAGAGGAGCGTCAACGGATCGGCATGGACCTGCATGATGGGGTGATCCAATCGATTTTTGCGGTCGGGCTTTCGCTGGAACATGCCGCCCAGATTCTGGAGGAGGACCCGGATCAGGCGCGGCAGCGCATTCAGCGTGCCATCAGCGATCTGAACAAGACCATCCGCGATCTGCGCACTTACATTCTCGATCTTCGCCCAAGACAGTTGGTTGGGGAAGGGTTGATGCAGGGGTTGCAGCGGTTGGTGGCCGAATATCGCACGAATACGCTTTCGGATGCGGTGCTCCAGGGGCCTGCCGAAGTGGACCTTGCGCCCCAAAAGAGTCTGGCGCTCTTCCACATCTGTCAGGAGGCGCTGGCGAACGCGGCGAAACATGCGCGTGCCTCCATGGTAACCGTCTCGGTCTGGCAGACGGAGGAACGGGTGGTGCTGGAGGTGCAGGATAACGGTCGCGGCTTCGACCCGAACCGGGCCGGTATGCTGATCGGTCATGGCCTGGCAAATATGCAGACGCGGGCGCGGATGGTGGGAGGGGAGGTGGAAATCACCTCGGCACCGGGAGAGGGGACGACGGTATTGGCATGGGTGCCGCGAGGGTGAGGGGGAGATTGTAGGGGATTAGGGAGTTAGGATGTTAGGGGGTAGGGATTGAAAGGCAGAAGTTGGGGGAAGAGGAGCGGGATAGGATTTCGGGTCAAGCGAACCTGTTGTCTCTTAGCAAAAGCCCCGATGGGTTTTCCAAAAGCAATCACCGAAAGAGAGTTCGGGTATAATCAAAGCCTTGTGACATCCTCATAAGGAGTACATCATGCGCCGTCAGAATCTCTGGCTTTTGCTCATCTTCGTGTTGGTCGCATTTTCTCTCTATGTGGACCTGAGCACGAAGATCGCCATTCCCAACCCTTTCCAACCCGGCACGATGCTGATCTATCGTGAGGTCCCGATCCGTTTAGGATTGGACCTGCGAGGGGGCCTGCAGGCCGTGTTGCAGGCGGATATGGATTGTGCCCAAGTGAATCCATCCGATTTGCAGGTCACGCGTCAGATCCTGGAGCGACGTGCCAACGCCCTGGGCGTGAGCGAGATTACCATGCAAATTGCAGGCAACTGCCGCATCGTGGCCGAGTTTCCAGGGGTAGAGAATCCCGAACAGATCGTGGCCTCGCTTCAGCAAACCGGACGCCTGGAATTCGTGGACATGGGCACGACGCCCGTCCCGGAGGGTACGTTGATCAAGACGGATTACGGCCGTGAGCCGGCCACTCCGCCGGATCAGACGGGAGAAACTCCCGCGGTAACACCAACCACCGAAGCGACCCCCACGTCGACCCCTGCCGAAACCAGCCCGACCCCTGAACCAACTGCAGAGGAGAAGATCTATCACACGGTGCTCACCGGCGCGGCGCTTGAGCCCGCTCGCATCTTGGTGCGTCAGGATCAGGTGGGTAAGTTTGTCATCGAGTTCGCGCTCAAACCGGATGCCAAAGACTTATTTGCCGAGTACACTTCGACCCATATCGGTCAGGTGTTGGCGATTGTACTGGATGGGCGCGTGATCTCAACGCCGGTCATTCAATCGGCGATCACCGATGGTGCCGGCGTGATCACCGGCAATTTCACCGAGGAAAGTGCCAATGCATTGGCCATCCAGCTGCGCTATGGTGCATTGCCCATTCCGGTTAAGATCGTGCAAACGCAAACGATCGGCCCAACCCTGGGTGAAGAATCGGTGCGCAAGAGCGTGCTGGCCGGGGTGATCGGCATTGTCACGGTGATCCTGTTCATGGCGCTCTACTATCGTCTGCCGGGCATCCTGGCCGATCTGGCGCTGTTGGGTTATGCAGCCATCTCTCTGATGCTTTTCAAGTTGATCCCTGTGGTGCTCACCCTACCGGGCATTGCCGGCTTCATCTTGAGCATCGGTATGGCCGTAGACGCAAATGTGCTGATCTTTGAACGTCTGAAAGAAGAGCTGCGCGCCGGACGTAGTTTGAGACAGGCGATCGACCTCGGTTGGAGCCGTGCCTGGCCTTCGATCCGGGACTCGAACATTTCGACCCTGATCACCTGTGCCATTCTCTTCACCTTCGGCAGCACCTTCGGCGCCAGCATCGTCAAAGGCTTTTCCGTGACCCTGGCTCTGGGTGTGTTGGTGAGCCTGTTCACGGCGATCATCGTCACCCGCACGTTCCTGCACTTGGTGCTGGATAACATCAAGCTTGCCGAACATCCTCGTTGGTTCGGCCTCTAGGAGGGACCATGAACCTGATTAAGTATCGCTACTGGTATTTCCTGATTTCCTTGCTGATCATCCTGCCGGGGCTGTTCTTTCTCATCCTGCACTGGGTGCAGAACCCGCAAGAGGGTCCACTGAAGCTGGGCATCGATTTCACCGGCGGTGCATTGCTGGAAATTCGCTTTGAGGGTGCTCGTCCCCCCATTCAGGTGGTGCAGGAAGTTTACAACGCGCTCTCTTCAGAGCAGGAAGAGATAGCCTCGCCGCTGGTACAACCTTTGGGAGAAGATGCTTACGCTATTCGCTCGAAGACGATGAGCGATGAAACGAAGGCACGTATTGTGAGTGAGTTGGAGGCGCGCAGTGGAACGAAGGTGACGGTGCTGAATTTCACTTCGGTCAGCCCGGCAATCGGTCAGGAAGTGACCCGTGCGGCGATCATCGCCGTGATTATGGCCGGATTGGCGATCATGCTCTATATCTGGTATGCCTTCCGCCAGGTGGAACATGCCTTTCGCTATGGTACAGCCGCTATCCTGGCTCTGATCCACGATGTGCTGGTGGTCCTGGGCGTGGAAGCCATGTTCGGCTACTTCCTAGGCTGGCAAGCGGATGCACTTTTCCTGACCGCCACGCTGACCGTGATCGGTTTCTCGGTGCATGATAGCATCGTTGTTTTCGATCGTGTCCGTGAGAATTCCCGCATCTATCGGCGCATGGATTACGAGGCCCTGGTCAATCATTCCATTCTGCAGACGTTGGATCGTTCGATCAACACCCAGCTGACGGTGATGTTCACCTTGCTGGCGCTAGTGCTCTTTGGTGGTGAAAGCATCCGTCACTTTGTGACCATCTTGCTGATCGGTATCTTCAGCGGCACCTATTCCTCGATCTTCAACGCCGCGCCGATCCTGGTGGTTTGGGAAAAGCGCGAATGGCGCAACTGGTTCCGCAAAGGACAGGCAACCTCGTAAGACTGCTCTCTTAAAAGGCAATGGCGGGACAGCCTGTGACGGGTTGTCCCGCTCTTTTTTGTTAATCATCAGAAGGATGATGACGTGGCTAAGGTGTGGGAGTAGGAGTATCGCTCGGTGTGGGAGTAAAAGTGGGTGTGTCGGTTGGTGTCGGGGTAAATGTGCTGGTAGGGGTGGGGGTAAAGGTCGGTGTGTTGGTAGGCGTAGGAGTAAAGGTTGGGGTCGGAGTGCCGACACGGAGAATATGAGGGTGTAACCAGATGGCGCGATCGCCGTTTGGTGAGCCGTTTGCAAGCAGGATAAGGACGAATTTCACGTCCTTTCCGTCCAGCGCGCTCAGATCAAGGTCCAGAGATGTATAGAGACCCTCATTTGCCTCGTTCCACTCGCCAAGCGTTTGCAATGCACCGTTGCCGATGCGATAGGCCAAGCGGAATTTGACGTTGCAATTTGTGGCCTGATAGGCGCAAAAGATCAGCGCTTTGAAACGATCACCGCTACGGATACGAATGGGAGGAAACTCTCCCTTGATGATCCCGTTCTGGATCGCCTGTGGAGCAACCAGCAGACCCGGTTCATCTTCCGTCCGTCCGTTTTCCATGCGCGGTGTCGGAACCAGGAGTACGTATCCGGCCGTGTTGCCCTCCACACCGGGGCAGGGGAGCGTGGCAGAACCGTTTTTCCAGGTGGCCGCACACATGTTAGCGGTGAAATCATATACCAAGTTAGAGGGTCCGCTCACGCGGATCCAGGCCCAGAAGGGCTTATCGGCGGCGCGACCCAGACCAAACAGGGTACCCTGCGCATTGCGTAACATGAAATAGGCGCGGTAATCGCCATCGGTTGAAGGGGCCTGCATGGTCACAGCAATGTTGACGGTCTCACCCGGCGCAACCGGGTTGGGGAGAGGGGTGGTTTTGGGAGCGTTCAGGCGATCCCCACCAACCCATACCACATCGTAATCGGTCGTCCAGGTGCAACGGCCAACGTTTTTGATCTTCCAGATTTTTGTGAAAGTTGCGCCGCGGGATAAAATGGGGCCGTTCGGTGGGTCAGGAAAATTGACATCGGCAATAAACTGTGCAGCATTACAAGGAATGTTAGGGGTGGATGTAGCAGCCGGAGGAAGCACAAACGTTGGCAGGATGGGGACTGTAGCCGTTGGGATGAACGTGTTGGTGGGGATAGGGGTGGGGGTGACGATAGGCGAAGGCGTCACGATCCATGGTGTGGCCGAGGCGGTGAGCGCCAGCGACGTAGACATCGCCTGGATGGTCTGAGCCGCCGCCGTAAAGGCCGGGACCAGGGTGGGGTTATCTGGATAAGGCATGACGAACTCGGTCAAACTACAGGCCAGGAGAAAGGGCAGTAACAAAAGCAGAAGGGAAATCTTTCTCATAAGCACACACCTCCGTTTCAATATAACGAGAGGGTTGCAAAGGAAGTTCCATAATTGTCTTTTTGCAGTGAAGTCATAGGACGAATTCTGCGTTACATAATCCTACGACTTGATAGGCTGAAAGCCTACGGAAAAGGGGTGAACGCGCAACCTTGACGGATTTCCCTTTCTCGACTATGATAGCCAAAGAGGGGGATGAAGTGGAGATGCTATCTTTTGGAGAGGAGGTGATGTCCAACATGGATAGTAAGTATTGTGAACGAAGCGCTGTGGCATCCCTCCTCGCTCAGCGATAACGGAAGCCACAGCGCGCCAACGGACTGCCACCCTTTGCGGTGGCAGTCGGCGTTAATCACCTAGACAGATGCCTAGCTCACGTGCCGTGCGCACGCCTTCTCCGTGAATATCCACGCGGCGTGGGGTGGCTAGCGCTTCTTTCAACGGCACATCGGTGACCTGACCGCTTTTCAGGGCCACCATGTGGCCGAAACGTTCTTCGGCGATCAACCGCACGGCGGCAGCACCGAAGCGCGAGGCCAGCCAGCGATCGAATGCCGTTGGAGAACCGCCGCGCTGGAGATGACCCAACACCGTGACGCGTGTTTCCAGCCCTTGAGCATTTAGGAATTCGCCCACTTTGTAACCTATGCCGCCCAAGCGTGGCGCGTAGATCTGATCACCGATCTGCCGATACGATTTTTCGCCCCCAATGGGATGGGCTCCCTCCGAGACGACCACAATGCTGAAAAGGCGACCACCGGCAATGCGTTGCTCGATCTTTTCCAGTATGCGCTCATAGCGGAAGGGGATTTCCGGGATCAGGATCACATCCGCACCGCCGGCTACCCCTGCCTGTAGGGCAATAAAACCGGCATCGCGCCCCATCAGCTCCAGCACCATGACCCGGTGATGGGCCTCGGCGGTGGTGTGCAGGCGATCGATCGCTTCCATGGCGATGTTGACGGCCGTATCGAAGCCAAAGGTGACCTCGGTTCCGCCGACATCGTTATCGATCGTCTTCGGCACACCGACGACCGGCACCCCCAATTGCGAAAGCTCCAGAGCGATGTGCAATGTGCCATCTCCGCCGATCACCACCAGGCCGTCTAAATTCAGCTCCCGAATGCGCCGAATGACCTGATCGGAGACATCTTCGATCACTTCCCTCCCCTCGCGCACCACTTTACGGGCGAACGGATTGCCTCGATTGGCCGTACCCAGGATCGTTCCGCCGCGCGGTAGGATACCGCGCACATCCTCGATCTGCAAAGGGAAAATGCCGTCTGCTTTCAGGAAACCGTCGAATCCATCGCGGACCCCAAGCACCTCCCAGCCATGGACCTGGATGGCACTTTTGGTAACGGCGCGGATCACGGCGTTCAGGCCGGGTGCATCCCCACCGCCGGTGAGCATGGCGATTCGTTTCATGGTCTTTTCCTCCCAACAAGCATTTTGCGCGTAGGCGAAAGAGCGTGGGCTATGGGTCCAGAAAGGTTTTCCAAAAAGTCTAGGGCTTTTGGTTCAGCGGGATATTTTGCACTACCTCAATATCCCCAGGACGGGTACAGGGCGGGATCGGTTGGCGTTTTGCCGGAGGGATCGTAGATATAGACCCAATCGCCCTCTTTGGCCCAGTTGAAGAGCCAGTGCGCATCGCCCACCGAAAGGTTAACGCAGCCATGAGATTGTGGATAGCCGAAGCGCGTGCGCCAGTACGCTCCATGCAAGGCGCGTGCACCATCGTAGTACATCGTCCAGGGTACGTTCTCAAGGTAGTAGAAATCCGAGGGATCGGAACCGCGCATGTTTTCGATTTCTTTCTTTTGATAAATCTGGAAGAGACCGGGACGCGTCCAGAAGGGTTCCAACCCGCTGGCGATGACGGTGGCGAAGATCAGGCGGTTGTTATCATAGACCGCCAGCGTTTGTTCCTCCAGGTTTACATCGATCCAGCGTCCGTTGGTGACCCCTTCCGGTGGGGTGGTGGCCGGGATCACCTGGGCAACTTTGCGCGCCTCTACCCATTCGTTGATCCCGATGCGGTTCCAGGCGTGACCGTTGACGATCTGAGTGCCGTAAATCTGAACGACGGTGTAGGTGGTGGCCGTGCGCACGACCGGGGCGTTGAAATCGGGGGCTGCCCGAACCGGCACCGTCTCAAAGGTCCAGCCGAAGGACGTTTCCGGCGGGCGGCTGAATTCCAACCCCTGGAAGCGCGAATATTCGGAGACGCGTGACCCGCGTCCCGGTACCCACCAGCCGCTGGGTGTGAGGTAATAGATGCCTTTGCCGGTATCCACGCGCTGAACGTAGGTGACATAGACGAAGCCGGCCGGCATGATCTGCTGACCGGGATCGTTCGGGTTGGCCGGGATGGATGTAAAAATGGGCACCGGTTCCGGGTTCAGGCGAAAGTAGCGGTAGGGCAGATCGCTCAGGGATGGATCGGGAGGAAAACCGCCAAAGGGCCGCGGCGGCATCGGGATGCCCTCCTCTGCCCAACGGTCCATCTGGGCGGCGGGGCCTGCGGGCAAGCACTCTGCCACATAGCGGGGATAGATGCTCGGGTCACAGACCACGGCCCCACCGGGGGATTCCCCTTCCCCCCCTTGTGCTTGAACCGGCCGGATGAATACCATCGAGAGCAAAACGAGGCTCAATAAGCGATACATAGCGGTGATTATACGCGAGATTTTGTAGCATGTCTGAGTCCGGAGGAAATCTCACCCCACCCACCCCCAAATGGCAAACTGGGCGGAAAAGAAGAGCAGACCGGGCCAGGAAAGGTACAGAATCAGGCGCCGAATGCGGGGCGTACGTGCCTGGGTGGCGAGATAGAGAAAGATCGGGAAGATTTCCAACCCGTAACGTGCCATGCCGACCAGCGGCTGGGGAGAACCGAAACGGGCCAGGAAGAACAGCAGCAGCGTTGCGCTGTAGAGGCCGTAAAGGGGTGGCAGATGTCTCCAGACTTGGACGGTTAGCACCAAAAAGAGCAACGCAAAGAACAGTTCGATCAGGTTTTCTTCTACCAGCACTCCCTGCCAGGCCCGGAGCGCCGCGTGCAGCAGGTTCAGTCCAGGCAGCGTCAGGTAACCGCCGCGCGCATAATTGGCCTGCAGGATTGCCAGGGGGGATTCTCCCAGGATGAGCCAGACGTAGAGCGGATAGAGGATCGATCCCGCGGCGGTCAGCGCCGGCGCGAACCAGCCGTTCTTTTGGCCGGAGCGCTGTGCTTGCCAGGCGGCATAGAGCAGGGGCACGAGGAGCAAGGTGCCGGGAATGCGCGTTAGCGCGGCCAGTGCTCCCCACAGACCGGCGCTCCACCAGCGTTCTTTACGGGCATAGTAGATTGCCAGCAAAGCGCCCAACAGGAAAAGCGATTCGCTATACGGTGCGAAGAGGAAAAAGGCTGTGGGAAAAGAAGCCAGGAATAGCACGGCCTGAAAGGCTATTTTCTCTTCGCCGAATTCAAAAAGTGCGATTCGATAGAGCGCGATCAGGCACCCTAGGCTGGCGAGGGCAGAGATGAAGAGGCCGGCGGCCAGCGTGTTCATGTTGAAGAGCAGGGCCGTCAGGCGCATGAGAAGCGGAAAAAGCGGTGGCGTGAAGAGAGCCGTTGAAAAGGCGCGGTAGCCACGTTCGGCGATCGCTTGATAGTGAAGCGCATCCCAGCGTTGCCAGACCTCTAGCCAGGGATTCGTCTCGCGTGGGATGCCCATATACATTTCCGGCACTACGTTGGGAGGGTTGTTGGGGAAGATGTTCCGCACGCCTCTCATCCATCCCCACAGGGCGGCGTACAGGAACAGGAAAAGGAGCAGAATGTGCCAATATGGCCTTGTGCGTTCACCCAACCTCAATGATCCCCTCCTGCAAGGCGAATTTCACCAGTGCGGCGCGCGTGCGCAAACCGAGCTTTTCCATGCCTCGGGCGCGGTAGGTTTCTACGGTTTTTGGGCTAAGGTTGAGCTGTTCGGCGATCTCGGCGCTGGTGTAGCCAAGCGCTACCCGTTTTAGCACCTCTCGCTCCCGTTCGCTCAGGCTTTCCCAGGTATGTTGGCTCTCACCTGTCTGGGCTTTGGGCAGCATTTCCTCCAGCAGTGTCCGCGTCATCGAGGAATGGATGTACATTTCTCCCCGCAATACGGCGCGGATCGCTGAAAACAGATCGGAATCTGCCGCTTTCTTCAGGATGTATCCGTTTGCGCCTTGTTTGAGCGCTTGACGTAGATACTGGGGATCATCGTGCATGGTCAGGATGAGAATGCGGGCATTGGGGGCGAGCTTTCGTAACGTGGGGAGCGCCTCTAGCCCTCCGAGCGCTGGCATACTTAGATCGAGTAGGATCAGGTCCGGTTGTAATTGTTCGGCGAGGGTGAGCGTTTCTAAACCGCTAGAGGCTTCACCGACCACTTCAAACTCACCTGTGCTACCGAGCAAGAAGCGCAAACCCGAACGCAAAACAGCGTGGTCATCGGCTATCAGAATGCGATAGGTCATACACGCCATTCCTCCTTTTCCGCTTTTTCATCGGATGATGAAAACGGGGTGAGCGGGATTTCTATGAAGATGCTGGTGCCCCGCCCCGGCGCCGATTCGATGACGAGTTTCCCTCCCAAGAGCTCGGCACGTTCGCGCATGCCCACCAGCCCCAGATGACGTTCGCCGAATTTGGTATTGGGCTCGAAACCAATGCCATCATCCTCAACGATGGCTCGGACGTAATCTCCTCTGCGTTCCAGGAGGATTCCCACCGAATGGGCCTGGGCATGGCGGGCAATATTGGTCAAGGCCTCCTGCACGATGCGGTAGAGAGCGGTTTCAACTTCACCGGGCAACCGCTCTCCCAGCTGAACGGCAACATCCACAGGGATCCTGTAGTGTTTTTCCCATTCGGAGGCCAGGCGTTCAATGGCGGCAGCCAACCCCAGGTCATCCAGGACACGCGGGCGCAAACGGAGCGATAGATCGTGGACCTCTTCGAGGGTGCGCGAGGCGATGGCGCGCAGATCGGAGGCCCGTGTTTGGGATGGGCATTGTTGACAGGTTGCCTCCATCATCCGCAGACCGACGATGAGAGAGGTGAGGTTCTGGGATGTAGAATCGTGCAATTCACGCGCGATGCGCCGGCGCTCTTCCTCTTGCATGGAGATCACTTTTTCCAGCAGCTGGCGCCGCAAAGTTTCACGTTCGCGGCGCAGTTCTTCCATTTGTGCCAATTCTCCTGCCATGGCGTTGAAGGCATCGGCTAGATCGCCGATCTCATCATCGGCCCAGCGTGCCACCCGCACCGAGAAGTTGCCTTTTGCTATCTCTCGCGTAGCCGCCACCAGGTCCAGGATGGGTCGACTCAGGACCCAGGTGAGGAAGATCGCCACCAGGATGCCGATGCCGGAAACCAGCAAAATGGTCAGGAAAATTTGCGCGGTCAATGTCGTGAGGGCGGCACGCATGGAAGCGTCTGAAAGTCCTACGCGTGCCGTGCCGATCCTCCCATCGAGGATGGGAACGGCGGTATCCCAGACGAACCCTTCATCTGTGCGAAGCAGAACGGTGTGATGATGTTCGTCGAAACGGACGGTATTCAGATTCAGAAGTGGTAAGGGGAAGCCTCCCTGGAAGGTGTGGACGAGGATTTGTCCCTGAGGAGTGACGATAAATGCGTAGCGCACATTCGGGTTGTTTGCCAGGGTTTCGTTGAGTAGATCGTGAAGCCCGACGAGATCGTTGAGCAGGATCAGATCGGCGGCGCGTGCGGCCAGATCGCGGGCGATGGAAATGCTCTGCTCTTCGAGCCGAAGAGCTAACGTGCTGCCGAGGGCGTAGCGGGCCTGGAAGGTCACGGCGCTACCGAGCAGGAAGATGGAGCCCAGCACAATGCCCAGGATTTTGGTGCGAACGCTGACGGCACCGGCAACAGCCCAAAAGCGTTGGAAAAGCTTTCTGCTCATGGTTCGCCGCTAAAAGAGATGCTTTCCATCAATTGGCGTGCGCTCTCATACATCTCATCGCTAATGGGCACGAACCGATCTACGCCGATTGCAGCAAATGCCTGTTGTGCCACCGGATCCTCGGCCATTGAAAGCAGAAGGGACTGCAATTCCATCTTAACCTGTGGACGGATTAACGGACTGACGACCACCGGTGGAATGCCAAAAGCGGGTGATTTGTGGATGATGCGCAGTTTTTCTTTTAGGGATGGGTCCCGCCGCAGGGCAAATTCGTATACCAATGAATCGACAGCCGCACCATCCGCCAGGCCGTTGACCACGGCGCGGATCGCCTCATCATGGCTATAAGTGTAGAAAGTACGGGCGAAGAAGGTTTCCGGTGTCGCGCCCAGTTGATGCACCAGGTAGGTGGGGTAAACGCGCCCGCTCAGAGAGATCGGGTCGGTGAAGGCGAAAACTTTGCCGCGCAGATCGGCCATGCTTTGCGCCTTGCTGTGAGCCGGGACGATGAGGAAAGAATGATAAGTGGTCTCTCCGTTCACCTGGGGGGCTACCAGCAGTTCCATGCCGAAAGCATCGTGTCCTTGAATATAGGCACTGGTGCAGACGAAGGCCAGGTCGACCTCTCCGTGCTCGATCAGGTTATTGATCTCCAGGTATGTTCTGCGCTGGACGAGCTCGATCGGGCGGTTCAATTTCGTTTCAAGATATTTCAGGAAGGGAGAATAGGATTCGATCGTCCCCTTTGGCGAGATCACCGCGGCGATCGCCACACGCAAAGGTAGAATGCCTTTTTGCTCCGGAGTGGGTAGGGGTTGGAGTGCATTCAGATCCACATAGCCGACGATTTCCGTTTTCGGCAGAGGAGAACAGGCTGTTCCCAGGAGAACGCTTAGCAAAAGTGCAAGACACCATCTGCGGATCAAGGTGACCTCCATCCAAGAATCTTTCACCTCGAATGTACCAAATCGGGGAAAGTATGTCCAGTGTAAAAGATCATAAAACCGAGAGGCCGTTTTCTGTGCCTTCGTTGCGAGAGGTTCTTCCAATTTGGCGGCCTTTGGGTGCTCAATACTCGCTCAAAAGAACTTCCACCAGAAGTTCAACGCGGCAAATCCCATCACCGCTCCGAGGATGCGACGCAAACTGGTTCCTTGAAAGCGCGCGGCACCCCAGTAGCTCCCGGCCAAAGCGCCGAATAAGGCCAATGGGATCAGAGAGAGGCTGAGTGGCGTCAGAGCGAACGTCCCGCCGCTGATGCGCCCGATCAGGCCACTGATCGAATTCAGCAGGATGAAAGCGGCCGAGACTGCGGAAGCCTGGCGCGCATTTCCCCAACGCGCGAACAGGATGATCGGTGAAAGGAGGATGCCGCCGCCGATGCCCACCATGCCGGAAAGTAAACCGATCCCCGCTCCGATGAGAAGCGCAGCCGAAGGCGCGATCGGGCGCAAGGGTCGGTCCTCATCGCTTTTGCGGGTGAACAGCAACAGGCGGATGGCCACTAAAGTCAAAACGGCATAGAGCAAAGCAAAGTAGAGACGTTCGGTGATTTTCCAATATCCCCCTAAAAAAGCCGCCGGGATCGAAGGGAGCAAAAACGGGAGCAGGAGGTCCCGCCGCAAGTGTCCGGCACGGTAAAAGTTGACGAACGAGATGGTGGAAACCAGGATATTTAAGAAAAGTGCGGTGCTTGCCATGACCTGGGGTGGAATGCGGAACAAGGACATCACCGCCAGGTAACCGGTCGCACCGCCGAAGCCGACACTGGCATATAGAAAAGCGATCAGCGGGACAGAAAAGTAGAGGAAGAACATGGACACCTTTTGTGTTCGCGCCCGAATTCGGCTTCTCCTGAGATGGAGATTTCACACAAGGCACCGCCGGGCACAAATGGACTCTGCGGCACGCTTTCTAAACCGCTTCTGTTTCCAGCCAATTATACGTCCAAACCGCACGGGAAGAGGTCGAATAATAGCCGCCGTAGGCGCAGGAGCGACAGAGGATCAACCCATCCTGGCGCACTTCGCGCTCATTAATGATTTCTTCGCCGCATCCATCACAGTTGACGCGCACGCCCGGACGCGAGAGGAGGGCGATCAGAGGGGTGGTCAGGGTAACTTCGGTGATGGTAAACATTTCCTCATCGGGCATGATCTGATAGGCGCGCAGCTGGGCGAAATAATGTCGCGGCTCATCGGGAGCATAGGCATATGCTTTTTGACGGATATCCGGCGCCGGGGCGATACGAACGGCGCGTTCCTCTTGCACATCCACAAACGTTGCGGCGACCTTACCGTAATCCTCTACCCGCAAGGTGCGATGTCCCACCGTGCAGCCGGTTGCGGCGATGATCCCATCTACGAAACAACCGTCCGTCTCAACGATCACCAGCAGGCGCTTTTTTGCCGGTGGTGCTTCAAAACCCAGCGCTTTCAGTCCCAACAGGCCCATGCGCACGCCGAGGACCTGTCGCGGACAGAGATGGCTATGTTCTCGGGAAGAGCGTTCCAATAGTGCCTGAAGGTCCATGCAGTCCTCCTTGAATCACAAGGTTGGATCGAAAATCGCGCTGCCTCCGGAAAAGAGACAGCGCGATCGCTCAATCTGCGGTCTCCTTTCCGAATCTCCTCCACTTTTGGAGTGGAAGGAGGGCGGGAGATGAAAGCGTTTCCACTTTCACCCGGTAAGGCGTTTCCGCCTTACTGTCCTGCCACCGTGGTGCTCAAGCACGGTAGGTGGTCAGGCTTCGGAGCTACTTCAAATATAGCAAGGCTCACCGTTGAAACAAATGGTCAAATGTCACTTCGTTTGTCACGTGTGCTGTCAGGATTTTTCTGACAACGACATTTTTGCTTCGGGCAAATCTCATTTTTGGGGATGTGGTGGACGGCAAAGACTTCAGCGAGTTATGCCCGATCCTGTTGTTCGCTCTCTTGGCCTCCGTTCAGGCCTTCGCGAAAGGCGCGGATGCCGGCACCCAGCTCGGCGGCGATCTTGCCGATGCGCCCAACGCCGAAAAGCAGGAGGACGATGAAAAGGATGATCAAAAGCTCAGTAGGACCTAGTCGGAACATCGGATTTTCTCCTGATGAATGGATTCCGTATTGCGTGCCGCGAATGGCTCGTCGGACACGCAATACGGAATACCGGGATTTGGGAAATCGGTTACACCTTCTCTACCCGCACCTTGCTATCGTAGAAGACGGCCGAACCGCCGACGATGTCGGTAAGCGGGGAATTGCCTAATACAGGGTCGAGCTGCATGGCGCCGTTGGCCATGAGGGGCACGGCGCGGCGCGGGTCGCCTTTGATGACCTTACCGTCGATCTCCACATCGGAGGCACCGCTTGCCCAGTGACCGAAGCCCAAGGGGAAGGCCACCACGCCGGGGCGAATGCCCTCGATCACTTTCACGCGGCCAACGATGGGATGTTTCTTGCCGTTCTGCAGGTCGTAGACTCCTTCCGGATTGCTGGCGGAGACGACGCGCACCATATCTCCATCGCGCAGACCGAGGCGTTGGGCATCGCGGCTGTTCATGTAGAGATAGCCTTCCGGCAAAACTGCCAGTGTCCAGTAGTTGCTGATGCCGCGTGCTTTGGCCATGGTTATCGTCTTATAGGTGATCAGGTGCAGATCATAGCCATCGCTCGGGATCTCTTCCCCGGTGGAGGAGAGGGCAGGCGGGATGTATTTGGTGTAGCCGACGAACGGCTTGCCTGTCATCGTGTTGATTGCGGTGGCGGTCTTCTCCTGGTACAAGTTGATCAGCCGACCGTACTTATTCGCTACCTGTTCACCCTTATAGGCTTTCTCGAAGGCCTGATAGCGTCCGCCGCGATTGAGCACATAGACCACTCGGCGCCACAGGCTTTCATCGCCGATCGCCGCCTTCCAGGTCTCTTCGTCAAATACGCTCTTCGGCAGGTGGCGGCGCGCGGCGCGGAAGATCGCCAGTTCTTCGTCATCTGCTTCCGGCACGGCATCGGAGCCGTCTTCCTTTTCGCCAAAGGCGATGTTGGCTACTTGCTTGAGGTAGAAATGCTCCGGCCGGGTGAGCGGCTTCCCTTCGCCGAATCCGTTCGGGCCGAAGCCGGGCAGCTCCAGTTGTTCGGCGATCGCCAGCAAGAGCGCCTCGTAGCTCATGGGGATTTCTTCCCCGAACACCTTGACCGTTGGCCAGCCGGGGATCGAGATCACCGGTTGACGCACATTCTCCACCTTCCAGGGCACGGAGGGGTGTGAACCGTGGAACTCCCAGCGCTCGAGGTAGGAAAGGTCCGGGAAGATGTAGTCGGCGTACATGCTGGTTTCGCCGATCATGATGTCACAGGCGATGTGCAAGGGCACTTTCTTCGTATCGGCCAAGATTTCGATGATCTTCTGCCCACCCGGCACGCTGTATGGCAGGGAGGACATATAGGTCATCAACACCTTGATCGGATACGGGTAAGCATCGCCGATGGATGGAATGTCTTCCTGGTAAATATCGGTGGCAATCGGGAACCACGGGCGCTTGGTGGGATAGGTGCCGTTGAAGAGGGTGGACTTTTCGTAGGTCGTCTGGGTGCGCAGGATGTCGATGCCGAAGGCGGTGAAGTGATGATCGCCGAACATCTTATCCACGGGGAAGGGTTGTCCGGGTTTACCGCCTTTGCGATCGTAGGTGCTGGCTTTGATCATGCCACCGGCATAATCGAAATTGCCGATGAGCAGGTTGACCACGTACCAGGCATTGTTGTTATAGAAGCCGTTGGTGTGCTGCGAGGGGCCACGGTGAATATCGGCTGCGGCCTTGCGCCCATGGGAGGTGAACTCGGCGGCGAGTTCAATGATGTCGTTCTCGCTCACGCCCGCGATCTCTGCCCATTCTGCAATGGTATGCTCCTGGGCCGATTCGAGTAGGATTTGCAGGCCGGTTTTCACCTCAAAGTCGCCGATCTTGCCGCTGAAGAAGAGATCGCCCACCGCCGGTGCCGCTTTGGGATCGACCGGATCGAAGGCGACCGGTTGTCCGTTGACCAGGATCACCGGCACATCCGAGGTGAAGCGAGTGCCGTCCGGCGTCACATAGACCGTCACCTCTTTGCCATCGGCGTTGGTTTCGGTGACTTTTTCCACCAGTCCGATCTCGCTGGCGCGCAGATGCTTGCCCGGCACGCCATCTTTGATCTTCACCAGCCAGGTGGCGTTGGTGTAATTCGGCTCACCGGCGGCATCCGCGGCGGCTTTGTTGGCGATCGCTAGATAGGCGGCGTTGTAGCGCCCGTTCTCCAACATCCAGCGGATCATGCCCAGGGCAAAGGCGGCATCCTGACCGGGTTTGATCGGCACCCATTTCCAAGCACGTGCGGCCAGTTTGCTCAGGCGCGGATCGATCACGGCGAACTTGCGTCCTTTGACAATGGCTTCGGTGGCCTTGGGCACGCGTTGTGGGGGGCCGTAGTTCGAGTCGAACAGGTTCGCGCCGACGTAGATGACGAATTCGCTGTTGCCGGTATCCGCTTGCCAGTAGAACTTATCGCCGCTATCGAAAGAGCCGGTCAGGGGGTTCCATTTGGCGCTCATCGCCTTACCGGTAAAGTACAGGGAACCCTGGCAGATGGTCGTGTGACCGTTCATGTTGATCGTGCCGAACCCTTCCTGGAAGAAGCGGTGGGTAAAATCCTCGCGCCCGCCCTTCATGCGTCCCCAGACGAACATGAATTGATTGTTCTTGGGGCCGAGATCGGGATGTTCGGGATCGATCAACGCATCCAGATGATCCTTGAAATCTTCCCGGAACTTTTTCACCAGCTCTTTCTTTTTTGCCGGGTCTTTCTCATCCCAAATGGCCTTGATGGCTGCCGCCATTTTTGCCGCAACTTCGCTATCGGTGAGCGCGCGAATGGCGCGCAGGCCATCTACATGTCCTTCGCCGAACAGATCACCACCTTCCACGATCTCGCGGATGGCTTGTTCAAACGGAATTGTGATCCACTTGCCCTCGCCGCGTTTGGTGCCGGGCTTGCGCTTCAGCACGCTGACGATGCGGTACGGATCATAGGCGGTTTGAATGCCGGCCTGACCTTTGGGGCAGAGCGCGCCTTCCAAGGTCGCTACGTCTTTCACCGGGGTTTCATAAGGAATATGCGGCCACAGGGTCCATGGGCTGTAGGGGTTACCGTCAATCTTGGCTGCCATGCCTTCCAGAATCTTGACCTTGATGCCGCAGCCGGTGTTGCATTGCAGACAGACGGTGTAGAGCTGATTTTCCGGTTTGGCTTCAAAATTTTCTCCCTCTACTTCCATCTTGGAGAGGACCTTCTGTGCCTGCGGCAAGCTGCCTAGGAAGGCAACCGCTGCACCTGCCACACCGCTCAGTTTGAGAAAATCACGACGGGAAAGGGTGGGTTTGGATTCTTTGGTGCTCATTTTTTCGCCTCCATCATACGTGCCAGGTAGTCAAGCAGGTAATCCATGCCGATCAGAATGCCGAGGATCGCAAAGCCGATCACAGCAGAGGTCACCGACCACTCCATCAGGCTGGGAGTGTAGGCTAGGCTCAGCTTGGGACCGTGGAAAGCCTCTGCCTGACCGGGCATCATCTCCGCTACCTGTCCGGGAACTACGATCAGGATACGGCCAACTGCATAGCCGATCAGCAGGAACAATCCCATCAGTCCGGCGATGAAACCGTTCTTGGCCAGTTTGGGTTGTGCCAGTACCAGGAGCGGAATGATCAACCCGATCCCGATCTGCACGACCCAGAATGAGAAGCGATAGGGCCCCGTCAGGACGGATTGCACGGCGATCACGTTATCTGTCGCTCCACCGTAAAGCGACTGGGTGAAGTCGGCGATGAGGAAATAGAGCTTGGCGATGCTGGTCGCAATGGAGATGATCGCCAGCAACCAGAGCAGGTCACCACGCTGCTTGCCATCCAATGCAGGCATGAACCAGCCGACCAGCATGAGCATCAGCGCCGCGCCCGAAGCGATGGCGAAGACGGGGAACTGCACGGGGAGCAAGCCCACATGCCAGTACAAGCGCGCCGCATTGCCGCCCAGCAGGAAGCCCACGCCACCGGCCACCAGGATCGAGACGACGAAGCCGATCCACATCACGATCTTCATCGCCGCCTTTTCAGGCGCTTTGAAGGCCAGGTAAAGCGAGATCACAATCAAGATTAGGAAAAGGGTGTAACCCCAAACCATGAGCGCTAGGAAAGAGGTGAAATTCGGCTGGAGGTACACTTTCCAAATGCGCTCCATATGACCGAGGTCCATGCCGATCGAGGCGAGGCCTGCCGGCAGAGTCACCAGCGCCACCCAGAGCATGGTTTTGCCGGTGCCTTTGAAGATTGGCACGTTGAAGAGGTAATCGAAGGCGGCCAGCATGTAGGAACCTGCCGAAAGACCGGCCAGGAACAGGTAAATGGCGACCCACAGACCCCAGCTGATGTAAGAGCCATAATTGGCGCTTTGCTCTCCTTCAAACAAACGCACGTACACGCCCCAAAGGCCGAACAGCAGGGCCAGCGCTCCAACAGCGTAGGAAATTTTCTTGGTCATCTCGTCCTCCTACACGATGTAATAGACGCGCGGCTCGGTGCCGAGCTCTTCTTTCAAGCGAATCACATTCGGCTGGTTGATCAATTCACTGACCAGCGAATCGGGATCGTTGGCATCGCCGAAGTACGTGGCGCGCCCGATGCAGGTGGTGGTGCAGGCAGGCAGAATGCCATCTTTGATGCGATGCAAGCAGAAATGGCATTTGCGCACGTTGCCCACCGGCGATTCATGCCGGCCCTCGCGCTTCCAGGCTTTCCCGTATTCCCGGCTGGCATGTTCATATCCCGCGGCGGTCTTTCCACCGATGACCGTGCCATCCAGGACGGGCAAGTGCTCCACATAGTGATAGCCGAAGTCGAACGTGCGCGCACCGTAGGGGCAGGCGGCCATGCAGGCGCGGCAACCGATGCACTGTTCGTAATCCACCACGACGATGCCCTCTTCGTTCTTGTAGGTGGCGGTTACGGGGCAGACCGGGGTGCAAGGTGGGTTATCGCACTGCATGCATGGGCGCGGCAAGAAGCGCATCGTCACGTTCGGATACGTGCCGATCTCTTCCATCATGACAGGGCGATAGACTACACCCGGCGGGAGCTTGTTTTCCGCCACGCAGGCCACGGTGCAGGCGCTGCAGCCGATACAGCGACGCAGGTCAATCACCATCACCCAGCGCCGTTCCGAGGCGGGTTTTTCGAGGGCGCGCTTCAGTTCGCGTTCCATGCGCACCAGCACGTCCTCTTTGGCCGGCAGATCTGCAGCCGGCGCCGCGGAGATTTCAAGCCCCTCCGCCACCGGCGCCACCAGCCCGGCAAACACTTCGGAAGCATACTTGCTTAACAACGTTGCTTCTGTCATAGTGCTTCTCCTTTTGAGGATCAGAGTCCCTGGAAGAATTCCGAAAACTCCACTTACTATTTTCCATTCTTGCCTCGCTTGACGAAAGCGGGAAAAATCCGCTTTTTCGCGGCGATATGTAGGGAAAACCCCTACAATCGAGGGACGAAGGTCCTATGACAGAAAGCGGCGGATGCGTGATACCAAGAAAGTAAAGACCCCCCTTGCCGACGTTGAAAAATGCCAGTTCTTGGTACCGGTGCCGGGTAAAGCCAAAATCCCTAAAGGAAGTCGGTGCTAAAACCTATTTCGCAGAGCGAGCAACTTTCGCCAGCGCGGCAGCCATTGCGTAAAAAGGGCATATCCGAGCGGCCAGGCCGTGTAATCCCATGCTCCGAGCGTGCGCACCACAGTAGCGCCCAGGCCTTCTTTGAAGCGGAACACCCCCCACATCCGATCGCTTTCCTGAAATTCATCCGGTGCGCCCCAGAGATCGTAAAGGGTACATCCCTGGGACCGCGCTCGGCGGATCGCCTCCCATTGCAACAGGTAGGTGGGCATTTTCTCGCGGTGCACCGCTCGCGACATGCCGTAGAGATAATAGGCGCGCCCAGCAAAGGTGAACAGGAACAACCCGGCTACGGCTTCCCCTTCCACTTCGGCGATCAAGGCCTCGGCATAAGGAGAGCCGCTTTCCCGTGGATGGCTAAAGCGCTCCCAGACGTGGAAGTAGTAATCTCGTTCCCGGATGATGAAACCATCGCGTTGTGCTGTTTCGGCATACATCTCATAGAGCTGTGGCCAATCGGCCGGTGTGGCCAAGCGCACGCGCACCCCCTTCCTTTCCGCCAAGCGGATGTTGTAGCGCGTTTTCTGCTTCATCTTTGCCAACAGTTGATCTTCGTCCGGACGCAGATCGAGCCAGAGCGTATTGCGGAACTGGACCTGTTCCGTTGAAAAGCGCCAGCCGCGGCGCTGCAGCTCCCGCATCAGGTCCTGACCCGTGGCTTCTTCCTGCGCCGTTGGGCTTCCCGGCACGCCGTAGCCCAGGATCACATCGGGATCGATCTTCAGGAAAATGGCCCCGTAGCGGCGAGCCAGTCTTTGTAGATCGTCCAGCACCCGTTGACGCAGTGGCACATCGCTCCAGTCCATTAACGGCCCTTTGGGGATGTAGATCAGGCTCAAGCGGGCGGCGAAGCCTCCCAATCGCAATCGTTTCCGCAGGAGCATGGCCGCGGCGCGCGGCTTTCCCTCTTCCTCCCAAATCATGGGCAATTTTTCCCAGCCATAGCTTTCTTTGACCTCGGCCCATTCCCAGGTCTGTAGCAGGTGCGGCGAAGGCAATTGCCGGATCAACTCGTTCCATTCGGCCGCGCTTCCACGGAAGGGGTGTAAGGAAAGGTTCATGCTCCTCCCCTCCGCAAAGAATGGATCACCCGATAGAGCAAGGGCTGATACACCCGATCATGGGCCTGGACGGCGCGGCGCAACCTTCCGCCAAAGCCGCGTTTGAAGCGATAGACCCCCCAGAGCCCATCTTGGCGTTCGGTGAAATGGGCTTCGAGGGTCGCTTCATCGGCATCCGGCACGCCCCATAGGTCGTATTCTTCGGCTCCCTGTGCTTTGGCCCACCGCATGGCTTCCCATTGGAGCAGGTAAGTAGGCATGCGATTGCGTTCCAGATCGCTAGAGGCACCGTAGAGATACCAAGCACGTCGGCCTCGGCGGAAGACCATCAATGCGGCCAAGGGCTGATGGGCATATTCGGCCACCAGGAGCTCACATTGCCCGGAAGGATGGAATAGCTGCCAGGCGCGGCGATAGTAATCCAAGCTGTGCACGCCGAAGCCATCTCGTTGGCCGGTCACCAGCATGAGCCGATGAAAGGCTTCTAGATCGTCCCAGGGGCGGACGTAAACGCCTTTCTTCTCGGCCAGGCGGATGTTATAGCGCGTTTTCTGCTTCATGCGTGCCAGGATTTGCTCCTCGTCGCCGCGCAGATCGACGATCAGCGTGCGTGGGGGCTGGATCGGGCGCGGGGAGGGGCGCCAGCCGGCGGGGAAGGAGAAGTTGCCTTCATCTTCCCAAGCATCTGCTTCCAGGGTGCAAAAGATGGCGCGCTGCTGCCGAGAGATGCGATCGAGCGCCGACCAGAAGCCCGGTGCAGGCTGGTCACCGGAATAGAGAGGACCTTTTGGCAGATAACCAATGCTCCAGCCAAAGGGAAGGCGACGGAATAAAACCTGGGCGCCGGTATCCTCCACTCGGAAGCGTACCACAGTCCAACCGAAGGCGGCTTTCAGCTCGCCCCATTCTAAGGTCTGTAAAAGGTGGGCATTTGGGTGCTGCTCGAGGAAAGCTTCCCATGCCGCAGGGGAAAGAAAGGTTACTTCGGACATACGGTGCAATCTTACCAGAAATCCAGCGGGGTGGTCGGTTAGTCGGGTGGTCGGATAGTCGCATGATCGGATGGTCGGGTGGTCATGTAGTCGGATGGTTTGGGGGGTGAGCTTTGGAAAGGCAGAATTGACAAAAAGGGCGCGTCAACTCAGGTATAATTTTGCTCATGGAAACAACCCCTGCTTCTACAACTCCTCGTAAGAACGGTTTCTCCCTGCTAGTGCTCGGTGCGTTGATGTTGCTGGCCGGGCTGGGATTCGGCGTGCTGATCGGCTATCAGTGGGGAAAGAGCGTCGCCGTTGCACAGCAGACACCCCCTACGCCGACGCCTCCGCGTTTTGTCCGCTATAAAATTCCTACGGAGGGCTTCCCTTCCCTTGGGCCGCAAGATGCCCCGATTGTCATCGTAGAATTCAGCGATTTTCAATGTCCGTACTGTCAACGTTTCCATAATCAGACCTTCGAGGCGCTGATGGCCGCCTATCCGGGGAAGATCCGCTTCGTTTATCGCAACTTGCCACTCACATCGATCCACCCGGAAGCTTTTCCGGCAGCCGAAGCCTCGCTATGTGCCCATGAACAGGGAGCCTTCTGGGCCTATCACGATAAGCTCTTCCAAGGTGAGCTTGGAGAAAGCGCCTATCTACGCTACGCGCAGGAGCTGAACCTGAACTTGGATCAATTCCGGCAATGTCTGCAGGAAGGGCGCTATCGGGATTTTATCGAGAAAGACATGAACTTTGCTATCGATCTGGGGGTGCGCTCTACACCGACCTTTTTCATCAACGGCATTGCGCTGGTCGGGGCTCAACCTTTGAGCGTGTTCCAGGACGTGATCGATCGGGAGTTGGCCGGAGAGTTTCCCAAAGAATGAGCACGTTGCGTAGCCGTAACTTCATCGTCGTGGCCGGCAACATCGGCGTGGGGAAATCCACGCTGGTGGAAAAGCTCTGTACCTACTTGGGCTGGGAGCCGTTCTATGAACCGGTCACCCAGAATCCGTATCTGGAAGATTTTTATCACCAGATGGCGGCCTGGGCTTTTCATTCTCAGGTATTCTTCCTCACCCACCGCCTGCGGTTACATTATCAATTGAGCCGGCATCCATCCTCGGTCGTTCAAGATCGCAGCGTCTATGAAGATGCCGAAATCTTTGCCCGCAATCTTTACCTGCAGGGATACCTTTCACCGCGAGATTACGCAACCTATCGTGAATTATACGAGACGGTGATCCAGCTCCTGCCGCCACCAGACTTGGTGATCTACCTGCGCGCCTCGGTGCCGACCCTGCTCAAACGGATCGCACGGCGGGGAAGGGATTACGAGCGGCAGATCCCTGCCTCCTATCTGGAAAGCCTGAACCGGCTCTATGAGGAATGGATCGGCGGGTTTCATCTTTGCCCGGTCCTCACCGTGCCTGCCGATGATTTGGATTACGTCGCCCATGAGCGACACTTTGAATTGATCGTGCAAAAGGTGCAGGAGAAACTGATGGGGAAAGAAGAAGTGGTCTTCGACTCGAATGAAATAAACAACGAGGAGGGATTGTAGCAAACTCTGTAGAGCAAATGCTCGTATTTGCTTTGCTGCATTGCTCGATTCCCACCATGCCTTCTTCTTTTGCCCCCTGGGCGATTGCTAACCTCCTGCTCGCCGATCTCGCGAATCGTTGCCTACTCGGTGACTGTTATCCCATCTCCTAGCTTTGCGTGACAAGACCCTTTACTTCCACCCAACCATCTTATGCTTCTCCGCTGACCGGGAAGCCGAATGGCGAGAATAGGAGGAATTGCTTCCTGGCTCGGAGGCGAGTAGGGTTCGGGCAATGGCACAAACGGGTCACGGCACTCCTGGCAACGGCTCTCTGCGCGCCTGCCGGACCGTAGATGGTAATAAAAGGAGCCGAACTTTGCTGCATTCTCCCGCCGGAACGATCAGGCACGGATGATCCCTTTACGGATGGCGTAGCGTACCAATTCGGCGCGCGAGTGCAGGTTCAGTTTGCGCATGATGTTTTCCCGATGGCGCTCTACAGTTTTGGGACTGATCACCAACGCGGCGGCGATCTCCTCGTTGCTCGCCCCTTCGGCCAGAAGGGCCAGCACTTCCCGTTCGCGTGGTGTGAGCTCGTTGAATTGCGTTTCATCTTTCAGGGAATGTACCCGTAAGTAATCCTGTACCAGCAGCTTGGCCAAAGATGGATAGATATAGACCTCGCCGGATGCCGCTGTGCGGATGGCCGCGAGCAACTCTTCCGGTGCGGCGCGCTTGGGTACGTATCCCGAAGCACCTGCTTCCAGCATTTTGAAGAAATATTCCTCGTCTTCGTGGATGGTCAAAGCCAACACGGCCACGTTTGGGAAGTACCTTTTGACCTCGCGCGTGACGTCAATGCCGGAGCGATCCGGCAGGCCGATATCCATGAGCACAACGTGGGGAGATGTTTTGCGGATGACCTCCAGCGCTTCGGCGGCGTTGCCTGCCTCACCCACGATCTCGATCTCCGGGTTGTGTTCCAGCAGCAGGCGCAACCCGGAACGCACGACCAGATGATCCTCTACCAGCACGACGCGAATGCTCATAACCCACCTTGAGGGCGATAGGGTATAAACGCTCGGACCTCGCAGCCGTTTCCTGGGGTGGAGTCTATTTCGATCTGGCCGCCTAGCAACGTTGCCCGCTCTTCCATGCCGATCAGGCCGATCGTCGGCCTGGAGGATGAATTGCGATACACGCGTGGATCAAAACCGATCCCATCATCTTTGACAAGAAGCGCGAGCCCCTCAGGGCGAAATTCGATCGTGACTTGGGCATGAGTGGCCTGAGCATGCTTGATGACGTTCGTGAGTGCCTCCTGGATGATGCGGAAGACGGTGATCCGGGTAGCATCGTCTAGAAAACGTTCCTCCCCAACGATTTCTAGACGAATATCAAGAGGGGTCAGTTCTTGCAGGCGAGAAGTATACCAGCGGATGGCTGCCGAAAGCCCCAGATCGTCCAGGTGAGAAGGGCGCAAGTCGGCGATGATGCGCTGAAGTTCTTTCAGGGATGTGTCTGTTAGAGATTGAAGGTGTTTCAGGATGGTCTGGGTTTCTTTTTTGCGCGGTCCGAGCCGTTCGGAAAGGGCCTTCAGGCCGATTCCCAGGGCGGTCAGCGCTTGCCCCATCTCATCGTGCAGATCACGTGCAATGCGTTGACGTTCGGCCTCCTGAGCCTGGACGATCCGTCGGAAAAGTTCGGCGCGTAGTTGTTCCCGTTGACGTGCTTCCTGCAGGCGCGCTTGCTGGAGCTCGGCGATCTTCCGTTCGGCCTCCACTTGAAACGCGCGCAGGAAGCGGATGACAAAAAAGGCTGCTCCGATTGCCATGACGGCGCGAAAGAGCTGCACAGGGAATCCGGCGATCTCCAGAAATGTTTTCTCATTGAACCATCTAGTTGTTGGGAGAGGGTTGGCTTGCACAAAGAGTTGCCCGATCACCCCATACCATAGAAACGCGATCGCGGCCCATAGGCTATCCTGTCCAAAACGGATCAGGCCGGCGCGCCGGAAAGCGCGTTGCTGAAAGATCAACCCAACGGCAGCCAATACAGCCCCCGGTATCCCCAGGCTGTACCTGGTCCAGGCATGGGCGGCGCTCAGCAAATCCTGACCGGTGTAATGCTCCCAGAGCAGGAGCAATCCCAAGACCCATAGAGTTTCCAGGATCAAAGGAAGGGTCAGCACTACGCGCCAAGTGCGTGGGCTGCCGAGGATCAGGTAGCTCCCGAAACCGGCTAGCGAAAGGAAAGAGAAAGCAAGCGTACAATGCATCAAAAGGTATACCCTACTGTCCCCTCCCCAGCCGATCAGGGTAAACATTTCCAGCCACTCGTGGATAGCATGGACAAAACCGAACATGGCCAGTGGACGCAGCCCCATGCGCAGGCGCCAATCACTGGAACGTCCCCCTTCCATTGCGACCATCAGGCCCATGCTGAAAAAAGCCAGGCCGTAGAGAAAGTACACCAGAATGAGCACTTGTGGGGTCATTTCCCCTCATGCCGCTCGTAAAACGGAGATGCTTTTGCGAGTATGTCTGCCCACATCAACAGGAGCCGGGATCGAGAATACGTACTTCGTCCACTTGATTCGGGATCATGCACAGGAATTCAAAAGGCTCTTCACCGATGTTTTCGTACCAATGGGGCACGCCGCGTGGGATAAAGACCACGTCGCCGGGGCCGACCTCGAAGGTCTCCTCGCCGATGCCGATCCGTGCACGTCCGCGAAGCACGTATTGTTCATGTTCCACTGTATTCGTATGACGTGGCATACCGCCCCCCGGCTGCATGACAAAGCGTCGCATCAGGAAATTCGGTGCCTCTTGGGCCGAAATCAGCACCTGGATACTGGTTCCCCTGGCATTGGTGACCGGCTGTGCTGGCACATCTGAAACATGCTTCACGCCCATTGTTCCTCCACGATACCATCGTAGTAAGGTCTTACAAATGTAGTTTACCACGAATATGCCCACAGGTTTAGGGTTAGATGAAATCGTCAGAGATTCTTAAGGTCTACCGGAGCCGAGTGAAAATCGCTCGGCGCAGCGTCGCAAGGATTGCCGGGTTGGACGTGCCACTGAACAGCCTAAGCAGTTAAGTTTGCCCGGCGGATGCCAAGCATCCAAAAGCCTCATCCAAATCCGTTCTCTCTCCATGTGCGGAAATTTCTCAGACGGTCTGCGATACCTATGCCTTTGGCTCCAGCTCAATGTAGATGCGCTTGTTGATCTTCCCTTTGCTCTTATAGTCCACCACGCGCACCCTGCCAACCTCGGATGTATTGGCCACATGGGTCCCGCCATCTGCCTGCAGGTCCAGACCGACGATCTCGACGGTGCGCACCTGATGGATGCCTTCTGGCAGCAAGTTGATCTTGGTGCGGATGAGATCGGGGATCTGAAAGGCTTCCTCACGGGAAAGAATACGCACCCGCACCGGACGCGCGGCCGCCACTTCGGCATTCACTTTGGCTTCGATCTCGGCGACCAGTTCGCCGCGCAGGCTCTCGAACTCAAAATCCATTCGTCCTTGCAACGGGTCCATATTTCCGCCTGTTACCAATGCACCGTAATCGCGAAATACGACGCCGCACAGGATGTGGAGCGCAGTATGGGTGCGCATCAGGGCATAGCGCCGTTCCCAATCCAGGATGCCGTGCACCGTTGTGCCGATCTCCGGCAGTGGAGATTCGCCTCCCAAAATGTGCCACACGTCCTCTCCGATTTTCTTTACCTCGATCACCGGCAGGCTCAGGCCGGCGATCTGGAGCACGCCTCGATCGGGCGGCTGCCCGCCTCCACCGGGATAGAAGATCGTGCGATCCAGGGTTACGGCGCGGCGTTCGACGTCCACTGCGGTGATCGTTGCTTCGATTTCGCGCAGGTAGCTATCGGTCTGGTAGAGCAATTCGGTCATGCAGGGCTTCCTTTCTCGGCATAAAGAAAAACGGGCGCCGGGAAGGCTCCCAACGCCCGTTTTGGCTGTTTATTTCTGCCCGTTGCCGTAGAGGGCCGCCATTTGCTCGTAGACTTTCCAGCGCATTTCGACATCGCGCTGAGCTTCTTTGAGCAGTTCTTCGGCGCGTTCCTCGTCCATTTGCACCAGCATCTTGAAGCGTGCCTCGTTGTAAGCATATTGCTCGAAGGGGATGCTTGGTGCTTTGGAATCGAGCACCAGCGGCGATTTGCCCTCCAGCACGCGACGCGGATCGTAGCGATAGAGCGGCCAGTAGCCGGCTTGGACCGCCAGCTTCTGCTGCTCCAACCCTTTGGCCATATCGTAACCGTGGGCAATGCAGTGACTGTAAGCGATGATCAGCGATGGGCCGGGGTAGGATTCAGCCTCCAAGAAGGCTTTCAGGGTATGTTGATCGTTGGCGCCCAGGGCCACACGCGCTACGTAGACATAGCCGTAAGACATCGCCAGCAGCCCCAAGTCTTTCTTGGGCAGCCCCTTGCCGCTCATGGTAAATTTGGCGACCGCCGCCCGTGGCGTGGACTTGGAGGCCTGACCGCCGGTGTTGGAATAGACCTCGGTATCCAGTACCAGCACGTTGACATCCCGACCGCTGGCCAGCACGTGATCCAGCCCACCGAAGCCGATATCGTAGGCCCAACCATCGCCACCGATGATCCAGACCGACTTCTTGACCAGCGCATCGGCCACGCTCAGCAGTTCCTTGGCGCGCGGGTGCTTGCTCTCTTGCAAGCGTGCCTTCAGAATGGCGACGCGTTCCCGTTGCTCGTAGATCCCGGCCTCGTTCGATTGATCGGCGTTGAGCAGGGCATCCACCAGTTCCTGACCGAGCTCGGAGACGAAGAGCGGCAGCAACTCGCGGGCGTATTCTTCCTGCTTATCGAGCGTCAAGCGCATGCCCAAGCCGAATTCGGCGTTATCCTCGAAGAGCGAGTTTGCCCAGGCCGGGCCGCGCCCATCGCTGCCGAAAGTCCAGGGGGTGGTCGGCAGGTTGCCGCCGTAAATCGAAGAACAGCCGGTGGCGTTGGCCACGATGGCGCGATCGCCGAAGAGCTGCGTTACCAGCTTGATATACGGGGTTTCGCCACAGCCGGCGCAGGCACCGGAAAACTCGAAGAGCGGGCGCAGCAGCTGCGAGTTCTTGATCGTGCCGGGGTTGACCAGGCGCCGATCGACATCCGGGATCTTCAGGAAGAAGTCCCAGTTCTTCGCTTCGTTCTCGCGCAAGGGCGGCTGCGGTGCCATGTTCAGCGCTTTGCGCGCCGGGTTGGTCTTATCGCGAGCCGGGCAGACTTCGACGCACAGCGTACAGCCGGTGCAATCTTCTGCCGAGACCTGGATGGTGTAGGCCATGCCGGGGAATTCCTTGAATTTGGCTTCCATGTGCTTGAAGGTAGGCGGCGCTTCCTCCAGCAAGGCCGGGTCGTATACCTTGTGACGGATCACCGCATGCGGACAGACCATGACACATTTGCCGCACTGGATGCACAGATCCGGCTCCCAAACCGGCACTTCCAGCGCCAGGTTGCGCTTCTCCCACTGCGCCGTGCCGGAGGGGAAAGTGCCATCCGGCGGCAGGAAGCTCACCGGCAGACGATCGCCCTCGAAGGCGATCATCGGAGCCAGCACGCGCTGGACGAACTCCGGCGCCTCGGCTGGCACCGGCGGACGGCGGGTGAAGGTGGAAGTCACCCGTCCCGGCACCTGGACCTCGTACAGGTTATCCAAGGTCATATCCACGGCCTCGAAGTTCTTGCGCACCACTGCTTCGCCGCGCTTGCCGTAGGTCTTTTCGATGGCTTTCTTGATTTGGGCGATCGCTTCCTCGCGCGGCAGCACGCCGCTGATGGCGAAGAAGCAGGTCTGCATGATGGTGTTGATGCGCCGCCCCATGCCCGTTTTCTCGGCCACATCGTAGGCGTTGATGACGTAGAAGCGCAAATTCTTTTCCAGGATCGCCTCCTGGACCTCGCGTGGCAGATGATCCCAGACCTCATCCGGGCCGTATAGGCTGTTGAGCAGGAAAACGGCCCCTGGACGGGCGTATTTGAGAATATCGTAGCGCTCGAGGAAGTTGAACTGGTGACAGGCGACGAAATGCGCCTGATTCGGTTGGATCAGATAAGGAGCACGGATCGGATGCGGCCCAAAACGCAGGTGCGAAATGGTCATCTGGCCGGCCTTCTTCGAGTCGTAGACGAAGTAGCCTTGGGCGTAGTTCGGCGTCTCCTCACCGATGATCTTGATCGAGTTCTTGTTGGCACCGACCGTGCCATCCGAACCCAAACCGAAGAAAACGCAACGTACCGTGTGTTCGGGTTCGATGGAGAAGGATTCGTCTACTTCCAAGCTGGTGTGGGTGACATCGTCAATGATCCCGACGGTGAAATGGCGCTTCGGATTCGGGCGTTTCAGCTCATCGTAAACCGCCTTGACCATGGCCGGAGTGAATTCTTTCGATGAGAGACCGTAGCGACCGCCGATCACCAGCGCCTCTCGGCCACCCTCGAACAGAGCATTCACCACATCCAGGTAAAGCGGTTCGCCGGCCGCCCCCGGTTCTTTGGTGCGATCGAGCACGGCAATGCGTTCGACGGAGGCAGGCAGAGCTGCCAGGAAGTCTTTCACCGAGAAGGGGCGATAGAGCCGCACGCGCACCACACCCACCTTCTCACCCCGCTGATTCAGGAATTTTGCCGTTTCCTCGGCAGTTTCGCCACCCGAACCCATGATCACGATGACGCGATCGGCCTCAGGATGCCCAGCATAGTCGAAGAGGTGATACTGGCGTCCGGTCAGGGCGGCGAAGCGATCCATCGTCTCCTGGACAATGCCCGGTGTAGCGGCGTAGTAGGGGTTAACCGCTTCACGTGCCTGGAAGTACACATCCGGGTTTTGCGAGGTGCCGCGGATGAAGGGATGCTCCGGCGAGAGGGCACGCATCCGGTGGGCATAGATCAGCTCTTCATCGATCAAGGCGCGCAGATCGTCATCGCTCAGCATCTCGATCTTGTTGATCTCGTGCGAGGTGCGGAAGCCATCGAAGAAATGCAGGAACGGAACGCGTGCCTTCAAGGTAGCCGCATGGGCAATGGCGGCGAAATCGTGGGCCTCCTGCACGGAACCGGAAGCGAAGAGCGCAAATCCGGTCTGACGGGCGGCCATCACATCCTGGTGATCGCCGAAGATCGAAAGCGCTTGCGCGGCGATCGAGCGCGCCGCCACATGGAAGACCGTCGGCGTCAATTCACCGGCGATCTTGTACATGTTCGGGATCATCAGGAGCAGACCCTGGGAGGCGGTGAACGTGGTGCTCAGTGCTCCGGTTTGCAGCGCACCGTGCACTGCGCCGGCGGCCCCGGCCTCCGATTGCATTTCGATCACGGTCGGCACCGTGCCCCACAGGTTGGGCTTCTTCTTCGCAGACCATTCGTCGGCCAGCTCGCCCATCGGCGAGGAGGGAGTGATCGGATAAATCGCGATAACCTCGCTCAATCGGTAAGCTACCGAGGTGGTTGCCTCATTACCGTCAATGGTGGTAACAATGCGAGACATATCAGACTCCTTTCAAGATATTCAGCGCATGCTGAACGTACTGAATGTGAATGGCTAAGTGAATATTATCACAAATATGGTATCGCCCTGCTTCGAGCATTCAAATTTGCTATTGTAACCCAAAATCAGGCAAAGGGATGTAACCAATGACCTGATTTTGTGATTCACCTGTCATGTTTTTTTCCAGCATAGTAGGCTCCGCCGGAGCATTCTGGATAATTCTACTCCAAAATAGAAAGATATGATGGTACGAAAGGCATATTTTCCTGTATGAAGAACGTCACATTGTTTTCCTTCTCTGCTCGATTTATCTTTCCTTCATCATGCCGATGTTCTCTGAACGGGAGGAACGGGCTGTATGGTAGAATAATAGCGACGTCTGGAGCATTTCCAGTCTATTTATCCGTTCGAGAAAGGAGAGCAATATGGAACAGCAGGTCGCTACTTTCACTGTCAAAAAAGGTTTGGCGCAAATGCTGAAGGGGGGCGTGATTATGGATGTCGTCACCCCGGAGCAGGCGCGGATCGCGGAAGATGCCGGCGCAGTGGCCGTCATGGCGCTGGAGCGCGTGCCGGCAGATATCCGTGCTCAGGGCGGCGTGGCGCGCATGTCGGACCCGGAGCTGATCCTCAAGATCATGGATGCAGTTACCATCCCGGTGATGGCGAAATGCCGCATCGGTCATTTTGTGGAAGCGCAGATCCTTGAAGCCATCGGCGTGGACTACATTGACGAGTCCGAGGTCCTCACGCCGGCCGATGAGGAGCATCACATTAACAAGCACCTGTTCAAGGTCCCGTTCGTCTGCGGGGCACGGAACTTGGGCGAGGCGCTGCGGCGCATTGGCGAAGGTGCAGCGATGATCCGCACCAAAGGCGAGGCCGGCACCGGTGATGTGGTCGAGGCGGTGCGCCATGCGCGGGCGGTGCTGGGTGAGATTCGTCGCCTTCAAAATATGCCCGACGAAGAGCTGATGGCCTATGCCAAGAGCATCGGCGCGCCCTATGAGCTGGTGGTCGAGACCAAGCGGCTGGGGCGCTTGCCGGTCGTCAATTTTGCCGCCGGTGGCATTGCCACTCCGGCCGACGCGGCCCTGATGATGCAGCTTGGTATGGATGGCGTGTTCGTCGGTTCCGGCATTTTCAAGAGCGGAAACCCGGCTAAACGGGCGGCAGCGATCGTCAAGGCCGTGACCCACTACAATGACCCGGCCATCCTGGCCGAAGTCAGCCGCAACCTGGGCGAACCGATGGTCGGGCGCAATGTCTCTCAGATGCCTGAATCCGAGCGCATTGCCGGACGAGGTTGGTGAGTGCTATGAAGATCGGAGTGCTGGCTCTGCAAGGAGATTTTCTTGAGCATATTCAAATGCTTCAACGTCTGGGGGTGGAGGCGGTTGAAGTGCGCCTGCCGCATCAGCTGGATGGATTGGATGGGTTAATCATCCCCGGCGGAGAATCCACGACCATGGGCAAGCTGGCCGTGGATTTTGGGCTGCTGGAGCCCATCCGTCAATTCGGTCAAACCCATGCCATTTGGGGCACTTGCGCCGGGGCGATCCTGCTCTCGAAGGATGTCCATCGTCCACAACCGTTGCTGGGTCTGATGGATATTACCATCCAGCGGAATGCCTTCGGGCGGCAGGTGGATTCGTTCGAGGCAGATCTGGAGATTCCTGAACTCCAGCGCTTCGGCGAGTCGCCGCGCCCCTATCATGCTATCTTCATTCGGGCGCCGATTATCGAATCGGTATCCGGAACGGCGCGCATTCTAGCCCGGCTGACGGATGGGCGCATTGTGGCGGCGCAGCAGGGGCACCTGCTGGCCACATCCTTCCATCCGGAGCTCACCGATGATACGCGTTTCCACGAATATTTCCTTTCCCTGGCAGATTGAGGAGCGGTGAACGTTCGTCGCCTGGAATGGCTGGATATTCCGGAGGTGCTCCGTTTCCGTAACGACGTGCTCGGGTTGGATACCACGCGTTTGCTCACCCGTGGCAATCCGCTGAGCGCTTCTACGCTCTTTTCGCATTTGCAGCCCCTGCGCCGCATGTGTAGCATGATCAGCACCGGGGAGAGACCGTTGATCGGCGGCATTCATTGTAGCGGGAATAAAGAAGTGGCACACCTGTTATATCTTGCCCCAAATGCCCATCTGCATACTCCGGCGCTCTCCCCCCTCATCGAAGCGCTACTTGGAGCCGCCCTGGAATGGGGCGTGCTATATGTGCTGGCCGAAATGGATGAGTCCCTGCCGTTGCTCGATACGTTGCGCCATTTGCGCTTTTCCACCTATCTGTGGCAATCCATTTGGGATCTTTCTGGCATGGTGGGGGAAGAAAATCTCCCCTGGGAAAGCCTGCATGAGTCCTATGCGGCGAGTTTTTTCTCCCTCTACCATCAGATTGTGCCACCTTTGCTCCATGTGGTGGAACATCCGGGCAGGCGGCATCAGGCAATCTATCGTGCCGGCGAAATGGCCTATGCGCTCTTGAATAAGGGCATGCAGGGTGTGCTGGTGACCCCCCTCTTCCATCCCGATCTAGGCGATCCGCGACGCTTTTTGCGCGGCCTGGTTGCCTTCCTGCGAAGGCGCTATAACCGTCCCATTTACCTGCGCCTGCCGACTTACCAATCCTGGTTGGAGGATATCCTACTCCAGGATGGTGCTAGGCGATTGGAGCAGCAAGTGTTGCTGGTGCATCATCTGGCCAGGCTTGAGAGGGTAGAAGCAACGGCTTCGGTTGCCGCGCTGCATTCCCATCGAACGACGCCGATCATCCCAACCAGCCTATCAGGAAGATTCCCGCGAAGATGAGCGCCGAAGCAACGAATCGGCGCGAACCCTGCTTTTCGCCCAGGTTTTTCCAACCCAGCCAGGCACCGAAGACCACACTCACTTCACGGATCGCGCCGGCATATCCTAAAGGAGAGATGCGATAGGCGAGCAATGCCAGAAAATAGGAGAGCGTGCCGAGCACGGCGATCAGGATCAAAACGAAAGGCTGTACCTTCCATTCCCGGTAAAGTTGTGCCCAACCGTAGCGTTTCCAGGCGAACGGCGCCAGGAGAAACGGCAGAAAGGTGAAAATGCTCAAAGCGTAGGGTAACGGTGGTGCATAGCGCACGGCCAGGCCGTCGACCAGGGTGTAGAACGAAATCAGCAGCGCAACGCCGAGCGCGGCCAGTGCGCCTCGTTGATGTTCCTTTGAGAGCGCTTCGCGGCTATAGCCCAGGAGGAGCAGGCCGCTCAGGAGCAATGCCAGGCCGATCCAGCCCCAGAAATTGGGTCGTTCGGACAGGCTCAGCCAGGCCCAGAGCGTCAGAAAGAGCGGTGCTGTGCCACGTGCCAGCGGATAGACGAGCGAAAAATCTGCCATGGTGTAGGCATAGGAAAGCAGAATAAAATAGAGACATTCCAGCAACACGCTGAGGACGAGGAACGGCCAGGTATTTGCAGGCGGCCCACCTTGCCAGATCAGGATCGGCGCGGCAAGAATTCCGCCGATCACCACCGTCCACCAGGAAGCAATATGCTTTTCCCTGGAGCGCTTGAGGAGCAAATTCCAGCTGGCATGAAGGGCGGCGGAGAGTAAAAGAAGCAGGAGCGCAAGGAGAGACATGGCGATGAACCAAAAAGAGACTCCGGTCTATCGTATCACAGATTTACACGAAAGTGACCGACCTCGGGAACGTTTGAAATCGTTGGGCCCCGAAGCCTTGAGCAATGCGGAGCTACTGGCGATTCTTTTGCGCACTGGCCTGCCCGGTGAGAATGTCATTCAGGTCGGGCAACGTTTGCTGCAGACCTTTGGCGGCCTGAGCGGATTGCACCGTGTCGCGTTCGATGAGCTCTGTGCCCAGCGCGGCGTGGGCGAGGCCAAAGCCGCCCAGATCAAAGCGGCTATCGAACTTGGTCGCCGACTGAGCCAGAAAGGGGAGGATGACCGTCCGCTCATTTCCGCTCCGGAGAGCGCCGCCGAACTGATCTCTTACGAGATGAGCGCCTTGGAGCAGGAACATCTGCGTGTGCTCCTGCTGAATACTCGTAATCGTCTGATCGATATTTGCGAGGTCTATCGCGGCTCGGTGAACAGTGCGCAGGTGCGCGTAGCCGAAGTTTTCCGAGATGCGGTGCGTCGTAATGCGATATCGATCATCGTGGCACACAATCACCCCAGCGGCGATCCGACTCCCAGCCCGGAAGATATTGCCCTAACGCGCTCCCTCATCCAAGCCGGTAAGTTGCTCGGTATCGAGGTGCTCGATCACCTGATCATCGGACGTAGCCGCTTTGTTTCACTCAAGAGAGAAGGCCTGATCTAGGAGAACAATGAGCTTTGTGCGCAAACCGTTTCACATCACCCGAGGGATGATCCTCGGTAGCTTGTTGGTCACCTTTTTCCTGTGTCTCTTGACCTGGGGATGGTTGATCGGTTTCTCCTCCGGCCGTGCTGGGGGAGGAGCTCCCTCCTTTCAGGAATTTGCCGCGGCACTGACCGTTTTGCCGGCTCCGACGAGCACGGCCAGCCCCTCGCCGACCCCACCCATCACCCCTACAGCCTCGATAGCGCCAGGGGGAGAGGGGATCGTTATCGGTGCTTATGTGCAGATCAGCGGCACGGAGGGGCAAGGGCTGCGTTTGCGCGCTGCGCCGGGGCTGAGCGGGACGCTCCTCTTCCTCGGCTATGATGCGGAAGTCTACCAGGTGCGCGATGGGCCGCGCCAGGTGGATGGCTATACTTGGTGGTATTTGGTGGCGCCCTACGACGAAACGCGCGCCGGCTGGGCCGCAGCCGATTTTCTGACCGTGATCGCTACCCCTCAACCGTAACTTTCTTGATGGAGATTTACAATGAACGAACGTCCTGTTAACATCACCGTCAATAAGCGTACGGCGGAGTTCATCGTCGAATGGAACGATGGACACCGCAGCGTGTATCCGTTTGAGTTGCTACGGGCGGCTTGCCCTTGTGCTTCCTGCCAGGGCGGACATGAGAACATGTCCCGCGATCCGAAACCGCACGTTTTCGAGATGCATTTGGGAGATTCGCCTGCTACCCGCATCAGCAACGTCAAGGCCGTGGGGACATACGGCCTGACGATTGTCTGGGAGGATGGGCATGATTACGGCATTTATAACTGGCACTATCTGCGGGCGCTTTGTCCGTGCGAGGTTTGCCGGCCTCGTGGCTGATTACCCCCAGCTACGGCGGATTTCAAACCCCTGGAAGTTGCCCTCATAGGGTTCCCATTCGATGCGGTGTTCCACCACGCGCGCTGCGGTGGGACCGGTGCGCATGCGCTCGGCAAAACGCTCCAGCAGGGCCCGTGGCCCCTCGGCCACGGCTTCGACCTGATCCCAGCCGACGTTGCGCACCCAGCCACGGAGTCCCATCTGTTGCGCCTCGCTGGCGACAAAGGCGCGAAAGCCCACTCCCTGGACACGTCCTTTGACCCAAATGTGAATGCGTGCCGGTTCGTCGCTCATTTTTTCCTCCTCAAGAGCGGTATCAGAGGGTATCCTAAGAGGATGATCAAAAGCAGGAGATAAGAAGCCAGGTTGCGGAAGACACCTTGCCAGAGTATCCCGCCACCCAACGTCACGCGCCACTCATATTCTAGCGCGCTCAGGGATTTGCCATAGACTTTCACGACGCCTTGCTCGCAGGCAATGCCATCCGCATACGTGCGCAGCAGCTCCTGTAGTGCACTTTTGCCATAGGTCTCAAGCAGGTAGCGCACGAAGCTAAGGGACTGAGCGTAGCTCAGGTAGGCTGCGCCGGCTTCGAGGGGGAATGTCTGGCATAGATCGCGCATAGGGATCGAAGTTCCGTTGGCAATTGCCTGTCGGACAACGCGCTCTGCATCCGCATCGGGGCTGAGTTCGACCATCTTTGCCAAGCCTTCGCGCAGCCAGAGCGGCAGCGAATCGTACCCTTTGCCCAGGCGACGGTAGAGCAGGATGTGGAGCATTTCGTGTGGGATCAATCGTTCCGCTACCAGGCTCTGGTTAGGGCCGGGGGTGATCGCCACCAACGCCACTCCCAGCTTGGGACTGGCATGGCCGCTTTCCCAGCCGAATCCGCCATAAGGCAACGCGCTCTGCAGTTCGGCACCGGAAGGGTAGACATAAATTTCCAGCGGGGCATCGATGCTGAGCCCAAGCTGCGATTCGATCCCCTGAACGCCGCGCAGCGCCGTATCCAGGAGCATTTGGGCGAAGCGTGTATCCCCCTCGTACCAGAATACGCGAATCACTCCCTCCTGACGTGTTTGCCAGGGAAAGCGGTTATCAAGATAGCGGAAGCGGTAACGGGGGCTGAGCAGGCTCCTGCTCCCTTGCTCGGCCTCGATCCAGAAGACCAAGTGACTGAAGACCGGGATCATCTCCAGGCGCGTATATTCTGCGACCCATTGCCCTTCGCCAACGTTCTGCATGGCTACTTGCTCCGTAAACGGTTGACCTTCTACCTGAAACCATACCCGCGGGTCTTGCAGGTTCAAGGAGGCCTCGACTTGCACCTCAAAGCGGATACGCTGGGCGAAATCATAGCGCACGGCTACCTTGAGCGGCTTGAGTTCGCTTTGGGCGCGGATGGTGGTTGGGAAGGCCGTGGCCCATAGGATGGAGGAGAGGAGCAGAAGCAGGAAGGCGCGCATGGAGGAACTACAATTGCTGTAATAGGAAGATGAGCGGTGTTAGGGTGAGTGGGCTGAGCAGGGTGCTCAGGAAAACAATCGCCGTGACGGTGGGGGTATCTAGGTGATATTCGCTGGCCAGGACGGTGGTGGTGATGGCGGCGGGCATCGAGGCTTCTGTGAGCACGGCCTGAAATGCTTTTCCTTGAAAACCGAAGAGCAGTGCCAATCCCCAGGCGAGCAAGGGCGAAACGATCAGGCGCAGGCTCACTCCGCTCAGGATCAGGCGGCGATGATTTCCCCAGACAACCTTTTGCAATTCCAGTCCCAGCAAAACCAGCATCAGCGGGATAGCCGCCGCCGCGCCCAGATCAAGCGTGCGGATCAGCGGTTCCGGCAGTTGGACGCTGAGTTGGGTGATTACCAGCGCCGCCAACACGGCATAGATGGTCGGCACACGCAGCAAGTTACGCAAGGCTTGGGAAAGATTCAGGTGTCCCAGCGAGGCAATGACTACGCCGAGCGTATTGAACAGGATCGAATTCGTTACAAAGTAGATGGTGGCATAGGCCAGGGCCTCTTTCCCGAAGGCAAAGGCCACCAACGGCAGGCCGTAATTCCCGGTATTTCCAAAAGCAACGCTCAGGATCAATCCCAGGCGCGTTGCCGAGGGATAGGGAGATCGCAGGATGAGGAGCAGAGTGAATAGGCCAAGCACCAGCGAAATGAGTATGGCATAGAGCGCAATATGCCCCATCTCCTGCCAAGAAAGGCGGTTGTTCGATAGCAGGTTAAAAACCAGGATCGGACTGAAAAGGTAGAAAATCACCTGTCCCAGCGGACGGGGCTCAATGTGTAATGCCTTTCCTGCCGCAAAGCCGGCCCCGCTGAGCAACAGGATGGGGAGGAGGTTCATGGCGAAGGTGTTCAGCAAGGCGGCGAAGAGCATAGCGAATTACTCGTCGAAGGGTTTTTCTTCTTCCTCCCCGAAAGAATCCAGATCCTCTACATCAAAGCGGAGCAGGTCAAAGGGAGCGAAATCTTCGGTAAAGTCGAGGTTATCCAGCGCATCCTCGATCCACTCTTCCATCTCTTCGGTTTCTGCTTCTTCCAGCAACGTCTCCAGATATAGGCGCACATTTTCCCCGCCGATCTGGGAGAGAGCCCAGATGGCCTCCTTATACACGGCCTCTTCAGGCTCCTCTTCGAGCATCCGAAGCAGGATCGGACGTGCCTGCTTTAGGCCTAATTCCCCCGCGGCCAACACTGCCGAGCGGCGGATTTCCGCGTCTTCGTGGGAGAGCATGGGCAAGATGTACTCTTGCCATTGATGCGGATCGGCCGAGCGGCCCATGGCCGAGAGGGAACAGGCAATCCATTCCGGTTCCTGCTGCTGATAGGCGGAGCGGATCAGGGCCTCGACTTCGGGCCGCGACGAGAACCCCAGCGAGATCAGCGCTTTCTGACGCACCCGTACCGCGGCATCGTGTTCGGCGGCATACAGCAGGGCATCTTCGATCTTACGGAGCAGATGGGAGGGAAGGTTCTCCAGTTCTCCTTCGTAGACAAACGGCCCTAAGATCGCCGCGGCCTCGGCTCGCACTTCCGTATCCCCATCCTGGGCCAACATGCGCAGCAATTGCGGCACCAGATGGAGGTCTACCGATTCCTCCAGTAGGCGTAAGGCGCGGCAACGTACGCCGGCATCGGCATCATCCAGCAGGACGCGGCCGATCGCCTCGAAAGAGACCAGGGTTTCTTCGTCAAAGAGCAATTTCAGAGTGTCCAGGAAGGCATACTTGCGCTCCTGTGAAAGCTGGGGCCACAGGTTCAGGAATTGCCTCACTTCTTGCGGTGCGAGATCGGAAAATTCACGCAGCCAGGTAGGTGAAAGCGGGCGCTCGGATTGGGCTAAGAGGGTCAATGCTTTATCAAAGGTCGTGCTTCTCATGGTCGTACCGGATTAATAAAGTCCATCAGGTTGACGTAGAACATCAGCAGCAGCAAAAGCGCCAGCCCCACGAGGTGGATTTTGTTTTCCAATTCCGGCGGCACGCGACGGCGAGAAATGATCTCTGCCAGGACAAAAAGGATACGACCTCCATCCAGCGCCGGGATCGGGAACAAGTTGAAAAGACCGATGGTGATGGTCAGGCTGGCGATCAGTGCTAGTGTGCGACTGGGGGGAGGCAGAGTTTCTTCGGTGGGGGAGGGGGGAGTGGGGGTAGTCTGTTGGGTGACATCGATCTCCACCGCCTGGGAGAAGAAATCGAAAATGCCGCGTAGGCCGATCAGCCGTCCTTCCTCTGCCGAAATCTGACCGCGTAGCCAGAGGGCCGGCAGGGTCAACATCTGACGGATGTAGGCCCCGGTTGCCCGCGCACCGTAACTCAGGGCGGTGATCCAGGAAGAAGGTCGGGCAAAAGGCTGACGCATGAGGATGCCCAACGCGCCCTGTTCCCCGCGTTGACTGCTGGGGACGGCGCTCAGGCGCAGGGTCTGCCCGTTGCGTTCGATGACGATCTCTACTGGACGATCGAGATTGGCATAGATCACGCTGCGCGCCTGTGCCATGTTTTGAATGGGCTGCCCGTTGATGCTCACCAGACGATCGCCGGCCAGCAGGCCGCTCTGTGCCGCCGGAGAGGCGGGCATCACTTCCTCGATGTAAACGATCGGCTGCGGAATGCCGCTCCGGGAGACGATCAGCGCGTAGACCAGCACACCCAAAACCAGGTTCATGAAAGCCCCGGCGGAGAGCACGAACAGGCGTCTCCAGGGGGAAGCGGCAGCCAGGCCACCGGGGATGGACGGGTTGTTTTCGCCGCGTGGCCGTACAAAGCCGCCTAAGGGCAGTGCATTGAGCGTATATTCCGTGCCGAGGTGTGTTTCCTGAAGCGTGCCGGTGATCTTCCAAAGGCCATCTTCTAGAGGCTGTGGTTCTGGGTTTTCCGGGATTGGCTCGTTTTCCGATAATTGGGCAATGCGCACCAGAATCCATTGCTCCCCCTCTCGGCGGGCGATAGCGTTCATCCTCTGACCAACGGTAGCCTGCGGATCAAAGGGCAGGTCGGTGTTCGGTGGAATTTCCAGCCGATGCTTTCCGATCTGCAACCAGCCACGGCTGCGCCAAAAGCGCCACAGGCGCGGCGGCAGGCCAATGCCGAATTCTTCGACCTCAATGCCGCTCAGGCGGGCGGCGATGAAGTGCCCTCCCTCGTGCAGGAGGACGATCAGGAGGAAGGCACCGATAAACGCAATCCAGGTAATCAAACCGATGCTCATAATTCGATTATACTCCTTCAGGGGGCCATAGGGGTGGGGGTACTTGTTGCACTTGGCGATGGCGTAGTCGGGGAGTTTGGCCACCCTAGGGAACGGCAAATGGCCTCACCGGCCGCAACGATGCCGGCAATATCCGGGTCGTTCGGAAAGGCGGCTTTGACCTCGCCGAGCACATCCATGGCTTCGGGACAGTAATTCTGACGCGGACGGCTCAAGGCGGCGAGCACCGATCCGTAGGTGTAGTAATACACCACCGTATTGGCCGAAAGTGGCAGCCCCTGGACGGCTACGCCGCTTTCGCCTTCAGCACAACCGCCACGCGCTTCGCACGATTCTTCCGCCGTGCAGCCGCGCACGGCACATTTCAAGGCCGGGATCGAACCCTCATAGTTACGGGATTTAAAGTACACGATCCCCAGTTGACCGTAAACATCGGCATTCGAGGGATCGAAAGAAAGCGCCTTGAGCACGTTGCGGGCAGCGATGAAGAATTCGCCCATCTGCGAATAGGTTTTGGCAATCGAGAGATAGGGAATCGGGTCGCGCACGCCCAGTTGCTCATTAATGCGCGCTGCAGCGGCGAAGTAGCGCAGTGCTTCTTCGTAGAGCGGCCTCGCCAGTTCCTTCTTCGGAGCGCTGAAGCCCAGGCGGCGGTAATTTGCCCCGGCGCGCAGGTAGAGGAAGGTCAGGTTCGGCGCCAGGCGGATGGCCTCGTCATAGGCCTGAATTGCTTCTTTGTATGCGCCTTGCGATTCGAGCACGTAGGCGTGCACCCGGTGCACGTCGGGTAGGTTGGGATTGCGCTCCAATGCCTGTTGGATATAACGCTCTGCCTGCGCCCATTTTTGCTGATCCACCAGAATTTCGGCATAGTAGACCAGCGCCAGGGTGTTTTGATTATCCAATTGCAGGGCGCGCACGGCCTCTTGCTCGGCTTCGGTGAGGTAGGCCTGCGCTTGCCGTTCACCGACCAGGACCGGGTTGGCATACCAATCTAGGACAAAGGCGCGCACGGCATGCGCATCGCTGCTATCGGGATCGATTTCGATGGCCTTGTTGGCCGAGGCCAGCGCCTCTTCCAGGCGGGCTTTGCGTTCGGCATCGGTGGTCACCAGTGCAGAAGCGTAAGTCTGGACGCGCGCCAGTTTGGAAAGGATGGTGGCGTTCTGGGGTTCCAGGCGCGCCGCTTCGAGATAGGCCTGAATGCTTCCCTGCAGATCGCCGGCGGTGAAGCGCGCTTCGGCCTCCATTACGTAAGAGCTTGCCGAACGGGTCGGGGTGGGCGGTGGCTCAAAAGGGGAATGGATCGCTCCCTGACGCACCAAACGGAGAAACCAGATGGCGCCGAGGAGCAGCACGGTCCAGAAGAAGAGACGGTAAACGTTCTGACCGGATTTGACTTCAAAAGGTGCTAAACGACGGGAAACGTTCATAGGATCAAGGGGTAGGAGTTACAGGAAGCGGAAAGGGAGTAGGGGTAACGGAAAGGTTTTGCAGGCAAATTTGCTGAATTTGCTGGGCGCTATCGGCCGCGTTGGTGTTGGCCGGGATGCGCTCCAGCAGTTCTTTAGCGATCTGTAGCGCTTCGGAGCAGCGGTTGAGGCGCGCCAGCACCAGGCCATAAGTGTAATAGTACTCGGCGATGCGCACGTCATTGCTCAACGGGATGGGACGGATGGGGCGATTGTCCTCGGTGGCACCGCCGCTCACTACCAGCTTCAGCTGTTCGGCGGCCTCCGGCCACATGAAGTTGCGGTAGTAGAGCACGCCCAGGTTGCCGCGCAGAGCGGTGTTCGTCGGGTCATCGCGCACGGCCGTCTCGGCATACTGGATGGCTTTGGCGAATTCGCCGATCGAAGCATAGGTGCGCGAAATGAGCAGATCGGGGGTGGGATCGGCCGGGTTCAACGCATTGGCGCGCGTGAACTCTTCGATGGCCTTATCGTAGACCTGCAGGAAACGGTAGCTGCGACCCAGGCCCAGGTGAAGGTCGGCGATGTTCGGGTTGATGGCGATGGCGGCCTGATATTCGGCAACCGCTTCCTCGTAATTCGTGGTGTTTTCCAGCACGTAGGCACGTGCTCGCCGCGTTTCGAGCATGTTCGGGTCCAAGCTCAGAGCCAGCCTGGATTCTTCGATGGCTTTGAGTAGGCCGTCATACGTGCCGACCCCGTTGATGTAGGAGTCCACCAGGATTTCTGCATAGATGGCATGTGCCAGCGCACTTTGCGGGTCGAGCTCCAGGGCGCGCTTGATGGCGGCTTCGGCTTCCAGGTATTTCCCCTGAAAATCGAGTGCCCAGGCTTGCAAGGCATGAGCAATGGCGTTGTTTGGGCTGAGGAGCAGAGCGTTTTCGGCGCTTTGCTGGGCGGCCTCCGGCTGACCGGCATAGATTTGCGTGCGTGCCAGCGCTAGGTAAATGGAGACGTTGGTCGGTTCGCTTTTGAGTGCCTGCTCATAGGCCTGAATGGCCGGGAGCATCTTGCCTTCGGCAAAATAGGCCTCCGCTTGAGCGATATACGTGGCGGCAGAGACGGTCGGGGTAGGAGTGGGGATAAACGGCATGGCCACCGTCGGCAGGACGAATTGATTGACGTACAACGCCGCGGCGATCAACAAGAGCAGCACGATGACGTTAAACCAGTTCGTGCGTCTCGGTTTTTGGCGGACACTCCATTTCTTGCTTCGCAGATACATACAGAAGTCATCTTACCATTTTTAGATGAGAGCAGTCAAGGATTCGGTGAGGTGGAGGTTAGACGGTGGACGGTGGACGATAGACGGTGGATGGTGAATGGTGGACGGTAGACGATGGACCGTGGGTGGTGGGAGGAGGGGAGGATGTTAGGATGTTAGGAGGTTAGGAGGTTAGGGGGTAACTGGTACAAAGCACTATACAGAGTCTCAATCGGCGCCGCAGGGCGGGCAAAATCGGGTATCATTCAGAGCACGAGCGATCAATGGTCGAAAGCGGGATCACAAACGCACGGGATGTCACGATGGAGCGCATTTTCTACTTCTACGGCAATGATGAGTACGCCATCCAAGAGCACCTGCGCGCCCTGGAGAAAATGCTGGGGGATGCGACGACGGTGGAACTGAACCTGACGCGGCTGGATGCCCGAAGTGCTTCGGAAGCGGAAATTCACCAAGCCGTGCAGGCGATTCCTTTCCTCTCCGAACGGCGGATGGTGTGGTTGGCGAATCCCTCTATTGCATTCACCACCTCGGCAACGCAGCAAAAATTTTTGAGCTTGCTGGAAAACGTGCCGGAAACGACGCTCCTCGTGCTCCATGAGATTCTGGAGCCGAAAGGGATCGAGCGTCACTGGCTGGTGCGCTGGGTGGAAAAGCACGCCGATCGGGCCAAGGGGCAGGCTTTTTGGCGGCCGCGCCCTTGGGAGATGGCACGCTGGATCGCGGCCGAGGTGCAACGCCAAGGCGGTAAGATCGAGTCACCGGCGGCCGAGCGCTTGGCCGAAATGACGGGAGTAGATACGCGCCAAGCAGCGCAGGAGATCGCCAAATTGCTGGCCTATGTCGGGTGGAGTCGCCCGATCCAGGTCGAAGATGTGCGGGCGGTCTGCGTCGTCACCGCCGAGGAAAGCGTCTTTGAATTTGTGGATGCCCTTTCCCGCAAAGATGTGGCTCAGGCACAGCGTTTGCTCCATCGCCTGCTGGAAAGCGAGGATGAGTTTGCCTTATGGGGGATGGTCGTTCGCCAGTTTCGACTCTTGATCCAGGGGCGGGAGGTGCTGGAGCAAAGAGGGGATGCCGCCCAGATCGCCGAACGGCTGGGAGTACATCCCTTCGTGGCCGAAAAAATTGCCCTCCAGGCGCGGGCTTTTCCCATGCGTAGCCTGGAGGGGATCTATCAGCGTCTGGTTGAGATCGATGAGGCCGTCAAGACCGGTCTCTTGACCCTCGATTTGGCGCTCGATATGCTGGTGGTGGAGCTGGCTCAGGCCGGGACCGTGACCTCGTCTTCCAGATAGAGCATTTCGCTATCGTCATCGTAGCCGAAGAGCTCGGCATAGCGTCCCCAGCGAACGGCGATCTCCAGCTGTTTTTCGGCCTCGGCCGGGGGGAAGTCCAGCTCAAGCGCGGTTTGGATCACTTCCCATTTCAGCTGATGGCGGTCCGAGGATTGAAGCAGGTTGAGCAGCCAGCGGAAGAAGGGTAGGCGGCGCAGACGGGTGGCAAAGAGCTGCTTGCGCAGCTGGATGCTTCCATCGGCAAAGGTTTCTCCCAAGGGGGTGAGCACGATGTCACCTTGCGAAACGGTGGCAAAACCGAGCATTTCGGCGGCCTCCGTCAGCCGCAGGATGTGATCGGAATCCACTTTGAGCTCTTCGACCAGGTGGTAGAGATCGGCGCGGTCATCCGGCTCGGCGGCCAGGGCCTCCAGCAAGCCGGCCAGATCGCCGAGGGTAATATCGGGCAGGGTGCGCTTGCGCCCCGGTTCACCGGGCGCTACGCCCAGCTCGATCGGTTCGGGCTCGGTTTGCCCGGCCAGGGTGGCGTAGACTTGGTCAACTTTGGCGATGAATTCCGGCGATTTTCGCTGGCGCGGGTGAGGTAGATCGATGGTCAGCTCGGCAACGACGCGTCCGGGCTCTTTTTCCATGACGATAATGCGATCGGCCAGCAGGACGGCCTCTTCGATGTTGTGGGTGACCATCAGGATGGCCTTGGTGGGAATATCGCCGGCCAGCCAGAGTTCGAGCAATTCGCCGCGCAGCGCTTCTGCCGAGAGCACATCCAGCGCCGAAAACGGCTCATCCAGGCAGAGCAATTCGGGTTCGACGGCCATTGCCCGCGCAAAGCCCACTTTTTGACGCATACCACCGGAGAGCTCGCGCGGGTAGGCATTTTCAAAGCCATCCAACCCGACTTTATCGAGCAATGCCTCGGCCCGTTGGGCGCGTTCGGGATAGGGGACACCCCGCGCCTTGAGGGCGAGCTCCACATTTTCCTGAACGGTGAGCCAGGGGAAGAGGGCAAAGGTCTGGAAGACAATGGTCGCATGGGGGTTGACATCGGTCAACAGATCGTCGCGGTAGATCACCAGCCCATGGGTCGGGCGGGTAAGCCCGGTCATAATGCGCAGCAACGTGCTCTTGCCGCAGCCCGAAGGTCCGAGCAGGACGACGAACTCGCCTTCGCGTAGCTGCAGGTTCACGCTCTGCACGGCGGTGAAGCGGCGCGCCCCGCGCCCGTAGATCATGCTGACGTTACGTAGTTCGAGAAGCGTTTTTCCCATGAGATCACTCCATGCGATATTGTTCTTCGGCCAGACGGTAGAGGCGTCGCCAGAAGAGGCGGTTGATCAGCACGACCGTCAGGATCATGCTCACCGTGGCGACCAGCAGCAGCCGATAGTCTCCGAGTTGCGTAGCTTCGGCGATCAGCGCGCCGATGCCCGTGACTTTGAGCGTCTCTCCGCCGATCTGGATATATTCGGCGACGATGCTGGCGTTCCAGGCACCGCCGGAGGCGGTGATCGAGCCGGTGATGATATAGGGGAAGAGCGCAGGCAGGATCAATGTGCGCCAGCGTTCCCAGCCGCGCAGGTGCATGAGCGAAGCGGTGTATTTTAAGTCCTGCGGAATGGCCGCGGCGCCGGCAATGATATTGAAGAGGAGATACCACTGCGTGCCCATGAGCATCAGAAGCACCGAGGCCAGGTTGAGCCCGCCGCGCAGCGAGACCAGGAAGGCGACCAGGAGAGGGAAGAGCGCCGTTGCCGGGATGGAGGCCACGACTTGAACGATCGGTTGGAGCCATGCCGCCAGCCGCGGCTGAGAACCGATCAGCACACCCAGCGGGATCGTCCAGGAGAGGGCGAGGATCAGGGCGACGACCACGCGCACCAGGGTCGCCAGCAAACCGATCAGAATCTCAAGCCACTGCGCCAACGGCAACTGGATGAACTCCCGCAAAGCATTCCACGCGCCCCAGCCGAGTGCCAATAGAAGGACGAAGAAAATCAATCGTCCGATGAAGTTGCTCGAGGGGGTCTCCTCCTTCAAGTATTGTTTTGCAGGAAAATGGCGTATCACGAAAAGGTCGAGGCGCTCGGTGAGCGGTGCGATGATCTTTTCATGGACCCATTGAATGAGACGGGCTTCGGACCACAGATCGTAAAACCAGGATGTAGGAGGGTTATCGCTCTCCACCATTTCGATCTTGAAGCGATCGGCCCAGGCCAGCAGGGGGCGCCAGATGAACTGATCCATCAGGATGATCACCAGGATAAGCGTTCCCAATCCCCAGAAAAGCGCTTCGGTGTTCCCCTGTAAGGCGGCCATTTGCAGGTAGGCGCCCAGGCCGGGTAGGTGAAATTCGCGCTGACCTACGGTGAAGATTTCGGCCGCCATCAGGAAGAACCAGCCTCCTGCCCAGGACATCATGCTGTTCCAGATCAGCGAAATGGCCGCAAAGGGGAGCTCCAGGAACTTGAAGCGCATCCAGGAATTCAAGCGGAAGATGGCGGAGGCCTCCCGCAGCTCTTTGGGGATGGTGGTCAGGGATTGATACCAGGCGTAGGTCATGTTCCAGGCCTGGCTGGTGAAGATTAGGACGATTGCCGAGAGCTCGGCGGCTATGCGTTGCGGTAGGATGGCGCTGAGGCTGATCAGCACAACCGGCAGGAACGAAAGGATCGGCACACTTTGCAGCACATCCAGGAGCGGCATCAGCACCCGCTCGGCCCGGCGGTTATAGGCCGCCCAGCGCCCATACCACATGGTGAAGGAAAACGAGAGCAGGTAGGCGGCAAACATGCGCCACAAGGAATAGAGGGTATAGAGAGGGAGGACGCGCCTATCGAGCGAAATGCTGATCTCCGCTGCCGGCGGACGGGTGAGATGCAGGGCCAGCGTCGCTCCGGCGTAGAGGAGGGTGATCAAGGTCAGCAAGATCAGTGCATCGCCCCAGGTGAAGCGGCGCTGCAAAGGAGAAGTGGGCTGGAAGAGCGAGGGCGCAGTCATGAGCCTAATTTTACTTCAGGAGAGGGGAGAGGGGAAAGTAAATGCGTCTGATTTGATAAAAACTTTGGGTCGATGGGGTTATTTTGAGCCGGAGAAAATGTAAGCTTAATACCGGCGTTTTCTTGGGACAAACGCAAGCGTTTTGGGGACAAACGCAAGCGTTTGCCCTACATTTGCGCGTTTTCGACTTATAATCACGGTGGGCGCGTGATGTTGAACGGCGCTCGCTACATTCCAAATCCGGAGGGCTTTCGATGAGCGTGGAACTGTTTCCCTTGAGTGAGGAGCATCGCATGATCCGCGATGCGGCGCGCGAGTTTGCGCAAAAGGAGATCGCCCCAATTGCCGCCGAGCACGATGAGAGCGGAAAATTCCCCCACGAGACGATCAAGAAGATGGGGGAGATGGGGTTTATGGGGATCGAGGTGCCGGAAGAATACGGCGGGGCCGGGTTGGATACCCTTTCCTATGTGTTGGCGCTGGAGGAGATCTGCAAGGTGGACGCGGCCCATGGGACGATTATGTCGGTGAATAATTCGCTGTTCTGTTACGGGTTGCTGAAATTCGGCACGGAGGAGCAGAAGCAGACCTATCTGCGCGCGGTGGCTTCCGGGAAGGCGATCGGTGCCTACGCGCTGACCGAGCCGATGTCCGGCTCCGATGCCGGCAATATGCGCACGCGCGCTGTGCGGGATGGGGATTTTTACGTGCTGAACGGGCGAAAATCCTGGATCACCAGTGGGCCGGTGGCCGATTATTTCGTTGTCTTCGCGATGACGGAGCCGGAGAAGAAGCATAAGGGGATCACGGCGTTTGTTGTCGATGGGAAGACGCCCGGCTTGATCCGCGGGAAGAAGGAGCCGAAGCTGGGGATTCGCGCTTCGGATACGAGTGAGATCGTGTTCGAGGATTGCCGTGTGCCAGTGAGCAATCGCCTTGGGGAGGAAGGAGAGGGCTTTAAGATCGCCATGACCATCCTGGATGCCGGGCGGATCGGCATTGCGGCCCAGGCGCTGGGGATCGCCGAGGCGGCCTACGAGGCTTCGGTGCGCTATGCGCGCGAGCGCGAGGCGTTCGGTCAGCCGATCGGGGCGTTCCAGGGGGTGGGCTTTAAGATCGCCGATATGAAGACGCGCATTGAGGCCTCGCGGTTGTTGGTCTATAACGCGGCGCTGGCCAAGGAGCGCGCTAAAACGACAGGCGAGCGCTTTACGCTGGAGGCTTCGATGGCGAAGCTTTTCGCTTCCGAGACGGCGATGTTCTGCGCCCATGCGGCGGTGCAGATCCACGGTGGGATGGGCTATAGCAAGGAGCTGCCGATCGAGCGCTATTTCCGTGATGCGAAGATCACCGAGATTTACGAGGGGACGAGCGAGATCCAGCGTTTGGTGATCGCGCGTCAGGAGCTAGGGATTAAGTGACGGTGAGGCCGTAGATTCGGGAAGCAGGAGCGGCCGAGGTCCCGTCCCGATCCGCCCGGCACGTGCGCTCAGGCCGGCAGGCGGATCGGGCGGGGGAGGAAGCCGCGGCCGGCACTTAGCCTGTCTTTTTCCCATATACACAAAAAGAGGTGCGCATGAAGGCGGTACTTTTCTATCAACACGGCGGTCCGGAAGTATTGCAATATGCCGATTTTCCCACGCCGGAGCCGAAGGCGGGGGAGGTGCTGGTGCGTTTGCGGGCGGCGGCGCTGAACCGCATGGATGTGATGGTGCGCAACGGTTGGCCGGGGCTGAAGTTGGAGATGCCCCATATCAACGGGGCGGATGGCGCCGGCGAGGTGGCGGCGCTGGGCGAGGGGGTGAGCGAGTTCCAGGTGGGCGATCGGGTGGTGATCAATGCCAACCTGGGCTGCGGGCGCTGCGAGTTTTGCTTGGCGGGGGAGGATCACCGCTGCCGGGATTGGCATTTGCTGGGCGAGACGGTGCGCGGGACGTATGCGGAGTATGTGGCGCTGCCGGCTCGTCAGCTCTATAAGCTGCCGCCGGATTTCGATTTCCACCGGGCGGCCGCGGCGGCGCTGGTCTATCAGACGGCTTGGCATTCGCTGATCACGCGCGGGGGATTGCGCGCCGGTGAGACGGTGCTGATCGTGGGTGCCGGGGGCGGGGTGAATACCGCCAGTTTGCAGATCGCCAAGCTGGCCGGGGCGAAGGTGATCGTGGTGGGCTCGAACGCGCAGAAGCTGGAGAAGGCGGCGGCGCTGGGCGCGGATGTGCTGATCGATCGCTCGAAGGAAGAGGATTGGTCAAAGGCGGTGTTCCTGGCGACGGGACGGCGCGGGGTGGATGTGGTGGTGGATAATGTGGGGACGACGTTTATGCAGAGCTTGCGCACGCTACGCAAAGGAGGCCGGCTTTTGACGGTGGGCAATAGCGGTGGGCCGCGCTTTGAGATCGATAACCGCTATATCTTTGCCCGTCACCTTTCGATCATCGGTTCGACGATGAGCCCGATCCGCGATTTTGTGGAGGTGATGAACCTGGTGGTGGCCGGCAAGCTCCAGCCGGTACTGGATAGCACCTTCCCCTTGCGTGAGGCGGCCAAGGCGCAGGAACGGTTGTGGAACGGGGAGAATTTCGGCAAGATTACGCTGGCAATTGAGTGAGACGTTCTGCAAAAGCCGTCCGAGACATGAGCTTTGCGGAATGGGACACGGATGCGACGGATCAATGCGGATTTGGGTATGCTTTTAGCGGCCAAGACTTTTGAGAAGTCAATCTTGTGACTCTGCTTTTTGCAGAGGGAATACGGTGTATAGAAGATATAGAAGAGGACGGCCATGTTGTGCCGTCCTCGGTTTATATTTGGAATGAACGCAAGCGTTTTTGGGACAAACGCAAGCGTTTTTGGGACAAACGCAAGCGTTTGTCCTACGTTCGGGCGGCCAGGATCAGGCCGAGGCCGATCAGCAGGCCGCCGAGCAGGAAGGCCGGGGTGATGCGTTCGCCGAGGAAGAGGGCGCTCAGCAGGGTGCCGGCCAGGGGCTGGGCGAAGAAGGTGAGGGAAGCCAGGCCGGCATCCAGCAAGGCAAAGGCGGTGTTCCAAAGGTACATTGCCAGCGCGGTGGAGATGATGCCCAGGAAGAGGATGCCGCCGATCGTTCCCCAGGTGATCGGGCCGATCCCTTGGGTGAAGCTTTCCCATAGGCCGATCGGCAGGGTAAGTGGCAGGCCGCCGGCCAGGGCGATCAGGCTGGTGGTGAGCACGTCGGTTTGGCGCGTGACTTTGCGGATGAGCACGGAATAGAGTGCCCAGGTGATGCCGGCCGCGACCAGGCTGAGATTGCCCAGAAAGAGACGGGAGGAGAGGGAAGCGGTGCGCGGGTCAATGACGATCAGCACGCCCAGCGTGGCCAGGAGCAAGGCGCTTAGGCGGCGCAGGGTGATGCGCTCACGCAGCAGGAGGGCGGCGAAGAGCAAGACGAAGGCCGGGGTGGAAGAGGTGATCAGAGCGCCGTTGGCGGCGGTGGAAAGCTTGGTGCCTACAAACTGAAAGCCCAACGAGATGCCGTAGCCGATCAGGCCGGTGAGAAAGATGCTCCAGAATTGCGCTCGGCTCAGGGAGGGGCGGCCGCGCCAGAATAAGATCAGGGCTAAGGTGAAGATTCCTAGGAGCAGGCGCAGGGTGATCAGGGCGAACGGGGGGATGACTTCCAGCACGACTTTGCTGACGACGTACATTCCGCCCCAGATGGATGCGGCGCTCAGGCCGGCCAGCAGTCCGTAGAGGGTGGTGCGCAACATGGGGTGAATTGTATCATGGACGGTGGACGGTGGACCGTAGACGGTGGAGGAGGGGAGAGGGGGAGAACGGGAGAGGGGAGAGGGGAGAGGGGAGAGGAGGGAGGAGGGGAGAAGAGGGAAGATGGGAGAGGGGGAGAAGGGGAGAACGGGAGAAGGGGAGAACGGGAGAACGGGAGAGGGGAGAGGAGGGAGGAGGGATGAGGGATGAGGGAGGATGTTAGGAGGGTGGGGTGGGGAGGGTGGAATTGGCTTGCTCTGGTATAATCCCTGTGTCCTTTGGGAGTGGAAGGGTCCCGGTGGGCCTCCCGGTCTTCAAAACCGGTGACGGGGCGCGGTGCGTTCCGTGGTGGGTTCGACTCCCATCCGCTCCCGCTGATCCCCAGACGGTGAGTGTGCTATGTTCCCTGAAAGTGAGATTTTGACAGCCCTCGTGGCGCGTTATTTGGCCGTGGAGGATGTGACGTTCGGTGATCACGGTCGCTGGATTGCCCGTTATCGTGGGCGGTTGTGGAACGAGGAAGAGTCCGAAGCGGCCTACGATGCCCTCAGCGAAGCCTTGCGCCGGTATCAGCTGATGCCGCTCTTTCGGCTGGAACAAGGGCGACATGTCATCTATATCGTTCCGGCACAGCAACCTGGCGATACCGGCAGGCCGATCGTCAACCTGCTCCTTTTCCTGCTGACGCTGGCGAGTGTGCTCTTTACGGCCAGTACGATGGGCAATCCCTATGCGCCGCCGCCCCGCAACGTTCTGGATGCGATCTACCAGGGCTGGCCGTTTACGGTCAGCTTGCTGGCGATTTTGCTGGCCCACGAATTCGGTCATTATTTGCTCAGTCGCTATCACAAGACGGCGGCTACTTTGCCGTATTTCATTCCACTCCCGTTGATCAGCCCGTTGGGGACGATGGGGGCGGTGATCCAGATGCGGCAGACGCCGAAGAATCGGCGCGTGCTTTTCGATATTGGCATTGCCGGGCCGCTGGCAGGGATGATCGTGGCCATTCCGGTGCTGATCTGGGGGCTGGCTCATTCACAAGTCAAGCCGCTGGAAGTGGGTAGCGGGACGGTGCTGGAGGGGAATTCGCTGCTTTACCTGGTGTTGAAATATCTGATCTTTGGAGAATGGCTCCCGACGCCGCCCCAACAGGTGGGGTTGCTCTATTGGGTGCGTTATTTCTTCACCGGGTCACCGCTGCCGATTGGCGGACGGGATGTGCTCATCCATCCGGTGGCCTTTGCCGGCTGGGCCGGTTTGCTGGTGACGGCGCTGAACCTGATCCCGGCCGGAACGCTGGATGGCGGGCACATTCTCTACGCGGCGCTTGGCCAAAAGGCGCGTCGTTTGTTCCCCTGGATCGTTGGGGTCACTTTCCTGCTCGGTTTCAATTGGTCGGGTTGGTGGGTGTGGACGGTACTGCTTCTCTGGTTGGGGCGGGCCTACGCTGAGCCGCTGGATCAGATCACACCGCTGGATGGGAAGAGACGTTTGCTGGCACTGCTGGCGCTGGTGCTGTTCCTGTTGGTCTTTATGCCGGTACCGATGGTGGTCTTCGGGGCATGAGGCGCTTCCTGGGTTTTCTCCTTCTGGGAGCGCTGCTGTTGGGCGCCTGTCAGCCGGATGCGCCGGGGGAGACGCCTACTGCTCCGCTTACGGTGACGGCGGCGCCCACGGTCCCGGCACCTACGCCCACGTCCCTCCCTGAAAGCGCCATCCCCGTCACGCCGGAGGCGCTGCGCGGCCTTTTTATCGAGGTCTGGCATCCCTGGCAGGGAGCGGCGGGTCAGGCCCTGGAAAATCAGATTGTTGCGTTCAATGCGGTCAATCCGTGGGGGATTCAGGCGCGCTGGCGCCGTTTTGCCGGGCTGAGCGAGTTGCAGTCCACGCTTCGGGCGAGCTTGAAGGGGAGTGAACGCCCGGATGTGGCCGTTCTTTTGAGCGAGCAGGTTGCCTATTGGAGTGGACTTCAGGCGACGGTAGATTTAAGCTTTTATTTGAACGATCCGGTGTACGGGCTGGGGCAGGCGGAGATCGCCGATTTTTACCCTGCGCTTTGGGCACAGGATACCATTGGGCTTCAGGTTTGGGGGATGCCGGCGCAACGTTCGGCGCGGCTTTTGCTCTACAATCGGAGCTGGGCGACGGAATTGGGCTTTGTCGCCCCGCCGTCGCAGGCGGAAGCGTTTCGGGAACAAGCCTGTGCCGCGGCGCGTGCCCTGGGCAACGGACGCGGGGGATGGTATCTGGATACCCACCCGATGACGGCACTTTCCTGGATTTACGCCTTTGATGGCGAGATCGTAGAGGGGCAGGGATACCGTTTCCTCCAACCGGCTAACCTTTCGACGTTCGTTTTCCTGAAGACGCTCTTCGATGATGGATGTAGTTGGCGCCACGCCGAGTGGGAGCCGATTCAAGCTTTTAGCGCGCGGCAGGCTCTTTTCATCACCGTTGGCATGGAAGACCTGCCGAAAGTGGAGCGCGCCTTTGCGCTTCAGGGCAATCGGGATGCGTGGGAGGTGATCGGTTTTCCCGGCCCAACCTCGTTCGTCTCGTACGGCACTTCCTATGCGTTGTTCAAGACCACCGATGCCAATCAGCTGGCAGGATGGTTGTTCATTCGCTGGATGCTTCGGCCGGATGTGCAGGCGGCCATGGTGAAGAGCACGGGCTTTTTCCCGGTGACCCGATCGGCACGCCAGCAGCTCGCCGATTATGCGCGCGAACATCCTGCCTGGGATCAGGCCGTGGAACGTCTCGAACAGGCCCGCGCTGCGCCTTTCTTGGCTTCCTGGGAGCAGGTCAAATGGATGCTGGGGGATGGCTTTGAGGAGATTTTCCGCCGCGGTCTGGAAAGTGGCCAGATTCCGACGATCCTGGCGGAGTTGGATCGGGCGGCGGGGAAGTAGTGGGTTGGTCGGATAGTCGGGTGGTCGGATAGTCGCGTGGTCGCTAGCCCCCTACCCTCTAACTCCCTAATCCCTAACCATCCACAGTCTACAGGGCATAGGATGAATCCCGGTGCTACGCTATGCACAGGCTAAAGCGCTGTGCCACGCCTGCCCCTGACCATCTCTGGCAGCATATAAATCCTGATACTACGGTCCACCATCCACCGTCTACGGTCTATCGTCCACCGTCCCTATCGTTCCAGCAGGCGGCGCAAGAGGTGAAGAGGGAGGGAGGCCAGAAGGTGAAGGGTGATGCTCAGGAACAGGAGGAGCGAGGTGCCGCGCAGGAAGTCGTTTAGGGGTGGGAGGATGTTCTGGAGTAGCCAAGGACCGCCTCCGCTCAAAAGCACCAGCCCGGCCAGCACGGCGATCAGCAGTGCCATGCCATCCCAACCGTGACGATCCGATACGGAAGGCATCATCGTGCTGGTGATCACCAGGGTGAGATAGAACCATAGCCAGAAATTTGGGATGCGCGGCACCAATCCGAGCCCGAACCAAAATAGTTCCCACTTCCCATCGCGCAGCACCGACCACAGCGGAGTCAGATTCATGATGCGCGTCACCAGAAAGGTGAATGCCAGGCCGGCGATGAGCGGCGCCATGCCGATCAACGTGCTTCGCAGGGCATCTGCCTGTCCGACTTCCACGTATCCCAGGCGAATGCGTCCATCGCTGAGCGGACGAGGGATGATCGAAAAGCGGCCGGTGCGCACCCGGAGCAATTTTGCCATCACATAATGGCTGGCCTCGTGGAGGAGAACCCCCGGCAGGAATAGAAACGAGAAGAGCAGGATGCTCCACTTTGGACTACGCGTCAGGTAGAGCAAAATGATTTGAATTTCAGAATGCAAAAGGCGCTGCAGGTAGTTCAATACCAGCAGCGCCAGTGCAAACCAGAGTAGACCGTCGAAGCCGGCGGCCATGAGCAGTCGCTAGCCCTTTCGTGCAGCGCGTGCGATGGCAATAAACTCTTCCGCTTTCAGGCTGGCACCGCCGACCAGGGCACCATCGATCTGGGGATGTTGGAGAAAGGCGGCGGCATTGGTTGCGTTGACCGAGCCGCCGTAGAGCACGCGCACCGCCTGAGCCGTTTCCTCTCCGAAGAGCGCGGCCAGGGTCGGGCGGATGACGTTGCCGATCACGTGTGCGGCGTCATCCACGCCGGCGGCGCGGCCGGTGCCGATCGCCCAGACCGGTTCGTAGGCGATCACCAGCTGCGGAGCGAACTCGGCACTCACACCCTGCAGTGCCAGGCGCACCTGCCGTTCGACGACTGCTTCGGTCTGGCCGTTTTCGCGCTCTTGCAGCGTTTCGCCGACGCATAGGATGGGGATGAGATCGTGTTTTTGTGCCGCCAGCACTTTGCGGTTGACGATCTCATCGGTTTCGCAGAAGTAGGTGCGGCGCTCTGAGTGCCCCAGGATGACGTAGCGGCAGAATTCTTTGACCATCGGCGGGGAAACTTCACCGGTGAAAGCGCCTTTCTCTTCCCAGTGCATGTTTTGGGCTCCCAACCCGATCCCCGTGCCTTGTAACAGGGCGGCGGCGGCCAGGAGGGTCGGGAAAGGCGGACAGAGCACCTTTTCAACGCCTTCCACGGAGCGCAGGCCGAAGCTCATCGTAAAGATGAGATGACGCGCCTGCTCCACGGTGTTGTGCATTTTCCAGTTGCCGGCGACGAAGGGAACGCGATGCGTGGTAGCCATGCGCTATTTATCCAGCAAAGCGGCGACGCCGGGCAGGGTGAGGCCTTCCAACATTTCCAGCGAGGCACCGCCACCGGTCGAAATATGGGTGATGCGATCGGCGAGGCCGGATTGCTGCACCGCGGCGACCGATTCACCGCCGCCGACGATGGTCACGGCTTGGGATTCGGCCAGTGCCTGGGCGATGCCAAATGTGCCTTTGGCAAAAGGCGGGAACTCAAAGACGCCCATCGGCCCGTTCCAAACAACCGTTTTGGCCGAGCGGATGATCTCACCATAGGCCTGAACGGTCTGTGGGCCGATATCCAAGATGCGCCAGCCGGAGGGGACATCGCCGCGCGGGATCGTGCGGTGTTCGGCTTCGGCGGAGAAGGCATTGGCGATCACCACATCGGAGGGCAATTGGATCTTCGATGCGCCCTCTTCCAGCAAGGTTTTGGCCGTTTCGAGCGCTTCGGGCTCGAAGAGCGAATCTCCCACCTCCAGGCCTTGGGCTTTGAAGAAGGTGTTGGCCATGCCGCCGCCGATCAGGATGCGATCGGCTTTGGTGAGCAGGTTGCGGATGACACCGATCTTATCGCCGATCTTGGCACCGCCGAGCACGGCAACGAACGGGCGCTCCGGGTTGGCAATCGCCGCGCCCAGGTATTGAATTTCCTTTTCCATCAGGAAGCCGGCGACGGCGGGCAGGAAGTGCGCCACGCCTTCGGTGGAGGCATGAGCCCGATGGGCCGAGCCGAAAGCATCGTTGACGTAGAGATCGGCCAGCGCGGCCAGCTGGCGCGCCATTTGCGGATCGTTTTTCTCTTCTTCGGGATGGAAACGGGTGTTTTCCAGGAGCAAGACTTGGCCTGCTTGCAGACACGCCGCGGCCTCTTCCGCTTTCGGGCCGATGCAATCTTCGGCGAAGAAGACCTCCTGGCCGAGGAGCCGAGCCAGGTGATCCGCTACGGGGCGGAGCGAGTATTTGGGGTCAGGACCCTGTTTCGGCCGTCCCAGATGCGAGCACAGGATGAGGGCGGCGCCGTTTTGCAGCAGGTACGTTAAGGTGGGCAGCGCGGCCCGGATGCGGGTGTCGTCCCCCACTTTTCCATCTTGAATCGGAACGTTGAAGTCGACGCGCACGAGCACTTTTTTCCCGCGCACGTCTACATCGCGAACGGTTTTTTTGTTGAACATAGCCCCCCCTTTGAGTTTAGAGGGATCGAGCCATCAGGGCGGCGAGATCGGCGGTGCGGCAGGAGTAGCCCCATTCGTTATCGTACCAGGCGACGACTTTGACGAAGTCGCTCTTTTCCTTGCCCAGCACCATGGTGAAGGGCAGGTCCACGGAGGAGGAGTGGGGATCGCCCTTGAAGTCGATGCTCACCAGCGGCTCTTCCACGGCCTGCAGGATGCCGCGCAGGCGCGGGGATTGGGCGGCCTCGCGGAAGGCCTGACGGAGTTCTTCGGTGGTGGTGGGGGTTTCGATCTGGGCGGTGAAATCGACGACCGAGACGGTGGAGGTGGGGACGCGCAGGGCGTAGCCATCGAATTTGCCGGCCAGATCGGGGATGACCAGCTTGAGCGCCTTGGCCGCACCGGTGGTGGTGGGGATGATGCTCATGGCGGCGGCACGCGCCCGACGCAGATCGGAATGCGGCAGGTCGAGGATGCGTTGATCGTTGGTATAGGCGTGGACGGTGGTCATGAAGCCGCGCAGGATGCGGAAGCGATCGTGGACGACCTTGACGGCCGGCGCCAGGCAGTTGGTGGTGCAGGAGGCGTTCGAGACGACGTGATGCTTCTGCGGGTCGTACATATCCTCGTTGACGCCGAGGACGATGGTCAGGTCTTCGCCTTCGGCGGGGGCGGAGATGATCACCTTTTTGGCGCCGCCGCGGGTGATGTGATTGACCGCGCCTTTGACCATTTTGCCTTTCTTGTTCACGCCATCTTCTTTGACGGTGAAGAGCCCGGTGGATTCGATCACGATCTCTACCCCCAGATCGCCCCAAGGAATGTTGCCGGGATCGCTTTCACGGAAGGCACGAATGCGTTTGCCATCGACGATCAGGGCATCTTCGGCGACCTCAATGTGACCGTTGAAACGTCCGTAGTTGGAATCATATTTGAGCAGGTGTGCCATGGCGGGCAGATCGCCGACATCGTTGAAGGCCACCACTTCCAATTCATTGCCGTAATAATCGCGAATGGCCTTGAATACCTGGCGCCCAATGCGCCCGAAACCGTTGATACCGACTCTGACGGTCATAGGAAACTCCTGTGAAGAGGATGAGATGAAATGAGAAATTTCTTGGGAAGGTGCGGGGGTAATTATATCTCAAACTGGAGGGAAGGGATTGAAAGGGTGAACGCCATAACAAAAAAGCGGAGACGAGGCAAGCTCGTCCCCGCGATAGGTGGGCAAAAGGTGGCTATTGCTGCGGGAAGAAGGATTCGATGACCTGCATATCCATCTGCAGTGGGAGCTTATCCAGCGGTTTGGCGAAGAGCATTTGCCAGAGTTCGGGACCTTCTTCGCCGAATGCCCACTTGGCCAGCTTTTCGACCTCAGGCTGAGGCTTGCCCTCTTGCCAGGCCTGGACGACTTCGTCAATGTTGGTGATATACGGGTAGGCGAGTTTGAAGGCCTGTTGGTAGTTCTTGGGCACCGGCACGACACCTTTGGTCGGGTAGACCATCTTCCCCTGGGCCTCATCCCACTTGCTGATCACCAACGTGCCGGTCTCCTGGAGGGCTTTCACGTTGGGGTTGTTGTGGCAGGAGGCGCACAGGGCGATCTTTTCTTCGCGCGTCTTCGGTTTGGCGATGCTGTGATCGTAGAAGGGGGCAATGACGGCGAAGCTCTTGACCTCCCCGGTCTCGGTGGTGAACGTGATGCTCATCAGGTTGCCCAGCTCGTATTTGCCCTCCTCGTTCATGACCAGGAATTTCCAACCCGTGACACGCTGGTTGGGGAATTCCGGCGCGCCGGCCAGCACGGCATTCAGGTGGCAACCCTGGCAGGAGACGACCGTCTGGGCGTGGCAGGCGGCGCAGGTCATGTTTTCGCCATGGATGGTGTGACCCGGCGTCTGGCTCAGTTTCTCTTTGACATGGCAGTCGGTGCACTGCGTGTTGGGTGATTCGAGGAGGGACTTATAGGCCTTGCCATCCCCGTGCATTTGTTCTTTGGTGTGGCAATTGACACAAGCCATGCCTTTGCCCGCCGGCGGTGCGCTGCGGTGTACATCGGTGATCGCCGGCACCTGATAGGGTTTGCCGGTGACCGGATCCATGACGGGATTGCCGGCCTCATCGGTCACGGTCTTCATGAGGGTGTATTCAAATCCCTGGCGACGGTGGCAGGAGAGACAACCCTGCATGCGCCCATCATCCGGGAAGTTGGGCAACTTCACTGCCGCCTGCACCGGTGCATACGCAAAGTTTTGATCAATGTGGCAGGATTCACAACGCGGCTGGCCGACCTTTCCCTCTACCTTGTTATAGAGGGTGTGGCAGCCTTTGCAAGGCAACTGCTCGTACGGAATGCCGGTGAGCGTCTCGATGCCGCCGTTTTCCTTAGAGTAGAAATACTTTTTGCCATCGGTTGTGCCGTGTAGTGAGGTCGGCAAAAGCTCCATCGCTTCCTTGACCGGATCGTAGGCCACCTGAACTTCCTTTTGGACCTCGACGGTCTGGGTGACGATCACCGGCACCTCGGTGACTACTACCTGCGGTGTTGGGGTGGCCTTGGGACCACAGGCGGCCAGCAAGATGCCTAGCAGGGAAAGGAGGGAAATCAACAGTGCTCTTCTCATTTTACATTCTCCTTGTCATAAGATTTTGCTCATCTTCCTCCAGCGCGGATGATATTGCTCACTTGCCATTATCATCAGTTTGACTTATCATTTCAAGTAACAAACATCACGTTCTCTTATCAGATTAGCTGTATATTAATCTTCAGTGTTGCTTATAGATCTGCCCTGTCGTTTTACCCTAAATGATAATCGGCAATGAGGAGGTAAGAAATGTTGGACATTACGTCATTGCGGGTTTTTCTGGCGGCGGCCGAGGAAGGCAGTTTCACGCGTGCTGCGGAGCGCCTGCACCTTTCGCAATCTGCCGTGAGCCAGCATATTCAGAACCTGGAACGGGCTTATGGTGTCCAACTTTTCCTGCGCGAGGGGCGCTCCGTGAAGCTGAGCGAAAGCGGTCAGATCATTTTGCCGCTGGTGCGAGAAATCCTGGGAACCACCAAACTGTTGGAAGAGGCTTTGCTCCACGCGAATGATTCTATAGGCGGCGATCTGATGATCGGTTGCTCAACCTCTGCCGGCAAATATATTTTGCCTGTCCTGTTGGCCGGCTTCAAGGAACGCTATCCCGCCGTTTTTCCGCGTGTACGTGTGATGCCGCGAGATCTGATCGTGGAGCACTTGTTGAATCGTGTCCTCCCTTTCGGCGTTTTCAGCTGCAAAGTGGAGCATGCTTCTCTGGAATGCACACCCCTCTTTGAAGATCGCATTGTCCTGATCGTTCCGGTAACCCATCCATGGGCGCGCTTCGGACGCGCGCTGCCTTCCGATTTGCTCGATCAGCCCATCATTTTGCGTGAGGAGAATTCCGGTACCCGCGAGGCGCTAAACGAGGCTCTGCGCGCGCAGGGCATTGCACCGGAAATGCTCCATGTGACGATGGAGCTGGGTAATCCGGAAGCGATTGAGATGAGCGTGGAACGCGGGTTGGGGATTGCTTTTGTTTCCGAAATGGTTGCGGCGCGTCATGTTGCCTTGGGGCGGATCAAGGTCATCGAGGTGGAAGGACTGGACTTAAGACGTACGATCTACCTTGCTCGTCGACGCGATACCCATCTGACGCGCGCCCAAACGCTGTTTTGGGAATTCGCTAAGGAGCAATATCCCTTCATTCGTGAGCGGCTCTGTCCGCAATTGACCGGCGCGATCTCCCCCTCATCAGGATGAAATAGAAATGGTCCTCGGACGAATGCCCTCCTCAAGCGTAGCAGATCGCTTGATAGCATAAGACCAGGATATTTGCCCTGCTGAGCAGTCGCAAGACGCATCTTCCCTTTCCGGTCATGCGGCATATACCACCTTTGCAGAAGAAAGACTCTCTTTCTTCCGGAAAGGATTCTCCAGCGCCTCCTTTTCGACTAAATCAACCGGCCGTCGGAAGATCGTTTCCAGCTCCAGTTTCATTTGTACCAGATCGAACAGGGTAATTTTTGCTTCCCCGGAAAAGGTAACCAGAACATCAATGTCGCTATCTGCACGAAAGTCGGAACGGAGTGCCGAACCGAAGAGCGCTAAGTCTGTCACTCCCCATCGTTGGCAAAATTCCTTGATTTGTTTACGCGGGATGCGGAATTTTCTCTTCACGGGCACTCTTTAAAATCATGGAGGCCAATCCACTAATCTGAAAATTGTCCTGTTGCCTTCCAGGGGCATATGAGGGTTCTCTATCAAGTCGGTGGCTCATCTATTCAAGGGGAAAGTTAGGGTCGCGCGCAGGTCAATGGCATCACAAACGCTATTAGAAGTTATAATAGAAAGCGGAGATAACACCTTGAAACGAAAGACATCCTCAAACCCTGAAGTTTCTTCTATGAGTCAACTGCGAATTACCGATGACTTGGAAGCCTTGCTCGCCGTTTTACCGGAGGATATTCGACGGGCGGTTGAGCAGGCCAATGATAGCGACAATCTACTGGAAGTGATCCTCGATCTGGGACGGGTACCGACGGCACGGTTTGTCGACCGCGAGATCGTGCTCCGCGATCGGGAGGTGACGCGCGAGGAGATCGATTACGTGGATGCGCGCGTCGGCGAATTCGATGCCGATAACCGCGCCGGGATCGAACGCACCCTGCACCGTATCTCGGCCATCCGCAACCGCCGCGGGCACATCGTCGGCCTGACCTTGCGCGTTGGACGCGCCGTGTACGGTACGATCGACATCATCGAGGACATCATCACCTCCGGCAAGAGCATCCTCTTGCTGGGGCGACCCGGCGTAGGGAAGACCACCCTGCTGCGCGAAGCCGCACGCATCCTGGCCGAGACCCGAAGGGTGGTGATCGTGGATACCTCCAACGAGATCGGTGGAGATGGCGATGTGCCGCACCCGGCGATCGGCAAAGCGCGCCGTATGCAGGTGCGGGAACCGATGCTGCAGCACGAAGTGATGATCGAGGCGGTCGAAAACCACAACCCGGAAGTGATCGTCATCGACGAGATCGGCCGGGAGCTGGAAGCGGCCGCGGCGCGCACCATTGCCGAACGCGGCGTGCAGCTGATCGGCACGGCACACGGGAACACGTTGGAAAACCTGCTCCTCAACCCCACCCTGAGCGATCTGGTAGGCGGGATCGAGGCGGTGACGCTTTCGGATGAGGAAGCGCGTCGGCGCGGCACGCAGAAGACGGTGCTGGAGCGTCGCGCTCCGCCCACGTTTGATATTCTGATCGAAATCCAGCAGCGCGATCGCCTGGCGATCCACATGGATGTGGCCGCTTCGGTGGATGCCTTGTTGCGCGGCCGTCCCTTGCCGCCGGAGATCCGCACGCGCGAGCCGGATGGGCAGATCCGCATCGAGCGCGCCCCCCAGCGCCCGACGGAGGGTCGGGAATCTCCCTTTCATCGTACCCCGTCGCCAGAAAGTAGCCGGCTTTTTCCATCCTCCCAGGATGCTACCCCCTCGTTGACCCCGATCCGCATTTACCCTTACGGCGTGGCGCGCAATCGATTGATGCAGGCGGCCAAGCGTTTGGGGGTGCCGGCCATCCTGGTACGTAGCGCCGATGAGGCCCAGGCGCTGGTCACGCTGCGCACCTATTACCGCAATCACCAGCATACGATCCTGGAGGCCGAGGAACGCGGCGTGCCGATCTACGTCTTGCGCTCGAACACGGTCAACCAGATCGAGCAGTTCCTGGGCGATCTGTTCAACTTGCCTTCGGATGAGCTGCCACCCCATGAGATGGAGGCCATTCGGGAGCAGACCGAACGCGCCATTCAGGCGGTCTTGAACGGTGAGCGCTGGGTGGACTTGCCGCCGGCGCCGGCCTTTGTGCGCCGTTTGCAGCATGAAATGGCGCGGCAGGCCGATCTGATCTCCCATTCCTACGGGAAGGAGCCGCGCCGCCACGTGCGCATCTTCCGCGAATAGCTCTCTCCATCCTACGGTCCACCGTCTACCGTCCATCGCCTAGCCTATGTTCATCACCCTAGAGGGACCGGAAGGCTCCGGTAAGACTTCTCATCTTATGGCCTTGGCCCGCTACCTGGAAGGGCGCGGGCTGCGCGTCTATTGCACGCGCGAGCCGGGGGGGACGCCGATCGGGGAGCAGATTCGGGCGGTGATCCACGATCTGCGTAACCAGGAGATGCACCCGCGCACCGAGACCCTGCTCTACCAGGCAGCACGGGCGCAGCTGGTGGAACAGGAGATCCGCCCGCGGCTGGCCGCCGGGGAATGGGTGCTTTGCGATCGCTACGCCGATTCGACGCTGGCCTACCAGGGCTACGGTCACCGGCAGGACCTGGAACAGGTGCGCATCCTGATCCGTTATGCCACCGGCGGGCTGATGCCCGATCTGACCTTTTTGCTGGATGTGGCCGTGGAGATCGGCTTGCGACGGAAACAACAGAACGGCGCCGAGTGGAACCGCCTGGATGCGTATGCGCTGGAATTCCATCAACGCGTGCGCCGGGGTTACCTAGAGCTGGCCGCGGCCGAGCCGGGACGTTGGGTGGTGGTGGATGCTTCCCAACCGTGGGAAGAGGTGCAGGCGCAGCTGCGCCGGGCGATCGATGCCAGGCTTTGAGCTTGATCGTGCTTTCCTATCCCCTGCTCCGCTATTCGCTGGCTTTTTTGGCAGGCATCCTGCTGGCCTCACGCGGCCTTGTGCCTTTGTCAGGCTGGCTGTGGCTGTGCTTCGGCGCCGCGGGGGCCTTTTTGCTGCTGCGCGGTTACGGGTCGCTTGGTGTGCGGCCGGCGGAAACGCCCACGGGGCAGGCGGCCTGGAAAGGGGCACTTCGCTCCGGCGCCGCGGCGGCTACGTCGCTTTTTCCCCTTCTCTTTTTCCTTTCCTTGGGGGGCTTGCGCTACCTCTTCGCCCAGCCGCAGATCGATGCGCATCACATTGCTTGGTATGTCGATCGCGATTATGACCTGATCCTGACGGCGCGCCTGGTGGAACCGCCGGAAGTGCGCGATACGGAAACGTTGCTGCGCCTGGAAGTGCAAAGCGTGGATACAGGGGACGAGGTGCTGGCGGTACGCGGGCTGATCCTGGCACAGGTTCCGGAACGCGTGGAGTTTGCCTACGGCGACCTTTTGCGCCTGCGAGGGCGGTTGGAAACACCACCGGTGGGCGAACTTTTTTCTTACCGCGATTATCTGGCGCGACGCGGCGTTTACGCCTATATGCGGGAAGCGCAGGTGAGCTACCTGGAAGGTGGGGGCAATCCACTCCTGCGCCTGACGTTTGCCCTGCGCGGCTATTCGCGCCTGTTGCTCCACCGTTTCTATCCTGACCCGGCGGCCTCGTTGCTGGCCGGGATTTTGCTCGGTGATGAGGGTGGGCTTTCGAGAGAGTGGGTACGCGCTTTTAAGGTCACCGGTACTTCCCACATCATTGCCATTTCCGGGTTTAATATTGCCATCATTGTGGCGCTGTTCGGCTCGTCCTTTGGGCGGCTTTTAGGGCCGCGGCGCGGGGCGGTGGTGGCAATTCTGGGCGTGATCTTCTATACCATCCTGGTGGGAGCGGAAGCCTCGGTGGTGCGGGCGGCGATCATGGGGACGGTGGGCATTCTGGGGCAGCAGCTCTACCGGCGCCAGGTGGGGCTGAATACGCTGGCTTTTACTGCGGCGCTGATGGCGCTCTTTTCCCCGTTTGTGCTCTGGGATGTGGGCTTTCAGCTTTCTTTCTTTGCCACGTTGGGGCTGATCCTGTTCGGTGCTCCCTTGCAGCAGGCGGCCGAGCGCCGGCTGAGGCGGATTGCTCCCTCTGCCATTTGGGTCTCGCCTGGGGTACAATTCCTTTCCGATGCCGTGCTTCTAACGCTGGCGGCGCAGATCACCACCCTGCCGATTATGGCCTATCACTTTCAGCAAATTTCCCTGATCGCCTTTTTGGCCAATCCGTTCATCTTACCGGTGCAGCCGGCGGTGATGATCTTGGGGGGCGCTTCCCTGTTGCTCGGTTGGATATGGCCTCCCTTGGGGCAGGTTGCTGCGTGGATCGCCTGGCCTTTTCCGGCCTATACCTTGAAAATGGTGGAGACGTTTGCGCGCGCCCCCGGCGCCGTTTTGAGCCTGAACACGGTGCCGCTTTGGGGCGTGATCGCGTATTATGCAGCGCTTCTTTTTTGGACCTTGGGCCCGCCGCGCCGGGAAAAGGCTTTGGAGGCCCTTCGGCGATGGGTGCCGGCCGGGCTTTTGGCCTCGGTGGTGATCCTGATCAGCCTGGCGCTGCTCCTCTGGCGGGCGGTGTTTGCCTTACCGGATGGACGCTTGCACCTTACTTTCCTGAGCGTAGGCTCTGCCGATGCGGTCCTGATCCGCACGCCGGGCGGTAAGTGGGTGCTGATCAACGGAGGGCCTTCGGCCAATTTGCTTTCGCAGGCGCTGGGAGATCGGTTTTCGCCTTTTGAGCGCCGGCTGGAGTGGTTGATCGTCGCCTCCACACAGCAGGAACAGCTGGCCGCTTTACCCTGGGTGCTGGAGCGCTACCCGCCGCGTCGGGTGCTCTGGGCGGGTTTGCCGCAGGCTTCGAGCGCCTCGCGCGCCTTGGATGCCTGGCTGACGGAGCGAGGCGTGCCGGTCACGTTTGCCGAGGCCGGCCAGGTGCTTGATCTGGGGCAGGGAGCCGAGCTCGAAGTGGCGGCCAACGGAAAGCGCGGGGCGGTGTTGCTGGTGCGGTGGAAGCAATTTCGCGCCCTGCTCCCGATCGGGTTGGATTCGGAGCTGCTAGAACAACTGCCACGGCGCGCCGATCTGCGGAACGTGACCCTCTTCAGCTTGCCCGATTCGGGTTATCCGGCGCTGCTTTCAAAGGAATGGCTGGCCGAGCTGGCTCCGCAGGTGGTGATCTTGAGCGTGGCCGCCGATGATCCCTTCGGCAACCCGACGCCGGAGGTGCTCAAAATGCTTCGACCCTATTCGCTGATCCGCACCGACCTGGCCGGCTGGATTCAGGTGAGCACGGATGGCGAGAAACTTTGGATTTCTTCCGAACATCCATTCTCCCTCCCACCGCTCCCCGCTCCGGGCAAGGGGGAAGACCTTTATCCTATGCCATGACGAGGGATTATGTTTTCTGCGACGGCTGTGGCCTGTAGCAATATCGCTTTTATCAAGTATTGGGGAAATCGTGATGAAAGGTTGCGCTTGCCGGCCAACGGTTCCATCTCGATGAACTTGGCCGGGCTGGAGACGCGCACGCGGGTGACGTTTTCGCCCGATCTGCCGAGCGATCGGCTGACGATCAACGGGCAGGAGGTCGAAGGGGAGGCGCTGCGACGGGTGAGCGCTTTTCTGGACGTCGTTCGGGCTTGGGCCGGGCGCGAATGGCGAGCTCAGGTGGAAAGCGAGAACACTTTTCCGGCCGGGGTAGGGATCGCTTCTTCGGCTTCGGCTTTTGCGGCGCTGGCGCTGGCGGCTTCGCGCGCTTTGGGCCTGGACCTGCAGGAACGCGCCCTCTCCCGATTGGCGCGGCGCGGTTCGGGTTCGGCTTGTCGCTCGGTGCCGGCCGGGTTCGTGGAATGGCAGGCCGGGGAAAGCGATGAGGATTCGTTTGCTTTTTCGCTCGCGCCTGCGGATCACTGGGCCTTGGCCGATTGCATTGCGCTGGTGAGTACGAAGCACAAAGAGGTTGGGTCGACTCAAGGACATGCCCTGGCATGGAGCAGCCCGCTGCAGGCGGCGCGCGTGGCCGATGCGCCGCGGCGCTTGGACCTGTGTCGTCAGGCGATTTTGAGCCGCGATTTTGAGGCGTTGGCGCAGGTGGTGGAGCTGGATTCCGATCTGATGCATGCGGTGATGATGACCTCTTCGCCGCCGCTGCTCTACTGGCAACCGGCTACGGTCGCCATTTTGCATCAGGTGCGTGCCTGGCGAAAGCAGGGATGGCCGGTGTGCTATACGATCGATGCCGGGCCGAATGTGCACGTGATCTGTGCCCAGGAGGTCCGCACGCGGGTGCAGGCGGAATTGCGACAGATCCAGGGCGTGCAGGATGTGCTGATCGCATGGCCCGGTGAGGGAGCAAGGGTGATTGAGGATGGGCAGAAAGAGGGTGGAGGGTAGGAGTTAGGAGAAAAAATCTGTGTTTATCCTAGACTCGTATGCCTTGCTGGCTTTCTTTGAGGTGGTAAATGGCTTCGCTGCCAGAACGGAAAGACGCTCATGTTTTGGAGCAGGGGGCATCTCTTTTGGGAGAAACATTTCAACCCGAAAAGAAAATGGTAATGGAAGCGATATACCAATGGATGATGAATGGGTAGAGGAATGAATCGGTGCGACGGGCGATCCAGCCGAAAGCATAGCCGCCGAAAAGCGTGGTGATCGTTTCGATCTCCGGTTTGCCGATGTGCGCCAGTGCGAACGGGACGGCGTGCAACCATAGTCCATCTGGGCCATAGGCGCGTAGATAGGCAAAGAGGATCCAGCCGCGGAAGAAGAATTCCCAGCCGATCAGCTCGATGAATGTATTCCACGGCAGTTCATACAGATCGGGTTGGTAATACGAACGCATTTCTTGGCTTTGCCGGACGACCAGGAAGAGCACCGGCGTGGTGATCAGCACGGCGAGTAGGGTGATCCCCAGTCCAAGTTTCCAGTTTCCCAGCCGGAAGCCGTAATCGGCGGGGCGTTTGCGGCTCAGGAAAATGACAAGCAGGGGAATGAACAAGTAAAGTATTAGACGATCGAACTCTTTGCGGGGGGTGAGACGGTGATAGGCATCGACGGTCAGCAGGAGGGTGCTTAAAATGGTGATCAGTGGGGCTTCTGGGAGGCGGATGGAACGGAGGAGGGTCATGAGGGTAACTCCTGGTGGATTGGAGAGCGGGAGAACGGGAGAGCGGGAGAGAGGGAGAACGGGAGAACGGGAGAGCGGGAGAGGGGAGCGGGGGAGAGGAAGTAGCTACAGTCCACGGTCGGTGGTCTATGGTCTATTCTCCACCCTCGCGCGGGGCTTCGCGCCAGATGGCGGCGGAGGAGCTACCGTAAATATCGGCAACGATCACGCGATCTCCTTTCACCATCTTGCCTTTGTAGGGCTTTTCACCTTGGTAAACGCGCCAGCCATCGAGGATGAGAGGGAAGGGGCCATCGGCTAGGATCCATTCCCCGTTGTATTTGCGGGCAAAGTGGATATGGCGACCGGTGGCAATGCCGCCTTCACAGGAAGGTCGCCCCAGGCGATCGCCGGCATTGACGAAGACGCCTTTCGGCACGCGCCCTTCGCGTGCCAGGTGAAGGTAGATCAGCACCCAGCCGGTTTGCTCACGGCCATCCCCATCCAGATCGATCACGACCAGGCCGTTCTCCGAACGTACAACCAGGCCAGAAGCAGCGGCAACCGCCCATTGATCGGAAGGATCGCATCCTTTGGTGGCGCTGGAGGGGGCAAAATCGATCGCGGCCAGAGGACCATTGCGCTCCCAGGCGGCATGTGGACCGCCGGTGAAGACCCACATGATGCCAGGCTCGAAGGGCAGGATCAGCGGCGGCTCGGTCAGGCCGGCAGGGAAGAGAGGCTCTACCTGGGCGACGCGCGCTTCAACATCTCCGAACATGCGCCGATAGAGCTCGGTGAATCCACTCAGCGCGGCATCCCAGGAGGGGCGATCGTAGAGCCGGGCGAAGAGGTGATAGAGTGCCACAGTACCGGCGTTCAGGCGCGGATCCAGGCGCAAGGTTTCGCCATTCGGGAAGGTCAGCTCGGTGAATGTTCCCTGTCTCCAGCCGTAATAGGCGACGTCCATTTGGGAGATGGCCCATAATAGCTGCAGGAAGAGCCCTTTATGGGTGCTATCCGGGTATCCCAGTGGATATTCACTGTGGAATGGGTCGGGGGTGCTATAAACCCACCTTCCCTGGAATTCTAATAGGGCGAGGAGCAGGCGCGGGTTGACCGAATTCTCCTCTGCGACGCGGCGAATGATGGTAGCAGCGTCCGTCCAGCCGCTAGGGTTGATATATTCGCGGTGCCGGCGCAGTGCGCCCGGAGCCTGGCTCACGAAAGCGTTGACATCGAAATCGGCGGCAGTGGCCGAAAGGACGTATTCGCTATCGGGGAGTATGCGCTGATAGGGCGAGGTCTCCTGTAAACGGTTTGGGATGATGAGCAAGGTGCCGGGAGGGATAAGCCCCTGCTGTGGCAGGGAAGAGAGGGAGTAAATCTCTTGCTCGGAGACGCCAAAGCGCTTCGCCAAGGCGGGTAGCCAATCGCCGCTTTGGGAGGTGTATTGAAAGAGCGGGCCATCCGGCGTGGGAGGCAGGTTGGGCGTTGCGGTGGGGGTAATGCTGGGGGTGGGGGTGGCAGGAAGCGTCGGTGTGGCCGAGGCCGAAGGTGGCCGCGCCGGCTCCGGGGTCGTGGAGGTGTGCGCCAGGCTCACGGACGGGGTTGCAAGCGTCGGCGTGAGAGGCGGATCGGCGAGAGCAGTCCACGCGCCGGCGGTCGGCGTTGGATAGATTCCCCAAATCTCAGAAGCAGGGATGCAGGCTTGCAGGAGGATCAAAAGGAGGAGAATGAGATTAACGCCGGATGGTGTTGATTTCATGGAAACCTTCTTCCGCTTGGAGAATTTGATCGCCGCGTTGGAGTAGGCCATCATAGGCACGCCCAAGGCCGCGGGAAACCCAGCCCTCTAGATTGAAAGGTAGAGGGCCATCAGCAGGGATCCATTCGCCATTATAGCGGCGCGCCAGGTGGAGGTGGGTGGCATTTGCGATGCCACCTTCGCAGGAGGGATGCCCGATGCGCTCGCCCGCAAAGAGATAGGTGCCGGTGGGAACGCGATCTTCAGAGGCAATGTGCAGGTAGAGGATGCTCCAGCCGGTTTGTTCGTATCCATCACCATCTAGGTCTTGAACGACGATGCCATCGCCAGAGCGCACGATCCAGCCATCGGCGACGGCGGTGACCCATTCGGCAGAGGTTTGACAACCGGCAACATCGATCGGCGCAAAATCCAGGGCGGCCCAGGCCGAACCGTTATCCCAGCCGCCATGTGGACCGCCGGTGAAGGCCCAGGGAACGCCTTTTTCAAACGGGAGGAGCAAAGGCGGTTGCTCCAAGCCGGGCGGCAGGAGCGGCTCAACGGCATATTGGAAGGGGTTGCCGAAGAGGAAGAAATAGGTCTGGAAAAAGCCAAACGGGGAGAGATCGGCTTCCCACGCAGCGCGATCATCTAGAAGGGAGAACAGGCGATAGAGAGCGACACTGCCGGCATTCAGGCGCGGCGAAAGGGCGATCAGGGTGCCGTCGTTCAAGGAGAGGGTGTCCAGGCCGTTGACGCGCCAGAGGTAATAGCCGCGGTTGAGCTCATTGGCGGCCCAGGAGAGTTGACGGTGGAGACCTTCCGGTTGAGGCAGGTTGAGCGGGCTGAGCGTGGTGGGATCGGGCTGCGTGACCCAGCCGCTGCGGTGCTCGATCAGCGCCAGGAGCAGGCGCGGGTTGACGGATTGATTTTGCGCTACGCTTTGGACGATCTGGGCTCCGGAGAGAGCGCGATCGCCGATCGTCTCTTGGTAGTGGGCCAGATACCCGTTTTTGCGGCGGATGAAACCTTCCAGGTCAAAAAGCGCTGTGGCCGGGCCGTAGACCAGCTCGGAATCGGGGATGATCTTGAATTCCGGGGAGGAGAGATCGGCTTCAGGGGTGGGGATGATCAGGGTTTGACCGGGTTCTAGCAGGTCGGGGTTCGGGAGCGCGTTGGCGCGCTGAAGGGCAGATACGGAGACTCCATAGCGCACGGCGATTTGCGAGAGGCTATCGCCGGGTTGGACGATGTAGGTTTCTGCATTCGTGCGCGGGGTTGGGATGGGGTGCGGGGCATCGGGGGTCGGGGTGGGGAGCAGTGCTCCGGGTGGCGGGGAGGGCGGCAGCGTGATGGTCAGCGGAGCGCGCGTGGGGACCTGCCGCGGGGTGGGCGAGATGGGGGGCGGCAGGGGAGAAGGGGGCAGGGTCTGCAAAGGACGGAATGGATCGTAGGTTACGCTGACTGGCGGCGGAGTAGTGCAAGAGGGCAGAAAAAAGATGAGGATAAGGACAAGGAAGCGTCGCATAGGCGGAGCGAGGGACTGCGGGTGAGAATGTTTTCATTATAGCAGAGAGCGTGGATGACAGAATGCTCAAGTATAATTGAGCTCATGGACTACATCGTGGCAGTTGATATTGGCGGGACCCATCTGCGCGCGGCGAGCTATGCCGCTCATTCTCTGAAACCGCTCCATCATCATCGTCTCAAGACCCACCAGGGTGGGCGCAAACCGGAAGAAAACCTTTTCCAGGCGATTCAGGCTGTTTGGCCTGAGGAGGGGCGCGTACTTGGAATCGGAGTGGCGACACCGGGACCGATAGACCCGTATCGCGGGTTGGTGCTTTCGACGCCGAACATTCCGGAGTGGCATGACCTGCCCTTGGCACAGATGCTGGAAGAGCGCTTTGCCTGCCCGACTTGGATCGAAAATGATGCCAATCTGGCGGCGCTGGGTGAATGGCGCTACGGTGCGGCCCAGGGACATCATGATGTGCTCTATCTGACCATTAGCACCGGCATCGGCGGGGGCGTGATCCTGGCCGATCGTCTGTTGCGCGGTCATCGTGGCATGGCGGCGGAGTTGGGACATGTCACCGTGTGGCCGGAAGGTCCGATTTGCTCTTGTGGATTGCCCGGTCACTTGGAGGCACTGGCTTCCGGGCCGGCGATCGTGCATTACGTGCGTGAGCAAATCGCCGGTGGGGTGAGCTCTTCTCTGGCGCGCCTTGAACACTTCGGTGCGGATGAGATCGCACGTGCGGCTCGTCAGGGCGATGTGCTGGCGCAACAGGCTTTCCAACGAGCCGGCAAGTATCTCGGCCTGGCGCTGGCCGGATTCCTGCACATCTTCGATCCTTCAATTGTTGTTTTCGGAGGCGGTGTTTCCCAAAGCGGCGATCTGCTCTTTGAGGCCATGCATCGCCAGCTGCGGGAAAGTGTTTTCCATCCGCGCTATTTGGAAAATCTGACGTTTGCCATGGCCGCCCTGGGGGATCAGGCCGGCCTGATGGGCGCCCGCGCTTTGGTGGAAACTCATCTTAACTCATTCTCTGGGTAAAGGAGTGTGCTATGAACGATCCCTTGAAGTTACCAGGGCCGAAGGCTCGCGCCTTGATCAAGCGCGATTCGGCCGTCATTTCTCCTTCCTATCCACGTAGCTACCCATTCGTCATGGATCACGGCAAAGGCTGTGAAGTTTGGGATGTGGACGGCAACCGTTTCCTGGACTTCATGGCCGGCATTGCCGTGCTTTCCACCGGTCATGCCCACCCGAAAGTGGTCAAGGCCATTCAGGAGCAGGCCGAAAAGTTTATTCACATCTCTTCGGATTTCTATCACGAAAAGTGGATTCAGCTGGCCGAGAAATTGGATGAGATTGCCCCTTTCCAGGAATCAGCGGTCTCCTTCATGACCAATTCCGGCACCGAAGCGGTTGAGACGGCGATCAAGCTGGCTCGTTACCACACCGGACGGTCGAACTTCATCGGTTTCACCGGTGCCTTTCACGGGCGCACGATGGGTGCGATCACGTTTACGGCCAGCAAATCCCTTTATCATAAGGGCTTTTATCCTCTCATGAACGGTGTTGTCCATGCGCCGTATCCCAATCCGTATCGCCCGGTGCTGGAGCGCAAACACGGGGAGGATTACGGTGAGACGGTGGTGCGCTATATCGAGGAGCAAATTTTGGGGCATATTTTGCCACCGGACGAAGTAGCCGGCATCTTGGTTGAACCGATCCAGGGAGAAGGGGGATACATTGTGCCTCCGCCCGGCTTTTTCCCGGCCCTGCGTAAGCTTTGCGATAAGTATGGCATCCTCTTGATCGCCGATGAAGTCCAATCCGGCATGGGGCGCACCGGCAAATGGTGGGCGATCGAGCACTTTGATACCGAGCCGGACATCTTCACTTCGGCCAAGGGGATCGCTTCCGGTATGCCTTTGGGGGCCTGCGTGGCGCGCAAATCGGTGATGACCTGGGAACGCGGCGCACACGGGAATACCTACGGCGGCAATCCCCTGGCCTGTGCCGCAGCTCTGGCGACGATCGAATTGCTGGAGCAGGAATACTTGCAAAACGCAGCGGAAGCCGGACGGTATTTGCTCGATGCCTTGCAGGAAATTCAGGCGCGGCATCCATCGATCGGCGATGTGCGCGGCATTGGCCTGATGATCGGGGTGGAATTCGTGCTGGACCGCAAGACGAAGGAGCCGGCCAAAGACCTGACCGAGCGCGTGGTCCAGTTGGCCTTCGAGCGCGGCTTGCTTTTGCTCAGCTGCGGCAAAAGCGTGATCCGCATCGCGCCTCCCCTGTGCATTACGCGTTCGGAAATAGACGAGGGCCTCAAAATCTTTGAAGAAGCTCTCGGCCTGGCGGAAAAAGAAGCCGGGCTTTAAAGAAGTGTAGGGCAACTGCGAACAGTTGCCCTACTTTCTTTCACTCATTTTCTCTATTCACTCTCTACTTTCATCAATACAGCGCGTACGACCACACGGTAACGATAGGTGTTCGTCTTGGCATCGTACTCGCGGCAGGTGATCAGCGTCAACCAGGACAGCTCTTCATGGCGTAGCACGGAGAGCGCATAAGGCGAGACCTGGCGCACCTGGCGCACTTCGTAGATATAGCGTTGGCCGCCGAGGTGGACGATCACCTGATCGCCCCACATCAGGTCGCCTAGGCGGAAGAAGGGACCGGGTTGACCATTCGGCAGGTAAACGTGCGCTGTGAGCGCTGAATTACCGGCGTGGGTCGGGTAGGCGGTACCTTCCAGCCAGCCGGCCTGATTCCAGAGCCAGGTCAGATCCCATTCTTCACCTTTGGCCGGGATGCCCACGATCGGCATTTTCACGCCCAGTTTCGGAATTTCCAACCAGAAGTTACCCAGGTCCTGATAGGCCTTTTCGGCCGGTTGCTCCGGGATCGGGGTGATCACGCCCGGCGCAAAGCCGGTGGCCGGCAGGCGCGGCACGGTGATGGTGACATTGGCAATTACGCCGTAAACGTTCACATTGCTACCGGGATCGTAGAAGCGCTCGGTGGAGAGGCCATTGTAGTTCGATTGCGGCGAAGTGACATTGCCCGGTAGGCTCGTCCACTCAAGGGCGGCGGAGTTCCTCACTTTTTGACCTGGTGCAAGGTTGCCGAGCACGGCCTGGAATTGCACCGTAGCTTGCGTACGGCTACCACCGGTTATCAGTGGGAAAGTAGCCCAACGGACGCGCAACGTGGGCGCAGCGGAATCATCGGTCACACCACCGGGCGGGCCACTGACGATTCTCAGCGAGCCGGGGACATACGTCAGGCCGGGCGGCAAGATATCGGTCAACAGTACGTCGAAGGCGTCTGTGTTACTGCTGTTCGTATGACGGAAGGTGAGCGTGAAGGTCAGGATCGAGCCGGGCATGGCGACGGTACGATCCACTTCCTTCAGCAGCTCGAAGTCCGGCTCGACGATGGTCACGTTCGGTGCGGAGGTGGTCAGCGAGCCGCTAGCCCAGGCCAGGGTGGCCTCGTTGTTCAGCGAGAGCCCATCCTGGTTTTCGATGCTATCCAGCACCACCGCAGTGTATTCCACGGTGACCGTGCCATCCGAAGCGCCGCTGTTGCTCACCGTGCCCAGGTTGAAGGTGATCCTGCGGCCTGGATCGGCCGGGTTGGGGCTGCCGGACGGTTCGGTGGCGATGGTCGGGTTGGTTGGATCGTTACAAGCTGCGCCGAAGCCGCCGGGTAGAGTGGTGGTGATGTCGGTGCTGGAGGGTTCTACCCGCACGCAATCTACGAAGGCCAGGCCGCGGTCGAGGACGTCGGCAAGCGTCAGGTTAGGCAGGCTACCGCCGGCTGGGACGCGGAAAGTAACGCGGTAGGTAACGATCTCGCCGATGGCGACAGATGTGCCCGGAGTGAAGCCTTGGTTGGTGGCGATGAGCGCCTTGGTCAGATCGCTGCCGGGCAGGGCGAGGATATTATCCTGATCGTCATCTTGGTTGTCGCTGGGGTCAGGATCGGTAGGATGAGAGACGGTGACGGTGTTGGTCAACGTACCGGTGGCCGTGGCCGAGATAGTGGCGTTGACGGTATAGGTGATGGTGGAACCGGCGGGCATATTCACCGTGTCGCTGAAGTCGCCGCTGCCGCTATATGGATCGCAGCCACTGGCGCCACCGCTTTGTGCCGTGCAGGCCCACGACCAGGATGTGATCTGAGATGGAAGCGAATCGCTGACGGTGACGCCGTTGGCATCGCTGGGGCCGTTATTCGTAACGGTGATGGTGTAGATGATCGTTGATCCGGGCGCAACGACGGTCACGCCGTCATCTTTGGTCACCGAGAGATTGGCCTGCGGGTTGGGCGTATCGGTATCACTGTCGGAGTTGTTGGTGGTATCCGGGTCAATGACGCCTGCCGGGGCGGTGACGGTGGCGGTGTTGGTCAGGCTGCCGGTAGCGGTAGCGGAGAGGTTGGCGGTGACGGTGTAGGTGATGGTGGAACCGGCAGGCAGGTTCACCGTGTCGCTGAAGCCAGTGCT
>JBBFLV010000002.1:217347-228834 GCA_037478835.1 Anaerolineales bacterium
CCTGGATATCGGTGTCGGTGGCGGCGTTGTTGCCGGGGGTGGGGTCGGTGACCCCCGCCGGAGCGGTGATGGTGACGGTGTTGACCAGGTTGCCGCTGGCGGCAGCGGAGATTGTGGCACTCACGCTGTAGGTGATGGTGGAACCGGCAGGCAGGTTCACCGTGTCGCTGAAGCCAGTGCTGATCGGGCCGCCGGAGCCGCTGCAGGTGGCGCCGCCGGTGGTCGTGCAGGTCCACGACCAGGAGCTGATCTGGGACGGGATCGGGTCGCTGACGGTGGCGCCGGTGACGTCGCTGGGGCCGTTGTTGGTGACGGTGATGGTGTAGGTGACCGTGCCACCGGGGACGTATTGGGTCAGGCCGTCATCCTTGGTGATGGAAAGATCGGCCTGGCTGGCCTGGATATCGGTGTCGGTGGCGGCGTTGTTGCCGGGGGTGGGGTCGGTGACCCCTGCCGGAGCGGTGATGGTGACGGTGTTGACCAGGTTGCCGCTGGCGGCAGCGGAGATTGTGGCACTCACGCTGTAGGTGATGGTGGAACCGGCAGGCAGGTTCACCGTGTCGCTGAAGCCAGTGCTGATCGGGCCGCCGGAGCCGCTGCAGGTGGCGCCGCCGGTGGTCGTGCAGGTCCACGACCAGGAGCTGATCTGGGACGGGATCGGGTCGCTGACGGTGGCGCCGGTGACGTCGCTGGGGCCGTTGTTGGTGACGGTGATGGTGTAGGTGACCGTGCCACCGGGGACGTATTGGGTCAGGCCGTCATCCTTGGTGATGGCCAGGTCGGCCTGACTGGCCTGGGTGTCGGTGTCGGTGGCAGAGTTGTTACCCGGCGCGGTATCGCTGGGGTGAGAGATGGTAGCGGTGTTGGTCAGGTCGCCGGTGGCGGATGATGCCAGCTGCGCCACTACCTGGTAGGTGATGGAAGATGCCGGCCCGGGCAGGTCGATGTAGTCGCTGAAGTTGCCATTGCCGCTGTAGCCGGTGCAACCACTGGCTCCGCCAGTGCTGCCCTGGCAGGTCCATGTCCAGAAGGTGACCTGCGAGGGGATATCATCGGTAACGCTCACACTCAGGGCATCGTCGGGACCGCTGTTGGTGACGGTGATGGTGTAGGTGAGGGAGCCGCCGGGGACGTACTGGGCGACGCCATCATCCTTGGTGATGGAGAGGTCGGTCTGCGGGATGGCGGTTGACACCGTCACCGAGTCCGTGTTGGAGAGAACAGAATCCGCAGTGGCCTGTGCAGTGTTCTGCACATAGCCATTGGTCACATCGGTGCCGGTGACGATATAGGTGGCCGCACAGGTCAGGGTCTCACCGGGGTCGAGGAAGGCGTCGTTGTCGCCCACCGTGCTGACATCCGGACACGTGACGGTGGCTTTGTTATCCGATACCGTCACAGGGCCCTGGAGTGGGATATAGCCGCTGTTGGTCACATCGTATCGGTATGAGATTGTGTCGCCAGGATTGGTAAAAGAAAGCGTGGGCGAACTCTTGTCCAGCGTCAGGCTGGGCGTGCTATAGAGTGCCGAATCGCTCACCGGAGCGGTCTGGTCACTGTCGGCGGTAGCGGTGTTCGTGTGGCTGCCGGTGACTGCGGTGAATGGACCTACTACACAATAGGCAATGTGGCCGTTGTCCAGATCGGGGGCGGGCAGGCTAAAGGGGTACGTCAACGGATTGCCATCTCCATCCTGCCAGGAGCAAGACGAAAGATCAACGGCCGGGTCGGTCACGGTGATGTTGGTCAAGGTGGTTTCGCCTATGTTCTCCACCACAAGACGGTAATAGACGGAGTCACCTGGCGATACGGCCACAAAGTTTGTCCACGGTCCCGAAGCAGATGTGGCAATTTCCTTGCCCAGCGAGATCAAGGAGATGGGCGTACGAACGGTGAGCGTATTGATGGCTGTATCAGTACCACCTGTGGTATTGGCTGTAGCCGGGCCACTGGTATTTAGGTATGTGCCAGCGGAAGCGGCGGTGACATTGACCCTAACTGTGCACATTCCTGCTGGCGCGATCGTTCCTCCGGAGAAGGAGAGGGTCGTGCTACCCGCGCTAGGTGAAAAGGTCGGTGTTCCGCAACCAGAGGTGGATGCGTTCGGTGGGGAAGCCACCTGTATCCCGGCAGGTAATGAGTCTGTAAAGGACACGTTTGTCAAGGAGTGAGCGGCGTTAGGGTTGGTGATGGAAAACACTAGGGTCGATATGTTACCTGTCGCAATGTTGTCTGGCAAGAATACCTTTTCGATAGTTGGAGGCAGGAGAGCGGTCAGGGTAGCGCTGGCATAGCCGTTGGGACCGGTGTTTATGCCGGTCTCGTTTGTTGAGATGTAGCCGCTCACGTTCTCGTGTGCTCCGGCCGTGGTTGCCATCACATTCACGCTGACCGTACACGAGCCGTTTGCAGGAATGATGCCGCTGTTCAGGACTAAGGTTGTGCTCCCTGCTGTAGCACCCGTGATGGTTCCACCGCAAGAGTTGGAGAGGTTAGGCGGAGAGGCTACTTGCACGCCCGAGGGCAGTGAATCAGAGAACGAAGCGCCGGTGAGAGGCGAGCCGTTCGGGTTGGAGAGCGTAAAGGTTAGGGTTGAGATGCCGTTGACAGCCACCAATGAAGGTGAAAAAGCTTTGCTCAGGGAAGGGGCAGCGAGACTAAGCGCCGGGCAACCGGTAAACACCACGTTGTCCAGAGAGAAGCTCGCCGTCGTCTTTGCCGGGTTACGCGAATCGGCCATCAGTCGGAACCAGGCCATCGTCCCGGTCAGTGTCGTGCTGATGGTTGCGCCTGTTTGCCACGAGCCTTTGGTGGCAGTAATTGTGCCCACCAGGTTCCAGGTTGTCCCATTGTTGCTGGCGTAGACGTAAATGTGGTTATTCGTGCCGCTTGCCCAATCCCCAGGGGCGCTGAGAAGATAATCGAAAGTGATGGTTATGCCACCATAAAGGGTGGAATCTACCTGAAACTGAAAGTACGGCGGGTTTGTGGCCCCGGGCGCACCCGTAGTAATCGGCCAGGCGTCGGTTATCGTCCAGGCGCCGCCTGACACCACCTGCGAGCCGATCCCTGTCAGGCTGGCACTGGCAGTTGCAACGCTCACATTCGGGGCCTTGCTGGTGAAGGGCGGCGGGGCGGTTGTCCCGGACATATTCCAGGTGGCTAAAGTTGAGGGCGTCGGACAAGTCAGCGGCGGGGGCGGGGGAGGCGGGGTGTTGTTGACGGTCAACGTGTCTGTCGCATGACTGCCTGTATCCGTGGAGCCCACAAAAAGGTTACCGGAAATATTCGTGTACGTGCCTGTGGCGTTCACCTTCACATCCAGGCTAATCGAACAGGTACTGTTGGCTCCCACGGTGATATTGGAAGCGGAGATCAAGTTAGTTCCCGGCGTGGCCGTAATGGAGGGCGAGCCACAGCCAGCAGTTGCTACATTGGCAGGATTGGCAATCAACATTGTGCCGGGAGATGAAGGCAGCGTATCGCTGAAACTCACATCACTGATTGCCGCGCCGTTCGGATTGCTAATGGTAAACGTCAGGCGTGATGTACCGTTTAGGTAGGCTGGGTCTGGGGAGAAAGACTTGGAAATGGTGAGACTGGATGGGTCTATAATAGCGGCTATCCGAGCCTGCGCAGAGAAATCTGCATTGTAGTGGTAGCTGCTTCCGGAGAAATCATAAATCAATGTATTCAAAGGTTGGACCGTGCCGCCCCCACTTATAATGGTGACGTTATAGGTTACAGAAATATTGCCGCCGTATTTACCTGTGGAAAGACAAGAACGGTAGTTGGGATCAGTGGGATCGTTCACCCATGAACAGCCGTCGGCATAAAGTTTCGATGTCGCGTCTGGGTCCGTTCCGGCATTGGCTGTAAATGTGGTGGTTACGCTGTTGATTCGAAAGATCGTATTTGGGAAGTTGATGAACGATTCCAGTTGTTCATAGCCTTGCGTTGCTGTAAAACCTACTAGCTCAATGGTATATGTCTGACCCACTACAAGGCCCATTGTGCCACCAGGCGGTATGGAAACGCCATCTAGCTTCACATCCGTTACCGCGTTGCGATTTTGAGAAACAAGGTGTTCAATAAAAAGTTCTCGTGGCTGAGGTGAGCTGAGATTAATCCCGCCATCGGCGGTCACATTGATATGATAACGGCGGGTATGGTTATATGCACCGGCATTTCGCGTGACTTCAACCTCAAAGTAAAAGTCGGTACACGAACCGGCAGCCAGGGAAGAGATCGTAATTGTATCCAACGATCCTGCACGGAGATTGATATAAGGGTCGCCGGTGTATTTGTTCAGCCCATCATCCCATACGAAGGTGGCGGTGACGTTGGTAGCCGAGGTGGTCCCTGTGTTACAAACGCGTATTCCTACGGGAAACTTGTTAGGCCCAATATTTACGTTATTCGAGTCTAGGCCAATGATGTTCCACGTGATGGGCTTGATTGTCAAAATTGCCTGGGCACTTGTGCGGGATGGGCCAATAAGGGCTAAGGCTAATGCAACGAGAAAAAGAGCAATGAAGAACTTCTTGGATGTGGTGAACATGGCGTTTCCCTTTTATGTTGAATTACAGTGTGAATAAATTTTTGTTGCTGCTATCATGTCAGCCGTTTATGGCCGTAAACTTGCACCAGAGCGCCATTGCTTTTCACCCATATGGATTGGGCGCAAGTCGTGCTTCCGGAGCCAGGGATCGGTCAGGATGGGTGATAACGGTGAGGTTAGCCGTTCCGATGAAGGCCTCATCCGGCACGTTGAACGAGACCTCGAAGGTAGGGTGCTTAAAAAGCGGCGCCGCATTTCCCCGTTCAGGTGCTCTGGCTTGCACCGTTTGCGGCGCGCTCCATAAGTTCAGGCCAAGACTGAGAAAAAGGATAAGAACAGCGCGGAAAGTTAAAAAAGTAACCTGCACAACAGGCCTGTGATCGGACATAAATCCCTTCACAAAACAAAGAATCACCCGCCGGTTGCGCCACTGGCTCTGCAAGGTCACCTAAGCGCCCATGCCTCCGGAGAGGCGTGAACCTTGCTTCATTGCCGCAGGTTGTAAATGACAAATGCATTATAATGACAGGGATGTTAAAAGTCAAGTTTTTGGTACATTTCATTTTTACGTGCTTGAGCGTTTTACTTTCCCCGCTCTCGTGCAGCATTTCTCCGTCCCCACATCTGCCGCCACTCCCCTCTCCCTTTTCTGTATTCTCATCCCCTATCCCATCGAGCGCTTCTCTTTCCCCTACCGCTACCACCTCCCCACCGCCGCCGACTGTACCTCCGCGTACCCGTTATACCCTTTACCTGACCCTGGATGTGCAGCAGAAACGCGCCCAAGTGCAAGAGCGCATTTTTTATCAGAACAGGACGGGGACGGCGTTGAACGAGCTCGTATTGGCCGTGCAACCCAACCTGTGGCCGAACGGGTTCGTGCTGCAGACGCTTCAGGTTCAGGGAGGGACCTTGAGCACCACCTCGCTCGAAGGGCAACGCCTGCGCCTAAGCTTTTCTCAGCCCGTGGCCGAAGGTCAGAGCCTGACCCTTGATCTTTCCTACACCCTCCTTCTCCCCCTGGCCGAGCAAAAGGACCCGAATCAAGAGCGGCCGCGCATCTACGGCTATAGCGATCACCAGATCAACCTGACCAATTGGTATCCTTTTATCGTCCCCTATCGTCAGGGGTGGTTACTGCACGATCCCTGGTACTATGGCGAGCACCTGGTCTACGATGCCGCAGATTACGAAGTATATCTGAAGTTGGAGCATGCATCTGAAGAGTGGCAGATTGCAGCCAGTGCCTTACCTACCCAGGATGGAGAATGGCTGCAATATACCCTCACAGCCGGACGGACCTTCGTTTTTTCTCTAAGCCATGGTGCCCAAGTGATCGAAGACACATGGCGGGGAATTGTCTTGCGGAGTGTCTTTTTCTCCTCATATGCCCAGGGCGCAAAAGCTGTATTAAGTGCGATGCGCCAGGCGCTTGTAGCCTATACCGATCTCTTTGGTCCTTATCCTCACCCCAGCCTGACGGCGGTGATGGGCGATTTCAACGATGGCATGGAATATTCGGCCTTCTTTTTCCTGCCGCGCGATTTTTACAATCTCTACGATGGTACCCCCAAAAACTATCTCACCTTCATCGCCGCCCACGAAACGGCACACCAGTGGTGGTTCGAGCGCGTGGGCAACGATCAGGCGCTGGAACCCTGGCTGGATGAAGCGCTCTGCACGTATAGCGAGCTATTGTTCTACGAATCTTTCGATCCTTCGCTCATCCCCTGGTGGTGGTCCTATCGTGTAGACTTTTATGAGCCGCAAGGTTTTGTGGATCTTCCGATCTACGAAGGCGGCGGATTCCGCCTGTATACGAACGCCGTTTACCTGCGCGGGGCCTATTTCCTGCGCGATTTGCGTCAACGCCTTGGCGATGAGGTCTTCTTCGCTTTTCTACGCGATTATCAGCAGCAGATGAACGGGCAGATCGCTTCCGGAGAAGATTTTTTCCGCATTCTGGCGCAACATACTTCGGCCGATCTCGACGATGTGATCTGGGCTTACTTTCGCTCCTCTTCCCAGCCGTGAGGGTGGGTGCGGTGCCATTCCCAGGCCGAAGCGATGATCGTTTCCAGGTCGGGGTGGCGCGGCTGCCAGCCCAATTCGCGCCGGATCTTTTCCGAGGAAGCTACCAGCCGCGGCGGGTCCCCAGGCCGGCGGGGCATCTCCCGCACCGGGATCGGGTGCCCGGTGACGCGACGGGCCGTTTCGATCACCTGGCGCACCGAGTATCCCTCGCCGTTCCCCACGTTATAGACCAGCACCTCTTTCTCTGCCAACGCCTCCAGTGCCAGCAAATGTGCCGTCACCAGATCTTCAATGTGAATGTAATCCCGTATGGCCGTTCCATCGGGAGTGGGGTAGTCTGTGCCAAAGATCAAAGCCTCTTCGGCTTGGCCAAGCGCCACCTGTAACACGCGCGGGATCAGGTGAGATTCCGGGCGATGGGCCTCGCCCCGGCCGGGCAGGGCGCCGGCGGCATTGAAGTAGCGCAACGCGGCATAGCGCAGGCCGTAAATCTGCCCATACCAGGCCAACGCCTGCTCGATCACCAGCTTGGTATGCCCGTAGACGTTGGTCGGGCCTAGAGGCGAATCCTCGCGCAGCGGCTCATCGCTAGAGCGATAGACTGCAGCGGTGGAGGAGAAGACAAACCGTCGCACCCCGCTCTGGACGCTCATTTCGATCAGACGTAAGGAGTTGATCAGGTTGTTTTGGTAAAAGCGTCCGGGATCACGCATGCTCTCGCCTGCTTCGATGAAAGCGGCGAAGTGCATCACCGCCTCGAATTCGCCGCGCAGCAAGGTTTCGGCCAGGGCATGACTATCTTCTAGCGCAGCATGGATAAAGTGTGCTCCCTGCGGCACCGCCGCCCGATGCCCCGTGACCAGGGAATCATACACGGTGACCTGATGCCCGGCGCGCAATAGCGCCTCGGCCACCGCGGAACCAATGTAGCCGGCACCTCCGGTAACCAGTATATTCATCTACCACCCCTCGGCCAATCGTAGTGCATGCCGAATCGGCAATCCTAACTTCCGAATGCGCTCCTGGACCTCGGCCACATCATAGCTTACCCGCCGTGGCTCCCAGGTGAAGGTCTCGGTATCGAAGATGGCATAAGCAGCGCGGGGATCGCGATCCCGCGGCTGACCGACCGAACCGGGATTGAGAATCCACCGTCCCTCGGCCAAGGCAATGCTTTCCCCTACCCGCATGGTGATCGGTTTCACCCGATGGCCCTCCTGATCCCAAAAATAAGCGCTCTGAATATGAGAATGCCCCACAAAACACAAGCGAGACTCAAAAAATTCAAAGTTGATCCTGGCAGTAAACGTGTTCAGAATATATTCCCAAAGTGGATCGCGCGGGCTACCATGTGCCAATGTGACCTCGCCCTGTTGGGCAGAGGTCGGCAGGGCGCGCAAAAACTCGATGCTATCGGCTGTAAGCACGCGCCGTTGCCAATTTAGGGAGAGGCGCGCATCTCCATTGAAAGCCTCAATATCCATATCACTCGATACGGCCGCATCGTGATTGCCTTTTAGACAGATCAAATTCGGTTGTTCGCGAATGGTCTCGATCACCAGGTTGGGGTCCGGACCATAACCCACCAGATCGCCCAGGCACCAGACGGCATCTACCTCGCCCGCATCTTTTAAAACCGTCTCCAAGGCCGTATAGTTTGCATGAATATCCGAAAGAACAAGAACGCGCATAAACCTCCACACAAGCTTAAGAAGCTCTTAGCATTTCGACAACCCGTTCCAGGATTGCCTGGGCGACCTGTGCCTTGCTCATTAAAGGCAAGGCCTCGCGTCTCCCGTTTCGATAAAGAAGCGTGACTCGGTTTGTGTCCACGCCGAAGCCGGCATCCTGTGCCGAAATATCGTTGGCGGCGATCAGGTCAAGGTCTTTCGATTGCAGCTTCTGGGTAGCATTTTCGATCAGTTCCTGGGATTCGGCGGCAAAACCAACCGTCACCAAAGGATGTTTCGTCTCTCGACGGCGCGCCGCTACCTCGGCTAAGATATCCGGCGTTGCTTCCAGCTCCAGCATCGGCAACCCGTTTTGTTTTTTGATCTTCTGATTTGCCACCCTGCGTGGACGGAAATCGGCCACGGCGGCGGCCATCAGGAGGATATCGGCATCTTGGACTTCTGCAAGCACGGCCTGACGCATTTCCTCCGCCGTTTGGACTCTCACCAGCCGCGCGCCGATCGGCGGAGTGAGGGCGGTCGGGGTGCTGATGAGCACCGTCTCGGCGCCGAGATCGATCGCCGCCTGCGCCAGGGCATAGCCCTGCTTGCCGGAAGAGCGATTGGTCAACACGCGCACCGGATCAATCGGCTCCTGAGTGCCCCCGGCCGTAACCACCACTTTGCGCCCGGCCAGCGGTCCGTTGCGACCGAGAATGTAGCGCACATGGCCGATGATCTCCTCCGGTTCCAGCATCCGCCCCATGCCGATCAGGCCGGATGCCAGGCGCCCTGCGGCAGGACCGAGGATGAATACCCCCCGCTGACGCAGGATTTCCAGATTTTGTTGCGTAGCCGGGTGCTCAAACATGCCTCCATCCATGGCCGGCGCCACTGCCAGTGGACCTTGGAGGGTGAGTGCGCTCAAGGTGAGCAGGTGCTCGGCCGAACCATGGGCCAGTGCCGCCAGGGTATTGGCGCTGCAGGGTGCGATGAGCATCAAATCGCTTTCCCGTCCCAGGTTGACGTGTAAGACATGTCCCTCTTGTCCCCAGAGATCGGCATCGGTATAGGCCGGCTGACCGGTGAGCGAGCGGAAGGTCAGGGGAGTGATGAACCGTTCAGCCGCCGGGGTGAGCACGGTCATCACCTGTGAGCCTTCCTGGGTCAGGCGAGATGCGATCGTCGCGGCCTTGAACGCGGCGATCGAGCCGCTCACGCCCAGCAGGATTCGTTTCCCTTCCAAAATGGACATGCCGTGATTATATCGCTATTTGTAGGACAAACGCTAGCGTTTGCCCTACGCAGCGTTTGCCTTACAGCGCTTGTTCTACCCCCTTGCACATTTTTGCAGGTTAAGGCATACTTATTGTAGAGTCCCCCTCGGAGAGAAAAAATGGCAAAGATCGCCTTACGCCTTTACCACCATGAAATCGAAGCCCTCATTGAGCAAAGGGAACTAGACGCGGCCATTGCTCATTGTCGGCATATCCTCCAAACCTTTCCGAAGTGCCTGGATACATATCGCCTGTTAGGAAAAGCCTATCTCGAAGCCAGGCGTTACCCGGAAGCGATTGACATTTTCCGTCGCCTGCTCATGGCTATACCGGATGACTTTATTGCTCATGTCGGGATGGCATTGATTCACGATGAGCAGGGGAAGCTGGACGAGGCGATCTGGCACATGACGCGTGCTTTTGAAGTGCAACCGGCCAATCGTGCTATTCAGGCCGAACTTCAACGGCTGCATGGTCAACGGGATGGGGTGATGCCACCGCGCATTCGATTGACGCGTGGGGCACTGGCTCATATGTATGTGCGGGGGCAGCTTTATCTGGAGGCGATTGAGGAGATACGGGCCATTCTCAAGGACGAACCCTCGCGCTATGATATGCAGACTTTGCTGGCCAAGGCTTATTTCTTCGGTGGTTATAAAAAAGAGGCCGCCGAAATATCCACCCAGATCCTTAACGCATATCCCTATAACTTTGAAGCCAATCGGGTCCTGAGTGAGCTTAGTGCTTCTGCTAAGGAAAAGGATTCCACACAGGTATATCGTCGCCGCTTGATTGAAATGGACCCCTATGTCAATTTCGCCACCCGCTCGGTTTTCCTGGCCTCTCAGGTGCCGGATGCGGCGGTGAATATTGAGCGCTTTGAATGGAAGCCGGGTGCAATGGTGGAAATGCCGGCTAGTTGGGAACCGATCGGTTTTCGGGAGCAACCTCTCTCCTCATTTGAGGTCACTCCATCTGCTGAAACCTTTCCTGCACCTACGGGTGCAGGCCAGCCTTCGGCTTCCGAATCGGCCATTCCGGATTGGTTGCGTCAGGCCGGTTGGGGCGAGGCCAGCGGTGAATTCGTGGAGCGCCCGCTCAGTGAGCAGGAGGAGCCACCCCTGGAGAAGGCCGAGCTGCCGGAGTGGCTCAAAGCCATGGCTCCGCCAGAAGTTTTGGCGGAAACACCCGAAGCATCTTTCACAGAAGCGCCCAGGGTCGAAGAAGTGCCAGATTGGCTTAAGAGCATAGAACCATCTGCAGTTTCTCAACCTGAGACACCGGCTCAACCTGCCGAAGAGTTGCCGGATTGGCTAAAGGGCATGGCCGAGGAGACGCCGCCCGTCGCGCAGGCTGAAGCCCCGGCTCAACCTGCCGAAGAGCTGCCGGATTGGCTAAAGGGCATGGCCGAGGAGACGCCGCCCGTCGCGCAGGCTGAAGCCCCGGCTCAACCTGCCGAAGAGCTGCCGGATTGGCTAAAGGGCATGGCCGAGGAGACGCCGCCCGTCGCGCAGGCTGAAGCCCCGGCTCAACCTGCCGAAGAGCTGCCGGATTGGCTAAAGGGCATGGCCGAGGAGACGCCACCGACCGTTCAACCTGCGGTTCCTGCCGAGGCGAGCACAGCCGGTTGGGAAGCGTTAGGGTCGCTGGGTACTTCGGCGAAGGAGCAGGATGAAGCGCTGGCCTGGTTGGAGAGCCTGGCGGCGCGTCATGGGGCGAAGCCGGAAGAACTGGTGACACCGCCGGAAGCGCGCCAGGAGAAGCCGCCGGAATGGGTGGAGGCCGCCCGTCAACGGCTGGAAGAGACGCCGGCTGTCCCGACGGTGCCGGCCGAACCCGCTGAAGAGTTGCCGGATTGGCTGAAGAGCATGGCCGAGGAGACACCATCTGCCGCCCAGGCCGCGGCGCAGCCTGCTGAAGAGTCGCCCGATTGGCTGAAGGGCAT
>JBBFLV010000002.1:228934-403611 GCA_037478835.1 Anaerolineales bacterium
CCGCCCAGGCCGCGGCGCAGCCTGCTGAAGAGTCGCCCGATTGGCTGAAGGGCATCGAGGAGACGCCACCGACCGTTCAACCTGCGGTTCCTGCCGAGGCGAGCACAGCCGGTTGGGAAGCGTTAGGGTCGCTGGGTACTTCGGCGAAGGAGCAGGATGAAGCGCTGGCCTGGTTGGAGAGCCTGGCGGCGCGTCATGGGGCGAAGCCGGAAGAACTGGTGACACCGCCGGAAGCGCGCCAGGAGAAGCCGCCGGAATGGGTGGAGGCCGCCCGTCAACGGCTGGAAGAGACGCCGGCTGTCCCGACGGTGCCGGCCGAACCCGCTGAAGAGTTGCCGGATTGGCTGAAGAGCATGGCCGAGGAGACACCATCTGCCGCCCAGGCCGCGGCGCAGCCTGCTGAAGAGTCGCCCGATTGGCTGAAGGGCATGGCCGAGGAGACGCCGCCCGCCGCGCAGGCCGAAGCGCCGGTTCAACCGACCGAGGAGTTGCCGGAATGGCTGAAGGGCATCGAGGAGACGCCGGTCACGGGGCAGGTGTCGGCTCAACCGGCTGAAGAGCTGCCGGAGTGGCTGAAAGACATAGAAGAAACACCGTCTGCCGTGCGGGCGGAAGAGCCTGTTCAACCTGCGGAAGAGTTGCCCGAGTGGCTCAAAGGCATGGCCGAAGAGAGGCCGGCTGTGGCAACCTCTCAGCCTGCCGACGAATTGCCCGACTGGTTGAAAACGGTCACTACGGAAAGCGAAATGGACGAAACCGGGGCCTGGTTACGTGCTCTAGAGTCACCCCAACCCAGCGCCCGTCCAGAGGCTCCAGCTCCTGAGCCTGAGATGATGATCGAAGAAGAGACCCCACCGGTCACGCCACCGCCTGCGCTGGATTGGAAGCCGGTCGAAGTGGAAGTAGAACCACCGTCTCCTTCGATCACCGTTCCCCCTCATCCGAAACGCACCGGCAGCCTTTCGCCGACGCGCGATGTGCATTTGGCGCAGGCCCAGCAAGCCCTGGAACGCGGCGATATTCGCCAGGCAGTGGAGCATTATTCCCGCCTGATCCGCAAAGGTCGCCTGCTCGACGAGGTGATCTTCGATCTGCGCGAGGCGCTCTACCGTTACCCGGTGGATGTGCTCCTGTGGCAGACGCTGGGCGATGCCTATATGCGTGCCAATCGCCTGCGCGAGGCCTTGGACGCCTACACAAAGGCCGAACAGCTACTGCGCTGAGAGCATTCCGAGCAAAGCCTCCACCGAGGGGGCATGGAAGTGGAACACGCGCCGGCCTTGGGAGAGCAAAGCCTCGATATCTCCCAGGGCCTGGGCGTATTGGAGGGTGCCGAAGGTCAATCCTTGGGATGGGATGGCGAGATCGTCGGCTCGCGTTGCAGTGAGCACGATGAAGAGCCCACGGTTCGGCCCCCCCTTGTGATATTGCCCCGTCGAATGCAGGAAGCGTGGGCCGAAGCCTAGCGTGACGGCACATCTCGTCTGTGCTCTCAATTGCTGTTGCAACCCTTCGAGGGCACGCTCTACCTGTGGCAGACGAGGCAGGAAGGCGTTAATGGCGATGAAATCACCGGGCTTTGCTTGGGAAATGAACTCCCGTAGGGCGGCGATCTCGGTTTGGGCGGTGATGGGCGATTGAAGCGGTTCTCCCCGCTGATGGCGAGCAATCTGTTGACGGGCGCGGACCTTGGCCTCCTCCACGTTCGGCTGATCGAAGGCGTTGACGCCCAAGAGCGCACAGGCCACCGCCGTGGCAAACTCCCAGCGGTAAAATTCCGCACCCAGGGCATAGGGGGAAGCGAAATCGAAGATCAGGATGGGATGGCCGGCGCGTTCGAGTGCTTCTACTTGGGCGTTGAATTTCCCATCCGAACGGAAGTAGACGAAAAGACGATCGGCGGAATACTCTTCTGGGGCACCGGGGATTTCGCTCACCGGCAGGATGCCTTTGCCTTCCTTGCCGCTGGATTCGGCGATGAGTTGCTCGACCCAGGCAGAGAAAGAGGCCACCGCAGGATCGGCGAGCAGGGTGAGCTTATCGCGACCTTGAGAGACGGCTTCAGCCAGGACCAGCCCCAGCATCAGGCCGGGGTTGCGCGCCGGAAGCACTTCGGGGCGGCATTGACGGCGCATGATCTCGGCCTCCTGCAGCAGACGGGAGAGATCGATCCCCAGCAAGGCGGCCGGCACCAGGCCGAACGCAGAGAGCGCCGAATAGCGTCCGCCGACGTTCGGATCGGCCAGGAAGATGTGACGGAAGCCCCGGCTGCGTGCCAGGGTTTCCAGCGAGGTGCCGGGATCGGTGATGGCGACGAATTGTGACCCGCGGGAACCCGTCTGGGCCCAAAAGTATTCCAAGAGGGCCATCACTTCGGCGGTACCGCCGGATTTGCTGGAAACGATGAAGAGGGTCTGAGAGAGCGGTAGAGAGGCGGCTTTGGCCTGAATTTCCTGGGGATCGGTGGTATCGAAAATCACACCCTGCAACGATGCCTGGGTGCTGAAGGGGAAAAGGGAGAGGACTTCGGAAGCCAGGGAAGAGCCACCCATCCCCAGCAGGGCAAAGTGGGTGAAACCTTCCTGTCGAATTTCCTGGGCAAACGCTTGATATTCAGCGATCTGGGCGCGCATGCTGAGGGGTAGATCCAGCCAGCCAAGGCGCCGACGAACTTCTTCCTGCCCCTGAGCATCGGCCGTCCATAGGGTGGCATCCCCTTGCCATAGGCGAGGGGCGAGGGAATCGCGCTCAAGGGAAGGCAGACGCTTCTCAACCTGGACCTGTACAGGTCCTAGCCTGATCCGCTGGGCGCTGAGCCGTTGACGCAGGGTTTGCAAAAGGGCCTCAAATGCTTCGGCGAAGGCACGCACGCCTTCTTCTTCCAATTCTTTCATCACCTGATCGAGAGAGATTCCCAATTCCTCCAATTCGTTGAAAAGGCGGCGCGCTTGATCCAGATTTTCCCGGACGGTAAGGCCAAGACGTCCGTGATCGCGGAAGGCTTCCAGGGTTTGAGGCGGGACGGTGTTGACGGTATGCGGGCCGATCAGGTTGTCGACGTAGAGGGTATCGGGATAGTTCGGGTTTTTGGTGCTGGTGGAGGCCCAGAGAGGACGTTGCAAGCGGGCGCCGGCAGCGGCAAGGGCCTCCCAACGGGGGCCACGGAAGGTTTCTTCAAAGATGGCATAGGCCAGGCGGGCATTGGCAATGGCGGCCTGACCGCGCAGGGCGGCGGCGCGCTCCGCTTGGGGATGCTCGGCGCGCAGGAGGGCTTCCAGGCGGGCGTCGATTTTCGTATCGAGGCGGGAGACAAAGAAGGAGGCGACCGAGGCAACGGGATGGAGGGGCAAGCCGGCGCGCAGGCGATCTTCCAGGCCGGAAAGGTAGGCCTCGATCACTTGGCGGTAGCGCTCCAGGGAGAAGATCAGGGTGACGTTGACGTTAATCCCTTCGGCAATGGCCTGACGGATGGCCGGTAGCCCTTCGAGCGTGGCCGGGATTTTGATCATCAGGTTGGGGCGGGCGACGCGCTGCCAGAGAGTACGTGCCTGTTCGAGGGTGGGGGCGGTTTGGTGCGCCAGGCGCGGGTCTACCTCCAGCGAGACATAGCCATCTTCGCCCTGGGTGCTTTCATAGAGGGGGAGGAAGAGATCGCAGGCTTCCTGGATATCTTCAATGGCCAGTTGCCAGAAGACGCGCTCTTCATCCCAGCCGGCCCAGGCCAGGGGTTGTAGGGCATCATCGTAATCGGTGGTTTTGGCGATGGCGTTGTGGAAGATGGTGGGGTTGGAGGTGATGCCGCGGATTTCGCCCTGCTGGATGAGCCGTGCCAGCTCACCATTGCGCAGCAGACGGCGCTGAATGTTATCGTACCAGAGGGATTGACCGTATTCGATTAGGCGGGTAGTGAGGAGCATGGGGAAATTTTACCATAGGGGGAGGGAGGAGGTTGGGATGATAGAGGTTAGGAGGGTAGAGGTTGGAAGGAGAAGGGGAAGTGACAGAATCACCATAAAATGATGACAAATCCCACTGAACGTTTGCCATTTTTTCGTTACAATTGCTATACCCCTCGCTCGAAATCTTGTATTCCATTCCTGGAGGAAGGTATGAACTATAAAGTTTCTATCATCGGTGCGGGCATGACCGGCTCTACCACGGCGCACTGGCTGGCGGAACGTGAACTGGCGGATATCGTGTTGGTAGATGTGGTAGAGGGTATGCCCCAGGGCAAAGGGCTGGACCTTTTGGAGGCGATGCCCATCATCGGGAAAGACGTGCATATTGTAGGTTCCAACGGCTATGAAGAGACGAAAAATTCGGATGTGGTGGTGATCACCGCCGGCTTGCCGCGCAAACCGGGCATGTCGCGTGAGGATTTGCTCACCGCCAATGCCGAGATCGTGCGCAAGGCGACGCTGGAATCGCTGAAATATTCTCCGGATGCCATCTTCGTGGTCCTCACCAACCCGTTGGATACGATGGCGTATCTGACGATGAAGGTCGGCAAATTGCCGCCACATCGGGTAGTGGGGCAAGCGGGTGTGTTGGATTCGGCCCGCATGCGCGCTTTTGTTGCCATGGAGACCGGCGTGAGCGTAGAGAACATTCACTGCTATGTGCTCGGCGGTCATGGGGATGAGATGGTGCCTTTGACCCGTCACTCGAACATCGCCGGCATTCCGCTGCGGGAGTATCTGCCGGCGGATAGGCTGGAGGCGATCGTCAACCGCACGCGCAAGGGTGGCGGCGAGATCGTCAACCTGCTCAAGACCGGTTCGGCCTACTATGCTCCGGCGGCCGCAGTGGCGCAGATGGTGGAAGCGATCCTGAAGGATAAGCACCTGATCGTGCCGGCTTCTGCGTATATGCAGGGTGAGTACGGGCTCAAGGATATCTTCTTCGGCGTGCCGGTGCAATTAGGGCGCAAAGGTGTGGAGCGCATCATCGAGTACAGCCTGGATGCCGAGGAGAAAGCGGCTTTGGAGAAATCGGCGGCGGCGGTGCAGGAAAGCATTCGCACGCTCCATTCGCTGGTGCAAATTTAAGAGGGCATGGTTCGCCATGCCCTTTCTTTTCCGGAAAAGAAAAATTCTTTAGGAGGTACCCATGATCCTGTTCGATAAAATTGCCGCCCAGCTTCCGGAATGGCGTGAACGTGTGCGCCGCCTGACCAAAGAGCATGGGGATGTGGTGATCGATCACGTCACCGTGGGGCAGGTCTACGGCGGAATGCGCGATGTCAAAGTGCTGGTGACCGACATTTCCTATGTGGACCCGGCGGAGGGCATCCGTTTCCGCGGCTATTCGATCCCGGAAGTTCTTTCGCTGCTGCCCAAACCGGATGGCGCGGATATGCCCTATGTCGGTGGGTTGTACTATCTGCTGCTGACCGGCGAAATTCCGAGCAAAGCGCAGGCAGAAGAAGTGGAAGCGGAGTGGGGTCGGCGCGCCACCCTTCCCGCCTATGTCTATGACGTGCTGCGTGCCATGCCGCCGGAAACCCACCCGATGACCCTCTTTTCTCAGGGCATTCTGGCGCTGCAGGTTGGATCGAAGTTTGCCCGTCGCTATCATGAGGGGATGAAGAAAGACGAATACTGGATGCCTGCCCTGGAGGATAGCCTCGACCTTACGGCGAAGCTGCCGATCCTGGGCGCGTTCATCTATCGCCTCAAGTATCGGGACGGGACGGAACCGCGCTGGGACCCGAACCTGGACTACGGTGCCAATTTTGCTCAGATGATCCAGGTGGAGAATCAGCGAGAATACGCCGATCTCGCCCGCCTGTACTTCATCCTGCATTCCGATCACGAGTCGGGGAACGTCTCGGCGCACACGATGCACCTGGTCGGCTCGGCGCTTTCGGATCCGTACCTGGCTTTTTCGGCAGCAATGAACGGTTTGGCCGGCCCGTTGCATGGTCTGGCCAATCAGGAATGCCTGGGGTGGCTGATTGAGGTCAAGAACAAATTCGGCGGCGTGCCGACGCGCGAACAGCTCTATCAGTTTGCCTGGGATACGCTCAATGCCGGTAAGGTCATTCCGGGCTACGGGCATGCCGTCTTGCGCGTCCCGGATCCGCGCTTCACGGCGCAGATGCAATTTGCTCAGGAGCGCTTCCCGCAGGATGAGCTGGTGCGCCTGGCACAGCTGGTGTTTGAGGTCGTGCCACAGGTGCTCAAAGAACAAGGGAAAGCGAAGAACCCGGCGCCGAACGTGGATGCGATCAGCGGCACGTTGCAGTACTACTACGGTGTGCGCGAATTTGACTTCTACACGGTGCTTTTCGGCATCGGCCGTGCCCTGGGCGTGACGGCGAACTACGTCTGGGCGCGTGCGCTCGGCCAACCGATTGAGCGCCCGAAATCGGTGACCACGAAGATGCTGGAAGAGGCCGTGGAAAAAGCCTTACAGGCGGCATAATCATCCGGCTTAGCCCTAAAAAGAGCGACTGTCCGAAGACAGTCGCTCTTTTCGTGTTATAATGAATTCTATGAGCACTTCTACTCCATCTCCGAATGATCGCCGTATTCGATTCGCTATCGTAGGGGGGATCCTGTTGTTTGTGGCGTTGTTCGGCTTGGCTGTTTACAGTTTGCTCCAACCCTCCACTCCCACCGAGCGCATTCGGGATATTTTCATCATCATCCTGGCCTTGGAATCGCTGGTGATCGGCGCGGCGTTGATCATCTTGCTGATCCAGCTGGCCGTTCTGATCAACCTGCTGCAGAACGAAGTGCGCCCAATTCTGCAGGCCACCCAGGAGACGGTGAATAATCTGCGCGGCACCGCCGAATTTTTAGGAGAGAACGTGGTGGAGCCGGTGATTAAGCTGAATAGCTACCTCGCCGGATTGCAACGCGTGATACAATTGCTTGGCATCAAGCGAAATTAATTTTGGAAAGGAGTGTGTCCCATGTCTGAACGAGATGAATTCGGTGCTTTTCTGGTAGGCTTCATCGTTGGCGGCCTGACGGGCGCCATCGTTGCTCTGCTCTTCGCACCCCAATCAGGTGAAGAAACGCGCGCCATGATCCGCGAAAAAGGGATCGAGCTACGGGATCGCGCCAGTGAAACGGCGGAAGAGGCCCTGGCTCGTGCCGAAGCGGCGGCCGCCGAAGCCCGTGCTCGCGCCGAAGAACTGAGCCGCGAGGCTCGCGCGCGCGCCGAGGCCTTGGCCCGTGAGGCCCGTGAACGCGGCGAGAAAGTCGTAGAGGCCGTGCGCCGCGGTCGCAAGGGTGGGCAAGAAAGCACTTCCGAAAGCCCCTCGGCCTGATCGCGACGAAATGCTATTGGTTTTCCGGACGGGTTTGCGCCTCGCAAGCCCGTTTTGTGTTTATGCGCGCCCTGTTGCGTCTCTTCTTTTACTTGCTCTACCACCCCTTCGCCTGGGCCTACGATCTGGTGGCCGCCCTGGTTTCCTTCGGAAAATGGCGCGAATGGGTGTTTAGCGTGCTTCCATACGTGGAGGGTGTGCGCGTGCTCGAACTCGGTCATGGCCCCGGGCATCTGCAAAAGGCATTGCAGGAACAGGGATTCTCTGCCTTTGGTTTGGATCTCTCGCGTCAAATGGGAGCATTAGCCCGGCAAAGGCTGGGAGACGCCGCGCGTCTGGTGCAGGCCAAAGCTCAGGCGCTGCCTTTTCCAAAGCAAAGTTTTGCCTGTCTGATCGCCACCTTTCCAAGCGAATACATCCTTGATCGTTCTACCCTGGAAGAAGCCGAACGTGTGCTCCAGGATGGCGGTAAGATCATCGTCCTTCCCGGCGTTCGCTTTCGTGCTGCAAAATGGACTTGGAAGTTATTGGGTCGTCTCTGGCAGGCAACAGGACAGGAAGCCCTCCCGCCTCTTCCGGTTCATGGAAATTTGGAATGGGAGGAGCGGCTCCTGCCCAAAAGGGCGGTGGATGTGATCTTGTGGATCGGCACGAAAAGGGAACTGCCAAAGAAGGAGATGGAAAGCGACCAGGTGCAGGCCTGAGCGTGAGAACGGACGGAATGCGTTTTCTCTTTTTTTCTACTAGGCGGCTCGGTTGATTCACAGATGAGCAAGTGTCATGTGGCATGTCATGGCGACCTTACTCGGTGGGGCTCTTCAAGTTTGTAGAGGCTAGCGTTTGCTCTGGAACTGTGGAGATAGGGTGGGCAATCGCCCCTAGAAACGACAAATCCTGCGTAAAAGTCATAATTAACGCGTGACCTCCATCACTTGCCTTGTGAGAAGAAACACTATAAAATAACATAAACAGGTCATCCTTATCTGATTTAGAGAGGTGTTATGCAAATCACGAGGCAGGCAGACTACGCCATTCGAGCTATGCTCTACCTGGCACGTGCCGGGAAGGGGCAGCGAGTTGCCACCAGTGACGTGGCCGAGGCACAACACATTCCCCCCTCGTTTCTGGCAAAGATCGTCTCGCAGCTTTCGATCGCCGGGTTGCTGCACACTTCGCGAGGGGCGCGGGGTGGGATTACGTTAGCGCGCGATCCATCCCAGATCACTTTGCTAGAGGTGGTAGAAGCCATTGATGGGCCGATCCGACTCAATGAATGCGTAACAGGTGAGGGAATTTGCGTATTCGAGGGAACCTGCCCGATTAAGCCGGTATGGTGCGATGCCCAGGTAGAACTGGTACGGCGACTGAAGAGCGTCAATTTTGCGATGCTGGCGCAGGGTCAGCAGGCAGAGTTTGCCAACGCCATTGGCTAAAAGCGTTTATTTCAGCGGCGTCGTTGGCCGGGTTACCACGAACTCCCCTCTATAATACTTTTTGGCCCGATACAGGGCATCATCGGCCGCGCGTAGCAAGTCGGAAGCGTTCAGCGCATGAATGGGATAGGCCGCAATGCCCCCTGAAATGCTCAACGTGATCCACGCGCCGTTATCCAGCAAATAATAGAATTCCCTCATAGAAAGACTTATTTTCTCGGCGACTTTTTGTGCATCTAGAAGCGTCGTCTTGGGAAGTACCAGGGTCAACTCGTCACCCCCATACCGTGCCAGGAAATCCGAGGCGCGCAACTCCTTTTGTAAGTGCATTGCTAGGGCTTTAAGAACCCGATCGCCCGTTTCGTGCCCGTATGTGTCGTTGATGGATTTGAACCCATCCAAGTCCATCATGATCACACAGAGCGGCGTTCCTTGTTGGCGGGCGAGTATCAATTCGCTTTCCAAGCGTTCGTCCAGCGCTCGCCGATTGGGTAACCCGGTCAACGTATCGGTATAGGCCTGTTGGCTGACTATCTGATGCAAAAGGGCATTTTGGATCGCTAGAGCCGCCTGATCGGCTAGTAGCCAAAGCAAATTCATCTCGCCGGGTGGGAAAGGACCCTTCACCGAGCGGGAAAGGTTCATGACCCCTACTACCTGTTGATTTGCTTTGAGTGGGATGCCAACGATCGAACCATCCCAGGAGGGAGGAGCGTTTTGGAACAGAGGGTGGGTTTTCATGTCTTCGACGACAATTACATTGCCGCTGTGTACAACTGTGTAACTCAAACCATGCGGACGCGGGGTAGCAAAAGGTTGGCTCCGCGGGCCGCTCCGATCACGTGCCGCTCCGAAATGTAACCGGTTGTTTTGGAAAAGGAAAATGTTCACCGTGCTGGCATGTTTTACCAAACGCATGGCTTCGGCGGCTATTTTTTCCAACACTGTTTGCAAATCCAGGCTGGATGTCAGGTTCAGGCTGAGTTCGCGCAGAATTTGCAATTCTTCGGCTTGTTGACGGATTAGGCGGAGTAACTCCTGGTAGATGCGTGCATGTCGAATCTCAAAATCTGCCTCATCCAGGTCCCCTTCTTCTTGTGATTCGCCGATCATTTCATCCAGCTGTTGGATCAATTGGGTACAAAACTCTGGAGAGAGGAATCCTTTCTCCAACTCTCGATCCAGTACCTGCAAAATCATTCGCCATTCCTCCATAATTTCAACATCCCTACACATAAGAGATGCCTTTGTTTTTATACCACGATTTTCACCTATTTTCCGTAATAGGAATATCCCCCTTTTTTCCTAGTCGCGGCGTTTTTTGGCGCTAAAGGTTCTTCAGGGCTTTGCGTGGTTTGAATTGACAGAATATCCGATTCATTAATTGCAAAAGAAATGTCCGCTCCGACCTCGCTATGGCACCCAAAAGGCCAATTCCGGCTTGTTTTTTCCAATCTTTGAAAAAAGCCCCACCAGTTTCTGCAAAAACCTTGACAGGAATCCTCTTTTGATTTATCATTCAGTTCGCAAGATGCCAGTACGTCCGAGGTCTAGGAACACAGAATCCCGGTAAGGCACGGGATTCTTTTTTGTACCGTCCGAGGTACGTGCTCCATCAAATCAATTTCTACGCAAGGAGAAAAAAATAATGTCTACTCGTATCGTCGGAACGGTCAAATGGTTCAATGCCGAGAAAGGCTATGGGTTCATCGCCCGTGATAACGGCCCGGACGTTTTCGTCCACTACTCGGCCATCCAAAGCGATGGCTTTCGCAAACTGGAAGAAGGTCAACGCGTGGAATTCAGCGTAGAGCAGGGTGCCAAAGGCCCCCAGGCTGCGCGCGTGGTTGTTCTCTAAACATCCATTTGCCCATTGATCACCCCTGTTGCTCGGCAGCAGGGGTGATTTTTTTATCTCTTGCGTGTAGCCATCTCCGGAGAAAACCTCGCAACCAAGTGGAAACCCGCCCAGCGAAAACCACGCGACCCTCCGACCACCCGACTATGCGACCAACAACCACCCGACCACGCGACTAACCAACCATCCGACTACGCGACTAACAACCATCCAGCATCACCCACTCCCCGGCCACCGAAAACGTATGCATCGCCTGAAAAGGTGGGGCAGGGAGCAACACCTCTCGCGTCTCCTCGCGATAAACTTCCTCCGTCCATTCCAGCACCCTCTGCAAACGCACCGCATGCCCATACCGCAGAGCACTATCCTGAGCCGGACGGATCCATTCCCCATTCCACCGGAAAAGCCTGCCTGCTGGCCGTGCCTGACGGATATCCATCCAAAGTGGATTGGCGCGATGAGGTCGCCAGGGACCATTTAGTTGCTCTGCCGAAAACAACCACAATTCCTCCAGCGCCGCTCCGCTTCCATCGCGCCGAGCGCAGAACAACCACCAACGCCCGTTGAACTGCACCGGTGTCGCATCGACAAAGTCTCCCTCCAGCAAGGTTCGTTCGCATCTCCAGTGGTAGGGAAAATCCAGCGCCCGATACAAATCCACCCTTCCGGCCTGCGCACTCTCCGGCACCATCCACCATTCCCCCTCTGCTTCAAACACCAGCGGATACGAAAGATGAAAAGGTCGCTCCAGCACCACTGTGTGTTCTATAACCCTTCCCTCGGCGTCCAGGCGTAGCAAAGCGATCCGGCCTTTTCCCTGCGCATAGACCTTCTCTTCTACAAAGACCAGGCGTTCCCCCTTCCATTCCACCAGGCATGGATCTGCCCAAAAACGATCGGCCGGTGGTGTAATACGCTGCATCTCCTGCCAAAGCACTTGGCCATTGCGCCAAGGGGCAAGGATCAATTGCCAGTGAAGCGGCGGAGAAGCGAACAGGCGCCGCGGCGCCGTGGCCAGAGCCTGGTGCAGGCCCTTGAGCCAAAGTGCCGGCCGTGGCCTCGCCGCCGTGCGGATCGGGCTGGACCCGGGCTGCGCCTGCGCCCACCAGGCTTCCGTCCCGGCCTGAGCCGCCCACTTCAGAGCCACCTCCAACGCGCGACGGCGTTTCCAACGATAAACCCTCCAGGCGTTCGGCAGGGAACGATTGCGCAGCCCGCTGACCGCCAGCAATCGTTGTCGTTCCTCTTTGCCTCGCCGCATCCGCAGGGTAAATTTCACTAAACCGTCCGAGCCTAAAGCTTCCAGCACCTGCTGCCAGCTCACACCCGACGGCGCCTCGTTGACTTCCAGCCACCATAACCCTGCGCCTCCTTGGGGCGCATCGGGCGGAGGGGTGCCTTTCCCGCAATAGAAAATTACATCTGCCGTCTCAGCGTCGGTTGCCCATTCCCAGCCCTCGGGCAACTGCACCCCCCGCGCCCAACACCTGCGCGATCCGCAGAGCCATAAGCGCATCGATCTAACGCTCAGGTTCACTTGTGAAGAACACCTTACGCGGTTGCCAGAGCTTCTGTCCGTCTTCCCCTTCGATCTGTTCCATCAATGCAACCAGCTCCCCTTGCATGCTGATCCCACGGACCCATTGGTGCTCACCACCCTGGAGCACAGGGATGCGATGTCCATGGCGCACTTCTTCCACCTCATCGGGAGTCAATTCCACCGCCGGCCAATCGGAAAGTGCTTCCGCCGCCGGGATCAGGTATTGGTACCAAGTCCCGTTTTGGAACGCTTCCTGCAATCGCCGTAGCGTCACGGCATCGCGCAGTGTAAAGCGTCCGCTCTTCGTCCGTCGCAATCCGACCAAGTAGGCACCACAACCGAGCGCATTGCCCAGATCGTTGGCCAACGAGCGGACATAGGTACCGGAAGAGCAATAGACATCGATCACTACTTCCGGTGGCGCCCATTCCAGCACATCGAGGTGGTAAACTTTGATCTTGCGTGGCGCCAGTTCCACTTCTTCCCCGGCCCGAGCCATCTCGTAGGCTTTGCGCCCTTTCACTTTGACTGCCGAATAGGGGGGAGGAGTCTGAATAATTTCGCCTTCAAAGGATTTCAACACGCGGCGAAATTCTTCTTCGGTGATATTGACCGGCACCTCGGCGCGAGTAAACCGTCCTTCCGCATCGTAGGTATCCGTAGAAGCTCCCAGGCGGATAATGGCCTGGTAACGCTTATCGGAAGCGGCCACATACTGGCTCAGGCGCACCGCCGGCCCGATCAACACCACCAGCACACCGGATGCCCGGGGATCCAGGGTGCCGGTATGTCCGGCTCGGCGGATCCCCGTGCCGCGGCGAATGATCTCTACCACGTCATGCGAAGTCAACCCAACCGGCTTATCGACGACTAGCACGCCGGAAATGGCGTTTTTCACATCCTGACTGTTCATTTACTGTGTTACCTCCTGTGCAAATTGTACCACCCAATGTGGATATTTTCTCTCCTATTTTTCCTTTGTGGGTTGCATTTTTGCCAGCATCTGATGCGTCAATTCCAGCACGCGCGGCACCACGCTTTCCATTGTTCCCGGAATATCGGCGCCGGCAGCGGCCTGGTGTCCACCACCGCCCATCACTTTTGCCACCTGCGAAACATCGATTCCCTCTTCCAACGCTCGCCAGGAGACTTTAACGTGCTGATTCTCCTGCTCGACGAAGATCATTCCCACCTTACCACCATCGATTGCCGAGATGATATTGATCAGATCGGCATCGTCGTTGGCATGGTAGCCTGCTTTACGGCGATCCTCGAGGGTCAACGTGCTCCAGATGATCCCGTTCTCATGGCGCAATTTGGCCAGGCCGGCGCCCCAATAGCGCGCCGCCTCCAGCGAACGCCGTACCAGTCCGCGCATATAGAGGTCGGCCAGGTTGGCGCCATGCTCCATGAGATCGGCGGCCAGGCGCAGGCAATGCGGTGTCACGTTATTGGTGCGGAATCCAAGCGTATCGGTGACGATCCCGGTCAGCAGCGCATCGGCAATGGCCGGCGTGATCGGCAGGCCCCAATGCGGCAGGTGCTCGGTCAGAATGGCCGCCGTGGCCACGGCCTCGGCTTCGATCAGGTTCAGCTCTCCGAAGCGCTCGTTGGTGACGTGGTGATCGATGTTCAGGTGTGGCTTGCCCAATCCTTGCAGGGGTTCTCCCAGCCGTTTTCGATCGGCGCAATCCAGGCTGATGAAGAGGTCGAATGCTCCGTCAGGACGGCGAAGAATCCGTTCACTTCCCCGTAGATGACGGAAATTGGCCGGCACACCGTCCACGAGTACCATCTGCACCGTTTTACCGGCCTCTTCCAGGGCCAGGCCGAGCCCCAGCACCGAACCGATTGCATCTCCATCCGGGCGGACATGCGAGGCGATCAGCACCCGCTCCGCCCCATTCAAAAGTTCACGAATCTGTTGATCGTTGTTCATCCTGTTGTGATTTCTCCCTAATTTGTCGTAATAGAGCTTCGATATGCTCTGCCCGTTGCGGTGTTTCATCCCAGTGGAAGCGCAGGCGGGGGAAAGTCCTCAGGTGGATATTCTGGGTGAGAACATGGCGAATGAAACCGCTAGAGGCTTCCAACCCCGCCAGCACTTCTTCGCGCCGTGGCGAAGCGTCCACGGTGGAAACGTAAATATCGGCGTAGCTCAGCTCACGATCCACGCGCACATCCGTCACGTACACGCCGCGCAGCCGTGGATCGCGGATTTCATGGAGCAAGAGCTCCGAAAGGTCCTCGCGTATACGGTCTGCGATCCGCTGTAAACGTACAGGGCTGGGCATACTCCCCTCCCTATTTCTCGATCACGTAGCATTCCAGCACATCGCCCGGCTGGAACTCATTGAAGTTGCGCAAGCCGATGCCGCATTCATATCCCTGACGGACCTCACGTACATCTTCCTTCAGATGTCGCAAGGAGGCGATCTCGCCATCGAAGATTACATTGCCATCTCGGAGCAGGCGCACGCGCGCATTTCGGCGGATTTCCCCTTCCGTCACGCGGCAACCGGCCACCTTACCGAATTTGGAAGCCGGAAAGACTGCCAGCACCTGAGCGCGTCCGATCACCACCTCGCGTTGTTCGGGTTCGAGCATGCCTTTGAGGGCTTTCTCAATGTCTTCGGTCAGCCGATAGATGATATCGTAGGTGCGGATCGAAACGCCCTCGCTTTCGGCCAGGCGACGCGCGGCACTATCGGCCTGCACGTTGAATCCGACGATGATCGCCTTCGATGCCGAGGCCAGCATGACGTCGTTTTCGGTGATATTGCCGGTTTCAGCGTAGAGGATCTCGATCTTGATCTCGCCACTTCCCAGTTTGTTCAGCTCGGTGACGATCGGCTCCAGGGAACCCTGCACATCGGCCTTGACGATCAGGCGCAGTTCTTTCGTTTCACCGGCCTGGTAACGGGCAAACAGGTCCTCCAGCGAGACTTTCTTGCGTGCTGCGGCCTGCTGTTTTTTCTCTTCCAGGCGTTTTTCGACTTCCTGACGCGCTTCGCGCTCGCTGGCTACCACCTCGAAAGGTTCACCGGCAGAAGGCACATCGTTCAGGCCGATCACCTCGACCGGAGTGGATGGTTCTGCTTTGCGCAGCGGTTTGCCGCGAAAATCGAACATGGCGCGGATTTTGCCATAGGCCGTGCCGACCAGCACCACATCACCGACCTTCAAAGTCCCGTTTTGAACGAGCAAGGTAGCCACCGGGCCGCGGGCTTTATCCAGCCTGGCCTCGATCACCGTGCCGATGGTGCGTCCGTTGGGGTTGGCGCGAATATCGCTGTTTTCCGCCACCAGTAGGATGGCTTCCAACAGGTCTTGAATGCCTTGCTTCTGTTTGGCCGAAACGGGGACGATGATGGTGTTGCCGCCCCATTCATCCGGCACCAATCCCTGTTCGGCCAGCTGGTTCTTGACGCGATCGGGATTGGCGTTCGGTTTATCGATTTTGTTCAGCGCAACGATGATCGGCACGCGTGCCGCCCGGGCATGGGCAATGGCCTCTTTGGTTTGCGGCATCACGCCGTCATCGGCGGCGACCACCAAGATGACCAGATCGGCCCCTTGTGCGCCGCGCGCCCGCATGGCAGTAAACGCAGCATGACCGGGGGTATCCAGAAACGTGATCAGATGCCCTTGGTGTTCCACCTGATAGGCACCGATGTGTTGGGTAATCCCTCCGGCCTCTTCGGCGGCCACATTGGCATGGCGAATGGCATCCAGAAGCGTGGTTTTCCCATGATCCACGTGCCCCAGAATGGTTACCACCGGTGGTCGTGGTTTAAGGGCCGAAGCCGGCTCGTTGGCGATCACCTGGCGCCAGAAGGGGATTTCACCGGTCTCCTCTTCCTGCACCTCGGCTACACTTTCGGGAACCGCTTCATATCCGTATTCTGCAGCAACAATGGCGGCAGTATCAAAATCGATATTCTGATTAATGGTGACCATTACCCCGTTGCTCATCAATTTCTTGATGACGTCAATCGGGCTCTTGTTTATGCGCTGTGCCAGTTCACGAACCGGAATGTTCGCCGGTAATTCGATCTTGTGCCCGTTATTGCTCATAGGACACCTCCTAATTAGAAGTCTACGGGGGAGGCGCCTGTGAGCAAAGGGCTTCTTTATCTCATCAGGCGCTCACCCTCCATCGTTTTCATCCCCGGAAAGGGTTTGCAGGAACTCTTCTAACCGCATACGGTCTTCCGGGGTCAGTTCCACGCGTAGGGCATGGGCAAGTGCTCCTTTCAGAGCCGCTTCCCAGCAGGAACGTTGACGGTGCAGATAGGCTCCACGCCCGGCCATTTTGCCACCGGGGTCGATGAACACTCCCTGTGGGGTGCGCACCAGTCGGATCAGTTCCCGTTTGGCATTCACCTGCCGACAACCGACACAGGTGCGCTGGGGGACATGCTTCTTGCGTGGAGACGCTGATCGCTTCACTGCCAAGATATTTTACTACAGGCCTACCATTCTTCCCAATCTTCGTCGCCGCGTTTATGTCGTCGGCGGGCAATTGTTTCGCCGGATTCCTCGTCGTATTCGATCTCGACGATCTTCTTTTTAGCCTTCTTTTTGCCCTTGCGGCTTTCATCTTCCATGCTGGTGGCTTGTGTGCGCCGGCGGAAAACTTCCACACTGAACAGGTCGTCCAGTCGTACCCCGTCCTTGGCAAAATCATCTTCCTCCGAGATGGTGGAGGTTGGGGCGGGCTTTTCGGCGACGGGTGCGGGTTCCATTACCGGCGCGGGGGCGGGTTCTTCTGCTACCGGTTCTGTAGCAGCGATGGTAGGTTCAGCGATCGCTTCAGCCGCAGGTTCTTCGCGGGCACTTTGGGCGAAAGGTAGCGCGGCCAGGCAGGCTTCGATGTTCTCCATCGCCCGTGGGCCGATTCCCGGCATCTTCAAGATGCGATCGGGATCGGTCTTGTAGACCAGCATCAGATCCCCAACCGTCTCAAACGATTCGCTGAGCAGGGTATAAATGTGCTCCTTCAGGCCTAGCTGCTCCAGTGGCATGGAAAAGGCCATTTCCGGAATTTGGGCGCGGGCGGACTGGATGCGCTCATCCTCTATCTGCTGTGCTTCTTCACGTGCCGTGACGATGCGCCGTTCTACCCAATCTACAAAGCGTGCCAACACCTGGTATTCTTCCGGTGTCACCGGGCGGTTTTCGGCTTTCTTGGCCAGAATTTCTTCTACCTGCGGCATGGTTTCGACTGCCAGAGGGAGCATGGATTGCAGCACCGGGTCCTGTTGCAGTTTGTTCAGGGCCTCGGAGGCGGCCTCCGGCAGGCTCTTGATATCGATGCGCCAGCCGGTCAGGCGAGCGGCCAAACGAGCGTTCTGCCCATCGCGCCCGATCGCCAGGCTGAGCTGATCCTCGCTCACCACCACCGTAGCCACACGGTCCTCGCGGTTGCTTGTTGAGAGATAAACACCCAACACACGCGCCGGACTGAGTGCCTTGGAAATATAGACAACGGGATCGGGGTCCCATTGAATTACGTCGATCTTTTCGTCATGTAATTCCTTGACGATAGCCTGAATGCGCACCCCTTTGATCCCGACACAGGCGCCGACAGGATCAATGCCCGGTTGCGTGGCCGAGACGGCCACTTTGGCACGCTGACCCGGTTCACGGGCGATGGCGCGAATTTCCACAATGCCACGGTAAATTTCCGGCACTTCGTTTTCCAATAAACGCTTCAAGAACTGTCGGTGGGTTCGCGAAAGAATGATCTGCGGGCCGCGCGGCGTTTCTTTTACCTCGACCACCACGGCGCGGATGCGATCGTGAACGCGGAAGCGCTCACCGGGAATCTTGTGATTGGTCGGCAAAATGCCTTCCGCTTTCATCTCCAGCCCCACCGTGATCTGTTGTGGTTGGACGGCTTGGACAACACCGCTCACGATCTCGCCGATCTGCCCTTTGTAATATTCCAGTTGCATGTTGCGCTCGGCATCGCGCAAACGCTGTTGAATGACCTGGCGCGCCGTTTGAGCCGCCACCCGCCCGAAATCGGCAGGCGTGGATTCCACCAGCACCATTTCGCCGAGCTGCGCATCCGGTTTGACCTTACGCGCTTCTTCCAGAGAGACCTCGGTGCGTGGGTCTTGGACCGACTCCACGACTTCTTTTTCGGCGAAGATCGTAATCCGTCCACGCTCCAGATCGAGCTTGGCCTCCACCCGTTGTGCGGCTGAAGCGTTGACCGCTTTGCGGTAAGCGTGTATCATTGCCGCTTCGATTGCCTGAACGATCGCATCGCGCGGCAATTGACGTTCTTCGAGTAGTTCATTGAAGGCCAGCAAAACTTCGCTTTTCATGCTTTTTCACTCCTCATACAAACAAGACATCCTTAATATAAGCAGAAAAGTGGGACTCGCCCACTTTTCGATGTGACCCATATCGTGCTGGTTCTTATTGTAGCATAAACTTCAATTTGTGGCAAGATTTTGGCCGAGGGTTGTATCAAGGCTTTTTGTGGCATATTGGCAAAAATCTTTGCTCGCGGGGCAAACACATTGCTGCAGAACAATGCACGGTGCGCCAGCCCAAACGGGGTCGATTTAAACTTGAGAAAAATAGGAGATTGAAAAGTTCTGAGTGGGATAGCCACATAATATCCTTGCTATTGTCCGATGTTCATGTCCATGGTGGAGTTCTCGACCCGGTGATTTTACCATCCGGTGAACAGGCAAATCGCCGGGCGAAGGGTGATGCTTGACGTAATGTGGCTGTAATAGTATAATAAAAACAAAAGGGGAGAGTAACAAAAAAAATGCACCTTTTCAGAGAAAGGAGGTGATGGCGGAAGCGCGCGTCGAAATTCAAGGATACGGTGTAACGAACGACAAATCATCTCTCAATTTTCTCACCAGAAATCGGAGGAAAATATGTCCCGGCGTCTGCATGATGTATTGGTGCAAGCGTCCAAGGTGTTGGGCCTGTTGTTCGTATTTGTGCTTCTCGTGGGCAGTGTCCAACCAAGTTACGCTTCGCCTAGTGCCCCCCGCGCCTCTCGTTCCATCACCGGCACGGCTCAAACTCCAGTAGGTTTCGCCGTTTCTCAGCCTCTGAGCATGTTGGCGGAGAAGGTGAGCAAGGCGGAGCTTGCTCCGGAAGGCGATACCAATGGCCCTGTTCGAGAATTCCGTGGTGGTCTGCCGATTCCACGTAGCGTTGTTCGCGAACAATCCTTCAACCTCCCCAATCGCACTGCCTCTCGCCCGAATGTAGAACCAAAAGCAAAAGTACAAGATGAGCCCCCTGCTCCGGGGCTGGATGCTCAGTGGGCCGGCCTGAGCCAGGGCGTGAACCGCGTCTGGTACGGCTATGGCGTATATCCGCCGGATACTCAGGGCGATGTCAGCGCCACCCACTATATTCAGGTGGTTAATATCCAGATGGCGATTTGGGATCTGATGCAAACCAATGCAGTAGGCGGTCCTGTTACCCTTTTCGTCGGTCCGATCAATACCCTCTGGAAGGGTAGTGGCTTGACCGCATGTGAAGAGAGCGCCGACGGCGATCCCATTGTGTTATACGATGAATATGCGGATCGCTGGTTGGTCAGCCAATTCGCATTGCCCAATTTTCCAAGTGGGCCCTACTATGAATGTATTGCCATCTCCCAGACGGGCGATCCGATGGGCTCCTGGTACCTCTACCAGTACAGCTTCCCGGTGATGAACGACTATCCCAAGTTCGGCGTCTGGCACGATGGCTATTACATGAGCATCAACCAGTTTGCCCCTTCTGGGTCATCTCTTGTGTGGGCCGGGCAAGGTGTGGTCGTCTTTGACAAGGCTGCCATGCAAAGTGGGGATCCCACTGCTCGTATGATTTACATTGATACCTCCCAGAACTGCACCACTGGATATGAACCGGAATGTTTCCTGGGCGGCATGCTGCCGGCCGATGCAGATGGTACCACTCCGCCGATCGGGCCTGAGATCTTCATGCAATTTGACGATGATGCTTGGGGTTACTCGCCCGACCAATTGCAACTGTGGACGCTGGTCCCGGATTGGGGTGCCGGTACGGCTACTTTCTCCCATCTGATAGACCTTCCCACCGCTCCATTTGATTCTGAAGTATGCCCGGGCTACACTCGTAACTGTATTCCTCAGCAAGGCACGAGCCAGGGCTTGGATGCCATTTCCGATCGTCTGATGTATCGCCTGCACTATCGCAATTTCGGCTCTTACCAGGCGATGGTAGTGAACCATACCATTGATGTCGATAACGCGCCTTCGACCGTCAAAGGTCGCGCCGGTGTGCGCTGGTATGAGCTGCGCGATACGGGCAGCGGTTGGGGAATTTACCAGCAGGGCAATGTGGACTTCAATGACGGGAAGAACCGCTGGATGGCCTCCGCCGCATTGGACGATGTCGGCAATATCGCTATTGGCTACAGCGTTTCCAGCGACAGCATGTACCCTGGTATCTGGTACACTGTACATCTGGCATCCGATCCAATTGGCACCGTGCGCACCGAAAAGCCCCTGGTCAGTGCAGGAGGTGGTGCCCAGACCGGAACAGGCGCTCGCTGGGGCGATTACAGCATGATGAGCGTGTATCCGCAGGCAGCTGGTGGATGTGACTTCTTCTACACCACCGAATATCTGCGCGGCACGACCCCGGCTGAATGGTATACCTGGATCGGTGTTTTCCACAACCAGTCCTGCTACACCGGGGATCTCACTACGCCAGACACTACGATCAATTCGACTCCGGGGGCAACCATTCACTCCCATAGTGCTACCTTCACGTTCAGCGGCAGTGATGACGTATCTGTTTCCGGCTTTGAATGCTCGCTGGATGGAAGCGCTTTCAGCACATGCACGAGTCCTAAGACCTACACCGGCCTTTCCATTGGCAACCACCACTTTGAGGTGCGCGCCGTGGATTCCTCCGGCAACGTCGATCCCACCCCGGCCACCTTTGATTTCACTGTGGACCTGACGGTGGCTACTTTCACCGGCACCGGTAGCTATGATGGCTTCATCATCGAATCTGGCGAGAATTCCGGCGTCGGTGGAAGCGCCAATGCCACAGCGGCCTATCTCAAGGTTGGTGACACGGCAGCCGACAAGCAAATACGCTCCATCTTGGATTTCAACACCGCCACCCTCCCCGATAATGCAGTTGTGGTGGGCGTCTACCTGAAATTGAAGAAATACAACGTTTTAGGCACAGATCCTTTCACTACGCACGGGAATCTGTGGGTGGATGTCAACTCGCCGTTCTTCGGTGGCGGTCGTGGCCTGGCGTTGGCCGATTTTGCCGCAGCACCCGATGCCGCACAGGTTGGCTTCTTCAATGCCACGCCCGATGCCAGCAACTGGTATACGGCTGACATTGCCTCGGCTGCCGGCTACATCAATCGCACCGGCGCCACCCAGTTCCGCATCTACTTCAACCTGGATGACAACGACGACCTCGGCGCCGATCTCATCAACTTCTACAGTGGCAATGCGGTGCTGGCCAATCGCCCGGTGCTGATCATCGAATACTACGTGCCGTAGTCCTTACGCTTAGCAAGCGCGGGAGCCGGGATGCCCGGCTCCCGTTTTTTATGTCCATTACCCTGTCTCGATCCAGGAGAGCATCCCATACCCTCCCCTGAATGGTACAATTCCCCCATGTCCTGGTGGCACAAGGAATATCTTTTGCTCGCTCTGATCGCCTTGCTCCTGGTCGGAGGCTATCTCTGGAAACGTTCGCGGCAGGAAATGCCGCGTTTTGATGGGGCACGTGCCTTTGCCTATGTGGAACGGCAGGTTGCTTTGGGGCCGCGCACGCCCGGTTCGCAGGCTCAGGCTCAGGTCCTGGAATGGATGCGGGAGGAACTGCGGCGCTACGGTTGGCAGGTAGAGCTCCAAGAGGGCAGTGTGCGTGGTCACGTGATCCGCAACTTGATCGCATTCCGTCAGCCTGAGCCGCCGCGTTGGCTGCTGGGTGCGCATTACGATTCCCGGCTCCTGGCCGATCGCGATCCCGATCCGACCCTTCGCACGCTTCCCGTGCCCGGTGCGAATGACGGCGCTTCCGGCGTGGCCGTGTTGCTTGAGCTGGCGCGGGTGCTCCCCTCCGATCTATCCGTCTGGCTAGTCTTCTTCGATGCAGAGGATCAAGGACATATCCCAGGATGGGAAGAATGGAGCCTGGGAGCACGCTATTTCGTGCAAACCATGCCATTCCGCCCGGAAGGCGTGATCATCGTGGATATGGTCGGGGATGCCGATCTCGACCTGCCGATGGATGCCAACTCCGACCCTGCTTTGCGGGAAAGCATTTGGCAAGTTGCCGGAGAATTGGGTTATGGCGAAATCTTTCGACCGCAGGTCGCCTATGCGGTGATCGACGATCACATTCCCTTTTTGGAAGCCGGCATACCGGCGGTGGATATTATTGACCTGAACTATGCTTTTTGGCATACGACCCAGGATACACCCGATAAAGTTTCGCCTCGCAGCCTGGAAATTGTCGGCCAGACCCTGTTGATCTGGCTCACCCAACAGAAGCGTTAGGTTTCACTTTTGACGATTGCTGGTAAAATTAACACAGATGACCACCTTGGATTTCCTTCGCCGACTGCGACCCTTGTGGGTGCAACGAATTGCCAATCTCACCGCACGTGGCGCTACCGTGCGGGAGACTTTTATCCAGGAGTTGGAGCGCTTCTTTAACCTGTTGGAACAGGCAATCGAGAGCGGGGATCCGGCCTGGATGGACGGTGTGCTCTATGACTGGGCCAGCTCGCCACCCAGTGCGGCGGTGAGCGAAAAACGTTACGTTCTCCCGCTCTTGCTAAATCAGATGCTCCAAACGCTTGTCGACCTGGCGCGGGAGACCTTAAAAGAGAGGGAGGCCTTGGATGTGCTGACGGTGGCTTTGCCGATCTTCACCTACAGTATTGAAAAAGCCACCCGTTTTGAAATGGAGACCCGCCTGAACCGGGCGATGAAGGAATTGAGCGCCGTGCAGGAAGAGTTGGAACGCCTCGAACGCAGCAAATCGAACTTCATCTCGGTTGCCGCCCATGAGCTCAAGACGCCTCTAACCCTGATCGAAGGCTACACGGCGATGCTGCGCGATACGGTGGAAAATCTCACACCGCAGGCGACTCATTTCCTGGAAGGCATTTATAGTGGCATTCGTCGCCTGCGTCAGATCGTGGATGATATGATCGATGTTTCGCTGATTGACAACAACATGCTCAAGCTCAACCTGCAGCCGGTGCAGCTGAAAACCCTGTTCGGATTGCTCAAAGCTGAGCTCGATGCCACCTTCGCGGAGCGGAAGCAAACCTTCGAGATTCGTCCATTCGACGGGTTGAACGAATGGCTGCTTGGCGATCCGGAACGTCTCTATCAGGCCTTCCGTAATGTGCTGCTAAACGCCATCAAATATACGCCAGATGGTGGGAAGATCACCGTAGACGGACGCTTGCTACCCGGCTTTGTGGAAGTTACGATCGCCGATACGGGCATTGGCATTGCACCGGAAGATCAAATGCTCATTTTTGAAAAATTCACGGCCCTGGGTTCTGCTCAGTTACATTCCAGTGGCAAAACCAAATTCAAAGGGGGAGGTCCCGGCCTGGGATTGCCGATCACCCGCGGGATCGTCGAAGCCCATGGTGGCACGATCTGGGTCGTCTCCGATGGTTATGACGAAGAAAAATGTCCCGGTGCTACGTTTCACATCCTGCTCCCGCTTCAGGCAGAATCCGCAGAACCCAAAATGGCCAAGCTGCTCAAATCACAAAGCGAGCAGGGGAAGAATTGACTTTTTCGCATGAGTCCTCGTTCTCTCTATTCCACAACATTTCCTCGTGAACGTGCTTTCCTGGTGGGGGTGGAAATTCGCGGTGAACCATCCTTGCTTCCTCTTCAGGATTCCCTCACCGAGCTTGCCTTGCTGGCGGAGACGGCCGGTTTGGATGTGGTCGGACAGATCACCCAGAGGTTGGATCATCCGCACGTTGAAACGTACATCGGTCCCGGCAAGCTGGAGGAGCTGAAGGCGCTGGTGGAAGAAGTGCAGGCGCAGGTGGTAGTCTTCGATAACGAGCTCAGCCCGCGTCACCTACGTGAGCTGGAAAAAGCGCTGGGCGAAAACGTGCGCATCCTCGACCGCACCGCGCTGATCCTGGATATTTTTGCCCAACATGCCCATACCCGCGAAGGGATTCTGCAGGTCAAACTGGCGCAATACGAGTATTACCTGCCACGCCTCACACGGCGCTGGACGCACCTGGCCCGTCAGGCGGGTGGAGCGGCTGGCCGTGGCGGGATCGGCGGTGTGGGGTTGCGCGGCCCCGGCGAAACGCAGCTCGAAGTGGATCGCCGCACCATTCGCCGTGAGATCGCCCATCTCAAACGGGAACTGGAGGGGGTGCGCGCCCATCGTATGCGTTATCGTGCCCAACGGCGGCGGGCGCGCATTCCGGTGGTCGCTTTGGCCGGCTATACCAACGCCGGGAAATCCACCTTGCTCAACCGCCTGGCCGATGCCGAAGTCTATGTCGCCGATCAGCTTTTTGCCACCCTCGACCCCACCACGCGCCGCGTGGAATTGCCCGGCGGCTACCTTGTCCTTTTCACCGATACCGTCGGTTTCATCCAGAAATTGCCTGCCACGTTGGTCGCCGCTTTCCGCGCTACCCTGGAAGAGATCGCCGAAGCCGATCTGATCCTGCACGTGGTGGATATTTCCCATCCGAACGCACTCGCTCAGTATCAGGCGGTGCAGCAAACGCTCCAGGAGATCGGTGCCGGTCACATTCCGGTGATCACCGCGCTCAACAAGATCGATCGTCTCGGCCAATCGCCACAGGCGGTGCAGGATAAACTCCAAGAATATCCCAGCGCCATTGGTATTTCCGCACTCAAAGGATGGGGCATCGAAACCCTGTTACAACGCGTGCAAGAAATGCTCTTCGAGACGATGACCCCGATCTGTGTGCGTTTGCCTTACCAGCAGGGAGCCCTGATCTCGCTTTTCCACGAAATGGGGCAGGTGGAGCGCATCGAACACGAACGCGGCGGTGTGCTCATCCATGGGCGGTTGCCGGGTCGCTTGCTGGCACGCTTTGCTCCTTGGAAAGTAGAGCCAACTCTGGAAGAGAGGTAATCCTATGTTGAATTGGATCTCCAAGCAGCTGGACCGGCTTGCGGAATACCTTGCCCATCGGAAGGGATTATTGCCGCTGATCGGTATGGGGCTGATTTTTCTCAATCTGATCTTGCAATTCATCCCCGCCGTGGGCTGGCTGGCTACAAGCAACCTCTTTCTTCATATAGGGATTCTGATCGCCCTCTTCGGCATCCTGCTGGCCTGGGCGTTATAACCGATCCTATGCCGCTTCCCCATTTCCTGATCATCGGATCCCAGAAGGCCGGAACAACGACCCTGTACCACGTGCTGCGGCAGCACCCGCAGCTTTATCTTCCTCCGCGCAAAGAGCTCAATTTTTTCTTCCATGAGGATCTCTACCGTCGCGGCTCGGCATACTACGAGCGCTTCTTCGATGGAGCGGCACCGGGTCAGCTCTGTGGCGAAGCTTCCCCCGGCTATATCTGCCATCCACAGGCCGCCGAGCGCATTTTCCGTTTGCTGCCGAATGTCAAATTAATCCTGACCGTGCGCGAGCCGATTGCGCGCGCCTATTCTCAATACTGGGATAATCGCCGCCATCTCTCAGAGTGGCGCACTTTTGAGGAAATGGTGGAACACTATCTGGATGACACGTATCAGCCCGGAAAACCGGGATATTTCAGCCGTGGCGTGTACATTCGCTATATCCAGCGTTACCTGGAATTTTTCCCGCCCGAACAGCTTCTGGTCCTTGTCTTCGAGGACCTGCGCGCCGATCCGCGCGCCTTTTACCGCCGCATTTTTGAATTTCTCGGCGTGGATACAGGTTTCGATCCTCTTCCCTACCATCGGGCCTATAACCCGGCCAGCGTCTGGCGAAATCCGTTCTACCGTTTTCTCCTCTACCATCCATCCTGGACGCGCGGAATTCCGCCGGCTGCACGAAGGTTATTCTTCTGGGGCGCGCAAGAGCCCTTTTCCTATCCCCCCATTGCCGCGACTATCCGAGAGCGCTTAGAAGCGTTTTACGCCCCTTGGAACGAACGCCTCTTCGCCTTTTTGAATCGCCGTCCGTGGTGATCAGATCAACCAGCAGGCGTGGATGGGGAAATGGAGCGCCACTTTCTCGCCGACGCGAGGGGGAATGAAGCTGCGCTCGTTGAATTGGTCCACCGAGATCAGGATTCCCTCTCCCAGATTCACCCGCAAACGGATAATCGCTCCCAGGAAGATTACCGCTTCGACCACGCCGTGGAGCACATTCGCCCCTTCGGCTGCACCCAGGCGAATCTCCTCCGGGCGGATGGCCAGGCGTGGCCGTTCCATGCCGGGGTGATAGGCATCGGTGGGGGCAAAACGCACCTCCTGGCCGGCCACACGGCAAGTATGAGCGCCCAGATCGAGCGCAGTCACCGGCAACAAGTTGAGCTGACCGACAAAAGAAGCCACAAACTCGGTTTTGGGATAGTTATAGATTTCAAACGGTGTGCCGACCTGCTCAATTCGTCCCTGATTCATCACCACCACCCGATCGGAGAGCGAGAGTGCCTCCTCCTGATCATGGGTGACATAGATGGTGGTGATCCCTAATGCCTGCTGAATGCGCCGAATTTCCTGGCGCAATTCCAGGCGAATCTTGGCATCCAGTGCTGAAAGGGGTTCATCGAGCAAAAGCAAGCGTGGGCGAATGGCCAAAGCACGCGCCAGTGCCACCCGTTGCTGTTGCCCACCCGAAAGTTGATAAGGGTAACGGTCGGCGTAGGCTTCCAAGTGGATCAGGGAAAGCATCTCACGCACTCGATCTTCGATCTGCTGTCGTTCCATTTTTCGTACCTGCAGACCGAAACCGATGTTCTGTGCCACGGTCAGGTTCGGGAAAAGCGCATAAGCCTGGAAGACCATGCCGATATTCCGCCGATTCGCCGGTTGGAAGGTGATCTCCTCGTTTTCCACCCAGATGTGACCGCTGGAGGGTAGCTCAAAACCGGCGATCATGCGCAGGGTTGTCGTCTTACCGCAGCCGCTGGGGCCGAGGAAAGAAACGAACTCCCCTTTTTCGACTTCCAGATTAAAGTCAATAACTGCTTGGGTGTTGCCGAAGGTTTTGCTGATGTTCTGCAAAGTCAGGAAGGCCATAATCGTTCCTGCGAAATGGGATCAGTGGGCACCGGCTACGGTGGCTTCGGCGCGTCCACGGCTGAAGAGCTGGATTAGACCCATGAAGGCCCAGGTCAGGGCAAAGCTAATGATCGCCAGCGAAGAGGACTCGTAGGTCTTGTTCTGCCCGACGAGCGACATATAAGGGCCGAAGGCCTTGATCCCTACCAAGAAGCTGGCGATGGTAAATTCGCCCATCACCGTGGCCAGAGTGAGAAACGCCGCGCTGATCATGGAGACACGCAAATTCGGAATAATCACTCGGAACAGGATGGTCGGCCAGCCGGCCCCCAGGCTCTGAGCCGCTTCGGTGAGCGTGCGCACGTCGATCGCTGCTAGACCGGTATCAATGGCACGGTACATATACGGAAGTGCCAAGACGATATAGGCTCCAACCAGGAGCGCGTTGGTCCCGGTGTATGTATTGGTCAGAAAGAAGGGAGCGCCGCTGAACACGCGGATCAGACCAAATACCAGCACGATCGCCGGCACGACAAACGACAACATGGAGACGAACTCGGTTACCACGCGCAATTGTGGCAGACGCAACCGTATCCAGTAAGCTGTTGGGACGATCAATACCAGCCCGGCGATGATGGTGATGAACCCGATCTGCAGCGAAAAAGCGAACGTGCTCCAGAATTTCGGGTCTTGGAAGACCCGCTCATAGGCCAGAAAGCTCAGGGTATCCTTCTTTGCTCGCAGGGAGAAGAGAAAAGTTGCCAGCAACGGTAACAAAAAGTACAGCCATCCCAATATCATCCAAAACCAGGACCAGAGCAAGCTGAGACGGCGGTTCATAGCTTCAACCACCTTTCACTTCGTCGGCGCAGCATGTAATAGAGGGCGATCATCACGGCCATCACGATGACCATGCCCATCGCCAGAGCATACCCCAACCCTAGATTCTGCAATACATCGCCTTTGATCTGAGAGCCGATCAGGATGGTGATCAGATTGATGAATCCTCCCGTTAGGGAAAGGGCTGTGGCATAGGCGCCGAAAGCGTTGCCGAAGAGCAGGATCATCGCTCCCAGGATGGAGGGGGTGAGGATCGGCAGAGCAACCTTGCGCCAGTAATCCCAGGAGGAAGCTCCCAGTGTCTCTGCGGCCTCGCGCCATTCGCGTCGCAGGCCATCCAGCGCCGGCGTGATGATCAGCACCATGAGCGGAAACTGGAAGTAAATATAGGTGAAAGTCAATCCCCAGAAAGAATAAATGCTGAAACCGAGATCGTATAGATTAATACCAAATAGATTTTTGATCAGTACTGTGATCAATCCCGTGCGCCCGAGAGTAGCCATGAAGGCAAAAGCCAAGGGCACCCCGGCAAAGTTAGAAGCAACACCGGAAAAAGTGAGCAAAGCCGTGCGCAGGCTACGTGGCAGCCCACCGACTGTCACGCCGTAAGCCATCATAAACCCCAAAATGCCTCCCCCGATGGCCGAGGCCAGGCTGATGCGAATGCTTACCCAATAGGCGGAAAAAATGGAGGGTTTGAAGAGGTCAATGTAATTCTGAAGTGTGAAATTCCCCTGCTTATCCTGGAAACTGCCGAACAGCAAGGATGCCGACGGCAGGATCACAAAGAGAAAGATGAACAGGAAAAACGGTAGCACCCATAGCGCATCGCGCCAGGGGAAAGAAGGGGCGGGATGCGCGCTGGGCGCATCCCGCTTGACAGGCGAGGTGGGGTTATTTGACCTCAGCACCAACGATCTCCATCCACTTTTCGGTGATGATCTGCTTGGCGTTGTTGATCTCGTCAATCGTGGGGAAGTAAGCGTTGGCGTAGGCCTCGGCAGGCGGCAATTTCGCAGCGATCTCCGCCGGGATCACGCCACGGGCCGCCAGATCGTTATAGCGGATGGGGTGGCAGCCACCCTTCAGCCAGATCAGCTGCCCTTCATCGCTGTACAGGAACTCCATCCAGAGCTTCGCCGCGTTCGGGTGCGGCGCGTAGGCGGAAATGGCCTGAATGTACACGCCGGCGATCACGCCGCTCTTCGGGACGACCACCTCGATCTCCGGGTTGCCGGCCAGGGCCTCTTTATCGGCCAGAGCCAGGTAGTCCCAGCGGATGACGATCGGCGTTTCACCTTTGGCCAGGGTTGCCTGCTTGGCGATCACCGGGACGAAGTTGCCGGCATCGTTCAGCTCCTTGAAGAACTGCAGTGCCTGCATGATGCCTTCGGTGTTCACAGAACCCGTGAGAGCAAGCGCAACGGCCATAATGCTCATCTGGGCCTGCGCCGAAGCGCGCGGATCACCGGCCAGGGCGACCATGCCCTTGTATTCCGGCTTGAGCAGGTCTTTCCAGTCCTGAGGCACGTTCTTCACGATGTCCTTATTGACCTCGAAGGCCAACACGCCGTAGTAATCTCCATACCAGTACCCATCCGGATGCTTGACGGCATCGGGAATGGTATCCCAAGTGGAGACCTTATACGGCATCACAAGCTTCTCTTCAACGAGCTGGGGGCCGTAGCCGAAGCCCACATCGATCACATCCGGTGCCTGAGGCCCTTTGTTATCCTTGTTTGCCTTGATCGCCTCGATCTCATCGGCAGAGCCGGCATCCGGATTCAGCTCGTTGACCTGCAGGCCGTACTTGGCCTTGAAGGTTTCAATGGCCTCGCCGTAGTTGCACCAATCGTGCGGCAGAGCGATGGTGGTGAGCATCCCTTCCTGCTTAGCCGCTTGGATCAGCGCTTCCATCGAATCCGGCGCTGGCGCCTGTGTTTCGGCCGGGGCCTGCGTTGCAGCCGGCGTTTTCGGCCCACAGGCGGCAAGCATGCTCGCCAAGACTACGAGTACGGTTACGAACAGATACAGTTTTTTCATCTCTTCTCCTTTCGGAAGTAGGGTAAAGATGTGGGGTAGATTATAACCTGTTTTGGGGTAGTCTGTTGCGTTAAAAGGCCAAGTTAGTTGACGAGCCGCCAGAAATGGGGTATCACAACGAGCCAGAAAGGAGTATAATGAAAACTACTAAAGTAGACAGTACATCTTAGTCAGCCTGTTTGCGATTGTCTCGTCCGTCTTAGCCTGTGGGGGAAGTATCACGATGGCCAACATTGCCAATGTCTGAATGCTCATCAACAAAAGTTGGCGACACTCGCGGCATGGTCTTTGCTCCCATACCGTCTATGCCGAGTGATTTGCGCAATGTACCAGACGGTAGTTGAAGGCGATCTGGACTACTGTGGTAGAAGACATCGAACAAAACCAGGTGATCGGCCGAATGATCCTGGCAATGGCTTGGTCCATTCGTATGGCATAACATCAATAATTTGTGGCTGGGTGGCCGCGCAAAAAGTGGAGATTTCTTGAACGGAAAACCTGCGAGGACGCTGAGTTTAAGGTTCGCGACAAGGAAGTCCCAGGTGCTGTATCGTTGGGCGACCAGCGATGGAAAAGGGCCCCCAGAAGACCCTAATGTTTCTTAGGAAAACGAGGAGGAAGACATGATGTCACATCGTTCTAGAACTTGGTACGCCTTGTTGGTGTTCCCAATTCTGCTGGCCCTGGCCTGCATCCCGTTCGGCCTGTTTGGACCTGGCGACGATTCGAACGCTCAGGGTCCGGCCGAGCGCTTCACAGCCACAGTCACCTCGCCGGTGAGCGTGCTGGTCAAGTGGCCAGCGGCCTCAGGTGCAACGAAGTACATTGTGGAAGTAAAGTACGGCGACTTGGACTTTTTCCCGCTGGCCGAAGTGCCTGGGGACCAAACCTCCTACGAGGATTTCCCGGCTCCGGACAATACTGCGCTGACCTACCGGCTGCAGGTCGTCACCGCTTCGGGGACCAGCGAAGGTGGAATGGCCAGTGTCACTACCCCGGCGCAAGAGCCCAACCCCCTTACCGTGCAAGCGCATGAATACGAGCCTGTTGCCTGGGAGCCGCCAGCGCTCGACCCGAATGATCCGAATTTCGATCCGACCAAATTGTTTCCACCAGGGTTCGATCCGAACAATCCGGATGCCTTTGATCCTTCGAGCCTGATGGTTGTCCCTTCGGCCACCTCGGTGATCGGCCCGGCGGGCGGCACACTCTCGGTGACCAGCCCGGACGAGGTCACGTTTACCCTGATCGTCCCGGCAGGAGCTTTGGATGCTGAAATGCCCATTACGCTGACCCCAATCCAGAGCATTGATGGCCTGCCGCTCAGCGGCGGATTGTTAGGGGCGGTGCGCATTGAGCCGGAGGGGTTGCTGTTGGATATGCCTGCTCTGCTGCAAATCAGTTTGCCAGGAGACCGTACCGTGCCTGATGGGAATCTAGCGTTGGGCTTCGCCTTCGAAGAGGAAGGGCGGGAATTTCACCTGTACCCTCTCGCTTCGCGGGCAGAGACGGCTAATACACACCAAGGTGCTGTGCACATGGCCCGGCTTGTCGCCCGGCCACTCCTGGCCGGCCCTCTTGCGGAGATCGCGGCCAAGCAGCTGAAATCTTACGGCGTTGGCGCGGGGACGAAGGCCGATGTCCGGTCGATCGTTCGAGATCATCGGCCCACCAGTAATCAGAATGCCCATGCCAACCGGACTGCTGCTGCAAATGATGAGCTTGCTCCTCTGGTGGTTCTACCATCCGTCAAAAGTGCCAACAATGTCAATAAAAATGCACAGAATGCCCGCTCGTGGGATGAGGTTGTGGAAGTGCTTGACCAATTCGAATTCCATATCCAGCAGTATGGCGACAAGGGCATCAAGGACATCAACGATAAGATATGGGATCGGCTGCTCGATCAGATATACAAGCTTCTGAATCAATACAGCAAAAAGTGCATTCAGGCTAAGACCCGCGAGGATTTTAGTGCTCAGGCCATGGCGCAGCGTTTGTCCAATCCCAGGCGGGGGTCGTTTGGAGAGCAGATGGCCAAGCGGTTCAAGCAAAAATACGGGGATCAGGTTCTCAGGGACATTGCCGCGGGAGGGAAGTGCCAATACACCTTGACGATCAAGTCTCAGATCGAGGCTGTTTTTCCGGAAGAAAGTTACCTGGTAAGATATGTCGTTCCCATCAGCGGCAGTGTAGATCTCAGATGGACATTGCGTGATGGCAAACCGTACTTGACCGGCAAAGGGAGTATGAACTACGGTGTGTTCAATGTGTTCAGCCATGACCTGAAGTGCACCCCAATCAAGTACGATCATCCAAACAAGGCTGACATGGTCGTTATTGCCCTCGAACCCGTATTCGACGAGTCGGGCGGAGCAGTGACGGATTTTGTCCTGTCAGATTTTGTCGTTGTGGATGCTCCTGGTGGTAAGTTTGAGACCACCTGTACAGCACCTAAGACCGGAGAGACGGTAACGCTTCGCGTTCCTATGCTAAAGGGCAAGTCCGTATGGTATGGATTCTACGCTGCTGCTCACCCTGGGGATATGGAAGTCAAAGATTGGAAGATGCTAACCGATGGAGGCGCGACTGGAGTATACATAATCACAGGCGCCGAGAAGGTGTATGATCGGCCGAGTTTCGCCCCCCCGATCGCGGGGAGTTGGGGGAACTGGTCCGAGAAGTCCGTCTTCAAGCTGCAGATCCAGAGCACGCCGTGAGCCATTTGTCCGACGGATTATGGCCGGCAGGGCCCTAGGACATGGATGCAAAGTTGGTGCATCACAAGCGCGTGAACCGAGGAGACCCGACCAACGAGCGATATCGTATGGCGGAAGCGATAGGAAAGGCGCTGTACGACGTAAGATAGGGCAGCGAAACTTCGATCCTACCGAACGGCGGGCGACAAAAGGCTACGCTTTCACTTTGTGTTCGTCGGCGCCTATTTCGGTAAAGTCTTCGTGGCCGAATATGTTTTTGGATGGACTTAGGGATAAATTTTTGAAAAGCTCCCCTCACTCTCCACGCCCACCGCCCACCGTCCCTGTGGTAAACTTTCGCACATGCGGCCGCGTTTTCCCGAAACTCCCTCCCAGCTCCTCTCCTGGCTTCTTCCCATACTCCTGTTCCTAATCCTGACCCACACCCCCGCCGATCCGGATATGTGGTGGCATCTGCGCAATGGTCAGGAAATGGTGCAGCAGCGAGCCATCCTGCTCGAAGATCGCTTTTCCTATACCCGCTATGGCGCCTCGTGGATCAACGTCTTCTGGCTCAGTGACCTCATTCTCTATGGGGTCTATCGCCTGGCCGGCTACTTCGGCCTCAGCCTTTTCGTCGCTGCCTTGGGCGCTTTCCTGTTCACCCGCATTCTGCGTAATGCCCGTCCCAACCCCTATCTGGGCGCCTTCCTAATCCTTCTGGTGGCCATTGCAATCGCACCCTTCTGGTCGGTGCGCCCGCAGATTGCCTCCTTCCTGCTCCTGGCTTTTTTGGCCGAACGTCTGGAGCATTGGCGAAAGTCACCTCAATCGCTCCGCTGGCTTCCGCTCCTCTTCCTCCTTTGGGCCAACTTGCATGGTGGCTTCATCTGGGGATTCCTCTATATCCTTGCGTTCCTCACCGGTGAGATCCTCGAATCCCGCCTCCGCTTCAATCGTCCCCTCCTAGAATTGGCCGCTTGGAGCCTGCTCTCTGTCCTGGCGACCCTGCTCAATCCCAGCGGTCTGGAGCTTTGGCGACTCCCCTTCCACACGGTGGATGTTTCGCTCGGCATCTACGAATGGCTCTCGCCCGATTTTCACCAGCCTTTCCTCCACCCCGTCCTGTGGGTGCTCCTCCTCTACATTCTCGGCCTCTCCCAACGTCGCACTCCCTTGCGCCTCTCGCAGCTCTTCCCCATCCTAGGTTTTGCCTATATGGGCTTCGTTGCCCAAAGGAGCCTGGCTCCTTTCCTGATCCTGCTTGCGCCTTCCCTTTTGGAAACGTGGGAAGAGATCGGGAAGGCGTGGCCGTGGTTGCCGGCCGCGGCCTCTCCGGCCCCCCGATCTTCTCCTCGTCTTGGGCTGCGTGCCCTCAATGCCACGCTCGTAATCGGGCTAGGACTTGGCGCACTGCTGCGCGCCGCGGCTCTCTCCTCTCCCGAAGCAATTCACCGCGACTATCCTCAAGCCGCGGTGGAATGGTTGCGCACCTCTCGCCCTGCCGGCCGTTTGTTCAATGCCTATAATTGGGGCGGCTATCTCACCTGGACCCTGCCGGAATATCCGGTCTTCATCGATGGCCGAGCCGATCTCTATGGAGATGAGATCATCCGTCAATGGCATCAAATCGTCCATGCCGAACCGCAGGCCTGGGAGCTGCTGGATCGTTGGCAGGTCCAAATCATTCTCCTCGAGCCCGATCAACCCATCGTCCGTCAACTCCCTTCTCACGGTTGGAAGGTGGTTCATCAAGATTCCATCTCTATCCTCTTCCTGCGAGAAAAGTAGCCATGTCCACCTATCACTTTGCCCATCCCATCGAAATCCGCTATGGTGATCTCGACCCTCAGGGGCATCTGAACAACGCTCGCTACCTCACCTATTTCGAGCAGGCCCGCATTCACTATCTAATCCATCTTGGCCTCTTCCGTCCTGGCCAATCTTTTCTGGATATCGGCATCATCCTGGCCGAAGCGCGCGTCACCTTCCTCAAGCCGGTGCACTTTGGCCAATCAGTAGAAGTCTGTGTTCGTGTCACGCGCCTGGGCAACAAAAGCTTCGAGATGGAGTACCTGCTTCGCGATCGCCAAAGCGGCGAAGAGCTGGCACGTGGCAGCAGTGTCCAGGTCACCTATGATTATCACACCGGCCAGACCATTCCCATTCCGCCACACTGGCGAGAGGCCATTTCGCGCCTGGAGGGATTGAGCGAAGGGGGCTATTGACCCATCCAAAACGTGAAAATCTTATGCGTGTGCAGCTCGAGGCGCGGCGTCCGGCACGCGACCGCGCCGAGAGTTAGAGCTTTTCATTGTTGACTCTACAGCAGAAGCCCCCCGGCTCTCTGGGAAAAGGTTCTTGATTTTAAACGGCCTGCTTTTAACAAAATTTTTATAAATTCGCCGCTGATGAGAAAAAGATTTTTTAAATCCGTGTTTATCCATCACATCCATATTCATCCGTGTCCTATTCCGACTAAGCGTTCGCGTAGGGCTTTTCATTGTTCTAATTGCAGCAAGAAAGTTGACAGGATTAACAAGATTTACATGAAATAAACATAAAATATTTTGGCAAAAAACAGGGGGCGTGCATTTTTCCCGATCTTCCCGGCTATCTAGGCGGTCGTTTGCAGCACAGCATCCAGGTCGTCTGTTGTAAGGAACGTTTCCAGACGCCTCTTGTGTGACGGCAATCCCGAATATCCGACAAAAACGTAGCGCAGGATTCATCTTGTTCCAAAAATCATAGCATAAATTTTTCATTTTTCTAGATAGCTCTGGCCTTACAGCCCCGGTGTTTTGTGCGCGTCACGAAGATTTTCGCGCCGGGCGGTGCACAAAATGGAATCTTTATGCTACGGGATTGACGGAGTCACTCTCAACCCGAAACAGCAAACCAGGATACCCCATACCGAGTATCATGCCATTGGCAGACTCGCGCTTAAAGCAATGAAAAGCCCTAAGCGTTCGCGCGAAAACGCAGTTCGCAGTAGACACGTGATATAATCACTCAGCTGCACGAAAATGGCAGTCCTTTAAAAATTAAAATATATGAAAATATGTATCATCCACTTTACCTGTCCTCCAATTGTGGGAGGGGTAGAAAGCGTCCTGGGCTACCATGCCCAACTGATGCGTGAAGCCGGACATGATGTGACCATCTTGGCCGGACGTGGCGCAAGATTTGCTCCGGACATCGAAGTGGTGCTACTGCCCCTATTGGACTCGCGCCATCCGCAGGTATTGCAGGTCAAAAAAGAACTTGATGCCGGCCAAGTGACGGAAGCCTTCGAGGAGCTCAAAGCGCAGATCGAGCAAGAGCTGGCCGCGCGCTTGAAAGGGTATGATGTAATTATTGCGCACAATATCGCATCACTACACAAAAACTTGCCCTTGACAGCCGCTCTCTATGCCTTACACGAACAAAACAGGCTCCCGCTTGTTCTCTGGCATCATGATTTTGCCTGGGTCGGTGAACAGTATCGCTCGGAGCTCTACCCCAGGTATCCATGGAATCTTTTGCGGCAGGCCTGGCCAGGGGCGATTCAAGTGGTGATTTCAGAGGTGAGACGACGTCAGGCGACAACCTTATGGCACATCCCTTCAGAGTCCATTCGCGTGATCCCCAACGGCGTTGATTTGCGTGCCTTTTTCAAGTTGGAGCCGCAAACCTGGGAACTGGTGCAGACCCTGAACTTGCTCGAGGCCGATCCTTTGTTTTTGCTGCCGGTGCGATTGACGGCGCGCAAGAACATCGAATTAGCCCTCCGTGTTATGGCCCATGTGCGGTTAACCTTCCCTCAGGCCAGACTGATTGTAACGGGTCCGGAGGGCGCTCACAATCCGGCGAACACTGCCTACCGGGAACAGCTCTTCCGGTTACGCAGTGCATTACATCTCGAAGAAGCCGTGCATTTTATGGCTGAAATGGTATCTGCTCCTTTGCCGGATGCGGTGATTGCCGATTTCTACCGCCTGGCCGATGCATTGCTCTTGCCCAGCCGAGAGGAAGGGTTTGGGCTTCCTGTGCTGGAGGCCGGCTTCAGCCGAATGCCGGTTTTCTGTAGTGACCTGGAAGTGCTTAGAGAATTGGGACAACAGGATGTCGTCTACTTTGAGCCTGATGTTCCTGCCGAAGCAATTGCCCAACAGATTTGCCGGCGCCTCGAAAGTGACCCGCTGATACGAATGGCGCGTCGTCTGCGGCAGCGTTACACCTGGCCCCACATCTATGCCGAGTACATTGAGCCTTTGTTGGCGGAAGTAAGCGCCGCCCGCTGATGCGCGCGGTGGGGACATGTGCTGCCGGAAGGCAAAACTTTTCCTATTACCATGTGACTTTTGCTTAAGACCGTGAGGAGGTGTCACAATGGAGACATTCCATCCTTTTCGGGTGGCTATAGTGCCTGTCTTGCCCGGTTGTGGAGGGGAAAGTGCATTTCGTTTGGCTTGCTGGATCGCAGAAAAGGTCCATTTGATCGGTATCGTCCCGATCCGGGAAGGGGAAGCGAGCACAAGCTCGAATCTGGCGTTTCAAACTCGCATCTATCTTCAACAATTACGCAAGACATGCGTTCGTTCCAGCGCCTCGGTGATCGTTTCAAGCGATCCCTGGATGGACCTGAGAGAGCTCATTCTCCGCGACTCCCCTGATTTGTTCATCACCGAGGTGCGGGAGGATGAAACGAGCATATGGGGGGATAAGATACAGAGAATTCTAGAAAATCCGCCCTGTGATATTGTGCTTGTCCATGGCCTGCCGGAGCAAAAGCCGAGACATGTGTTGATCGCAGCGCGTGGCGGTCCATATGCAGAGTTAGCACTTCAGGTCGGCATGGCGTTGCACCCTGTACAGCTGGATGTAGCCCACATCAGCACCCAGGAAGGTGCTACGGAGCCCCCTTTCAAAGGACTGGAACGCATCATCCGGCAAATGCCGGAAGTTCGTTTGCGGTCTATTGTTAGCCATGAACCGCTTCCAAAGCTGCTCGAAGTAGCTCAAGAATACGATCTGCTGTCGCTAGGCGTTTCCGCCAGACAAGAGGAAGTGGGGATTGGTCCCTTCGTCAGAGGCCTGATGCAGCAGATAGAGAAACCTTTGCTGGTGGTGAAGACAAAACAGCCTATCGAACTGCCGATGGACGAACGTTCCGGGCGAGGGGCTATTTCGGTGCTGGTAGATAAATGGTTTGCGGAGAACACGTTTGATGTTTCCGAGTTCAGCGATCTGGAAATGTTACTGGCGCTGAAGCGTTATCAAGGGGTGACGGTGAGCCTTGCGCTTCCGGCCTTGAACGAAGAGCAGACCGTTGGCAATGTGATTCGCACCGTCAAGCAGGCGCTCATGGATGAAATCCCCTTGCTGGATGAAATCGTGTTGATCGATTCCAATTCTACCGATCGCACGCGCGAGATTGCCGCCGAGATGGGCATTCCGGTATACATCCATCAGCACCTCTTGCCCCGGCTGGGAGCTCGGCATGGAAAAGGGGAAGCCCTGTGGAAGAGCCTGTTGGTGACCCGTGGGGATATTGTGCTCTGGATTGATACCGATATCGTCAATATCCAGCCCCACTTCGTTTATGGCCTCCTGGGACCCTTATTGCAAGACCCGGCGATCCAATTCGTGAAGGGCTTCTATCGGCGGCCTATCAAGATCGGGGATAAGATTCAAGCGGGTGGAGGAGGACGGGTCACCGAGTTGGTGGCACGTCCGTTGCTCAACCTTTTCTATCCCGAGCTGTCTGGGATGATCCAGCCTCTTGCCGGGGAATACGGAGGCCGCAGGGAAGCCCTGGAACGCCTGCCCTTCTTTTCCGGTTACGGCGTGGAGATCGGCCTCCTCATCGAAGTGTTCGAGCGTTATGGCCTGCGTAGCATTGCTCAGGTCGATCTCAAAGAGCGCATCCATCGCAATCAAGACCTGGAGGCACTCGGCAAAATGTCGTTTGCCATCATCCAGGCGGTGTTGAAGAAACTCGGAGAACGCCTCTCGCGTGAGCTAATTGAAGAGGTCAATAAGACCATGAAGCTCATCCGCTATGAGCGCGGCACCTACTATCTGGAACTGGAAGAGATCGCCGAGCTCGAACGTCCTCCGATGATTACCATCCCGGAATATCGCCAGCACAGGGGCTTGGACGAGGAAGCTGAGAGCAACAGCGCGTAGATAAGGATAGGCGCCCTTCTCTCCATGCTCTATCTCCAGGTTTGCGTGATTTCTGCCTCTATCCCCCGGTCCACCGTCTAGGGCCCGCGGTCTACTCCCTACGCAGAAGCGCCGGGCTAAGGCACAGGCTGAAGCCTGATGCTACCGTCCACCGTCCATGGTCTATAACGACACAGGCTAAGGCGCAATGCACTCACCCCTAACCCCCAACTCCCTAACATCTAACCTCCCCATGGCCTCACAGGATAAATCCTGATTCTACGGTCCACGGTCTACCGTCCACCGTCTACTTCAGCGTATGGATGAAGACGATCACCTGCCAGATCTGCTCCTCGCTAAGCACCCCTTTCCAGGCGACCATTGCCGTGCCTTCCACGCCCTCCGAAATGCGCCAAAAGAGATAATCATCTCCCACTTGCTCCCTCAGTTCCTGCAGGTTGTGTGGTCGTGGGTTGAGCGCGCTGGCCGCCGGGCCATCTCCTAGCCCCTTCGGACCATGGCAGGAAGAGCAATAGGTGTTGTAGAGCTCCGCACCGGCACTTGCCGCTTCCGGCCCCAGCGGGTTGGTCTTGCCGGCATAGCTTGCCGGCACCGTGGGCAAAGCCTCGTGGGCGTGCGTATCCGCTGCGGCGGTCGGGCTGGCCTCGCTCCGACCACAGGCCAGTAGTAAGAACGAGAGAATTAACGAAAGCAAAAGGATTTTGCGCATAGTGACCTCCAGAAAGAGTTTTTTAGTTCTTACATCGCTACTTTATTCTCCACTTCATCCAACCGCAGGCTGAGCACCTGGCTGGTGGAATCGCGCCCCATGGTGACCCCATAGATCACCTCAGCCGCCTGGACGGTGTTGCGATTGTGGGTGATGATGATAAATTGTGTCTCGCGGCTGAGCTCCTGGAGCATCTCCCGAAAACGGCCGACGTTGGCCTCATCCAGCATGGCATCTACCTCGTCCATCACGCAAAGAGGCGTCGGCGAGACTTTGAGCAGGGCAAAGACCAGGGCAATTGCTGTCAGGCTACGTTCGCCACCGGAGAGCAGTGCCAAGCCTTGCTCGCGCCGCCCCGGCAAGCGAGCCTCGATCTCGATCCCGCTATCGATCAGGTTTTCCGGGTCGGTCAAGGTCAGGCGGGCCGAGCCGCCGCCGAACAGGCGGACGAAGATTTCGCGGAAATGCTTATCCACCGCTTGGAACGTCTTCTGGAACTCCTGCCGCGTGCGCTCATCCAGCTCGGCGATCACCTGGCGCAGATCGGCTTCGGCCTTGCGCAAATCGTCCACCTGGGTTTTTAGGAAGGCCAAACGTTGCTGCTCGGCCTCGTATTCCTCCTGCGCTTGCGGGTTGACCGGCCCCAAGCGGCGCAGGTGCGCCCGTTGACGCGTGATCTGTTCTTCCAGCTCTGGGGGCAATTCCTGCAACACGGGCAAAGTCTCCACCAGGCCCTCCAGCGGCAACGGCACCGGACCGGTGACCTGGGCTTCAAACTGCACCAGGCCCAGTTCTTCTGTGACGCGCCGCCGCAGATTTTCCAGCGCTTCCTGGGCGCGGCTCACCTCCATTTGTGCTTGGGTGAGCATGCGTTCGGCAAATGCCAGAGCACGTTGGGCTTCGAGCTCGGCATCTTGGAGCCGGGAGGCTTCGGTTTCGAGTTGGTTCAGGCGCTGCTCGGCCGGCTCAATCTCGCTTTGCAGGGTGCTCAAATGCTCCTGGATTTCCCGATCGCGCGCTCGTAAGTTTTCTGCCTCCTGGAGCAGGCGGGCATGTTCTGCCTCCACCCGATCTGTTTCCTGCCTCAACTCCTCTTCCCGTGCATCCAGGCGGGTGAGCGCCTCTTCCTGCTCTTTCAGGCGTTGCCGAGCGTGATCGTGCGCTTGGGCCGCCACGGCGCGCCGTGTTTTCCAATAGGTAACCTGTTGACGGGCCTCTTCGATGGGGAATTCTGCCAGCCGACGCGTAAACTGCCTCACCTGCTCCTGTGCCTGCGTGAGCTGCGCCTCCTGTTCGGACCTTTGGCGGATCAGCCCCTCGCGGGCTTCTTCGGCCCTTTGAATTTCTTCGCGTACCTGCGCTTCCTGTGTGGCTTGCCATTCCCGTTGACGTTGCGCGGCCTGATATTCTAGCTGCGCTTTTTGTGCCGCCGCCTGAGCCTCCGCGAGCCGCGCCCGTGCCTGGCGCTCTCGCGCTTCGCAAGTTTTCAGCGCTTGCTGAGCTTCGCGGCGGGTCGCTTCGGCCTGTTGCAGGTTCTGCCGGGCCTCTTCCAGGGCACGCAGAGCAGCGTCCAGCTGGGTCTGCAATTCGCGCTTCTCTCGTGAGCGCCCCAAGGCGGAAGGGCGCGCTTTGCCTCCGGCCAGGATCACCCCCTCGCGGCGGAAGACCTCGCCGCGCAGGGTCACCAGGGCGCGCACCGTGGGCAGCTGGGTGAGCAAACGTTGTGCCGCGGCGCGATGACGGACGATCAGGATGCCTTCGAGCAAACGGGCGACCGCGTTCTGCAATTCCGCCGGGGCTTTCACGTGTTCGGCGGCCCATCCCAGGCAGTCTTCATCCTTCGGTCGAGGGGGCAGTTCAGAGGAGGGGAAAGCATCCAGGGGCAAGAGCGCGGCGCGTTCGGTGGATTGTGAATCGAGCAGGGTCAAAGCGGCTTCGAGGGCTTCTTTGTCCAAGAGCACGGCATCCAGGCTTTCGCCCAGTGCGGCGCGCACGGCTTCTTCGTATTCGGCGGGCACTTCCAGCAGGTTGCTCAGCGCGCCTTGTACTCCTTTCAGGTCACCTTTGCGGGCGGCCTCCAGCAAGCGACGCGCGCCTTCGCCATAGCCGATCAGGGCCTGCTCGGCCTGTTCGAGCACTTCCCAGCGGGTGCGCAGACGGGTGAGGGAGGCTTCGGCCTCGCGCAGTGCGTCCTGGCGGGTGCGCCATTCGTTTTCGGCCTGTGTGAGGGTCGCTTGTGCGTTTTGGAGGGCCGTTTCGGCCTGGCGGAGTTCTGCTTCGGCCTGCTGCAACGCTTCGGCGCGCCGCGTTTGCTCAAGGTCCAGATTGCGCTGCGCCGCCTCGAGCTTTTGCTTTTCAAGAAGGATGTGCTCCAAGCGCGGGCGAAGCAAGTCCAGACGGCGGGTGATTTCGTCTAACCGTGCCGCGGCTTCGCTTTGACGGGTTTGAAGTTGGGCCAGCTGCCGGCGTGCCCGTTGCAGGGATTCTTCGACGACGGCGCGCCCGGCCTGAAGATCGGAGAGTTCGGCTTCGGCTTCGGCCAGGTTCTGTTCCGCTTCGCGTAGCTCACGCTCGGCGCGGTCCAGGTTTTCCAGGGATTGGGTGCGTTCGCTTTCCAGCCGTTTGCGTTCTTCTTGGAGGCGGGCCTGATCGGCTTGGAGGGTATTCAGGCGTTGTTCCAGGGCGCGCCGACGCTCTTCGTTTACCAGCAGAGCGCGGCCGATCTCCTCCCGACGGGTATGCCATTCGCTCAGCTCGTGATGACGGGCATTGAGCTGTTGACGCAGGGCATGGATTTGTTGGCGGTGGGTGGCGTTTTTTTCCTGTGCTTGCTGATAGGCGCGACGTGCTTCCAGTGTTTGTGCTTCTTGGCGGTGCAGAAGCTCACGGCTTTGGAGTAGGTCCTGCTGGGCGCGATACCAGTGATAGCCATACCAATCGCGCAGCAGGACCTGTAGATCGGCTTGTGCCTGGGCATATTCCTGGGCACGGCGCGCCTGACGTTCCAGGTGCTTGAGGCGCGGTTCGAGTTCGGCGAGCAGGTCGAGGATGCGTTCCAGGTTGTGTTGGGTGGCTTCTAGGCGGCGCAGTGCTTCTTCGCGGCGGGCGCGATAGAGGCCGATCCCGGCGGCTTCCTCGAACAGGCGGCGACGTTCATCCGCTTTGAGGGCCAGGGAGGCATCCACGAGCCCCTGGCCGATGATGGTGTAGGTGCGCTCGGAAAGGCCAGCCTGGGCGAGCAGTTCGTTGATCTCGCGCAAGCGCACGGCCTGGCCGTTCAGCAGGTATTCGTTGCGCCCATCGCGGTAGGCGCGGCGGGTGATGGCTACTTCGGTGAAATCCACCGGTAGCCAGCCTTCGCTATTATCGAAGACGACGGTTGCCGAGGCCATGCCGGCGCGCGGGCGGGATTCGGAGCCGGCGAAGATCATGTCCTCGGTCTTCTTGGCGCGCAACAGGCTATAGGATTGTTCCCCTAGCACCCAGCGCAGGGCATCGGCGATGTTCGATTTGCCCGATCCGTTGGGGCCGACGATGGCTGTGATGGTGGGGGCGAATTCAAAGAGGGTGCGTGAAGCGAAGGTTTTGTAACCGTAGAGTTCCAGCGATTTTAGGCGAAGAGGCATGAGCGATCTCGTGAGGTGGGATGGTTAGCGATCCTCGGAGATAAAACTGCGAGGACAGGATTGTGCCGAGTCAAAAGAGAATCCATTCATCCGCGTTTGTCCGTTTCCATCATGTGCTATTTCCGATAGAGTCTATTTATCGAGCCCGATGTGTTGCAGGGCATCGCGGGCGGCATTGAGCGTGGCGATCTGTTTGTTGGGGCCGCTTCCTCGACCGTAGGTCTGTTCTCCGATGCGGACCTCGATTTCAAACGTTGGGGCGTGTTCCGGCCCATACGTGGCGATGAGTACATACCGTGGGGTGCCCAGGCGTTGTGCCTGTGCCCATTCCTGAAGGCGCGATTTTGGATCGAGCAAGGCGGAAAGGTCGAAGGAAGTGGCGGCCTCTTCCAGCAGGGGGTATACGAAGCTCCGTACCGTTTCCAGGCCGGCATCCAGGTAGAGGGCGCCGATCAGGGCCTCGAAGGCGGAGCCGAGGAGGCTTTTGCGTTGGCGGGCGCCGGAGGCTTCCTCGCCGGCCCCTAGCAGGAGCGCCGCGCCCAGGTTGATCTGCTGGGCAAATGCGGCCAGCTGTTCGTTGCGCACGAGCGCGGCACGCAGGCGGGTCAATTGCCCTTCGTTCAGTTCCGGATAGCGGTGATAGATCCACTCGCCGACGATGAAATCGAGCACGGCATCGCCGAGGAATTCCAGGCGTTCGTTATCCTCGCTGGCTTCGGGATGCTCATTACAGTAGGAACGATGGGTGAGGGCGCGTTGAAGCAGACTCCAATTGCGAAAGAGGAGGCCTCGTTCGCGCGCCCACTCAAGCGGTGCGATGGTGGAGACGTTGCTCATCGGCGCTATTATAATGGGAGTTACAGGAATCGATCCCCCTTTTGTCGAGGAATAGAGTGCGCCTGGATGTTTTTCTCGTTCAACAGGGTTTGTGCGAATCACGCGCCAGAGCGCAAGCTTTGATCGCCGCCGGGAAGGTGCGCCTGAATGGACAGGTGGTGCTTAAGGCGGCGCAACGCGTGCCGGAAGGGGCGCAGGTGACGGTGGAGGAGGGGTTGCGCTTCGTCTCGCGCGGCGGTGAGAAGTTGGAAGCGGCGTTGGAGGCTTTCGGCGTGGAGGTGAAGGATCGCGTGTGCGCCGATCTCGGTGCCTCTACCGGCGGTTTTACGGATTGTCTCCTCCAGCGAGGGGCGCGGCGGGTGTATGCGATTGATGTGGGGCGCGACCTGCTGCATCCTCGCTTGCGGTCCGATCGGCGCGTGGTGGTGATGGAAGGGGTGAATGCCCGTCATTTGCAGGCGTTGCCGGAGCCGGTTTCGCTGGTGACGATCGATGCCTCGTTCATCTCGCTGCGCTTGCTGTTGCCGGTGGTCAAAGGGTGGCTGGAGCGTTCTGGAGAGGTGATCGCGCTGATCAAGCCGCAGTTCGAGGCCGGGCGGGAGGTGGCGAGCCGCGGCGAAGGGGTGATTCGCGATCCTGAAATACACCGCCGTGTGCTGCGCGAGGTGCTGGAGTTCGCTCGTCAGGAAGGTTATAGCCTATGGGGGGTGATCCGGTCACCGGTGGCTTCGGAAAACGTTGAATTCCTCTGTCTTTTGCGACAGGAAGGGGAGGGGATGGATGTGGAGGTGTGTTTGGAGGGGGTGTTTGGAAAAGGGTGAGAGGAGAGAGCGGGAGAGCGTGAGAGCGGGAGAGGGGGAGAGGGGGAGAGCGGGAGATGGAAGAGGGAAGGAGGGAAGAAGGTAGGGGAGGGAAGAGGAAATGATGGGAAGAGAGAGCGTGAGAGGGGAGGGCGGGAGAGGAGGATAGCAGGAGAGCAGGAGAGGGGAGAGTGGAAAGTGGGAGTGAAAAGGAATGGGGGCGGAGGAGGATGTGATTTTGCGTCGGAGGGAGTTGGAGCTTTTGGGAAGGAAGAAGCAAGACGGATGAAGTCTCGGCGGATCAACCGAGACTTCAAAATTTGATCAAAGTAGTGGTTAGTATGGCCTCAGTCACTCCACCATACTTCGAGGGTTGGGCGACCTGTGGTATTCCAATCATCGGTATCCGAAGAAACGAAGTACTTCCCGCTGTGGTAGGCTGAATCGGCAGAGTACAAGATCAGCCGCAAGGGTTGATTTTGCGCATAGGCCTGGGCTACTGCATAAGAAACATCCCATGTCCGCGGAACGCCCGGCCAACCCGGAAAGTCCAAGATCGGATCAACCCAGGCGCCGCCAATGTTTTCCAAGGCCCGAGGGGCGTTGTTCCAGGTGATGGTCTGTTCTTGCCAGCTTCTCTCCGCTATCAGAACCTGAATCCACGAAGGCAAAGCCTGGCCGGGTGCGCCTGCATTGCCGAATTGGTAGAGCGTGAGCCTGGCGGAGAGAATTTGTTTCCCGGCCGGGATGGAGTCTAAGGGGAAGGTTACGTAATATTTGGCAAAACAAGGCCAATCGGCGACATCCGATTGATTCTGGATGTTGAAGGAGGTAGCCCGGCCGTCGTTACGATTTGCCCATATGTTCCAGATGTGAAAATCATCACCGGGACACTGGTTCGATATCGTACCCCCCACATCGGCATCGGGCACAAGGGGACTATTCACGGTTGGCCGTCGTATGAGCGCATACCCGGTTGGATCGCCAATGGCTTGATGGGTGGGAATGCCGAAGTGGAGCTGCCCCCAACAGTTTATCGAATCGGTCGTGGCAAAGGTCGGCCAGGCCTGATCGGGGATAAACGTATCCGCATAGGAATCCCTATCGTGCAGGATGACGGCCATACGCCAGAGCGTTCCTGTAGCGGGTTTTCCGGCCAGTCCTAGGCTGGTGAAGGGGATGCTAAATCCCATTGCCCAACCTCGATCGGTATCGCTATTGTTGTTCAAGGCATTGCCGCGCCATCCGGGAATTGCCTGGAAGGGGATGTCAACAAGTTGCCAACCGCTTGCGCCACCCTGATAGACGGCGCGGTAACGATCATCGGGTCCACCGGATAATTGGGCGATAAATCGCCAGGAACTCGAAGAAATGGAGGTGTTGTTTTGCGTATCGAGCAGAAGTGTGACCGCATCCCATTCGGTTAAATCGTCAACGGATGGGTTCTCGGAGTGCCAAAGATGGCGATCGAAAGCGGCTATGTAGACGTATAATTCGTCAGCGTTATACCCTGCGCGAATATCTGCGTAATTTTGGGTCGGTGTGAGATACCCAAACCAGGTAATTGCAGTTTGCTCGAACGGTATCGAACCGCTGAATTCTGGGAGATTAATTTTTGGCAACCGAACGGCAACACAAGAGGGATAATTCCCTGCAATAGGATTCACGTAGCCGAGCTGTTCTGACCAATACGGTTCTTCCGGCAGGCTATCCCAGGGGTTGGGCAGGTCATCGGGGGTGACATACACCCAGCCTGCATGGCGCGCTTTGGAGAATTGCACTGCCTGTACCATCTGGCTCTGATCGGCAGCGATCACCAGATGCCAGAAGCGCGCCGCCGGGTATTTATACACCCAGGTTGCAGGCATCCAGCTCTCGTAGGCCGAGTAGGTGTTTTCAAAATTGACAATGATGTCGGCGGCTTTCATGTAACACTCGGCGGTGTTGGTGCCGGGGTTGATCACGACACGGGCGCCGGGTCGCAGTTTCTTGATGAAACGATACAAGTCCAGGTAATACGGCTGGCGCAGGCAACTGGTGCTGGCTTCGTCGAGGAAGATGCCGTTCACGCCGTACCAGGTGAAGTAGCGTTGAATTTCCTGTTTGACGGTGGTGGCGCTGCGGCGGCCGTAGCCGGTGGCGACATAGCCCAGAACGGTGATGCCTTGCGTCTGCGCCTGTTGGACGGTGGTGAGGTAGGCAGGGTCGGAGGCACTGCCGGGGCCGCCGGCGGGGTTGATGACGGCCAGGCCGACGGTTGGTGCGGCGTTGGTGAGCTGATCCCAGAGCGGCCCTGGGTCGAAATAGGCCGGGATGGCGATGCGCTGAGCGGCGAATGGGGAGGAGAGGCTGTAGACGGGTCCTGCGGGAGCATCACCGCCGAAGCGACATTCGGCATCCACGCGTCCTGCGGCATCGGGGATGGTTGGGTTACAGGCGCCTTCGCCGGAGGCTTCGTCGAAGTGGTAGAGGAAGAGGGTGCGGGTATCGGGGGAGAAGGGAGCGGATGGACGCTGGAAGGCGGCGGAGTAACGAATGCCGGAGGAGAGTCGAATCTCATCGAGCCAGCCGCTGAAGGAGGGGAATTCCGGGCCGGCATCGTGCTTTTCAGCGCCGATGACGAGGTAGGGGTCGTTTTCGTAGGGGGTGGAACGGCCATTCCGGTAGGAGATGTTGCCGGTGGGGCCGTAGCGTTGGGCATCGAGCCAGCCGTCGACGAAGATGCGCATCAGGCCGTCGGAGGCGCGGCGGGTGACGGCGATGTGATGCCAGGTGCCGTCGGCGACGTTTGCGCGGCCGCACAGGGTTGTGCCCTTGCTGCCTTTTGTGATGCCGAAGGCGATTCGGCCGTTGGAAAGGGAGATGCCCCAATCGCCGTAGTCGGCCGGGCCGAAGATGTCGCGGTCGAAGATGGTGTTGCCTGTGATCCAGCCGTCTTTGACGCCGCAGGTGGCGGTGCCGGCGTTTTCGCCTGGGAGGGCGCGTAGCCAGAATTCGAGGGTGAAATCGGTGCCGACATCGGCGACGGTGTGGGGGTCGATGGGGATGCGCAGGCGGTCGATGTTATCGTTGCCGTGACCGAAGAAGCGCAGGGAGTAGTTCACAGCGCTTTGGGCTTGCACATCAGAAAAAGGAGGCAAGAGGGACAATAAGAAAACACTCAAAAGAAGTAGAGTTTTTATCTTCATTGTGGCTCTCCTAAATATGCATACATGACGCCGAGGTCTGTTTTCAAGACACATGCCTAAAGCCAAAAATGAGCGCGTTCCATCTTAGCGTGGTTCTGGCATCATCTTCGGAGAAGTGATGATTTGTTGCGGAGTGGAGACGAAGATTGCCGGATCGCCCTGATACCATTCAATTCGGCCGATCACTTCGAAAAATTGACCAACGGAATACAGTTCTTCAGGTGCGGCGGGGAAGTTTTGCCAATTCTCTTTACGGATGATGGCTTTGAAAGTGCCTTGATGAGGATTGCTGAATCCAAGCAGGACATGTTTCCCGTTATTGAATACGTATTGCACCGTCCCATAGACTCTTGCAGTGTGTTTTTCCCATCGACGCGCATCTGTATACGGGATTCTGAGGGTGGCAAGTTTCTCACTCACTTGCGATTCAACGCCTGGAGATTTGAACTCTATCGTTTGAAGCGTTATACGACCTAGAGGATTTCCATGAGTCAGGGCAACGATGGCACCATCTGCGCTACGAAAATACAGGTTATTGTTACTCACCACCCAGGTTGCATATTCGCTCCAATAACGGTCGTAAACTGCTCCCTGGTTGTAGTAGATATAAAAACCAAAATCGTATTCACGAGTGTTGAAAAGGCCGCTCGAACAGTAATGTGAAGTGCTAAAGGTACAGCTACCGGTGTCATCTTGGGATGTGGCAATCGTAGCAAGCCGTTCACTGGTGATTCGATTGAAGAAGCTACCAAGCGAATCGGAACGATCCAGAATGCGCATCGCAAATCCTGCTTCCCAGTGGCCTCCGAAAAGGTAATCTCCGGCCATGGAGACGTTGGGTTGTTCATCCGTCAAAAGAAAAGTGGGATTCGCTCCTGGGGGCCAGTCAAACGCAATAAACCTCACATCTCCCCCCTGCAACCCACTGACCGTTGTGTCATCGAGAACCATTTCACCAAAGTGAGAATCCCAACGGGAGTCATACGGATCGTTGTTAGCACGGATGACGATGTAGACTACTTCTTTTCCGCCCGGCAATGGTTTGACCACCGGTTGTGGCCCCATAGGAAGGTAGCCGCTATCTCCATAGCCGCCATGGCCTACATTCGCTATAAAGGGGATGCTGCCATCATCTAAATCGAGAACAAATAATGCCTGTTCACCGGGATAATCGGCCAGCAGTTGTTTCATAGAAGCATTATCGCGAGGCCAAGTTCTCCATAGAACATCCCAATCGAGCCTCGCCTTTATCAAAACGTAACCTGAATTCTCAGCAATAACAGGCCAGCCGAAACGGTATTCGGTTGGGTCAGTAAACGAACGTCCCACAGAGACCGGTCTTACTCGCCATATTTGAGCACCATTTGTATAGTTGATGGCATGGACGTACAGGTCGGGTTCGGTGGCCACGATTATTAGGTTCCGGGAGGGGGAAAACGCAGGCGGAACGGCTACGGTAGCTCCCGCAGCATACGTCCAGAGGTGCTCCATCGTGTATTTGTTGATGGCAAAGACAGAATCTCCCATTGAGAAAATAACCCTGTTTTGGGTAATAATCGGGGGAAGAGGAAGTGAGCTGGTCTTACCGGAATTGAAGCTGCCTAAAATCACTCCGTCACCTGCACGCAGTTTGTAGAGCGTTCCATTTGCTGAGACTGCAAACACTGCCTGTGTATCTGCGTCATAGGCGACGGTCGAGTTCACATTTCCGATTCCGCCACGCCTCCAGAGCTGTGTCCCGCTGGCCTCGCTAAGAGCGAAGACACCATCACTTCCTGCAGCAATATACACGCGCCCACCCCCTGTAACAGGTTGTACATTCCGGGGTAACGTGCCACTGGTGGTAACTTTGCGAATTCCACCGCTGGAAGTGACGCCATTCCATATCCAGCGTAACTTCCAGGGAGGAGGGACTACCTGGGAGGTATATCCGGTATGCTGTGCATCGTGTGCATGCTGACTCCATTCATCCGTAGCCGCTAACGAAGCATTCACTTCACCTAGCTCATCTGACCAATACGGCTCTTCCGGCAGGCTATCCCAGGGGTTGGGCAGGTCATCGGGGGTGACATAGACCCAACCGGCATGGCGCGCCTTGGAGAATTGCACCGCCTGTACCATCTGGCTCTGATCGGCAGCGATCACCAGATGCCAGAAGCGCGCCGCCGGGTATTTATACACCCAGGTTGCAGGCATCCAGCTCTCGTAGGCCGAGTAGGTGTTTTCAAAATTGACAATGATGTCGGCGGCTTTCATGTAACACTCGGCGGTGTTGGTGCCGGGGTTGATCACGACACGGGCGCCGGGTCGCAGTTTCTTGATGAAACGATACAAGTCCAGGTAATACGGCTGGCGCAGGCAACTGGTGCTGGCTTCGTCGAGGAAGATGCCGTTCACGCCGTACCAGGTGAAGTAGCGTTGAATTTCCTGTTTGACGGTGGTGGCGCTGCGGCGGCCGTAGCCGGTGGCGACATAGCCCAGAACGGTGATGCCTTGCGTCTGCGCCTGTTGGACGGTGGTGAGGTAGGCAGGGTCGGAGGCACTGCCGGGGCCGCCGGCGGGGTTGATGACGGCCAGGCCGACGGTTGGTGCGGCGTTGGTGAGCTGATCCCAGAGCGGCCCTGGGTCGAAATAGGCCGGGATGGCGATGCGCTGAGCGGCGAATGGGGAGGAGAGGCTGTAGACGGGTCCTGCGGGAGCATCACCGCCGAAGCGACATTCGGCATCCACGCGTCCTGCGGCATCGGGGATGGTTGGGTTACAGGCGCCTTCGCCGGAGGCTTCGTCGAAGTGGTAGAGGAAGAGGGTGCGGGTATCGGGGGAGAAGGGAGCGGATGGACGCTGGAAGGCGGCGGAGTAACGAATGCCGGAGGAGAGTCGAATCTCATCGAGCCAGCCGCTGAAGGAGGGGAATTCCGGGCCGGCATCGTGCTTTTCAGCGCCGATGACGAGGTAGGGGTCGTTTTCGTAGGGGGTGGAACGGCCATTCCGGTAGGAGATGTTGCCGGTGGGGCCGTAGCGTTGGGCATCGAGCCAGCCGTCGACGAAGATGCGCATCAGGCCGTCGGAGGCGCGGCGGGTGACGGCGATGTGATGCCAGGTGCCGTCGGCGACGTTTGCGCGGCCGCACAGGGTTGTGCCCTTGCTGCCTTTTGTGATGCCGAAGGCGATTCGGCCGTTGGAAAGGGAGATGCCCCAATCGCCGTAGTCGGCCGGGCCGAAGATGTCGCGGTCGAAGATGGTGTTGCCTGTGATCCAGCCGTCTTTGACGCCGCAGGTGGCGGTGCCGGCGTTTTCGCCTGGGAGGGCGCGTAGCCAGAATTCGAGGGTGAAATCGGTGCCGACATCGGCGACGGTGTGGGGGTCGATGGGGATGCGCAGGCGGTCGATGTTATCGCTGCCGTGGCCGAAGAAGCGCAGGGAGTAGTTTACGGTGCTTTGGGCTTGGGTTGCGGTAGGAGGCAACCAGATTTGTAGCACAAAGATCAATGAGATGAGGACGAGAAGGAAAATACTTTTCATAGGTTCTCCTTGAGGATCGGGAAGTTTGGTAAAAGGGTACCTTACCCTCCCAGAAGGAGGGTTGACTCGCCACGAAGATTGGATTTGAGAAGGATGGCCTTGGAAAAACCGATCCTGGAATCTGTCTGTGCTTTGGAAGAAGAGCCGGCAATATTTGGAACTGTTGTAGATCTGTTTATAAAATTTGTTAAGTTAGGACATAGACAATCGCCGACTCTGCCGCAGAAGCCCCATTTACATTCTTTATCGAAAAAGGAAACAGATGAGCGCGGAGATATGGGCAAACACAGATTTTATAAAGCAAAAATTAATCTAAAAAATCGCTCGCAACTGTACGCAAGCAGATTTTTGCGAGCAAGAGCCGTTTTCCTAAGATTGGGAAGGCCTTTTTGCACTCGAGGCAGCAATTTTTGGGGGAAAGTGGCTCGGGCCGGGTATGCTTTTGCAGGCGAAGATGTTTTTGAACGGCCAAATCTTAGCACATAAGTGTAAATTTAGCGTTGCAGAATACTTGCAAGTGCTGAAGAGACACTCTTGGGATTGCGGCTCAAATACAGGTCGCCGAGTGTAAGCGGGGATTTTGGGAACAAGGGACGATTCTACCCGGCTCGCTGGCGGAGCGTTTCAAAGAGCAAGATGGCGGTGGCAACGGAGACGTTGAGCGAGTTGACGCGCCCGAACATGGGGATGGCAACCTGGGCATCACAGGCCTCTTGCCAGAAGGGACTGAGGCCTCTATCCTCCGTGCCTAGTATCCAAGCCAGGGGGCAGGTGAGATCGAGGGAGTAGTAGCGTTCGTTTCCTTGGGGCATGGCCGCCAGTAGACGCAGGCCTTTTGTCCGTAATAGCTGGAGGGCTTCCGGATTTGGAAGGGTATAGACCGGGACGCTGAAGATGGCGCCGCGACTGGCGCGGATGACGTTGGGGTTCCACAGGTCGACGCGCGGTTCGCATAGCAATACGGCTTCGACGCCGGCGGCATCGGCCGAGCGCAGGATGGCACCCAGGTTGCCCGGTTTTTCGATGCCCTCCAGTACGAGGACGAAGCGCAACGATTTCTCCTTAAGTTCCTCCACGGAGCGCTGGGGCAAGGGGAAGACGGCCAGATAGCCATCCGGATGTTCGCGGTAGGAGACCTTGGCAAAAACTGCTTCGGTGACGGTAAACGTTTCGGTTTCGCCGGCTGAGAGCCCGAGGTCCGCGAGCGAGGCGCCCAACGCGGGGACGAGGAAAAGGCTCAGGGGGCGGTGCCCGGCCTCGAGGGCCAGGCGGATCTCATCCCGCCCCTCTACTAACATTTTGCCGCTTGCCAAACGATGGCGACGCGCTTCGCTCAGGCGCACCAGCTCTTTGATGCGCGGATTCTGGAGGCTGGAGATGTGCAGGGTCATTGGATGGTGAAGCGTTGCTCCAGTTCGTCGAGGGATTTGCGGAAGGCGCTGTATTCCAGTTCCTGCATGGGGAGCATGGCCGCGCCTACAAAGCCCTGTTGACGAATCCACTCGGCTTTCTGCTGCGCTTTTAGCCGCACGTGATCCCAGGCCGGGTTGCCGAACATATCCACGCCTTCGGAGAGTTTGCCTTCTTTGTTGACGGAGTAGGCGACACAGGCGACGATCGGCAAGCAGTAGGGGCCTGTGACGGGGGTGTTGATGGCGACCGGCATGAGCGGCATGGTGTGGCTGCCACGCGCATCACCGGCGACATAGGGAGCGACGACGAAGGGCATGACGACCTCTTCCGGGGCGGGGAAGATGCCCTGGGTGCGTACGATGGCGACCGGATCGTCTTTGCCTTTGTATTCGCCGGCGATGGTGTGCAGGCGATCGGTGGAGATGGCTACGACCTGCTGATGCGGGTATTTGCGTGAGTAGATGGCCTGAATGCCGAAGCGGTTTTCATCGCGCAGCAAGATCGCCAGGTCAATGTGCTCTTCGGGCGAGACGAGTTCGATCACCCGATCGCCGCCGGCATGTTCCATGTCAATGATGCGGAACTTGAAGCCGGGCTTCATGTTTGGGAGCATCAGGCCACCGTTATAGAGTGGGCTGGTGAAGACGGCCCAGAAGGGGAAGTTATAGGCGCCGGGGCCACATTTATCGGCAGTGAAGACCAAAAACGGTTCGGCGGGGCGCTCTTTGGCGGTTTCATCGAAGGTGATCTCGGCGGCTCCCGGCCCGGCACCGCGCACGTTGCCGGAAGGGGCGTCCTTCAGCAGGTCCTGGCCAGCCCCATAGAGCCCTTGGGCACGGGCGATCTCGGCGGCTTGGCGAAAGACTTCCCAGGCCAGGCCGTGGATTTGGGGGCTGTTGCTCCCGTGACGATGCACCATTAAAAGACACAGGTCATCGCCGGTGAATGTGATCGCGAAATCGGTGATGACCTGTGCCTCTTGGGCCTGCCGGAGCCGCTCTTGGGCGACTTCCAACATGGCCTGTGAGGGCCGGGTGTGACCGCCGATGCTGCCGACATCGGCTTTAATCGCACTGATGGTGAGCATGAGCACCTCCGTGGTTTGAGATGGAGATTGTTTGGAAATTATACTAGACGTTGGTTGGTCGGATGGTCGGGTAGTCGGGTGGTCGGATGGTCGGGGTGGTTGGGGTGTTCCACGGTCTGTTGTCCACCGTCCACGGTCTACGGTCCACCATCCGCCGTCCTCCCCTAAGGCGTTGGCGTTTCGGATGGAATCGGCGTGGGGGAGGGAGTGTCCGTGGGCACAGGGGTAGGGGTGTCGGTCGGCACGGAGGTCACCACGATCGGAGTAGGGGTAAAGGTGGGGAACGGTGATGGGATGGGGGTGAAGGTGGGCGGTGGGGTCGGCGTGGGCAGGCTGAGGTTCAGTTGGATACGGCGTTCGGCGTAGCCCTCTTCTCCTTCCAGGTAAAGGCGCAAGACAAAGGTGCGCCCGGATAGCTGATTCAAGTCGAGCACGGCGATGGTCGCCGGTTGGGGTTGTGGCGCGCGCCCTTCGGCGAGCAATTGCCATTGGCGTGGTTCCGGCCCCAGGCCGTATTCCAATCGCCAGGAACGCATCCCTTCGCCTTCGATGATCGCCTGCACCTCCAGCAAAGGTGTGGTGATATCCTGGCCATCCACCAGACCGATGAACTCCAGTCGCGGCCGCGGGTCGGAAGCGCGGCATTCACGCTTGGGAGCGAAGACGAAATCCTTGGGCAGATCGTGGGCCTCCAGCCAGGCACGACCTTCGGGTGTTTTCAGCCATTTGCGTGCCCAGGGATCCTCCACGTTCAATACCCATTCCTCAGTGGTGAAATCTTTGCAGGCATCCGAGGCCTCCAGGCCTGTCCAAGTATCCAGCTTCACCTTGCGGAGCAGATCGCGCCCGGCCGGGAGCGGAAGCTGATCGAAGGCAAAAAACTCCGTGCGCTGGTCGCGACACCATTGCGAAGGCTCGGTGCCCGAAAGGGCACAAATGACGCGCTCGACGATCCCCGGCGGCGGGGTGAAGCCCCGTGGCTTGCCCCCGGTGACGTAAGGCACCGCCGACTGCATGAATTGCGCCCAGATCGGTCCGGCACCGCTGACGCCGGAGACGCCTTGCATCGGCGTGTAATCGGCATTCCCTACCCAAACGCCGACGGCCAGGTCGGGGGTATAGCCCAAGGTCCAGTTATCGCGGAAATCGTTGGTCGTGCCGGTTTTGGCCGCCGCCGGGAAGGGCAGATTGAGCACCGAATTGCGTCCGAACATCGGCGCGCGTGCCTCGTTATCTGAAAGGATCGAAGAGATGAGGAAAGCATGTTCGGCGCGGATCACCTGTTCGCCTTGCGGCGGTTGATATTCGTAAAGGATGCGCCCCTCGCGATCGGTGATGCGCAGGATGGCGACCGGTGGCACGCGCTTCCCACCGTTGGCAAATACCGCGTAGGCCGCGGTCATCTCCAGCAGGCTCACATCCCCGCCGCCCAGGGTCAGCGAAAGGCCGTAGTCCGGCCGGGTGAGCGAAGTGATCCCCAGCCGTTCGGCCATGGCGATCATGCCGTCCTTCTGGGGTGTGGTGGGGTCGTCATAAATCCCTACGAACTGGAGCGCTTTTACCGCCGGGATGTTATACGAATTGGCCAGCGCCGAACGCACGGTCACCGCACCGTGGAACTTGCCATCGTAATTGACCGGCTTATAGGGCGGACGCGGATCGTTCGGATCGCCGGAAGGCGGGAACTCGCTCGGCACATCCCAGATCAGTGTGGCCGGCGTCCAGCCTTTCTCAAATGCCGCCACGTAGGTGATCGGCTTGATCGAAGACCCCGGCTGACGGGTGGGGCTGATCGCCATGTTCACCTGGCCGGAAATGGCCTCGTTATAAAAATCCGCCGAACCGACCATCGCCAGGATTTCTCCGGTTGCCGGGCGGATGGCCACTAGCGCACCGTTGGTCACGTGACGATCGGCCAGCGCCTGCACCTGCGCACGGACGATGCTCTGGGCGACATCCTGAAGCGCCGGGTCGAGGGTCGTGTAGACGGTAAAGCCGGAGCGGTAGATCGTTTGTGCATCGTACTGCTCCTCCAGCATCTGACGCACGTAGTTCACCCAGTGCGGGTAGCGCATGGTGATCTGCGGCGCGCGGAACGGCGTGGAACGGATCTCCTTTGCCGCTTGCGCCGCCATTTCCGCGTCCACGCACACCGGCTGCGGCGAATTGCTCACCCGAATGCACCCCTGCTCCAGGCTGGCGCGCACCATCAGGAGCAACACATCCTGCTGACGGCGAAACGCCGCTTCTGGATTGGTATATACATCATAAACCGCCGGCGATTGTGGCAGGCCGGCCAGAAAAGCCGCCTGCGCCAGCGTCAGCCGATCGGCCGTCGTGCCGAAGTAGGTTTCGGCCGCCGCTTCGATGCCGTAGGCCAGGTTGCCGTAATAAATCTCATTCAGGTAGAGCTCCAGGATTTCATCTTTAGAATAGCGCCGGGTGATCTCCGCCGCCAAGATGATCTCCCGCGCCTTCCGCAGATAGGTTCGCTGGGTACGTTCTTCCGGCGAAAGGAGCAGAGCGCGCGCCAGCTGCTGTGGAATGGTCGAGGCTCCGGAGACGATCTCTCCCTGCGTATAGTTCTGCCACAGAGCGCGCAGGATGGCGAAAATATCGTAGCCGGGGTGGGAATAGAAGCCCTTATCTTCCGTAGCGATCGTAGCGGCTACCAGCAAGGGCGAAATTTTGCTCAACGGCACATACGTGCGGCGACCGGCGTTCGGATCGAGGATCTCATAGAGCACATTCCCGTTGCGATCCAGAATACGCGTCGTCTCGAATTGTGCCGAGCGCTGGCGCAGCTCCCCCACATCGGGCAGCGTACGGGCGATCGAATAATACTGGTAGAGAAAGAAAGAAGTACCGGCAATCAACACCAAAACGATGAGGAACAGTGCGGCAATGAAAACATACAAGGTACATCCGAGGCTTTGCGGAAGCGTCCCCCCTCCCGAAGCAGGTGGCGGTGGAAGCGGGTGCGTGGCCGGCTCATAGGCCGCCCGGCTCACACGCGTCCCTTCCACATCGCGTTCCGGCACATAGCCCGGACGTGGCAAGTTATATTCATCCAGCCAGATCGGCTTCTGGGCAGGGGTGGCCGGTGGCTCGGCCTGGGTCTCCTGCTCGGAAGCCAAAATGCGCCGTTCCTCATCGGAAACCATCAGGCCTCCTCTTGCGGACGAGATTGTACCAACACCGTCCAGCGCCCGCGCATGGCCACCTCGCCCTGTTGATTGATCACCTCCACGGCGATCACCACCATCCCGCCGCCGATGCGGGGCATGGCCTTCGTCTCCACCACTTCCAGCTCGGCATGGATCGTATCCCCGATGCGGATCGGCTTGACGAACTTCCACTCGTTGATCTCGCGGAAGGCCAGCACCGTCCCCTCGAGCACACCGGTGCGCATCGCCAACCCGGAAGCGATCGAAAGACCGAGCAGGCCGTGGGCGATGCGCTCTCCAAACGGCGTACCGCGGCTGAACTCGGCATCGGTGTGAATCTGGTTGTAATCACCGGAAAGCCCGGCAAAGGTCACCACATCGCTCTCGGTCACCGTGCGCCCCACCGAAACGATGCGCTGACCAACCTCAAACTCCTCAAAATACATCCCGCGACGAACGATCTGCTTCATCCTGCCTCCGTGTTAGATGAATTTTACCAGCAGAAGGAAAAGGGAAAAGACAAGGACCAACGCGGCGCCGAAGCGCACATGCCCCGGCCCGATCTCATCTTCCACCGTATAGAAAGTGCCCTCCGCACTCGTGGCTGACGCCACCCGATACCGCGGTGCCGCAAACCAGGCAAAGACCAACCCGCCGAGGAGTCCTCCCAAGTGCCCCCAATTGTCGATCCCTGGCGAAAGACCGAGGAACAGGTTAACGATGACGATAAACACGATATTCCCGATCGCCTGACGCGCCTGGTGTCCTAAAAGTTGGCGGTTACGGTAGAAGAACACCCCCTCGGCGATCACCAGCCCGAAAACGGCCGTTGAAGCCCCGATCGAATATCCGCCGGAAAACAGGAACGAAAGCACATTCCCACTCAGCGCGCTGAGCAGGTAGAGCGCCAAAAAGCGCTTGTGTCCCATCAGCGGTTCGAGCAACGTGCCGAAGGAAAGCAGGGCGTACATATTGAAGCCGATGTGCAAGATCGAACCGTGGAGCAAGGCCGGAGTGAGCAAGCGCCAAAACTGCCCGGCCAGGATGGCCGAATTGATGCGCGCCCCGAAATATTCCAGCCAATCCATGCCGAAAGGCGCATAGCCGAAGAAAATTCGGCTCAGTTGCTGGAGCACGTAAAAGGCGATCGTCACTCCGATGATCGTATAGGTCACCAGCGGCGCGTGGGCGCGCAGCGGCAATCTCAGCGCAACAGGCCCCTCGGATGTGGATGCAGGTTCTTCGCTCATAGCGAAATTCTCCGATGATGCACGCGGTGATGCTCGGCGGTAATGATCGCCGAAACGATGTCCACCGTCTCATCCAGGCGGTATTCGTGGTTCACCACCACGTAATCAAATGCTTCCACCCGTTGGAGCTCCTTGCGCGCCGTCGCAATGCGCAAGGCGAGCTCTTCCGGGCTTTCCGTCTTTCGACGTTTCAAGCGGCGCACAAGTTCCTCTTCGCTCTCCACGGTGACGAAGATCAACAGTGCCTCCGGCACCAGCTTGCGGATCGTCTCCGCGCCCTGAACATCGATGCGCATGATCACATCTTTGCCGCTGGCCAGCGCCTGGCGCACCTGCTGTTTGGGAATCCCCTTGTAATCTCCGTAGACGATGGCGTATTCCAGCAGCTCGTTCTGCTCGATCATGCGGGCGAATTCTTCTTTGCTCACGAAGAAGTAATCCTTCCCATGCACCTCGTTCGGGCGCGGCGGGCGCGTCGTCGCGGTGACCACGAAGTGGAAAGGCAAGTTGCGCTCCTGCATGCGTTGGAGCAGGGTATCCTTGCCGGCCCCCGAAGGGCCGGAGATGACGATCAGCAAAGGATGAGGATGGTAGAGATTGAAATCCGGATCGGTATGCATACTCTCCTCTTTATTGTTGGACAAACGCTTTTGCGTTTGTGCATGCGCAAATGCAAGCATTTGCGCTACTACGCGGCGGGGAAGCGCTCACCCTTTTCAAACTTCCGCAGTTCCGGGAGCAAAAGGGGCAAGGTCGGCAATAGGCCGAAAAGACCTCCGAACATCGCCTGGAATACAGGTGGTAACGGCAGGCGAAAGGCCAGCCAGGCTGCCCCGCCGCCCAGGATCGCCGCCAGCAGCCCGCGCCCAAAGGCAGAGACCATTCCGCCCTCGGCAGCAAGCGAAAGAGGGGATAAGCGCCGGCGCAGCTGCACAAGTAGGAAGATGGCCTCCACCGTCAGCGCAAGCTCGGCCAGGGCGATCAGCGGCGCACCGATGGAGGCAAACCGACGCACAGCGAAGATGCCGAAGCTCAGGTAAATCCCCATGCGCAGCAAGACACCGTACAGCGGTAGCCGTGGCTCCTTGCGGGCGTAGAAGGCGCGTGCCAGCACTTCCTGCAACGCGTACCCACAGAGCGTGATCAGGTAGGCGCGGGTAGTCCAGGTCAGTAAGGTTGTGCCTTCCGTGCCGAAGCCGAAAGCGGCACCCAGCAAAGGCTCCAGGATCACGCTCAGGATGGCGGCGGCCGGCAGGGTCAGAGCGATCAGAAGTCCCAACGCCTTATCGATCCCGCGCCAGAAGGCCTGCCACTCGCGGCGCGCCGCGTATTCTGAAAGGGTCGGCAACAAGGCGGTCGCCAGCGCCGTCCCTAAAAGGGTCTCCGGCACCTGCATGATCATCCAGCCATAGGTGAGCGCCGAGATCGCGCCGACCTGATCCAGGCGCGAGGCCAGGTTATCGCGGGCGATGAACATGAGCTGGATGAAAAACATGGTGAGCAGGCGCGGAGCGAAGATGCGCAACGATTCGATCACCGCCGCATCGGGGCGCAGTGAGGGAGTCCAGCGGAAACGGTAGCGGATGAGCGCCGGAACCTGCACGCCCAAATGAAGCACAGCCCCCAGAATGACGCCATAGACCAGCCCATGCACGCCAAAGCGCGGCGCCAGGAAAAGGGCCCCGAAGATCTGTCCCAGGTTATACAGGCTGGGAGCGAGCGCAGGGGTCAGGAAGTGCTGATGCGCCTGCAAAGCCGCCATCACCAGTCCACTCAGCGAAAAGATCAGCGTGGCGATCAGGTTCAGGCGCATCAGACTGACGATCAGGCGCTGCTTTTCCGCATCGAAGCCGGGCGCAATGCCGATCTCCGAGCGCACGATCTGCGGCGCAAAGATGGCGATCAACACGGCCAGCATTGCGGTCACGGTGAAAGCCAGGTTGGCGACGCGCGAAAATAGATCCCAGGCAGCCGAGGAACCCTCCAGGGTGCGTTTTTCGGTGAGTAGCGGGATGAAGGCCATGGCCAACGCGCCGCCGGAGATGAGCGCAAAGAGCAGGTCCGGCAGGTTGTTCGCCACATTGAAGGCATCCAGTTCGAAAGAAAGGCCAAAGGTGCGGGCGATCAGGATGGAGCGCAGGAAAGCCAGCCCCTTATCCAGGGCGAAAAAGAAGCCCAGGAGCAGGGAGGTGCGCGTCAGAAAGGAAAGGCGGGCAAAGGCTTTCACAGGGTCGCCCGTACGGCGCCGCCATCGAACATCAGCGCGTGGCCGTGGATGAACGAAGCCGCCGGCGAGGCCAGCCAGACGACGGTGCGCGCATATTCCTCTACCGTGCCCATGCGCCCTAGTGGCACATCCACCGTGATCTGACTCATCTCCTGCTCAACGCTCGTCCCGTTGCGTGCGGCGCGATCGGCCATCAGCTGTTGGACGCGCTCGGTCAGCGTCCAGGCCGGGTTGATGGTGTTGACGCGGATGCCTTTGGGACCAAGCTCATTGGCCAGCGATTTCATCAGCCCGATCACGGCCATACGGATCGAATTCGAGAGGATCAGGTTATCAATCGGCTGTTTGACCGAATAGGATTGATTGGCAACGATGCTCCCCTCGCCCTGGCGCAGCATGTGCGGCACGACGGCATAGCACAGGCGCACGGTGCTCATCAGCACCAGCTGCACGGCACTTTCCCAATCCTGTGGCGTCAGGTTGAGAAAATTGCCCGGTTTCGGGCCGCCGGAATTGGCGAAGAGGATGTCAATGCGCCCGAATTCGCGCAGCGTGGCCTCGACCAATGCCTCCACATCTTCCTGACGGGTGACATCGGCGCGTACGGCGAGCACATGGGCACCCGTTTCTGCGCGGATCGCCTGTGCCGCTTCTTCTAGTGCCTCGCTACGGGCACACATGACCACGCGCGCCCCTTCGCGGGCAAATTCATGCGCCACAGCGCGCCCCAAGCCTTTCGAGGCCGCAGTGACCAGAGCAACTTTGTCTTTCAAACCGAGATCCATAGAACACCTCCAGAGAAGAATGGGCGATAGACGGTGGACGGTAGACGGTGGATGGTAGACGGTGGACGGTTTTGGACAGTGGACAGTAGACCGTGGACGATGGACGGTAGAGCATGGACGGTAGTAAGGGCTTTATGGAAACTGAAAAATAAAATGCCAACCATCGGCGGCCGACCAGTAGCGAGAGGAGAGGCCGAGCACCTGGTAGAACGTCACGCCGGGGCGCAAGGGCAGGGGGTCCCCATAGGCATCGGTCAATCGTAGCGGTTGGTACGTTTCATCCCGATGCCAAAAGCCCTCCTGGGCGATGCCATCCCGGAAGAGCACCGCCGGCCCGAACCCTTCCAGCTCGATTTGGAAGACCTCGTCGTCCTTATCAAAGCGGTTGGCAAACGTATGCCGCACGAAGAGCACCACTACATTATCTGCCAGGATCGGGCGGCCATCCAGCGCGTCGGTCAACGGGGCATAGGCCTCTGGCTTTCCCTGGCGCGTATCGGCGGTTTCCTGGTAGCGCTGATAGCGCCCGCTTTGCGGATCGTAGCTCCAGAAGTGGTAGCTATCGTCGGAATAGCGAATGGAAATGCGCACTCCCGCGGCTCCCCTGGGAGGGGTAGGGTCGAAGGCCAGGGGTCGAAAATCGGGCGGGCGATCTTCGGCCGGCATGCGCGCCGTGCAAACTTGACGGAATTTTACCAGGTCGAAGAAGACGTTGTTGTAATTATCGAAGGTGTTCTTGCCCAGCGCAAACGGGGGACACTCTCCCTGCTCGATCACCAGCAGGTACGGGGCGAGATCGCTATGCAGGAGATAGTCCATCACGCGCGGATCGGCGAACTTGAAGACGAAAAAGGATTGGAACATGCGCGCCACGTGGGCATCGAAATAGCGTCCGGATCGCACCGGTCCTACCCGTTCGGCCTCGTCTCCGTAGAAGACGGCAATGAAGCGCGTCAGCGCGGCCTCGATGTAATATTCAAACACCACATCGGCGCGCGAAAGCCCGGATTGCGGGCGCACATAGCGCGGGAAGTTGGTGATCTTGATCGCTACCGGACGGTGACGGAGCAGCTCCGGGTGCGGCGCCGGCAGGCCGGTCAGCGGATTGAGCGCGGGATCGGGCGTGGGCGAGGGCGGATGCGGCGAAGGCGTGACCGTCGGCGTGGCGCTCGGCAAGGGCAAGGCGGTAGCCGTGGGGAGGGATAAAGTCGGCAACGGCGCGGGAGAGAGGGCAGGCGGAGGGTTCCCGCACGCGGTGAACAGCACCAGGATCAGCACGCCCAGCCGGGCTAAGGGAAACCTGCTCACTTCAAGTAAATCCCTTGCGGATCCAGCTCCTGGCGGAGGATATAGAGCTCCCGTTCGGTCGGGGGTTCGGTATGGCGGAGCGTGGCGGCGACCTTCAGCTCCCAGCCGGTGTTCGCTTTGGCTTCCTCCACCGTGCGGCCGGGGTGCAGGGCGGTGAGGATCAATTCGCCCTCCTCGTTCGGCTCGAGGATGCCGATATCGGTCACGACGGCTTCAATCCCTTTGCCGCGCAACCCCAGGCGCTGACGCTCCTCGCGCCCGGAAAGGAAACCGGCGGAGGTCAGGAAATCCACGCGTTCCGGGAAGCGGCGCTTTTGGTGCGGCGTCATGATGTAACAGCGATTGGCCCACGCGGCGATCTCCTGGGAGCCGCCGGAGCCGGGCAGGCGCACTTTAGGATGGGCGTAATCGCCGATCACGGTAGCGTTGATGTTGCCGTATTTATCGATCTGCGCGCCGCCCATAAAACCGACATCCACGTTGCCGCGTTGTAGGTAGAGCGCAAAGATATCGTACATGCTCACCACCGAAAGCGCGCCGCTGACCAGGGTCGGATCGCCGATCGAAAGGGGCAGGCGCGCCGGTTCGGCGCCGATCACACCGGCTTCGTAGATCATCACCAGGTTCGGGGCATGGGTGCGTTTGGCCAGGTTACAGGCCAGGTTGGGTTGTCCCACTCCGACGAAAACCACATCACCATCACGCAGCAGGCGCGCCGCGTTGATGATCATCAGTTCGGCCGCAGAATAGCTCAGTTCACTCATAGGCTCTGACTCCGTTCGAGGAATGCCCGGATCGCCTGGGCAATCGCTTGCGGGCGTTCCAGGGGCAGGAGATGGGTGGTCTGTTCCAGCGTCTGGATCTGCACGGCGGGGGCACGGCGACGGAGGTAACGAGCCGTGCGTTCCAGGAACGTATCCGTTTCGGCACCGCGCAGGATGAGGGTGGGAGGGCGCAGGTTGGGCAGGTTGCGCCAGAGATCCCAATCGCGCCACACGCCGGTGAAATATACCCGTGCTTCCCATTCGGGGGAATAGACGAGGGTGTACGAACCGTTCGGGCCGGCTTGGACGATGCCCTGAATATAGGCCCACAGGTGTTCGTCGCTAAAATAGCGGAAGATCGCTCGGCGACGATAGGCCTTGAAGACCAGTTCAAGATCATCGAACGTGCGGCGACGGCGCAAAGCCAGCGGGATGAGAGGGTGGAGCCGATAGCCCAAGCCCAGCATTCGGACGAGGTTCCAGAAAAGCATGAAGGAGGGCATGAAGAGCACCGGGTCGAGCAGGATGAGGGCGCGAAAACGCGCCGGCTGCCAGAGGGCGGCACGGAGTAGCGTGGTGGCACCGACCGAGTGCCCGACGGCGATCACGCTCTCCAACTCCTCTTCATCGAGATAGCGCAGAAGATCGTGGCTGAAAACGTGCCAATCCCTGAGCGTGTGCGGCGGTTGATCCGACCAGAGCGGACGCAGCAATGGCGCGCTCACGCGAAAGGTCTGCGCCAGGTCACCGAGCAGGGGACGATAGCAGGCGGGAGGGTAGCCATTGGCATGGAGGAAGATCAGCCTTTCACCCTGACCGCCGAAATCCAGGGATGGAATGCCCATCAGTAACTCCCGTAGTTGACCGGCTGGCTCCAACGCGGCTTGACGCGCAACCGCTCGTGCACCTGCGGACCGAGCTTCTCCCAGTATTCCTGCCGATCGCGCACGCCGTAGACCCATTCTTCCAGCCATTCCTGCACGGCCTGTGGCGATTCGCTGATGCGATCCCACTCCAGGTAGAAGGCGTTATCGCGATCGTAATATCCCTGGGCATAGGAGGGGTGACAGGCATACGGCACGTGGCAGACGGCGCTGACGATGAAGCCGGGAATCAAGGTCCGATTCGGATCCGAACGGATGACCTCTTCATCCACGATCTCTTCGGCGGTGAGGATCACGCGCCGGGCGGCAAAGGCGGCCTCTTTCTGTTCGCCGATGATGCCCCACAAATGCGCATTTCCCTGCACATCAGCACGCTGGACGTGGACGATGGCTACATCCGGGTGGAGCGCCGGCACGACGATCACTTCTTCGCCGCTATAGGGATCGGTGACGCGGCGGATGTTTGGGTTGGCACGTTCCAGGTCGGTGGCGCCGGTCTGTTTCATGGGCATGAAGGGCAAACCGGCCGCGCCGGCCTGCAGGCGCGAGATCATGCCGAAATGGGAGTATTCTTCCCATTCCAGTTCGCCGCGTTCAATCGCGGCGCGCACGATGCGCAATGAACCGACGCCGGGATTGCCCATGTAGGAAAAGATCACCTTGCGCGCGCAACCGGCAGCCACCATTTGATCGTAGATCAGATCGGGCGTGGCACGTGCCAGGGTCAGGTTGCGCTTGCGCTGGCGGATGATTTCATGGCCGGCCGCAAACGGGATGAGATGCGTGAATCCGGCCGCATAGACCAGGTCGCCATCGTGCACAAAGCGCGCAATGGCCTCTTGCAAAGACATCAGTTTCGACATAATCCTTCTCCGTGGCTCATTTTTTCTTCTGACCCTCGGCCTTTTTCTGACGGCGCTCGCGCCAGGCCTGGCGCCATCTGCGCAGCGTGGCAAAACGTCCGCTTTGGGGTGGCGGAGGGGCGCCGCGCCGCATGAAGTACCAGCCGATGCCGAAGAGGAGCAGGGAGGTGCAGAAGTAGTCAAAGTTCGTCACCCCGCTCCAATCGCTGGCGACGAAAAGCAGGAAAAAGCCGACGGCCAGGAGGAAAAAGTAAACGCCGACGCGGTAGAGAAAATCTTCCATGATGTGGAATAAAAAGAGGCCCCTCCCCGTGAAGAGGGGCCTCCGAAGCGCTTATTTCTTCGGTCGCACCAGGGTGCGGATCTGCTCGCGCATGTAGAGCGGCAGGTAGTAGTGACCGCCGGCATTTTTGCCCGTGGCGCCGGAGCCTTTCCAGCCGCCGAAGGGTTGGAAGCCCGGCCAGGCACCGGTGGTGGCACCTTGCGGACGGTTGGCGTAGGTCACGCCGGCCTGGATGTTATCGAAGAACCATTCGGCCTCTTCTTCGCTGCCATAGAAGCCGGCCGTCAGGCCGTAGTTGACATCATTCGCATAGCGCATCGCCTCTTCCAGGCTCTCCACCTTGGCGATCGTGCTGATCGGTAGGAACATCTCGTATTTCCACAGGCGATGGCTGAGCGGCACATCGGTGACGAACGTGGGAGCGCAGTAATAGCCTTTGGCCAGCTCGCCTTCGACGAGCACATGACCACCCGTCAGGAAACGACCGCCGGCCTGGGAGAGCTCTTCGGTGAAGTTCTTGAAATCGTTGTAGGCGCTCTGGTTGATCACCGGCCCCATCCAGTTCTTCCGATCGGTGGGATCGCCGATGCTCAATTTGTCGGTCAGGTCCTTCAGGCGGGCGAGCATCTCATCGTAGACCGGGGCTTCGATGAAGATGCGCGAGGCCGCCGAACACTTTTGACCCTGCAAGCCGAAGGCCGAGCGCACAATGCCGATGGCCGCATCATCCAGGTTGGCATGGCGCGAGACGATGGCCGGGTTCTTGCCACCCAGCTCCAGGATGACCGGGCGCACGTAGTCGCGCTGGGCGAAATCGCGGAAGATCTTCATCCCCACATCGAAGGAACCGGTGAAGGTGATGCCGTCCACTTCGGGGCTATCGATCAGTGCCTGACCGAGGGTGCGTCCCGGCCCGGTGACGAAGTTCACCACGCCATCGGGAATGCCGGCATCGCGGAAGCAATCCACCAACAGGCGCACGATCCAGGGGGTGTCGGTGGCCGGTTTGATCACCACAGTGTTGCCGGTCACCAGCGCCGCGCCGGCCGGGCCACCGGTGAGGGCGAAGGGGAAGTTGAAGGGGCTGATCACCAGCCAAACGCCATACGGACGGAGCACGGAGATGTTGGTCGCATCGTGGGCCGGGAGCGGGTCCTTGCCCATTTCCACGATGAAGCCGTTGTTCTTCTCCATCTGGTAGCAGGCGTAGTAGATCAGGTCGGCGGTCTCTTGCACATCGCCGAGCGCTTCCATGCGGTTTTTCCCCACCTCCAGCGACATGGCCGCACCCAGCTCAAAGATGCGCTCTTCGATCAGCTGCGCCGCCCGTCGCAGCAACCGCACGCGCTCCTGCCAGGGGGTGTGACTCCACATCGGGAATGCCTTGCGAGCCGCTTCCAGCGCCATCTGGGCATGTCGCTCGTTCCCCTTTTGCATCACCGCCAGCACCACCTCGGTGTTGATCGGCGTGCGATCTTCAAACTTCTCCTCGGCAAAGACCTCTTTGCCATCGATGAACATGGCATATTCACGACCTAACCCGGCCTTGACCTTCGCCAGGGCCTCTTCATACTTCTGATGCATCTCTTCGGGGGGATTGAACATCGTAGCATAGGTGAGCTTGAAGGACATAAGGAGCCTCCTTTTGGAAGATAGAGCCTGCCTTTCGAGAAAGTTGCCTCAAGTATAGCGCAGGTCACCGGGCACGTCAAAGTGTGATTCTTCGTGCTTGCTGAACGCAAATTGTCAGGACGTAGAACGGATTTCTCCGACGGCGCTTCGCGCGTGATAGCAGGGATTTCTCGGTGGTGTAGCCTTGCGGATGATGACCATGGAGCCGAGAGAGGTGCTTTGAAAGAAGGGTCGTAGAGAGCAGGGCCTGATCGGTTCTGCCAAATTGGATTGTCGGTTCGTAAGGGCTTTCAGTTATAATCGAAACATGACCTTGCGAACATCGGATTTCGATTACGATCTTCCCGAATCCTTCATTGCTCAAGAACCCGTTGAGCCACGCGACAGGGCGCGGTTAATGGTGCTCCATCGCGCAGATGGGCGCATCGAACATCGGATTTTCTACCAGATCGGCGAATTTTTGCGTCCGGGCGATGTGCTCGTGCTCAACCAGACGCGCGTCCTGCCTGCTCGCCTGTTTGCACGCAAAGAAACCGGTGGCCGTGTGGAGATTCTGCTGCTGCGGCGCCTGGATGAGCAGACCTGGGAATGCCTGGTCGGTGGCAAGGGGCTGCGCGCCGGTCGGCGCCTGCTCTTGGAGGAAGGATTGGAGGCCACCATCCTGGCCGAAGGTCCGGGAGCCGAACGCGTGCTACGCTTCTCTCGGTCGCCGGACGATTTGTTGCCGCGCATTGGCCAGGTGCCGCTCCCGCCCTACATCCGTCGTCCGCTTGAAAACCCCGAACGGTATCAGACCGTCTATGCCCGTCAGCCGGGTTCTGCGGCGGCCCCCACGGCCGGGCTACATTTCACGCCGCGACTCCTCGAAGAACTCCAGGCCGCAGGAGTGAAACTGGCCTATGTCACGCTGCATATCGGCCTGGACACCTTCGCTCCGGTGACCGAGGAAAATCCCACCGAACACAAAATGCACACCGAATGGTGTGAGGTGACCGAAGAGACCGCCGCAGTGATTCGCTCGGCGCGCCAACATGGCGGGCGCGTGATCGCCGTGGGCACCACCTCGGTGCGCACGCTGGAAACCGCCGCCACCGAGGATGGTGACATCCATCCCTATTGCGGCTCCACATCCCTCTACATTCTTCCCGGCTATCGCTTCAAGATCGTGGACGCCATGATCACCAACTTTCACCTGCCGCGCTCCACGCTGATCATGCTGGTCAGCGCCTTTGCCGGGCGCGAGCGCATCCTTGAGGCCTATGAAATTGCCAAACGCGAAGGATACCGTTTCTACTCTTTCGGTGATGCCATGCTGATTTTGTGAAATATCCCGGAAACGGAGATTTGGCCTTTGATCGCCTCGAAAAATCTTTCTTTCTAAAAGAAAAATTCTATTCAAATCCTGTGAATCCTGTAAATCCTGTCCATTCCCCATGCCGGAGCGCCAGATTTACCTTCTCTCCCCCCGTCAGCTTTCTGCCGAAACGATCGCCGTAACCTTTGCCAAGACCTCGCGCTCGCCGCAATCGTTCCGTGAAATTGCCGCCGAGCTCAACGAGGAGCAAAGTGCCCGTTTCCACGAGAAATGGGTGATCGGCTACGGCCATGCCTCGGTGGCCGAGCATGCCGTGCTCCACATCGCCTTTGAAAACGTTTCCAGGCTCGCCGTGGAATGCATTGAGTCCAATCGCTTGGCTTCCTACACGGAAAAATCCACCCGTTATCAGACCTGGAGCCTGGATGAGTTTTACCTGCCGCCGGAGATTGAAAGTTCTCCGCTGCGTGCGCCCTACCTGGAAACCACGCGTCTGCTCTTTCAGACCTATCAGGAAATCTTGCCGGCCCTGCGCGCCTGTATCGAGAAGCGCTCCCCGCGCCGCGAAAACGAAACCGCCGAGGCCTGGGATCGGCGCGTGCGCTCGCAGTATGTGGATGCGGCGCGTTTCCTTTTGCCGGCTTCGGCTCTGGCCAACCTGGGCATGACGGCCAACGCCCGTGTTCTAGAACACGCCATTCGCAAAATGCTCTCTCATCCACTGCAGGAAGTCCGCCAAGTTGGGGAACAGGTCAAAAAAGTGGCGCAGCAGGAAGTGCCCACGCTACTCAAATATGCCGATGCCTCCTCCTATCTCCAGAATCTTGAGGAATATTTCCCCGCCCAAGCCGCGAATCTCTCCTCTTCCGCTGCGCCAACGGATTGGTGTGTGCTGATCCAATATGACGAAGACGCCGAAGCGCGGCTGCTGGCCGCGGCACTTTACCGTTATGGCAACCTGTCCTATGCCGAAGCTTTGCAAGCGGTTCGGGAGGGACCCGAAGCTCAACGCCGCGAATGGGCTCAGGCCTTGCTGAAGGGTGTCAACCGTCACCGGCCCCCCTTGCGTGAGCTGGAACACACCTTTTACACCTTTGATCTGCTCATGGATCAGGGTGCCTATTTTGAGTTCAAGCGCCATCGCATGATGACCCAATCCCCGCAGCGCCTCACCGCTTCTCTAGGTTATGCCACCCCGCAGCTGATCCGAGAGGCCGGCGTGGAGGCCGCCTATCATCGCGCCATGCAGCAGGCTGCCGAAACCTATCAGCGACTGGCCGAATGGAATCCACACGTCGCCCAGTACATTGTGCCGAACGGCTTTTACCGTCGCGTCCTGGCCACGTTTAACTTGCGCGAGGCCTACCATTTCTGCCAGTTACGCGCCGCAAGCAATGCCCACTTTTCCATGCGTCGCCTGGCATTGCGCATCGCTGCGGAAATCCGCCGCGTCCATCCTTTGCTGGCCTCTGCAATGGATCTTCCTGCCGAAAGCTGGCAAGACATCGAAGCGCGTTACTTCGCACAGGCATGATGGCGTATCTACTATGCTTCGGCCGGAAGATTTCATCACCCTCCCCTACACCCCCGATCTGACCGAAGCCGGCATTGCCTATGCCTGCCGTTCCCTGGCCTATACGTATAATCGTATGGGCACGCGCCTTTTGGAACGTTTACGGCGCATTGTGGCCGGCGTGGCCGCCGAGCTGGCCCTGCGACGCTGGCTACATGCCCAAAATATACCCTTTGATACCCTGGGAGAGACGGATTTCACCCGCCCCGACCGTTACGATATTGCCTTGGCCGGTCAACGTTGTGATCTGAAGACGTTTCTCATCACCCGTCGGGCACAGATTCAGGCCTTGCGCCGTGACCCGCAGCAATTGCTGCAGGCCCAGGCCTTGGTGCCCCTGGATCAACATCGCTCGCATCAACACGCTCAGGATATCTATCTTTTTGCCTTTATCTACGCACTCCTGACGCAGCGCGAAGCCGAGATCCGCAAAGCCCAAAAGCGCTCCCAACCGTTTTACTGGATTTACCCTTTGCCGAAAGCCTGGTCGCGACCGAAAATTTGGAGCCCTTTGGCCCCGCTGGTTCTGAAAAGCGAAGAAGAAACCCCTTTGCTGTTAGAGATCGGAGGCCAGGCCGCCGATGGCTCTTTTCTCTCCAGGCGACTGGAGCTTCCCCCGCGTACCCGTTATATCCTGGATGAGCCGTTTTTCTCTCTGCTCTATGTTCACGCCCAGACGCGTCCGCAAGGGCGGCTGGGAATTCGTTCTGCCGTTCGCTCCGATGCTTGCATCATCCAACCGCTGGATTGGGGGAATATCTGGGTCTACGGGTTGGAAATTCACTTGGTAGGGTGGACGACATGGGAGGAGTTCGATCTACAGGCGCGCGCATTACCTGCCGGGAGCGCTGTTCTACAATATCAACGCACCCGTACCCGAAACCTGGCATTGCCTGTAGCGAAGTTGCGCCCCTTCGCCCACCTGCTGGAGCGCGCCCGTACCTGGGAGCGTATGCGTAGGTAAAATTGTTTCGACCTCACTCACTACGTTCTACTCCCATGCGGTGCAGCTCTTCGCTATCATAGCCTGCCAGCAACAGATCGGCACCTGCCAGGATGAAAAGCAGGGTTCCGACGATCAGGATGATCACGATTACGGCAGTCATCGCGCACCTCATTCTCTATTCCATTTAACGCAGAAACGGCCAAAATGTGGCATCCCCCAAAGGTCCTGTTATGAAATCGCAATTGACCGCGCTCAAACGGTTGTGGAGCCTGGGTGAGGGTGTGGGTATCTCTGAGTCTCGTCCGGCCGGAGCTTCTTTGGCAAATTTGAAGGGGGGTGGGCGCTAAGCACGGAGCTCAAAGTCGATCTTCACTTCATGGGGAACAATTTCCCCTCCTGTAACGTTTCACGGGCAGTGCATCCGATCATTTTGCACTTCAACTTCTTGATGGAGGTAATCCATGTCCAAAAAGTACCTGTTCGTTCCCGTTTTGCTGGTTCTGGCGCTGGTATTGAGTGCCTGCGGTGCCGCGGCGGTTTCTCCTACCTCGCCACAGACGCGCACTCTCAATGTCACCGGTCAGGGAGTGGTCTACCTGGCTCCGGATATCGCCTATATCAACATCGGTGTTCACACCGAGAATCCCAGCGCTTCCGATGCCGTGGCGGAAAACAACTTACAGACACAGCAGCTGATTGAAACCCTGCGTCAGAACGGCATCGATCCGAAAGACATCCAAACGACCAACTTCTCGATCTTTCTCAACTACAACTATAGTCCTGAAGGGACGCGCGGGGATGCCTTTTACGTGGTCGAGAACACGGTTCTGGTAACCGTGCGCGACCTGAGCAAGATCGGCGCCTTACTCGATGCCGCAGTAAAAGCCGGTGCCAACAATGTCTACGGCATTCAATTCGATATTGCCGATAAGACCGAAGCGGCCAAAAAGGCGCGCGAAGAGGCCTTCAAGAACGCCCAACAACAGGCCGAAGAGGTGGCCAAACTCAGCGGCGTGACCTTGGGCACCATCCAGAACATCTCCTTCAGCGAAAGCTACCCCGGCCCCTACTTCCTGGGCGGGAAGGGAGGCGGTGGTGGAATTGCTGCCATGCCGGAAGTGCCCGTGCAACCCGGCCAGCTCAGTGTCACCGTCACCGTCAATGTGACCTACGAGATCAAATAGGCAAACATCCCCCCTTAAAACTTGTAGGACAACCGCTCATGCAGTTGTCCTACTTTTTCATTCCAGGCAGATTATTTTCCCAGCTTCTTGCGGAAGGCTTCGGTCAGTGCCGGCACGACCTTGAACAGGTCGCCCACTACGCCGTAGCGAGCCACTTTGAAGATCGGCGCTTCGGGGTCCTTGTTGATCGCCACCACCAGTTTGGCGCCCCGAATGCCGGAAATATGCTGAATCGCGCCGGAGATGCCGCAAGCGATATACAAATCCGGGGCCACCGTCTTCCCCGTTTGCCCCACCTGATGAGCATAGGGAATGTAACCGGCATCCACCACAGCCCGGCTGGCGCCGACCGCGCCACCCAGCAGCGTTGCCAGCTCCCCGATCAACTCGAAGCCCTTGCGCGCCGCGGTGGCTTCATCTGCGCCGGCCAGGTTGGTCACGCCACGGCCACCGGCGACGATCACACCGGCATCGGTCAGGCTGACGCTGCTCTCCGAGACCGCATATCCTTCCACCGTAACCGCACTTTCGCCTTTCTTCTCCAAAGCGATCGGTGTACCGTTTCGGCTTTCATCCCGTGCTGGGCGCGGGAACGCACGGGGACGCAAGGTGGCGATCTGCGGACGGCTATGGCAGACCACTTTCTCGAACAATTTCCCTTCGTAGATCGGGCGTGTGGCGATGATCTGGGAGCCGTCTAGCTCCAGTCCGGTCACATCGGCCAGAACGCCCGTGTTCAGGTCCACGGCCAGGATGGCGGCCAGCTCACGGCCACGGGTGGTGGTGGGGAAAAGGATCGCATCCGGAGATTGCGCCGTGGCCAGCGCGCTTAACGTGGAAGCGAACACATCGGCGTAGTAATCATCCAGCGTCGCATCGTCGCAGAAAAAGACTTCATCTGCACCGTATTCGTAGGCGGCCTTGACCAGGTTTTTTCCGCTCGCGCCGAGCACCACTGCCTGCACCGTTCCCCAGCCCTTGGCGACCCCCAAGGCTTCCCAGGAGGCCGGCTGGACCTCGCCCTTGAAGTGATCAATGTATACCAGCGTCTTCATAGCACCTTCTCCGCCAGGATTTTCTCGGCCAGTTTTTCGGCGATCTCTTCAACCGTTTCTCCTTCAATGAATTCGCAAGGCTGTTCGCGGCTCGGCGGGGCGAACATTTCGCGCTGCTCCAGCACCGGCGCCGGGGCCGAGATGCCCAGATCGGCCAACGTCCAGGTGGGGATCACGGCACGCGAGGCTTTGCGGATGCCCATGAAGGAGGGATAGCGTGGCTCGCCGATGCTCTGCACGACGCTCAAAACCGCCGGCAGCGCAGCGTGCACGATCTGGCGACCCTCTTCGATCACCCGTTCGACGCGCACCTGTCCGTTTCCCAGTTCAATGCTCCCGGCCAGGCTCAGGAGCGGCCAGCCGAGCCGGCGCGCCGTTTGGGCCGGGGTCAGGCCGGTGCCGCTATCGATGCTTTGTCGCCCGAAGATCACCATCTCGGCATCGCCAATCTTGCGAATGGCGGCGGCCAGCACTTGCGCCGCGCCCTGGGCATCCAGGGTTTCCAGCGCCGGGTCCGAGATCAGGATCGCTTCGTCTGCACCCATGGCCAGGGCATGTTTGAGCGCTTCCTTTGCCGATTCCGGCCCAATGCAGATGGCAACGACCGTCGCTCCGTGTTTATCCTTCTGCTGCAATGCCGCTTCGACGGCATATTCGTCAAAGGGGTTGATCACCAGCGGTGAATCCCCCCAGCTCACTTTGCCGTTTTCCAGGCTGATCTTCGCCTCGGCGTCCGGCACTTGTTTGATACAGGTGACGATTTTCAAGGTGACCTCCTGTAGAGAGACTAGGCGGGCTTTGCCCATTCTTCCGGATCGTAGGCCGGTGCTTCGCAGCGCAGTGGTTTATCCTGCCGCGTTCCCAAAGCGTAGCCGGCCTGGATCAAGGTTTGGATTTCCGAACTGCCTTCGTAGATGATCGTAGCGCGGATATTGCGCAGGTGACGTTCCATGTCATACTCGTCAATATAACCATAAGCGCCGTGTACCTGGATTGCCTCGTTCGCCGCGCGGAAGGCCGCTTCGGTGGCAAATTTCTTGGCAATCGAGGTCTCGCGCGTGCAGCGCCGCCCCTGGTTTTTCAGCCAGCCAACCTGCCAGTAAAGCAGACGGGCGATCTCGTAATCGGTGAGCATAGCGGCGATCTTTTGCTGGATCAGCTGATGCTCGGCGATCGGCTTGCCGAAGGCGACGCGTTCGCGTGCGTAGCGTGTACTGGCCTCCAGCGCGGCGCGGATCACGCCTGTGGCGCCGGCGGCTACCGTATAGCGCCCATGATCGAATGCCGACATGGTGATCTTAAAGCCCTCTCCCTCCTCACCGATGCGGTTTTCGACGGGCACGCGCACATCCTGGAAGTGAATCCATCCCGTCGACCCGGCGCGCATTCCCATCTTGCCATGCAGATCGCCGCGGGTGATCCCCTCAGAATGCAGGTCAACCAAGAAAGTCGATAGCCCCTCGGAAGGCTTGGATGCGTTCGGATTCGTGCGCGCCGTCACCAAGGCAAAATCGGCCTTGCTGGCCAGGGAAATCCACATTTTTTCGCCGTTCAGGATGTAAAAATCGCCCTCGCGTCGGGCGCTGGTGCGCATCGCGGCGACATCGGACCCCATGCCGGGTTCGCTGAAGGCGCCGCAGCCGATCTTTTCCCCTTTCGCCAGCGGGGTCAGGAAACGGCGCTTTTGCTCCTCCGTGCCCCACTGCAACAGCGTCAGGCCGCAGAGCCCCACGTGTACCGACATGACCACGCGCAGCGTGCTATCCACAGCCTCCAGCTCTTCGCAGGCCAATCCTAGGGAGATGTAATCCATTCCCTGCCCGCCATAGCGCACCGGGAACGAGATGCCCAGCAACCCTAGCTCTCCCATGCGTTGAAGCACCCAGGGAATGGGTTCTTGTTTCCGGTCGTACTCGCGGATCACCGGCGCGACTTCCTTCTGCGCGAACTCGCGCACCATCTTTTGTACCATCTGGTGTTCAGGGGAAAGAGAAAAATCCATAGATCCTCCGGGGGATATTATACTGCAAAACCGACCGATTCTACCGACCGTTCGGTAGGTTCGTTGCTCTTGATCAATCACCTTTCAGGCGGCAAAAGCCCCTCGCCGCACATTCCTGTGCCTCACACCCTCATCCACCAACACACACCCTCCATCTCTCCTCTCCTGCTCTCCCGTTCTCCCGCTCTCCTGCTCTCCCGTTCTCCCGCTCTCCCGTTCTCCTCCTCTCCCACTCACCTTCTCACCTTCTCCTCTTCCCTCTCCCATCTCCCGCTCTCCATCTCCCGCTCTTCATCTTCCATCTCTCCTCTCCCATCTCCCGTTCTCCTCCTCGCCTGCTCTCACGCTCTCACCTTCTCCCACCTCCCCTCCTCCCATTCTAACCCCAATCCCTCGATCAGGTTTTTGATCGTATTCCGATGCACCCGCTCCCAGGCCGTCGGGCTTGAATTAGCGTTATGTGGTGCCAGCATCACGTGATCCATCTTGCGCAGCGGACTATCGAGCGGTAGCGGCTCTACTTCAAAAACATCCAGTGCCGCACCACCTAACCTTCCCTCCTCCAGCGCTTGGATCAATGCTCCTTCGTCCACCACCGGCCCGCGTGCCGTGTTGATCAGCACTGCGCCGGGCTTCACCCATTGCAAGGTTTGGGAATTGATCAGGTGGTAACTGGTGGGATTCAGATCGCAGTTCAGCGAAATAAAGTCCGAGCGCCGTAGCAGATCTTCAATCGTCGTCATCTCGATCCCTGTCTCAGCGATGAACACCGGGTCAATCTCCACAATATCATTGCCGAGCACTTTCATCCCGAAAGCACGAGCGCGGCGCGTGACCGCTTTGCCGATATTCCCCACGCCGATCACCCCCAGCGTACATTCACTCAGAGAACGACCGGGGATCTTCTCCCAACGACCTTCCTTCATCGCCCGATCCATCCACGGCTGACGACGCGCAAAGTTCAGAATGTAACCCATCACCGTATCTGCTACCGGCAGCGTGAAGGCATTCGGCGTGCGACAAACGCGAATTCCCAGTCGGGTGGCGGTTTCCGTGTCGATCGAATCGATCCCCGTTCCCCATTTGGAGATCACCTTCAGGCGCGGCGCACAGGCCTCTAGCACACGCGCTGTGTAGCGATCGTCTCCGCAGATCGTGCCGTCGAATTGGCCGGCATAGCGCAGGAGATCGGCCTCCTCCATGCGCTCCTGCACTTCCGGTACGATCACTTCCAGTCCATACGAATCAAAAAGCGGTTGGAAGCGCTCACGGAATGGGATGAGATACGGAGCGGTGAGCAGAACGGTGAACATCATTCTCCTTTCCCAAAACCGGCCTTCCAGCGCACCAGCGCCTCGGCCAAGATGAAATCCTCTTCCTCGTCAATATCAATCGCCTCTAAGCGCGGCATCTCGAACATCAGCGGTCGCTCCCCCAAGCGGTTGCGTCGTGAAACCAGCGTCTGGCGAGTAAAAAGGTAGATACAGGAGTTTTCCTCGTAGACCGGCGGCAAATCCTGGGTTTGGAGCAAAATCGCCGGGTTGTGATTGATCGCCCGTCCCAGCTGATCGTAGAGGCGGGTTTGCAGGCGGGTCACCGAAAAGAGCGAATCATACGTCGGGTAATGGGCCAGGAACGTCTGAATCGCCTTACGGATCGTCTCCGGGCGCAGGAGCGGATTCGTACTGTGCGTCTGCAGGTAGAAATCCGCCTCCACCTGAGCCGTATCGTAAAGCAAAATCTCGTTCATCGGCACCGTATCGCCGCGCAGCGCTTCTGGCCGCTCCAGGATCATCACCTGCGGAAAGGAACGTCGCACCCCCTCCATCACCGTTTCCGAATCCGTATCCACCACAACCCGATCGATTTCCGGCACCGCCAGCAACGTCTCAAGGATATAGTGAAAGAGCGGCTTACCAGCCAAGGGACGATAGTTCTTCCCCGGCACGCGTTGACTGTGATGACGCATGGGAACAAGGGCAACGAGGCTCATACGGGGTTGAATTATACTCTAAGGAAGGGGAAAACCGATCTGCATGAGAAACCGCCTGCTGACCGTAGCCTCTTTCCCCGTTTCGTCTCTCTGCCGACCGGAACAGCGCACACCTCACCTCCCCGAAGCTAGCTCCTCACCATTCCGCTTCCGCCTCTCGTCCACAACCATCCGATCAACAGACCATCCGACCAACAGGCCATCCGACTATCCGACTACCCGACCACCCGACCAACGATCATCCGACCATAAGTGGTAAAATACCACCAATGACCCTCGACCCTGCAATCCTCAACTCCCTCATCCTCCTGCTAAGCGGCTTCGGCGCCGCATTCCTGCTCGCCCTTTGGGTTTCACTGATCGTGTGGACCTATCGCGATATCCGTGCGCGCACCACCGATCGCCTCTCCCACATCCTGGCCGTCTTGCTCACCGCCATCCTCAATCTGCCTGGGCTTGTCCTCTATCTCCTCCTGCGCCCTGCTCAGACGCTGGAAGAAGCCTACCAACGCTCCCTGGAAGAGGAGATGATCCTGCAAGCGCTGGAGGCCCAGGCACAATGTCCCGGCTGTGAACGCACGGTGGATGCTGCCTGGATCATCTGCCCGACCTGTCGCACCCGCCTGAAGAAAACCTGTCCCTCCTGTCAGCGCCTACTCGAACTTGCCTGGGACCTCTGTCCCTATTGTGGCTGGGAAGAGCGTAAAAGCGAACCAACCGTTCAAGAGTGACCTATGCTTGCTCCCAAGACGATTCGCGCCTCGCGCATTCAGATCGCGCAACTCATGCAACCCGAACATGCCAATAGCCACGGCAATGTTCACGGTGGATGGATCATGAAACTGGTCGACGAAGCCGGCGCCCTGGCCTGCATGCGCCATGCCCAGCGCCGCGTGGTGACCGTGGCGATCGATTCCATGGTCTTCCACCAACCCATCCGCATCGGCGACCTGGTGATCCTAACGGCGGAGGTCACCTACGCCGGGCGCACTTCGATGGAAGCCGAAGTGCAGGTGATCGCCGAAAATCCGATCAGCGGCCAGCGTACCCATACCAACACCGCCTACGTCGTCTACGTCGCCCTCGATGACCAGGGCAATCCCACCCCGGTGCCTCCTCTCATCCCCGAAAGCGATGAGGACCTGCGCCGCATGGAAGCCGCCCGTCAACGGCAGGCATATCGTCTTAGTCAACAAAAACGGGCATGATGACTGAAATTCCCCCCCAGGAACAACCGCAAGAAGAAGAGGGCAAACAGCCGGTCGGGCACACCTTCCGCTCCCTGCGCGAGCTCATTGATTACGTCGCCGGCCGCGCCCTGAAACCCGTCGAAGGGGATGAGGGCTTGGTCACACAGCCCATGCCTTTCCCCTTCCTGGCGATCGTCGGCCAGCGCGAAATGAAGCTTGCCCTGCTCCTCGGCCTGATCAACCCCAACGTGGGCGGCATCCTACTCATCGGCCCGCGCGGCACGGCCAAGACCACCGCCGTGCGCTCCCTGCTCGACCTATTGCCCCAAATCGAACGCAGCCTGTGTTTTTACGGCTGTCTCCCCGAAGATGTGGAACAGGGTGGGATCGATGCCGTTTGTCCGGATTGTGCGCGCAAATATGCCGCCGGCGAACCGCTTACCCGTCTCGATCGCGTCCGCCTGATCGAACTCCCGCTGAACGCCCGTCTGGAGGACGTTGTCGGCTATATCGAAGAGCGCCCTGTACCCCACGAGCGCATGCGCTTGCGCCGTGGCATCCTCGCCCAAGCCGATCGCAACATCCTGTACATCGACGAAGTCAACCTGCTCGATGATGAGATCGTCGATGCCATCCTAGATGCCGCCGCCCAGGGCACCTACACCGTCCGCCGCGGTCCGCTCAGCGCCACCTATCGCGCCCGTTTCCTCCTCATCGGCTCGATGAACCCGGAAGAAGGCCGCCTGCGCCCGCAAATCCTGGATCGCTTCGGCCTGCGCGTCATCGTGCGTGGCCTTTCGGACCCGAAAGAACGCCTGGAGGCCTACCGCCGTGTCCAGGCCTATCTCACCCATCCCATGCAGGTTATCCGCCAGTATCGCGAAGAAATGGAGATCGTCGGTCAGGAAATCCAGCTTGCCCGTCAGCGCCTGCCTCGGGTGAAATTGGATGACACCCTCGCCCAACGCGCCATCGAACAGGTGCAAAAAATGGGCATCGACTCCCTGCGCGCCGAGATCACCTGGTTCGAGGCCGCCCGTGCCTATGCCGCTGCCGATGGCCGCACCGAAGTCACCCTAGATGACCTGCGCGCCGTCGCTCCTATGGCGCTGCGCCTGCGGCGTTCCGTGTTCATGAACGAATACTTCAAAAATCAGCAAGGGGAAGAGGAAGAGCTCTCCGATCTCCTTGAGCACCTTTGAACATGCGCCTGCGTCATCTCCTGCTTCTCCTGCTCCTCTGCGGTCTTTTCACCTTCCGTCACTATGGCTATAGCTGGGATGAGCCTCTGTATTACGATTATGCCGAGGCTCTCCCCTATGCGTACAATCCCCTGAACTGGTTCCGCCCGGATTTTGACCTGGAAAAGGCCTACGGTCCCAGCCCCGGCGATCACAAAACCCGCGGCCCGGCCTATTTGCTCTTTGCCCAACCCTTTGCGGCATTGTTCCAGCACCTCGGCCTGGCACGCGATGATGCCTGGCATCTGGTCAATTTCCTCGCCTTCCTGCTCGGCCTGATCCTCTTCCACCGCTTGGCGCGGCGCTGGTTCTCCCCGTTTGTCTCCCTCGTCCTTACGGCCCTCTTCGCCACCCAGCCCCTTATCTGGGGGCACGTCTTCATCAACCCCAAAGATATCCCCTTCCTTTTCGCCTTCCTGGCGGCCATCCTCTTCGGCCTGGAAATGGTGGATCGTTGGGTCGAAGGCTCGCCTTCCTGGCCGCGCACCCTGCTGGCGGCCTTTTTCCTCGGCTTTGCCACCGTTCTGCGCGTCCTCGCCCCCCTGGCCGGCCTGTTGGTGCTCATCGTAGCCATCATGCGCCGGCCGCGCCTACCGTGGTTGCACCTGCTTGCCTACTTTTTCGTTGCCGGCCTGGTCACAATCGCCCTCTGGCCCTACCTTTGGAGCGATCCCCTGGGGCGTTTCCTCCAGGTCTTCCTGCTCATGTCGAACAACGCGGCCACCTTCAAGGTCCTCTTCAACGGCTACCTCTATCAACCTACGACCCTTCCCGGTCGCTATCTCCCCTTTTTATTGTGGATCACGATTACGGAACCGACCTGGCTGCTTGCCGGCCTCGGCTTGATCCTGTCCTTTGGGCTGGTCCTGCGCCGGGGCCGGGCGCGCCGGCGGAACGCTAGCGACCCGCAGCTACCTGCGGGCGCCCCGAGCTTCGCCTTAGCCGAAGCCGGGATCGTCGCCGCCTGGTTCCTCGTTCCCGTCCTCTATGTCCTGCTGCGGCGGCCCCCGATGTACGATAACTATCGGCACTTCCTTTTCATCTTGCCGCCGATCTTTTACCTGGCCGGCTTTGGCCTGGAAGCCCTGCTCCGTCACCTGCACTTTCCCACCGTGTGGCGGGTGGTGCTGGCCTGTCTATTGCTCCTACCCGGCGTGCTTGGCATTGCCGTCCTACATCCCTATGAGTACACCTACTACAACAGCCTGATCGGAGGGCCGGCCGGCGCCTTTGGGCGCTTTGAGACCGATTACTGGCTCACCTGCTACAAAGAAAGCGTCCGGCGGCTCAATGCGTTGCTGGATCACCCGGTGCGGCTTTTCGTCTGGCGCGAGGCCTATATCGCCGCCGCCTATGCCGGCCCGAATGTCGAAGTCCACAGCCTGCGCGAAGAACCGGAAGGTGCAAAACGCGGGGATTATCTCCTGGTCAACACTCGCGCCTTGGAAGATCGCGGCATCAATCCCTTCGCGCCGGAAATTTTCCGCGTGCAACGAGCCGGCGCTACATTTTGTATTGTTCGTCGGCTGGGGAAATAGCACTACTTTGTGGAAGGGCTATATACGTCCGTGTGCATCTGTGTTTCCCTTTTGTCTTTGCCCCCTGCATCCATCTCCTTCGTGTCTCTCCCATCCATGCTTTTCCGTGTTCCCTTCACGTTACCGCTTTATGGATATTTCTGTCGCACAGCGCTCCCCATGCGGATGGTCTGACCGCTGGACGGTGGATGGAGCGGAAGCAAAACGTGGAACTGGCTCCCTGGGAAGTGCACTTCATCGTAACCGGGGCTCTCGACCCATATCCGTCCCTTGTGGGCCTCGATCACGGCCTTGCAGAGTGCCAGCCCCAGTCCTGTACCGCCGCCCATAAAGCGCACCTTACTGGTAGAATGTCGTCCCACGTCACTGCTCTGGTAGAACTTGGTGAAGATGGCCTCGCGTTGGGAAGGGTCTACGCCCACGCCGGTATCGCTGAAAATCAGCTCCAGTCCGCCGGTGGGCAAGTCCTGTGTGGGACGTCGTAGCTTGGCCTCCACGCGCAGTTGTCCTCCATCGGGAGTGAATTTAATTCCATTTTCGATCAGCTGGAAAAATACCTTGGAAAGCAATGTTCGATCACCGGGAACGAAGGGCAGAGCAGGAAGTTCAATGTGTAGGACCTGAGAACGTTGTGCCAATCGGGGTGCCAACGCTTCTGCCGCCTCCCGAACCAACACTCCGATATCGACCATCTCGGTTTCTAGAGGGGAAGTATGTTGTGTCAACTGGGTGATGGCAAACATGCTTTCCAAGATGTTGTGCATGCGCAGGGTGCTCTCATGCATGCTTTTGAGAAAGGTGCGCACATCCGGGTCCAGATCTTCTTTTTCTAACAGCATTTCAACGTACCCGCGGATCACCGTCAAGGGTGTGCGCAGCTCATGGGAGGCAATGCTGATGAAATCGGCGCGTGTCCGATCCAGGCGTTCCACTTCCCGTTGAGCCTTTTCCAGGGCATGGGTAGTCTGGCGCAGCTCACGGTTCAGGCGCACCAGATCTTCCACCAATTTGGCATTTTCCAGTGCTACGGCGGTTTGTTGTCCCAGCGCAGTCAGGAGGGCCAGGTCCTGTTCGGAGAAAGGTTGCGCATTCAGCCGTGGACCAAAAGCAAAGAGGCCGATCCAGTTGCCTTTCGAGAAAACGGGCACGTAGACTTCCGTTTGCAGTGCTTGCAACCACTCTCGCTCAAAGGATGAGAGCCCTCGGAATTCCGGCAGGAAATCCACGTCGTATTGGAGCAGTGGTTGACCGCGCAGCAGAAAATCGGTGAGGGGATGGTTTTCGGGGAGCTCCAGCGGTTTGATCGGGCGCTCGGCAGGGTGACGCACCGCGCGCAAACGATAGCGCGTTGTCCCATTCTCATTGATTTTTTCCACCAAGAACAGAAAACCGTGCTGTAGCCCCACCGTTTCCATGATCAGGGCCACCGTGACCTGTGCTAGGCGTTGCATTTCCAGAATATGGCTGATATTCTGGCTATAAAGTTGGACGATGCGCGAGACATCCGGGCGTTCTGCGCGTAGCCAGCGATTGATCACCCGCTGCACCTGGTTTAGGAGCGGGGTGAAAAGAAGCGCCAATCCCAACGCAATTAGACTTCCACTCCAAAGCGGGTTGTAATTTGGGCGATTTCCCAAAAAGCGTTCCGTCACCAAAGTGGTGACCAAATAGAGCATCCCGATGAGCAAAATGGTGGAAAGGTAGATCAGGACCACCCGCAGGATTTCACGCAGCGCCCTCACCCGATGATGGGTAAACAGATAGATCACCACCCACACCATTCCCAGGCGCGCGGGATGAAAGCCGGGCATGGCCCAGACGAAGGTCATCCAACCATCCAGGGCAAAAAGGAGCAGGATTACCCCCCAATAAGTGAAACGGGCACGGTGCATGGGCTGATGGAGGCGCCGCGCTTCGCCCAGAGCGAAAAGCGTCATGCTCAGACCCAAGAAGAGCCAACCGCCGAAGGCGCCAAGCGCCGGGAGCGCTTCGCGTGGCAGGATGTAGTTCCCTCGTTCCCAGATGATTTCCGGCAGGCGCGGATGGAGTGCTGCCAGCCCGATCACCAGCAATGGCCAGGGCCAAGCTGCCACACTTGCCCGGAGCACATTGCGCCCCCGGAAGTTCACCAGGAGCAGCCACAATGCAATTGCTATTCCCAGGGCAATGTAGGTTTCCCAGAAAGTCGCCGTTTGCCTTGCTCCCTGCAACATCTGGAAGAGCACCAGGCCTCGTCCCAGGAGGGGGATTGCCAGCAAAAGTGTCAACAGGAAGCCGCTTTTTCTTTCAGGGTTGGAGCGCCAAATGCGCCATATCCCCCAGGCGTAAAAGATGATCTCAAGTCCTGCCAGAAGCGGGAGAGAGAGTTGGGTCATCAATCTCTAAGTATACCTGAAACGGATTTATAATGAGCCCAGGATCGCAAATTTTTCTTCCGGAGGTCCTCTTATGTCCTATACAAACATCCTCACCGAACGACGCGGACGGGTTGGTTTGATCACACTGAATCGTCCGCAGGCCATGAATGCCCTCAACCGCACCTTGCTGAGCGAGCTGATGGATGCACTAGAAGCCTTCGATGCCGATCCGGAAGTGGGGGCGATGGTGATCGCAGGGAATGAAAAGGCGTTCGCCGCCGGAGCAGATATCAAAGAGATGGCCGAGGCCTCGGCGGTAGAAATGCTCGAACGCGATACGATCGGCCTGTTCGATCGCATTCGGCGCATCAAGAAACCGGTCATTGCGGCTGTTTCCGGCTGGGCCTTGGGCGGCGGGTGTGAGTTGGCCATGTCCTGCGATATGATCGTTGCCTCGGAGACGGCGCGCTTCGGTCAGCCGGAGATCACGATTGGCGTTATCCCCGGTGCCGGCGGCACCCAGCGCCTGACGCGCACCGTGGGCAAGGCACTGGCGATGGAGATGGTGCTAAACAATCGCACGCTGAGTGCCCAAGAAGCGCTGCAATTCGGTCTGGTGAATCGCGTCGTCCCGGTCGAGCGCTACCTTGAAGAGGCACTGACCTTGGCAGAAGAGATCGCCTCCCGCGCGCCGCTGGCGGTGCGCCTGGGGAAGGAAGCCGTCAACGCCGCCTTGGAAACCAGCTTAAGTGAAGGGCTGGCAGCCGAGCGTCGCAATTTCTATTTACTCTTTGCGACCGAAGACCAGAAAGAAGGGATGAAAGCCTTCATCGAGAAACGAAAACCGCAGTGGAAAGGGAAGTGAGGCGATGTGGCGATTCCGCGATCTGCGCGCTGCTCTTCGTTCACTGGAGCTGCCGCGAGCGCCGCTGATCGTCCATGCCTCATTGCGCAAGATCGGACCGATCCAGGGTGGCGCAGAAACCTTACTGGCGGCACTCCTGGAGATTGCTCCGGGGATCATGGCGCCTACCTTCACGTACCGTACGATGGTCACGCCGCGGGTGGGGCCGCCCTGGAACGGAGTGGACTATCAGGCAGAGCAACCTCATAACAGCCGGGCGGAGTTCTTCCGCCCGGATTTGCCTGCCGATCCCCTCATGGGCATATTGCCGGAAGTCCTGCGCAAGCATCCGCTTGCCCGACGTACAAGTCACCCGATCCTTTCGTTTGCGGCCATCGGGCTAGATGAAGCACTGGATGTACAGACCTTATACGAACCGTTAGCACCGATCCGGGTGCTCCATGAGATGGGAGGTTGGGTGTTACTTCTGGGAGTTGATCATACGGTCAATACCAGCATTCACTATGCCGAACGTCTGGCCGGGCGCAAACAGTTTCTGCGTTGGGCGCTCACGCCGCGTGGCGTCGTGGCCTGCCCGGGGTTTCCCGGTTGCTCCTTAGGGTTTGAAAGGATCCGTCCGTATCTAGAAGGCCGGACACATTGTACCTCTCTCGGTGAAGCCCGACTGGAGGCCATTCCGCTTGTCGAATTGGTGAGGGTGGTGCGGGAGCGATTGACCGAAGATAGGCTGGCCTTGCTCTGTGATGCGCCGAACTGCCTGCGCTGCGAAGCGGTGAGGGCTGGTTCGTAATCCGTGCTTATCCGCAATCCGTTTCGATCCGTGTCCCATTCTACATAGCCTATAGGGTAAAACGTGTTTCAAATTTCCTCGGGAACTTTTTGGGCACTTTCGATGTCTTCTGGACAGAGAGAACCGAGTTTGCATTCGGATGCGGAAAACGATTTGCATCGGGGTTTGTCGCAAGAGGTGCGAAAATGATCTTTAAGACCCGGCGCTTTATCTTTCCGATTCTGCTCATGCTCTTTGCCTGTGTGCCGGTTGCTGAAAAGGGTGGAGTGGTCCCATCAAATGGGAGGCAGATCGCCACGTATCCGGTGGTGGGGATGAGCTCGGAGGAAAAGGGTCAGACTCAACCCGCTGCGGCAGAAGACGAAAAGAACGCTAAGCCTGGTTTGCCTGCTTCTATGGCCACGAGCCTCTATGAAGAACCCATCTATCGCTTTTCGATCGAATATCCTGTGGCGTTTCTCTTCCGCCGTGTTTCCGAAGATCGGCTGACGGGCCTGAACCCACAGCCGGTTGCGGCTTTTGTCATTCTACGTCCCGAGATGTCCAAGGTCGTGGAAGAGGGGCTGGAGCCCGCGGACTTGGAAATTTACGTTTTTCCGCTTGGCGATACATCCTCTCTGGAGTCCTGGTTGAAATCCAATGGATTCCTGGATGGTGCCTTTGTGCGCCGCAGGATTGAATCGGGGATCGAAGTCTGCGCTTCCACTTTGATCGCTCCTGGTTGTAGCTACTTCTTCCTGGGAAGGGAATGGGTTTACCGCCTAACGCCGGCTACTCTGGAAGGCGAACATCTTGTTTCGACTTTCCGGGTCTTACCTTGAGGTTTAGATCGGCCTTTGGCGGAAACAAAAAGGCACGAAGAGTGCTCTTCGTGCCTCCATGGATGTAAAGGGGGAAACGATCAGGCTGCCGAAGTTTGCGGTGTGGGCACTTCGTAGCCCAGCGAGCGCAGTTTGCGGCGGGCGTCGATCAGGGCCTTGCGGCCAAAGCCTTCGATGGCCAGTACCGCTTCGTCCCCTTCGGCCATTTTCTCGATCAGCTGACCGATGGTGGTAATGCCGGCATTCTGCAGCGCCTTTTCGACGCGCGGCCCAAGGTCCAGATCGCTGATCGGGCGCGAGGGGGCGCGTCGTTCCCGTTCGCGGGCTTCGCGTTCGGCCTCGTAGGCCTGGCGCGCTTGGAGTTTGCGCTGGAAGCGATCGACCTGACCTTCAATATCCACGATGCGTTGCTGCTCGCCGGTAAAGAAGGGATGGCATTTGGAGCAAATTTCGACGTGAATCTCTTTCTTGGTCGACCCGGTCGTCCAAGTGTTCCCGCAGGCGCAGATCACGCGGGCGTTCGGATAATAAGTGGGGTGAATTTTCGCTTTCATAAGAGCCTCTGTTATGCTTCCTCAGGGACCGGGATAACGTTGACGCGCTTACGACCGCGCACCACGTCGAAGTGAACAATGCCATCCGTCAGGGCAAAGAGCGTGTCATCGCCACCGATGCCAACGTTCAAGCCGGGCTTGACGCGCGTGCCGCGCTGCCGTACCAGGATATTCCCTGCCAGCACGTATTGACCGGCATAGCGTTTCACGCCTAAACGTTTGGAATTGGAGTCGCGCCCATTGCGACTGGAACCGCCACCTTTTTTGTGTGCCATAAGAACCTCCGTTTACGCTTTGCGGCTTTTCTGGCGTGCTTTGCCTTCTGAAAACTCAATGGATTCGATTTGCAGGCGGGTATACTGTTGACGATGCCCACCCTTTACGCGGATGCGCTTCTTCGGCACGTAGTGGAACGTGGTCACTTTGGGACCTTTGAAGTGTTCCAGCACCGTGGCGCGCACGGTCACACCTTCCACGAACGGCGTGCCCACCTGCACTTCGCCATCACGAGCGAGAAGAAGCACGCGATCCAGTTCGATCTGTTCGCCGGGCTGATTGGGCAGGCGATCCACTTCGATCGTTGCCCCTACGCCGGCACGATATTGTTTGCCACCACTCTCAAGAATTACGTATTCACTCATCCTTTTCACTCCTGGCATTCGCTTCGCCGGGCGCTACGCGGGAAATCCAACGCGCACGACCGGGGAAGCCGGGATACATACACTCGCCCCAGCACCTTCTGCCGGGGCAAAGCGAGGTTATTATACTGCTAAGGGGTGGAAACGTCAATGAAAATGCGCAGCCGGTTTGCGGTTTTGGCTTCCGCTTCTCCCTTGACGTAGCTCTTCGATCGGGCTACAATTTGGTCAGGCCTCCAGAAGGAGGCACATTTTTTGCCTGGAGGGTCGCCATGTCGGAACTGCCGCAGGTTGTGAATCTCCATCAGACGAACGTTGCACAAGTTGCCGCAGAAATGGTGCGTGCCTCGCAATGCGGTGTACAAGAGCTGCGGGCGGCGGAAGTGGATATGCGCCAAACGGCAGTTCAACAGGCACATGCCGATCACCTGAAGGCCCATCAATCGGCTATCTTCTCCCTCCGGGCGGGAGATGCCTCGCTGGAGCAATGTTCACTGGCCTATGCCCAAAGCGGTACATTGTCCCTAACTTCCACCCGTGCTCTGGTTTTGCGTGGCGGGCGGGTTCAGGCGAACGATGCGCGCGTCGGTGTTTTGCTGGCAGAGCATGTGGAAGGGAATGTACAGGTCTTGTTCTCGCGTCGCGAGGCATTGATCATCGGTTTGTTAGCCGGCCTGCTTTCCGGTGTTTTTTACCTTTTGGGCCGTGCGTTTTTTCGCAAATCCTAAACGGTGAATAGCCACCCGACGAACGTTGGGTGAGATTTTCTCAAAAGGGCGAGGGTAGCTCCCTGTGGCGGGAGTGAGAGGCGCCCGAGGAGTGTGAAATGGAAAAAATCGTTCTCAAAGCCACACCCCGAGATGTAACGGGGAAGAAAGTCAATGCCATGCGGCGGCAGGGTTTGCTGCCGGCCATCATTTATGGCAAGCATTTTGATCCGATGCCGATCTTCCTGGATGCTCATCAGGCGGCAAAGACCTTGGCACACCTTTCTACCTCCAGCCTGGTCACGCTAGAGATCGACGGCAAGGAATATCCGGCCCTGGTGCGTGAAAAGCAACGCGATGTGCTCAAGGGGCATTTGTTGCATGTCGATTTCCTCGCCGTCTCGATGACCGAGAAGATCCGCACAACCGTGGCAATTGAACTGGTCGGCACGGCTCCGGCGGTCAAGGACTACAATGCCGTTCTGGTGACCGGCTTGGACGAGGTGGAGATCGAGTGTCTGCCCTCCGATTTGCCGGAACGCATTGTGGTGGACCTTTCGGCGCTCAAGGAGATCGGCGATGGTATCTACGTGCGCGATCTGCCGCTTTCGGATAAGGTGCGCGTTCTGGAAGATCCGGATGAACTGATCGTCGTGGCGACCGCCGCTGAGACGGAAGAAGAAGGCGAGGCCGTCACAGAAGAAGCCGCCGAACCGGAAGTGATCGAGCGTGGCAAGAAAGAAGAGCCTGAAGAAGAGTAAGTCCCCCTTTTCTTTCAAGACAGCCATCGAAACAGATGGCTGTCATTTTTTTAACAGCGCCTCCAGGAGCATCAGGGTCATCCGAGCCGTGGCTCCCCAAAGCAGCTCACCGTCGTAAGGGTGATAGGCGATCAGCGTGCCGCGATCCGGACGGTGGAATTCCCAGCGGTTTTGTGGATCGGCCAGCCAGGCAAGCGGAATGGTGAAAACGCGCGCCACCTCGATGGTGGATACTTTGAGCACCACCGGCCATTCGATCGTTCCGACAACCGGCGTGACGCGGAAGTGGGTCACGGTGATCATAGGGGGCAAGCGCCCCAAAACGCGCACCCGCCTGGGGTCCAGCCCGATCTCTTCGGCGGCTTCGCGCAGTGCCGTCTCTTCCGGGGTCGTTTCACCGGCATCGCAGGCGCCGCCTGGGAAAGAAACCTGTCCCTTATGGCTTTCCACGTGCTCGGTGCGACGGGTGAACAACAGATGCCATTCTCCTTGTTCTTTCAGGAGTGGCACTAAGACAGCGGCACATTTGACCCCTTCGGTCGGGTGGATTTCATCCCCAGGTTGGATGTGGGCAACATTTTCTCGCAGCCGCCTGACGATCTCCTCCACCTCAAGATGTGCCAGCGATTCGCTACTCATGCCGTCCTTTGGTGACCAGGCGAATGGGGGTGCCGAGAAAACCGTATTCTTCTCGAATACAATTTTCCAGGTAACGCAGGTAAGAAAAGTGCATCAGAGAGGGATCGTTGACGTAGATCAGGAACGTGGGCGGATCGGTGCGTACCTGGGTGCCGTAGAAGATCTTGAGCTGTCGCCCGGCGTGGGCAGGCGGAGATTGGCGATCCTGTGCCCGTTGTAGGATTTGGTTTAGCTTCGAGGTGGTGATACGCGCCAGGCGCTCTTCCTGGACCTGGAGCGCCGTAGGCAGGATTTGATCGACGCGCTGTCCGGTGCGTGCCGAGACGAAGAGGATCGGCACGTAATCCATAAAGTTCAGCTCCTGACGGATAAGTTGTTTCCACTGTTCCATCGTCTGGCTATCTTTGGGAATGGCATCCCATTTATTGACGATGACCACGCAGGATTTCCAGGCATCCAGGATAAAGCCGGCAATATGGGCATCCTGGGCCGTGATCCCGACGGTAGCATCGATCACCAGCAGTACGACATCGGCGCGTTCAATGGCACGAAAGGAGCGCAGGACACTGTACTTTTCGATCCCCGGCTCGATCCTTCCACGGCGCCGAATGCCGGCGGTATCGATCAGGGTGATCGATATTCCCTGATATTCCAGGTGGGTATCGATGGCATCCCGTGTCGTGCCGGGAATGGGGCTGACGATCACCCGTTCTTCACCCAGCAGGCGGTTCAACAGGCTGGATTTGCCCACGTTCGGTTTGCCGACAATGGCGATCTTTACCGCATCGTCTGCTTCGGTTTCTTCCACCGTTGGGAGCAATTGAACAACTCGGTCTAGCAGATCGCCGGTTCCGGTGCCGTGTAAGGCCGAAATGGCGTAGGGTTCTCCCAATCCCAGCTCATAGAAGGAGGCACTTTCGGCGCGGCGCGCCTCCGATTCGCATTTATTCACCACCAGCAAGATCGGTGGAAAGAGTTCTCCCTCGGCCGTTTTGTGTTGATGGCGACGTAGGATGCGCGCGATCTCGTGATCGGCGGGAGTGGGCCCCTCTTCGCCATCCGTGATGAAAAGCACCACATCGGCGCTTTCGATGGCCATCAGAGCCTGATGACGGATTTCTTCGATAAATTCCGCCGAACCGATCGAAAGGGGAGTCTGGCCACCGTGTTGAGGGTCAATGCCGCCGGTATCCACCACGTCAAAGATTCGCCCGTTCCATTCGCAGCTGCCGAACAGGCGGTCACGCGTGGTGCCGGGGGTTTCATCTACGATCGCCAGACGTTCCCCGACGAAGCGATTGAAGAGGGTACTCTTGCCCACATTGGGGCGTCCGACCAGAGCGACAAGAGGCTTGCGTACGTTCATGGCGTTGGAGTTGGAGTCTCTGATAATGGGATAATGGTAACCTGCACCGTGACCGGAAGCACCGATTCGACCTTCAGCCCCTCGATCAGCACTTCTACCTTTGGGCTTACCTGGTAGGTGCCGCTTGCCAGGTTGCTCAGATCCACAACAACGCGCACATCCTCCCGTGGGCGAAGTGCATTGAGAAGGGGAAGCGGGCCGGATAGGATGATATCCACCGTTGAGGGGGAAAGCGTGGCTCTCAGGTTCGGCGCCAGCCCGATGATCTCGATCGGCTGGGATGTGAGCGTCAGGCTACTTTCCAGCGCCGCCACGTTAACCTGCACCAACACGCTTTGTTCGCCGATCACCGAAATGCCTGCCGGTAACAGCAACCCGAGGCGGGTGGTGAGGTTCTCTTTCAATCCGCTCAGATCGAGCGGTTCGGTCTCAACGACGCCGGGAAGGCTGCTGACCAGTTGTGGGTTTTCGGAATAGAGCGTTACGATAGGAGGAAAGACGGAAATTCCGCTGAGATGATAACCGTTCGCCACCTGACCGCGCACTACCACTTTCACCACGGCATCACGATACCCGCCCATTTGCTGGATCGGGATGAGGATATGGGCACTGGAAGGAAGCAGATTGATCCCGCTGACGGTTTGACCTTTTTCATCAAGCGCCTGAATAGGCAGGGTACGATCGATCGTCTCGCGCGCGCCGCTCAGATTGACTTCCACTTTAAGGCGTGTTACCCGTGATACCAGGGAGCGAGGACCGCTGAGGATCACCGTAGAAGGCTCCAGGGTAATATTGCCGGCCTGATAGCCGACGGCCGGTTCTCCGCTTACAACGGCCTCAAGGGACATTTGTCGCGAGAGCAAGCTTTCCAGGGTGAACGTCACGGTAGCAGGGGAGATGCTGAGCACGCGCACCGGCCCTCGATCGATCTGAAGGCGGACCTTGAGTGTGTGTGTACCCTCGCCCAGGCCGGTCATATCCAACACAGCATGGACCGATTGAGGGGAGGCCAAAAGCTCTTGCCAGACCGAACGCGGCGCGCGCAGGGTCACTTGCACTTTTTCGGGGATTTTTTCCAGGCTCACCAACCCGCTCTCCATGCCCACTACTTCCAAAGGCACCGGCGAAGGGAAAACGCGCACCTCATCCGGATCGGTGGATGTGACCGCAGAGATCCAGACTGCCAGGGCTAAAATGAAGGCAAGGAGAAACGTGCGTAGATTGGCAATTATCTTTTCCATAGCCAGGTCCACCAGGAGCGGCTTTTCTCCCTGGAAGGGCGGAAAAGGGTGAAGAGGATATGTTCCAGGCGTTCTGTCTCCAGTCGGCGCCAGATGCGCCCGGCGTGGGCAATCGAAATGGCACCGCTCTCTTCGGACACAACGACGGCCACGGCATCGCTGACTTCCGAGATTCCCAGTGCGGCGCGGTGGCGCAATCCCATTTGGCGATCGGTTGCCAGAATGCCGCTGGTCGAAAGGGGCATGACGCAGGCGGCGGCCACAATGCGGTTATCGGCGATGATCACTGCGCCATCGTGAAGCGGTGTGTTGGGATAAAAGATTTGTAGCAAGAGCTCCGGCGTGACTTGAGCATCCAGCCGAACCCCACTCTCGGTATAGGCCTCTAGGCTGTCTTTCCGCTGCAAGATGATCAGCGCGCCGTGTTGCCGTGCCGAAAGGCGATTGGCGGCACTAATGATGGCATGGAGCATTTGTTCCGTTGCCAGGATGTCCCCTGGGGTTTTGATCTGCAGCGTGCCGGCGCGCCCGATTCGCTCCAGCGTCCTTCGCAATTCAGGGGCGAAGATGACCGGGATGGCCAGCAGAAGGGCAGGGAGGGTGTTGCTTACCAGCCACGAGAAGGCCGGCAGGTCTACCAAGCTGGTCAGAAGGACGAGCAGGATGATCAGGATGATCATCCCGCGCAGCAGTGCCATGGCCTGAGTATCGCGCAGGCTGTGCAGGATGAAGAAGAAAATGAGCGTCACCAACAGGATGTCAATGACGCTCGCCCATGTCAGGCGCTGCAGGACGAAGAAGAGATTATCCAGGATATTCGACACAACACATCAAATGGGTCGGAGCACCCGATCCTGGCGCAATTGTTTGAAGAACATCACATGCGGCTCTGCCGGACGCGATTCGCGCGCCGCCTCCTCCCAGGCCTGTATGCCCAGGGTTTCCGGCAGGCGCGGTTCATAACCCAGGCTTTTCCAGATTTCCATGTGCTGTGCCAGCGATGGGCTGACGAAGACCAGGGAGGCTTCACATTGTAATTCCCGCGAGGCGTGCTCAATTTCGTTGAGCATGGCCTCCAGGGCTTTATGCAGATTTACCTTCTCATCTACGTAGATGTCGGTCGCGCGGGCAACCAAGTTTTCCACTTGCCAGCCGGCCACGCCGACGATCTGCTCTCCCTGGTTCAGGAGCACGAAGGCTTTATCGCCGAAGGCGGCCATGATGTCATCGGCTGTCGGTTGACGGCGCCCGTGGCTCAGGCGCGCAATCGCCTCGGCGATCTTGGCCGCTTCGCGTGGGCGCCCGCGGGAGACGCTGAGTTCACCGGCCGGTGCGGCTTTGATGACCATTGGCATGGTATCGGTATGCGATGTGATGGCGCGCCAGTGTTGGCTGACTTCTTTCCATAGCTCTTCGTAGGACCCCTTGTTTTGAATAGCAACATTTGCCTGGGCGATCTTCTCTTCCTGGGATGGTTGGGCCTGAATGCGCTGAAGTGCATCCTCGCGGCTCATTTGGCGCTTCTTCATCAGGCGTTCGAGCTGCACATCGCTTGGGGCGTGGATCACCCAGATCGCGTCGCAGGCGTGGCGCAGTTCGGTTTCCAGTAGCTTGATGGCCTCAATCACCACAATCGATTGGGATGCCCGGCGCACCATGCTATCAATGGCCTGAAAAACCAGCGGGTGCACGATGCTTTCCAGTTTTTTCAGCGCTTCTGCATCGGCGAAGACCAGCCGCCCTAGCCGCTCACGATCGATCTCACCGTTGCTATCCAGGATCCATTTGCCAAACGTTTCCACCACCGGTTGGTAACCAGGCGCGCCCTTGGCAATGGCGCGATGAGCCAGTGCATCGGCGTCAATCGTATAGGCGCCGAGATGTTCCAACATGCGCCGCACCACGCTTTTCCCGGTGGCGATATTGCCGGTAAGGCCGATAACGTATTTTCCAGGCCAGCGACTCACGATGTGCTCCTTAAGGGATATCGTTGCTTCAATTTTACCCTATCTGACGAAAAGCGGAGACCCTGAAGTATAGCCAAGAGCCTCATTTCCACCAGATTTTGCGCTCGCGTTTCTGATTTAGAAAGACTTTCCCTTCTTCGATCCACAAGACTGCAGGGCGGTAGGCTCCGTTATAGTTGCTGGCCATGCTGAGCTGATACGCTCCGCTGACGGGGATGGCAAGGTATTCCCCTTCTTCCACTCTGGGAAAAGGCAGGTCTTCGATCAATACGTCGCCGGATTCGCAATAGGGTCCCCCGATCCAGACCTGTTCTTCCCAAGGGCGGGAGAGAGCCTGAAGAGGCAGGGCCGTATAACGTGCCCCGTAGAGCGCCGGACGTGGGTTATCGGCCAGTCCACCATCCACCAGCAACCAAGTTCGTCCCGGACGACGTTTGATCGTCCCGATGCGGTACAGTGCGATTCCGGCCTGCGCGATCAGACTGCGTCCTGGTTCCAGGTGCAGGTAGGGAAATGGCAGTGATCTCTTTTTGACTCCTCTGATGAGGCAGGCGACGATCTCGGCGAGGTATGTTTCGATGGATGGCCAAGGAAGATCGTTTTCATGATACGGCACGCCCCAGCCACCCCCCGGCGAAAAATGCCATTCTTCCGGCCAGGGAATTTCTCCAGCAAGGTCCAACGCTTGTTCGATGGCTGCGCACAAGGGAGCAGGGTCACGGAATTGGGAGCCGATGTGGAAGTGGAGTCCCCGAACGATCAGGCCGTTTTGCCGGGCTTCGCGCACGGCATCCAGGAGTTCTTCGGCGTTCATGCCGAATTTGCTTTCGTGGTGACCGGTCTGGATATGGCTGTGGGTGTGGGGAGCGATGCCGGGTTGAAGGCGGAGCCATAGCTCCGGCAGGCGAGAGCCGGCTTTGTGCCATGCAAGCAGACGTTGCAATTCGCTCCGGTTATCCACGACGATCACCTGGGCTTGGCGGATGGCATGTTCGAGGTCTAGTGGTGATTTGTTGACACCATGCACGAGAAGGGGAATGCGGGAGGATGATTTTCGCGTAGTCAAGATTTCCCCGTAACTGCTGCAATCGATCCATGCCCCATGGCGTTCCAACCACCGGATCAGCCTTGGCGAAAGGTAGGCTTTGCCGGCGTAGGTGATGGCAAAAGGGGCAGGGTAATGTCGCCGAAGCGTTTCTACATAGGCAGTGTAGCGAGCTTCCAGCGTGGCGGCGTCGTAGACATAGAGCGGGGTGCCGTATTGTTCGGCCAAATCTTGGAGTCGATACCCCTGGAGGGTGAGCTGGTCATCGGCGATGGCCGTGGAAAAGGGGAAGAGAGAAAGGCGCTTTTGGAGGTTTTCTAGGCTGGGCATGGTATTTTGGAAATCTCAGAATTTTGGAGGGCAGGTTTCAGGATACTTGATCTTTCCGGATATGGCTTGTTATAACATATATCGGGAGTGCCAACGCGCCTTGGTGAGTCAGCCGAGATGGTGCGATTCAAAGGCAGATTCCCAAAAGGGTGAATTTATTGCAAAAAAAGCCCCCGCCGAAAGCGGAGGCTCGTCTGTTCTTGCACTGTCTATGTCGCGGTCAACGGTCTACCGTCCACCGTCTACCGTCTCCCCTCAAGGCGTCGGGGTCGGAGTGGGCTGGCTTTCCACGACCACAACCACCTGCCCGGCGTAGATCAGCGGTCCCTCTGCCGGCACACTGGCCGGGCGACCGAGGGGCATCGCCGGGCGACCGATAGTCGTTTGACCGTTCGGGGCGTAGAGCATCTGGTAGAGCAGCGATTGCTCCCAAACGCCGCCACCTAGGATATCCTGCCCTTTCGGTTCACTGTTGGCGCGGCGCGAGCCGGCCAGAATGCCGGCGTAGCTGCTCAGGTCCATATTCATGAGCGATGTGGCTAGATTGGAGTGATGGCAGGAACTGCAGCCCTGCGATCCCGGATACCAGATGTTGGATTCCACGAAAAGGGGTTGCACATCTTTATAGAAAGTAGCCTGGCAGGTGCGCCCTTTCACATCGGTGAAGGTGAAGGGATCGTTTTCCGGATAGCCGGCGTTGACCCAGGCGCCGATCAAGTTGACGGCCGCAATCTGGCATTTATTGAACTCTCCGGCGGCCGCCCGCTCCGGTACCGGCATGGTGGCCGGGATCAGGGTGGGAATGGGCGTCAAGGGGGGCAAGGTGGAAACTTTCTTGCAGCTCAGAGAGAACCCGCAGGCAGTGATGTATATGTAAGCGATCCATACCACCATCAGGATCACGAATCCTGCGAGCACTCCATAGATCAGTTTTTGAACGTCATCGCGCATGGCCGGCTCCTTATGGTTGTTGCTTCAGGGTGCGCAAGAAGTTGACGATATCCCAGCGCTCGCGCGGGGTTAGGTTCTCGTTCAGCGCAGGCATCCGTCCGGCGACGCCGTTGGTGATCGTCAGGAAGAGGGCGCCATCGCTTTTGGCCTGCACCACATCGGCTGTCAGGTTGGCCGGTTTATTTGCCAAGAAAGCGGCGATCGTCCCGTTCCCCAACCCTTGCGGACCGTGGCACATGGCGCAATGGATCGCATACAGCTGCTGCCCGCGGGCGATGGAGACCTCATCCGCCGGAACGGGATTGGTGGGTGCACCCATATTCGGAATGGCAACCGGACCGTCAATGGGCACCGAGCGCGGCGGTACGGGCAGGGGATTTTCATTCCACTTGTAAGACGGTTGGATCTCCATGAAGCTGATCCAATCGATTTTGATCACATCGTAACTGAGGAGGAGCAAAATGGCCAAGAGAATCCCAACTGCTCCGAAAACAGCAAAGAGTCGCTTATACCATTCGAAGTTCATAGCTGAACCGCCTCCACCGGGCTGACCGATTCAGCCCCGAGTTTTTTCAAGGTTTCCATCCAGCGCGTGCTTTCTTCTTCGGCACAGCGGAACAGCACGCCGATTTTCCCATCGCTGATCTCCGGCACGTATTCCATAGGGCGATAGTTGGGAAAGTAGCTATCCAGAAACACGCCTAGGAAGGTGGAAATCAGCATTCCCAGCATCGTTAGCTCGAAGAGCACGATCACGCTCGGCGGGACGGGCACCAGCGGTTGACCACCTACGTAGATCGGATAAAGGTTCGGCGTGCCGACGGCGAAGAAAAGCCCCAGTAGAAAGCCGGCGATTGCCCCTCCGAGTGCCAGGCGCGGCACGTTGGTCCAGTGATGCGGGCGCCCGAGCATCGGCCCGGTGAAGGGGATGCCGGAGATCACGTTCATTTGTTCATCCGCAACGCCCATTTCGCGCAGGTGAGTAATGGCCTCGGCGGCGGGATCGATATCTGAGAAGAGAGCCAGGAAAGTCTTTTCGCTCATTAGGACCTCCTATTCCAGTTCTTTGACCACCGGCACGTATGCCTTCCCGACGCGCTCCAGGGAGTGTGCCATTTGCCCTTCCTGCACTTCCCAGACCGGCACCAGCGGGATCAGGCGTGAGGCGAGCATGTAAAGCAGGATGAAGAACGCCAGGGTGCCGATCCCCAGGGGAATTTCGATCCCCGGCACGTATTGTCGCCAGGTGAAGGGCATACGGTTGATTGTTAACGAGATCGGCACGATCACGTATCGCTCCAGCCACATGCCCACGTTGATCAGGATGCCGATGATCATCATCAGCCAAGGCGTGCGGCGCACCCGGCGGTTCCAGAGCAGGAGCCAGGGTACGGCCACGTTGCAGATCAGCATCAGCATCCACATCCAGCCGAGGGGACCGGCTTCGTGATACTCCAGCAGCAAGCGTGTCCATTTGTCACCGCCATACCACTGGACGATGTAGTCATTGAAGAAGAAGTAGGCCCAGGCCATGGAGACGATCAGCATGAGCTTGCCGAGGCCATCGAAGTGTTCGGCGCGGATAAAGTAATCCATGTGCTTCATGCGCCGCACAAAGAACAAGACGACTACCACCGCCGCAATGCCGGAGTGCAGAGCGCCGATGATGAAGTACGGCCCGAAGATTGTCGAAGACCAGCCCGGTCGGGTGGCCATGGCGAAATCCCAGGACACGATCGTGTGAACGGAGAACATGACCGGGATGATGGCGAAGGCGAAGATGTTCATCGCCGTGCGCAAGTGGGTCCATTCTCCCTCGGTGCCGCGGAAGCCCAGCGCTAGGATGCGATAGAGCACTTTGCGCCAGCCATTCGAGCGATCACGCGCCATGGCCAAGTCGGGGATGAGCGGCAGGTAGAGGTACATGAGGCTCGAAAGCAAGTAGGTGCTGATAGCCAGGAAGTCCCAGCTGAGCGGGGAGTGAAAGTTCGGCCATAGCTGGCGTTGATTGGGGTAGGGGATCAGCCAGTAGGAGAGCCAGACGCGACCCATGTGCATGAAAATGCTCAGACCGGCCTGTACCAACCCGAAAGCGGTCATCAGCTCGGCAGCGCGGGTGAACGGACGGCGGAACTCGGCCTTTAGCACCCGCAGGATGGCCGAAATAAACGTACCGGCGTGACTGATGCCGATCCAGAACACCGTATTCACCAGGAAAATCCCCCAGAAAGACGGGCGATTGACACCGGCCAATCCTAGACCTTCGGCGATCATCCATCCCCAGGCGCCGACCAGGAAGACGAGCACGATCAGCGTCAGGAAGGCGACGACGGCCCAGAATTTCCACGAAGCTTCGTGCATGGCCTCCATCACCCAGGCGTTCATCACGCCGCGCGGACGCGGATCGAACATCAGGCTTTCGCGATGCGCGTGCGCTTCCGCTTCGTGGGCCTGAGGATGGGGGAGAGATTTTGCAGTTACTGCCATAGTTTATCCTCCCAAAAGGTAAGTCACGCGGGGCAGAGTACCCAGTTCTTCAAGCAATTTTTGCCCGCGTCGGCTTTTGGCAAGTTGGCTGACGCGGCTTTCCGGATCATCCAGCCGTCCGAAGACGATCGCATCCGCCGGACAGGCTTGGGCGCAGGCCGGCATGACCTCCCCATCGCGTATCTCCCGGCCTTCCGATTTGGCCACATCTTCTGCCTGGCGAATGCGCTGAATGCAGAAAGTGCATTTTTCCATAATGCCCCGCCGGCGCACGGTCACGCTAGGATTGAGCTGGTTTTCCAGCGGCGTGGGGCGCGGCCAATCGCGCCAGTTGAAAACGCGCGCCTGGTAGGGGCAGTTGTTTGCGCAGTAACGCGTACCAACGCAACGATTGTAGACCTGTAGGTTGATGTCCTCTGCTTTGCTGTGAACGGCGGCAAAGACCGGGCAAACCGGTTCACAGGGAGCATGTCCGCACTGCTGACAGAGCACCGGCTGATAGGGTGTCATGCGCACTTCGGGATATTCCCCTTCCCAAAAGCGCTCAATGCGGATCCAATGCATGGTGCGCCCGTAGCCTGCATCCTCCTCGCCGACGAACGAGATGTTGTTTTCCATCGCACAAGCGGCAACACAGGCCTGACACCCGGTGCACAGGTCCATATCAATGACCATCCCCCACTTTCCGTTCTCGCCTTCGGCCCATTCGGCCTTGTATTCAGGGATATAGGGTACCTCGTTCATGTTCGCTCCTCAAGATCAATGTCCTAAACCTTCACGGTAAACGCCCATGCGGCTTTCCAGGCGCGAGAGAGCTTGCTTTTTGCCGGTTTTTTCCAAGCGCACGCGGGTTGCGGCGAAGGCAAAATCGCCGGCGGCGTTGGTGATCGGGCTCAGGAGATGATTTGGATTCATGCCCCGTCCCTGCGCATAGCGCCCGTAGGCGGTGTGACCCTGCCCGAAGACGATCGCTACCACATCCGGACGAATGGCCGGATAGCGGTAAACCGGCACCTCCACGCTCCCATGCTCGGAAACGACGCGCACCACGTCATCGTCTTCCAGCCCCAACTCTTCTGCCGTTTTGGGGTTGATCTCGATCCACGAATTCCACATCACCGTAGTGGTCGGATCGGGTACTTCCTGGAGCCAGGGCTTGTTTGCACCGGCTTCGCCCAGCACCGGCGAGACGAAGGGGAAGAGATGGAATTCACCTTCACCGGCAAATTCGGCCGCTCTGACCCGCACAGTACGATTGAGTGCATTCGCCAAGTTGAGAGCCGGTGACTCCTCTACCATCTTCCACCATCCGCCGTATTGCTGGAAGTAGGCGAAGAAGGTGTTGATCTCCGGCGCGCTGAAGAAGCCGTTGTTCTGCTCCACCAGGGGCAACAACTTTGCCTGCAGGTAGGCCACTTCATCGGCGTGGGGCAGAGCCTGGGCTACTGCGCCTCCCAGCTGAGCAGCGGCGGCCAGTAACACATCGGCGGTTGCCTGGGTGTTATAGAAGGGCACCACCACCGGCTGGGAACCGGAGAGCGCCGGGAAGGTGCTGCCGGTTGCCAAGCGCTGATAGCCCCAAGATTCCAGTGCATGGTGATCCGGGAAGACGTAATCGGCCTCCTGAGCCGTTTCATCCGGGAAGGTGGCGAAAGAGATCACCAGCGGCACCGATTTCAACGCTTCGGCAAAACCGAGCGCGGCAGGTAGCTCAAAGATCGGGTTGACGCCGTGGATGAAGAGCACGCGCACATCCCCGCGGCGCATGCGCTCGATGAAGGCGCGCATCTCCTGGAGCGTGGCCGGCTGATGATAGGCATCGCCAAGAGGAGAAAGCGGCGAAAGGGAGATCGGCGCGTTCAGCAGGCTGTTCAGGGTCAGGATGGCTTCGGCGTTTTCCAGGCCGTTGCTATGGGCCAGCGCGGCGCTGCCGGGGATGACCAGGGCGCGTTGCGCTTCCAGTAGCCGCGTTGCCAGCCGTTCCAGTTCGGCGGCTTCGATCCCGGAAGCTTCGGCAACGGCCTCGACCTCTACGTTCGCAAAAGCCGCGGCTTGGATGCCGCGCCGTTCGGCGATGATCTTGCCCAGCGCCAGCGCCACCAGCCCTTCTGTGCCGGGGCGGATCGGTACCCACTCATCGGCTTTGGAGGCCGTCTGAGACATGCGCGGCTCAAACTGGACGAAATAGCCGCGTTTGCCGTTGCGTTGACCGCGGCGCATTTGACTGAAGAGACGGGTATAGGCCACCGGCGAGAGCCAGGTTTCGAGGAAATTGGCGCCGAAGGAGAAAACGACATCCGCCGCGCCCAGATCGAACCAAGGCAACCCCTGCTGACCGAAGACGTTTTGCGTCGCCTTCTGCAGCGTAGCGCGGACCTCGAACATGCCCAGCGCCCCGAAGCGGATCGGCGCCGGCGCGTTTAGGGCGCGGGTCAAGTCGCTTACCAGATCGAACAGATGATCTGGGGCCATGCCGAGCAGGAAGGCGATGTTCTGCGGAGGGGTCTCGCGCAGGGCCTGGGCGACGACCTGAACGGCCGCGTTCCAGTCTAGGGGTGTGATCTGATCACTGCCGCGCGCTTCGCGGCGGAATGGTCCTTGAATGCGATCCGGGTTATACAGCCCATGCAGGGTAGCCTGGCCGCGGGCACAGGTTTTGCCGGCATTCACCGGATGGTTGGGATTGCCCTCTACCTTGATGGCGCGCCCCTGGAAGGTGCGCACAATCAGGCCACAACCGGCCGGACATTCGCGGCAGGTGGTGGCAAAGTAGGTGCTTTGTCCGGTGAACGTGTATTCGGGCATTTGGGTGTAGGGAGTGCGGCGAACGTAACGCGCGGCCGGCCCACAACCGGTGAGCACGGCGGTAACGGCTGTTCCTAACCCGGCCAGTTTGAGAAAATCACGACGTGAAATGTGCTGGCTCATATCGTTCTTTCCCTCTCTTTTAGTAGTGGCAGGTGCTGCAATCGAGTAACTTTTCCCGTTTTACCGGGTCGTTCTGGGTCATTTCACGGTGACAGTTCAGACACCATCCCATGTTCATTACCTGTGGGTTTTGGGCGATCGTCACCTTGCTCATATCCCCGTGGCAGGTTTCACAGTTCAGGCCGGCGGCGATGTGCGGGCGATGGTTGAAGCGCACAAAGTCCGGCATGATGGCGACCGGCACCCAAGGAATGGGTTGGTTGTTCTGCACGTATTGGGCCAGTTTTGCCAATTCAGGGGTCTGCTTGGCAATTTGTTGGTGGCATCCCCAGCATTTGTTTTGCGTTGGCAGGCCGGCATTTGGGCTGCGTGCTGCGCCGGGGTGACAATAGAGACATTGAATGCCCAACCCGACATGAAGATTGTGCGGGAACTGGATGGGTTGTTCGGGAACAGCTTGATTCTGGCGGATACCTGCGGCGATCAGGGTCATGACGATTAGGGCAAAGATGATGACGCCGACGCGCGCCAAAGGATGCTTCAGGAGAGAAGTGGTGGAATTCATATTTCGTAACGCTCCTGTAAGGGTTATTTCTTCTTTCGCAGGGTGAGAACGAGCAGCGCGATGAACAAGATGAGGACCGAGAAGAGCAACAGACTCCCGCCCAAAGTCCCCAGAAAGGCCAGGATGCCGGTTAGGATGCCGCGCGCCCAGCCGGTGGCCGGACCGCCGATGTTGGTGGCCGGGGTGGCAATGCTGATGGCGGGGGAGGGCTCGGCGCTCACGCGGGCGGCGGGCAGGGTTTGCGCATAGGCGAGCACATCACGGCCATCGGCGGGAGTCCAGCCCAGGTTGTAGCCGATCGGCATATCGGTGCCGGCCACACCGAAGCGCGTACGGTGCAGGAAGCGCCAAGGATCGCGCCGCGCCACATCTCCGAGCGTCTCCTCGATCCCTTCGGTGCGGAAGATGATTTGTCCCCCGTCCTCACCGTGACATTTGCGGCAAGTTTCGGTATAGAGCAACTTGCCGCGTTCGGGGTTGGCGCCGATCGTCTTGAGTGAGATCGGATCGATATATTCGGAATCGTCGATCATGCCTTGTTTCAGGAAAACGGCCAGGCGGCGCAGCGAGGTCTCGTCCAAGTAGGCCGAGAAGTTGTGTTGTGGGTCCTTGCCGCCTTTGAGGTGATCGACGATCTCTTCTTCCGACATCTGCGGCACCAGGATCATCAGGCTGGGGAAACCGGTGAAGTGAGAGCCGCTTTTATATGCCCCCTGGTTGCCTTTGTAATCCCAGCCATGACATTCCACGCAGCGCCAGGTCTCGGCTCCGGAACGGGTGTTGGTGGATTGGCGGCTCCAGATGGGCATATTGCCGGCAGGAGGCTGGACGCCCAATACAGCGTACCACTTGTCATAGAGCTGCGCGCCGATGACCAGATCGCTATTTTGTTGGGCAGAGGCCGTGCTCAAAAGGAGCAGAGTCACTCCCCCCACGATCAGGAACAAAATCAAACGTGTCCAGCGGAACATGGTTTTCTCCTTATGTGGCAGGTCGATCGAGCGAAGCGATTATACTCCAAAACGCCTTATTTTACCATATTTAGTGAAATTTGACACATTTATCCGATTTTGTTCTACCCGAAAAGATTTGGATGGCAGAACGTAGATTGGGATGGCGGTGATGAGGTGTGAGCTTTGTGCTGAGCGCCGCTTTGGGGTAGAACGCTATTTTGGCAACAGGCGCTTTGACCGGGCGATCGTGCGCATGAGATCAGGCCGGTGAGACGATCGGAATGAGAGGGGTGGCGGTCAGGTCGTAGGCCATGGCACCGTTGATCTGAACAGGAACGATGGTGTCCTTTGGCAGTTCTCCTTCGATGAGCACCAGGCCGTCGATTTCGGGAGCATCGCGATAGGATCGGCCGATGGAGATGCCGTTTTCTACGCCTTCAATCAACACGTTAAGCGTTTTTCCGATGAACGACTGATTGATCTCTAAGGAGATTTGCTGCTGCAATTCCATCAGGCGCTCGTAGCGTTCCTGTTTGACCTCGGCAGGGATCGGATCGCCCAGGACCTCGCTGGCCGTGCCCGGTTCAAAGGAGAACGTGAAGGCGCCGACGCGGTCGAAGCGCATTTCACGTACAAAGTCCAGTAGGGTGTTGAATTCGGCCTCGGTCTCCCCCGGATAGCCGACGATGAAGGTGGTGCGCAGGGCAAGACCCGGCAGGGTGCGGCGCATTTTCTCGATCGTGCGGTAGACCCAATCCATGTTCGCCGGGCGGCGCATGCGTCGCAGAGTGTCCGGATGGGCATGTTGGAGAGGCATATCCAGGTAGGGCAGGATTTGGGGATGCCGCGCCATGACCTCGATCAGGCGATCGGTCACATAGCCGGGGTAAGCGTAGAGAATGCGAATCCAGTCAATGCTCGGAGCGACGCGCACCAGGTTTTCCAGCAGCATCGCCAAACCGTCTTTCATGCCCAGATCGTGACCGTAATCGGTGGTATCTTGAGCGATCAGGATCAATTCGCGCACGCCCTGTTCCTGCAGCCGACGGGCTTCTTCAAGGATGCTTTCCATTGGGCGGCTGACGGCCGTGCCCTTGATCAACGGGATGGCGCAAAAGGCGCAGGGGCGGCGACAGCCATCGGCGATCTTCAAGTAGGCGCTGGCGCCGAAGCGACTGGTGCGCATGATGCCGGGAACATCCGGCCCAATCGTGCGGGCTTCATCCGGAAGGTGATACAGGGGTTCCGGATAGGGCGTGGTGCGCAGTTGCTGCACTACCTGGACGATATCCATCCAGCGACGGGTGCCGAGGATACCGTCAATGCCGGGGACCTGTTGCAGGAGTTCTTTGCCGTAGCGTTGGGTGAGGCAGCCGGCGGCGATCAACACTTGGCCGCGGCGTTTCTTTTGAGCCAGTTGTTTTAGGTGGGCGATGGATTCTTGGCGCGCCGGCCCGATGAAGCCGCAGGTGTTGACGATCAGCACTTCGGCGCGGTGAGGGGCAGGGAGGGCACGATACCCTTCCTGCATCAGGAGCTGAGCCATCGAGTCCGAGTCTACCGTGTTTTTGGCACAACCGAGTGAAACCAAGTAAAACGTGTTTTTTTCGATCTTCATCTCTGTTCCTTGTGTGTGTGCATTAGCGCGCCGGAGTGGAGGTCGGGGAGCGTGGCGGCGTGGTGGATGTGGCAGCAGGGGTGGGGGTGATGCTTGGCGTGGGGGTGATGGTGGGCGTGGGAGAAAGGGTGGCGGTGGGGGTGGCGATGCCCTGGGCGGTGAAGACACGGAGCACGGCTTCGCCGAAATTGCCCAAAAGGCCGAGATCGTTGCCGTTATAGTAGACGCGGATGCCGCCGGCATTCGCCGCCAGGAGCTCAATGCGCTGGCCGGCTTCGTAGGTGTAGGTGCTACCCGGTAATACGCGCTCTTCCAGGACGGTTTTCCCATCCACCGTTACCCGTAGGAAGACGCGCTCCAGAGCGATGATTACGATCTGTACGTTGTTGCTTTGGGTGGGCAGGACAAACGGGGTGATCGGCAGGGAGGGGGTAGGGGATTCCCCTGTCGGCAGGAGTGCTTCGGTCGGGGTAGGGGTGAAGGTGGCCATGGCCGGGTTTTGGGCCAGGACTTCGGGGATGGGGGTGGTGCGGATCGTTGGGCGGGAGCGTGCCGCAGTGATCAGGTTGATCGACCAGAGGGCGAAGGTCGCCAGAGCAACCAGCACCAGGATGCCGAAGATCAGGTCGCCGCTGAGGAGCAGGCCGAGGGAGAGCGTGCGTGGCAGGATCGGTTGCCGCTCTTTTCCGCTTTGTGGAATGCCGCGCTCCCGCACGCGTGCTTGGAGCACATCGGCAAAGCGGAGGAGGATTTCATCCACATCCAGGGCGAGGAATTCGGCATAGCGGGCGAGGTGATTGCGGGTGATGATGGGAGCCGGCAGCGATTCCAGGTCGCCTTCTTCCAATGCGTGTAGGATGTGAGGTTGGATTTTGATCTCGTGGGCGATGCTTTCCAGGCGCAGCCCCAGGGCCTGGCGCTGTTGGCGGAGGTCGTTGCCCAGCAAGCGAAAGAGGCCGGCCGAATCCATGGCCGGAGGTGCGGGCGGCAAGGGCGAGGGGGCCGGGGATGGAGTCTCCTGGAGTTTGCTTTCGACGGGGGTTTCGGGTTGGGGAGGTGCCTGGCTCTCCACCGCTTCGGACGCCGCAGGAGCTTCGGGAAGCGGTGAAGCGCTACGGTCCATCTCGATCCGCTCGGCAGCCGACCCCTCCCGTGCACGCGGCCGGGGGAGCAGGGTGACCCATCCCGTGCGCGCGGCTTCGATCCACTTTTTCCAAAAAGAAGAAGGGGAAGGGGCAGGTGGAGGGGCGACGGGCGGGGCAGAAGGCAGAGGCCCTTGTAGGGTTTGTTCTTCTTCTGCTGTTTGCCGGGCGCGCTCAATGACCTCGGCCAGGTCGAGGCCGAGGTAATCGGCATACAGGCGGAGAAAGCCGCGCGCATGGACGGCCGAGGGCAGCCGGGAGAGATCGTCTGCCTCTAGGGCCTCCAGGTAGGGCACACGGACACGAATGGCTTTGGAGATTTCTTCGAGGGTTAGGTGGCGTGCCTGGCGCGCGGCTTTGAGCTGACTTCCAACGGTGGGCATAGCAACCGCTTTGGGCGGTTTATTCGCTCTCGCTTTGGGCAGGTTCAGGCAGGCTTTCGCCCTCGCGCAGGACGATGACTTTAACTTCTGGGATCAGGTCCATGGTCAGGCGGACATGGACGGTGTATTCGCCGAGTTTGCGGATGGGCTGCATTTCAATCTGCTGACGGCGAATTTCGTAACGCGTTTTTTCCTGAATGGCCGTGGCAACATCCTGCGCGGTGATCGAGCCGTAGAGTTTTCCGGCTTCACCAGCGCGCGCATTGAAGACCAGGGTAAGGCCGTTGATCGCCTGCGCGAGCTCTTTGAGCTCTTCGTTGAGGCGGGCACGGCGAATTTCGGCCTGGGCGCGGATGCGTTCGGCCTGTTTGAGCGCTCCAGGGGTGGCCAGGACGGCCAATCCTTGAGGAATGAGGTAGTTGCGGCCATAGCCATCGGCGACCTTTTTGACTTCGCCAGCGCGGCCGAGTTTATAAACGTCTTTCAGTAGGAGTACTTTCATCGTCTCAAGCCCTTTCGTGACAGAAAAATTCGGAGCGAAGGGTACAACGCTCCGTGCCGTTATTGTACCATAAACGTAACCAATGTGGTAAGATTACATCTAATGAGTGAGAAGGAAACGTTTTCTCTGGAGGCCTTGCAGCGTCGTGACCGGCAGGAGATGGCCCGCCTGGTGGAGGCTTTTTCCAATCCCGTTTACCGTTTGGGGTTGAAGATGTTGGGCAATCCGCAGGATGCGGAGGATGTGCTCCAGAGTACGTTTTTGAAAGTTTTTGAGGCCCTGCCTTCTTTTGAGGGCCGCTCCTCGCTTTCGACGTGGATTTATCGGATCGCGGTGAATGAGGCGTTGATGATCCTGCGCAAGCGTCGCCCGGAAGTGGGGTTGGCGCTGGATGATGGGAACGAGGATGAGGAGGAGCCGCTTTCGCCGCCGCAGGCGATGATTGATTGGTGCTGTTTGCCGGAGGATGAGTTGCTTTCTTCTGAGGCGCGCCGGGTGTTGGATCAGGCGATTCGGAAGTTGCCGGAGAAGTTGCGCTTGGTGTTTATTTTGCGCGATATCGAAGGGCTTTCGACCCAGGAGACGGCCGAGGCGCTGGGGCTGAGCGAGACGAACGTGAAGACGAGATTGCTGCGCGCCCGCTTGCGCTTGCGGGAGATGCTTTCGGAATACTATGGAGAACGTGTTCGGGAGAAGCAAATCTATGGCTGAGCAGGATTGCCGTCATTTGTTGGCGGCCTTAGGTGATTATATTGACGGGACGCTAGAGGAACAGATCTGTCGTGAGCTGGAGAAGCACATGGCAGAATGCCCGAATTGCCGCGTGGTGGTGGATACGATGCGGAAGATGATCTATCTGTATCGGGTGGAGGCAAGTGAGGAACAGGCGCCGGCGGAGGCGCGTCAGCGGCTGTTTGCGCGGTTGAATTTGGATGGGTAGTTCATAGTCGGGTGGTCGCGTGGTCGGTTGGTCGGGTGATCGGATAGAGGATGGGGTTGGGGGGAGAGGGTTTCAGTCGAAGTGATGGTCGTGTGTTTGGGAATTGAGGGCGGGATGACCGAAAGATAAACGGTCTACGGTTTATCGTCTACTCCATCGTCTACCGTCTACGGTCCACCGTCCATTGCACAAGTGGGGGAAAGGTGATGATCATCGTCCTCTTTGGTGACAATGATAATCACGCAAGTGACAGGCTTTCAGGTATGATGAAAAAGGTCACAATCTTGAATCTGTTATCATCTTCCTGGAGGCTTTAATGCAAGCGATTCCTGGAGAATTTTTACCCATTGATCGTAAAGAGCGCGTTTATTCTCCTTTCCGCGATGTGCCGATGCGCCCGCCGGAGGAGCGGGTGTGTGATTTTGAGGATGTGGCCATCCCGTTTACTCCCGAACGGGCAATGGCCGAGGCCGCTCGGTGCATTCACTGTCCCGATCCGGCGCCGTGTATGTTGGCCTGCCCCACGCACAATGACATCCCCTCGGCGATGTGGCTGATCGAGCAGGGGCGTTTCCTGGAGGCGGCGCAGCTCTACCATCAAACCAGTTCCCTCCCGGAGATTTGTGGACGCGTTTGCCCGCATGAGCAACTTTGCCAGGGCTCTTGTGTGTTGAATAAGCACCATGAACCGGTGTTGACCGGGGCGCTGGAAGCGTTTGTTGTTGATTACGAGCGGGAAACGGTGGGTTATGAGATTCCGCGCGGCGAACCGACCGGGCACAAGGTGGCGATTGTCGGTGCCGGACCTTCCGGCCTGGCCTGCGCAGAGCAGCTGGTGCAGTTGGGTCACGAGGTGACGATCTTTGATGCCAAGCCGGCGCCGGGTGGATTGCTGGTTTATGGCATTCCGAATTTCAAACTTCCGAAAGATGTGGTCTTTCGCAAATGGCAGGACTTTGAGCGTGCCGGTGTGAAGTTCGTGCCGAATACACGCATCGGCAAGGATAAGACGATCGACGAGTTGTTCGCCGAAGGTTTTGAGGCCGTTTTTATCGGTGTGGGTACCGGCATTGATGCGCCGATGGAAAATACGCCGGGCACCGATCTCCCCGGAGTCTATCAGGCGACGGATTTTCTAATGCGCGCCAATGTGCCCTTGGAATTGCTGCCACCAGATCAACGGGAACGCCCGCAGGTGGGTAAGCGGGTGGTGGTGATCGGGGGTGGAGATACGGCATCGGACTGCTTGCGCACGGCTCTGCGCATGGGCGCTGAAGAGGTGACCTGTCTCTACCGCCGCACCGAGAAGGAAATGCCCGGCGGGCGGAAAGACCGTGAGCTGGCCAAACAGGAGGGCGCAAAATATCGTTTCCTGACGCAGCCGGTGCGCTTTATTGCCGGTGAGGATGGACGGCTGGCGGCGGTCGAATGCATTGAAATGCGCCTGGGTGAGCCGGATGCCAAAGGTCGGCGCAAGCCGGTGCCGGTGGAGGGCTCGAATTTCGTGATTCCGTGTGATACGGCGATCCTGGCGCTTGGTTACTGGCCGGATCCTCTGCTCGGTGAAACAACGCCAGGCCTCGAGACACACAACTGGGGGCTGATCAAGGTGGTGGATCGGGAAACCGGTGCGACGACCCGACCGGGTGTCTTTGCCGGTGGGGATGCGGTCACGGGGCCGGACCTGGTGGTCACGGCAATGGTCTCCGGACGCAAAGCAGCACGGGCGATCCATCGGTATCTGATGCAAAAATAGCGATCGGCGAGGGCAGGTGAAGGAAGAGATGGCCGGGAAAGCAAAGTCCCGGCTATCTTCTTTTTCCTAGTACTTTTGGGGGATGGCAAGGATGGATGTTGCGGTGTAATATCATAACAACTACCACAAAAGTCCTATTAATTGATGATGGGTAGAATACCGGACTTGGGTCGCACTTGCGATGGTGGTAGCGATCTCGTATACATCTGAAATTTGTATTCTGGAGGTGTTTATCGTGTATACCAAAAATTGAAGCAAAATTTTCATAATAAGTCTACCGATTTGTTGAAAAGGAGAATTAACATGAAACGCTTGCTTGTTCTGATTGTGCTGTTTGTATTGGCGATTGGTTCACTCGGAGCCGATCGTCAGCGAACGCCACACTCGTGGTCTAATACTCAACAGATTCGTGGTCGCTCTTTCACTCCAACGCTGTTGAGCGATCTCAATCCGTCTCCGGCTCCGCTGACGAGCGCTGCCTTGGCGTCCCTACTCCCAAAGATGAGCGGTCGCCCTGCAAATGCTCTGGCAAAGGAATTGGGTTATACAATGCTGCGCGGAAAAAAGATCGAAGGTTTGACTTCCCCTATCACCGGTATGGATAACATCGAAAGCGCGGATGGTTACTATTGGGAAAATGAGCCGAGCATGGCCGTCAATCCGCAGAACCCTTCCATCGTTGTTGTCTTTTCCCATTACTATAATGCCACATCCGGTGGTTCATGTCAGGCAATCGTCAGCTATGATGGCGGCGTTTCGTTTGACTGGATGCATGATTATGTCTACCCGCCTGTACCGTCCGGTGGTGATTGCTTCGATCCGGTCGTGCGCTTTTCTCCAGATGGTTTCTATGCTTACTACATCTACATGGATGTTGACTCCTTTGGAGATACCGAAATTGTGCTTCAAAGGGCTGATGGATATAACCCGACGAACCTGATCGGCGCTCCCGTCACTGTGTTTGATCATCCCTCCTATTTCATAGACAAGCCATGGGTGGATGTTTCGTACTACGACACCGCAAATCCCGGGGTGGTCTACGTAACAGCTACCTGGTTTGACGGTTCGTCAAATAGCTATATTACCTTCAATGCATCCGCTGACTACGGGGCGAGCTGGCTATATGCTCCAGGCAACCCATTAATACTAGCAGTGGGCTCTTCTTCTATTAACGAAGTGGTGAGTGGATCGCGGCCGATCGGAATTCGTCTCTCCGATGGCTATTTGGCCGTTTGCTGGTATTGGAGCGGCGTGGATGGGTGGCTCAGCGGTACATTCTTTACCGAATGTGAGGCTCATAACTCTTATGGAGGTCTGTTCGGCAGTGGGAGCTGGAGTTCCTTCTTCTATCCCGGAGGTGTGCACAAATACGAATTGTCCTACTGGCTGGGGCCGTCAATTGCCTACCATCGGTGGTGGAGTGGTATGTATCCATCACTGGCAGTGGATGACCAGGGGATGGTGTATGTAGCCTATGCGGCCGATCCCAATACGAACCAAAATGATATTGAAGCCGGCAACGTTTACCTAGCCCGCTTTTTCATCGACACCCTTGCAGGGAGCACCTTGCCGCCGGTGTTAGTTGGGAGTGGTACCACTGCCCAGGGCTATCCTACAGTAGCGGCACGTTTTGACTTCGCTACCGGAAAATTCATGGTCTTTGTCGGCTATGGGGATTACTTGACCGGGAATGCAAAGTACAACATCGTCTATCGCAAGGCTCTGCGTGCGCCATCTGGTTCGGGGATCTTCAACCTGCCGTTCGGAGGCAAAGTGAAGGTTAGCGATCGTCCTTCTTCCAGCGATACTAGCTTTATCGGCGATTACATTGACTCTGCCTTGACCGGACGCACCTACCATATTGTGTGGACGGATCGCTCGGATGTGCCTATACCATATGAAGACGATGATGTGCTCCATGATATGTTTGTGCCTTGAGTGATCTCTGAAGTAGAGCAGACGAGCAGAAGCTCAGCAGGCTTCTGCTCGTTTTGTTTTTTTCTTCTGGGCTGTTTGCTGTCCGGATGTCTTTGCCGGTGGGGATGCGGTCACGGGGCCGAGCCCGGTGGTGACAGTCTCCGGATGTAAAGTGGAATGGGCGATAGACTGCTACCTAACCTGTGCCGAAGCAACAACATGTAAGGGCGGGTGAAAGGAAAAGGTGGCTCTTCTTTTTTTCTTTCATCATATAGTACCTTTGGGGGATTGTAAAATTCATTTTTTGTCCATATTGTAAATAGGAATAATAATATGTGTGGGCTTGGGATAGGCAGAGTGCCAAACTTTTGATCGCAATTATTTCTGTAGCCATAGATGTCTTCTGCGTCCTGAAAAATTTTATGTTTGGAGGTGTCTGTCGAGAATGCAAAGCACAACCAAAAGTTCGTATAAATTACCCGATAATTTTGTTGTACGATGAAAGGATGATAAGATGAAGCGCTTGCTTATCCTAATGGTGCTGGTTTTCCTGACCAGTGGGGCGCTTGGGGCGGGACGGTTAGAGTCGACGAGGCCAGGGTTTGCTTCTCAGCAGATTGCAGGTTTGTCATCCACTCCGGCGCTGTTGAGTGAAATCAATCCCTCTCCCGCCTCTCTAACAGCGAGTGCTCTGGAATCCCTACTCCCAAAGCTGAGCGGTCGTCCTGCCAACATACTGGCAAGGCAATTGGGTAAGAAAATGCTAGGTGGCAAGAAACTGGAGGGTTCTACTTCCCCCATCACGGGGATGGATAACATTGAAAGCGCGGATGGGTATGATTGGGAAAATGAGCCGAGCATGGCTGTCAATCCGCAGAACCCTTCCATCGTTGTTGTCTTTACCCATTACTATAATGCCACATCCGGTGGTTCATGTCAGGCGATCGTCAGCTATGATGGCGGAGTCTCGTTTGACTGGATACATGATTATGTCTACCCACCTGTACCGTCCGGCGGTGGTTGCTCCGATCCGGTGGTGCGCTTTTCTCCGGATGGTTCCTATGCTTACTACCTCTACATGGATGTTGACGCCTCTGGACATAGCAAAATTGTGCTTCAAAGGGCTAGTGGATATAACCCGACGAGCCTGATTGGCACTCCGGTCACTGTGTTTGAACACCCTGACTATTTCGTTGACAAGCCATGGGTGGATGTTTCGTACTACGACCTCGCAAATCCCGGAGTGGTCTACGTAACAGCTACCTGGTTTGATGCTTCGGGATTTAGCTACATCACATTCAATGTGTCCGCTAACTACGGTACGACCTGGGGATATGCTCCAAATAACCCGGTGGCAGTGGCATGGATTACTTCCTCCTCTCTGCTGGTGCAAGGCTCGCGGCCGATCGGAGTTCGCCTCTCCGGCAATGGCTATCTGAGCATTTGCTTTTATTACAGCAATGCAGATGGCATCCGGAACAGCACCTACAGTACACCATGTGTTGCTCATAACTCTTATGGAGGTGTGTTCGGCAGTGGGAGCTGGAGCCCCTTCTTCTATCCCGGCGGTGTGCACAAATACGAATTGTCCCAGTGGCTGGGGCCGTCAAGTACCTACCATCGTTGGTGGGGGGGCATGTTCCCATCGTTGGCAGTGGATGAGCAGGGGATGGTTTACGTAGCCTACACAGCTGATCCCAATACGAATCAAGGTGATATTGAAGCCGGCAACGTTTACCTAGCCCGCTTTTTCATCGACACCCTTGCAGGGAGCACCTTGCCGCCGGTGTTAGTTGGGAGTGGTACCACCGCCCAAGGCTATCCTACAGTAGCGGCACGTTTTGACTATGCTACCGGAAAGTACATGGTCTTTGTCGGTTATGGGGATTACCTGACCGGGAATGCAAAGTACAACACGGTCTATCGCAAGGCCCTGCGTGCGCCATCTGGTTCGGGGATCTTCAACCTGCCGTTCGGAGGCAAGGTGAAAGTTAGCGACCGGCCTTCATCCAGCGATATCTGGTTTATTGGCGATTACATTGACTCTGCCCTGACCGGACGCACCTATCATATTGTGTGGACGGATCGCTCGGATGTGCCTATATTGGACGAAGACGATGATGTGCTCCATGATATGTTTGTGCCTTGAGTGATCTCTGAAGTAGAGCAGACGAGCAGAAGCTCAGCAGGCTTCTGCTCGTTTTGTTTTTCTATGCCGGACGGCTTAAGCGTTCTAAGGCCGAGAAATATTCCCATCAAATGCGCAACTGGGCGTTACTGCTCAAGTTGTGGTACTTCGTTTTCAAGTTACCGGAGAAACGAATGCGCATTTGAAGACCTGGCGCATACCGGATGCACAGGCCAGGGCGATCGGATGAGATAAAAGTGACAAACGTGACGAATTTCCTGTTCTCTCGATGACAATTTTTCCCTATAATGAAAGAAACGGGCTGATTTAATTCAGGTTTCATCCATGGAGGGCCTATGCCTGCCTATGAGCCCTGGCAAACGCGCAGGAAACCGGCCGCAGCACTGGTGATCGGGGGCGGTGTGGGGGGAATGCGGGCGGCTTTGGATATTGCCGATGCTGGACTGAAGGTGTATCTTGTTGAACAAAATCCATGCTTGGGCGGGCGCGTGGCGCAGCTCGGATTCATGTTCCCGCAGCATGATTGCGTGCTCTGTCGCGGGACGCCGGATCACGGCTACGGGTGTACCCGTCCTTCGATTTCACCCGTCTACCTGCCTCACAATCGCCATCCGAACATCGAGGTGCTGACCAACACGCATTTGCTCCAGGTGGAAGGGGAGGCCGGCGATTTCACCGTTTCCCTGCGTCAGGAGCCACGTTACGTGGAGGCCGAGCGGTGTATTAACTGCGGTCGGTGCGCGCAGGTTTGCCCGGTGGAGATCAGCGATCTCTATCAGGCCGGATTGAGCCGGCGCAAAGCGGCGTACAAAGTAGCGGCGCGCGCCATCCCAGATGCCTATTGCATCACCCGCGGCCCGTATTGCGATCGCTGCCGCGCCTGCGAAAAAATTTGCCCAACCCAAGCGATCGATTTGGATGAACGCCCGCGCCTGCTTACGCTGGAGGTCGGCGCGATCGTGCTGGCATTGGGTTTCCAAGCCTATCCCGTTGCCGGCCTGGAAGAATTCGGCTATGGGCGCTATCCCAACGTGGTGCAGGCCATGGAGTACGAGCGTTTGGCCAGCCGCTCCGGCCCGACCGAAGGCATGGTCGTTCGCCCATCGGATGGGGCTCCGCCGCGTTCGATTGCCTGGTTACAATGTATCGGCAGCCGCGATCGGCGCGTTCCGTATTGTTCCTCGATCTGCTGCATGTACGCCACCAAGGAGGCCATGCTGGCGAAACAGCGCCTGGGGAAGGATACACGCTGTGACATTTTCCTGATGGATGAGCGCGCCTTCAACAAAGAATACAGTCGCTACTTTGAGGCCGCTCGACGGGGATACGATATCCACTATCACCGATCGCGCCCCTCCATGGTGCTGGAGGATCCGCAAACGCACAACCTGATCCTGAACTACGTGGATGCAGATGGCACCCCCCATTCTGAGACCTTTGAAATGGTGGTGCTGGCCACCGGGCTACAGCCTCCAGAAGCCGCCTGGCAACTGGCGAAAATCTTGGATATTGAGCTCAACGAATACGGCTTTTGCCGCACCGATAAGTTTAGTCCTCTGCAGACCAGCCGTCCGGGCATCTTCGTCTGCGGTGCCTTCTCTTCGCCCAAAGAGATCGCCGAGACGATCCTGGATGCCAGCGGCGCGGCCGCCGAAGTGATCCGCTTGCTCAACGATCGGCTGCACACGTTTCCCTATTCACGGGAAGCGCCTTTCATCACGACGGATGGCCTACCGCCGGAGCGCGAGGTGGAAAACGAGCCCCCACGCATCGGCCTCTTCCTGTGCACCTGTGGGGGTACCAACAGCGAGGTCCTAGACTTCGGTGCGCTGAGTCTGCGGGCGCGTGAGTGGCCGGCGGTGGTCTTCACGGAAGTGCTGGATTATGCTTGTTTCCCGGAGGGATTGCACCACATTCAGGAAGTGGTGAGAGAACAAGCCTTAAATCGCGTCGTGATCGGTGCCTGTAGCAATCGCACGCATGATTCGCTCTTCCAGCGCACCGTGCGGATGGCAGGTCTTAACCCTTACCTGGTCGAGGGGGTGAACCTGCGGGAGCAATGTGTGCGTGTCCATCGTTTCCAGCCGGCCCAGGCCCAGCGGAAAGCGCTGGAACTCTTGCGCATGGCCGGCGAACGTGTGCGCCTGGCGCGCCCGATCCACAAAGAGGTGCGCCCTTGTCTGCCGGTAGCACTGGTGCTCGGTGGTGGGTTGGCCGGCATGACGGCAGCCCTGACCATCGCCGATAGCGGTTACAATGTGCACTTGATCGAGCGTTCCGAGCGATTGGGCGGCAATTTGCTCGATCTCTACTACGTCGCCGAAGGATATAACCCGCAGCGCCTGCTGCGCGACCTGGTCAACCGGGTGCGCGCCCATCCCCGCATTGTCACCCACCTGCACAGCGAGCTGATCCATCAGGAAGGACAAGCCGGTGCCTTTCGATCCGAAATTCGCACCCGCATGCCGGGTCGCCCGGAGGAGCGTTTCTTTATCGAACATGGGGTAACCGTCGTGGCGACCGGGGCGCGCGAACTGCGTGAGCATCCGTGGCTGCAATTGCCCGGCGTGATCACCCAGCGCGAGCTGGAGGAGCGCATCATCCATCATCCGGAGCAGATTGCCACCCTGCGCGAGGTGGTGATGATCCAGTGCGTGCGTGCCGAAGGGGTGGCCTCTTACTGCTCGCGCGTTTGCTGTACCAACGCGATGAAAAATGCCATCCGTCTGCGCCTGTTCAACCCCTCCTGCCGCGTGACCGTGCTCTACAAAAACATCGTCACCTACGGATTCCGCGAGCAATACTACACCGAAGCGCGCCGCCTGGGGGTGATCTTCGCCCGTTATACCGAAGAGCAACCGCCGGAGATCCTTTTCGATGCTTCGCGAGGACGCCCGAAAGTGCACTTCTGGGAAGCGGCGCTGGGTCGTTGGCAGGAACTGGAGGCCGATCTGGTGCCTTTGAGCATGCCGGTCATCCCTTCGGAGGGCACGCAAAAGCTGGCACGCCTGTTGCATTTGCCGCTTTCGAGCGAAGGTTTCTTTGAAGAGGCCCAAATGAAATTAAGGCCGATGGACTTCATGCGGGAGGGTATTTTCCTGGCCGGCATGGCACACTATCCGAAATTTATCGAAGAAACCATCAGCCATGCACAGGCGGCCGCGGCGCGCGCCGTGACGTTCCTTTCCCCGCAAAAGGTCTGGTCGGGTGGAGCGGTTGCGCAGGTGGATGCGCAAAAATGCGTGGGATGCCTGACCTGCACCCGCACCTGTCCCTTTGGGATTCCGCAAGTGGTGCAATGGGAGGGCCGTCACGGGGTCGGGGGGCTGGGTGGGGCGGCCTGGATCGATCCGACCCAGTGTCACGGTTGCGGCACGTGTACGGCGGAATGCCCGGCCAATGCGATCCAGCTCGTGCACTACACCGATGAGCAGATCTTCCTGCGCTCGGTGAAGGGACTGGGCGCCTGGTTGCCTTCTTCTTTTGAAACAGTAGCGAGATGACGCCATGACATCATCACACGCTCTTTCTCCCTTTGAGCCGGAGATCACCGCCTTCTACTGCATCTATTGCGGTTACATGGCGGCAGATACGGCCGGCGCGTTGGGTGTGCAATATCCGGCAAACGTCAAGTTTGTGCGCTTGCCGTGCAGCGGAAAGACGGATATTCGCTACATCCTGGAGGCTTTTGAGCAAGGCGCGGATGGCGTCTATGTGATCGCCTGCCCGATCGGAAATTGTCACCATGTGCGCGGCAACGAGCGGGCGCTGGCGCGGTTGCGCCGGGCAAAGCGCATCTTAGATGAGATCGGATTGGGCGGTGAGCGCCTGGATATTTTCTTCATGTCCGGTAGCCAGGCTCATGCCTTTGCGCAGGCCGCCGAAACGATGACCGAACGCATCCGCCGTCTGGGGCCGAACCCGCTCAAGGTCCCGGCCGCCGCAGGCGCCGCCGCGGCAGAAGAGGAAGAGGAGGCTCTGCCACGAGGTCGGCGACGTCTGCGCTGAATCTACGATCTACTGTCTACGGTCTGTGAGGAGAACGGATATGCAAACGGAAGGTGTCTCGTCGGCTCTTTCGCCTCCGGTTGGGGCAGTGGCCGTCATCGGTGGAGGGATTGCCGGTATGCAGGCCGCCCTCGACCTGGCCGAACAGGGCTTCAAGGTCTATCTTGTGGAGAGAAAATCGGCCATCGGCGGTCACATGGCACAGCTGGATAAGACCTTTCCGACCAACGATTGTGCCATGTGCACGATCTCCCCGCGGTTGGTGGATGTAGCGCGCCATCCGAACATCGAAATTCTGACCAACACTGAGGTCTTGGAAGTGCAGGGGCAGGCCGGCAACTTCCGCCTGCTGGTGGAGCAACACCCGCGATATGTTGATCCGCTACGCTGTACCGCTTGTGGCGATTGTGCGCGTGTCTGCCCGGTGACGGTTCCCGATACGTTTAATGAGGGTCTTTCGGCGCGCCGCGCCGCTTATAAGCTCTATCCGCAGGCCGTTCCGAATGCTTATGCGATTGAAAAGCGCGGCATTGCGCCGTGCCGCGATGCTTGCCCGGCCCATCAGCGGGCCCAAGGCTACATTGCCCTGATCCGCGAAGGGCGCTGGGAAGAGGCTCTGCGGGTGATCAAAATGGATAATCCCTTCCCCGGCATCTGCGGGCGAATTTGCAACCATCGCTGCGAGACGGCCTGCAATCGCGGCTTGGTGGATGAACCGATCAACATCCGCGCGCTGAAGCGCTTCGTCACGGATAAAGTTTACAGTCAACCGCGTCGTCCGCCACCGCCGGCCGAGATCAAATACCCCGATCAGCGCGTGGCGATCATTGGGGCCGGCCCTTGCGGCCTGACCGCGGCGCAGGATATTATCCGCGCCGGCTACCCGGTCACCGTTTTCGAGGCCATGCCGGTGGCCGGGGGAATGCTACGCTTGGGCGTGCCGGAATTCCGCCTGCCGGCGGCCATTATCGATCGCGAGGTGCAGGATATTCTCGATTTGGGGGTTGAACTGCGGCTGAACACGCCGGTCACCAACCTGGATGATGTGTTTGCCGAAGGCTTTCGGGCGGTGGTGATCGCAGTGGGGGCCCATGAGGGGGTGCGATTGCCCATCCCCGGCGCCGATCTGAAGCGAGTGTTGATCAATACCCACTTTCTGCGCGATGTGCGCTTGGGGCGGGGGGAAACGTTGGCCGAGCTGGGTGAGCGCGTGTTGGTGTTGGGCGGTGGAAACGTGGCCGTTGACGTGGCACGCACGGCCTTGCGCTTGGGACGCAAGGTCGCTATGGCTTGTGTAGAGGACGAAGAGCACATGCCGGCGCACCCCTGGGAGATCGAAGCGGCCCGCCAGGAGGGGATCGAAATCTATAACAGCCGTGCCTTCGAGCGCATTCTGAATGACGGGCAGGGTGGCGTGGCCGGGCTGGAGTGCACGCTGGTGCGATCGTTCCACTTCGATGAGCAAGGGCGCTTACACGTGGAAAAGATCCCCGGCTCTACCCACGTGATCCCCTGCGATACGATCATCTTCTCCGTCGGTCAGCGCGCCGGCTTGGCCTTCATCCCGCCGGATGCTCAGATCGGCCTGACCGAGCGCCGTACCATTGCCGTCAACCCGAATACGTTTGCCACCACGCGCCCCGGTGTCTTTGCCGCCGGCGATAGCGTCTCCGGAACAGCGTTTGTGATCGAGGCGGTGGCAAGCGGTCACAAGGTGGCACAATCGGTGTTGCGCTACCTGCGCGGCGAACCGTTAGAACCCGCGCCGGCGCCTCCTCTGCCGGTCGTCCGTCTGACGCGACAGGAGATCGAGGAGCGGTTGGCGCGCGGGGAAATCCGTCCGCAGCGCCGTGTACCGATGCCGCAACTGCCGCCGGAAGCGCGAAAACATTCGTTTGCCGAGGTCGAGCAAGGCTACGATGACGAATCGGCGCAGCGCGAGGCGGCGCGCTGTTTGGCCTGCGGCATTTGCTCGGAGTGCATGTCCTGCACCTTTGCCTGTGGCGTTCAGGCGATCGATCATGAAATGCTTGCCCAGCGCCGCGCCCTGCAGGTGGGTGCCATCCTGCTCACCCCCGGCTATCGTCCCTATCAGGCGGAGCAGGCCGCCGAATTCGGATTGGGACGCTACCCGAACGTGGTCACTTCGCTGCAATTTGAGCGCTTGCTCTCCTCCTGCGGCCCGACGATGGGTCATCTGGAACGTCCTTCGGATGGCCGGCCACCCCGTCGCATTGCCTTCCTGCAGTGCATCGGTAGCCGCGATCGGCTCCACGATTACTGCTCGGCAGTATGCTGCATGGCGGCGACCAAGCAGGCAATCATCGCCAAAGAGCATCAACCGGGCGTGGATGTGCATATCTTCCTGATGGACCTGCGCGCCTTCTCCAAAGGCTACCTGGCCTATTTCGAGCGCGCCCGTCAGCACTACGGAGTGCATTATCACACCTCGCGTCCGAGCGCCGTTTGGGAAGACCCACAAACCCACGATCTGCTGGTGCGTTACATTGAGCCGGGCGATGAGATGCCCCACACCGAGACCTTTGACCTGGTGGTGCTCTCGGTCGGGATGGAAATTGCCCCCGAAGTGCGCGAATTGGGGCGCCGCCTGGGCATTCAGTTGGATGAATACGGCTTCTGCCGCACCTCCCCCTTCCGGCCGCTGGAGACCAGCCGCCCCGGCATCTACGTGGCCGGCACCTTCCGCGAGCCGAAAGATATTCCCGAATCGGTGATCGAGGCCGGTGGGGCGGCCGCGGCCATTGCCACCTTGTTGCATCCATCTCGCTTTACGCTCACGACGAAGCCCGAATACCCCCCGGAACGAGATGTGCGCGGTGAAAAACCGCGCGTGGGCGTTTTCGTTTGCTCATGCGGCTCGAACATCGGCGGCTATGTGGATGTGCAGGCTGTGACCGAATATGCCCGAACCCTGCCCTATGTTGCCCATGCCGAGGCCAATCTCTATACCTGCTCTCAGGATAGCATCCGCCGCATCACGGATCACATTCGGACCTTGGGCTTGAACCGCGTCGTAGTCGCTTCCTGCACCCCGCTGACCCACGCGCCGCTCTTCCAAGATGCCCTGCGCATGGCCGGCCTGAATCCCCACCTTTTCGAGATGGCGAACATCCGCAATCAATGTTCCTGGGTGCATTCCGAGGATCGCGAAGCGGCCACCCGAAAGGCTAAGGACCTGGTGCGCGCTGCGGTGGCACGGGCGCTTTGGCTCGAACCGCATACGCCGCTGCAGATCGGCTTGGAGAAGGCCGCGCTGATCGTAGGGGGAGGTCTGGCCGGGATGACCGCCGCCCTCACCCTGGCCGATCAAGGTTTTCGCGTCCATTTGGTGGAAAAAGACGAGGCCCTTGGCGGCAACCTGCGCCAGATCAGCGCGCTCATGCCTGCTCCTGCCCCCTCGCAGGAAGCCGAAACCTTGCCGGTTGCTCGGATTTTGGATGAATGGACCCGCCGTGTCCGCGAGCACCCCGGCATACGCCTGTATTTGCAAACGCAGGTCGTGGCCACGCGCGGCTTCTTGGGCAATTTTGTCACGACGCTGGAGAGTGTTAATGGGGAGCGTTTCGAGGTGCGACACGGCGTGACCTTGTTGGCCTGTGGCGCCCAGGAATATCGCGGCAATGAATACGGCTACGGAAGCGATGCGCGCATTCTGACACAGCAGGAACTGGAAGCACGTTTGGCGGCCTGGGAAAACGGCTCGGCGCCTCCTTCGGACCTCGGGCCGCGTGCCGTGGTGATGATCCAATGCGTCGGGCCGGCGGAACGCTACTGCGCCCGCATCTGCTGTGCCGAGGCGTTGAAGAACGCCCTGCGCCTGAAGCGGCGCTTCCCTGCTTGCCAAGTGACCGTGCTCTATCGCGATCTGCGCGTCTACGGTTTCCGTGAGCGCTTATACCGCGAAGCGCGCCGACTGGGAGTGCGTTTCCTGCGCTACGATTTCGATAACCGTCCGCATGTCCTGCCGACCGCCGATGGGATCACCGTTCAGGTTTGGGATCGGGACCTGAAGCGTTCTTTGGACTTGAGCGCCGATTACCTGGTGCTCTCGATGCCACCCGTGGTGCGCCCGGAGGCCAAACAGCTGGCCTCCTTGTTCAAAGTGCCTTTGGATAAGGACGGTTTCTTCCTGGAAGCCCACATCAAGCTGCGACCGCTCGATTTTGCCGGGGAGGGCTTGTTCATGGCCGGGGCGGCACACTATCCGGCCTTCGTGGAGGAGACCATCGTCCAAGCACAGGCCGCGGCGGCGCGGGCGGCGCGCCTGCTGAGCCACGATTTTCTCACCGCCGGCGAGCGCGTGGCCGTTGTGAACCAGGAGAAATGCACCGGTTGTCTGACCTGCGTGCGCATCTGTCCTTTCGGCGTGCCGCGCATTGAATCGCAGGCGATAGGCGTGGGCGGGGTGCAGGGCGCGGCCTATATCGAAGCGGCCATTTGCCAGGGGTGTGGTGTGTGCGTCGCAGAATGTCCGGCGCGCGCTATCCAGCTGCGCGATTACACCGATCTCCAGGTCCAAAGCAAGGTTCAGGCGTTGCTTTCTCCCGTGTTGGAGGTGGCGCTATGAGCGAAGACTTGCGCCTGATCGCCTTTTGCTGTCAATACTGTGCCTATGCGGCGGCGGACCTGGCCGGTGCTTTGCGGCTGCAATACCCTCCCGATGTGCGCATTGTGCTTTTGCCTTGCAGTGGCCGCCTTGACCTGCTCACGGCCTTGCTCGCCTTGGAAGAAGGCGCAGATGGCGTGATGGTCGTCGGTTGTATGCCGGGAGATTGCCACTTCCTGGAGGGCAATCTCAATGCCCGCCGTAGGGTGGAGGCACTACAAAAACTGCTGCAGGCGATCGGGTTGGAGGCCGAACGGGTGCGCATGTTTAACCTTTCTTCGGCGATGGCCGCCGAATTCGCCGAAGCAGTCCGAACGATGCGAGAACAAATTGCGAAGTTGGGACCGAACCCTTTGCGAAAGGTCCCACAGGAGAGTGAACCATGATTGTGGCCGAACAGAAAACCCTGGAAGAGATCAAAGCCTTGGTAGGGAATGCGCGCAAGGTGCTGGTCGTCGGTTGCGGCACGTGCGTCACGGTGTGCTTTGCCGGCGGTGCCCGCGAAGCGGCGATCGTGGCCGCGGAACTGCGCATGGCCTCGAAGCTGGAAGGGAACCCGAAAGAGGTCAGCGATGTGACCGTGCAGCGCCAGTGCGAGTGGGAATATCTCGATCAGATTGCCGAACAGGTGGGGCAGGTGGACGTTGTGCTTTCGCTCGGCTGCGGCGTGGGCGTCCAGGCAATCGCCGAACACTTCCCGAACACCTGGGTCGTGCCGGGATTGAACACCAAGTTCATGGGGCTACCGCTGGAACAAGGCGTTTGGGCCGAACGTTGTGCCGCCTGCGGGGATTGTATTCTCGGTTTGACCGGCGGCATCTGTCCAATTGCCCGATGCTCGAAATCCCTGCTCAACGGTCCGTGCGGTGGCTCGGTGGATGGGCATTGTGAAGTGAATGCCGAAATCCCCTGCGCCTGGCAATTGATCTACGACCGCCTGAAGAGCCTGGGGAAGCTAGAGGTGCTGATGGATATTCAGCCACCGAAGAACTGGCAAAAAGCACGGGATGGCGGGCCGCGCAAGATCGTGCGCGAAGACCTGCGTCTGGGTTCGGGTGAGTGAAAGGAGGCGCTATGAGCACCAACGGTTACCTGAGCGGTTCTAACTTGGAGCGCGTCTTGAAAAACGGGTACTTTGCGGTCACCGCGGAACTGGGGCCACCGCAAAGCGCGGATGCGGAAGTGATCCGCCGCAAAGCGGCGCTGCTCAAAGGCTATTGCGACGCGGTCAACATCACCGATAATCAAACGGCCATCGTGCGCATGTCGAGCATCGGCGCGGCGATCTTGCTGCTCAAAGAGGGCCTGGAGCCGGTGATCCAGATGACCTGCCGCGACCGCAACCGGTTGGCGATGCAATCCGACCTGCTCGGCGCCTATGCCAACGGCATACGTAATGTGCTCTGCCTTTCGGGCGATCATCAGAGCTTCGGCAACCACCCCACGGCCAAGAACGTCTACGACCTGGATTCGATCCAGATGGTGCAGATGGTGGTCAATATGCGCGATGCGCGCGTTTTCCAATGCGGTGAACCGATCAAAGGGCAAGAGCCGCGTTTCTTCGTCGGCGCGGTCGAATCGCCGTTTGCCCATCCGCGGGAATTCCGTCCCTATCGCCTGGCGAAGAAGATCAAGGCCGGGGCGAACTTTATCCAGACGCAGATCATCTACGATATCGAGGCCTTTGAGCAATTTATGGAGAAGGTGCGCGAGCTGGGCATCCATCAACAGGCCTATATCCTGGCCGGCGTCAGCCCGCTGAAGAGCCCCGGCATGGCGAAATACATGGTGGAAAACGTCCCCGGCATCCTGATCCCCCCGGCGCTGATCGAACGCATGGAGGCGGCCGGAGCCCCCTGGGCCGGAAAAGGCAAGGATGCTCTAACACCCGAAGAGAAGAAGGCACGCGCTGCCGCCTGGCAGGCGGAAGGCATCCGCATTTGTATTGAGACGATCCAGCGTCTGCGGCAGATCGAGGGCGTGGCCGGTGTGCATATTATGGCGATCGAATGGGAAGAGGCCGTCCGGCCGATTGTGGAGGGGGCCGGCTTATATCCGCGTCCTGAGCTCGCCCCGACTCCCGCGCCGCAGGCAGAAGGAGCACAGCCATGACGGTTACCAGTCCACCCATTGACCAACGAACGATCGCCATGCAGGAGAACCTGGCGGCACAAATTCAGGCGGAGTTGGGACAAAACGTTTTCTTGTGCTATCAGTGCCTGAAGTGTAGCAACGGCTGTCCGTTGAGCAATTTCTTCGATCGCCAGCCTCACCAGATCATGCGTCTGTTGCAGCTGGGAGAGGATCAAAGCGCCTTGCAGGCCCAAACGCCCTGGCTCTGCGCTTCCTGCCAGACCTGCAGCACGCGTTGCCCGCAAGGATTGGATGTGGCCGGCATCATGGCCTACTTGACGCGCCAAGCCCGGGCCCGCGGGTTAAAGCCGAAGGTCCCGCAGGTGGATGCGGTGAACCGTGCCTTTTTGAACGGCATTCGCCTATGGGGCCGCATTTATGAGATCGGATTAATGGCCGAGGTCAAGCTCCGCACCGGTCAATTGCGTCATGATATGGACCTTGGGCTACGGATGCTGCGAAAAGGGAAGCTGGCGTTGCTGCCGGAATGGGCTCGGCCTCCCCGTCGGCCACGCCCGGTAGCGGCGCCTCGGCAGACTTTGGGCTACTATCCCGGCTGTTCCCTGCATTCAACGGCCGTTGAATACGATCTTTCGACCCAGGCGGTCTGTCGTGCGCTGGGGCTTCGTCTCTATGAGCCGCCGGGCTGGCTCTGCTGTGGAAGCACGCCGATCCATCGCTCGCAGCCGCGTGAGGCGCTGCGCTTGCCGTTGGAAAACCTTCGCCTGGTAGCAGAAAGCGGCCTGGAAGAAGTGGTCATGCCTTGCGCAGCCTGCTTCAATCATCACAAGATGGCGCTCTACGAAATGCGAGAACACCCGGAGCGCTTGCGCGCCCTACCCGATGCGCCGGCCCTCGAGATGGCTCGGAGCGTACGGGTGCGTTCGCTGGTAGAGGCGATCTTCGAGCATGTTGGGACGGAATCGCTGCGTGCTCAGGTGCGGCGACCCCTACAGGGTCTGCGCCTGGTGTGCTACTACGGATGCTTGCTCACCCGTCCCCCTGAAGTGACCGAAGCCCCCCATCCCGAAAACCCGACGCAGATGGAGGCACTGTTGGAGGCCGCCGGTGCCGAGGTGCGCGATTGGAGCTACAAGACCTTCTGTTGCGGCGCTACCCACTCGCTCACCCGGCCGGATATCGTGCTCGACCTGAGCCGCACGCTGATCGAACAGGCGAGACGCGCCGGGGCGGAGGCGATCGCCGTGGCTTGTCCGCTCTGTCACGCCAATTTGGATGCCCGCCAATTCCAGATGAAGCTGGAGAAGCCGTTGCCGGTGCTCTATTTTACCCAGCTGCTCGGCCTGGCATTGGGCCTCTCGGCGCACCAACTAGGCCTGGAGAAGAACCTTGTGGATGTGCGCCCCCTGCTCGGCGAAAAGGGATTGTTGCCTTCATGATCCCTTCCATCCGTCGCCAGGTGTTGTGGTTGAGCGGGCAGGATGTCGGGCGCTGTCAGGCCTGCCTGGATTGTGATAGCGTGCGCACTCCCGATATGGATGTGCCGCTGGGCAGCCTGATCCAGATGGCCTTGCTGAACGATGAGGAGGTGTTTTCGACGCGCACTTTGTGGTCAGAAGAGGCGTTTCAGCGTGCCGGCGGAGCCTGTAAGCTCGGACTGGATCTGCAGGCTGTCCTTCAGGCATTGCGCCAATTGGCCGGCGCGCGGGAGAAAGCACAGGATGGGTAGGGCAGAACCGAGATCTCCAAAAGAGGACGGACTTGACTCGACTGCAAAAACCGTGTTTTCGCGCAAGTACTTTAGTGGAATAGGACACGGATGAACGCGGATGGTACGGATTAATACGAATTTTTAAAAATTTTAATAAAACGCTAAAATTTTACACCAAATAGGCTTTTTGCTAGCAAAAACCTTTTCCAGAGAGCCGGGACCTTTTTCAGTGGTCAGACTTGAAGGCCAGACAAAGGGGAAATCGGTATCGAGTGCAAGAAAATCAGGTAAAATAAGGCGCATTCTATCCAAGTCACCTACCGAAAGAGGGTGCAGGTGCCTGCAGTCTGACGGGAGTGTCGCGGACAGGAGGAAATTTTTATCCGTTGGAGGAGCACGAAAATGTATCGGTTAAGTTTCATCGGTTTCGGTAATGTGGGACGCGCCCTGGCCCTACTCTTGATACGCAAGCAGCAGGAATTGCTGGAGCGCTACGGGATCACCTTTATCGCCGCCGGCATTTACACCGCCCATCATGGCTGGGCGATCGATCCACAGGGGATCAATCTGGCACAGGCGGTAGAACGCGTGCAACGCGGGGAATCGTTGGATGCGTTGTGTGCCCCCTCCTATCAAGAGCGCAAGATCGAGAATTCTTTTGATTTTATCCGGAATTGTCCGGCCGATGTGCTTTTTGAGAACACACCGGTCAATCACGTGACGGGGGAGCCGGCCGTCAGTCACCTACGGTTGGCACTGGAGCAGAACATGCATGCCATCACGGCGAATAAGGGAGCGGTTGTTTTCGGGTATCATGAACTGCATCGCTTGGCACGGAGAAAGGGACGCGCTTTCTTCTTCGAGTCCACCGTGATGGATGGAGCGCCGATTTTCTCCCTCTTCCGCGCGGCGCTGCCGGCGGCCAACCTGCGCGCCTTTCGCGGTGTTTTGAATTCGACCACCAACCTGATCCTGACACGCATGGAAGAGAACGGAGAGTCGTTTGAACAGGCCGTTCAGTATGCCCAACAGATCGGCATTGCCGAAACCGATCCTTCCGCCGATGTGGACGGCTGGGATGCGGCGATCAAAGTGGCGGCGTTGGTGACCGTGCTGATGGATTTTCCGCTCAAGCCGCAGGAAGTGGAGCGGGAGGGTATTCGCGAGATCACGCCGGAAAAGATCGCCGAAGCACGGGCTGAAGGGAAACGCTGGAAGCTGATCTGCACGGCCGAACGCAACGGCAGCGGGGTTAAAGCAAAAGTGATGCCGCAGAAAGTAGGCCCGGAGAGCCCCTTTTATGCCGTTCGCGGCACCACTTCCATTATTGAGTTTCAGACCGATGTCCTGGGCGATCTCTCGATCATCGAAACCGACCCCGGCCCTGAGACCACGGCCTATGGTCTGCTAAGCGACTTTATCAACGCCGTCTCCGGTCCGCTCAGGGGCGCACGATAATCGTCAAGTACACTTCGCAGAAGATGTCATTCCCGCGGCGGAGTCCCCAGAAGGTGGTATAGGTGCCTTCGGTTCGCGGGGCGAGCATATCAGCACCCAGGTTGATGCTTTTTCCCGGCGCCACATCTTTTGGCAGGTCATAACCGGCTTGCTTGTGGATCTTATCGCCGCGCAGGTAGATGAAATCCACACTGCCGCTATCCCAGGTTTTCGTGCCGCTGTTGCGTAAGGTCCAGACGGCATCGAAATCGGCTTGGGGGCGCATCACCGTCCCGTTGCGCGGCGTCTGATCGAGCAGGACACAGGCGTAGTCCGCGCTCCCTCCGCCGTCCCCACTTCCACTGCCACCCCCTCCACCGCCAATGGGGGAGGGGAGGACCAGCGGAGTGAAGGTCGGGAAGACAATGATGGGTGTCGGGGTGAGGGTCATGGTGGGGGTGATGGTCACGGTGGGTGTTGCGCTGGGAAGAGGGGTGGGGCTAGGCAGAAAGGCGGCGGTCTGAGTAGCGGCCGCTCCGGCGGTCGCGGCGATCACCGTTTGGACGGCGTTCAGGTCCGGTGCGGCCGGGGAGGCCGGCGCAAGAGAAGGAAGACATCCGCTCAGTAAGAGGGCAAGTAGGGCCCAAAGGAGAAGTTTGCTTCTCATGCTCCACCTCCGACTACGCCGTTCCCGGCGCTACGGTTGCACAATGATGCGAATGTAAGGATAGCAGAATCCACCCTGGAGCTTGAAAACCATCACGTAGGTGCCTTCTTTCTTTGGAGTTTTGGCATCGAAGATGAAAGGCCCCACGGTGCTCCCCGGTTTGACGTTGTTGGCGAGCTCATAGCGAGTATCAGCCGTCAACATGTTTGTCCCGTGACTGTAAAGCAGGTCGGTGCCGGCATCCCATTGCTTGGTACCAGTGTTCTTCAACCAGAATTTGATGTCAAAATCCTTATTCGGCTTAAAGACTGTATTATCTGCCGGGGTTTTATTGATCACGGCGCAGCTATAAGGTGAAGGCGTGGCATACCCGCCACCGGTTGAAGGGACGGGGGTAAACGTGGGCAGGATCACCGGGGTGAGGGTGGGCAGGATGAGCACCTGGGTGGGAGTCGGCGTAAAGGTGGGAGGCAGCGGAGTTGCCGTAGGTTGTGCTGCCAAGGTTTGAGCCACCGAGGTGGCGATCGCATCCTGAACGGCCTGTTGGGCCGCCATGGTCTGTGCCACCAGCGTTTCAACCTGTCCTTGCATGGCCGGAGGGTTGGGCGCTGTGGCAGTTGCCGGTCCACATGCGCTCAGTAGGGAGAGAAGAAGGGTAGTGAGAATGATCCAACGAGTCATACAACCACTCCTGAAAGTGTGATGGGGCAAAAGCCATCTTGCCCGCGAGACGGGTATCTGAATTGTACACCGGGTATAGCAAATGTGCAATCAGATATAAAAACGAGGGAGAGCCCGAAAAAGTTCACACGGTGAGGGTGGTCGAGAGTGTTTCTGCAAAGGATTGCGTTGAATCGGTGAATGCTCATTTTTGTAGAGCAAACGCTTAGTTTACTGCTTGTCTTTACCATCACAATTTTTTGTCAACCTCGCGCCAGAAGCGCTTAAAGATTCTCAAATTCTCAAGTCCTCAAGTCTCGTCCTTGACGTTTTCCCTGTTCCTTCGTAAAATGAAAGTAGAAAATCGAACGGTGATCGGGAAGAGACCCGCGGGTCGCGGGCGCCGAAGGGGCAAATCCGAGAGCGTGCTGTATCGGATGAATCTCTCAGGCAAAAGGACCCGTCACCGCGTTGACCTCTGGAAAGTCAGATGCTATCCGGCATCGGCACCGAAGGGGCAAGCCCGGATGGGCGAAACTCTCAGGTCGAGGGACAGAGGGCGCACGCTAGCCGTGCGCTTTTTCGTTTTCCATCCCATTTCCATTTTCGGAGGTTCCTATGAACATCCCATCCCATCTGAGATATACAAAATCCGATGAATGGTTCGATCCGGCCAGTGGCAAAGTCGGTCTGACGGATTATGCCCAATCCCAGCTCTCCGATATCGTCTTTGTCGAGTTCCTGGTGAGCGAAGGAGAAACGGTAGAGGCCGGGAAGCCGATCGCTTCGGTCGAATCGGTGAAGGCGGCGGCTGAAGTCTACGCTCCGGTCGGTGGCAAAGTCGTTGCGCTTAACAATTCCGTGATCGATTCCCCGGAAAGCTTGAACAGCGATCCCTACGGAGCGGCCTGGTTGATCCAGATCGAAGGCGGAGATGCTTCCGGACTGATGGATGCCGCCGCCTATGAACAGTATTGTCAGGAGCGCGAGCACTAACCATTTGAGTCAAATAAGGAGGTCCTATGACCTACATTCCGAATACGCCACGGGAGCAAGCAGAAATGCTGGCGACCATCGGCGTGCGCTCGATCGAAGACCTGTTTCAGGATATTCCGCCACGCTACCGCTTTCCGAAGCTGAACCTGCCACCGGCGCTCAGCGAAATGGAAGCCGCTGCCGAGCTTAGCGAGCTGGCCGGCTCCAACGAAAACGTGCGCGATGACCTGATTTCCTTCCTCGGCGCCGGCGCGTACTATCACTATATTCCGGCGGCGGTGGATCACATTCTACGGCGCGGCGAATTCTATACTGCCTACACTCCCTACCAGCCGGAAATCTCTCAGGGGACGCTACAGGCGATCTTTGAATACCAATCGCTGATGTGCGCGCTGACCGGCATGGAAGTCTCGAACGCTTCGCACTACGATGGTGCTACCGCCGTGGCTGAGTCGGTGAACATGGCCTATGCCGTCTTCCGTGGCAAGCGCACGCGGATCGTGATCGCTCCCTCCGTCCATCCGCAATATCGCGCCGTGGTGCGCACCTACGTGCAGGGGATGGGGCTGGAGTTGGTGGGGGATGAAGCGAATGTCGATCCACTGGGTGATCCGCGCCTCATCGAACCCCTGATCGACCAAAACACGGCGCTGGTGATCGTCCAATATCCCGATTTCTTCGGCCGCCTCTATGATTACACTGCTCTCGTTCAGGCGGCTCATGCCCAAGGTGCGCTGGTGTGCATCGCCGCTAACCCCACTGCACTGGCGCTTTTCAAGACGCCGGGCGAGATGGGGGCCGATATCGTGGTGGGCGAGGCACAACCGCTGGGAATCCCGCTTTCGTTCGGGGGACCCTACTTGGGTTATTTCACCACCCGTAAGCAGTATGTCCACAAGATGGCCGGGCGATTGGTGGGAGAGACGGTGGATACCCGCGGTCAGCGTGCCTATGTGCTCACCTTGACGGCGCGCGAACAGCATATCAAGCGCGAACGCGCCACCTCGAACATCTGCACCAATCAGGGGCTGATGGCTCTGGCTGCGGCCGTGTACCTTTCGCTGCTTGGCAAGCAAGGCTTGCGCCGTGTGGCCGAGCTCTGCTATCACAAAGCACACTACGCTGCCGATCGCCTGAGCCGGCTCCCTGGCTTCAAGCGCACCTACACGGGGCCGTTCTTCCACGAGTTTGCCATCCAGCTGCCGAAGCCGTTTGACGTGGTCAATGAGCACTTACTGGAACACGGCATCCTGGGCGGTTACCATTTGGTAGCGGATTACCCGCAATTGGAAAATCACCTGCTGATCGCGGTGACCGAGATGAATCGGAAAGAGGATATTGATTACCTGTGCGAAGTGCTGCAGGAGGTGAGCCATGACTGAGGTCACGCTTGCGCCGAAGGTCGTCGAGCCGACGATCTTTGAACTTTCTTCCCCCGGTCGGATCGGTGTGTCCTTCCCGGAACCGGACGTGCCGCTCAGCGATCTGCCCTCCGATCTCCTGCGCACCGATCTGCCCCTACCGGAGCTGGCCGAAGTGGATGTGATCCGTCACTTCCTGCGCCTTTCGCATTTCAATTACAGCGTGGATGGCGGGTTTTACCCTCTCGGCTCGTGCACGATGAAATACAACCCGAAGATCAACGAGGATATGGCGCGCCTGCCGGGTTTCCTCTTTGCCCATCCCTTGCAACCCATTGAGACGGTGCAGGGAAGCCTGGCGCTCATGTACACGCTGCAGGAGTGGCTGAAAGAGATCAGCGGTATGGCGGCTGTTTCGCTTCAGCCGGCGGCCGGCGCCCACGGCGAGTTGACCGGCGTCTTGATCATGCGCGCCTATCACCGCGATCGCGGCGATCACAAGCGCGTCAAAATGCTCATCCCCGATTCGGCGCATGGCACCAACCCGGCTTCTTCGGGAATGGTCGGTTTGCAGGTCGTGCAAATTCCCTCCGATGCCCGCGGCAATGTCGACCTGCAAGCGCTCAAGGCCCAGTGCGATGATACCGTGGTCGGGCTGATGCTCACCAACCCGAATACGCTCGGGCTCTTCGATGAAAACTTGGAAGAGGTCATCCGCACCGTCCACGAATGCGGTGGCCTGGTCTACGGCGATGGGGCCAACCTGAACGCGCTGGTCGGCGTGATGCGTCCCGGTGATGTCGGGTTCGATATCCTGCACTTCAACCTGCACAAGACCTTCTCCACACCGCACGGCGGCGGTGGACCGGGTTCGGGTCCGGTGGGCGTGGCAGCGCACCTGGCCGATTACCTCCCCAGCCCGATCGTCGGCATCCTCGAAGAAGGGGATGAAGAGCTGGCGCCGCTCTTCGGCTTCATCCACCCGCCGCGCAGCATCGGGCGCGTCAAGGCCTTCCATGGGCATTTTGGGATGCTGGTGCGCGCCTATACGTATATTGCCATGCATGGTGCGGATGGGTTGCGTGCGGTGGCCGAAAATGCCGTGCTGAATGCCAACTACCTGCGCGTCCGTCTCCAGGATACCTATCGCATCCCCTATAACCGCATCTGCATGCACGAGTTTGTGGCCGAGGGGCGCTTCCCCGGCAGCGATGTGCGCGCGTTGGATATTGCCAAGCGCCTGATGGATTACAACTTCCACCCGCCGACGAACTACTTCCCGCTCATCGTCCACGAAGCGCTGATGATCGAACCCACCGAGACCGAAAGCAAGCGCACGCTCGACGCCTTTGCCGACGCCATGCTCCAGATCGCCGAAGAAGCGCGCACCCAGCCGCAGCTGCTCCACGAAGCTCCCCACACCACGCCGTTCGGTCGGCTGGATGAGGTCCGAGCGGCTCGGGAGCTGGTGCTTTGCTGCTGGTTCCCGGAGGAGAGCCGCTAGCAGGTAGAGAACGCTCAAAAAACGAGGACACGAGAGATCTTCTCGTGTCCTTTTGTGTTTGTAGGACAAATGCTAGCATTTGTCCTACAAGTATCTCCTCCCCTTCCAGCGCACGCCGCGGCCGCTGAGGACGTTCCAGGCGGAGGTGAACATCATGGCGGCGAAGAGGGCGGCACCGAGGGGGGTGAAGAGGATGCTCCGGCGTGGGATGCCCAGGTGCGTTGCCACCCGATGGCGCCAGAAGAGCAGGTAGAGCCAAACCAGCAAGGCTTGGAGCGGGACGAGCCAGCTCCAGGGCGTGGCACTCTTCCAGGCCCAGATCAGGCCGGCGATCGGCCAGAAGGGCAGCAAGAAGGCGGCAGAAAGGGCGAGCAACGCGCCAAAGGCTCCCAGGAGGAGCAGGGAGAGCCGATCGCGTAGTCCCAGGTAGATGTTCTTCGTCCATCCTTCCCAGATTTCGGCCAGCGAGGTGTACATGCGCGTTTCGGCCACGGCTTCGCCATCCACCAGTAGCAGCCGGTAGCCTTGCCCTTTGACGCGCTCGGCCAGCGCCTTATCTTCGACGATCGAATCACGAATGGCGGCATGCCCGCCCACCGCCTGGTAGACCGAGCGACGGATGAGGATAAACTGACCGTTGGCGATGGCATCCGGGTAGCGTGGATCGTTGACCCGCCGCGGGGAAAAACCGACCGAAAGCGCGGTCAGGACGATCGGCTGGATGACCCATTCCCAGAAGCTTTCCAGCCGCTGACGGGTGAACAGGCTGAGCAGATCGGCCCCGTGGCGCACGGCCGCCGCATAGGCGACGGCGATCGCTGCCGGGTGCAGGCGCGTATCGGCATCCACGAAGCACAGCCATTCCCCGCGTGCTTGGAGGAAGCCCTGATGCAGGGCATGCGGTTTTCCGGCCCAGCCGGGCAGAAGCTCACAGCCCTGGATCACCCGCAGGCGGGCCGAGGGGCGGGGCGATCCGAGCTCAGGCGCCACCGCGGCCGGCTCAGCGGCGGTCGCGCCGGGTCCCTGCCCGTGTGCGCCGGCTTCGGCCTGCAGCTGCGCCAAAAGGCGCGGCGTCGCATCGGTGGAGCGATCGTCTACGACCAGGATTTCGAGGTTCGGATAGGTTTGTGCCAGCAAAGATTCCACGCAGGCACGGATGTTGCGTTCCTCGTTGCGCGCCGGCACGATGACGTTGATCAACGGATACGGTGGCGGCGGAAGCGGGTCCTCCGGCGCCAGGCGAATGTCCAGGTGGTATTGCGTGTGCAGCCAGGTGAGGATGGGAATAGCGACGATGAAGAGCAGGCCGGAAAGGAGCCAGATCACGCTTCGAGCGCCTCCACCTGGGCAAATTGACTGTTGTAGAGCTCGGCATAGAAGCCGCCCTTGGCCAACAGCGATTCGTGGGTGCCCTGTTCGACGATATCGCCTTCGTTGATGACCAGGATCCAATCCGCATCGCGGATGGTCGAGAGCCGATGGGCGATGACGAAGCTGGTGCGGCCGTGCATTAGGCGGCGCATGGCCTCCTGGATGAGCAATTCGGTGTGAGTATCCACGGAGCTGGTGGCCTCGTCGAGGATCAGGATGGGCGGATCGGCCAGGAAGGCACGGGCGATGGTGAGCAGCTGCTTTTGGCCGGCGGAGATGTTGGTGGTTTCCTCGTTGAGCACCATCTGGTAGCCGCCGGGCAGCGAGCGGATGAAGTGATCGGCATGGGCGGCGCGGGCCGCGGCGATGACCTCTTCATCCGAAGCCTCCGGACGGCCGTAGCGGATGTTTTCCAGGATTGTGCCGTTGAAGAGCCAGGTATCCTGAAGCACCATGCCGAATTGACGGCGCAGGTCGGCGCGGCGGAAGGTGCGAATATCCTGACCATCCACCAGGATCGCCCCATCATTGACATCGTAGAAGCGCATCAGCAACTTGACTAGGGTGGTCTTGCCGGCGCCGGTCGGACCGACGATCGCCACCCGTTGACCGGGCTGAATTTCGGCGGAGAAGTTGCGGATGACGATCTTCTCCGGCGTGTAGCCAAAGCGCACATTGCGGAATTCGACATGCCCGCGGGCGCGTTCGATGGTCACCGGCCGTTCGGGATCGGGGATTTCTTCCTCTTCTTCCAGGAACTCGAAGACGCGCTCGGCGGCCGCGGCCGTTTGCTGCAGCACGTTCGAGATGTTCGCCATCTGCATCAGGGGCTGGTTGAACGAGCGCACGTACTGAATGAAGGCCTGGATATCGCCCACCGTGATGCGGTTGAGCATGGCCAGATACGCCCCGCTGATCACCACGCCCACATAGCCCAGGTTGCCGATGAAGTTCATCATCGGCATCATGATGCCGGAAAGGAATTGCGATTTCCAAGCAGTGTTGTAGAGCACCGTGTTCAGCTCGCGGAAGGTGCGGATGTTGCGCGCTTCGGCATTGAAGGCTTTGACCTCGATATGCCCGCCGAACATCTCCTCGATGTGGCCGTTGACGTGTCCGAGGTAATCCTGCTGTTGGCGAAAGTAGCGCTGCGATCGGGTGACGATGAAACGCACTAGGCTGAGCGTGAGCGGGATCACCAGCAGCGCCACCAGGGTCATTTGCCAGGAAATGCTGAGCATCATCGCCAAGACGCCGATCACGCTGACGACGGAGCTGACGATCTGTCCCAGGCTCTGGCTCAGGGTCTGGTTTACCGTATCCACATCGTTCGTCAGGCGGGAGAGCACCTCGCCGTGGCTGGTGCCATCGAAATAGCGCAAGGGCATGCGGTGTACTTTCTCGCTAATATCACGGCGCAGGCGATAGGTAATATCCACGGCCACATCGGCCATGATCCGACCCTGGATATAGGCCAGCAGGCCGGAAAGCACATACAGGCCAAGCGCAGTGAGCAGAATACGGCCGATGGCGGCGAAATCCACGCCACTGCGCGTGCCGGCGATCTGTCCCATCAGATCCTCAAACAGGCGGGTGGTGGCATTGCCCAAGATTTTCGGGCCGAAGATCTGAAAAGCCGTGGAAGCGGCGGCGAGCAAAATTGCCAGGGTGAGCATCCAGCGATAGGCGCCGAGATAGGCGAGCAGCTTGCGCATCGTGCCTTTGAAATCGCGTGCCGATTCGCCTTTCATCATTGCCATCGGGCCACCGTGCCCGAACGGGCCGCGCGCCCCGCCCGGACCACCCATCGGTCGCGGCGGCATGGCCGGGCGAGCGCCGTTTCCACCCGACGTTCGATTCTCACTCATACCAAAGCCTCCTTCAACTGTGATAAAGCAATATCCCGATACACGGCACAGGTTTCCATCAGCTCCTCGTGCGTTCCCATGCCGATCAAACGACCCTCATCCAGCACTAGAATCCGATCGGCGTCCTTGATCGTCGCCACGCGCTGCGAAACGATGAAAAGCGTGCTCTCTGCCAGGTACTTCTTCAGGGCGCGGCGCAGAGCGAGGTCGGTCTTGTAATCCAGCGCCGAGAAGCTATCGTCGAAGATATAGATCGGCGCCTGCCGCACCAGGGCTCGGGCAATGGCGAGACGCTGTCGCTGCCCGCCCGAAACGTTGGTGCCGCCCTGAGCAATCGGCGCCGCAAGCCCTTCCGGACGGGAGGCAACGATCTCGCGACCCTGGGCAATTTCCAGCGCCCGAAGCAGGACCTCTTCGGCCGCCGACTCATCTCCAAAGCGCAGGTTGCTCTCGATCGTGCCGCTGAAGAGATTGCTCTTTTGCGGCACATAACCGATCTTCCTCCGTAGGTCGCTCTGGCGCACCTGACGGATGTCAATCCCATCGATCAGGATGGCGCCATCCGTCACGTCGTAAAAGCGCGGGATCAACCGCACCAAGGTGGATTTACCCGATCCGGTCGTGCCGATAATGCCGATCGTCTCCCCCGGCCGGGCGATGAAGGAGATGTTGTGCAAAACGTCCTCCTCCGCACCGGGGTAACGGAAGGAAACATTGCGGAATTCGATCTCGCCACGGAACGGTTCCGGCCATTGGCGCGGCGAAGGAGGATCTTGAATGCTCGGTTGGGTTTCCAGCACTTCGGCAATGCGTTCCCCGGAGACCGAAGCGCGCGGCAGGACGAGGAACATCATGGACATGAACATAAAGGCGAAAAAGATCTGCATGGTGTACTGCATGAAGGCCATCATATCGCCCACCTGCATGCGCAGCTCGGCCACCCGATGCGCGCCCACCCAGAGCACCAACACGGTCACCGCGCTCATCAGGAACATCATCAGGGGCATCATAATGACCATCACGCGGTTGACGAACAGGTTCACCTGGGTCAGCTCACGGTTGGCCTGGTCAAAGCGCCGGCGCTCGAATTCCTGCCGGTTGAAGGCGCGCACTACCATCATCCCGGTCAAGTTCTCGCGCATGATGCGGTTCAGATTGTCTATCAAAGTCTGGATCAGCTTGAAGCGCGGCAGGGTGATGGAAAAGACGCCCAGGATGATGCTTATCAGGACCACGATCATCAAGCCGATGATCCAGCCCATGGAAGGCGCGGTGCTCAGGGCGCGGATCATCCCGCCGATGGCCAGGATCGGCGCGTAGAAGACCAGGCGGATGATCAGCATGGTCACCATTTGCAGCTGGGAAACGTCGTTGGTGGCGCGGGTGATCAGGGAAGCGGTGGAAAAGCGCTCCATCTCGGCCATGCTGAATTCGGAAACGCGCACGAAGAGCGCCTCGCGCAGGTCACGGGCGGCGCCGGCTGCCACGCGCGCCGAGATCAGCCCCACTGTAATGGTCAACAGCGCCGAGAACAGGGTGAGCAGGAGCATCACCCCACCCATGCGGAAGAGATAGGTGCGCTGCAAGCGGTTCAGGTCCACGCCCAGGGCTTGGTATTCGGCCTTCACTGCGGCCAGGCTGATCTGTTCCAGCATGTTCTCCCCCAGCGTGTCGAAGCGCTGACGGAAGCCGGCGAGCAGGTTCTCACGCATCGTTGGCGGGAGGGTTTCCAATGCCGCGAAAAGGTCGCGACCCGGCGGCAGGGGAGGCAAATTCGCTCCCATTTGCTTTGCCATCTGTGCGGCCAAATCGGGGTTTTCCTGGGCGCGCTGCAGGAACGAAGCGATGGATAAGGCGCGGCTCAGAGCCGGCCGCAGGTCCGGCGAGGGTGCTTCGGCCAGCACGTAGAGCGTTTGTGCTTCCAGACCGGCGTAGCGCTCTTGCAATTCGGCAATCTCGGACGCCGAGGCCTGCCGATAGGTCTTTTCCAGCGCGGCTTGCTCTGCAGGGCTGAGGAAAAGCTGCAGGCGCCGGTAGGTCTGCTCGCTCAGGAATTCGGGGATGGGAGTGGCTACCCCTCCTTGCTGAATACCGATATTGACGATCTTGGAGAGGTAATCCGGCAAGGCCAGGTCTACGTTGGCTTGGATGAACAGTAAGAGGATCGCCAATGCGATCGGCAGGGTGTAACGTCGGATGTAAGGGAAAAGTCGAAGCATAGGTTTCCGTTCAGATTCGTGGGGAATCGATGGGAGAAGCAACCGGTTGATCCAGGGATTGTGCTTTTTCCAGGAGCAATCGGATGGCGGCCTCCACCTGCTCTTGCTCTTGCGGCGTGAGCAGGTCCACCAGCTCGGCCAGCCAGCCTTGGCGGGCGGCCATGGCCTCGCGCACGATGGCGTGGCCAGCTTCGGTAAGCTGCACCACCTTATTGCGCCGATCGCGTGGGTCCTCGCTGCGCAGGGCCAATCCCTGCTGCACCAGGCGGTCAAGCAGCTGACTGGCGGCGGCGCTGGTCACGCCCATCTCCTCACCGAGCTCGGAAATGCCGCAGCTGCCGCGATGGTGAATGCGGAAGAGGGCATTCAGCTGGGGGAGGGAATAGTTGTGCTCGCGGGCATAGAGCATAAAATTGCGCATGGAAAAACGCATCACCACGCGCAGCCACTCGTGAAGGGTTTCCAGCAAGGGGGGAGACATTCGCGCTCCTTAAAAGTTTAGTGGGGAAAGAAGTTAAGTTGGTTGAAATATAAAGCGTTGTTCGGTATTTGTCAAGGGGAGGTTTCTTGCGATGGGGTGGTTGTTCTCTGTGCTGGGTATATTGGACAGGATTGACGGGATTTACAGGAAAAATATGATGAAAAGATGAGAGAACTACAGGGGTTGGACTTCATGAGATAAGGGGAGTGTGGTTTTGTGGGTTTTGATTAGTAGAGGGCTGATGTAAGGACATGAGGTTGGGACAAGCAAAGAGGAGCCTTCAGGTGTAAACTTGTTGTCAAACAAATCACGTCTTTCAACCAAAGGAGGCTCCTCATGAAGAGGTCCATCCCGTTTTTACAGTTCTTCCAATCTCTCTTCGATGATCCATAGGGCTTTTCATCGTCTTAAGCACGAGTCTGCCAATGACATGATACTCGGCGTGGAGTATCCAGGTTTGCTGTTTCGGGTTGAGAATGGCTCCGGCAACCCTGTAGCACAAGAGCCCATCTTGTGTACCGCTCGGCGCGAAAATCTTCCTAAATCTTGTCCGCTTTCTTGGTGCAATTAGAACAATGAAAAGCCCTACTTCAGGTTTGGGTATTGACATTTGGATGATATTTGAGTATGCTGTAAATAATCATGTTCTTGGTGTTTAGATGGATCACAACACGATTGTAACGTTTTTTGACGATTGCAAGATATAGGCTGTTATGGAGAAGATGTCCATCTAAACAACCGTTGGGCGGGCTGATTGTTGTGAGATGACCTTCGAGAAAAACATGAACTGCAAATCTTTGTCAATCCTCTCTTTCACAATCTTGTTTTTAACTGCCTGTACAGTAGATGCAGGCTCTCAGCCGTCTCCTACTACTACCCCTTATCCTGTTATAACTTCTACTACTACATTCACGCAGGCAGCGATGCCAACTACGACGCCAACCTCCCCTTTTGAACCGACGCCTACCCTTACCATCACCCCGGAGCCTACTTCCCTACCTCCCTGCAATATCCTCGACGAGGAGGGGAAATTGTATATCTTAAGTACGGATGTCTTCTTTTCCTGGGGCCCGACGGAGGAAGAAATCAATCAGGCCCTTACGGATGTTTTTCCGGCGTGGGCAATTTTCGAGCAGCCGGTTTCGTGGAAACCGGAGCCAGCCAAGGTGGGAGAAATTATTAGAGAAGCGTCGTTATTTGAAGAAACATTTGCCTTGAACCCGGCAGTAACACTGGTTACTCTGGGAGTAAGCCTGGACTGGCAATTGCCACCAGATAGTGACCTCTACTCGCGAGCAATCGCCACAGGACGAAGATTGGAACATCTCTGGCATGAGTGGGCACATCCTGATAATGAGTATATTCGAGTCCGTCATCCGAATTTAGCCAATGACGGCGCTACCTACGCCCTTTATATCTTCTTCAACCAAGATCTTGAGAAACTCCAGCTTTGGTGTGATACCTACCAGAAATTGTTTGGTGCCTCGCCACGGCATCGCTGAGAATATCCCTATACGTTCATTTTTCCCACAGGAGGCATAGTATGACTACAAACGCCAGATACCTTTCCCTGTTGTTGGTATTGAGCCTGTTGTTGCCCGGCCAACAGGCAAATATCACAAGCCACTCGCCGCTCAAGGTACTCGATAACCAGGTCTTCTTTTCGCGGGGCCCGACGGAGGAAGAAATCAATCAGGCTCTTACGGATGTTTTTCCGGCATGGGCAATTTTCGAGCAGCCGGTTTCGTGGAAACCGGAGCCAGCCAAGGTGGGAGAAATTATTAGAGAAGCGTCGTTATTTGAAGAAACATTTGCCTTGAACCCGGCAGTAACACTGGTTACTCTGGGAGTAAGCCTGGACTGGCAATTGCCACCAGATAGTGACCTGTACTCGCGAGCAATCGCCACAGGAGACAGGTTGCATTCCCTCTGGTTCGAATGGACGGACTCGGAAAACGAGACTCTCCGAGCAAATCATTCCAATATAGCTAATGCTGCCACATACGCGCTTTACGCCTTCCTGGGTTACGATGAGGAGAAACTGACGCTCTGGCGCAATGCTTATTCCAGTCTCTTCGGAGAAGATCCATCTCAACCGCCCAAAACCGTTTTCTTTCAGCAGGTACAAGCCACAAGCCTTACCCCCTTTCTGGCGCGGCCCTTTGTACATCCTGCCGAATCGTTCTATACAGTAAACTCGTTTTTTGATCATCAATACCCTCGTTACGCTAACGAAGGAGAAGCACACAGCGACTCGCTTTATAGGTTCGATGGTCAACAATTCAACAATGCCGCTTTTGCCCCCTGTATTTTGCAGGTCAGTTGCTACAGCGGCCATGATGGCTATGATTACAATACACCTCTTGGTGAACCTATCCTGGCAGCATCTGGTGGGAAAGTAACAGACATAAGCCAACGTACCGGCACAGTTGTTATTAGTCACGACAATGGTCTTCTCACCATCTACAGACATCTCGATACTATTGATGTTAAAAAGGGCGTTCAGGTTGCACAAGGTGATCAAATCGGCACAGCCGGTAGCCGCGCTACCGGCGGGGTGCATTTGCACTTCGAGCTCCAATACCCAGATAATGTGGAAAAGAATATTGACCCGTTTGGCTGGTGGAGCGCTGACCCTGACCCCTGGAGCGAATATCCAAACATCGGGCAAGTAAGCGCATGGTTGTGGAAAGGCGATGAAGCCGGAGATGGTTACCTGACCGTAGACAATCGAGAAACCCAGGCTCAACTTTTTCTGTCCCCCGCCGCGACGCCGCCAGAGCCTCCAAGTATTGGCTGGCACCGCCTTGATACAGGTTATCAGAACGAATCATGGTATACGTTCATGCACACGAATGTGACCACATACACCTATTGGGCTCTGTGGGGCACATACCTTGACCAGCCCGGCGAGTATATTGTCCAGGCTTACTGGCCTAGCGATCCAAATCCCGATGACGAGTGGCAGCCTGCATCCAATGCGCGTTACACACTACATTTCTATGAAAGTGGCAATCTCCGAACAGAGACTCTGTATGGCAATCAAACCTTGAACGCGAATGAGTTCACCCCTTTGTGCAAAGTGCCTTATCAGCAGAGTGGCTGTCCTGAAGAGCAAATTGCACGTTTCCGTTTTGAGCAAGGTGCTTCTGTTCTCATCTTGACCAATCAAGCGACCTATGATTCTAGTCAGCACCAAAGGATGCTTTTCTTCGATGCTGTTCGCTGGGCGCCGGCTCCGCCACCCACCCCTACCCCGACTTCTACACCAACGTCAACTCCTACACCCACCGCGACGCCAACACTTCCGCCCGCTCCCGGTGCGCGTGGGTTCTATCCAAATGGCATCACGGCTTCTTACTACAATGACCAGGATGATGGACGATGGTACATCGGCGGCCCTATCACCTGGCAGACCTTTACCAATTTTGTTGTCTCCCGCCTGGAGTCTTTCATTGCCTTCAACACCGGCACCTCCTCCCCAGCGACAGGGGTGAACGGCACTTTTTGGAGCGCACGCTGGACGGGACAACTGGCCGTTCCGCAAAGCGGGAACTATGTGTTTTACTTCGATGACCTGGACGACGGCGCTCGCCTATACCTGGACGGGAATTTACTGTTGGAAAGCTGGCTGGTGCAGGGCGCTCATGACTACCAGAGCGGGCCGATCTTCTTGAATGCCGGGTTGCATGACATTGTGGTCGAGTACGCCCAGGGACCGGCTGTAGGAGGGAGCTTTTACCTGTCCTGGAGTTCGCCTTTCTTTACCAAAGAGTTAATTGGTCCGGCCGGTGGTCAATCCCCAACTCCCACGCCCACCCCCACGGCCTCTTGCCCTTGCATTTTCACCTGCGGTCCTTCGGCGCGTTCACTGACGCTGAGCTCTGGTGTAGAAACGACCCCCACACCCTCTGCCTTGCGCGCCCTTTCCCAGGCGGTGGATTTGGTCGAACTCTTGTATCGCCTTCGCGATGAAGTGCTGGCTCAGACTTCCGAAGGACAGCATTACATTACCACGTACTATGCCCACAGCCCCGAAATTGCGACCATTTTGCTATCCGACAGCGCGCTCTACGAACAAGGGTTTGCCGTCCTTGACTCCTTTGTGCCCGCCTTGCAGGCTCTGGTGGATGGCGAAGGCGAGGAGGTGGTCATCACCGCCCAGCAGGTGGAGGCGGTTCGGGATTTTCTGAACAGGTTAATGGCGCAAAGCAGCCCGGCATTGGCAGAGACGATACGCACTGAACAGGCGCGCCGACCACTGGAGAGGATAATTGGCATGAACGCGGCGGAGGCCTGGGCGTATCTCAACGGGTATCACCTGACCTGGCGTCCGCCGTTGAACACAGCCGACCCGTACCTTGCCCAGAGCGGGCGCACCATTCCTGTTGAATTCAGCCTGGCCGATTTCCAGAGCAACTTCGTTGTGGATGAAAGCGTGACGCTGCAATTGCTGGACGATGCAGGGAAACTCATCATTGGTCCGATTGGCCTGGGGAACACGCCGGTGGAGGGGATCGTGGTTCAAGGGAAGAAGTATCATTATGACCTGCAAACAACGGACTTGAAGCCGGGTCTTTACACGTTGCAAGTGGTTTACAATGCTGTTGTTCCCGGCGAGCCTGCCGTTTGGACGATTCAAATCAAGGCAAAGTGAGACGTGGGCGGGCCAAATCTCGTTTGGGTGAAGCCCGCCCAACACGCGCTTGCACCTGACGCCGCTCCGCTGCGCTTCGCGGCGCAGGTGAAGCGCAAGCCGTTAGCCGCTTGATGTCCATGAACACACTTCTATAACAAAAATACGTTTACGAGAAAATCATGAAAGCAGAAAACCATTCTCCTGTCAGAAAAATACGCACTTTATACAATATAACTCGTAACGAATTTCATGCGCTATTAGATTCTGTTTCTGAAGAAGATTGGAATAAACAGAGTCTGAATTTGGGATGGAGTAACGGTGAGATTTTCGCTCACATCTTATTTGGCTTTATCATTCTCAATGCGCTTTTGCCAATGGCAAGAATGTGGGGTAAACTCCCTAGAGAGACATCGAAACCCTTTGCCAAATTCCTTAATTTCTTTACAAAGCCTTTCAATTGGATTAATGCCCTGGGAGCACGAGGGCAAGCAAAAGTTTTCACCTACCGTAGAGTCGGAAAAATTTTTGACAAAACTATTTCTTCTCTAATTTCAAAATTGAACAGTATAGATGATGATGAATGGCAAACAGGAATGTATTACCCAACAGAATGGGATCCGAACTTCAGTGAATTTATGACTCTAGAAAAGTTGTTTCTTTATCCAGTCGCCCATTTCAAATTGCATCAGAATCAAATTGCTCATTGACAAGGCTGTTTCAATTTAAAAGCGGCTAACAAAGCGTGCACCTGACGTGTGGGTTTCTGCGCCATTTTCAGGCTTTTTCTACGCCTCAGCAGAATCCTGCTCTCAAACCTTATCCACACCCGCCCACACGCAGGTAACGCCAACCGTTAGGCCGCTCAGTCACAAAGTTTGCTATAACACAAGATGATTTGCGGTGAGTTATGATGAACATAATGTTGACCAGTGATTGGCCGTCAACCGCATCAAAGGTTGTTTGTGATTTTATGCGAGCTAAACATCCTCAACCGCGAATCGCGTGGATACCGTCCACGACTGCGTCGGGACAAGAGCATTTTCCCGCTGCGAAGGAAAAATTCGCGGCGAATGATTTCACAAGGCTCGAGTACTTTGATATTGACGAGAAACTAGAAGTTGATCAGTTAGCCAGGCTTGCTGACTATGATATTATCTACTTGACAGGGGGTAACCCCATTGAATTTCGGCGCAGGATTTTGATGGCGGGACTGCCAGTGTGGTTACAACAGTGTTTGACAATGGGATGTCGTATCGTGGCAGCCAGCGGTGGTTCTATGCAACTTACAAAGAATATCTCGTTGTTTCGATTACTTAGTGTGCCACTTGAGCAAGTAATAGCGGAGCGGAGTGAGTACGAAGGTCTTGAGATGGTCAGGTATGAAATACTACCGCATCTAAACCGGTTTGATGCCAGTTTCTTGGAGTTAGTACGTTGTTATTCTGAGCGAGTAAGGAACGAAGTTCTTGCGTTAGCAGATGGTGCTGCTTTACTGCAAGTCGAAGGTGGTAGTTATAAATGTCATGGTCAGGTGATTCGGTTTCGAGATGGAATTATCACTGAAATTGGAAAAGCGGCATAACAACCGCTTGCACACGGACGGCGGGGCTTCGCCCTCGCCCCAGGGATTCTGCCGGTTTGAAGGGTTATCTCAGTCCCGGAGTTGGTTCTGACTTCGCCCCGCCGCCGGTGAAACGGAGCGTTAGGCGGCAATCGGAGCAGTTACCGAGAGACGATGAAACCAGAAGCAATCATTCGGATTTACACTACTCAAATTCGTCCTCGCGCCAATAGAGAACTAGATTGGTTTAGGCAACAGCCCACATTGCGCGAAACTATACGTTTGGCGGCGCTTGCAGTCAACAGCAATGGCAAACGATATTCTCATCAGCGAAGGTTGAGCAAGACAGTACTAGAGCAAGCACGGGATATTCTTCTGGAGAATGAAAAGGCAATTGAAGCGTGCCAAGACTTTGATGATTTGTTCGCCCTGCTCGAACGGTTGCTTGCCCCCATAAAAGGACTTGGTGAACTATATGTCTATGACACTGCTTTACGAATAGGTGCGAAGATAGGTTTGTTACCAAGACGAGTTTACCTACACGCGGGAACACGTGTTGGAGCTAAGGCGCTTGGTTTTGATGGCAAAGCGAAGACAATAGAAGTTTCGCAATTACCAGATTGGTTACATCAGCTCGAACCACACGAAATCGAAGATTTACTGTGCATTTTCAAAGACAAGTTGTCGATGAGAGCGCCTGAGCGAGCAAGGACAGAAGATGATTAGGCGTAGTTGGTGTAGTTGAACAAGTGCCGCCCAACCCGCGCTCGCACCTGACGCCGCTCCGCTACGCTCCGCGTGCACTGATGCGTAAGCCGTTAGGCAGGGGGATGTTTTGCCCTTTGATTGTGCGCCTCAAAAACATGGTTGCTTCTTTTCACTTTCGACTTTGCAAAAAGGGCCGGACTCTACGGGAAAAGTTCTCGCTTATAAAAAACTGCTCGGCGCAAAATTTCTAGCGTTTTTCGTGAGAATAAAATTCATTTTCTTTAAAAATCCGTGTTTATCCGCGTCATCCGCGTTCATCCGTGTCCCATTCCGAAAACTCACTCGAAAACCCTCATCCCGCAAGACGCAAGCCGCGCTCCATCACGCTCACACAAGGCTCCGGGGGGTGCCGGACAAACGTTATATCGCTCTGAAAACATGCACGACCGAATCCGGCCTTCCAGTATAATGCTCGTATGCACCGCCGACTGCTTGCTCTTACCCGTCACACCCGTTTTCTGCTGATCCTGACCGTGCTCTCCGGCTTCCTGGCCGGGTTGCTGGTGATCGGGCAGGCCTGGTTGCTGAGCGGCACGGTGAACGATGTCTTCCTGGAAGGCAAAACCCTCGAACAGGTCTGGCCGGGGCTGCGGCTCTTTCTGCTGGTGATTGCCGCCCGCGCCCTGCTGACCTGGCTGAACGAGCTTTCTGCCTCCACCATTGCTGTGCGCTTGAAAGCCCTGCTGCGGCGCAATCTGCTGGAGCATCTCTTCCGCCTGGGGCCGGCCTATGTGCGCGGCGAGCGAAGTGGCGAGATCGCCCAGACGGTGGCCGAAAGCGTGGAAGCGCTGGATGCCTATTACGGCCAATATCTGCCGCAGCTGATCATCACCGCCCTGCTGCCGACCAGCATCCTGCTCTTCGTTTTCCCGCTCGATCCGCTCTCCGGGGTGATCCTGCTGGTCACGGCGCCGCTTATCCCGCTCTTTATGGTGCTGATCGGCAAAGGGGCCGAGATCGTCACCCGGCGACAATACGAAACGCTCAGCCTGCTCAGCGCCCATTTCCTGGATAGCCTGCAGGGGTTGACCACGCTCAAAATCTTCGGTCGCGCTCGCGCCCATCGCGAGAGCATCGCCGATGTCAGCGAACGATACCGCGAGGTCACCCTTCAAGTCTTGCGGGTGACCTTCCTCTCGGCCTTCGCTCTGGAGCTGCTGGCGACGATCAGCACGGCGATCATTGCCGTGGAGATCGGCCTGCGCCTGCTCTACGGCCGCATGGAATTTCGCGAGGCCTTCTTCTTCCTGATCCTGGCGCCGGAATTTTACATGCCGTTGCGCGCGTTGGGGGCTCGCTTCCACGCCGGCATGGCCGGCAGCACCGCCGCCCGTCGCATCTTTGAGATCCTCGATCGCACCGAAACGCTCTCGGCGCACGATCCGACCCTCCCCGCGACCTCCGGGCCGACTCCATCCCCTGCAACGATCCACCTGGAGGGGGTGACTTTCCGCTATCCGGATGAGCCGCAGGCCACGCTGCGCAACCTGAACCTGACCCTGCACCACGGTCAACGCGTGGCTTTGGTGGGCAAGAGCGGGGCCGGCAAGACCACCCTGGCCGCGCTGCTCTTGGGCTTCCTCAAGCCGAGCGAGGGTCGAATCTTCTGGCGTGAGGCTTCCGGTGGGGAACACGAGGGCCCGCCGCCCCTCTCCCAGATCGCCTGGGTGTCGCAGAGGCCCTACCTGCTGCACGATACGGTGGAGGCCAACCTGCGCTTGGCGCGTCCGAATGCCACCCAGGCTGAGCTGGAGGCCGCGGCGCGCGCCGCTCACCTGCACGAGTTTATCCTTTCCCTGCCCCAGGGCTACCAGACGGTGATCGGCGAAGGCGGCGCCCGTCTCTCCGGCGGACAGGCGCAGCGCCTGGCGATTGCGCGGGCTTTTTTGAAAGATGCTCCGATCCTGATCCTCGATGAGCCGACCTCCGGCCTCGATCCGGAAACCGAAAGCCTGCTGGAAGATTCATTGCGTCGGCTGATGGCCGGCAAGACCGTGCTGATCATCGCCCATCGCCTGAACACCGTCTATACGGCCGATCGCATTTTGGTATTGGAAGAAGGCGAGATCGTCGAAGATGGCACCCACGAACAGCTACGGCGCCGGGGTGGGCTCTATGCCCAAATGATCGCTAGCGCTCGCCTCGCTTCTTTGGACCTTGAGCCGCGCGGCGGGGCCCCCGAAGCTTCGGCCGCGCCGATGCTTCGGGAAGAGGCGCCCGCGGCGCCTGGGCCCCTCCCGATTGCGGCGCCGCCGAGGGGCACTTCCGTCCTTTTGCGGCTGCTCGGCTTCTTACGCGGGTCCGAGCGTTGGGTGGCACTTTCGGTTCTCCTCGGCGCTTTGACGATCGGCGCCAGCATCTCGCTGATGGGTACTTCTTCCTGGCTGATCGCCATGGCTGCCCTGCATCCGACGATCGCCGAATTGAACCTGGCCATCGTTGGGGTACGATTTTTCGGTATTGCGCGCGCCGTGTTCCGCTACCTGGAACGGCTGGTTTCGCACAATGTGACGTTTCGGCTGCTGGCACGTTTGCGGGTTTGGTTCTACGAGCATTTGGAGCCGCTGGCGCCGGCGCGCTTGCTGGAATACCGCGCCGGTGACCTGCTGGCGCGCATCGTGGCCGATGTGCAGACGCTGGAGAATTTCTATGTGCGCGTCGTTTCTCCGCCTTTGACGGCGCTGTTGGTGTTGATCGGTACGGCGGTGTTCCTGGCGGCCTACGGGGTGCAGTTGGCCGTGGCGCTGATCGTTTCATTCCTGCTGGCCGGCTTGATCTTGCCGATTGTGATGCGCTTGGCTTCCCGCGCGGCCGGGCAGGCCTGGGTGCGCTTGCGGGCACAATTGCACGCCGACCTGGTGGATAACGTCCAGGGCATGGCCGATCTGATCGCCTTTGAGCAGGCGCCGGCGCGCCTGCGCCTTTTTGATGGTCTCCAACGGCGATATAACCGGGCGCAGCTCCGCCTGGCTTCGCTGAACGCGCTGCAGAGCGGCGCGATGCTCTTTCTGACCAACCTGGGGCTGTGGTTGGTGATCTACCTGGCGATTCCGGAAGTGAGCGCCGGCCGCATTCCGGGGATTATGCTCGGTGCGCTGGGGTTGCTCACGCTGGCGGCTTTCGAGGCCGTGCAGCCCCTGCCGCAGACGGCGCAGATGTGGGAGAGCATCCGTCAGGCGGCGCAACGGCTGTTTGAGATCGTGGATACCCAGCCTGCGGTGATCGAGGAAGGGGCTACGGAATTGCCGCCCGGCCCGCCGAGTTTGAGCTTCGAGCATGTCTCTTTTACCTATCCCGGCACTTCCACTCCGGCGCTGCAGGATGTGAGCTTTACGCTCTCTCCCGGTCGCAAGATCGCCATTGTGGGGCCGAGTGGGGCCGGCAAGAGCACGCTGGTGTACTTGCTGCTGCGCTTTTGGGACTATCAGCAGGGCGAGATTCGCCTGAACGGGGTGCCGATCCGCACGCTACATCCCGATTTGGTGCGGGCGCAATTTGCCGTGGTGGGGCAGAATTCGTACTTTTTCAACGCTACCGTGCGCCAGAACCTGCGTTTGGCGCGCTTGGAAGCGACGGATGCGGAGATGGAGGCCGCGGCGCGACAGGCACGCATTCACGAGGTGTTGGCCGCGCTGCCGCAGGGGTATCGCACGCGGCTCGGTGAACAGGGCGCGCGGCTTTCCGGTGGGGAGCGTCAACGGCTGGCGCTGGCGCGGGCGCTCTTGCGCCAGGCCCCCATTTTCCTGTTGGATGAACCGACCGCTAACTTGGATACGATCACCGAACGCGAGGTGCTGGAGACGCTCTTTGAGGCCCTGCGCGATCGGACGGTGTTGCTGATCACCCATCGCCTGATCGGACTGGAGAACATGGATGAGATTCTGGTGCTGGATAAGGGGCGCATCGTCGAACGCGGCACCCATGCCGAATTATTGAGCCAGGGCGGCCTCTACCGGCATCTGTGGGAAGCGCAAAATCGCATCCTGGTGGAAGAAGAAGCCTGACGTTCCACGCTTCCACGCTCCACCGTCTACGGTCTACCGTCCACGGTCCACCGTCAAAGTCACAGGCTGAAGTGCTGGGCTATGGGCTACGTCCACTTTCTGGCACAGGCTAAAGCGCTGTGCTACGTGTTACCGTCCACGTTCGCGGACTACCGTCGGGTATTGCTCCGAGAACCAGCTCTGGAGGACGGTGAAGGGCATTGCCTGGCGGTTCGGTTTTTTCCCTTTTCCCGTGTTCCAAGTCAAGATCAGCTCGCGACGGGCGCGGGTGATGGCCACATAGAGCAGCCGTAGCCGTTCGCGCACGTAGTCAATGCGGGCGCGTTGGGTGGCGCGTCCTTCTTCGTATACGCGATATTCCTGTGGATTCAACAAGCACGCCAGTTGTTCGAGCATTTCGGCCTGCAAATTCAGCCGATCGCGGATAAACCAGTTTTCGGCCTTGTAGGAATCCGTATCTTCTGCCGAGGGGAAATCGTAGTTGCTCACCGACATGACGTAGACGCGATCCCATTCCAGGCCTTTGGCCTTGTGGATGGTGGCGACGACGACTTTCCCTTTGTGTTCATCGGGGTTGAAGCCTTCTTCCAGGGCGAGATCGCGGAAACGGCGTTCGTTGGTGGTAATGGCGCGCAGCTCACCGGTCAGCTCGGGCAGTTGCCAATCGGGGTGAGCCTGGGCGGTTTGGGCCAGGGCGCGGGCGATCTTATGTGCCAGCGCCAGCTCGGCGGCGGTATTGAAGATATCCGCGGCCAGGGAGAGGATGATCTGATCGATGGGGAGCAGGGTGAGTGCTTGCCAGCGCCGGGCAACGGTGCGGAATTCCTGCAATTCCACCTGGGTCGGTTCATCGAGGCGGGCGAAGGATTTTTTGCCGGTGCCGTTGCCGGGGAAGGGGAACAAGTAGTCGGTCACTTCACAGCGCTCGAGCCACTTGGCCGCCTTTTTCACCACTTCTTCCTGTTCGTGCTCCCGTCGCCATACCTTTTGATAGACTTCACTCAAACGTACGGGGCTCGTTGGTCGCTCTAACCATTTCAATACTTCGCAGAGTAGGGAGGCGGCGGTGCGCGTTGTCTGCGTGGTGCGCAGCAATTCAATGGCCGGCAGGCCGGCTTCTTTCAAGGCATCCATTACCTGGCTGCCGCGCTGATTATCCGGCACGAGCACGGCCACCGTACGATCCGGGTTGTTTTTCAACCACTTTCTTAAGGATTGGACCACGACCTGGACTTCTTGCTCTGGGGGATAGGGTTTGTTATAGAGGTAAATGCCCGCAGGGTTTTCCGGGGGATTGGCCTGGGGGTCCTCGGCAGGGAGGGGGCGGATCAGCGGCGGTTGGAGGGCATCGCGCACGGCGGGATGAGGGTGCTCCTGTTGGGTCCACTCGATCAGGCGGTTGGCGAGGGCGATGATCGCCGGTTGTGAGCGGCCGGATTCGTGCAGGGTGGGGCGTTGATCGGCTTCGTAGCGGATGAAGTTGCGCAGCAGGTTGGGATCGGCAGTGGTGAAGGTTTCGTAGATCGCCTGGTTCGGATCGCCCACGCGCACCCAGCCGCGGCCGGAGGAGGGCGTCGCATCGCCGACGAGCAGGCGCAGCAGCTGTTCCTGGGCACGGCTGGAATCTTGGGCTTCGTCTTCCAAGATGAACGGCCAGCGATTCTGGAGGCGCTTCAGGTATTCTTCATCGCTTTCGAGCAAATCAAGCGCCAGGCGGATCAGGTCGTCAAAATCTACGCTGCCGCGGTAATTCAGGATACGCTGATATTCGGCATAGATTTCACACCCCATCTCGACCAGCGGCAGATGCTGGGGCTGCTCTTCCAGCTTTTGGCGCAGGCGCTCCGGGGTCAGACGCAGGTTTTTGGCGCTGCGAATGAAGGCCGTGGCCAGCTCCTCGACTTTTTGCGGAAAGCGTTTGCTCCGGACATTTTCTTCCTCATCTCTGGGCACCTCCCCAAGGTAGGTTTCGATGAATTCCGGGTGCCGCGCAAGCCATTGATGGGCAACATCTCGCAGGATGCGCGCCGCTTCAAATTCATCCAGGATGGTGAAGCGCTCATCCAGGCCGACTTTTTCCGGCTTTTCGCGCACGATGTCATGCGCCAGGCCGTGTAGGGTGCGGACGCGATAGCCCAGGCGGGGGAGCAGGCCGATGCTTTTCAGGTGGGCGGCGATGCGCGTGGAGAAATTCTCCACCGCCGAGTTGCTCATGGTGACGATCAGGATTTCCTGATGCGGTTCGAGCAACTTCTGGGCGATCAGATGGGCAGCCAGCGCCGAGAGCACGTAGGTTTTGCCGGCGCCGGGCACGGCGGCAATGCCCATTTTGCCGCCGCGGAATTGCAGAATTTTCTCTTGGGAGGGGCGAAGGCCAAACGGCGCAAGGGATGGAGCGGTCATGGTTCAGGGGCAGGCGTTGCGCAGGTGTTCTTCGTAGGTGCGGGCGAACTCATGATAGCCGGAGCGATCGCAGCGCAGGCGGAAGAAGAGATGATCTGTTTCGGCAGGGTTGGCGACGGCTTGCAAGGCGGCCAGGCCGGGGTTGGCGATCGGGCCGGGTGGCAGGCCGGGGTGGAGATAGGTGTTATACGGGGAAGGGGTTTGCAGGTCGTTGGGCAGGAGGGGCGTTTTCCACCAGCTCTGACCATCCCAGCCGATGGCGTATTGAACGGTGGGATCGGCCTGCAATGGCATGCCGAGACGCAGGCGATTGAGGAAGACGGCGGCGATGAGCGGGGCTTCCTCTTCGTGTACCGTTTCGCGTTGGACGATGGATGCCAGGGTGACGGCTTCGTATAGGTTAAGGCCTTGGGCCTGAAAGCCGGCTCTGATTTCAGGGGTGAGGTGACGTTCAAAGTTCCGCAGGGCGATCTGGATCAGGCCGGTGGCGGTGGTCTCGCGATCGAGGGTGTATGTATCGGGGTAGAAGAAGCCTTCGAGCGAGGCTGCGCGCTCCAGGTCCGGCAACGAGCCGAGCGGCTGCCGCGCCTGGGCCAGGAACGTGTTCGGGTCCAGGTTTAAGCCGGAGGTCGGCAGCGCGGCGGCGATCTCCTCTAATCTCCATCCCGGCCAGACGACCAAAACGGCCTTATCGGGATGGGGAAACTGCAGTGCCCGTGCGATCTCCAGAATGGATTGGTTGGCATTAAGCCGATAGTTGCCGGCGCGCACATCGGTATCCAGGCCGCTATAGACCAGGTAGTCGCGCAGGGCGGCGGCGCTGGAGATCAGGCCTTGTTCTTCTAATCGGGCGGCGATGGAGGGGATGGATTCGCCGGGGCGGATGGTGAAGGAGATGGAGGTCGGGGCGCGGCTTTGGGCGGTGGTGAGCAGGCCATCGTGCCAGAGCAGACGAGCGCTATAGAGCCAGCGCTGCAGGGGAGAAAGCCGCGGCGAAGGCGGTCCGTAGAGTGCTTGGGCGCGCCGCGGAATGAAAAGGCCTGCCCCTAGGACGAGGATGAAGAGCAGGAGGAGCAGGCCAACGGAAAAGCGTCGTAGCATCGTCAAATCCAGGCCGGTTCCTGATAGACGCCGAAGGCCTCTTTCATGACGGCGACGATTTCGCCGAGGGTGGCATAGGCGCGCACGGCATCCAGGATATACGGCATGGTGTTTTCGGTGCCCAGGCAGGCGATGCGCAGGCGATCGAGCGCTTGCCCAACGCGGGCATTGTCGCGCGTGCGACGTACTTCCTGCAGGCGCGCCACTTGCCGATCGTAGCCGTTCGGGTCCATTTGTAGGATGGGGATGGTGATGGGTTTGTTATCCACGTAGGCATTCACGCCGACGATCTTGCGAATGCCTTCGTCAATTTCGCGCTGGTAGCGGTAGGCGGCATCGGCAATTTCGGACTGGAAGAAGCCCTTTTCGATGGCCGGTAGCACGCCACCAAGTTCTTCAATGCGGCGGAAGTACTCGTAGGCTTGTTTTTCCATGCGGTTGGTGAGCGCTTCGACGAAGTATGAGCCACCCAGAGGGTCAACGGTGTTGGCAACGCCGGATTCTTCGGCGATGATCTGCTGGGTGCGCAGGGCGATGGTGACGGCCAATTCCGAGGGCAGGGCGAGGGCTTCGTCCATCGAGTTGGTGTGCAAGCTCTGCGTGCCGCCGAGCACGGCCGCCAGTGCCTGGATGGCGACGCGCACGATGTTGATCTCCGGCTGCTGGGCGGTGAGGGAGCAACCGGCCGTCTGGGTGTGGAAGCGCAACAGCCAGGAGCGCGGGTTTTTGGCGCCGAAGGTGTGGCGCATTTCGCGTGCCCAGATGCGCCGGGCGGCGCGGAATTTGGCGATCTCCTCGAAGAAGTCGTTGTGGGCGTTGAAGAAGAAGGAGAGCCGCGGGGCAAATTCATCAACGTCCATGCCGCGGGCGATGCCCCAGCGCACGTATTCCATGCCGTCGGCGAGGGTGAAGGCCAGTTCCTGGACGGCGGTGGAGCCGGCCTCGCGGATGTGATAACCGCTGATCGAGATGGTGTTCCACTGCGGAACGTATTTCGAGCCGTACTCCATCGTATCCACCACCAGGCGCATGGAGGGCTCAGGCGGGAAGATGAATTCTTTTTGGGCGATGTATTCTTTGAGGATGTCGTTCTGAATGGTGCCGCGCAGCTGATCGGGGCGGACGCCTTGTTTTTCGGCGGTGGCGATGTACATCGCCCAGATCACGGCAGCCGGGCCGTTGATGGTCATGCTGGTGGAGACTTTGTCCAGCGGAATATCCTGGAGCAGGATTTCCATATCCTTGAGCGAGGAGACGGCCACGCCGCATTTGCCGAATTCGCCCAAGGCTTCCGGAGCATCGGTATCGTAGCCCATCAGGGTGGGCAGATCGAACGCGATCGAAAGGCCGGTTTGACCCTGTTCGAGCAGGTATTTGAAGCGTTGATTGGTCTCTTCGGCGGTGCCGAAGCCGGCGAACATGCGCATGGTCCACAGCCGGCCGCGGTGCATGGTGGGATGGATGCCACGGGTGAAGGGGTATTCGCCGGGCAGGCCGAGATCGCGCAGGTAGTCCATCTCGGCGATGTCCAGCGGGGTGTAGAGGCGGTTGATCGGCTCCGATGAGGTGGTGATGAATTCCGGGCGGCGCTCCGGCATGCTCGCCAGGGATTTCTGCAGCGTAGTCTCCTCCCAGTTTTCTAAGGCGCGCTGGAGCTCTTCGAGTTTTTGGCGATCGAACATGGGTTTCCTCCAGGGTGTTTTGGATTAGCGGCGACGGCCGCTGAGACCGGCCACCAGGGAGACGTAATAGAGCAGTTGCAGCAACGACGTGGCCAGGGCGGCGACGTAGGTCAGCGCGGCGGCGTTCAGAACGGTGCTCACGCCGCGAGCTTCCTCTTCGGTGCGGATCAGGCCGCTTTCGCGCAGCAGGGCACGGGCGCGTGCCGAGGCGTTGAGCTCCACCGGGAGAGTGGCCAGCGCGAAGACGGCACCGAGGGAGAAGGCCATCACACCCAGCCAGGCGATGCCGCTGGCGCGGATCATCAGGCCGACCAGGATCAGAATCCAGCCCAGGTAGGAGCCGATATTGACCGCCGGCACCAGCGCGCTGCGCAATTGCAGCGGGAAATAGCCTTCGGCGTGTTGCTGGGCATGACCGAGCTCATGCGCGGCGACCGCCAGCGCGGCCACCGAGGCGCTTTGGGCGACGCCGGCGGAAAGGCGCAGGGTGCGGTCGCGCGGGTCGTAGTGGTCGGTGAGGCTGCCGCCGATCACCTCAATGCGCACATCGCTCAGGCCGCCGTAGAGTGCCAGTCGCCGGGCGGCTTCTGCGCCGCTGATGCGGCTGCTGGCCGGGATGCGCCCCCAGCGCCGATAGGCCGATTGGACATACCAAGATGCCAGCATGGTGAGCAAAATGGCCGGCAACATGAACAACCAGTAATCGAAGCTATAGAACATAGCACCTCCGTGTGGAGAAGTTTACCATATTGGGAGAGGAATTCCGGAACCGTGCAGACGCACCTGCTCTGGATTGGATGGCCACAGGCCGGGAATGCGTTCACCGCATTTCGGGCAGGTGCCCTGGGCGGTGATGTGATATTCACGCACAATAAATCCGATGCGGCGGATCAGGCGGAAGTTACAGCGCGGGCAAAACGTATCTTCGTATTCGCCGACTTGTCCCGGCAGGTTGCCGGCATAGACGTAGCGCAGGCCGGCTTCCCGGCCGATCTCGGCGGCGCGCAGCAGGGTACGCGCGTCGGTATTATCGGGATCGGTCATTTTGTAGTCCTTGTGGAAGGCAGTCACGTGCCAGGGGATATCCGGTGAAAGCCCTGCTAGGAAGCGCGCCGCTTCCCAGAGTTCCTCGTTGGAGTCGTTGAATCCGGGCACGATCAGGGTCACGACTTCCACCCACAGACCGAGTTCGTGGGCACGACGGATACCATCCAAGGTGTTTTGCAATGTGCCGCCGAGCTTGCGGTAATTGCGATCGTTCATGCATTTCAGATCGATCTTGTAAGCGTCCAGATACGGACGTAGATATTCCATCACTTCCGGTGTGTTGTTGCCGTTGGAGACGTAGGCGCAGAGCAGGCCGGCCTTTTTGGCCTCTTTGAAGATGCTCACCGCCCATTCGCTGGTGATGAGGGGTTCGTTATACGAGGAAACGATCGCCGCAGCCTGGGTTTGCTTTGCTAACGTCACCATTTGCTCCGGGCTGATCCGCCGCACCAGCTGAATGGCGGGATCGGAGGCCGGATCACGGAGCGCTTGAGAAGTGAACCAGTTTTGGCAATAGGGGCAGTGATAGTCACAACCCAGCATGCCAAAGGTGAGAGCATTGGCGCCCGGAAGGACATGGAAGAAGGGCTTTTTCTCGATCGGATCGCTCTGCAACGCGGCTACATAGCCCCATGGAACGCGCAGTTTGCCGCCTTCGTTAAAGCGCACCTGACAGATGCCGCGCCGACCGCGACGGATCAGGCAACGGTGACCGCAGGCATAACAGCGAACGGAGCCATCTGCCAGAGATTCATAGAGCTCCCCCTCAACGGTTAATCGATCCAGGATTTCGGCAATCGTCGGAGTGCTCATACACTATAATTAGCAACATGCTGACACTGGCCATTCAAGCCGGCGGCGAATCGCGCCGCATGGGAGAAGACAAGGCGCTCAAGTCCTTTTTGGGTCGCCCCTTAATTGTACACCTTTTGGAGCGGCTTGGGGGGATTGCCGATGAAATCCTGGTGACGACCAATCGCCCGGCGGAATATGCTTTCCTGGGCGTGCGTTTGGTGAGCGATCGCTACCCGGGGCGCGGAGCGCTGGGGGGATTGTACACGGCGCTGGAAGCGGCGGGGCAACCGTTGGTAGCGGTGGTGGCCTGTGATATGCCGTTTGCCAGCCGCGAGTTTTTCCTGCAGGCCCGCGAATGGATGCAGGAGGGTTGGGATGTGATCGTGCCGCGTAGCTCGGCCGGTTACGAGCCACTCCATGCCCTCTACCGCCGCGAGACGTGCTTGCCGGCGGTGGCTTCCGCGCTGGAATCCGGCGCCTGGCGGGTGATCTCCTGGTTTGAGCGCGTGCGTGTGCGCGAAGTCACCGCCGACGAAATGCGCCGGCTCGATCCGAGCGGCCGCGCCTTTTGGAACGTGAATACCCCCGAAGAGTTCGCCCAGGCGGAGGCGATGGCGAGGGGGGGATAATAAAATCGGCTATCGAGTTGTCTGGTGTTTGGAAATATGGGCAGAAAACATCAGAGACGTTCGTAGCCGAAGTGGGCGAGGAGTGAAAAGTCCAGGTGTTGGTTAATGATAGTAATGGCTTGTGGGGTTAGCTTTTCGCGCCAGCGTTCCCGAAGATAGTATTCCTGATATTCTGCAAAGGTCTGCCGGTCGCCTTTCGTGGATTCTTCAATGTTCAAGAAGATAGGGGATTTTCTCGAAAGAGCAAAACGTGAAGCAATTTTTTCGATAGTACTTTCAGGGTTTAAAACCAGATCTTCATAACGCAAATTGAGGCAAGATGCATAAGCGCTCAAGTTGACATACGAACGATTTTTTTCATTCCAAAGGACAACAGGGTTGGGGAAAGGTTCTGGATGGCCTTCTCGTCGAACGGTTGGCCATGGCCGTTGCAAGAATTCCTCAAAGGATGGCATTCGGGAATAGTTGTGGTAAGGGCGGCGATAAAGGGATAACAACCACGAGTAAGGATTTTTCGTGACGGTTACGAAGACTACCGTTTTTATGCCACTGGCAAAATGTGATAGCTCTTCGGGCGTTGGTGCCATGCGGTGTTTCCAGCCCAGGTTTTTGGAAAAAGTGAGTGCGAAGTAGAGGTCTCGTGGCCATTCCATTCGTGGGGAGAGCAATTGCAACCAGGAGGGGATCGTTCCGGGAAGCAAAGTGACTTGAAGATTGCGTTCTAAAAGTTGCGAGAGGTAGTTAGTACCGGTATTTCTTTCACCGTATAGTTTCACAAAACGAGAAAATTCTCCCATGCTAGACTCCTAATCTAAATTTTGCAAGATGATGCGGACGGTATTTTCCCAGGTGAACATTTTGGCCCTCTCAAAGCCTTTCTGGCGTAAATGGGCTCGCAAATCGGCGTTTTGAGCCATTTCCAGTAGTCCTTCGCGTATCGATTGGACATCATAGGCATCGACAAACCGGGCCGCATCGCCGGCTACTTCGGGAAGAGATGTCAGCCGCGAGGTCATCACCGGCGAACCACATCGGAAGGCCTCGACAACCGGCAGGCCGAATCCTTCAAACAGCGAAGGATAGACGGTAAATTGGGCTAGGGTATAGATCACCGGCATATCATCTGGGGGTACTGCGCCTAAGAGGTGCACACGTTCCGAAAGCCTTTCTAGGCGTTTGAGCGTATCGGTGCTTTTCCATCTTAGACTACCCGTGAGGTACAGATGATGGGGGATCATGCCCTGGATACCTTCAAAAGCATCAAGAAGTCGATCCACATTCTTGCGTGGGGAGATGGATGTGGGATAGAAGATAAAGAGTTCGTGCAAGCGATAACGTTCACGCACCTCTTCTAGGCGTGCTGTCTCGGAAATGGGCCGATAGCGATCGGATGGAGCTTCGTAAATGGTGATCGTCTTTTCCGGTCTGGCCTTTAAGAGGCGGATTGTATCCTGTCGCGTGAATTCAGAGACAGTAAAGATCTTCCATGCTTTGCGGGCGGCCAGGCGCAGCGCAAGGCGCATGTAGATCGTGTCCAAGGTGCGGTAGGCATTTAAGGCAGGATAGAAATAACCCAGATCGTGAAAGATAGCAATCGACTTGGAAGGTGCCCCGAGAGAGAGGGGGCCTTTTGGAAAGATGGCGAGATCGATTCCGTGACGCTTGAGTGCCTGCGGAAGCAAAAGGTGATCCCATACGAGGCGATGTTGGCGAGGTAAAACGTGAGTGATTGCATCAGGAAATTGCCTCGCCACCTGCGGATCGTCGCAGAAGATGTGCAGGCGAATTCCGGGAGCATATTGTAGAATACCGTTGATCAGGCCACGAATGAATTCGTTAGGGCCGGAGAATTCGCGCGTGATGCCGCGAGCAGCAATTCCGAGTTGAATAGCAGTCATGCAATGTTTCCTGGATGAGTTGAATTGCTCTGTATTATAATGCCTGAATCGTGAGAGTCCAAAAATATCTCTAGGAGAGTGAACGTGACTTCTGGAAAGCTCGATTTCATTTGTGTGGGTGCCGAAAAATGCGGTACGACTTGGTTGGCCGAAATGCTTCGCCAGCATCCGCAGGTTTTTCTTCCAGCGCAAAAAGAATTGCACTACTTTAATCGCAAATTCGTCGAAGATCCATCTCTGGATAACTATAACTTTGATAAACCGATTGAATGGTATCTTTCATTTTTTGGTCTGGCTCGACCCGAACAGATAAAAGGAGAAATTTGTCCATCCTATCTTTGGGATGAACACGCGCCGTACCGGATCCATGAGTTTGACCCAGGATTGAAAATTTTTATGATACTCCGCGATCCGGTTGAAAGGACGTTGTCTGCTTATCGTTTTTATGTCCAGAGGGGTGTCATTCGCGAAAAAGATATTCGCCAAGGTTTGTTAAATCATGCGAGTCTGACCCTGGGAAGGAGTGCATATTTCCCTCAAGTGAAACGTTATTTTGATCTGTTCCCGCCAGAGCAGATTCGAGTGTATTTCTTTGAAGATATCCGTAAGGATGCTCCCGCTTTCCTAAAACGTGTCGAATCTTTTTTGGGGGTGGAAGAATTCGTTCCGGAAAATGCAACCGAAGCAGTTTATGTAACCGGGGAACCTGTCTCAGAGACTTTAAATCGCTTGCTAGTGCGAACTCGTCATTTTGCGCGACGCTATCTTCCTCCATTTGCAATCGATTGGGCACGTCGGGTGGGACTGGCTGAGCAAATGGAAAAACTGCGACAGGCCAATCGGGCCCGTAAACGTCCTACTACCAAGCAATCGCTAGATGAAGAGACTCGCCAATGGTTGCGGGACTATTTCCGTGCCGATATTGAACAGCTGGAAGACTTGTTGGGAGTCGATCTGAGCGCATGGAAGAATTGAGCTTTTCCAGAGAAGAATCAACCTCTTCGCGGGGGCTGGAAGAGAAGACCGTTCTTACGCTAGCCAAGGGAAGCTTAATTGGTCTGGTCGGTCGCCTGCTGGGGCGCTTTTTAATGCTGTTGTATCAAATCCTTCTGGCGCGTAGCCTGGGGCGGGATCAATATGGATTGTTTTCGCTCGGATGGTCGGTTCTCCAGATCAGCTTGTACATGGGTCCCGTTGGCATTCAACAGGCGATCCTTCGATTCGCTTCCCCTTTGTGGAAAAAAGATGATACGGGTTTTCGCAGAGTCGTACAGCAAGCGCTGGTCATGGCGATTCTCTCAGGATTGCTGTTGGCAGGTCTGCTTTTTGCCTTTTCCCCCCTGCTGGCCGATTTTTTCCGCAAGCCGGCGCTGACGATGGTCTGGCGTGGTGTGGCTTTGACGCTTTTGTTGTCATCCACCTTGCGGGCACTTTCGGCGATCACGCGCATCTCGCGCAAAGTCCAATTCAGTGCATTGGTCGAGGATATTCTCTTGCCGTTTAGCATGGCTGTGATCGCGCTCGGAGTAACGGTTTTCTGGCCTGGAGGGCTGCAGGGCGCGCTGTTCTCGGTGATCATGGGGTACGTCCTGATGACCGCTCTGGCCTGGTATTTTGTCAGGGCCTTGTTCCCCTCCGTTTTTGCTTCTGTGGATTGGCAAGGAACGATTTTTCGTGCCCTCTCGGCATTTTCTTTACCGGCATCGTTGGTCGCTTTGCTCAACCTTTTGACGCAGTGGTTGCCGCGCCTGATCCTAGGGTATTTTCGCCCGGAAGCAGAAGTGGGGCTTTATCAGGCGGCGTTTCAGGTGGCTACTCTCCCCGCGCTGATTTTGGCTTCTACGGGGCCGATTTTCATCCCCGTGATTGCCCGGCTGATCGGCGAAAAAGATTTCCAACAAGTGAATGAGGTGTACAAGGTCACTACAAAATGGACGCTTTATCTCAGCGCTCCTTTGATGATCCTCATGTTCTTTTATCCTAAGACCTTTATGCAATTGCTCTTTGGAGCCGAGTATCAGCAGGCATCACTTATTTTTCTAATCTTGTTGGCTTCGCAAGCGGTTAATGCGGCTACCGGGAGCGTTTTTCCTTTACACTTGATGCTTGGCTACGAACGCCGTGTTTTATGGCTCCAAGGTCTTACTTTTGCTTTTACAATGCTTACCTCGATATGGTGGAGTGCTCGATGGGGTACCGTGGGCACTGCCTTGGCGACAACATTGGGGATTGCATTGGGCAATCTGCTGGCGCTGATTAGTATTTGGAAGCTTGGAGGATATTTGCCATTCGATCGACGTTATTGGAAAGGAGGAGTGGCCCTGGGATGTTCTCTATTCCCAGTCTTTGGATTGTCCTACTTATCTCCGGAAAACATTTGGAGCCTGCTACTGGCAGGAGGGCTAAATATCCTCGTCTTTGCGGGAACACTATGGATGCTTGGTTTTGACGATGAAGATAAGCAGCTTATCCATGCTGTGCTGCGAAAAATATGGAGGTAGATGATGAAATTGAGAATGCCTCGAAAGGTTGATATTTTGGGATGGTTGATTACGCCGATGCGAAAAATACGCGGTCTCTTTGCTCCAAAAAGTGTGTTGGTGCTTGGAGATAGCCACGCTTCTGTTTTCTACCATTTGAGTTTTGACCGGGCCTTCCCGAATTATGTTTTTTATTTATGTTCGGTGGGAGGAGCGACCGTTTCGGGATTAGAGAATCCAAATTCGAAAACCCAGGCATATCCTCGTTTTGAATCTGCCATTCGTCGTCACCCGGCCAGCGCTTATATCACTTTGTTGGGCGAAGTAGATGTTGGGTTTGTGATCTGGTATCGTGCTCAAAAATATCAGGTGCCGGTAGAACAGATGCTTGAGCAGGCGGTGCAAAAATACGAGAGGCTACTGAGAGAATTGCGTCGACGCGGTCCGGTTATCGTGATTAGCGCGCCCTTACCCACAATTCCAGACGAAAACCCATGTGGTGAGGTGGCTAATTTGCGTCGAGAAGTCAAGGTTTCTCAAAGGGAGCGCACGGCGTTAACGTTGCTTTTCAATCAACGAGTGCGAGAAATTTGTGAACGGATCGGGGCACATTTTATTGATCTGGATGCGGAAAGCCTAGGTGAAGATGGATTGGTGAAGAAGGAATTACTCAACAAGAAACCTTGTGATCACCACTACGATCTTAGTGCCTATGCCCGAATGCTGATCGAAAAATTGCGACCGTTGCTTTTAAGTGATAACTTGACCTGATGCTATCGAGAAGATGCCAATAAGGAGTGTCCAGGTGGCTTTGCGTAAACATATCCTCAATATCCTTATCTTCCTTCCCCTTTTCTTGTTACTCTTTTTCTCCTCCCTCTCCTTCCATGCCATTGCCTGGGGCACGGGGGAGTGGTGGGGAGAGTTTTCGCTGCGCTGGGGAGTGGCATTTTTACTTTTTATTGTCGGGGAGGGGGTGCTCCTCGTGTTGGTGGCGCTGGCGCTTTGGCGACCGCAGGCTTTGCAGCCCGTGACGCAACGTTTGGTGCGCGCTCGCCAACGCTTGGGGGTTGGACGCTGGCTGCTGGTGTTGCTGGCGTTGGCGTTGCCGATCTGGTTTTTGCAGTATACCCCGTGGGGAGTGGTGTTCCGAGCGCTACCCTTGCGGCTTTTGATTTGGGGGATGGAGTTGGCTTTCTTAACCTTTTTGCTTACATCTGGGCCGGCCTTGTTTTCTTTCTCTGCCTGGGTCGGTGCTGTGCTCTTGAGCGGCTTTTCGTTCACGCTGGCAGCGAACTTGCGCCTGGTGACCGATTTCCCTTTCGCACTGGGTTGGTCGGAGGGTAATCGCTTGTGGGATTATTCCATGCTCTTCGGTGCCGATCGCTACCAACTGGCGCCCGGTCAGGGAAGCTGGGTACACCTTTCCCTAGGGCGACAACTGGTGGGTGGTTTGCCGTTCCTGTACCGCAATCTGACGATTGCCCAGGAGCGAGCTTGGATTGGCCTGACCTATATTCTGCCCTACGTGCTTCTGGGGTGGATCACGTTCTGGAAAGCGCGCTCTGATTCTCCCCGGCGCTGGTTGCTGGCCGGGCTTTGGGGGGCGCTCTTCCTGCTCCAAGGGCCGATCCATCCGCCGTTGATCTTCGCCGCCATTTTGACCGTTTTGGCCTGGGGGACTCCCCTTTGGCTTGGGGCGCCACTTCTGGTGATCGCGGCCTATTTTGCCGAAATCTCGCGCTATACCTGGGCTTTTGCCCCAGCGATGTGGATCGGTATATTGGAATGGGTCTCTGACCCCTGGGAAGGCGGCCGTCTTTCGCGGCGCGGCTGGGTGCGTGTGGTTGTGCTGGTGCTGGCCGGCTTGTTCGGCGGCGCAATTTTGCCGAATTTGGTGGCGCGTTTTCAGGGGGGAGGGGAAGGTTTTTCGGTAAAGTTCACCGAACAACCACTGCTCTGGTATCGTTTGCTCCCGAACGCTACGTATGGCCCCGGCATCTTGCTGGCCTTGTTGATCGCCACCGGCCCGCTGATCGCCCTTTTGGCCTATCTGGCTTTCCGTCGGGAGTGGCCGCTTGCTTTTTGGCAGAAGCTGGCTATCGCGGCACCCTTGCTGGCGTTCCTCATCGTTGGCCTGATCGCCAGTACCAAGATCGGCGGTGGTGGTGACCTGCACAACCTGGATATGTTCCTGCTTGGCCTGCTTTTCACAGCGGCGCTGGCCTGGAGATACCGAGATTTCCTCTTCACTCCCCCGAAACATGGCTTATCGCTGGCGTTCCTGCTTTTGACTTTGATCCTGCCTTCCTGGACTTCTCTGCCGCGCCTGGCACCCTTGCGCGTGGATGAGAGGATGATCCCTACCTTGCTGCGATTAACGGACAAAGAGATCAACTATAAACTCGAACCCGAACGGGCGCGCCGGGCGTTGGGTCTTTTGCCACCGCCGGAGCAGGCGCAGCGGGCGCTGGACCTTGTGCGTCAGGTGGTGACCGAGGCACAGAGCCGGGGGGAAGTTCTCTTCATGGATCAGCGGCAACTGCTCACGTTCGGCTACGTTCAGGCTCCGCTGGTGGTGGAATACGAAAAGAAGTATATGATGGACCAGGCCATGACTCCCAACGTGGAATATTTCCGCAAGTTCTATGACGATCTGGCGAAGCGACGCTTTGCCCTGATTATCACCGATCCGCTTTTCACGCCGATCAAAGATGCTTCCTATGCCTTTGGCGAGGAGAACAACGCCTGGGTCACCTGGGTTTCCAGGCCTGTCTTGTGCTACTATATGCCGATTGAAACGATTCAAGATATGCGCTTGCAGCTTCTCGTTCCCAATCCCCAGGCGACTGATTGCCGCGATGCTTTGCCGAAAGATGTGCTGAATGCCACCCCTTGATTATTTGCTGGCGCGTTTCATCCGACGTCAATTGCCGCCACCGCTTGTGACGTTTCTCTTGCGCCATGGCCTGATCATCAAACCCGGCCTGGAGACCAGCGATCCGAAAGCGGCTGTGGACCGTTATGAGCAAACCTTGCGAAGGAAGGGTATCTCGTTGGTGGGAAAACGGGTGTTGGATTTCGGTTATGGTGGGCACTTCGGCGTTGGAGTGGAACTTTTGCGCCGGGGAGCGCAGCATGTCGTGCTCTGCGATCCTTTTGCGCATCCCGATCACCGACGGAATCGCCTTCTGATGCAGGAGTACGGCGAATTTTTGCAGCTTAAAGGGGAAATGGTTGTTCCCAACCCGGCTTATTTCATGCTCATCGAGCAGGATGTGCGCCAACTTTCCCCTTCGGATTTGCAACCTTGTGATCTGGTGGTGAGTACCTCGGTGTATGAGCACGTGGACGATCCCCTCTCGGTGACGCGGGCGCTGGCGCGCTTTACACAGCCGAAGGGAGCGCAAGTGCACTTCGTTGACCTGCGGGATCATTTCTTCAAGTATCCTTTCGAGATGCTCTGTTATTCGGAAACAACCTGGCGGCGCTGGCTGAACCCCACGAGCAACCTCAATCGCTATCGCCTTTGGGATTATCAACGCACCTTCGAGGCCTGTTTCCGCGAGGTAGAGCTCGAGGTCCTGCAACGAGACGAAGCCGCCTGGGCGCAGGTGCAGCCTCGGGTGCGTCGCGAGTTCCGTAGCGGCGATCCGGCTCAGGATGCGGTCACTTTGATCCTGATCTTCGCAAGGTATCCTATCAACTGACGATGTTCGCGCTTTTGTTCTGGATTTTGCTTGCCGCTTTTGGTGGCTGGCTGATGGCCAGCGAGGTCTTTTCGTTGCCGCGCTCGCAACGGGCGCTGACCGGGCTGGCGCTGGGGCTCACGGTTCAGATCTGGTTGGCGAATTTGCTGGCGCAGGTTCTACCGGTGGTGGCCGCTTTTTGGGCCGCGGCGCTGCTGACCCTGCTCCTGGCGCTTCTGCTGAGCCTGCCGACTTCGCCCCGCCGTTGGGATTGGCGCTCGTGGTGGGTGCCGGGTCAATGGCTGGCGCTGTTGGTGCTGGTGTGGACGTTTTTCGGCATCGAGCGCGGGTTGAACCTCTTTGACGATCCGCAGAACCTGCCCACGCTCTCGTTGATGGCCGCCGGCGATATTCCTCCACATTTTCCTTATGACCCGGCCTTACGCTACGGGTATCACTACTTTCTGATCCTGCTGGCGGCACAGTTCATGCGCTTGGCCGATCTCTTCCCCTGGACGGCGCTCGACCTGGCGCGGGCGCTTTCGCTGAGCCTGGTGCTGATGCTGGTCTATCTCTGGACGCGGCGCTTGACCCGCAGCCGGGTGGCGGGGGTGCTGGGGGCGGCGTTCTTTGCTTTCTCTTCGGGCACGCGCTGGTTGTTCCTGCTTTTGCCCCCTTCTTGGGTGGAAGCCATCTCCTCACACATTACCTTGATCGGTTCTTCGGCGCAGACGGCGCCCAACTTGGCACAGGCGCTGGTTTCGGCCTGGCGCGTGGAGGGGGATGGACCGTTGCCGTTCCCGTTTGCCTATCTCAGCGGGTTTAACAGTGCTCTGGTGATGTCGCATGGGGGGATCGGCGGCACTTCGATGTGGATTCCGCTCCTGCTGCTGTTGCTTTATCGCCGTGCGAGTAACTGGCGCCATGGCGTGATCTTTGTCATCCTCCTGGCCGCCTGGGCGCTGACCACGGAATATCCGTTGTTGCTCTTCCCGCTTAACCTTTTGCTGGCGCTGTTGCTCTTCTTTGCCCTGCGCAAGACGCGCTCCATACCGGCCTCGTTCTGGCGCTGGGTGGCGATCCTGGCCCTGTCGGCGCTGCCGATCGCTTTCCAGGGGGGTGTGTTGACCGAGCTGGTGCGAGGAATGTGGATGCGTCTTTGGGCTTCGGGTGCAGAGCGGGTTTCGTTTCACACCTTCAACTTCTCATTTACGCCTCCCTCGGTCGTTTCGGGTCATCTGGGCTTCCTTTCGCTCATTCAACCGGCTCAATTGCTGACCTTTTTGCTGGAATTCGGCCCGATGCTTCTGGCAATCCCCTTGCTGATCGCCTGGGGGATCAAAATGGTCCGCCGGGAGCGCTGGTGGGAGGCGGCGCTGGTCTGTGGCTTGTTGGCCGGAGTGGTGCCGTTTTTCGTCAAGTATTCGGGCACGGCCGGGCCGAGCGCCAATGCCCGTTTGTTGGCCGGCTGGACGATCCCACTTTCGCTCTACACCTTCCCGCTGGCCTGGATCTGGGCGCGGCGACGCGGGGAAACGATCCGCCTGGGGCTGATTTTGCTGGCATGGCTCACCACTTTTGCCGGGATGGTGCTTTTTGGGGTGGAGCTGATCGCCGCTCAGCGCCCGCGCCTGCCGGAATATATGCAAGAGCTAGATGCCCGTGTGGCGAAAGCCTATTGGGATCGCCTGCCACCCGGCGCGGTCGTTTTTGACCCAATTGCCCCGCGCGCACCGACCGTTTTCGCCCGCCCGACCGATGCCTACGTGGACTGGCGCCCGAAAGAGGAATGGCTGGCGCTGGTTGCGGATCCCGATCCATACGCGTTGCGCGCTGCTGGTTTCGATTTCGTTTATTTCGGTATCGAATACTGGGAATCGCTCACGCCGGCACAACAGGCGGCACTGGAGCAACCATGCGTTAAGCTGGTAGATGAGTGGAAAGGCTATCGCAGCCCGACCGATTTCCGCAAAGATTTCCGTCGTTTGCTCGATATTCGCAGCTGCCGATGAGGGGACGGTAGACCGTGGACGGTGGACTGTAGACCGTAGACTGTGGACCGTAGACCGTGGACTGTAGACCGTATGGAATCCTTTGATCCCCCTTCAACCACCCGACCACCTAACTATCTGACTATCCGACCACGCGACCATCCGACCACGCGACCACGCGACTACGCGACCACCCAAACTAACAAATCCGCGGCAACATCTCCCCTGAGAGCATATCCACCACGCGCGTGCTGCCAAACGAGGTGCGCAGCAAAACCTTTCCCGGCGGATCGGCGCGTACTTCCCCGATGATCACCGCCTGTTCCCCGTAGCGGGTGCGGTGCATGGCCTCCAGCACGTTTTCGGCCTGGTCTGCCGGCAGGATGGCGACCAGTTTCCCCTCGTTTGCCACGTAGAGCGGATCGAAACCGAGCAATTCGCAGGCGGCGCGCACCGCCGGATGCACCGGAATGCGCGCTTCGTCAATCCATATGCCAACGCCGGATTGACGGGCGATCTCGTTGAGGGTCGTCGCCAGCCCACCGCGGGTGGGATCGCGCAGGGTGTGGATTTCGTCCGTCACCTCGAACATCGCCGCAACGAGGTGGTTCAGGGGGGCAACATCGCTTTGGATCTCGCTTTCTAGGCCGAGCTCGCCGCGTGCGGCCAGCACGGCAATGCCGTGATCTCCGATCGAGCCGGAAAGCAGGACTACGTCGCCGGGGCGCGCTTTTTCCCCACCGGGCGCGTTTTCCCGTTCCAGCAGGCCGATGCCGCAGGTGTTGATGTACAGTCCATCGGCATGGCCGCGTTGCACCACCTTCGTATCCCCGGCCACGATGTGCACCCCGGCCTCTTCTGCGGCACGTTGCATCGAGTCCAAGATGCGGCGCAGGGTGTCTATTTCCAGGCCTTCTTCCAGGATGAAGCCGGCGCTCAGGTAGAGCGGTCGCGCCCCCATCATGGCCACGTCGTTCACCGTGCCGCAAACTGCCAGGCGCCCAATATCCCCGCCGGGAAAGAAGATCGGCCAAACGACGTGCGAATCGGTGCTGATGACCAAGCGCTTCTCTCCCCCAAAGGGCAAGATGGCGCCATCGTTCCCCTGACGTAGCCAGGGATTTTCCAGTGCCGGGCGGAAGAGACGCTCGATCAGCTCATGCGACATGCGCCCACCGGAACCGTGCCCGAGCACGATCTGTTTCTCATGCGGCAGCGGCAAGGGGCAAAAGGGACCTTGGACATCGAGCGTGCTCATCGTATCTCCTCCTGTGCCAAGCGTCCGTAGCGATAGTAGGCGGCGCAAGCTCCTTCTGAAGAGACCATCGTTGCGCCTAGAGGGTGTTCAGGGGTACATTCGCGTCCGAACGCCGCGCACTGCGGCGGCTTTTTGTGCCCTTGAAGGATCTGGCCGGCAATGCAAAGCGGGGATTCTTGGGTTTGGATTTTCTCCACCGGGAAGCGCTTTTCGGCATCGAAATCGGCATATTCCGGTCGCAGGTACCAGCCACTTTGTGGAATGGTCCCAATCCCGCGCCAGTTGCGATCGCAGGGCATAAAGAGCTTCTCGATCAGAGCTTGGGCTTGGCGATTTCCTTCCCGTGTGACGGCACGAGGGTAGGCGTTGCGCACCTCCACCTGCCCGTTTTCCAGCATCTCAATCGTTTCGTAAATGCCGAGCAGCAGATCGAGCGGCTCGAAGCCGGTGACGGTCATCGGGATGGCGTATTTTTGCGCCAGCGGCAGGTATTCCCAGTAGCCCATCACGGTGCAGACATGACCGGCCAACAGAAAGCCCTGTACCCGGTTCGAGGGCGAAGAAAGGATCGCCTCCATGGCCGGTGGAACCCGGACATGTGCGACCAGAATCGAATAGTTTTTAAGTCCTATCTCCTGTGCCTGTAAGACGCTCATGCCGTTGGCCGGAGCCGTGGTCTCGAAGCCGATGGCAAAGAAGACCACCTGCTTGTGCGGGTTTTGTTGGGCGATCCGCAGAGCATCGAGTGGAGAATAGACAATGCGCACATCGCCCCCCTCAGCGCGCACGCTGAAGAGATCTTTGTGCGAGCCCGGCACCCGCAGCATATCTCCGTAGGAGCAGAAGATCACGTCGGGTCGGGAAGCGATGGCCAGTGCTTTGTCAATGATCTCCAGCGGCGTCACGCAAACCGGACAGCCCGGCCCGTGCACCAACTCGATCGCTTCAGGCAGGAGCTGATCCAATCCGTAGCGCACGATCGCATGCGTTTGGCCGCCGCAGATCTCCATCAAAACCCACGGGCGGGTGACGATTCGACGGATGTTTTCCAGCACCCGGCGGACGTGATCGGCGTTCCGATAGCCTTCCAGCCACTGCATGGCTATTCCGTCCCCTCCATTTCGTTGAGCAGGGCAAGGGTTTGTTGGGCCTCTTCCTCGCTGATCAGGTTGATCGCAAAGCCCACGTGTACCAGGCAGTAATCACCGATGTGCGCTTCTGGCACGTAGGCCAGGCAGACCTCCCGCATAATGCCGCCAAAGTCCACGCGAGCCATGCGTAAACCGTCTTTTTCGTAAATTTCCTGTATCTTACCGGGAATCGCCAGACACATCTCCGTGCTCCTCCTGCAGATGGGAACGATAGGCCGCAATCGCGGCCTGTCCTAAGCCAAGCGCGCCGTCGTTGAACGGGGTTCGCCGGGGCCAGAGGAGTTCAAACCCGCGTGCCTTCAAGCCGGCCAGGGCACCTTCTAGCAAGATTTCGTTTTGCCACACACCGCCGGCAAGAGCTACCCGGTTCAGGCCGGATTCGGCTCGCAAGCGTTCACAAACCTCAAACGTCCATGCCAGCACGGTTTGGTGGAAGCGGGCGCCGATCTCGCCGATCGGGCGACCGGCGCGCAAATCGCGCAGGATCGCCTCGAAGAGGGGGCGCAGCCTCCAGAGCAGTTTTCCATCCTGGGATTCGATCGGGCAAGGGTAAGGACGTGCCCGAGCCATCCAGGGACGTGAGCACATTTCCAGCTCCATCGCCGCCTGCGCCTCGTAATGGACCTCCGGCCGCAAGCCGCAGAGCGCCGCTACGGCGTCGAAGAGCCGACCCAGGCTGGAGGTGAGGGCAAGGTTAATTCCCTTTTCGCATTGAGCACGTACCACGTTCCGTGCCTGAGCCGGGATGTTCGTCACCCAGGGCAGGTCCTCGATCTCAAGGCCGAGCGCAAGAGCATAAGCATAGGCAATGCGCCAGGGGTGACGGATGGCAGCATCGCCCCCCGGCAAGGGCAGGTATTCCAAGTGCGCCGCGCGCTCAAAGCCGGCATATGAGGCCAACAGCACTTCTCCACCCCAAATGTGACCGTCGGTTCCGTAGCCCGTTCCGTCATAGGCCAGCCCGATGACCTGTTGCTCTTCCAGCCCGGCATCCGCCATACAGGCGGCGATATGGGCGTGATGATGCTGTACCCCTACGAGCGGGATGCTCTCGGCCTGGGCGCGCTCCTGGGCATATCGTGTGGAAAGGTAGGCCGGGTGTAGGTCACAGGCGAGCTGCTGGGGGCGCACGCGGAACAGATGCTCAAAGTGGCGCACCGCTTGCTCAAAGGCCTGGAGCGTTTCGTAGTTTTCCAGATCGCCGATATGTTGCGAAAGGAAGGCATAGCGTTCCCGCACCAGGCAGAAGGTGTTTTTCAATTCACCGCCCACGGCCAGCAAAGGTTCGGTGGGGAAGGGCAGGGTTAATGCTTCCGGTGCATAGCCACGCGAACGGCGCAGGTAGACCGTGAACGTTTCGCCCTCTACCCGGTTCAGGCGTACCACGGAGTCATCGCAGCGGGTTTGGATGGGGCGATTGTGCACCAGGAAGGCATCCACCAACGGATGCAAACGTTGCCAGGCCTCCTCATTGTCGATGGCGATCGGCTCATCGGAAAGGTTGCCGCTGGTCATCACCAGCAGCGGTGGCACCGCTTCTCGGTTCAGGATCGGATCGTGTTGATTAAGCAGCAAAACGTGCAGTGGCGTGTAGGGAAGCATGATCCCCAAACGATCCAAACCGGGAGCGATGCCCGGCAGCTCCCTCTCAGGGCGTTTTCGCAGGAGCACGATCGGACGCTGACGGGAAAGTAAAAGCATCCGTTCTGCAGGGGTCATTTCGCAAAAGCGTTCTACGGTGCTTAGATCGGCGGCCATCAGGGCGAAAGGCTTTTCGGATCGTCTCTTGCGACGTCGGAGCTCTGCCACTGCTTCGGCGTTGTTCGCATCGCAGGCTAGGTGGAATCCCCCCAATCCCTTGATTGCCAGGATTTTGCCCGTGCGCAGCCAGCGGCGGGCACATAAGATGGCCTCCAGCTGCAGGCTCATGCGGGCTACGCGCTGAACCTGACCGGGTGAGATGAATTGCACCATCGGGCCACAGGTGGGACAGGCGATCGGTTGGGCGTGGAAGCGTCGATCGGCAGGATCGTGATATTCCCGCTCACAGGCTTCGCATAGCGGAAAGTCCGCCATCGTCGTCAGCGGGCGATCGTAGGGCAGATCGCGGATGATGGTGAAGCGGGGGCCGCAGTGGGTGCAGGTGATAAAGGGGTACAGGTAACGTCGATCAGATGGGTCAAGCAATTCCCGTTCGCAATCCGGGCAGATCGCCACATCGGCGGAAACTGCTTGGAAGGCGCCTTCCTGCTTTGCCGAGTCGAGGATGGCAAACCCTTCCGAAGCAGGGCAAACCTCTTCCGGGACGATTTGTACTTCTTGGATGTGTGCCAATGGAGGCGCCTGGGAAGAGAGCGAATCCAGAAAGCGATGAAGCCGCTCTGTAGGACCGTGAAGCAGAATTTCAACACCGGCCGAAGTATTCCGCACCCAACCGCGCAATTGCAGTTTCGTGGCCAGGTTGTAGACGAAAGGGCGAAATCCCACTCCCTGGACAACCCCGCGCACGTAGATGCGCCAGGTTGCTTCGTCCTGGATGGAGCGTAAATCGGTGGGGAGGGAGAGGAGGCTCATACTTCCAGTTGTATGCTTTTCAGGATCAAAGCATCTCCGAACGTGGAAACAAGGCGTCGCCCGGCACAATGGGGGCAGACCTCCATTTCTTCCTCTGCAGGGAAGAGCGCCCCGCATTCCAGGCAGCGAATTTCTTCGATCACCGTTTCGATGTGCAGCTTAGCGCCTTCCGCTAGGCTTTGACGGCTGATTTCATCCCAGTAGAACCGCAGCGCCTCGTCGCTTTCATCCGAAAGGTGGCCTTTTTGGATGGTGACACTGAGCACTCGCTTTGCGCCGTGGTTTTCCGCTTCTTGCAGCACCGATTCAAAAAGGGATTGGACCAGGGCATACTCGTGCATTATCTTCTCCTTAAACTCAATATAGAACGTTCCAGAAGAAGATGCAATATCTGACTGTCACCAGTTTCGGTGTAAGGTGTCATGTCTGATTGTGACTGTGATGTGGAGCATGGACGGTAGACCGTGGACCGTAGACCGTAATCGTAGCATCATGTTTCAGCCTGTGCGTGGACTGTAGCACCGAAATTCATCCTGTGCCGCCGCAAGGGGAGTTAGGATTACCGAATCAACCACGCGACTATCAGACCAAGCGACTACGCGACTACCCGACCACCCAACTACCCGACTACGCAACTGCGATATAATCACCCTATGACCTCCCTCTCCCCCGCGTTGATCGCCTCTCACATCCGACCCTTTCAGGCCTGGCGGGATGCATTTCCTGTTTCACGTTTGCTAGAGATTTGTTTTGAAGTGAACCAGGAGCGCCGACAGGGGTGGGGGGCCATACTCCTGGATCGGGTCAATCGCTGGGTGCAATCATCGTTTTTGCCGGATGGCTACGTTTGGGAAGAGGGGGGAGAGATCGTCGGGAATATCAGCCTGATCCGCATCCAATATCGGCGCCGGTCGATCGTCTTGATCGCCAATGTAGCGGTGCATCCGCAGTTCCGGCGACGCGGCATCGGGCGTGCCCTGGTCGAAGTGGCACTCGAATCGCCGATTGCTCGCAAGGCCGGGGAAATCTGGCTTCATGTGCGTGCCGATAACGAAGGGGCGATTGCGCTGTACGAACAGCTGGGCTTCCACGTCCAAGCACGGCGTACGGTCTGGTATGCCTTCACTTCGATGGAAATTCCCCCTTTCGGTTCCTGCACGGTGCATTCTCTCTCGCGGGCGGCCTGGCCTCAGGCAAAATCCTGGCTGGAGACCTTCCACCCTGCAGAGCTGGGCTGGTATCACCAATGGAATTGGGAAGATGTTCGCCCCGGCTGGGAAATGAGCCTCTGGCACTGGCTGATGGGAATGCCGGTTCAGCGGTGGATGAGCCTTTGTGGGGAAGATCTCCAAGCGTCGCTGATCTGGTATCCTTCGCTGCGCAACGAGAACGGCCTTTGGCTGGCACATGCTCCGAATGCCCAACCCCAGGCGATTCTATCCTTGCTGTGGGTGGCGCGTCGGGCTCTCTATCTCTCCCGTCGCACGCTTTATCTGGAACATCCTTCCGGTGACCTGGATGAGGTCCTGCGCGCAGCCGGTTTTTCCCCTACACGCACGTTGCTCTGGATGCGCCGTTAGTCTCTATGTCCTCTTTCTGCCTTCAGCCTCTGCATCCGGCGGCACGCCGCGGCATATTGCTCTTGGAAGAAGGCGAATTCTTCGAGGCGCATGAGGCCCTGGAGCTGGCCTGGCGCGAAACGACCGATCCCGGACGGGAACTGTATCAGGGTATCTTACAAGCGGCGGTGACCTATTTGCATTTGAGCCGGGGGAATTGGGAGGGGGCGAACAAAGTCTATCGCCGCGCCCTGCGACATCTTCAACCGTGGCGACCGCGCTGCCAGGGGGTGGACCTCGAAGCGCTGTTAGGACATTTGGCTCAGGTGCTGGAAGCCGCGGCGAAGGCCTCTCCCGAAGCGTTTACCCCGCCGCAGAGATTGCTTCCCGATACTTCCCGCACGTACTTCTGCGACTGCTGCGGCCACGAGATGATCGAGCGAAACTGTAAGGTGATCTGCCCGAATTGTGGCTATCGTTTCGATTGCTCCGATCTGACGCTATATTAGTCGGATGGTCGGATGGTCGGATGGTCGGATGGTCGGATGGTCGGGTGGTCGGTTGGTCGGATGGTCGGGTGGTCGGTTGGTCGG
>JBBFLV010000002.1:403711-417010 GCA_037478835.1 Anaerolineales bacterium
TGGTCGGTTGGTCGGATGGTCGGGTGGTCGGTTGGTCGGATGGTCGGGTGGTCGGTTGGTCGGATGGTCGGGTGGTCGGATGGTCGGGTGGCTAAGGGAGAACGAAAATGGAGTGCAATCTACGGTCTAGGTCTATGGTCCACCGTCCACCGTCTATCGTCCATGCTCCGAGAAAATCTCCTCCAGCAAATCCAGCACCAATTCCCGCAGATCGCCGCGATTGGGCAAGGTGCCGATTAGGCCGTAGAGGGGTGCAGTGCGCGTAGGCAAACCTTTGCCGCCGCTGCCGCCGCCCAGCCATGCAGATGCCTTATCCATGAGCGTGCTCATCCAGGAGGGTGGCAGCAGGCGCGCGGCGAGGTTACTCGCGCCGATCAGCGCACGCGAAAGGGATTTGCGCAAAGAGGGCCGGCGGACGATGGCTACGCATTCGGCCAGATCGCGCAGGAATTCGGCCCGTACCGCCGTGTGCACATAGTTCACGGTCATGTGTAGGGAAGGCGGAAACTGTTGACGGTCGAGATGCCAGCCGCGCAGGCTCAATTCATCGGCCAGCTCATAAACATCCAACTCGTCCGAGGCCACGGCGAAGACGCTCATCTCCGGTTCCCCGAGGATCTTTAGCCCCGGCAGCGCACGGATGCCGGCCTGAAGGTACTTTGTGGTTTCCATCACCCGCGCCGTGATCTCCAAATAACCCTCCTCGCCGAGAAAATGGAGCAATGCCCAGGCCGCGGCGATCGGTCCGCCCGGGCGCGAGCCGCTGATGACCGGCGAAGGGTATATCCCCCCTGGCCAATCGGTGGAAACGAACATCTGATAACGTCGGAGCTGGGGGGTTCGGTGAAGCAAAACCGAGGCCGGCTTGGCCGCATAGCCGAACTTGTGCAGATCGGCCGAGATCGAGGTCACGCCGGGCACGCGGAAATCAAAAGGTGGCACCGGGTAGCCCAGCTTACGCACGAATGGCAACATGAATCCGCCCACGCAAGCATCCACGTGGAAGAGCAGGCCGTGTTTTTGGGCCAATTCCCCGATTTCGGTGATCGGGTCTACCACGCCGTGCGGATAGGAAGGTGCCGAAGCGACCAACAGAATAGTTTGAGATGTGATTGCCCGTTCCATTGCTTCCACATCGGCGCGGAAATCGTCACGTACCGGAACGTAGACCGGTCGCACGCCGAAATAATGGGCGGCCTTTTCAAACGCCGGATGTGCACTGCGTGGCAAGATCATCTCTGGGGTGTGGATATGGGGGCGGTGGGCACGCGCCCAATCGCGCGCCGTCTTGACCGCCAGGAGTACGCTTTCCGTGCCTCCGCTCGTGATGTTGCCGCGCACCTGTTCATCGCCTCCCAGCAGCGAAGCCGTCATCGAAACCACCTCGTTTTCAAACTTGCGCAGGCTGGGGAAAGCGGTGGGGTTCAGGCCGTTTTCGGCAAAGAAGAGTGTATAGGCATCTTTCAATAAGGCATCAATTTCCTCAGAAATGTGATAAACCAGTCCAAAAACGCGCCCCTGTTGCCAGCGAATGTCTTTCTCACGAGCAGCGCGGAGGGCTTCCAAGATGCTTTCTCTAGATTGCCCCTGGCGAGGAAAGGATTTCATGAGACCTCCTTTTGAGTGTGAATGAAGCGGGGGACGGAAGAAGGGAGAACGGAGAGCGTGAGAACGGGAGAAAGGGAGAACGGGAGAGCATGAGGGCAGGAGAGGGGATATGCAGCGATTTTAACCGCTTTCTTCAATGAATGTTTGGGCGGAACAAACTCTTTTTTCCGCTATCCTGCTACAGAAGACATGCGGGAGGGGTGAAATGGCAGGAAGTTTCTCGAATCTGTTTTCTGCATTTTACTCATAGGTTTCAGGTTTTTGCGATTTGTTCTGTATTTTATAAACAAATGTTAATTTATAAACTCAATCATTGCATTGCGGGCGTCATTGCGCCGTGATTTGCACTTGCCAACTTGCCCATTCGCCTTTATAATTCACCTGATCAAATTCCTTTGTGGAGTCGTAAAGCGTATGAGTGAACAGGAAACCCTAAACCCGGGGGCTACGCAAGAAGAAACAACCGAAAATCTGGAAACCCTGCTTACCGAGGATGCCCTGCACATTGAAGTGCCTCGTTCCGGTGAAATTCGGAAAGGGGTGATTGCCAGCATCAGCCCTTCCCAAATTCTGGTGAGCATCGGCACCAAATCCGAAGGCGTGATCAGCGGCCGCGAGCTGGAACTGATGAGCGAGGAAGAGCGAGCCGCCTTACAGGTGGGGCAGGAAATTCCGGTCTACGTGCTGCGCTCGGAAGATGTGAACGGGAACGTGATCCTTTCCTACCGTCGAGCGCGCGACCACATGGCATGGCAACGTGTGGCCGAGGCCAAACGCAACGATGAAACCATCCATACCCGCATCACCGGTTACAACAAGGGCGGCTTAGAAGTGGATATCTTTGGGCTGCGCGGTTTCTTGCCGGCCTCGCAGATCGGCACCCTGCGCCGGGCACAATCTTCCGGAGAGGCGAACGAAGAGCGTTGGAAGCAATGGGTTGGCGAGCCGATCGATGTTCGTATCCTGGAATTCGACCGCGAGCGTCATCGGCTGGTTGTCTCTGAACGCGCCGCAGAACCCTCGCGCCAGGAGATGAAAACGCGCGCCGTCGCCGCGTTGGAGGAAGGCAAAATCTACACCGGTCGCGTCACCAGCTTGGCCGATTTCGGCGCCTTCGTCAACGTCAACGGTGCGGATGGCCTGGTTCATCTTTCCGAAATCTCTTGGGAGCATGTCTCCCACCCGCGCGAGGTACTCAAGGTCGGGCAAGAGGTGCAGGTCAAAGTGATTGGGATCGATCGGGAAAACCTGCGCATCAGCCTCTCGATCCGCCAGACGATGGAAGATCCCTGGAAGCAGAAAGTGGCGCACTACAGCCGCGGGCAGCTGGTCGAAGGCGTGATCACCCGTTTGACCAAATTCGGTGCCTTTGCTCGCCTGGATAGCGGCGTGGAAGGCCTGATCCACATCTCTGAAATCAGCGATCAACGCATTCACCACCCCAAAGAAGTGCTTCGCGAGGGCGAGGTCAAGACGTTGCGCATCATCCGCATTGATCACGAACAACGCCGCATCGGCTTGAGCCTGCGTCAGGTAGATTCTGCCGCCTTCGCCGATAAAGATTTCAAGATGCTGACCCAAGAACTGGAAGAGATCGAACAGCAAGAAAGTGAAGGCTCGGTGAGCGAGAAGTGAGCCTTTCTCTGCGTAGCTTCTGGCACACTCTATGCTCTGGATCATAGACGCACACGAGGATCTGGCCTGGAACATCCTCCAGTTCGGCCGCGATTACACTTTATCGGTTCAAGAGACGCGAGCACGAGAGGCCGGCACGGAGGCTGTAGAACACAACGGAAACACCTTACTCGGCTGGCCGGAATATCAACAAGGCAGGGTGGCTATCGTTTTCGCCACCCTTTTTGCCACTCCGGCGCGCCGTAGACAGGCCTGGGAACGTGTCAGCTATGCTTCTCCTGACGAGGCGCATGCGGTGTACCGGCGTCAGGTACAAGTTTACCAGGAGCTGTGTGAGCGTCATCCACAGCATTTCCGTTTGCTCATATCCCGATCCCAAATGGAATCTCATCTGCAAGAGTGGCAGAGCCCTTCCGAAGACGGTCGGCCGGTCGGTTTGATCCTCCTCATGGAGGGCGCAGAAGGCGTTCGCACGCCGGATGAATTGGCGGAATGGTGGGAACTGGGCTTGCGGCAGATCGGCTTGGCCTGGGCCGGCACCCGTTTTTGTGGCGGAACGGGCGAACCCGGCCCGTTAACCGATGAAGGCCGCCGCCTGCTGCGGGCGATGGCCGAATTCCCGTTTGCCCTCGATCTCAGCCATATGGACGAACGCGCCGCGCTGGAGGCGCTAGATGAATATCCCGGCCCCATCCTGGTGAGTCATGCCAATTGTGCCGCCTTGTTGCGCGGCAGTAACAGCAACCGTCACCTGAGCGATCTCCTCATCCGTCGCGTGGTCGAACGAGATGGCGTGATCGGCGTCGTCCCGTTCAATCGTTTCCTGCGCCCCGGCTGGCAAAAGGGCGACCCCCGTCTGCCGCTCGACTTGCTGCTGGCACATATCGATCATGTCTGTCAGCTGGCCGGCGATGCCCTACACGTGGGGTTGGGCACCGATTTTGACGGAGGCTTCGGCCTAGAATCCGCGCCACAGGGGATCGAAAGCATTGCCGATCTGCAAAAGATCGCCCCGATGTTGGCCGAAAGAGGGTATTCGGAAGATTCGATTGCCGCTATCTTCGGAACAAACTGGCAAAGACACCTTACCCAAACCTTACCGTAGATTATGTCTGCAAATCCACTCCCCTCTACCCAATCTGGTCTCAATGGCCCTTCGCGGCGCTGGCGGGTGCGTGCCGGACTTTTCGTGAGCTTATTCGGCTTCTTTGTGCTGATCGTGGGGGCCAAACCCGGCTGGTTAGGGTTAGATCGTAGCCCGGTGGTTGGCTTTGTACAGACGGCGGTTTTTGTCATCGGGTTGGGCATCCTTTGCCTCGGCGGATGGACAACCTTCGTTGCACTGTGGGGGAATCAAGATCGTTCCATCCTGGCCGATATCGGTTTGCGGCTGGTGGCAACCGGCTATGTGGTGGTGGTCTTTGCGGGTATGGCGGATGTTTTCGGCTTTGGTAGCCAATCGCTGCCCAAGGTGCCTTTCTTCGGCCCCTGGCAGGCCAACGGCGTGATGCTCGGACAGGCGATCATTTTGTTGGGCTTCCTGCTGATGTTGCCCACCAAAGCGCGCTAAAGGGAACCCCAGACCGGTCGGATACGTTCCTGGATTGAGTTCTCTTTTGTGATTCGAGGACAAACCATTCCGTTTGTCCGAGGAGCCCTTCATGAAATCCTATTTCCTCCTGTTCGTTTTGCTCTTCCTGCTTGTCGCTTGCGGTCCGGCTCGGTTGCCGATTGAGGCCTCTCCCACTGCTCAGAGCACTCCCACAAGCGTTCCGTTTCTCCTCCCTACCCCCTCAGATAGACCCCAAATCATTCGCCAGAACCCCTTGCCCCAAGAAAGGCTTTCCACCTTGCCTACCCTGGGGCTGGTTTTCGATCGGGCGATGGATCGCGTCTCCGTGGAAAAGGCCTGGAAATTTGCCGGGGAGGATGGTAAACCGATTTCCGGGAGGTTCTCTTGGCAGGATGATCGCACGGTTCAGTTTCAGCCGGTGGCGCCCCTTTCGCCCGGCCGCACGTACACACTGACCCTCGGAGTGCAGGCCCGCGATGTACAGGGGATTCCCTTGGCCGAAGAATGGCGAGCTGTCTATCACACCACCGAAGCTTTGCAGGTCGGCCAAGTGTTCCCGGCCAACGGCGTCACAGATGCCGATCCAACCACGGCCTTGACCATCGTCTTTAACAAGCCTGTGGTGCCTCTCAGCCCGGAAGAGAACCCGCAAGCGCTGCCGACCCCGGTGCAATTCGATCCCCCGATCCCCGGCGAGGGGCGGTGGGTGAGCACTTCGGTATATATCTTCCAGCCGGCCGAGCCCTTGATAGGAGGGCAGACCTACCGCGGCGTGATCCCGGCCGGGCTGCAGGAGCCGCTGGGCACGCAGCTGGAGGAAGACTTCGTTTGGGAGTTCCGCGTCCGTCCTTTGCGCGTGTTGGAGGTGAGCTTCCCGAATTCGCTTTATTACGATACTGACACCGAGGAGCGGGTGCGGCTGGATGGGCAGATCGTCCTGCTTTTCGATCATCCCATCGAGCGTGCGACGCTCCAACAGGCCGTGCGCATTACCGACCCGGAAAACCGCTCCATTCCCTTCCGCGCGAAGTGGAACGAAACCTCCGATCAGGTCACCCTGATCCCGCTGACGCGCTACCGCCCTGATACACGTTACACCCTGCGCATCTCCACCGATCTGCGCGCCCAGGATGGCAGCCGCATGGAGGGAGAAGAACAGATTTCGTTCCGCACGCTCCCTGCTCCGAGTGTGATCCGCTTCTTCCCGCCCGAAGAAGAGACTTTCTATATGCCGCAAGTGGTTCTAGAGTTCAGCACCCTGATGCACAAGGACAGCGTGCTCTCCCGCTTGCGCATCACTCCCCGGCCACCTTCGCTGAAAACCTACTTGGATGACTGGAATCGTGCCTTGATCCTGGAGGGGTTGGAGCCCGGCGTCACCTATGAGATTCGTCTATTGCCGGGGGCGCGGGATATTTACGGCAACGCGATCACCAAAGAATATACGTTCATCCGCAAGAACGGCTACTATCAGCCGTTTGCTTTCTTCCAAACCTACCAGGTTACCCAACCCCTGATCTTCCGCCAGGCGAGCAAGCAGGAAATCTACCTGGATTACGCCAACCTGGATACGTTGGAATTCAGGCTGTATTCGCTGACCCCGGCCGAATTCCGCCGCCTGACGGATTGGAGCATTTGGCCGACCGATTGGCGCACCTCCAAGTCGCCGCTGCGCACCTGGAAGCTGAGCGTGGACCCCTCGCCGGAACGCGTCCGCCGCATCGCTATTTCCCTCGAAGAACAGGAGAAACTCCCACCCGGTCTCTATTTCCTTGGGGTGCGTTCTCCGGCCATTAAAACGGCCGAATCTTTTGCCTCTGCGGCGCTGCTCATCGTCTCCGATGACATCCTGATGTTGAAAGCGGCGCCCGGCGAGGCCCTGGCTTGGCTGTTGAACGCCGCAGACGGCCGGCCGGTCGAAGGGGTGAAGGTCTCTTTTTACGATCAGGAGTTCCGCTCGATCGGCGAAGCGACCACAGACGCTCAAGGTTTGGCCCACTGGAGGAGCGAAAAGAACGACCGAGCGCAGTATGCCGTGGCCGAAGGCAAGGGTCATTTGGCGATGATCTCCCAAAACTGGAGCTGGCTCTATCCAGAGCGCTTCGGGTTCTATTCTGCCTACCAGGCTGAGACCAGGCGTCCGGTTGCGGTCATCTATACCGAGCGCCCGATCTACCGTCCCGGCCAGGAAGTTTACTTCAAGGGCATTGTGCGCATCGAAGACGATCTGCGCTATTTGTTGCCCACCACGTTCTCTAAGGTGACGGTGATCCTTTCCAACGAGGAGGGCGCGTTGTGCCGTCAGGTTTTAACGCTCTCTCCGCAAGGCACGTTCTCCGGGTCCTGTACCTTGAGCGAAGATGCTCCGGTGGGGAATTATACGATCCAGGTCCATGTCGGTGATATGGAGGAGAAGGCGAAGGACGGGTCGGCGATCGGCTATGTCTATTTCCGCGTGGCGGCGTATGTCAAACCGCGCTTCCAGGTGAGCCTAAAGGCCGAGCCGCAGCGCCTGGTTAGCGGTGAGACGGCCTCCTTCCGCCTGAACGCGGCCTATTATGCCGGCGGCAAGCTGAGCCAGGCACCGCTCGAATGGTTCATCGAAGCTTCGCCGGCTTCTTATACTCCTCCCCAAACCTACGATACGTATTCCTTCTATTTTTGGGAAGACAGTCCTCGCTGTGCCTATGGTTATCCGTGCCGGCCTGCTGTGCCGCCCCTCTACCGCCAGGGGAGTGGACAAACGGACGAAGAGGGGAATTTTGAGCATCAGGAAACGTTCCTGCTTCCCCAAAATGTTGCGGCGTTGAACTACACGTTCAACGTCAACGTGAAGGATGTAGGGGGGAACGTAGTCGGCAGTTATGCTACTGTGACCGTCTTCGGCAGTAGCCTGTTCCCCGGTGTGCGAACGCCGTCCTATCTCGGTGAGATCGGCAAGCCCATCCCGATCGAACTCGTGGCCTTGAACCTAGAGGGGGCCCCTGCTCCCGATCGGCAGTTGACCGTGGCGCTTTATGAGCAACGCTGGTCGAATGTGCAAAAGCAGGATGCCAACGGCGTGATCTATTGGGAATCTTCGGTGCAGAGCATTTTGCGGGCCTCCACGGTAGTCACTACGGATGCCGAAGGGAAAGCCACCGCCCAGCTGACCCCGCCGACCGCCGGGGAATACAAGATCGTGGTCAGCGCGACGGATGACAAGGGACGCACGGCGCGCGCTTCGACGTATCTCTGGGTGATCGGCGCGGAGATGAACCTGCAGCGCACCGCCGATGATACGCTCAAAGTGATCGCCGATCAAAGCGCCTACAACCCCGGCGAGAAAGCACAGGTCCTGATCGTTTCGCCTTTCCAGGAGGAGACTACGGCCCTCTTGACGCTCGAACGCGGCCGCATTCACGAAAAGAGGCTGATCACGCTCCAGAGCGGTAGCAACCTGGTGGAGCTCCCCATCACCGCCGAGCTGGCGCCGGTGATGTACGTCTCCGTTTTGACCGTTCGGCCGGCAGAGGGCAGCGCTCCCCCGCGCTACGCCATGGGGTTGGCGCAGCTCAACGTGGCGCCGGCGCTGCAGCAAATCTTCGTGGAGATCGAAAGCGATCGCAAAGTAGCTCGGCCGCGCGATCGCGTCACCTTTACCCTCCGCACCCGTGACGTGAACGGGAAGCCGGTGCGGGCCGATCTTTCGTTGGCGCTGGTGGATAAGGCCGTTTTGGCGCTGGCCGAGCCGAACAGCCCGCCCTTGATCCAGGCCTTCTATCCGCAGCGCGGCCTGAACGTGCTCACCACCATCACCGTCCCGTTGGATGCCGAGCTGCTGAATATGGGCTTGCGAGAAGGAATGATCGGCGAAGGCGGGCGCGGAGGCAGTGGCGGCGGCGAAAAGGGGAGCGATCAATTCGGGATTCTGACCATCCGCGGTGAATTCAAGGATACCGCCTTTTGGCAGGGGCAAGTGCTGACCGACGAGAACGGCCAAGCGCAGGTGACGGTCACCCTGCCGGATAACCTGACCACCTGGCAGCTGACCGCCCGCGCCGTCACCGAGGATACGCGCCTGGGCGAAGCGACCTTTGAGCTGCTCAGCAATCTTCCCCTGCAGATCGATTTGCAAACGCCGCGCTTCTTCGTCGCCGGGGATCAGGTGACCCTGGGAGCGACGATCCACAACAACACGGATACCGACCTGGAGGTTGTTGCCTTGTTAGAAGCTCAGGGCTTTGTGCTCCAGGATGTGGCCGAACAAGCGCTCAAGGTGCCGGCCGGTGCGCAGGCCTTTGTCACCTGGCGCGGCCGCGTGGCGGAAGGCGCTACTCGCGTCGACCTGATCGGAAAAGTGCGCGGGGGCGGCTATGAGGATGCCACCCGTCCGACCTTCGCCAGCCTGCCGGGGCAGGGGCTTCCGGTTCTGCGCTATCTGGCGCGGGAAACGATCGGCAGCGCCGGCGCGCTCATGGGCGAAGGGAGCATCACCGAGACGGTGGTGCTTCCACCGCAGGTGAGCGCCGCCGAAAGCAAGTTGACCCTGGAGCTTTCTCCCTCCCTGGCCGCCACGGCGATCGGCGATCTGCAGGTGCTGCGGGATTACCCTTACCTGTGCAGTGAGCAAACCGTCTCGCGCTTCCTGCCGAACTTGCTGATCCGCCGTCTCTGGCGCCAAAGCGGGCAGGAAGATCGTTTGCCGGAGATCGAGCTCGAGGTCCTGGCCTCGCTGCAGCGCCTGGTGCGCACCCAAAACGGGGATGGCGGCTGGAGCCTGTGGCCGGGCGGTGAAAGTGAGCTGCGCACCACGGCCTACGTCGTTTGGGGATTGAGCGAGGCTAAGGCGGAGGGATATAGCGTCCCCGAAGGGACGTTGCGCCGTGGCCTGGAGTACCTGCGCCGCACCCTTCGGCCGGTCGGTGTCGAGACGCCGCTCTGGCAGAAGAACGAGGCCGCTTTCGTCGTCTTTGTGCTGGCGCAGCAGGATCAAGCCCCGGCGAGTGTGCTCAATTCGCTCTATAAGCAGCGCGATGCACTCAGCCTATATGCGCGCGCCTTTTTGCTGGAGGCTTTCCTGACCGATGCTCCGAACGAGACGTATACCACTTCGTTGCTTTCTTCCTTGAGCAGCGCCGCCGTGCAATCCGCGGCCGGCGTGCATTGGCAGGAACAAGAGGACGACCCGTGGAACTGGAACACCGATCTGCGCAGCACGGCCATCATCCTGCACGCCCTGATGCAGGCCGATCCGAATCATCCGCTGCTGCCCGGCGGCATTCGCTGGCTGATGAGCCAACGGCGACCGGAGGGGTGGTACTCCACCCAGGAGATGACCTGGTCGCTGCTGACGCTGGCGCGCTGGCTGGAGATTTCCGGCGAGCTGCAGGGGAACTATCAGTTCGGCCTGGGTTGGAACGGCCAAATGCTGGAAACGCGTCGGGTCACCCCGCAGAATGTCTTTGAAAAGTGGATACGCGCCTTCCAGGGCGAAGAATTGCTCCCCGAGCGCAACGTGTTTTCCGTGCTGCGCAGCGCCGGCCCCGGCACGTTGTTCTACACCGCTTACGTCGAATATGCGCTGGCGGCCGAGCAGGTCACCGCCCAGGATCACGGTATCTTGGTCGAGCGTGCCTACTTCCGCCTGCCGAACCTGAAGAAGCCGGTCACCGAAGTGGCGCGCGGCGATTTGGTGCAGGTGCGCTTGACCCTCGTCGTGCCGCAGGATCGCTTCTACGTGGTGCTGGAGGATCCGCTGCCGGCCGGGTTGGAAGCGATCGATGCCACGCTCTTGACCGCCGTTCAGGTGCCGGAGCGCTTTGAGAGCCGGGATTACGAGCAGAGCGGCTGGGGAGGCTGGTATTTCAATTACCGTCAAATCTACGATGATCGCGTCCTCTTCAGTGCCGATTACCTGCCGGCAGGCACCTACGTGCTCACCTACCTGGCGCGTGCCGGGTTGAGCGGCACCTTCCACGTCCTGCCGGCTCAGGCGCATGAGTTCTACTTCCCGGATGTGAGCGGTCGGAGCGCCGGCTTGCTCTTTACGGTGCGGTGATCTACGAGTTTACGCTGCGCGAATGGGCGGGAAGCCTGGGCTTGCTCCTGCTCCTGCTGTGGCGGTTTGCCCGTCAGGGGCGCTCGCCGCGTTTTCTGCTGCTCTTCGGCGCCTTTTGGCTTTACCTGACCCTGCTGATCAGCCTGGTATTCTTCCCCATGCCGCGCGAGAGGATGCCCTGGGAGCGCAATCTTGCCCGCCTGGTTCGGCAGATTGAATGGGTGCCTTTCCATTACCTGTTCGAGGCGCGCATTTCCCCGGCCGCCATCCGCGCCGAAATCTTGGGCAACATCGAAGCGACGATCCCCTTCGGCGTGTTCCTGCCCCTGCTCTGGCCCTCCACCCGGCGCTTTCTGCCCTGGTGGAGCTGGCTGCCGGGCGCCGGGATCGAAGCGGGACAATTTCTGTTCGGCACGTTATGGACGCCCTATCGCACCGTAGACGTTAGCGACGTGCTCCTGAATGCTGTGGGGGTAGCGCTTGGATACGGGCTGCTGCGGCTGGGCGAACGGGCATGGGATCGCTACAGGCGCCGTGCTCGTTCGGAATGCTGAATCGCCGTGCCCTGCGATACAACTGTAGCGCAAATGCTTTTGCGTTTGCGTGCTTTTATTTGCGCGCTTGCGAGCGGCGCAGTGGGGGCGAAAACCCCCGGAACCTCTCGCAAATTTTGACCCCCATATATGGCCGCATATCGCTTTTTCCCCGCTTTTCTGCCATATCTATTTTGCGCGTTCGGCGCAAGGGCGCGCCGCTCGCAGGGTGGTAGGAAATACGGTAAAGAAGGCGTTGATTCGGGACGACCGAAGCAAAAACACGATACCGGTGGGAAGAACTTCGGCCAAAACCTTGACAGCAGGGCTACGCCGTGGTAGGATTTGCGACGCCGTTTGAAGGCCTATTTTCCCGACTAAGGGATTGAAACGCGGCAGCGCTGATGGCCCAGGAGGCCGAGGATGCGTTTGAAGGCCTATTTTCCCGACTAAGGGATTGAAACATTCCACCCCCCACGCCTGCTGCCACCACCCCACCCGTTTGAAGGCCTATTTTCCCGACTAAGGGATTGAAACTATTGCCTGGCTTACCGATGCCGAGGTCGCAGAACTGGTTTGAAGGCCTATTTTCCCGACTAAGGGATTGAAACAGCAACAGTGAACAATTACAGAAATGCACCCCGAAGTTTGAAGGCCTATTTTCCCGACTAAGGGATTGAAACCGAGGGGTGGCTCCGGGAGAGCGGGCGCCGGGGCAAGTTTGAAGGCCTATTTTCCCGACTAAGGGATTGAAACGGGTTCATGGAGATTTAGGAGGAGAGATGCTTTTCATGTTTGAAGGCCTATTTTCCCGACTAAGGGATTGAAACGGCATTATGCGGATCAGGCCTCAGCGTCGTCATCCTGTTTGAAGGCCTATTTTCCCGACTAAGGGATTGAAACATTATGGCTCCAACTTGCCCGTTCGGGATGGAAGTGTTTGAAGGCCTATTTTCCCGACTAAGGGATTGAAACATTGCGGAGGCAGCGGCGCGGGTGATACTGCGGGGTTTGAAGGCCTATTTTCCCGACTAAGGGATTGAAACTGCCATTTAAATCAATCTTTGCGCCAACTGCTGGAGTTTGAAGGCCTATTTTCCCGACTAAGGGATTGAAACTTCTTAAATGCCCCAGGATGGATCACATCCCCCCCAGTTTGAAGGCCTATTTTCCCGACTAAGGGATTGAAACCGGGATTCCGCTATGCGGTGCTGTTGAGCGGGCGAGTTTGAAGGCCTATTTTCCCGACTAAGGGATTGAAACGCTCCGGATTGCATTTGGCGAATGCGCGCTGCGCGTTTGAAGGCCTATTTTCCCGACTAAGGGATTGAAACCTGATTCTTGACAATGGGCTGGCGGATGATGACGGTTTGAAGGCCTATTTTCCCGACTAAGGGATTGAAACTTTTTCGCCTGGCCCCACAACGGCACCGGCACGTGGTTTGAAGGCCTATTTTCCCGACTAAGGGATTGAAACGAGGGTGGCGCCGATGAGGCAAGGCGGATCAGCGAGTTTGAAGGCCTATTTTCCCGACTAAGGGATTGAAACTCTGATAGTCATGCCGACTATTTTGCGAGCGGCAAGTTTGAAGGCCTATTTTCCCGACTAAGGGATTGAAACTGACCAACGCCTTCTCGACCATGTCATCGGTCACGTGTTTGAAGGCCTATTTTCCCGACTAAGGGATTGAAACTCTGAGCCTCTTCCTCGGCGCGCTCAGCATCCAGGTTTGAAGGCCTATTTTCCCGACTAAGGGATTGAAACTTATCAGCACCATGCGCACTGGAGCAGTCAAGTGGCGTTTGAAGGCCTATTTTCCCGACTAAGGGATTGAAACTACATGGAGGAAACCACGTTTACCAACAACACTGCGTTTGAAGGCCTATTTTCCCGACTAAGGGATTGAAAC
>JBBFLV010000002.1:417110-428554 GCA_037478835.1 Anaerolineales bacterium
GTTTGAAGGCCTATTTTCCCGACTAAGGGATTGAAACGATAATATCGCGGCGACGGTGCCATGGCTGGCGCCGTTTGAAGGCCTATTTTCCCGACTAAGGGATTGAAACTTTTTCGCCTGGATGCGTTCCCACAACGGCACCGGCAGTTTGAAGGCCTATTTTCCCGACTAAGGGATTGAAACCAGCAGCTGATCCTCCTCAGCCAGCGCCAGCATCGTGTTTGAAGGCCTATTTTCCCGACTAAGGGATTGAAACAACACCACCTGACGACTGACAACTGATAACAGATCGTGTTTGAAGGCCTATTTTCCCGACTAAGGGATTGAAACTGCTGATTGGTGTGGTGTTGGGGGTGCTGTACCAGTGTTTGAAGGCCTATTTTCCCGACTAAGGGATTGAAACTGCTGGTGGGTATGTATCACTACCTGGATTGGACAAGTTTGAAGGCCTATTTTCCCGACTAAGGGATTGAAACTCCGCTTGCCATCATGACCTTTGTGGCCGCACAGGTTTGAAGGCCTATTTTCCCGACTAAGGGATTGAAACTGGGTTTGGCCGCTTTGTGGTCTGGGCGGCCATGGTTTGAAGGCCTATTTTCCCGACTAAGGGATTGAAACCTGATGGCTGATAACCCCAGCCCCTCCACCGCCAGGTTTGAAGGCCTATTTTCCCGACTAAGGGATTGAAACCAAAGCCGGCGGGGGATGAGTACGCTGCATCCGGCATGGTTTGAAGGCCTATTTTCCCGACTAAGGGATTGAAACTTATCTCCAGAAGAAACTGTCCCGGCAGGCATCCGCCATGTTTGAAGGCCTATTTTCCCGACTAAGGGATTGAAACCAAATTCTGGAACATTCCCACAAGCCGGGAGAGTTGTTTGAAGGCCTATTTTCCCGACTAAGGGATTGAAACGCTCGGCATCCCACTCCAGATCAATCTCCGCCACGCGTTTGAAGGCCTATTTTCCCGACTAAGGGATTGAAACGGGAGTGGCGGTGGGCGGCTGGCGCTGCGTCCGACGTTTGAAGGCCTATTTTCCCGACTAAGGGATTGAAACAGCCAGAGCGATTTTTGCCTTCTTTTCATCTTAGTTTGAAGGCCTATTTTCCCGACTAAGGGATTGAAACTCCACAGATCCATGCATGCGAGAATCACATCGATCCGTTTGAAGGCCTATTTTCCCGACTAAGGGATTGAAACATGATCATGGACAATGGGCTGGCAGATGATGATGGTTTGAAGGCCTATTTTCCCGACTAAGGGATTGAAACCGCTTGTCCCGCCGGGTGGTAGCAGGACTGCGCTTCTGTTTGAAGGCCTATTTTCCCGACTAAGGGATTGAAACTACCTGGTGAGCCTGGCAAATGAGTTCATTCCGCGGGTTTGAAGGCCTATTTTCCCGACTAAGGGATTGAAACTATCCCGAAATTGAGCCTTCCGGAGAGGATTGATTTGGTTTGAAGGCCTATTTTCCCGACTAAGGGATTGAAACCGCGAGCGGGCGACCGGGCGGATGGCTGCCGATTTGTTTGAAGGCCTATTTTCCCGACTAAGGGATTGAAACAAGCGCTGGTATGTGGAGATTTTGCGGATGACCTGGGAGTTTGAAGGCCTATTTTCCCGACTAAGGGATTGAAACTGGGAGAAAATTGGGTGGCCGAAAGACCACCCTATATCTGGTTTGAAGGCCTATTTTCCCGACTAAGGGATTGAAACACAACTGCCGCTGCGGATGAACCCCACAATTTCATGTTTGAAGGCCTATTTTCCCGACTAAGGGATTGAAACGCCACCCGAAACGCCAGCCGCGTCCGCATCTGCTCCGTTTGAAGGCCTATTTTCCCGACTAAGGGATTGAAACTTCCCCAAAAAAACCAGGGAAAAATTTGTTTTTTGCGTTTGAAGGCCTATTTTCCCGACTAAGGGATTGAAACAAGCGAGATGAAGTATTTCTTCATGACGGAGGTGATGAGTTTGAAGGCCTATTTTCCCGACTAAGGGATTGAAACTCAAAAATCCCGCCGAAGAACTCTCGGAGCCCCACGGTTTGAAGGCCTATTTTCCCGACTAAGGGATTGAAACTTCCCATCTCGTAGGCCTCGCACAAAGCCTCAAGGTTTGAAGGCCTATTTTCCCGACTAAGGGATTGAAACATTGTCTCCTTCGTCGGTGATCGTGTGGTTGTTTTGGCGTTTGAAGGCCTATTTTCCCGACTAAGGGATTGAAACTCCTTTGTCCGATTTACACGTTGACTCGAAAAGCGTTTGAAGGCCTATTTTCCCGACTAAGGGATTGAAACTGGCCGGAGGACGTCTTCTAGTCTACCGCAGATTTGGGTTTGAAGGCCTATTTTCCCGACTAAGGGATTGAAACTTGCGACAGGCGGGCAAATTCCTCAGGGCGAGTAAGTTTGAAGGCCTATTTTCCCGACTAAGGGATTGAAACTGAGGCAATGGAGGCGGTGCGCAAGCAAAACGCCGGTTTGAAGGCCTATTTTCCCGACTAAGGGATTGAAACCGGCGTCATCGCCCGCCCTGGCCAGCGCAGCCCCGTTTGAAGGCCTATTTTCCCGACTAAGGGATTGAAACACTCAACCGCCGTGCGCGCTCCGATATTCCCCCTGTTGTTTGAAGGCCTATTTTCCCGACTAAGGGATTGAAACACGCTTCGCGTCCCGATCGTGCCCGTCCCCGGCGGCACAGTTTGAAGGCCTATTTTCCCGACTAAGGGATTGAAACGAGATCAGAAAAAAGATTGATTGTGCTGGGAACCGGGTTTGAAGGCCTATTTTCCCGACTAAGGGATTGAAACGCAAACGAAGCCAAAACACAGTCTGGGAAAGCCTCCCGAGTTTGAAGGCCTATTTTCCCGACTAAGGGATTGAAACAACCACGTGGGTTCGCCCGCATGTGAAAGACATGTTTGAAGGCCTATTTTCCCGACTAAGGGATTGAAACATATTCACCTCCTTCTCCCGAAACACACGGGTTGAGTTTGAAGGCCTATTTTCCCGACTAAGGGATTGAAACCATTGCCTTCAACGTATCCAAAAGTTTACCGCTAAGTTTGAAGGCCTATTTTCCCGACTAAGGGATTGAAACATGATTTCGAGAATGTCATCCTGCGTTGGGATTCAGAGTTTGAAGGCCTATTTTCCCGACTAAGGGATTGAAACCTGGTGGAATCATGGCCAAAGCATGCTCCTGTTCGTGTTTGAAGGCCTATTTTCCCGACTAAGGGATTGAAACCAGAGAGACTAGGAGGCTTTCGGCAACGGGATTGTAAGTTTGAAGGCCTATTTTCCCGACTAAGGGATTGAAACATATGACGGAAGTTACCGGCCTTTGTGTTTCTCCAGTTTGAAGGCCTATTTTCCCGACTAAGGGATTGAAACCGACGATGCCCTGCATCCCCCTGTGTCCCCCTGTGGGTTTGAAGGCCTATTTTCCCGACTAAGGGATTGAAACTCAGCAACAATCTCATACGTGTAGAGCACATAGTTTGAAGGCCTATTTTCCCGACTAAGGGATTGAAACATATGCCACCTCCCAGCCAGGCGTCAATAGATCAAGCGTTTGAAGGCCTATTTTCCCGACTAAGGGATTGAAACTGTGGATGCTCGCTACCAGGTCCCGGCGCACATTGCGGTTTGAAGGCCTATTTTCCCGACTAAGGGATTGAAACCGTAAATTTGGCAGGCCTTTTCAAAATCGCCTTCTTTCGTTTGAAGGCCTATTTTCCCGACTAAGGGATTGAAACTGCGTTATGGGGGCCGGCGGAACATCTCCCCTCTCAAAGTTTGAAGGCCTATTTTCCCGACTAAGGGATTGAAACGTAAGGCCCTCCTTCCTCTCCATAATTTTCCGACAAGCGTTTGAAGGCCTATTTTCCCGACTAAGGGATTGAAACTGCGCACCCGCACGCTTTCCAGTGTCAGGAAGGATTGTTTGAAGGCCTATTTTCCCGACTAAGGGATTGAAACTTGCCCGGTCATCCTCTTCGATTTGCGTCAAAAGAGTTTGAAGGCCTATTTTCCCGACTAAGGGATTGAAACTGAATTGAAGCGGAGCAACCGCTTATACTCGTAGTGTTTGAAGGCCTATTTTCCCGACTAAGGGATTGAAACACTCAGTGTTGGTGATTGACAGCCTGAGCCATGCGTGGGTTTGAAGGCCTATTTTCCCGACTAAGGGATTGAAACGCTTACATGCTTCTGCCTTATCAGGATTACTTGACCGTGTTTGAAGGCCTATTTTCCCGACTAAGGGATTGAAACTCATCGCCGTCTTGCCATGACGTGGCGGCATCATGAGTTTGAAGGCCTATTTTCCCGACTAAGGGATTGAAACAGCATGGTAGCGAATGATGCGCGCCAGGTTACTCAGGTTTGAAGGCCTATTTTCCCGACTAAGGGATTGAAACCTGTATCAATCCAGAAACTTGGATTGTGGTCATCGTGGTTTGAAGGCCTATTTTCCCGACTAAGGGATTGAAACTTTAGGCATCAGAATTACCCTCCCCCTTTTCTCAGCGTTTGAAGGCCTATTTTCCCGACTAAGGGATTGAAACTATTAATACCTCACCTTACCTTACATGCTCAGGCCAGTTTGAAGGCCTATTTTCCCGACTAAGGGATTGAAACTGCTGAGCGACGCGATTCTGCTTGGCGGGAATTTCTTGTTTGAAGGCCTATTTTCCCGACTAAGGGATTGAAACCCCGCGCCAACTCGGCCCGGCGCCGATTGTACTCCATGTTTGAAGGCCTATTTTCCCGACTAAGGGATTGAAACGGGATTGGGATGGAGTATGGTAAGGACTTTTGGTGTTTGAAGGCCTATTTTCCCGACTAAGGGATTGAAACTCCCTTTGCCTCATCTTGATGCCGAATGGCGTACTCGTTTGAAGGCCTATTTTCCCGACTAAGGGATTGAAACAGGGGTTGGAGGGGAGGCAAATTCAGAATAATCTGGTTTGAAGGCCTATTTTCCCGACTAAGGGATTGAAACTTTCTGGGCTTCCTGGCGTTCCGTGTCATACACGAGTTTGAAGGCCTATTTTCCCGACTAAGGGATTGAAACGCTTTTCTGCGCTACTACTCCGACCTTCAACTTTCGTTTGAAGGCCTATTTTCCCGACTAAGGGATTGAAACTCAAAACAGCGCCGTCAACCGAAGCATGCGCCCAGTTTGAAGGCCTATTTTCCCGACTAAGGGATTGAAACTCAAATGCGCGGGCAGGATTGGGCGCGGCGTCATGGTTTGAAGGCCTATTTTCCCGACTAAGGGATTGAAACCATCCCTTTCCGGCAGAAGTCCGCATGGCCATCCGGAAGTTTGAAGGCCTATTTTCCCGACTAAGGGATTGAAACCTGTAGATAGACCGTCTGGCAATCCACAGTGACCATTTGTTTGAAGGCCTATTTTCCCGACTAAGGGATTGAAACAGGGACATCACGCAGACGACGCTGGAGGCGCTGCGTGTTTGAAGGCCTATTTTCCCGACTAAGGGATTGAAACAGCACCTCCGGCGGCGGCCCGATCAGCTTGCTCCAGTCATGTTTGAAGGCCTATTTTCCCGACTAAGGGATTGAAACGTCAATGATGAGCAGGTCTGCCGATAAACCGGTAAGTTTGAAGGCCTATTTTCCCGACTAAGGGATTGAAACTTTGTCGGAATTCGACGAATTTTTGGATTTTCTTTGTTTGAAGGCCTATTTTCCCGACTAAGGGATTGAAACATATTCACCTCCTTCTCCCGAAACACACGGGTTGAGTTTGAAGGCCTATTTTCCCGACTAAGGGATTGAAACTTCATTACACGACCGAGTGCCCTATGCGAAAACCGAGTTTGAAGGCCTATTTTCCCGACTAAGGGATTGAAACATATTTGCCTCCTTTCACCCAGGTTTTGCTGATCATGTTTGAAGGCCTATTTTCCCGACTAAGGGATTGAAACCGCAAGCGCGGGGAAGCTGGCGAATCCCTTCTAGTTTGAAGGCCTATTTTCCCGACTAAGGGATTGAAACCGCTCAAAATTGATTGTGTGGAAGCGCATGCACGAAGTTTGAAGGCCTATTTTCCCGACTAAGGGATTGAAACAATGCTACTGTTTTCACGGAACACCTCCTATTATTGTTTGAAGGCCTATTTTCCCGACTAAGGGATTGAAACAATATAGGTATGAGATGAGCAGAGAGGAGCACGCGCGTTTGAAGGCCTATTTTCCCGACTAAGGGATTGAAACAAGTATGTGGATGACGGGCGAATTTATCCCCACTTTCGTTTGAAGGCCTATTTTCCCGACTAAGGGATTGAAACCTCAATAACAGGCCAAAACACGCTCAGGACGCCGATAGTTTGAAGGCCTATTTTCCCGACTAAGGGATTGAAACGCCCGCACATCGCCGGCATTCAACAGCCCCGGCGTAGTTTGAAGGCCTATTTTCCCGACTAAGGGATTTAGTTCCAGTCCTCTCGTGGTCTCATAGTCTCCTACTCCCCCCTCTCACGTTCTTCTCTTCTCCCGCTCTCCTCCTCTCCCCTCACCTCCGCCTCACCTCAATCCGTATCTCCTCGCTGCGCACCTGCTCCCCCTCCGGCGTCACGGCCTGGGCATAGAAGGTGTGTTCGCCGGGTTGTAACGGCCACCAGGCCTCGTAGGGCCATTCGGTGAGTGTGATCAGTGGGCGGGAATCCACCCAGAAGGTGAACGATCGGAGCGGTAGGCGGCTCATCGCCTGTAGGTGCAAGCGCTGTTCCGAAAGGGGAACTTCGGAAGTTAGGAAGTACACATCGCCGGGGCGCGGGGAGATCAGCCAGATCGCCGCGGCGTTTTCGCCCTCCTGGGAAGTTTGCAAAAGGTCCACATCCAGCAGCCAACCCTGACGGCGCGCCCAATCCCATGCTTCGGGCGGCAGATGAAGCACCGTAAGCGGCGACCAAGCTCCGGGTCCCTCCGGCGGCGCCGTGACGATTTGCCCGTTCACGGGGTTGCGCCAAAGGCGGCGGTAGACGTCATCGCGGCGCCTCGGTAGCGTTTCTTCCAAAAACCATTCCTCATGCGTTTGCGTGCAGAGTTCGGTCGGCAGCAGGCCGGAGAGCGTGCACACCTCCTGCCGCACCAGCCCATCGGGAGGGGCGAATGCGCGCGGCGGCCGGTTGCGCAACAGGGTGCGTAGCGTGTATTGCCAGATCGGCGCGGCGCCGGTCAGGCCGGTCACCTCGCGCATTGGGCGGTGATCGCTGTTGCCGACCCATACTCCAACGACCAGATCAGGCGTGTAGCCGATCGTCCAGTTATCGTGAAAATCGGTGGTGGTGCCGGTTTTGACGGCGGCCGGGCGTTCGATCTGGAGCGTGCTATTGCGACCGAAGCCGGGCTGGTGCGCCAGCGGATCGCTCAAGATGTCGCCGATCAGCCAGGCGATGCGTTCATCGAGGACGGGTCGGGCGGTGAGCGCAGGGGGACGGTAGAGGGTGTTCCCCTGCAGGTCCTGCACTTCCAGGATCAGGCGCACGGGAAGGTAGCGTCCCTGCCGGGCAAAGACGGCGTAGGCGTTGGTCAGCTCCAGCAGGCTGACCTTCCCGCCGCCGAGCGCCAGCGTCAGATCGTACTCGGCGGGGTCGGTGAGCGTGGTGATGCCGAAGCGTGCCGCGTATTGACTCATGCGCTCCACCCCCACCTTGTGCAAAGCGGCCACGGCCGGGATGTTGAACGACGAAGCCAGGGCAACGCGCGCCGGCACGATGCCGTGTTCGCGACCATCGTAATTTTGAGGCGTATAGACCTTGCCATCGGCGGTGCGGAAGTGCGTCTGCACATCGAGGATCGGCGTGGCCGCCGTCCAGGGATCGGAGAGCAGGGAGGGGTCAAAAGCGGCGGCGTAGATGAACGGTTTGAAGGCCGAGCCGGGTTGACGGGGCACCAGCGCCATGTTGATCGCTCCGGCGATGGCCGGGTTGAAGTAATCGGCGCTGCCGACCAATGCCAGCAGATCGCCGGTTTGGGGATCGAACACGACCACCGCGGCGTTGCTCACCTGGTGATCTAGGCCGTCATCGTCCCGCAAGTGCGCCAACTGACGGGCAACCGCTTCCTCGGCCACCTGCTGGGCAGCCAGGTCAAGCGTGGTATAGACGACGAGGGGCGTGTTCGCCGGAAGTTCTCCCCGTGATTGCAGCCTATCCAGCTCGGCCTTGACCATCCAAACGAAATGGGGTGCCCGGATGGGATAGGGCTGGGGATTGAAGGACAAGGGTGCTTCTTCGGCCTGTTGACGTTCCGTGGCGCTGATAAACCCCTGTTTCTCCATCAGCTCCAACACCACGCGCTGACGTTCGCGCGCCGCCTGGGGATGCTCAAAAGGGTTATAGAGCGCCGGAGATTGCGGCAGGCCGGCCAACAGGGCGCATTCTTCCAAGAAAAGATCGGCCGCCGGCTTGCCGAAATACGTTTGCGCTGCGGCTTCGATCCCGTAAGCAAAGCCGCCGTAGTAGGTCTGGTTCAGGTAGAGCGCCAGGATTTCATCTTTGCTCAGGCGACGGGTCAATTGCCAGGCCAGGATCGTCTCCCGTAGCTTGCGTCGCAACGTGCGCTGATGGCGTTCTTCCGGCAGGAGCAGGTTGCGCACCACCTGCTGGGTGATCGTGCTGCCGCCGGCCAGCGTCTCGCCACCCCGTAAATTGATGTAGAGGGCGCGCACCACGCCGCGCAGATCGATGCCGGGATTGGTATAGAAACTCTGATCCTCCACGGCGATCGTTGCCTGCTTCATGCACTGTGGAATCTCCTCTGCCTTCAGCGGCAGGTGATATTCCCCCTGGGCGCGCATCTCGTAAAGGGGTCTTCCGTTGCGATCGAGAATGCGGATGGAAGGCAGCCGAAGCGCCTGCGGCAGGTCGTCCGGCGAAGGCAGATCGTACAGCACCCAAAACGCCAACCCGAACAGGAGCAAAAGAAAGAGGCCGATCGGGAGGATTGCCCCCTTCCATCCCCGATACCGACCTCTAGGACCGTCCTGGCTCATAAACTCTCCACTTGGTCACGTGGGTTGACGGTTTTAGACGCTAAACGGCAAATCGTACCACGCGACCAACTAACCAACTGACTACCTGACTATGCAGCTACGCGACTATTTTACTACTTCCGGCAACAACCCCATCACCCGCAGCATCTCCTCGTTCGTCGCGAACTTAAACTCTTCCACCCCCAGCCGGCGTGCTTCGGCTTGCTCGGCGGCCTCCAAGCGCGGCAGATCGCTCTTGCGCACGATCGGTTTCCCCAAGCTCATCAGGCGCGCCTCGATCGCCTTCAGGTCCAAAGGCTTTGGCGATTGCGTCTGCTGCAGGTATTGCCAAACCGCCCGTGCCCCGTTGGTTCCATCCTTGCGTGCCGTCCCCACCAGGCCGCTGGAAGCATTGCGCGACCAACCGGCGACGAAGATGCCCTCGATCGGCTTGCCGCTCTGCGGGTCGAACGCCTCGTACGAATTCCCGTCCACCGGGAAGCGCGGGTTGGGATTCTTCACGAACTCGTTCCATTCCACCGGCAGGCCAAACGTCTCATCCACCTTATCGCCGATGGCGAAGATCACCGTCTCCACGTCCAGTAGACGCTTCTGACCGGTGCCGCGCGCCTTGGTATCCCCGTTCGTGCGCACCAGGGTATTCTCTTCTACCTCTAGCTGCACCACCTGGCCCTGCTCATTCCCCAGAATCCGCACCGGCGAAGCCAAAAACAGGAAGCGGAAGCGCGTTTCGGAGACTTTTGGCAGCGCCTTGGGCAGCGCCTCCAGGATCGCCGCCCGTGCGGCCGCCACATCCTGACCGATCGCCTCCATCACCGGGCGCACGCGCTCGATCTCCGCATCCAGCGCCTCCACGTCCAGGTTGGCGATCACGTATTCCATCTCCTTTTTATCGAACTTCACCTCCGCCGGGCCGCGGCGCACCACGGCGATCACCTCATCCACCTGCACCTCGCGGATCAGATAGTGGGCAATATCCACCATCACATTTCCCGCGCCCACAATGGCACAGCGCTTGCCGAAGCGGAATTTCTTCTGGCTATAGGGTGGGAGCTTATTGTAGAAATAGACCACATCTTTGGCGTGGTACACCCCTTCCAGGTCCTCGCCCGGAATCCCCAGCCGCTTCGTCCCCTGCGCTCCGGCCGTCACCAGGATCGCCTGAAAGCCCATCGCCCACAGGTCTTCCAGCTTCAAATCTCCCTGTTGCCCAATGATCACATTCCCGTAGTAATCAATGTTCGGATTCTCCAACACCTGGCGAAACTGACGGCGCAATCCCTCCTTCATCGTGTGCTTGGAAGGATAGATCCCGTATTCGGCCAGACCGCCGGGTTTAATATCGCGATTGAACACCACCACATGGGCTCCCAGCATCGCCAGCTCACGGGCACCGAAAAGCCCGGCCGGCCCTGCTCCGACCACTGCCACCAGATATTTTTCTTCCATGTCATCTCTCCTTGTTACAAAAATCACAAGAGCCTTATGGCCTCCCTATTCTACCAAAATTGTGAGATTTTGTGCTACCATTAACCCAGACAACCCAAATGGAGGTCTTATGAACCAGGAAAAGCCCGATCCCGCGGCCCGCTTGCGCAAAATTCTTTCGGAATCATCAGAAGAAGAGACGGGCAAAGTGCCCGCCCCGGCTGCATCCTTGCCCCCGCGCCGCCTGCCGCCCGCGGCTTCGTCCACGGCGGCTCGTTCTGGGACCTCGAGCTCCGCGCCGCGCCGAAAATTCGCCTTTGCCCCGGCTTTTTGGACGATCGCCAGCGTGTTTTCCATGACCCTGAATGTCATTCTCATCGTTGCCGTACTTCTGTTGGTGCAGCAAGTCGGCAGTCTGAGCAGTGTGCTTAACCTGGCCAATAACCTTTTGAGCGGCCTCTATACCAATTTTGAAAAGATGTATCAAGCTCACATCCGTGCCACCATTCCGGTTTCCACGCAAGTGCCGGTGCAGTTGGAAGTGTGCATTCAACGCGAAACGAGCGTCACCCTCACCAGGGATGTGGGCATTGCCAACGCGCGGGTCACCGTGCAGAGCGGCGGCCTGACCATCACCAACGCCATCACCAACATTCGTTTGCCTTCCGGCGTCGATCTCCCGATTGCCCTGAATCTCTGCGTGCCGGTGGAAGCCCAAATTCCCGTCAACCTCAACGTCCGCACCGACATCCCGATCGCCCAAACCGAGCTCGGAGAACCCATCCAGGGCCTGATGGACACCGTCCGCCCGATTTACTGTTTGCTTCAACCGAAAGCCCGCGACCTGCAAGGCGCGCCGGTGTGCAGTGGACGGTAGACGGTGGACGGTGGACCGTAGACGGTGGACGGTAGACCGTGGACCGTAGCACCAGGATTATGCACATTAACAAATTAATTCGGTAACAGGCCGACGTATCTGAGCAACTCCGG
>JBBFLV010000003.1:0-304699 GCA_037478835.1 Anaerolineales bacterium
GCTTCTTCCAGGGCGGCATGTTGCGTGCGGAAAGCCGCGCCGCTTAGCAGGTATACATACGGGAACATGAAAATGGTGAGAATGAAAACCGTTCCTCCAAAACCAAGTGGACTGGGTAGCGGTAGAGAGACTCCAAAGAGCCCTTCCAGCCATTGTGCGATCAATCCCCCGCGCGGGCGGAGCAGGGTCAGATGAATGACAGCTCCAATGTAGGCCGGAATGGCCAGCGGCAGAGCCAGCATCCAACGAAAGACTTTACGACCGGGTAGATCGGTGCGTTCCGTAAGCCAGGCCATGCTCACGCCGATCACCAGCGTGCCCAGCGTAACGGTGACGGTTAATAACAGCGTATTCCCCATCAAGCGCCAGATACGCGTCTGGAACAGGCGTTCCCAGGCTTCTGCATTGGCTCCGAGCGCTCGGATGAAAATGTATATTAAGGGCGTAGCGACAAAAAGCGCAATCAGCCCTGTCACCAGAATCAGGCGAAGGCTGATCGTTCCTTTGGCGACGTGTCGTCTCAACGTGCCGGATAAGCTCTGCGTAGTAATAGCCATAGCAACATGTGTGTAAGGTTGCACCGACCGGTAAGATCGGCGCAACCTTTCTTCCCTGAAGTAGTATTAGGGTAATCCAACCGCTTCTATCAATCTGAAAGTGGCATCCAGGTCGGCAGTCGCGGCGAGCAGATCCACCTTTGCCAAGCGGAAATTTTCCAAAGGCAAGACACCCTCACGAAGGGCAACTCCGGGCAAGATCGGATATTCGTAATTCGCTTCCGCAAACAGTTTCTGACCTTCGGGCGAGATCAGAAAATCGAGAAAAGCCTGCGCGGCGGCTAGGTTGTCGCTTCCCTTGACAATAGCGGCGGCGGTGGCATTCGTAATCAGGCCGATTTGCCCCTCTCCTTGATCGGGGTAGATCACACCGACATTGCTCCCTTCCGCTTTTTGCAGGTGGTAGTAATAGTGATTTACCAATCCCAGCTTGAATTCGCCGGCTCCGACGGCCTTGCGTACATCGGTATGGCTACCGAAAAAGGTGACTTCGTTGGCAATCAAGCCCTTAAGCCATTCCGTGGTCACTTCATCGCCTAGCAGCTGGCGCATGACGGCGATCTGCGCTTGCATGCTTCCGTTCGTCGAACCGGCCGCGGCGATTTGCCCCTTCCATTTGGGGTCGGTCAGATCGAAAATTGAGGAGGGAAGCTCTTCTGGTTTAACCAGGTCTGCATTATACATGATCACCCGGGCGCGGCGCGTGAGCCCAATCCAGGTTTGACCTGGGCCGATTAAGTCATTCGGAAGATTCTCGGCACCTTTTGGTAGGTAGGACTGAAAAATTCCCTTTTGCGCCAGGGATTGAATGGTGAACACTTCGGTGGTGATGAATACATCAGCTTGCGGATTCGCCTGCTCCTCGATCAGAGCGTTCGCCAGGGCACTGTTGCTTCCCGATTTGAGCAAAACCTTAACCTGGGGATACTTGGCCTGAAACGCATCGATCACCGGTTGGATCAAGGCCTCAGCGCGCCCGGAATACACCACGAGCTCTCCTTGAATCGGCGTTTCGGTAGAAACGGCAGTGGGTTGCTCCGTCACCGAGACCGGTGGCTGAGAGGTGGCAGGTTGGCAAGCGGCCAGAGCCAATGCAAGGACAGATAACACGAGTAAGAGACGAGGTGTGGAAAACACAGAAAGTCCTCCTTTTAGGAGTATGGTGATGTAGGTACTGAAGGGATGTTCGCAGTGAGCATCCGTATGGTGATTATATCCGCAGGCCCTCGGGAATGCAAGATTTTTATCAATAAATTGATAGATATTAATCATCACAAATTCTTCACAACCGTTGATACATGATCCCTGTAGCACTCCAAGCGACGTTCCCGTAAGATGGATAGGACTTCATCGGCGTTTGCATCGGTCTGCAGCGCTTCCGTGAGTTGAGTGGAAGGCTTCAGTTGCGAAGACAATCATCGATGCGCCGGATGAAAGCTCTGACAAACTGCACGGTCCTACCGTATGCTTCCCACAAGCGTAGCTTGTGATAAAATAAAACCGAACACGGTTGGAGTTGAGCCGCATGCGCTTCTCGCTTGGAGGAGTGCATGTTCTATCGATCACGATGCCTTCAAGGCTTTGCGGGAAGCTCTGGCCGGCCCTGATTTTCCAAAAACATCGTTGATTTAGAAAAGGAGAAAGTCTGTATGTCTGGACATAGCCACTGGGCAACCATTCGTAGAAAGAAGAGTGCACAGGATGCCAAGCGCGGCGCGATCTTTACCCGTCTGACGCGCGAGATCGTCATGGCGGCGCGGGAAGGAGGCGGCGATCCGGAAACGAACGTCCGCCTGGCGCTGGCGATCGAAAAAGCGCGGGCCAATAACATGCCCAAAGAAAACATCGAACGTGCCATCCGGCGCGGCACGGGCGAAGATAAGGATTCCGCTGCGATTGAACAGATCTTTTACGAAGGATACGCCCCGCATGGCGTAGCCATGATGATCGAATGCGTCACCGATAACCGCAACCGCGCTGTCGCCGAGATCCGCCACGTCCTGACCCGCAGCGGCGGCAACATGGCCGAAGCCGGCTCCGTGGCCTGGCAATTCCAGCGCATGGCCTACTTTTCCTTCCCGGCCAGCCAGTTAGATTACGATCGCGCCTTTGAACTGGCCGTAGAGGCCGGTGCCGAGGACGTCACGCAGGATGGTGACACCATCGAGATCATCGCTCCTGTGGAAGCCTTCAAGGATGTGGCCAATAAGCTCCACGCCGCCGGTGTGCAACCCGAAGAAGCCGGTTTACGCTATATCGCCAAGCAGGAGATCGAGCTCGGCGTCGAGGAGAGCCTCCAGGTGCTCAAAGTGATCGAAGCCCTGGAAGACCTGGACGACGTACAGAACGTCTATCACAACCTGAAACTGAGCGAAGAAGCGCTGGCGGCAGTCGAGGCCGGATAATGCGACGGGTCATCGGGCTGGACCCCGGCACGGCACGTACCGGCTATGCCATCCTGGATGAAGACGAACAGGGGACGTTAGCGGTGGTCACCTTCGGGGTGATCGAAACGCCACCCGAAGAAACCCTGCCACAGCGCCTGCTGTTGCTTTATGAGCAGGTGCGTCAACTTTTGCTTCTCCACCAACCCCAAAGCGGCGCGGTGGAGAAGTTGTTTTTTCAGCGCAATGTGAGCACGGCCATTCAGGTGGGACAGGCGCGCGGCGTGATCTTGCTCGCCCTGGCAGAGGCCGGTATACCGGTCGCCGAATATACCCCGAACGAGATCAAGCAAAGCGTCAGCGGTTACGGTTCGGCCGATAAGCGACAAATGCAGGAGATGGTACGCTTACTGCTCGGTCTGTCCTCCCGCCCTCAGCCGGATGATGCCGCCGATGCTCTGGCCGTCGCCATCACCCACCTGAACTGGAAGACGTTTTAGTCACTGGGCGGTATTCCCACCATCTACCAGCAACGTGTGACCGGTGATGAACGAAGCCTCATCCGAGGCCAGGAAGAGCACCGCCCGTGCGATCTCTTCTGCCTGAGCAAAGCGCCCCAGGGGAATATACGAAGCCGATTCGCGCAAGGCTTCTTCCATCGTCACCGGCTGCCCATCCTGAAAGTAACCCTGTTCCACCCAGCGTTCAACGAACGTATCCCCCGGACAGACGGCGTTCACGCGAATGCCCTCGGCGGCGTGATCCAGCGCCATGCTTTTGGTCATCAGCACCACGGCGCCCTTGCTGGTGGCATAGGGTAGCGCATTGCGCGCTCCCACGATGCCCCAATCCGATGCGTTGTTGACGATCGCTCCGCCGCCCTGCGCCCGCATGATCGGGATCACCAGGCGCGACATCCGCCAGACGGCCGTCACGTTGAGCGCCAGAGTGTAGGCCCAAACTTCCTCGGAGGTCGTCTCCGCCGTGCCGGAAGTCACCACGCCGGCATTGTTGAACAGGATATCCACGCGGCCGAACTCCTGCTGCGCCACGGCCACCACGCGCTCACAATCCTCGGCGCGGGTATGATCGGCCGGCACGAAAATTGCCCGCCCGCCGTATTCCCTGCAGGCCTGGGCCACTGCCTCACCCCGCTCGCGTCGGCGCCCGCTTAGCACCAGATGCGCGCCCTCCTGGGCAAAGAGCAAAGCCGTCGCTTTGCCGATCCCGGAAGTCGCACCGGTGATGATCGCTACTTTCCCCTGCAGACGACCACAAGAAGACGACGACATAACCCTTATCCTCCTCCTATCCCATCAGCCTTAACGGCTCCCCCGGCAGGCGATTGATAAACAGCACGCGGGTCATTTCCTTCCCCACCCACACCGCGCTGATCGAGGCTGTATCCACGTTCAGGCGCTGAAAGGCGTTCAGCGGCAGGCCGAGGAAATGCGCCAGCGCCAGTTTGATCGGATCGGCATGGAAGACGGCGGCGATCACATCCTTTTCCTCATGCCGCGCAAGCAGCGAATCCAGCGCCCCGATCACGCGCGCCTGGACTTCGAGGAAGCTCTCACCGTTCGGGAAGCGCACTTCTGCGGGGGAGTAGAGAATCTTCGGCCAAAGCCGCGTGTGGCGCAGCCGTTTCCAGGAACGGCCGGCCCAATCTCCTACGTTCACATCGGCCAACGCCTCTACCTTCTCCACCGTCAGGTTATGCAGCCGGGCGATCGGCTCGGCGGTCTCCAGGGCGCGTTCCAACGGGCTGGAATAGATCGCCTTGAGCGGCACCTCGCTCAAGGTCCAAGCCAGTTGGCGTGCCTGTGCCTTCCCGGCCTCGTTGAGATGGATACCGGGCAATTGCCCCGGCAGCAGGGATCGGCGACGGTAGTCGTTTTCGCCATGTCGGATCAACAGCAGAAGCGTCATTTCAAATTCCGTTTCATTTCCTCAATGCGCTCTGTCGAGAGGTCCGGCATCTCCTGGGTTTGTTCAATGCCGAGCGCCTTTCGCTGCGCGGCGCGCCAACGTTCCAGGCGTTCGCGCACCTGCGCTTCATAGCCCTCCTCCGAAGGGCGGTAGAAGTACGTGCCGAGCAGCTCCTTCGGCAGGTATTGTTGCGGCACGAAGTGCCCCTCGCGATCGTGGGGATAGAGATATCCCTTTCCATGCCCCAGCGCTTGACGGTCGCGATGGCTATCCTTGAGGTGATCCGGCACCTCGCCGGCACCTTCCTGCTCGATGTGTGCCATCGCCTTGAAGTAGGCCTGGGTGCTGTTGGATTTGGGCGCCGTCGCCAGGTAGAGCGTGGCCTCGACCAACGGGTAGATGCCCTCCGGCAGGCCGACGTAATCGAACGCCTGCGCCGCGGCGGCTGCCACCACCAGCCCCATCGGGTCCGCCAGCCCCACATCCTCGCCGGCCAAGATCAGCAGGCGACGCAGGATGAAGCGCGGGTCCTCACCGGCATAAAGCATGCGCGCCAGCCAGTAAAGCGCCGCATCCGGGTCCGAACCGCGCACCGACTTGATGAAGGCCGAAATGGTATCGTAGTGGATATCGCCTTCTTTATCGTAAAGCACGGCGCGGCGCTGAATGGATTCCTGGGCGATCTCCAGGGTGATATGGATCCTCCCTGCGGCATCGGGTGGCGTGGATTCCACCGCCAGCTCCAGCGCGTTGAGCAGATTGCGCGCATCCCCACCGGCCACGTGGATCAAATGCGCCCGCGCTTCGGCATCCAGGATCACATTCCGTCCGCCGTAGCCGCGCTCCGGGTCCTGCAAGGCGCGCTCCAGAATGCGATCGAGTTGCTCTTCTGTCAGAGGATAGAGCCGGAAAACGCGCGAGCGCGAAACCAGTGCCCCGATCACCTCGAAATACGGGTTCTCGGTGGTCGCGCCGATGAAGATCACCGTGCCGTCTTCCACATGGGGAAGCAAGGCATCCTGTTGCGCCTTGTTCCAGCGATGGACCTCATCCACGAACAGGATGGTGCGCTGACCGTAGAGCCGGCGACGTTCTTTGACCTCCTGGATCACCTGGCGCAATTCCGGCAGGCCGGCCAACACCGCCGAAAGGGTGACGAAAGCGCTTCGGCTATGGGCGGCGATGATCTGGGCCAGCGTCGTTTTTCCGGTGCCGGGGGGACCCCATAGGATGATCGAGGAGAACAAGCGATCGCTTTCGATGGCGCGACGCAGCAGCTTCCCTTCCCCCAGGATATGCTCCTGCCCAACGAACTCATCCAGCGTGCGCGGACGCATACGCGCCGCCAGCGGCGCCTCCTGGCGCATGCGCTCTTGCAAAGCATGATCAAACAGATCGCTCATACCGTTCCTGAGAAGATTTCCAGGCGCGGAAAAAGGACGGCACTCCTTCCACGGAGACCCGCTCCTGCTCTCCGTTCAGACGGTTCTTGATCTCCACCTGCCCTTCCTTCAGGGCGCGCTCGCCCACTGTCACCCGCCAGGGAATGCCCAGCAAATCGGCATCGGTGAATTTCACCCCGGCGCGCTCGTCGCGGTCATCCAGCAAGACTTCTATCCCGTTTGCTTCCAGCTCCTGCGCAAGCGAAATTGCGGCTGAGGCCGTATCCAGCTCCTTGCCGGGCACATGGAGCAGGTAAACATCAAAAGGGGCCACCATCGGTGGCCAACGCAACCCTTGCTCATCGTGATGCGTCTCGGCCAGGGCACGTAGCAGGTTCTCCTCCAGCAGAGACCCATCCACCAGCAAGGGCAACACCTCCAGCGCCTCCAGCACCCCCTCCCCGCACAGGCAACGATCACCGGCTTCCGCCCAGATCAGATCGGCGACTTGCTCGGCGGTGAAATCCCGTCCGTAGTTCACATTCCGCAGGTGATAGCCCTCCTCATTGGCTCCGGCCACCAGATTCGGCGAAAGCGGAATCCAGGCATCCACCAGCACCCGCCCGTGGCGCAGACCGATCGGCGAAGCATAGCCCGGCACCGCCCCCGCCGCCCGGATTTCTTCCGCCGTCGCCAAGCGCACCTCCCCCACGAGCGCACGCAACTTGTGGGGATTAAGCGTGGTATCGCCGCGCACCACCACAAAGAGAAACTCGCCATCCGCCTCGCGGGTGAACATCAGTGCCTTCGCCGTGCGCGCCGTCGGAATGCCCAGGTAACGCGCCAAGCTCTCGATCGTATTACAGTCAGGGGTCCAAACGCGCTCCACCGGCCGCGCTTCCTCGAAGGAGGCCTCTCGTGCGCTCTGTGCCGTTTCACGAGGGGAAAAATACCCACACGTGGGGCAATGCAAAGCCTCCACCTTTCCTACCGGGTAGCGCACGAAGACGTTCCCCTGCGCATCCTGGAGGACGGGGAGCTTAAGTGCCGCGAAAAAAGCTTCTGCCTTTAAGGAGCAAAAGAGGTCTCTCAGCCGCGCCAGCAACCGAGCGGCAAGAGGGGTTAGCGTTCCGTCCGGGGTCCAAAAAGCGGCGCGAAAGAGAAAGGCTTCACCGGGAGTACGGGCCAGGTTCGGCGCCTGGCGCAACGTCTGAATCCCTAGCTCACGGTATCTCATTCCGTCTTTTCCTGCGAGGGGGGCAAAACGGCGGCCTGTTTTTCGGCCAGGATCAACGATTCGGTGGGGGTTAGCTCCGGCATGGCGCCGAAATCGATCTCCACGTGTTCCTCCATGCGGATCTGCCCGCGCAGAAAAGCGCCCTCCTCGGTGACGAACGCCGTCGTGACCACATCCCCCCACACCCGCCCGGTGGAACGGATCTCCAGCTTTTGGGTGGTGATATTGCCGTAAACTGCCCCGGCCACGATCACCGTATAGGCGCGGATGTTATCGCAGATCACCCGTCCGCTTTCGCCCACCACCAGCAGGCCGCGGAGCGCGATCTCCCCCTCAAAAGCCCCTTCGATGCGCACTCCACCGCTCCCGTGGATCGAACCCTGCCAGACAATCCCGGAACCGAGCACCGAAGTGACGCGCTCCACCGCCTGGATTGCGGGCGGAGGCTGAGAGGGGGGAGAGGACTTACGGAAAAACATGCTTATTCATTCCCTTCCTGTGGCGCAATCTGTACACCGACGATGTTGAAACCGGAATCCACGTAGATCGTCTCACCCGTGATGTGGGAGGACAGATCGGATGCCAGAAAAACGGCAACGTTGCCTACATCGTCGATCGTCACGTTCTCGCGCAGCGGCGCCACATCGGCAAAATGCTTGTACATATCGCGGAAGCCGCTCACACCGGCCGCCGCCAGTGTGCGGATCGGGCCGGCCGAAATGGCGTTCACGCGGATCTTCTCCGGCCCAAGATCATAGGCCAGGTAGCGCGTGGCCGCTTCCAGTGCGGCTTTGGCCACGCCCATCACATTATAATGCGGCGCGACCTTCTCGGAGCCGTAGTACGTCATGCACATCAGCGAAGCGCCCGGTCGCAAGATAGGGTGGAAGGCGCGCGCCAGCGCCACGAAAGAATAGACGCTCACATCCATGGCGATGCGGAAGCCCTCGCGGCTGGTGTTGTAAAAGGGGCCGGTCAGCTCTTCGCGCAAGGCATAGGCGATCGAGTGAACCAGGATGTCGATCTGTCCAAAAGCCTGCGCCGCCTTTTCGGCAATGCGGGTGATGTCCTCATCCTTGGTCACATCGCATTCTTCCACAAAGGTGCATCCCACCTGCTCGGCGAGCGGGCGCACGCGGCGTTCCAGGGCCTCACCGGCGTAGCTCAGGCCGATGCGTGCCCCTTCACGATGCATAGCGCGCGTGATGCCCCAGGCGATCGAGCGCTCATTTGCCAGGCCGAAGATCAAAGCGGTCTTACCGTCCAAGAGTCCCATAACTATCTCCTCCGTGTTGTGAAAAATCACCGGGCTCCATCCGGGCGATGAAGCGCCAGGGGATGGATTTCCACGGTTCTGGTACACGATTTAACCCCACACGTGGTGCTGTAGTGACACGATCCTCCGGAATGGTATACGCGGCTTCAATCCACAACCCATGGGCCTCGGTGCACAGGTCCAGCCCGTTTTCCGCTTTGCCGATGCCGAGCGCCTGGGTGAGCTTCGCCGGGCCGAAGGTATCGCCGCCGTTGCGCCGTGCCCGGATGATCTCGATCCCTTCCTGCGGCAGAATGGCCCGGAGGAGCACGGCGGCCGGGAACCCTTCCGCTTCCGTCACCACGTTGAGACACCAATGCATACCGTATGTAAAGTACACATAGGCATATCCCGGCGGGCCGAACATAGGAGCATTCCGCCGCGTCCGACCGCGATGAGCATGGCTCCCCCGATCGTCAAAGCCGATATAGGCCTCCGTTTCGAGGATGATCCCGCTCAGGCGCTGTCCATCCAGGATGCGCACCAGCCGCGCCCCCAGCAACTCGCGCGCTACGATCAACGTAGGACGGTCATAGAACGAACGCGGCAAGATCATGCTCGGACCTGGGCTCGGAAGCGAGGATCACGTTCCATCGTCAACCGCAGTCCTTGTTCTAGCGAGATGGAGGGACGATATTTCAGCTTCTTTTGCGCCAGGGTCAGATCGGCGACCATGCGTTCCACACCGCCGGAAGCTTGAGAATTATACAATACCTGCGGTTGCGTGCCCGTCACCCGCAAGACCGTTTGCACCAACTCGCGTATGCTGGTTTCGGCGCCGGAGCCAACGTTGATGATCAACCCGTTGACGTCCGGCGCGGTCGCCGCGGCGATCATGGCACTCACCACATCGTCCACATAGACGAAATCCCGCGTCTGGGAGCCATCGCCGTGTACCACCAACGTGCCGTTGCGCAGCGCCTGGCGCAGGAAATAAGGCACCACCGGGGGATGGGAGGGCGGCAAATGCTGACCGGGCCCGTAGGCATTGAAGATGCGCAAGCACACCGTCTCGATGCCCCACAGCTCGCCGATCGTGCGCACGTAGTATTCTGCTGCCAGCTTGGAGACGGCATACGGGGAACGGGGATTGGGGCGCATATCCTCGCGCAAAGGTTGTTCGGTCTGCTCGCCATAGATCGCACCGGAGGAGGCCAGCACCACCCGCCGCACGCCGACATCGCGCATTGCCTCCATCAACGCCACCGTTCCCCCCACGTTGACCGCGTTGTACTCCCGCGGGTAGAGCACCGATTCCGGCACCGAAACGCGCGCCGCCAGATGGTAGACGACATCCACCTCCTGGAGCAACGTCCACAGCCGGGGGCGATCGTTGACATCGCCGCGCGTAAAGTGTACCTCCGGGGAAAGCGCTTTAGGATCGCCGGTGGAAAGATCGTCCAACCCGCGCACCAGATGACCTTCGCGCACAAGGGTATTTGCCAAAGCAGAGCCGAGAAAACCGGCTGCACCGGTGATCAGAAAATTCATCGTTTCTGCATCACCCCGTCGCTTTGGAATCTTTCCCTTCTTCTGCCGTCGGAGGGGCTGGCGGCGCGGCTGGGACGGGGCCGCTCCCTCGTAGGTTGACCAGCCGCCGTAGTATATCGAACCAGAAAGGCGCACCCTGCATGGCGGCCAGGCCGCTGATAAAGATGCCGATCAGCTTCACCAGCCATCCCCAGAAATCATCCATGCGCGGCAGGGTGCTCAACACGCGGCACTCGTTCCCTACCCACACTGCCGGATAGACTGCCTGCCCCGGTTGCCAACCACATTGCTGATCGGGCTGCGGCGCGGCAACCGACCAGCCCACCGGGATGCTCAGGGTTTCCACATATCCACGTGCCTGGCTCAACCCGGTGGAGGGGTCAAGGTTGGATTGGACCGCGGCCTGCTGCACGATCACCTGCCGAAGCGTCGGTTCGCGCCAGAGTTGACGGGCAATGTTCACCGTATCCACGTTAAAAAGCACCGCCAGAACCATGCCGATGATCAAGGCCCATTGCTGCGCATGGCGCTTATAGGCGCCGCTCAGGCGTTCCATCGCATCATCGAACCAGCTTTCCATTTGCCCGCGCAATTGCGCCAGGTTCATTTCGCCGCGTTCCAATCGCTGATCCAAATTGGGGAAAAAATGGTCCAGGATCGTTGCCAGCGAAGGGTATGCGGTGCGCAATTCCTGCAGGCCCTGGCGCAGGTCCTGGAGAGAGAGGCTGCCGGTCGTGCGCAGCGAGGGTTGCCCGGCGCTGAAGAAAACATCCAATATCGCCGCGGCGAAGCGTTGCGCCGGAATGTACGAGGGGCGACGGATTTCGCCCGGCTTCTTCCCCGGTGGGGAAATCGAGCGGATCAGCGGGTGAGCATAAAAGCGTTCCACCAGTGTTTCATCACCGAGCATATTCAAGAGAGCTTTCTCTAAAAAGCGTGCTCTCCAGGCAAGGAACGTGCTGATCCATTCCTGGACCTGCATCGTGGCGAGGCTCAACACCAGCCAGGAAAAAACCAATCCGATAGCAACTTCGAGGATCGCATCCAGATACATGGGAACCTCCCGGGGTGGAAATAACGGCACTTTTTGACCGTGGAGAGTAGACGGTGACCGTAGAGGTCAGATGGGAGCGTAGAACGGTCTATCTTAGTAATGAGGTCATTATACACCAGGCCAAGATCAAGCCTGCTGATGAGAACGGTGCACCAGATAGATCCCGATGAGGGCCAGGGCGGAACCCAGCCACTGCACCGGGAGGGGAATTTCTCCCAGGATCGGGATGGCCAGGAAGGTGGTCAGGATCGGCTGTGCGATCAATGTGGGCGAAACAATGCGCGCCGGCAAGTGGCCGAGGGCATAACTGATTGAGAGATAGCCGATCAACTGGGAAACGATCGCCGTCCCCAGGAATACCAACCAGCTCTGCAAGGGGTAGCCGGTTAGCGAATAGCCGAGAGCGCGGTTGATGATCCCTAGGCCGAGGCTGGCTGCCACTCCTACCCAAAAAATGTATTCCGGAGGGTTGAAATGCTCCCGCCCTCGTTGGGTGATCAGAAGGTAGGCGGCATAGAAAATTCCGGCGCCCACTGCCAGTAAATCACCCAGGCCGGGCAAAGGATGTCGCAGGAAATCACTACCGATCAGCAAAATGGCGCCGGCCAGGGCCAGGCTCAGCCCTGACCAGAAACGCGAGGTGAGGCGCTCGTGGAAGATCAGCCAGGCACCCAAGGCCACCCAAAGCGGCGCCGTGTTGCCCAAAAGGGTCGCGTTGGCGGCGGTGGTGTATTGCACGGAAGTGTTCCAGAGGGCAAAATCACAAGCGGTGAAGAGGCCACCGAGGAGAGGATAGAACCACCCTCGCCCGTTCAGTGGGCGTAGCTTCTTCTGAACGGCAAAGATTCCCCCCAGCAAAAGGGTGGAGAAAAAGATGCGATAGAAGCCGGTCACAGGGCCCGGTGCCTGAGCCCAACGCACGAACATTGCCGAAAAGCTGAGGGCGAGGACGCCGGTTGCCAGTGCCGCATAGGGCAGAAAGCGTCGATGTGGGTTCATTCCGTTACTCTCTCCAAAAGATCACCAAGATGCTCCAAAGTCCAATCCGGCTGGGCCGGTATAGGCTCTTCTTCCGGTGGCGCATGGCGGCGGACCCAAACGGCAAATAAACCGACCTGCTTTGCTCCCAGAATGTCCACCGCGAGCAGATCTCCCACCATAGCCACCTCGGAAGGGGAAAACTTCCAGTGGCTTAGCGCCAGCTGAAAAGGGAGTGGATGGGGTTTGCGATAGCCACAGGCGGCGGAAGTCAAGATGAAATCGAAAAAAGGGCGGAAGCCCATCCGATCTACGAGTTGCTGCACATCCCCATCTTCGGCCGCGTTCGAGAGCAACCCTAAGCGGAAGCCGCGCTCCTGCAGGCCGCGCAGCACCGGTAGTGCCTGCTCGTCAGCGTGCCAATTCGGTTGAGTGATCGAGAAAAAAGCAGCCAGCGCCTCTTCTAGTGCGACAGGAGAAAGCCCTGGGAGCAATTCCTGCAGGATGTACCGATACGTATGCTCGCGGGCATCCTCTTTGCGTTGGGCATAATATCCCCGACGTCTTTCCTTCCAGCGTGGTAGGAAGCTCTCCTCGTCTGCGATCGCGCCGCGATGGCGCAGGGCGCGGACCAGGGCGCGATCGGCTTCTTCCCAGATCGGCGGCCAGGGGGCCAAGGGATAGATCAAGGTCCCGCCGAGATCGAAGAGGAAGGCACGGAGTGGTGGCCTCATGCTTCCCCCACGAAGGGGTTATAACGTTTTTCTTCCCCCACCGTCGTCTCCGGTCCGTGGCCGGAGAGCAGACGGGTCGCCTCCGGCAGGGTGAAGATCTGGGTGCGGATGCTTTCTTCGAGCAATTCCCAACTACCGCCGGGCAGATCGGTGCGTCCCACCGAGCCGGCAAAGATCAGATCGCCACAGAAGCATACCCCGGCCTCGGCGCAGTAAAAGACGCAGTGACCGGGCGTATGTCCCGGCGTGTGGCGCACCTCGAAGGTGATCCGGCCAAGACGCAGCACCTGACCGTGGAAAAGTTCCACCGTCGGTTCTGGGCCGACATCTTCAAGCGGAATGCCGAAGAGGCTCGCTCCGCCTCGCAGTTTCCAGAGCGGGTAATCTGCAGGATGGAGGGCAACGATCGGCAGGGGGTTGAGCGCATCGGCGATCTCGGCGGCACCACCGATGTGATCGAAATGAGCATGGGTGTACCAGAGATGGGCAATGCGCCAGCCGCGTGCCTGGGCAGCGCGCAGAATGTGACCTCCACTCCAGGCCGGGTCGATCACCGCCGCCTCGCCGCTTTCGCTATCGGCGATCAGGTAAGCGTTGGTCTGTACCGGTCCCAAGACGAAAGGGAGAATCTCCAGCATCGCTTTATCCTTCTCTTGTGCGCAGGCTTTGACTCAGCATCAGAGTCAACAAAATGCCGAACAAGCTGATGAGATAGATCCATTCTGGGCGGTAAGTATAAATCAAGCCGGATAGGGGTGGAGCAATGATCATAGGCAAACTGTTGATCGTTTCGAGCGTTCCGTAGGCCAGCCCCATCTGTGATTCATGTACCACACTGCGCACGTGGGCGGCAAGCAATGGACGGGCTACGCGGTAGCCACTGAGCAAAAAGAAGCCAAGCCCGTACCACAACATGTTATTCCCCTGCCATATGAAGAGGACAAAAAACGCAACAGCAATTTGGGAAAGGAATAATCCGAATAGCGGATTCAAATGTCCCAATCCCAGGTTGAGCACTACATTTCCTACGTTGTTCAGCGCATTTAGCAGTCCCAGCGAAGTCAGGCTGAGACCTCGATGTTCGGTCAGAAAGTTTGGCGTAAGGGGCTGGGGCAGGTAGGTAAAGAAAATGAGCAGAAAAGCAAGCCCTAGAATGGTCGTATAGTGCTTATTTTTCCAAAGAGGGATTGCCTCGTGAGCATTTCCGTTTTGCAAGGGTAGGGAGCGAAGGAAGAAGATCAAGAGAGTCGAAAGGGCGAATATTGCAGTGGAGAAAAAATATACCGAACGTAACCCAAGCTGCGAGCCGATCCAGCCGCCGAGCGGCGGGCCGGCGATGGCGCCGAGGTTGTAAAAGGCCGAGGTCAGAGTCATGGCGCGCGCCGGTGTTAGCTTGCCACGCGCCGCAGTGATGTAACTATTGAGAGGCGAGATGACAAAGGCGGTGAATCCGTAGAGCACCAGCCCAGGGACGAAAAGCGATAAGTCGCGGGCGATGGCCATCATTGCGGCCGCCAAAAGTCCCATCACCCAGGCAGCGCGCAGCAGAGGCCTGGCCCCGATGCGATCGGCGAGATAGCCGGCGAAGATGTGCGCCGCCGCCATTGATGCTCCGGAGATGCCGAGAATAGAGCCGATCAAGAGTGAAGAGGCGCCTAATTCCCTCAGGTAAATGGGAATGAAGATGAAAAACATTCCCTCCCCCAAGCCCCAGGTCAGGAGGGAAATGCCGATCAGCCACAATGCGGTATTCATGCGAGCCTCTTTTCTGCGGGGATGTACTGCCTTGTGTATTATATCCCAGCCCTGGGATGCTCTGATGGATGGGATGTTTACTCTCGGTTTCGTGGTGTTCGATGCGGCTCAGTACCGAAAAGTCAAAAAGATAGGGTCTATTTGGACAAACAAGTATGTCTGTCAGAGCGCGATTGGTTTTGCTCGACGAGTATGGATAAGGCTCCTCACTACCGATATAACCAGATGAGACCGATGATGAAAATGATCGTGGTAAACGTCACGATGAGACTGCCCTCTACTCCGAACCTTCCACCGGTCAAGATAGAGGGGCCGTCGATGCGTAAGAATTGCCAATGGACACGGAACGGGTTTTGACCGCTCAAGGATAGTCCAAGGACGGGGCCAAGCGCAAAGTTCCACGCAAAGTGAATAGCCATTGGAAGCCACAAATTCTTACTCACCAGGTAGGCAATGCCAAAGAGGAGACCTGCGCCGAGCACATTCAAAGCGGCCAACCATGAATTTCGGATCGCACCTGCGTGAAGCGCAACGAAAAAGATGGAGGACAAGAGAAGCGCGGCAATAGCACCAAAATGCGTTTGAACGGTTTGAAAGATGTAGCCTCGCACCAGCATTTCTTGGGTGACTACGTTCAAGAGCGAAGCAATCCCGCCAAGCGCTAAGATAGGCAAGGAAATCGGATTAGATTCTTGCGGTGATGCCAGACCAAGCAATGAGAGCACACCGAGCGATAGAGCCAACCAGAGAGCACCGATTAAGAGCCCCAGGATCGTGTCACGCAATCCATGGGTTAAGTCAAAACCAAGGCTGACGAACGGTCGTTTGTCAATGAACGTTACGAGCAAAAAAGCCGCAAGGACAATGGTGATAGCGGAAATGGCTTCTATGTAAAGCTGGGCCAACGGAGGGTTTGTTTTCTGGATTCGACTTAACTGGGCCTGGAATGGTACGATGAGCAATGCGAGGGGGATAGCCCAGACGATTAAGAAGAGCAGCGATTTCCAGGCAACTGTCCATATGGATTGAAGCAGCAACATGGTATCTCCTTGATGCAGATAAAGTTGTTAACCTGTGCCAAGGTCCCTTTCCCTGCATCACTTGGCACGGCCAAGGGATGTTAAGCGCGTACCCACTCAACAATTCTATCCTTATGGCCAGTAATAAGGCTGTGTACTATCCATTCAGGCAAAATACTATCGGGATAGTATCGTAGCCATCCAAGGAACCAACTACTATAAACAGATATACGGGTTGATGAGCAAAATGTCGCAAGAGATTGTGCTTTTGCTTGCGGCATTGGTAACGCTCAGGCACGATGGCCTGACTTGGAGGAAGCGACGAAAATTATTTTATGCTGCTGTTGGAAAGCATTGCATCGACATAGGCCTCGCGCGCAGCGCCGAATGAAGTCGATTCCCGGTCATAAACAAAGATGAGAGATTCAAAAGAACCCATGCCCATTACCTGTTGACAAAAACGTCCTCCCTGCTTAAACTAAAAGCATGAGCACTTCGGGTTTCTCTTCACACACCGTGTTCATGATGTACATGCAAGGCCACCCGTTCTCTTTCCGGACAGCGCAAGGAAAGAGCCTTTGATTGTACGCATGTATGACCAGAGCTGTCCGGAAAACGGACGGCTCTTTTTATTTTTGCACTCCCGGAGGTCCTATGAGCACCCCTATCCTCGTCGCCATTGCTTGGCCCTACTCGAATGCCGATATCCACGTCGGTAACATCACCGGATCCCACCTCCCCGGCGACATCGTCGCCCGTTACCATCGCCTGAAGGGCAATGCCGTGCTCATGGTAAGCGGCACCGATTCTCACGGCACTCCGGTGACCCTTAAGGCCGATGCGTTGGGCAAATCGGTGGAAGAGGTTTATCAGTATTATCACAACCGCTTCCTAGAGCTCTTCCAGAAGCTTGGTATTACCTACGATCTGTTTACTACGACCCATACCCGCAATCATTTCCGTGTTTCGCAAAGCATTTTCCTTGCTCTGCATCGCAACGGTTACCTCTTTACCCAGACCAGCCGTCAATGGTATTCGCCGAAACGGGAGCGATTCCTGCCCGATCGCTATGTGGAGGGCACCTGCTATATTTGCGGCTATGAAAATGCTCGGTCAGATCAATGCGATCGCTGTGGCAACGTTCTCGATCCGGAGAAGCTGATCAACCCCCGTTCTCGTGTCGGCGATGACGTGCTCGAACTGCGTCCCACGGAGCATTTCTACCTCGACCTTTCCAGCCTGGAAGATCAGGTGCGGGCCTTTTTGCACGAACGCGCCGGGCATATGCGCGAAACGGTGCTCGGCGAATCGCTTGGCAAGATCGAAAAAGAAGGCCTCAAACCCCGCCCGATCACCCGCGACCTGGATTGGGGTGTCCCGGTGCCTCTGGATGGATGGGATGGAAAATGCCTCTACGTCTGGTTCGAGGCAGTGATCGGCTATCTCTCGGCGCCGATCGAGTGGTCGCAGATCACCGGCCGGCCGCGCGCCTGGTATGATTGGTGGCTCAACCCGCAGGCGAAGCAGTTCTATTTCATCGGCAAGGATAACATCTTCTTCCACACCGTGCTCTGGCCGGCTCAGCTCATGGGAGCCGGTGAGCAGTTCATGGAGCTCTTCGGCGGCGAAAAAGGCCTGCGATTGACCCTGCCCTACGACGTTCCGGCCAACCAATTCATGAACCTGGAGGGCCAGAAGATCAGCGGCTCGCGCAACTGGGCTGTGTGGGGGCTGGATTTCCTCGAGCGCTACGATCCCGATCCCCTGCGCTACTACCTGACCGTTAACATGCCGGAGCTGCGCGATAGCGATTGGGATTGGAGCGAATTCGTCGCCCGCAACAACAACGAGCTGGTCGCCACTTGGGGCAATCTGGCCTATCGGGTGCTTTCCTTCGCGGCGCGCCATTGGGAAGGGCGTGTGCCCCCGATCTCGCTTGCCGATTTGCGCCCGCAGGACCGAGCGTTGCTGGAAACGGTTGATGGCGGTTTTGAAAGTGTCGGGCAGGAACTGGAAGCCGTACACCTGCGCACCGCCTTGCAGGAGGCCATGCGCCTGGCCGGTGAAGTCAACCGCTACTTGGATCAAAACGCGCCGTGGGTTGAAGTCAAGACGAATAAGGATCAGGCGGCGCTTACTATTTACACCGCCCTGCGCGCCATCAATTCCCTGAAAGTGCTCTTCGCCCCCTTCCTGCCTTTTTCCTCCGAAGCGCTGCACCGCATGCTGGGCTATTCCACGCCGATCTTCGGTTCCTTGAGCGTGGAAAGCGTGACCGATGATCTGGGCACCCATAACGTCCTGCGCTACCACCCGCCGCAGGTGCCAACTGTCGAATGGAAACCGGGTCACCTGGAGCCAGGTCAGCCACTCGGCGAAATTCGCCCTCTCTTCCGCAAACTGGATGAAGCCATCATCGAAGAAGAACGCGCCCGTCTGGGGCAGGGAAACCCATGAGTCAGTTCTTCTATTATTCACAGGGTCTCAGGCTGGCATTTGAGACCTCCGGCGAGGGAGAGCCGCTGGTGCTGATCCACGGCTACCCCCTGAATCGCACCATCTGGCGACCGCTGCTGCCTCACCTGGACGGTCTGCAGGTGATTTTGCCGGATGTGCGCGGCTTCGGCGAGAGCCAGGTTGCGCCGCCAGGCTTCAGCATGGACGATCTGGCCGAGGACCTGGCCGCCCTGCTGGATCACCTGCGACTGGAGCGTGCGTTCATCGGTGGGCACTCGATGGGCGGCTATATCGCCCTGGCCTTTGCCCGAAGGTATCCGCAGCGCGTCAAAGGTCTGGCGCTGATCGCTTCGCAGGCCGCCGCCGATACCCCCGAACGGCGCCTCGCTCGCGCCGAGACCGCGGCGCGCATTGAGCGAGAAGGCATTGGCTTCGTCGCCGAAGCGATGAGCACGGCACTCACACCGCTTGAATCGCTTCGTCCCATACTGCGCGATCTAATCCTACAGCAATCCCCCCAGGCGCTGATCGGCGCGCTACAGGCCATGGCGGCGCGAGCCGATGCCCTGGACTTGCTGCGGGAAAGTACATTCCCGCTGCTGCTCGTACACGGTCAGGCCGATGCTCTGATCCCTATCGAACGGGCGCGTGAAGTGCAGGCCGCCGTGCCGCGTGCCTACTTAGTTGAGCTGGAGGCTGTGGGTCACATGCCGATGATGGAAGCGCCTCTCCCCACTGCCCAGGCCCTGCGCGATCGGTTTCTCAGAACGTAATCCGACCCTGGCCACGGTCCACGGTCTACCGTCCACGGTCTACGGTCTACCATCCACAGTCATGAACTCCGATCCCCGTCCCTCCCTTGACTTTCAACAGGCGCGTTTCAAAGCCTTTTTGAACCGCCTGGCCGCCCTCTTTTCCGGAAGACCGGTTCGCCTGCTTTCCTATGAAGAGGTGCGCGAGAAACTCCACATCGGCGGGCCGATCTACCGGGGCATTCAGATGGTGCCCCTGGATAAGATCGTCGGTAGCCTGAATCGCTACCATCAGTTCGACCGCGCTTTTCTGCCGCTGGATAACTCCACCGCCGAACGCTGGCAGCGCATCGCCCACGCTTTTTATAAAGAAATCAGCCTCCCTCCTGTGGTGCTTTACAAGGTGGGAGAAGTTTACTTTGTGGTGGATGGTCATCATCGCGTCTCGGTCGCCCGCCAGCAGGGACAGCAATTCATCGAAGCCGAAGTGCGCGAATGCCAGACGCGCGTCAACATCACCCCCGATCTCAAGCCCGAAGACCTGGAAATCCTGCATGAGAAGGTGCACTTTCTGGAACGCACCAATCTGGATCGCCTGCGCCCGGAAGCGCGCATCAAGGTGACCATTCCGGATGGCTTCAGCCGCATGCTGGAGCACATTGCCGTCCATCGCTATTTCATGGGCATCGATCAGCAGCGCCCGATCTCCGAAGAGGAAGCGGTCACCCACTGGTACGATACCGTCTATCTGCCGGTGGTGCAGATCATCCGTGAAAGCGGCATCTTGGAAGAATTCCCCGGCCGCACCGAGGCGGATCTCTATCTCTGGGTGATGGATCACCAACGCTATCTGGCCGAGGCTTTGAATCAACCTTTGCAGCCTCCTGCCGAGGCGGCACAAACTTTCCTTGAGGAGATGGAAAAATGAGCCGTTTGCATCCGTTGGCCGGTGTTTACGCCGCCGCGGTGACGCCCCTCACCGCCGACGGCCAATTCGATCTGGACGGCCTGCTCGCCCTCTTGCGTTTTCTGGCGCAACGCGGCGTCCACGGCGCACTGCTCTTCGGCACCACCGGCGAAGGTCCCTCCTTCGCCCCCGAAGAACGCATTTTGCTCTGGCGCCATGCCACGCACATTCGTCAGGAATTCCCTTCGTTTCGCCTGCTGGCCGGCTGTGGCACGCCGAGCCTGAGCGAAACCGGGATGCTGATCCGCGCCGCGTTCGACCTGGGCTTCGATGGCGTGGTCGTCCTGCCGCCCTATTACTTCCGCAACGCGCCGGAAGAAGGTCTCTATCGCTGGTTTGAACACCTTCTGCGTCACGATGTGCCCCAGGATGGCTTCCTGCTCGGCTATCACATTCCACCGGTGGCCGGGATCGGCTTCTCCCTCGATCTCCTCGCCCGCCTCAAGGAGGCTTTCCCGCAACAATTTGCCGGCCTTAAAGATTCCTCCCACGATGCCGCCTTCGCCCGTGCCCTGGGTGAACGCTTCGGGTCCGATCTGCTCGTGTTGACCGGCACCGATTCCTATCTGCAACTGGCGATGCAACATGCCGCTCAAGGGTGCATCACTGCCGCCGCCAACCTGCTTTCCCCCGATCTGCGTGCCGTTTGGGAGGGAATGTTGCGACAGGAAGATGTAACTTCCGTTCAAGAACGCATTACCCACCGGCGCCACATCCTGGAAGGCTTTGCTCCCTTCCCGCCTTTGCTCAAGGCGCTGCTCGCCCGTTTGTACGGCTTTCCGCGTTGGGCTGTCCGCCCGCCGCTTTTGCCGCTTTCCCCGGAGAAAGAAGAACAGGTGGTTGCCCTGCTCACCGCCACAGAACAGGCGGTTTGAGAAGGCTCTGGATTGGGAGAGAAGAACATGAAACGTTCCCGTCTTCATCCCAATATTTGGGTACTTACCCTAACCTCCTTTCTGACCGATGTTTCCTCGGAAATGGTGCTCAACCTGGTGCCGCTTTTCCTGGCGAATGTGCTCGGCGTGCGCACGGCCATCATCGGCCTGATCGAAGGGATCGCCGAGACCACCGCCAGCCTGACGCGCCTCTACTCCGGCCGCCTTTCCGATCGCCTCGGACGACGCAAATGGCTCACCGTGCTCGGATACGGCCTCTCCACCCTGGCCAAACCCTTTCTCTATTTTGCAAATAGCTGGGGATGGGTGTTGGGCGTGCGTTTCGCCGATCGCCTGGGCAAAGGCATTCGCACCGCCCCGCGCGATGCGCTGATCGCCGGTAGCACCGACCCTGCCGAGCGTGGCTTCGCTTTCGGTCTCCATCGCGCCGGGGATACGGCCGGCGCTTTTCTCGGCCTTGCCATCGCTACCCTGCTGATCCATCTCAGCCAGGCCGATCAACGCTTGCTCGCCCGCGAAACCTTCCAGCGCGTGGTGCTTTGGAGCATTCTGCCTGCGGCGCTGGCCGTGCTCATTCTGGCGCTGGGAGCGCGCGAGGTCCCGATTGCCCCGGCCGGCGCAGGTTCGGCTTCCCGCCGCGAAGGCCTCGATCGCCGTTTGACCGCCTTCCTGGTGGTGATCGTCCTCTTCACCCTCGGCAACTCCTCCGATGCTTTCATTATCCTACGTGCCCAGGAACGCGGCCTGAGCCTGCTCCAGATCATGGCCATGCTCCTCACCTTCAACCTGGTCTATGCCCTCTTCTCGACCCCGTTTGGCTCCCTTTCCGATCGCTTCGGTCGGCGGCGACTGTTGCTGGCCGGCTGGTTCACCTACAGCCTGATCTACCTCGGCTTCGCCCTGGCGCAAAGCGGCTGGCAGGTCTGGCTACTCTACGGCCTCTATGGCCTCTACTATGCCGCCAACGAGGGCGTGGCGCGTGCCTTCATCGCCGATCTCATCCCCGATGCCCGGCGCGGCACGGCCTATGGCCTGTATAACGCCACCGTCGGCCTCATGGCGCTGCCGGCCTCCCTGCTGGCCGGTCTGCTTTGGCAAGGCGTGGGAAGCTGGCAGGGTTTCGGAGCGGCGGCACCTTTCTATTTCGGCGCCTTGCTTTCCTTCCTGGCCGCCGTCCTCTTCTGGAAATGGGTACGTTGAACCCGCTCCTCCTGCCCGCCATCATCCGGGAGATCGGGCCGCGTGCCCTCTTTCACTACCTGCGCTACCACCTGGCGCTCCGTAGCGGCCTTTTACGGCGCCAAACTGCCTCCCCTCCGCCTTTTCCCCCCTCGCCCGTCCGGCCTGTTTTTGCACTCCCAAAACCTGAAACGTTGGGGAAATTTTTTGGGGAAAAAGAACGGGCGCAGCTGCAGGCCGAAGCCGAATCCCTGCGAAACGGGCAATTCTGCATTTTTGGGCATTTTCCCGTCTCGCTTCGTTCCTGGGACCTCGGGCCCCCGCGGCGCCATTGGACGGAATACGAGGCCGGAGCATTTCGACCGGAAGCCTTCCTGCCGGCCTCCTTCCCCGCAGATATCAAGTTCCTATGGGAGCCGGCACGCTGGGGATGGGCCTTCACTCTGGGACGCGCTTACTACATTTTAGGGGATGAGCGCTATGCCGCCGCGTTTTGGGAATTCGCCGAAGCTTTCCTGGATGCAAACCCGCCCTACCTCGGCCCCCACTGGATGAACGGGCAGGAGGTCGCCTTGCGCTTGCTGGTGATGATCTGGGCGGCGCAGATGTTCGCTTCTTCCGCTCATTCCACACCGGAACGCCTAGAGCGCCTGAGCCTGGCGATCGCCGCCCATGCGCACCGCATTCCTCCCACGCTCGATTATGCCCTGGCGCAGGAGAACAATCACCTGCTCAGCGAAGCCGCTGCGCTGATCGCCGCCGCCCGTGCTCTCCCGCAAATCCCGGCCGCCCCGCGTTGGGAAACGCTGGGAATCCGCCTTTTCAACCGCGCCCTGGAGCGGCAGATCAGCGGCTATGGCGAATATATCCAGCAAAGCACCAACTATCATCGCCTCATGCTCCATCTGGCGCTGTATATCCACAGCATCGCACCTGATTCGCTGGGGAAAGCAGCGCGTCAAAACCTGGCGCGCGCCACCCACTGGTTGCGTTCAATCACCGATCCATCTTCCGGTGGGGTGCCGAATCTCGGCTCCAACGATGGGGCGAACTTTCTTTTGCTCACCTCCTGCGCTTTCTCCGATTTCCGTCCCACCGTTCAGGCCGCCGCCCGTGCCTTCCTGGGCGAACGGTTGCCCTATAGCGGCCCCTGGGATGAACTTTCGCTCTGGCTGGGATTGTCGGTCGGAGAAGAAGAAACTGCCGCATCCGAATTCATGACCACCCATCAGAGCTACACCGGCCTGAGCGATGTGCTCCATGCCCCCCGTTCCTGGGGCTATTTGCGCGCCAGCTCGTTCCGCTCGCGCCTGGCGCACAGCGACCAGCTGCATTTCGATCTCTGGTGGCAGGGCTATAACGTGGCGCGTGATGCCGGCACCGGCTATTACAACCTCCCTGCTCCGTGGGATAACCCGCTCACGGCCGCCCGCGTTCACAATACGGTTCTGGTGGATGGGAAAGGACCCCGTCGGCGCCTGACGCGCTTCCTGCACTTGGGCTGGAGGCCGGCCTGGTCGCGCCTGCTGCTGCCGAGCGAAGCGCATCGGCTGGGAGGCCTCGAAGCACGTTATCGTCCTCATCCGCATTGTCTGCATATCCGCACTGTCTGGGTGCATGCCGATGAACGTTGGGAAATCCAAGATCGGCTCCAACCGCGCCGAAATTCCGGAGATCACCGCTATCGTCTGCATTGGCTGCTGGCCGATGGCGAGTGGGAGCTGGAAACCCTGGAACGTCAGGCGGTCTTGTACCTGACCCTGCCCATCGGAAAACTACGAGTACGGATCGAGGCATGTGCTCCGTTGCGCCTTCTGCTCGTGCGCGCCGGCCGGGTGCTCTGGGGAGAAGGTCAGGCACAGCCTTACGAAGGCTGGTTTTCACCTTCCTATGGACTCCTTCAGCCCGCCCTTTCCCTGAGCGCCGAAATCCAAGTGCCGGGCGAAGCCACCTTCCGCACGGAATTCGGGTGGATCGACGATAGACGGTAGACCGTGGACCGTTAGGCGCATTCCGGGGGAGAGAAGAGGGGAGAAAGAGGCCAGAGCGAAATGGAAAAGATGCACGCAGATCTCAAGAGCCCGTAGCCCGATTTCCCGGTGCGGCAGGGGGAGAGCATCGACTTCTACATTCGGGTTTGCAGATAGAGTGCTCGATCGGCTTCCTTTCGGCGGGATTGGCGCTCACCATGCGAGGGGAAGCGGCGATGATCGAGTCGCCTCGTCGGTAGGAATGTTTATCTTGTTTATGTAAAATTTCACAAAACCAAACTGGATTTTGACTTTACGTTGGAATGTTGACGCCTCAATGAGAGTTGGTTATACTCTCATGCGAACACGTTCTCGGTGTAGATGGATCACTCATGATGATGGTCACTTTTGGGCAGGTGCAGGACATAGGCTGTTATGGAGAGAGTGTCTATCTAAAATAGTGAGCCGCTTTCAGCAGGCGATTAGTACTCAACGATGATTACAGCCGCTCAACTCATTCCATATAGGACTTCCGGCGAGGATTATGCCGAGACCGAGCGTCTCAAAAAACAGTTTGCGGGACTGCGGCAGGAACGCGTTCCGCTGTATTTGACGCTTGACGAGTTTGATGAAATTCTGCGTTGGAAACTACGCGGGCAATATGGAAGGCAACGGGAACAACGCAAAGTAAATACCGATGAAGTAATACGTACAGTTACAACGGCAGCACTATCGCTGACCCATCCTGATGATGATTATGAAACTGAATTACGGCTTAGAATACTATGCACGCTTCGAGGAGTCGGTGTGCCTGTAGCCTCAGCAATCCTTGCACTGGTATTTCCTGAAAGATACGCGGTCATTGATTTTAGAGGCTGGAGACAGGTATTCGATGAAGAGAGAACGACGTTCTCTGTTTCAGATTACAAACGATACCTGCGCGAGATACGACGGCTCGCGCGTGAGTTAGGATGGTCTGTGCAAGAAGTGGACCTCGCAATTTGGGAGTATGACCGAACCAATGGTTGGAAGTCTGCAGCAAGTAGAGCGACAGGCTAAGAGGCGCTTGCAGCGGATGCTTCCTTTGCTCGCGCCACTGTAGCGTATGCCGTTAGGCATCCTCTCTCCCTACAAAGTTTGAGGAGGTGAGAATGTTGTCTAAATCCCAAACGATAGAAGAACACCGGCGCTACCGGAAAGCCGCACTTAGTCTGAATGTGTCGTTGAGAAGGATGAGCTACCGGATAAGGCTGCTCCACACTGGTTTCGCCCGATGCGCTCTGTGGTGCTACGCTCAGCATAGGTGAATCATAGGCTGTTAGGCAACGAAACACCCCCATTGGAGTGAATTCTATGCAATCTTACAGTAAAGGTTTTGCCAAACTATACAATCTAAGATGGTCCGGTTTCGCCAGGCAGATTGCTCCGTTTATTCTTGATTTCTATGCTACCACCCCGATGGGTCAAGAGAACAGGACCGTTCTTGATCTCTGCTGTGGCGCCGGTCATCTGGCCGTGCATTTTCTTGAAAGGGGGTATCGGGTTGTTGGGCTTGATCTATCCGAGCATATGCTGTACTATGCTCGAGAGAATGCCCGCCCGTATGTCGAAACCGGTCAGGCCGCCTTCATTCAAGGTGACGCAAGCAACTTTACCTTAGATGAGCGTTTCGGGTTGGTCGTTTCTACGTTTGATGCGCTCAATCATCTTGAAAACGAACAATCTCTGCGTCGGTGCTTCCAATGCGTCTATGCGGTCTGCGATGGTTATTTTATTTTTGATTTGAACACACGATATGGACTAAGGCGTTGGAACAGTATCCAGATAGATGATAGCAATGATGAGGCCCTCATTATCAACCGTGGTATCTATGATGGGCAAAGTGATAAGGCCTGGACGAAGATCACCGCCTTTCTTCAGCTGCCCAATGGGCTCTACGAGCGATGTGACGAGACGGTGTTTAACACTGTCTTTGAACTGGCGAAGGTCAGAGACGCGCTGCTCGAGGTAGGTTGGAAAGATGTGTACTTCGCTCGGGTTCAGGATTTGAGAACACCGTTAGATGAACCCGAAAAGGAAGGGCGGGTATTTATCGTCGCGAGCAAGTAGCCTTCTTTGCAGAAAAGGCCACCCAACCGGCGCGTCTACTTGATGATTTCGCCTCGCTACACTCGGCCCATCGCGGGGAATGCGCACAAGTCCTTGGGCGGCTTAGTAATCAGGATGGTCTCATCTCGCTTACACCCATAAGTGGGGGGTACTATGGCCGATTTCACTTATCCAAAGATTGCGTAACGACAGTTTCTAGAAGGGAGGACACTTCCAAAACCGGGCGAATCCTCGCTAGGTTGAAATTTTGCCGGATGCACTCCATTGCCTTGCCAACCATCCAGAAATTCCCAAAATCCAAACCCATTGGATTCACCCAAATATTGACTATAATCCTTACAGACGCTGGCTAGTTCTCCGGCAATAGGACTAGGCTATGAAAAAGGGTTCAAGGACAAGCAAATTCGGCACCATTACACGAATCAGCCACGATTCATCCCCATATTATAGGTCCCGACTCTATGCGGATCTGGTCAAGGAAGGCGACCATTCGACGGTCATCGAGAACCCCTTCCCGCCTGAGTATGAAAACACCATCATCCTGGGAAGTTCAGAAAACATGAAGGAAATCCCCGATAACTCTGTGCATCTGATGGTGACTTCACCGCCATATAATGCGACCAAAGAGTATGATCAAGACCTGACGCTCCAAGAGTACCTCCAGTTGCTTAGGAATGTGTTTACCGAGACCTATCGTGTCTTGGTGCACGGCGGTCGAGCCTGTATTAATGTTGCCAATCTGGGAAGGAAACCTTATATCCCCCTCTCGGACTATATTTCGCAGATGATGCTGGAAATAGGATATCTGATGCGCGGCGAAATCATCTGGTATAAGGGGGCCGGAGCCGGCGTTTCGATGGCATGGGGAAGCTGGCAATCTGCCGCCAATCCCGTCCTACGGGATACTCATGAATATATCCTTGTCTTTTCCAAAGGTTCGTTTTCGCGCAAAAGACCTGAAGGAAAAGCAGATACGATCACGCGTGAACAATTTATGGAATGGACAAAGTCCGTATGGACCATGAATCCGGAATCGGCCAAAAAGGTGGGGCATCCGGCGCCGTTTCCGGTGGAGTTGCCGTATCGGTTGATTCAGCTATATACATTTACCGACGACATCGTCTTGGATCCGTTTATGGGCAGTGGGTCTACCGCTATTGCCGCTTTGAAATCGGGCAGAAAGTTTATCGGTTATGAAATCGACCAGAAATATATTGACCTTGCTAAAGAGAGAATAGCTCCATATGTCTTTTATGGGGCCTGATAAATATGCGGATGATCATTACGCTAAATCCAGATGCGCTCTTGGATGTCCAGCCATTGTCAATAAAGATGAGAAGATGTTTCTGAAAGAATCCTGTTCTCCATTACGAACAGTCGCATAGCCTCTTGACATTCCCCCATTTTCGGCTACACTAACTGCAGGTATTCTCCTTCTGCACAAAGAAGTTTCGTCAAAGGAGGCATCTTTTCTTTTCAGGAGGACATATGCCGGCATTGAATCGTGTTCAGTTGATCGGATATTTGGGACGCGATCCGGAAACGCGTTTCACGCCCACCGGAAAGAAAGTCACCCACTTCACGCTGGGGGTCACCGAGCGCTGGAAAAGCGATGGGGAACTCAAAGAATACACCGAGTGGTTCAACATTGAGGCCTGGGGACGGTTGGGTGAGATCTGCCAGGAATACCTACACAAGGGGAGCTTGGTCTACATTGAGGGGCGCCTGCGCACCGATCGCTACGAAGAGCAGGGCGAGACGCGATACTTCACCAAAATCGTCGCGCTAACTCTGCAAATGCTCGATCGCAAGCCCAGCGAGGAGCCGGTGGTCGGCGTGGAAGAGGACCAGGCCTCCTACGAAGCCTGAAAAGCAAACCGGCCGTGATTCCCTGAGAAGCACGGCCGGATGGACAAAAGACTTTATGCAAACTTTGGGCGCTGAGGTGAATTGACCGGATTGCTCGGACTATTGCACGGGCAAACGCTCTAGCTGATCGAGCAATTCGGCCAGCACGTCGAAACCGCCTTGCCAGAAGGCCGACGAGGAAATGTCAATGCCGGCCTCGGCGAGAATGCGCGCCGGAGCCTCCGAGCCGCCGGCCGCCAAAATGCGTAGATAACGCGGCTTGAACGTTTCACCTTCCTGCTTGTATTGACGGTAGAGCGAAAGCACCAGCAGTTGCCCAAAGGCGTAAGCGTACACGTAGAAGGGGGTATGGTAAATGTGCGGAATGGAGACCCATTCCCAACGGAATTCTTCGTTGATCTCAACGGCATCCCCAAACTGATCCTGCAGGTTCTCGAAGTAGGCCTGTTTCAGGTCCTCAACGGAGGCATTGTTGCGTATCATCTCATGAGCTTGCTTTTCAAACAAAGCGAAGAAAGCCTGGCGCATGATAGTGGCATAGGCATCGTCCATCTGGCGGAAGAGCAGATCGCGGCGCACGGCTTCGTCCCGTTCCTCGGCCAGCAGGCGATCGATGAGCATCATTTCGCCAAAGGTAGAGGCCGTCTCGGCCAACGGCAATGCCGAATGGAAGGTGAGCACGCTATGATGGGCGGCAAGCATGGAATGGATGGCATGTCCCAGCTCATGCGCCATCGTGGCCACATCGTCGGCGCGCCCCTGGTAATTGAGGAGCACATAAGGCGTCAATTGTGGCACCACCGACCAGCAAAAAGCGCCACTGCGCTTGCCTTTGCGAACTTCACTATCCAGATGCTGCTCATCAAAGACGCGGCGCGCCAGATCGGCCAGGGAAGGATCAAAGGCCGCGAAGGATTCCAGCACCATCTCTGCCGCCTGAGCAAAGGGATATTCTTTATCCGAGCGCACGACCGGGGCGTAGATATCATAGCGCCGCAACCGATCCATCCCAAGATGGCGTGCCTTGAGGCGGAAATAGCGCTGGAAAAGGGGCGCGTTGCGACGGCATACTTCCAGCAACGTTTCTACGGCATTGTCCGGCACATCGTTATCCAGGTTGCGCACGGCGATCGGCGAAGCGTAGCCGCGCAGGGTCAGGTTTTCGTTGACCCAATCGCGCACCCGTGCTTGGTAAATCTGCCCCAGAAGATTGCCATCTTCCCCAAAGACGCGATACATCTCCTGATAGGCCTTTGCCCGCAGATCGGGATCGGCGCCACGGATATAGGGTCCCAACTCGCCACGGGTCAGCTCTTTGACCTCGCCGTTCACTTCGAGACGGAAGACGTAGCGGTTCGTGATGGCATCGTAAAGGTTGATCAGCGCCTGCACGCCGCTGACGTTCTTCAGGTTGATGATCTTCTCCTCCGCTTCGCTCAGGGTATAGGGTTTGAAATGGCGCAGGGCCTCCAAGTAGTAACGCAGGTCCCCGCTCACGGCCATCAGCCGGTTTGCGTTGGTTTCATCCAGACCCTTCCACCATAACGTGAAGAAAAGGGTGCGATTTTCGGCCTCGGCCATGAATTGCTGCACCCGACCCAAAAGGGTTTGGGCGGCGCTATCCTGGGTATCGGCGGCGAAAGAGAGGCCGGCCATGGCATACAGGCGATGTCCCAGGGCGGTGATCTCTTCGTACTCTCGGAGCAAATCCAGAAACTCGGATTCTGAGAGATCGGAAGAAAGGCGGGCGCGAGCCTGCTCAAAGCGGCTCAGGCGATCTTGCATTTCCTGGAACGCAGATTCTAACTCCGGGGATTGAAGGGAAGGGAATAGCTTCTGCAGTGACCAGCGGGATTGAGTGTAGGGCATGGGGACAACTCCTCAGGATTAGATGTTGAAACGGATGTGGATGATATCTCCATCTTTGACGGGATAGTCTTTCCCTTCCAGGCGCAGCTTGCCGCGCGCCCTGGCTTCTGCCAGGCTGCCGAGGGCGATCAGATCCTCATAGGCCACGACCTCGGCGCGCACGAAACCGCGCTGAAGGTCGGTATGGATGGCGCCGGCGGCTTCCCAGGCGGTAGCGCCGCGGCGTACCGTCCAGGCACGGACCTCGTCTTCGCCGACGGTGAAAAAGGATTGCAGCTGAAGCAGTTCGTAGGAAAGGCGAATCACACGTGAGAGACCCAGTTCTTGGATGCCGTATTCGGCCATAAAGAGGGCGGCATCTTCCGGCGGGAGCTGGGCTAGCTCCATCTCCAGTTTCCCTTGCAAGGCAATGGAGGGGTGATCGAGTGCGAGCTGCGGCGGGGATTGCCCTTCGCCGAGGTTGAAGACGGTGAGGATGGGCTTGCGCGTCAACAGGCCAAAGCTGGCTAGTTCGCGCGTTTCTTCGGCCGTTAAGTCCAAGGTCCGCAAAGGTGTGCCGCTTTCCAGCGCCTGATGCAGGCGGTTGAAAAGGGCCGTTTGACGCTCGTTAAGGGCTTTATCCGTCCCACCTTTGCGTCGTTCTTCGTCCAGGCGCTCCAGCTTACGCTCCACCATGACCAGATCGTTTAGCAGGAGCTCGCCCAACATGCTTTCCACATCGCGCGCCGGGTTGACCGAACCGGCCGGATGCGGCACGTTTTCATCCTCAAAACAGCGCACCACATGGATGAAGCCGTCCATCTGGCTCAATTGATTGAGCAACGGCCCGGCAATGCCTCCCTTGGAGGCGCTTCCTTCTAATCCGGCAATATCGGCATAGGTTACTTTCGCATAGATCGTCTTGCGCGGCTTGAACATCGCCGAAAGACGATCGATGCGTTCATCCGGCACATCTACAACAGCCGTATGGACTTCCAGTTTTCCGGAAGAAGCCTTGATCGGCGCGTGACCGCGCGTGAGTGCGTTGAAAAGTGTGGTTTTTCCTGCCTGCGGCAGGCCGATGATTCCCAGTTTCATCTTGACCTTTTGGCTTGAAGTTTGTTATACTATAGCTGACAACAGCATACGCCGAAGTGGCGGAACTGGCAGACGCGCACGACTCAAAATCGTGTTCCCTCGTGGAGTGTGGGTTCGACTCCCACCTTCGGCATTATAACATGAGGCGCTTTCTTCGCAGCAAAAAGAGAGCGCCTTTCTTATCCGCTCTTTCACGAAACACCGGCAAGGAGGTGCTGAGATGAAAATAGGGTTGATATTGCTGGTGTTCGACCTGTTCCTTCTCCTGATTTACCCGTTGCTCTACATCTACAGTCGGCTGCGAAGACCCCCTGTAGGGCATGGAGGCCGCTGAAGATCGTTTTCCGTTTCTCTCCTAGAGCAAATTGGGTGCAGAGGTGAGACCTTCGTGATTTTTCCTTAGCAAGGTTTTTCAATGCTTGACTGCTGAGAAGGCGAAAAACCGAAAGGACGAAGGTCAATGTTGGCGTGTTGCAGTGGGATTGGAAGTCGATCTCATTTAACGCGAGGGGCTTTGTAAGTATATGAGCGTTGCAAAAAAGGAACGGTCGTCTGTAGAGGGATGCCGGGGTTAGCGCGAGCCTTCGATCTCGAACACCTTACGATACAGGTCTATTCCGTGACTCGTCTCGAGCGGTTCGGCCTCCTTGACCTTAAACGTATGTTCCCCGTTCGGCAATCTCTCGGCGCGCAGGAACAGGACCTCCTCTCCGTAGCAGGAGCGGGCAAACTCATATAGATGGGTCACATAGCACACCTTGATCCTCTTTCTCAGCAAGGCGCTGATGATTTGTCTGGCAATTTCTGAACCTTCGCGCTCGTTGGTGGAGGAGAAGGATTCGTTCAACAGCAGCAGAGCGTTTGGAACGAGGTGATCGACAATTCGGCTCATGCGATCGAGCTCCTCCCCAAACTTGCCCTTTTTCATGGTGCGATCTTCTTCCCGCACAAAATGCGTGAACAACCCACTTGCTAGATTGGCCTGGAACGCTTCGGCCGGGACGAACATCCCGCATTGCATCATGAGTTGTGCCAGCCCAACGCTGCGCAAGAAGACGGTCTTTCCGCCTCGGTTTGGACCGGTGATCACGATTAGGGATTTTCCATCGGCGCTGATGTCATTCCCTACGACAGGGGACTGCATGGTCAGTGCCAGGGTGATATCGTAGAGTCCTGTGCAAGAGAAGCGGCGCTCATTGGCGAATGTGGGTTGAGGAAAGGTGATCGGTTCGCCTAGAACCATCAGCTGCTCATAAAGGTTGATGGAAGCAACGTAAAATGCCAGTTCCCATTGCAGCACGTTGAAGAAACTTTCTACGTGTTCGGCCGCCTGCGCGACGGTATTCGCCGCCCGCGCAAGCCCAAGATCGCGCAATTCACCTAGCACACGTGCTCCCGCGTCATCCCGAGGGGCGAGCGTATAGGAGTAAGACGGTGAACGCGAGGCAAAAAGACGCTGAAGCCAATGCTGACCTGCATCGTTCGGATAGCAGAGAAAATATCCACTCCCTTCGTTCCCTTTGCCCAGTTGTGCGCTGAGCAAAATGCCTTGGGGGAAGCGGAGCTGTTGCACGTGCTGCTCCACAAGGTCCAGATATTCGTCGTCCAGTTCCTGCTGGATCATGGTAAAAAAGCGCCGGAATCCCTGCGACTCAAACGTGTGCACATTCTGATCGGCGATCGCTCGCAACCGGCGCAGCAAATCAAGAGAGGCCTCCAGCAATTCTCGGGCACTGCTCAAGATCGAACTGGGGGAAGAATGACGCGGTGAAACCCACAGCCAGCGCTTGCGTTTCCGTTCTTGGAATTCCAGTGGAATCTGATAGATTTCACGGATAATCTGGGGGTGTCTCAAGCAATCTTTCAGGATAGCTTGACGATACAGGATAGGAGCTATGTCATCGAGCGACGAGAACAACACCTGGCGGGCGACCTGGAATAGGAATTTATCTCCCTGAGCCATCGCCTGCAGCAGAATGTTCAGAGCCAGGTCTTGTGTCAGATCGTCCACGTTGGGCGGTAACGGCTGCTTCGGATCAAAGTCTCGATCGGGATACAGCAAGAAGACCTTCATCATGGGATTCGCTCCTGGAGTTGCTCATAGGTCAGGCCATATTTACGGGCCAGCGAGAGGGCATAGGCTAACCCATCGGCAGGTTTACGCACGATCTTGAAGGTGCGCTGAGTTGGCTCGTCAGGGTTCACCGCGGCCACCATGCTGACCGTTTTCTCACTGAGCGAAGCCAATTCGTCCAGAAAAGTCACCCAAACGCCCAGAACGTCCAAAACCATCAGACGGTTCATGATCTCTTTGCTCAGGAAGAGTGCATCCTTAGCCGTGGTGGAGGAAAAGGCCTCATTGACGATAAAGATGCTGTTGGGGGTGGCATGGATGAGCGCATCGTGCATGCGCATCAGGTCATCTTCCAGTCTTCCCCGCAGGTTTTGAATATCCTCCATGCGCTCGAAATGGGTGAAGATTCGATCGGGCACGAAAAGCGCGGCCTCTTGTCCCGGAATGGGACAACCAAGAGCGGCCAAGTAGTGTAATTGCCCAAACATGCGGGCAAACGTCGTTTTGCCTCCTTGATTCGGCCCCGTAATGACAAGAATGCGTTCTGTCCCATTGAGAGAAAAGTCGTTCAACACAATGGTGCTTGGATTGGAACGCCGGGCGTGTGCCAGGGCAAGATCGAAACCTCCGCGCACATAGATCGCTTTGCTTGTAGCACTGACTTGGGGATAGCAGAAGGGTAATCCATGGCTTTTTAGGCCGGCAATGAAATCCAAATAGGCCACGTAAAACTGGATCTCGCGATCGAAGGCTTGAATGGTCTCATCAATGAACGGGTTGTGTTCTGCATAGAAGTGATCCAGTGCGGCAAACGGTTCAGGATATAGCCTGGAGACAAAATCTAGGATGATGGCCTCGATGTGGCTCATCCCGTTTCTTTCCGGGAAGCGTGCCAGGTAATCCTGGACATCGTTTTGTTTGAATTTTCTGAAAATGTTCTCTATCTGCGGGCTATAGTCTGCCTCCCCCTCGTAGCGTTTCACCCTAAATTTGCCGCTCTCGATCATCACGCAGTAGCGCACTTCGGCTAGAGCGCTCTTGACCTGTTCTCCTTCGGCCGCCAGGGAGCGATATTCTGATGACCGAATGTAGTGTGTCAGGTATTCCCGAAAGGCTGAAAGGCCGTGAGAGCGCAAGGGGAGACTTTCTAGTTGACGGGCTAGGGCGGCCACGGTGGAACAGTAGACCAGAGTTGCCTCTAGAAACCATCCCTTTCGGTGATAATCGAAGTCAAGCCTCTCTACCATGTTCAGATACCGCCGCATCACGCTCATACCTTCGGCAAACTGTTTAACGGCCTGCATGACAGGCTCGTTTTCCAGGTCCTGAAATACTTCCTGCCGATGGCGGATGGTCTGTACATCACGCAGAGGGGTCCAAAAAATTGGCTGTAAGTTGTATTCCTGTTTCGATGCGGTGATAGCATCGATTACCCGATCGAGGTTCAGGTCAGAAAAGAAATCGGGTTGACAAGTTGCCTCGACGTGCGAGCCGTTCTTGCCGTTAAGGACACTAAGAGAAACCATCTGTCTTCCTCGTGTTGACGATCCGTTTGCCGGTCTAAAGAAAAAGCCTCTACAGAGAGTTTGCTCCTCTGTAGAGGCTATCAGCCGAACGGCGGTTTAGGGTGAGCCTCATCACCCAAATGGATTGACATTTTTGATTATACCACCTGACCTGCGATCATTGGGGCTTTTAACATCCTCGTCTCAATCTCGTCTGAGCGGGCATGGCACGCTATGCATCAATTATGAGACTTCACCCTTGAAAAAACGATCTCCTGGAAGCATTGAAGCGAATTGCGATACCACAGGTACGTCCTATTTTGTCATCACTTTTCGCAAAAAGCGGAGGTTCGCCTCCAAAGCAAAGCGGAGAGTGCCGGCCAGAGCAACCACCCCAATCCGCTTCGCGGGTAGAAAAACAGGCTCTGCCGCACCAAGAGGGAGGAATCCCTATTCGTGATCTTCCACTCCCACCACCAGCGTCCCAACGAGGTATCTTTTACCAGCCGCCGTAGATTGGCCTCCTCAGCCTCCACCGCCCACCCTTGTGCACAAAGGCGCAAGAGAACCTCCGAGAATGCTTTTTCGCTGATCGACCGAAAACATTCCGAGCGCAGAAACATTCCCTGCGTGTGGAGAGAGCGCACCGCCGCCTCATTCGATTCCCAAAACCGCCATAGAAATCGAGGATGGGTGTGCTGAAGGGCTTTTTTTATCGAAGCGACACAGGAAATCCGAGGTAACTCGCTGAGGGCCGGATGGAATGGACGAGATCGTATATAGGTCTCGTTGCGCAAGCCCTCGATCAAAGCCTGGGTGACCGGTAGAGGGACCCCGGAAAGCAGGGCCGTGAAGCGCGCCAACAGCCCCAGCGGGAGGGGAAAGGGGAGAAAGAAGATCGCAGGACGTTTGCCGCGAACCTGGGCATAGGCGCGTAGGACTTCAGCGTAGCTCAATGCGTCCGAGCATCCGATCTCATATGTCTCGCCTGCCGTATCGGCGCACTCAAGGACGGCCAAAAGCGCCGCCAGCACGATATCAATATCGACCGGTTGCGTTCGGTTGCGCGCCCAAGGTGGCAGGGGCAAAATCGGTAATGTATCCACCAACCCGCGGATCATCTCAAATGAAAGACTGCCCTGGCCGAGAATGATCGCCGATCGCAACTCGGTCACCGGCACGGGGCCCTCTCGTAGGATGCGGCCGGTTTCCAGGCGCGAACGGAGATGCAGGGCTACCGGGGTCTCTCCTTGGGGCACCAGACCGCCGAGGTAGATAATGCGTTGCACCCCTACCTGCGCCGCGGCACGGGCAAAATTTTGTGCTCCTTGTGCTTCGGCCTGCGCGTGTCCTTTTCCCACCCCCATGAGATGGACGAGGTAAAAGGCCACATCCATTCCACGGCAGGCATTCTCCAGAGTTGAAGGTTTCAGGACATCCCCCTCACAAATTTCTACCCGATCGGCCCATGGAGCGTGGAGCAACGCTTGCTTGCGCCGCACCATCGCCCGCACCGTGTAACCCCGCTCCAGCAACAACGGGATCAAGTGGCGCCCGACGAAGCCATCTGCCCCTGTGACCAGAACACGGGGCTTCATGCCATCCCTCGATGGATCGCTTTGGCGCGTTCGATGAGCTTACGCATGAGCCCATCGAAGATGAACTTGTGAAAGGGCCAAAGAAGATACCAGTAGATCAGCCCGCCGAGGCCGCGCGGCGCAAAATAGGCCGTGATCTGAAAACAGGTTTTCCCTCCCTCTTGCGGCACGGACTCGAACTGCAACCAGGCTTTACCCGGCACCTTCATCTCGGCGCGCAGCCGAAGCAGGTGCGGAGCTTCGATCGCCTCCACGCGCCAAAAGTCCAGCGCTTCACCGGGGCGCAATTCGTCGGGGTGACGGCGCCCGCGGCGTGTGCCTACGCCACCGACGAGTTTATCTAGCCAGCCGCGCACTTCCCAGGCCCAATCCATGTAGAGCCAGCCACGTTCCCCCCCTAACCCGCAATAGGCTCGGAATAGGGCTTCTGCCGGTAGGTCTACCACTGCCTGTCGCCGCTCGATCATCATCCCTTCTTCGACCTTGAAGGTGTAGGGACGCACATCCCCGGCCGTGGTCACCAGTGCGTCGGACCAGGAGGTTTCCACATCGTCGCGGGCAATGCGTCCCAGTGCCAGGCGCACGGCGGAGCGAAAATCGAGGGGCACAATTTCCGGAAAAAGCCGCCCTGCCAGATCGTCTCGCACGATCAGATCGGCATGCAGGCCTTCGATCAGCGGCAACACAGCCCACCACGGCACCGGCGTCACCATGTGCACCCAATAGGCCGAAAGGCGCGGCGCGTAGACCGGGGTCGGGATCAGATAGCGCTTCAGGCCGCGTTCGGCGGCATATTCCAGCAACATTTGGGCATAGGTCAATTGCGTCGCACCGCCGATCTCGATGAGTTTTCCGGCGCTTTCGGGCCTTTCCGGCGCGGCGAGTAAATATTCCAATACATTGCGAATAGCGATCGGTTGCGCCTGAGAGAAAAACCACCTCGGGCAGATCAGGATGGGCTGATACTCTACCAGGTAGCGGATCATCTCAAAGAGCAGGCTGCCGGAGCCGACGATCATTCCGGCGCGAAATTCGGTGACCGGCACACTTCCTTGGCGCAGGATGTAGCCTGTCTCATGCCGTGCGCGCAGATACGGGGAGAGCGGAGCAGTAGGATGTACCAGTTCACCCAAGTAAATGATACGCTGCAACCGTTGCGCTTCTGCCGCCTGGGCAAAGGCACGGGCGACATGGAGCTCTCGCTCCACGTTCACTTTCCCCCCTTGTACTCCGTGAATGAGGTAGTAGGCCACGTCCACGCCTTGCATCGCTCGGCTCAGAGAGGCCTCGTCTAACGCATCACCCTGCACGATCTCGACCTGTGAGGCCCAAGGGCGCCCGCGCAGACGTTGCGGATCGCGCACCAGGCATCGAACATGATGACCGGCCTGGAGCAAACGCGGTGCCAGGCGACCGCCGACATAACCGGTGGCGCCGGTCAAAAGGATGCGCATGAAACCTATCCTTCTTCGGCGAGCATGCGCTTTAAGGTCTCGAATTCCTCATCCGGCATGCCAAACCAGTTTTCCGGCTGCGGGAAACGACGCTCGATGACCTCTTCGCGGTAGGCCTTCAGCCCGTTCAGGATCAGCCCGGCGGCATCACCATAGACTTTGGCCATCTTCGGCTTGAAGCGCGGATAGAGGCCGAACATATCGTGATAGATGAGCAACTGACCATGCGCATGAGGCCCGGAGCCCAGGCTCATGATGATGCAGTTTTCGGCGCGCTCGGTGATGATCTGACACACCCGATCGGGGACCATTTCGAGCAGGATCATGAAGGCTCCGGCCTGTTCCAGGATTTTGGCGTCCTCTACGATGCGTTTGGCCAGCGCCGCCGTCTTCCCCTGCAGACGGAAGCCACCGAGCATGGATGCCGATTGGGGTGTCAATCCTAGGTGTCCGATCACGGGTATGCCCGCATCCACGATCGCCCGAACCCGTTCGGCCATGGCCGCGCCCCCTTCGAGCTTGATGGCATCGCAGCCGGCTTCGGCCATGAAGCGGCCGGCATTGCGCACGGCGATCTCGTTGGAGGGCTGGTAGCTCATATAGGGCATATCTCCAACGACGAAGGCCGTCGGTGCGCCGCGCCGCACTGCTTGGGCGTGGCGGATCATATCATCCATGGTCACGGGCAGGGTGCTCTCATAGCCCAGCATGGTCATTCCTAGGCTATCGCCCACCAGGAGCATTTCGATGCCGGCCTGTTCCATCAACCATGCAGTGGGATAGTCGTAACAGGTTAACCAGGTGATCGGCTCCCCCTTTTTCACCTTTTCAAACAGATACGGCAGGGTGATTTTTTTGCGCGAGGCTTCAGACATGGCTCACTCCCAAAACGATTTTGGAGACGCTTGCAAAGCTCACTTCACATTATACAGGAAACCGGCAAGCCAAAGTGTGGTATCATAATCCACACAACTCTTGTAAGGAGATAAAAGAATGTTCACTCGATTTGGCATTGAAGAACTGTTGATCCTTCTGCTGATCATTCTCATCCTGTTCGGGCCGGGGCGCATTTCAAAGATCGCCGGTGAGCTCGGTGAAGGCATTCGCAATTTCAAGGCCGGCCTGAGTGGAGAAAAGAAGGAAGAAAAGCCGGAAGAAGCGAAAGCAACGGCAGAGAAGAAAGAATAACCATCTCTCGGAGAATGGCAGGCGCATGGAAGTACAGGTTGCCGTTGCCAAAATCAACAAATATGCGACATCCGAAAGCGGCGATACCCTGGAAGTGATCGAGCGACCCAACGGGGGCATTTCGGTCGTGCTGGCCGATGGGCAGACTTCCGGACCGGGGGCGAAAGCCATCTCCATGATGGTGGTGCGTAAGGTTCTGAGTTTGCTTTCGGAAGGGGTGCGCGATGGGGCGGCGGCTCGTGCCGCTTCTGATACCCTCTACACCGAGAAAAAAGGCAAGGTTTCTTGCACCCTGAACATCCTTTCGGTGGACCTGCAGAGTGGCACGATTGTGCTTACCCGCAACAACCCGGCGCCGGTTTTTGTCTGCATGGGGGAAAACATCCAGCGATTGGATGAGCCTACCCCGCCGATCGGTACGGCACGGAATATTCGCCCATCGATCACCGAATTCGATCTCACCCCCGGCCTGGTCCTGATCGTCTGTACCGACGGTCTGGTGCACGCCGGAAGTCGCCATGGACGGAGGCCGGAGATCGAAATCGTACTACGCTCCCTGCTCGAAGAGCGTCAGCCGACGCCCCAGGAAATCGCCGATTCGTTGCTCAACCTGGCACTCACCCTGGATGAAGGCCGTCCCACCGATGATATCAGCGTCGTGGTCCTAAGCATTTTGCCCGATGGAGAGGATAATGTGCGCCGGATGAGCGTGCGCCTGCCGATACGCTTTCCATGAGTACCAAGCGACCCCTGATCGGTGTTGTGGGTCCTTGCGGAGCGGGGAAATCTACTCTGATCGCCGGTTTGAGCCGGCACGGTTACACCTGTCGCCACATTGCTCAGGAGCATTCTTATGTTCCTGATATGTGGCTTCGCTTGAGCCATCCAGATGTGCTGATCTTTTTGAACGCTTCGTATGAAACCACCGTGCGTCGCCGTGCGCTGAATTGGACGATGGAGGAATATCAGGAGCAACAGCGTCGTCTGGCACACGCCCGTGCCCATGCCGACCTGATCGTGGAAACCGATGAGTTGAGCATCGAAGAGGTGCTGGGTCGCGTGCTGGAATTTTTGGATGGGTGGAATAAAGACACGAAATCTTGATTTTTTAAGATGTGGGAAGTAGCAAAAGTTGTATAATTGTGGGCATACTAATCCAAATTCATGGAGGTATATATGTACAAACGCTTTTCCCTTTGGTTCGTTTCTACTATTATGGTCTTTATACTGCTTTTTTCGTTGTTTCCTGCCGGAAGTGCAAACGCAGGATCGTTAGGCCAGGGGAGCGGTGAAAAGCGAGCATATGACCCGGAGACCGGTCAGCTGATCTTCGTGAGCGGGGATGCGGTCGCCTTACGGGCGATGGTAGGCGATTTGAGCGCCCTCTCGACCGAGCAGATTGCCGAATCACTGGTCAATCGCTATGCCCCTGCCTTTGGCATTCGTAATCCGGGGCAGGAACTGAGCATGTATCGGGCGCAACAGTTCAACGGCGAGGTCACCACGTTTGTCAACCGCTATCAGCAGCTCTACCGCGGGGTGCCGGTGTTCGGTGGAAATATGGTCATCAACCAGCAGTTCTATGGCGGTAGGCTGTTTAACTATGCCGTTGCCGGCAAATTCTCTACGGGTCTGAACGTGGATGTCACTCCCGCGCTCTCTGCCGAAGAAGCTGTGCAGATTGCTCACCAGATGGTGGCGAAAGTGCATGGGCAGAATGCTTCTATCCTGAGCACTGCCGAACCTTCTCTTTGGATTTACGATGAGCGTCTGTTTACCAGCCCTGCTTTGCCTGCTCAGCTCGTGTGGAAGGTAGAAGTAAGGGGCACGGGTGAGCGTTCCTTCCACGAGGTGATGCTCATCAACGCGCATAACGGCAAATTAGCCATCCGCTATGATCGACTAGATGAAGGCTGGAACCTGGAGCCGAAAGAGAAAAAAGTAATCAAGCCTTCTGCTCAACAAACTGTAGAAGAGAGTATCGAGGCTCTTAGTGGGGGTACTGCAAATTGGGAAGTATATGGTGGTTTGAATAACGGTGTTGTTACTGATGATTTTCTCGTTTGCAACAACAGCAGCCCCAATTGTAGTGGCTATTCATCTGCTTCCGGCTCTGTTGGAGTCAATGATGCTGCTGAAGCCAAACAACATCTGAACGACACCTATAACTTCTTTTGGACGAACGTTGGACGGGATAGCATTGATGATGCCGGGATGACCTTGAAAGCTGTTGTAGATTACGGGCCTGCATATACTTCCCTCAGTTGGTATCAGAATGCTTATTGGGATGGCACCCAGATGGTTTTCGGTGACCTGTTCACCACCGACGATGTAACCGCCCATGAGCTAACCCACGGTGTGACGGAATACACTGCCGGTCTGTACTACATCTACCAATCAGGTGCCATCAATGAATCCATGTCGGATGTGTTCGGTGAGCTGGTGGATCTTTCTTACAGCAGCGATCGTATCTCCGGTGCTGATACGACATACCGCTGGCTGGTTGGTGAGGACATTCTGGCGCCGTTTGGCTATCTGTGGGTCATTCGTAGTATGAAAAACCCGCCTGCCTATGGTGATCCGGATTCCATGACCAGCCCGAAGTACTATAAGGGCCCAGGTGATTACGGTGGAGTTCACATAAACAGTGGTGTGAACAACAAGGCGGCCTATTTGATGGTGGATGGCGGCACGTTTAACTACAAAACGGTCAGTCCGCTTGGGGTTAACAAGGTGGCGGCTCTATACTACAAAGTGCTGACCACGTATCTTTTCCCCAGCGCGAATTATTACGATCTTTACCTGGCTTTGAACAGTGCCTGCCAGGCAATGGCTTTGGCGAATGAGGCCGGTTTCACCGCAGCGAATTGTCAGGAAGTCAAAGATGCCACCGAAGCGGTAAAAATGCATATCCGTCCTGCGGCGATTACCGGTGTAATGGCTCCAGTTTGTCCACCCGGCCTGTACTATGCCCAGAATCTGTTTCAAGATAACTTTGAGGGTGGTTTTGCCCAGTGGGTTGGTACGGTAAACAAGGCAGGCTCTTACTCTACTTACACCCCGGATTCCGCGGTGGGGATTATCGGTAGTGCATCGAATACTGTCCTGACCTTGCAGGGGCCTTGGGAAGTGACTTATGATTATATAAGTTACGCTGAGGAGTTTGTTGCCACTGCTAGCCCCGTTTCTCTGCCTCTGAATGAGAAAATCTATCTCACCTTTACTCACCTCTATTTGTTTGAGGCGTTCCATCAAGGTACAACCAAGTACAACTACGATGGTGGGGTGGTAGAGTATAGCCTGGATGGTGGTGCGACCTGGCTAGATATGAAGCCGCTCTTCAATGGTGGTGTGAACTATAATGGGAAAATTACCACCATTGCTCTCTTAAGCAATGCCTATTACTACAACCCAAATCCTCTTGCTGGGCGGCTTGCTTTCGTCGCCAATGGGCGACAGACTCCCACCCGCATGCGCTACAATCTGACCCCCTTGGCCGGCCAATCCATTCTCATCCGATTCCATGCCGGGTATGATTCCTATACGGATTGGGGATGGTTCATTGATGATGTGGATATTCACACTTGTACCCCTGCTCCGCCTAAACCGGGGCTCAAACTGCCTGTCCACAATGCGCTGATTCACCCATCGGCAAGCAGCGTGACTTTGGATTGGAGCGACGTTACTCCCACTTACCTCTCATACTACAGGGTGCAAGTAGATGACAACAGTGACTTTAGCTCTCCTTTGTTGGATACGACTACAGGCACTGTTTCGTCCTACACGCTCTCTATGGGCTCGCTGACACCGAATACAAAGTACTACTGGCGCGTTGCCTCCTACAATCCGTATAACCAAACGGCAGGTTGGACGGCGACTCGTGCGTTCCGCATCGCTGTAACGGCTCCCGTCAATCTAACTCCGGGCGGTGGTGCGACAATCGGTACTCTTACTCCTACCCTGAATTGGGACGATGTAAGCGGTGCCACGAGCTATACGGTTCAGGTTTCGCTCTCGCCCACATTTGGAACCTTGCTTAAGAACGTCACCGTTTACACTTCCGAATATACCTTCACGACCTCTTTGCCTGCCGGCAGAACGATTTACTGGCGGGTGCGGGCGAATGCGGCGAATGGACCCAGTCAGTGGTCAACAGAGTCCTTTGTCACGCCGTAGTACCGAGCGCATAGAGCAAAAGCAAAGGCTCCTCCTCGTTTGAGGGGGAGCCTTTCTTCATTCTTTCCGCTTATCCTCCACCAACCATCCCAGCGTGAGGAGGACTTCGAGCAATTTCCGTTCGTTGCCACGAGGGATGAGGAAGGCCTTGGGGCCGAGGGGTTCGCCGAGGAAGCGCGCGGCCGGGGAGCGACGCAGGGCTTCGGCCAGCTGTTCATCTCCGAGGCGTAGGATGATGTGTTCTTCTATGGTCATTTCCGCGCCGCGTTGTCCCCAGCGTTCCAGGGCTTTGAGCAGGTTTGGGGGGAGTTCGGCGGCGCTGTTTTGGCGCAGGAGGGGGATGAGGTGTTCGACTTTCAATCCCTGGCGGGCGGCGCGCTGCAGCGAGGCCACTGTGATGCGATAGCGGTATTCCCCGCGCACGGTGCCTTCCCATTCGGCCATGCGCGCCAGCAGGTAGCGCACCTTGCGCGGTACTTGTGGCGAGAGGCGCAAGCCTCCCTGTGATGTGATGGCAATTTTTCCATCCTCTGCCGTGAAGGGCAGCTGGCCTTGCAATTCCAGCCGGTAGCCTTCTTCCGAAGGTTGTAATCGCCAGGCCGGGTGGATGCGAAAGGCGATGATCTCTTCATCGGCGGAAGGGGCGGCGCGTTCCACAATGCCTAACATCGGTAACAATTCCAGCAGAAAGAAGCGCAGGAGCGCTCCTTCGACTTCATCCCAACTGCCGAAGCCGCGCAGGAAGCGCCCATCGACACGGCGGCGGATGAACCAGGAATCGTAATCGCCAGCGGGACGCTGAAAATCCGGGAATTGCTCTTTGATGGCTTGAATGAACGAGGGCAGGTGCCACCATTCGCCGGGGGGCAGGGCGGCCAGGAATCCTAGAATGCGCTGTCGGGTCTCCCAGGCGGGGTTTTCCCATTCCCCTTCGAAGAGCAAATGGGGCAGGAGGCGCAGTTCGTTGAAGGTGCGGCTCTGCAACCAGGCCTGATGCAGAAAACCCAACGCTTGCGGTCGCGGCATTTCGAGAAAGGCGCGGACGGCTTCTCCCTGAACTTCGCCCTGGCGCGTGAGACCGACGGTTTCCAGCAGGGCACGCATGACGTTGAGGGGGTAGCGCCAGTTTTCCTGCTGTGGGTCGCGCCCCAGGCGCAGGGCGGCCAAGAGGGTGGTCAGTTCATCCAGAAGGGTATCGCTAAAGGGCAAAAGGTAGCCGCGTTCGGAAGTGCGCGCCGGGCGACCGAGTTGTGGGATGGTGATCGGCTCTTCCGGGAAGAGGGGGCGCAGGAGGGGCAGCAGGTCATCGGGAAGATAGGCGAATTCCTGAGGGCCGGAGGGGGTATCGAAGAAGGCGCGTGCCAGCAGGGCATGATAGAAGAGTAGTTCGGAAACGGAGATCGGATTGCGGTGCGGTTGCTCCCGTTCGCGGCGCGCCGGCCCCATGCTGCGGATTTCGCCAAAGCGGCGGCTGAAGGTGGCCCAAGGCAGGCGCCCACCGGCTTTGATCAGCGCCCGCAAAGCCTCTTTTGCTTCGGCGGGGAAGGAGGCTACTTTCGCCGCGATCCGCTCCGGGTCCCTCAACGAGTGCGCAAGGGCTTCGGCGGCCGCGGCGGCTTCGGAGGGCAGGGAGGCTATTTCCCAGAGATCGGCTACGAGGGCGAGGTGTTCTCGATCTTGACCATATAAGGATTGAACCAGATTCGGCATAGGTCAGGAAGCGACGTGCAAAGCTCCCGGCATGACTTCCACTTCCAGATGGTGCAGGCGGGTGCCAAAACCGCTGAAGACTTCGCCATCGGCATGGATATAGAGGGGACGATCGGAAGTCAGTTTGAGGCGGCGGAAGGTGCCGAGGCGCACTTGCGGGAAACGCGCTTGGGTGCCGTTCATGAATTCGGGGATCAGGCGGAACATCATGGGACGGGAGACTTTGGAGACGAGGACGTAATCGAGAATGCCATCATCGGGGCGCGCGTTGGGCGCAACGTGAAAGCCGCCCCCTTCGCGCGGACCGTTGCAGAGGGTGAGCATGAGCGCGGAGAGATCGATGGTTTCGGAATCGGTTTCGATCTGGAGCCTCATCGGGTCGAAATTGAGCAGGATGGTCTGAACGACGGCGACGAAGTACATGAGGAAGCCGCGGATGAGTGGCAGGCGATGGGAACGCAGGTTGACGACGCCATCGAACCCGATGCCGAGGGTGTTATCGAAATATTCTTCGCGTCCGAGGTCATCGCGTACGCGACCGAGGTCCACCGGACGGGGGTCGCCGATTAGGGCGCGGCGTAGGGCCTCGGCGGGGCGGGTGGGGACGCCGATGGCACGGGCGAAATCGTTGCCGGAGCCGAGTGGCACGACGCCGAGGATCGGGCGCCGTTCCGGGGGGAGCTGCATGAGGCCGTTGAGCACCTCGTGCACGGTGCCATCGCCGCCGATGGCGATCACCCGTTCGTATCCTTCTTCTCCGGCCTGGCGGGCCAGCTCGGTGGCGTGGGTGGGGTAAACGGTGCCGCTCCAATCTGCGCCGCCGTATTCTTCGATGATCGGGCGCAAATCGGAGGCGGCGCGCCAGGCATTGCCCATATCGGCCATGGGGTTGAGAATCAGTTTGATCTTTCGCTTCATGAGTCCTCGCAAAGGTGGATTTTAAGGGTTACCTGTTGATTGTGCTTGCAGGAAGGTGTGAATGGCCTCTTTCACCACCTGAGGCTGTTCGAGCATGAGCATGTGACCGGCGTTTTCGATCATTTGCAGGTGCGCGTTCGGCAAATTTTCGGCCAGGAATTCGGAGAAACGGGGCGGGGTCATGCGGTCTTCTGTTCCGCAAAGGATGAGGGTGGGGTGGAAAATTTCCACCAAGCGGTCGCGCACATCGAAGCGATCGCAGGCCAGAAAATCGGCGTGGAAGGTGAGCGGTGGGGTTTGGCGCATGTGCTGCGCGGCCAGGTCTTTGAGCGCCTGGGGAGAATTCGGGCCGAAGCCCCATTCCAGCAAGGTCTGAATGGCCTGTTCGAGGGTTTCCGGCCGTTTTGTCCATTCCAGGAGCGAAGGGTGCACGCGCAGGCGGGCTCCGCCGCCGATCAAGACCAATGCCTGAACGCGATCGGGATGCTCTAGTGCCAGGGTGAGGGCGATGGCGCTGCCCATGGAGTGCCCAACGATCACGGCCGGTGGCAGGCTCAGTGCCTGCATCCATTCGGCAACTTTGGCGGCATAGGCGGGGATCAAGTCACAGGCGGGGCCGGCGGATCGTCCATGCGCCGGCAGATCGAGGGTATAAACCACTCTTCCGCTTAGTCGCCTGAGCAGGGGGGGCCAGGAAAGACGGCTGCCACCGGCGCCATGTAGGAGCAGGAGGGGTGGATCGTTTTCTGAAGCAGGGGAGAGTGTGTAATAGATGGATGCCGCGTAGGGGGACATACCGATGAGAGTGGTGTTACTTTTGGAAAAATTGCAGAGCCAGTCGTAGGCGTTCTTCTACGTCGCGAGGGGCATCGGATGGCAAGGATTGCAAGGCCGTTTGTGCTTCGACGACGCTGTAGCCCAGGGCAGTCAGGGCGGCAAGGACTTCACTATCTACATCCGAGAGGGCGGCTACCTGGGAGAGAACATCCCCGGCCTTGAAGCGATCCTGGAGGGCGAGGACGATGCGTTGAGCGGTTTTGGCGCCCACGCCCGGCACGCGTGCCAGCAACTCCGGCTCTTTTTCGCTCACGGCGCGACGGATCGTTTCCACATTGAGGGCTGAGAGGATGGCCAGGGCTGTTTTGGGGCCGATTCCCTCGACTCCGAGGAGCAGGTTAAAGACATCGCGTTCGGCGATGGTTTCAAACCCGTAAAGGGTCAGTGCATCGGCGCGCACGACGAGATGGGTATGTAGCAAGAGGCCATCTCCGTTTCGCACTTTTCCGAGCAGGGCTCGCGGGACGAAGATGCGCAAGCCGATACCGCCTACTTCCAGTACCAGCGCGTTGTCTTCCACCTGGATCACTTCGCCGCGTATGGTGGCGATCATGGGGTCAATTATACCTTTATTAGAGGGGGTGAATCGTGGATGCAGAAGTGATGTAGCAAGCCGAGGCTCGGTTGCTTGGCAGGGGCAGGCACGTTTCTGGGCGAGGCTAAATTCCGGGCGCCGAGCGAGATTTCGTTTGGTTGGGCGCGGCCCTGCGAGCGCCGATTGGGTTTGATAGAGTCACCTTTGAAGATCAAGGAGCGCGTTCTCTACCATATCAAATTAGAAAACCCGTACCCGGACGTACATTCACGGTCTACGGTCCACCGTCTATCGTCGCCCTGTTGAAATTCCTGTTTAGAACGTGACGAAAATCATGAGATTTCTTGACAAGGTTAATTGTCACCGTATGTACGTTATGGTACAATCTTGCCGTATTTGTCAGGCTGGTAGGATTTCTGCCTGTTCAAATTTATGTCCTCAGGCAGTCGCGAGACCTGAGAAAATCCCTGACTGTGGAGATGCTATGCAGAAAGAGTGGCTGATTGTAGCGTTCTTCCTGCTGGTGGGCACGATTGTGCCGGCTTCGGCGATCTTGGTCGCCTGGCTACTGGGACCCAAGAAACCTAATCCCATCAAGCAGAGCCAGTACGAGTGCGGCATGGAGACGGTGGGAGAGAACTGGGTGCAGTTCCGGGCGCAGTATTACATTTTTGCGCTGGTGTTCCTGCTTTTCGATGTAGAGGTAGCATTTCTCTTTCCGTGGGCGCTGACGCTGAATCAGTTGCCGCTTTTTGTCGTTATCGAGGGCATCCTCTTTATCGGCATCCTGGTAGCAGGGCTGGTCTATGTCTGGCGCAAAGGGATGCTTGAATGGGTTTGATGATGGGCATTTGGGGTATGAAAAGGCTGAAGGAAATTCCTTTCAGCCTTTTCTTTCGTTTTCCAGATTACAGATTGTCTTATGAGGAGAGTCTATGAGCGTATGGAGTGATCCGATCGCATTCATCGGCTCCTGGCTGGAGAATCTGCTTGTGGGCTGGGGCCTGAGTCAGGACCTGGCGCAGGCATTGGTCGCAGCACTCGGTGTGGTGGTGTTGATCACTGCGCTGATGGTCTTCGATATCTTCCTGGTCTGGATCGAGCGTAAGGTAGTGGCGCGCTTCCAGGATCGGCTGGGGCCGAATCGCGTGGGGCCTTTCGGCATTTTCCAGCCTTTTGCGGATGTGTTGAAGTTGATCACGAAGGAAGATATTACGCCCTGGGGCGCGGAGAAGTTTCTCTATAACCTGGCGCCGATCCTTTCGCTGCTTTCGGTTTTGCTGCTATGGGCCGTAGTGCCGCTGGCGCCGACGATCCTGGGCGTGGACCTGAACGTGGCGCTGGTTTACCTGGTGGCAGCCGGCGCGCTGGGGACGCTCTCCGTGATCATGGCCGGTTGGGCCTCGAACAACAAGTATGCCTTGTTGGGGGCTTTCCGCCAGGTGGCGGCCATGATCGCCTACGAGATTCCGATGGTCGTGGCCCTGCTCATCCCTACCGTGCTGGCCGGGACGATGGGGATGAAGGGAGTGGTAGAAGCGCAACGGGTGTGGTTTGTGGTGCTTTCACCGCTGGGGATGCTCGTGTTCCTGATCAGCGCCGTGGCCGAGCTCGGTCGTTCGCCCTTTGACCTGAACGAGGCCGAATCCGAGATCGTGGCCGGTTTCCACATCGAGTATAGCGGCATGAAGTTTGGTCTCTTTTATGCTGGTGAGCTATTGCACGCCTTCACCTTCGGCGCGCTGATCGGCATTCTCTTCTTCGGCGGCTGGAACTGGCCGTTGCCGTTTGGCGATCGATATGCTTTGATCGGCCTGGTGAATGTGGTGGTCAAGGGCATGTTCTTCTACTGGGTGATCATGTGGATTCGCTATACCATGATGCGCATTCGCATCGATCACATGCTCTACTTTAGCTGGAAGTTCCTCACTCCGTTTTCGTTGGCGGTTTTGATGGTGACGGCGCTGGTACATAACCTGATGCGCCAGGCTCCTTATCCTCTGTACGTGCTTTCGTTGTTCCTGGCGAATGTGCTGATCGCCTGGGTGACGATCGAAATCCTGCGACGCTATTCCCACCAGGAGCGGATGCGCCTGGAAGGGGCGGCGGTTCAACGCAATTGATCGGGAGGATCGTTTATGACTCTGGCTCAAATTTTCTTCCTCCTTGTGGCGCTGGTGATGCTGTTTTCGGCCTTGAAGGTGGTGACCGTGCGCAATTTGATCCACGCCGCGCTTTGGCTGGTGGTGACGCTCTTTGGCGTGGCAGTGCTGTTTGCCATGCTGGATGCGGGCTTCCTGGCCGTGGTGCAGGTGATGGTGTACATCGGCGCGATCGCCATTCTCTTTATCTTCGCTGTGATGCTCACCCGGCGCGATGCCAGTGAAAAGGGAGCACCACTCAACCCGAATTGGCCGGTCAGCGCGATCATCGCACTGGTGACCTTTGGCGGTCTGGCTTGGCTTTTGCGTGCTTGGCAGGGCTTGCCTGAGAGCGCGGCGGCACTTCCGGCGAATACCGACACATTGCGTGCGCTAGGTGAAGCGCTGGTTTCCCCACAGGCGTTTGCTCTACCTTTTGAAGTCGCTTCGGTCCTGCTGGTGGCGGCGCTGGTCGGGGCGGTTTACGTCGCTTACGGGCGGAAATAGGAGGTGAAATGATCCCACTTTCCTGGTATCTCTTCCTTTCGGCCGCACTCTTTAGCGTGGGTGTTTTCGGAGTTTTGGCGCGCCGGAATGCGGTGGCCATTTTGCTGGCGATCGAACTGATGTTGAATGCGGTGAATATCAACCTGGTGGCCTTCTGGCGCTATCTGACTCCGGCGCAGATGGCCGGGCAGGTCTTTGCCATCATCGTTTTAGCGGTTGCGGCGGCCGAAGTGGCCGTTGGTCTGGCACTGGTGATCTCCGTCTATCGCCGACGCCAGACGGTGGTGGCCGATGAACTGGATTTGCTGAAGTGGTGAGGTGACTGCGCTATGACGACAGAAACGATTCTCTGGTTGATCCCGCTCCCGCCGCTTTTGGCGTTTTTCCTGATCGTGCTCTTGACCAACCGTTGGCGTGGCCTGAGCCATAGCGTGGCGATCGGCGCGGCGTTCCTTTCTTGGTTGGGGAGCATGGTGGTCTTTGTGCGTGCTCTGGGCGTGCATGAGCTGGGGCGCCATCCGTTTGCTCAATCGATTCCGTGGCTACCCACGGCAGATACCTGGCTGGAGATCGGGGTTTATCTCGATCCGTTGAGCGCGGCGGTGCTTTTCTTCGTCGCCTGGACCATTCTGATGATCTTCATTTACAGCGTCGGGTATCACAACTACGGACAGCCGGAAGGGGATCACGATGTCAAGGGGCTGCCGCCGCATGGTGCCACGGTCACGGATGCGCACGGGCATAAGCACAAGGTGCCTTCCGTGGAACCGATGTACTCGCGCTTTTTTGCCTTTATCAGCCTCTTCGCTTTTGGCATGTACCTGCTCGTGGTCTCGGATAACCTGCTGACGCTCTTCGTCGGCTGGGAGATCATGGGGTTGTGTTCCTACTTGCTCATCGGTTTCTGGTATGGCAAGCCTTCGGCGCGCGATGCGGCGATCAAGGCGTTTATGACCACCCGCATCGGCGATGTGTTTATGCTCTTGGGCATTGCCTTCCTGTATTCTGCCACCGGCTCGCTTTCCTTCGACGTGATTTTCAGCGAGAAGGTGCTCCATACGTTAGCCAGTGTACCGACGCCGATCCTGGGACTTTCGGCAGCCGGCCTGATCTCGCTCTTGCTCTTTATCGGTACGGTCGGTAAATCGGCGCAGTGGCCGCTACACGTCTGGTTGCCGGATGCGATGGAAGGCCCCACTCCGGTCAGTGCCATGATCCATGCGGCGACCATGGTTTCGGCCGGCGTCTATGCCGTGATCCGCATCTTCCCGCTGCTGCATCTGGATGCGGGGACGATGAGCATTGTGGCGTTCATCGGTGCGTTTACCGCGCTGTTCGCCGCGACGATCGCCGTGGCGCAGAACGATATCAAGCGCGTGCTTGCCTATTCGACCATTTCGCAGTTGGGTTACATGATCGCCGCGGCCGGCATCGGAGCCTACGTGGCGGCGGCGTTCCACCTTGTCACCCATGCCTTCTTCAAGGCGTTGCTCTTCCTCGGGTCCGGTTCGGTGATCCACGGCATGGAACATGGGGTGCTACACACCGGCGAGCACATCGATCCGCAGAACATGTTCAACATGGGCGGCCTGCGCAAGAAGATGCCGATCACGTTCTGGACCTTCTTGATCGGCGGTTTTGCGCTGGCCGGCTTCCCGGTTTTGACCGCCGGCTTCTGGTCGAAGGATGAAATCCTGGCAGATGCCTTTGCTCATGGACATCTGGGAGTGTTCGTGACCTTGGCGGTGGCGGCGTTCCTGACCGCCTTCTATACCATGCGCCAGATCACCCTCACGTTCCTGGGTGAGCCGCGCACAAAGGCCGCCGAACATGCTCAGGAAACACCCTGGACGATGACCCTGCCGCTGATCGTTCTTTCGATCTTTGCCATTGGCTATGGCTGGGTTGGCATTCCGGAGCATTTCCCGATCCTGGGCGGGCTCTTGCCGAACTGGTTCCATGAGTTTGTCGGCTCGACGCTGAGCGAGATGCCGGAAGCGGCACCGTTTAACTGGGTTCCTCTTCTGACCTCGTTGCTGGTCTCGCTAGGAGGCTTGGGCCTCGGCTGGTGGGTCTATCGAGGCGTGCGCACGCCGGCGGAGGATAAGTTCCAGATCCCGGTGCTCAAGAACAAGTGGTACTTCGATGAGGCCTATCAGTTCCTGTTTGTGCGCCCTGCCTACTGGTTTGCCGAGAAGATCGTCTACCTGGCGCTAGATAAAGGTCTGATCGACGGCCTGCTCCATGCGATCGGTCATTCCGCCGCGGTGATCGGGACGACGCTACGCACCTACATTGACAAGGCGATCATCAATGAGGCCATCGGCGATGGTACGGCCCATGTGGTCAAGAGCACAGGGTCCGGGTTGCGCCCGATCCAGAGTGGACGTTTGCAGCAATACATGGTGGCCTCGCTGTTGATCTTTATCCTGATCACCGGTTTGCTCTATTACTTCCTGGTGTTGGCCTGATGGAGGCGCGGAAATGGACTTCCTGAACGCTCATCTCCTGAGTTTGATCCTCTTCTTCCCCACCCTGGCTGCCTTGGGAATGCTCTTCCTGCCGAAAGAGCGCCTGAGCTTGCTACGTTGGTATGCTCTTTTGACCAGCCTGGTGCCTTTGGGACTTTCGATTTACCTATGGGTGAATTTTGATCCGAATTTGCCGGGATTCCAGTTTGAAGAGCGCTATGTGTGGTATCGGGCAATTCACTCCACGCTCCATTTAGGGGTGGATGGCCTTTCCCTGACCATGGTGTTGCTCACCACGTTGCTCACCCCACTGGCGATTTTGGCCTCCTTTAGCATCACCGATCGTGTCAGGACCTATATGATGCTCTTCCTCTTCCTAGAGACGGGGATGCTGGGCGTCTTCTTGGCGCTGGATTTGCTCATTTTCTTCGTCTTCTGGGAAGTGGGTCTGGTGCCGATGTATTTCCTGATCAATCAGTGGGGCTCGGCGAACCGCGATTATGCCTCGTTGAAGTTCATGATCTACACGATGGGTGGTTCGCTGGGGCTGTTGCTTTCGATTCAGCTCCTCGGTGTGCTGTTCCAGACCTACGATCTGCTTGAGCTCTACCAGCGCTGGAATGCCCTGACCGATGGCATGCTGCTGGGCATGTCGGTGAGCACGGTAAAGGCGATCGCCTTTTGGGCGTTTGTGATCGCTTTTGCCATCAAGGTGCCGGTCTGGCCGTTCCACACCTGGTTGCCGGATGCGCACACCGAAGCACCGACGGCCGGTTCGATGATCCTGGCCGGCGTGCTGCTGAAGCTCGGTGCCTATGGTTTCTTGCGCCTGGTCTTGCCGCTTTATCCTGTGGAAGCGCGCGCCTATGCCGGAGCGCTGGCGTTCTTGGCCACTGCGGCGATCGTCTTCGGCGCCTTCGCTTCTTATGCCCAGAGTGATTTCAAGCGCCTGGTGGCCTATTCCTCGGTGAATCACATGGGCTTTGTGGTCCTGGGAATTGCGGCCGCGGCGCTGGCCGGCGGCACGGCCGATGCGCGCATTGCGCTGAACGGCGCCATCTTGCAGATGTTCAATCATGGGCTTTCGGCGGCCGGCATGTTCTTCCTGGTGGGCGTGATCTATGAGCGCACGCACACGCGTAACTTGAACGATTTTGGCGGCCTCTTCCCACTGGTGCCGATCTATGGTGGCATTCTGATCTTCACGAGCATGGCCTCGCTGGGTCTGCCCGGTCTGAACGGCTTTGTCTCTGAGTTCCTGGTGGTGCGAGGCGCTTATCCGATCCTGACCACCTACACGGCCATCTCGATGCTCGGTCTACTCTTTACCGGTGCCTATATTCTGAAGGGAATTCGTCAGGTGTTGCATGGCCCGTTGAACGAACACTGGGCGCATGGAGAGCATCGCCTGACGGAGATCAATGGCCGCGAAATCCTGGTGATGGCTCCGCTCATGGTGCTGATGCTTTTGATCGGCGTTTGGCCATCCTGGATTTTGGATGTGATCAACAAGGCCGTGATGATGTTATTCTGATGGCATGGCAACTTCGGAACAGAGGTGACCTATGCAGTTTCCCTTTCTAAGCGTGATTGTTTTCACCCCGCTGGTCGCGGCACTGATCATTCTGATGCTGCCGGCCCATCGCAAGAACTTGGTGCGCAGCGTTGCCCTGGCGGCGGCCACGTTTGACCTGATCCTTTCGGCCTGGGTGTATCTGACCTATCTTACCCAGGGGTTGGAAGGCTATCACTTTGTAGAACAATATCGCTGGCTGCCGGCGCTGGGGATCACACTGCACTTCGGCGTGGACGGAATGAGCACGCCGCTCATCCTGCTCACGGGCGTGGTAATGTTTACGGGTGTCTTGATTTCCTGGGGCGAGGAGCGGAACGGCGTTTCGGCCGGTATTCAGGATCGGCCGCGTGAGTTCTTCGCCTTCCTCTTCATCCTCGCCAGCGGCGTGTTCGGCGTGTTCGCCTCGCTCGATCTCTTCATGTTGTTCTTCTTCTACGAGATCGCCGTCTTCCCCATGTACCTACTGATTGTGATCTGGGGTTGGGTGGTGACGCGCGAATATGCGGCGATGAAGCTCACCCTCTACCTGTTTGTCGGTTCGGTGATCTCGCTGGTCGGCGCGCTGGCGATGGTCTGGGTGGCCTATCAGAATACCGGCGTGTTATCGTTCGATCTGCTGCATCTCGAAAAGGCCGGTTTCAGCCCGGAGTTCCAGCACCTCTGGTTCCTGCCGGTTTTCCTGGGGTTTGCCGTGCTCGGAGGTATCTGGCCGTTCCATAACTGGTCGCCGGATGGTCACGTAGCGGCACCGACGGCAGTTTCGATGTTCCATGCCGGCGTGCTGATGAAACTCGGTGCCTTTGCCGCCTTGCGCGTGGGGATTATGCTTTTGCCAGAAGGTGCGAAGTACTGGTCGTGGCTGATCCTGGGGCTGGCAACGGTCAACGTGGTCTATGGTGCTTTTATCGCTTTCGTGCAGACCGATTTCAAATACGTCATCGGCTTCTCTTCCGTTTCCCACATGGGGCTGGTGATGATGGGCTTTGCCACGCTGACGCGTGAAGGTTTGCTCGGCGCCGGCCTACAAATGTTCTCCCACGGGGTGATGACGGCGCTCTTCTTTGCGGTGGTCGGCATGGTCTACGATCGGGCGCACACCCGTCACATTCCGGACCTGGGCGGTTTTGCCAAAGTAATGCCGTATGCCGCCGTCGGCTTTATCATCGGCGGTCTGGTTTCAATGGGTATGCCCGGTTTCTCCGGTTTCATCGCCGAGTTTCCCATTTTCATGGGCGTGTGGAAGACGCAGTGGCTGATCGCCGTGATCGCAGCCGTTTCGATCGTGGTCACCGCTTCGTATATCATGATCATCGTTCGGCGTGTGTTCTTCGGTGAGATGCCGCATGAGTTGGAACATCATCACATCGGCGATGTTACCCCGCTGGATAAGCTGGCGATTGTAACACTTTGTCTGCTCATGGTCGGCCTGGGGTTGTTCCCCGGTCTGATGGCACCGATGGTTGAGCGCGGTGTTGACTACATTTTGCACCTGTTAGGAGGTGCCTGATGCCTGTCCTCTTTCAATCTATTCTACCCGAGCTGCTCCTGCTCATTTTGGCCCTGGTGCTGTTCGTTTTTGAGCCGTTTTGGAAAGGGGAACGCCCTCGCAGCGGCTGGGTCACCTTTTATGGGTTGCTGCTGATCATGATCTTGAGCCTGCTCTTCGGCACGCCGCAGGCCTCGCAAGAGACCTTTGGCGGGATGATCCGCTTCGACTGGTTCGCATTTCTCTTCAAGATGCTTTTCCTGTTCGGCGCGGCGTTGACAGCGCTCTTCTTCATGGATCACGAAGTGTTGGCAAAGCGCGGGGAGGCCTATCTCCTGCTCCTGGCTTCGACGCTGGGAATGTGCTTGATGGCTTCTGCCAATGATCTGGTGATGCTTTACCTGGCGATCGAAACCACCTCCATCCCGCTCTATGTGCTGGCCGGCTTTTTCCTGCATGAGGAACGCTCGACCGAGGCCGGTTTTAAATACCTGTTCTTCGGCGCGTTGACCTCGGCGGTCATGCTTTATGGCCTGAGCTTGCTCTTCGGCTTTGCCGGCACCACCTCGCTGCCCGCGTTGGGTGCGATGTTCAGCAGTGGTCAACTCTCTCTGGGCGTTTTGCTGGGCATCCTTGCGCTGATCACTATCGGATTGGCATTCAAGGTGTCGGTGGCTCCGTTCCATTTCTGGGCGCCGGATGTCTATCATGGTGCTCCGACGGCGGTGGCCGGTTTTCTTTCCACGGCTTCTAAAGCGGCCGGGTTTGCCGTTCTCCTGCGCCTTTTCCTGGTGGCTTTTCCCACCGCTCAGGTGCCCTGGCCGTTGCTTTTGGCCATTCTCGCCGCGCTGACGATGACGATCGGCAACCTGCTGGCGCTGCCGCAGACGAACCTCAAGCGCCTGTTGGCTTACTCCTCCATTGCTCATGCCGGTTATGTGCTGATCGGCGTTGTTGCCGCCACTCAACTGGGGATCACCAGCGTGATCTTTTATCTGATCGCCTATCTTCTGACCAACCTGGCCGCCTTTGGTATTGTGATGGTGCTGGGGAATGTGCTCGGTTCGGATGAAGTCACGGCGTATAACGGTTTGAGCCGACGCTCCCCCTGGTTGGCATTGGCCATGCTGGTGGCGTTCCTTTCCCTGGCCGGCATGCCGCCTTTTGGTGGGTTTGTGGCTAAAGTCTTCGTCTTCGCGGCCGGTGTGCAGGCCGGTTACACTTGGCTGGTGTTTGTCGGCGTCTTGAACTCGATTGTCGGCTTGTACTACTACTTGAACGTCATGAAATATGTCTATCTCTATCGCCTGCCGGGAGAGGATGAGGAAAAGCACCCGATTGCTCTCTCACGTGCCACGGCAATCGGCCTGGGTGTGTTGATCCTCGGTGTGGTGCTGTTCGGAACGGTGTTTGCCCCCTGGTTTGGCCTTTCGGAGCAGGCGGCGAGTGTAATGTTGTTGCGGTAGAAACCGTTCTTTGCTTTCCCGCTACTGCTCATCTGGTGATCGTGCTCACCAGATGAGCAGTAGCATCTAAGAGAGACTTCTTACTTGCTCGTGATATAATATACACGGTTACAATTCCATACTGACACCTTCGGGGCAGGGTGAAATTCCCGACCGGTGGTATAGCCCACGAGCCGAACTGCAGCGCAGGGAGGCAGGATCCGGTGAAACTCCGGGGCCGACGGTATAGTCCGGATGGGAGAAGGTGGAGAGAGACCCGTAGAGGGTTTCCTTTGCGCGCCCCGAAAACCTGCTTTTCGGGGTTTTTGTTACTCTTCCGCGTGGTTGCCGGGAGTGCAACCTTATGAGGTGCGCTTTCCGATTTTCCCGGCGATCGGGCCATGCCCGTTTTGTGGAAGAGAGGATGCGCCATCCTACCCGCCCCGCAGGTGTTTTGCGAGGCGGTTTTTGTGTTTATGCAACGTCTGAAGCGGATTCCTTTCTCACCCTCTGTGCTGGGGGGGCTTTCGCTGATCCTGGGTTGGCTGATTTGGGAAGCAATCGTTGCGATCGGCGATTTACCGCCCTTTATCTTGCCGTCCCCTGGGATGGTCGTGGCGCGGTTTTGGCGTGCTCTGCGCTACGGGTCCCTGCCCTTGCACCTGTGGACGACGTTGAGCGAGGTCCTGCTCGGCTTGCTCCTGGGATCGATTGTGGCTACGGTCTTTGGGTATCTGATCGCCCATTCTCGCACGTTAGAACGTCTGCTTTCGCCTTACCTGGTCGCCAGTCAGGCCGTGCCGATGGTGGCGATTGCTCCTTTGCTGGTGATCTGGTTCGGGCCGGGCATGGTTTCCAAAGTGCTTGTTTGTGCCCTGATCGTCTTTTTCCCCATCTTGGTCAACACCATTGTTGGCATTCGCGCCGTGCCGCGCCCGCTCTATGACCTGATGCGTGCCCTGTATGCTACTCGCTGGCAGATCTTGCGCTACCTGGAGGTGCCGGCAGCGTTGCCGGTGTTCTTGGGGGGGCTGCGCGTCGGTGCCACCCTTTCGGTGATCGGGGCTGTGGTGGGAGAACTGATCGGCGCCGACCGTGGCCTGGGCTTTTTGATCAACGTGGGACGGGGTCAGTATGATACGGCGCTGGTCTTCGTGGGTATTTTTGCGTTGATTGCTCTGGCACTGGCGCTCTACGGTGTGGTCATCCTGCTAGAACGTTGGCTGATCAAAGGGTCGTAAGATGACCTATCCAATTTGCGGAGGTTCTCTGATGCTCAAACGTGTATTCGTTTTGCTGATGCTCCTTGCGGCGGTGGCCTGCGGCCCGGAAACAGTCGCCGTGCCAACCCCTGCTTCAACGGCGGAACCTACCACCGTTCCGCTTACACGCATTCGTTTGCCCATGGGATACATTCCCAATGTCCAGTTCGCGCCGTTCTACGTGGCGGTGGAAAAGGAGTATTTCCGTCAGGAAGGATTGGAACTGGAATTCGATTATTCTTTTGAGACGAACGGTGTGGCGCTGGTGGGGGCGAATGAGCTGCCCTTTGCCGTCGTTTCCGGGGAGCAGGTGCTCCTAGCACGCGCTCAAGGATTGCCGGTGGTCTACGTGACCGCCTGGTATCAGCAGTTCCCGGTCTCGGTGGTGGCGAAGGCGGAGGAAGGGATCCGTGCCCCGGCCGATCTGCGTGGCAAAAAGATCGGTCTGCCGGGGCTGTTCGGTGCGACGTACGTCGGCCTTTCGGCGCTGTTGCACACGGCCGGATTGAAGGAAGTGGATGTAACGCTCGATGCGATCGGCTTCAACCAGATCGAAGCGCTGCTCAGTGGTCAGGAGCAGGTGGTGGTCGGATATTCGACCAACGAGCCGATCCAGCTGCGTGCCCAAGGGATCGAGATCACCGAGCTGCGGGTGGCCGATTATGTGAACCTGGCCTCGAACGGGATCATCACCAACGAGAAGCAGATCGCCGAAAATCCGCTTCTGATCCGCCGTTTTGTGCGCGCCTTTTTGCGCGGTCTCCAGGATACGATCGCCGATCCGGAGGAGGCCTATGAGATCAGCAAGAAGTATGTAGAGAATTTGGCACAAGCCGATGAAAAGGTGCAGAAAGAGGTGCTCCGGCAATCGATCGCCATGTGGCAGGCCGAGCGCCTGGGATATGCCGATCCGCAGGCCTGGGAGAACATGCACCAAACATTGCTGACCATGGGATTGTTGGCACAGCCCTTGGATGTGCAAAAGGCTTTCACGAACGATTTTCTCCCCTGAGATGAGATATGAGCGCCCGTGACCGAACGCCCGTGCTCGAAGTGCGCAACCTGAGCGCCGTTTTCGCCGATGGCAACAACGGACCTCTCCAGGCGCTGGAGCATCTTTCCTTCTCGGTCTGCGCGCAGGAATTTTTGTGCATTTTGGGGCCTTCCGGCAGCGGAAAGAGCACCCTCCTGCGTATTCTGGCCGGCCTTCTCCCTCCCACCGAGGGCGAAGTGCGCTTTGCCGGGGGGCAGCGCCCGCGCATCGGTATGGTGTTTCAGCAGGCGAATCTCATGCCCTGGCGCACGGTGCTGGGCAATATCCTGCTGCCGCTCGAACTGATGGGGGTGAAGCGGTCGCAGGCAGAGGCCCAGGCGCGGGAATTGATCGAATTGGTCGGTCTGCAGGGATTTGAGCATGCCTGGCCGCGCGATCTTTCCGGCGGCATGGCACAGCGGGTGGCACTGGCACGGGCGCTCATCCACGATCCGGACCTGTTGCTGCTAGATGAGCCGTTCGGCTCGCTGGATGCCCTGACGCGCGAGCGGATGTGGGATGAACTCTCCCGCATTTGGCAGGCGCGCCAGAAAACGGTGATCATGGTCACGCATTCGATCTCCGAGGCCCTTTTTCTGGCCGATCGCATCCTGGTATTGACGCCGCGTCCGGGACGTCTGCGCATGGAGATGAAGGTAGACCTGCCGCGCCCTCGCCACGATGAGATGCGCTACAGCGCGCATTTCGTCAAGCTGGCGCGCACGCTCAAAGCCGTGATCGGTACCGAAGAGGCCTCACCAGGTCCAAAGCAGCCATAAGGCGATCATCGCCAACCCGATCAAGAAGCGGATGCCTTGCGCCAATCCCCAACCGCCGATCATGGCCTTGAAGCGTTGCCAAGCCTGATCGGCATCGCGGTTCAGGCGCAGGTATTCCACCAGGAAGAGCGTGGCCGGCGCAGCCAGGAGCCCTAGGAGCGGGGTAAACAGGAGACTGGCAATCACTCCGGCCAGGAAGGCCAAGGCAATCGAAAGCCAGGAAGCGCCTCCCTGACGGGACTTGGCGGCGATGATGAGGTTGTCGATCACGCTTCCCACGATCATCAGCAACGTGATCAGGCTGAAGATCACGATGCCTTGCAGATCGAACAGGCCGCGCACCAGGGCATAGATCAGCGCCGCCAGCCAGATCACCACCAGGCCGGGATAGATCGGCAGGATCAGCCCTACCAGGCTGAAGAGCATGACCAAGAGGGTCAGTGCATAGAGGAATGCCTGCCCGAATTGTTCCAGGGACATGCTCAAGCCTCAGGGCGGATGACTTCAATGCCACCCATCCACGGACGCAAGACTTCCGGGACGACGATCGAGCCATCGGCTTGTTGGTAGTTTTCCATCACTGCGATCAGTGTGCGCGGCAGGCCCAAGCCGGAACCGTTCAAGGTATGCACAAAGCGTGCCCGGCCACCGTTCTGCGGACGATATTTGATGTTTGCTCGTCGCGCCTGGAAGTCGGTCACGTTGGAAACCGAAGAGACTTCCAGCCATTCACCGCATCCCGGTGCCCAGACCTCAATATCATAGGTGATCGCCGAAGCGAATCCGAGATCGCCGGTGCACAGCTGCTTAACGCGATAGGGCAAACCGAGCAACGCGCAGGTTTCCTCCGCATCGGCGCGCATCTTCTCCAGCAGGTCGTTCGATTCTTCAGGGCGGCAGAAGATGTACATTTCGACCTTATCGAACTGGTGACCACGCTTAATGCCGCGCACATCGCGCCCGGCGCTCATCTTCTCGCGGCGGAAGCAGGGCGTGTAGGCTGTGTAAAGGAGCGGGAGCTGCGCTTCTTCCAGGATTTCATCCATGTGCAGGCCGGTGAGAGGAACTTCGGCGGTGGGCACCATCCACAGGTCCTCTTCGTGGTCTTTGTAGAGATTTTCGGCGAATTTCGGCAGCTGACCGGCACCATAGAGTACCGCGCCTTTAACCATGAAGGGAGGATACTTCTCCAAGTAGCCTTGGCGGGCATGGAGATCGAGCATGAAGGCGATCAGCGCCCGTTGCAGGCGCGCACCGGCGCCGCTCAGCACGTAGAAGCGTGAACCGCTGATCTTCACGCCGCGCTCGAAGTCGATGATCCCTAGTTGCGGCCCGAGGTCCCAATGCGCTTTCGGCTCGAAGTCGAAGCGCGGCGGCTCGCCTACTTGGCGCACAACGACGTTTTCGTTCTCATCTTTGCCGATCGGGACGCGAGGATCGGGGATATTCGGGATGGTGGCCAGCGTGGCCTGCAACTGTTCTTCAACACCTTTGAGATCGGCATCCAGCGCGTCGATCCGTTCGCCGAGTGCACGCATAGCGGCGATCTTTTCCTGGCGCGCTGCGGCATCTTTCATCGCCCCGATCTCTTTTGAGACGGCGTTGCGTTCCGCTTTCAGTTGCTCCACCTCGGCGATCAGGGCGCGGCGCCGGCGATCGAGTTCCAACACCGCATCTACCGGCGCATCGTCCATTTGGCGGTTGCGCATTGCCGTGCGCACCTCTTCAGGATGTTCACGGATGAAATTGAGATCGAGCATAGAAGACCTCCTTTTGAAAAGCATGGTGAAATCAAAAGACGCCCCGTCGTGCAGGACGAGGGGCGTCTCGTGGTGCCACCTGCTTTCGTCACAGGGATGCTGTGACCTCGTGTGCGCGCTATCGGGCGCATCCCGTCTCCCTTATGGCGGAGCCTCTGCGGGAGCGGCCTGCCCTTGCGGGCGCCGGAGTGGATTTCCCTGCTGGACCTCCTGCCTTGCACCGACCGGCAGGTCTCTGGGTAAGGAAGCAGGTACTTGGTTCCGGGCCGGCCTTGGAGTAATGCTATTATATCACGAGAAGGACAAACTTCCGTGAAGGCCCAAACCCTACTCCTCCGGCAGGACCGTCGGAGGAGTATCGAAAAATCCTTTGTTCCCCTGGAAGCGAAAATACGTCACCCGTCCCGGCAGGACGCGCACCCAATACTGTTGCTTTTCGCCATCGTATTCAAAGGTCACTTTATACACATCGGCCGGCAGATCGCTCAGCACCAGGTTCTCGCGGTAATACGGATCGGGGTTGACCACCCGCGGCCCATAGGTGCGCACGGTATAGATCGCCCGACGGGTGATCGAGCTCAGCGTGACGGTCAAAGCAGTCAACGGCTCATCGCGCGCGTTGGCCAGCCGCGCCACCAGCACCCCGCGCCCTTGTGGCGGCACCATCCACAACTCCGGGTTGTAGGTCTTGAAAAAGGAGTTCTCGCCCCAACGCACCTCAAAGTGAAGATGGGGCCCGGTCGTCATCCCGGTATCGCCCACCTTGCCGATCTCCTCCCCACGTTTGACTACCCGTCCCACCACCGTTTCGATACGGCTCAGGTGCGCATAGATCGTATAAAGTGTCTTCCCCTGGTATCCGAAATCATGACGAATGGCCACGGCCATGCCGTAAGGGTCCCTATCGTTGCCGGGCGCGCCGCTGAACAGCCCCCAATCTGCCCAGATCACCACACCATCCCCGGCGGCCAGCACCGGACTCCCCGCCTCGGCCGGAATATCCACACCGGAATGCACCACATCGCCGAAGAATGTGCCTCCGTAGCGATAATCTGCGACCGGCCAATTCACCTGATCGGCGGGGATGGGGCGAATAAAGTAAAAGTGATCATGAAGGGATGGGGCCCAGGGCACCGGGTACAAGGGAGGCCGCCAGCCCGAACGAGGCTCGGCAGCCACCGTGGGCAGGGTGAAGCGCAGCGGTTCCAGGGTGGACGTGGGCGTGGGTGCCGGCAAAAAGAGCACCGTCGTTTCCCCGGCTTCTGCCAGGAGCGGCGTCGGGGTAGTGCCTGGCGTTGGGACTTGGCGCCCGCAGGCGGTGAGCAGGAAAAAAGCATAGGCCAGGACGAAGAAACCCAGGCGTCTCATGGCAAGGGGGTGTTGGTCGGAATCGGGGTCGGCGTAGCGCTGGGTGTGCGCGTGGGGCTCGGGGTCCAGGTGGGGCGCGGCGTCCACGTGGGACGGGGCGTGGGGGTGTAGGTCGCCGTGGGTGTCGGCGTAAGCGTGGGCGGGAGCACCACCGTCGGCGTGATCAGGATATCGGGTGGGTAGAGCTCCAGCATCGCCTGATGCCAATTTAACCCGCCGCGGAGCACAAACTCGTTGAAACGCGCCCCGCGCACGTAATTCCGCCAATTCGGCAGGGCCGGCAAGCGCTCCCAGCCATACGCTTGGGCGAGCGCGGTCAGGTTGATCCAATACCCGCCCGGTACCGGGGCAAAGCCGCCTCCTTGCTCGTAAAGCGCCGGGTCCAGGTTGTAGCGTGCCCCCAGGTCCCAGGGAGCGTCGGTGAGGGGTTCGCCCGTTCCGCCGGACTGGGTTCGGGTGCGCAGGTAGACCGTCCAGTAGGTCTGACCGGCGATCTCCTGGGGCACGGCGACCATCCATCCGGCCTCGTTAAGCGCCAAAGGCAGGGCAAAGGCGCGGCCGGTGTAGAGCCAATCCTGCGCATAGCCGGGATCGAGGGGCACGGTCAGAGGGACGAAGGCATTTTCCAGCGTGCCTAGCGCATCCCAGCCGGCCTCGCGCAAGATGCGCGCCCGTAGCGCCTGAAACGCCTCGTTCACGAAATCGTGCAGTTGCGGATAAGGCGCCTGCACATCTCCCAGATCCACCAGGGACCAGCGCGCCTCAGGGGCGCGTGGAGTGAGGATTGGGGACCACAGAGGCTGAGGGGTAGCCTCGGCGGCCAGGAGATAGGCCTCCGGCAGTGGGAAGGGCAGCGAAGCGGCCATCCAGAGCAGGCCGCGCACCCGGCCGGGCAAAGGGATGGGCGGCGAGAGGAGATTGCCCTGGCGATCGTAAAAAGCGAGCAAATGGGCTTGGGGTGTTTCCAAGATCACCGCCAAGCGTTGACCCTGCGGGTCCCAAACGGCGCGATCGCCGCTGCAGAGCCAGCGCGCCGCCTGTTCGGGACGCGTCACATCCCACAGGTAAATGCCGCTCAGCGTGCCATCTTGCGCATTCGCCGCCCAGAGGAGCGTTCTGCCATCCGCCGACCAGACCGGGTAACGTTCGGTGACCAGGGGAGTTTGGGTCAGGTTGCGGAAGCGCTCGGCGCCGGTTTTATCTAGATCGGCCAGCCAGATATCGTTGCTGCCATCACGGGTAGAGACGAAGGCGATCTGTCGTCCGCCGGGTGACCAGGCCGGGGCACTATCGGCGGCCGCGGAATCGGTCAGGCGGATCGGGGTCCCCTGGGGTTGGGAGATCGGCAAAATAGAAATTTCCAGATTTTCCTCGATGTAGCCGCTAAAAGCCAGCCATTGACCATCCGGCGACCAGGAAGGGGCGGCGGCGTAGGTTGGGAAATTCGTCAGCTGGTTGATCTGCGCGCGTTCCCAATCCAGCAGAAACAGATTCCAGCTGCCGTTGCGGTTGGATGCAAAAGCGATCTGTTTCCCGTTGGGATGCAAAGCCGGTGTGATGTCGCTCCATTCGCCATCCGTCAGCCGCAGGAAGCGCCGGCTCTCCGGCAGATAGGCGAAGAGATGGGCATAGCCTTGCTCCTCGATGGAAAGGACCAGCGTGCTTTCGCCTTCCTGGGATGCCACCGGCGTGGAAGGAGGAGGGGGCGGGGTGAGAGATGGGGAGGGCGTTATGGCCGCCGGAGTATCCGTTGGAGGGTTTTCCGCATAGTGCACGCAGGCGCTCAGGCTTAACAGCAGAAGGAGGAGAAGCAAAAAGCGCGGCATGAGCTACGGTTCGGCGGCCACCGTTTCAAAGGTCAAGAAATGTGGCGTGTCCTGCGGCCCTTCGGGGTAGAAGAGGACTGCCTCGGCAGTATACGGATTGTGACCACCCCCATCGCGCAGGTGTAGGGTGAGTTCCACTTTCCAGGACATCGGTTCGATGATGCTGGCGGAAGCAACCTCCTCTCCTTCCGCATTGGTGATCAGGATTTCGATGTGGGGACGCACCTGAAAGGGGGTGATCTCCAGGTTCAGGCGCACGCGTTTGCCATCCGTATAGGGGGTGGCTTCCATGCCCAAAATATGGGTTTCTTCGGGGCGGGCGCGCTTGGAAAGGTCTTCCGGAGGGATGAAGGTGAGGTGAAAGTCGCTCATAGGCTACTCGTCAAAAAGAAAGGTGGCTTCGGCATAGTAACGCACATTTTTGTGCTTCAGGCGCTCTTCGATCCAGTGTTGCAGGTAGGCCTGTTTATATTCCAGCGGTTTGGCGCTGGAAAGTTCATGGAGGGGATAGTTCAGGTGCAGGACGCGTGGGGAGATGGTGAAGCGGGTGATCCCGGTGGGCAGTACCTGCCCGCGCCCGACCAGAGCGAGCACCGTTTGAATATCGAAGCGCGGGAAGATGATCAGGGCGGTCAGATCGGGGTAAACATTGCGGAAAGACTCGATCAGCGTCTGGCTGGTGCGATCGAGAAAGGCGCGTTCTTTGTAGGTGTTAACGATCGCATGGAGGACGCGCACTTCGTCTTCCAGTGCGGCCGGTGTACAACCGAGGTAGGCGCGTCCATCCGCCAGGCGGATTTGCAACGTGGTGCAATCCGGCGGGGTGAGCGAATGCTGCACGTCGATCTTTTTCAGACTCAGGCCCTCGATCTGGCGCAGCGCATATAGAAGGGTGCCCGGTTTCATTCCCCAGACAACGTGATTCCACGTTTGCAACGTGACGCGCGGGTCATCCGGTTCGACTACCTGCGCTACGATGTGGGGAAATTCCATCGCCCTCAGAGAAGTGACGCGGTTGGCGCCATCCAGCACCATATAGCGCCCACTGCCATCGTGCAGCGACATCACGATCGGAGGATTACGCAGGATTCCCTGAGAGCGCAACTTTTCGACCAGGGGTTGCGTGCGTTGGAGATCGTGATCTTCGTGCAAGATCAGGGCGTCAAGGGGAAGAATGCGTAGGGTAGGGATGTTCGGGATCATAGGGTACCATTCCGAGAATTTCTAAGGCCTGTAGAATGTCCTCGGCCAGGGGGGCCTGCAAGGTTTGGGCGCTTCCCAAGCGGGGATGGGTAAAGGTGAGCGACCAGGCGTGGAATGCCGGGCGGGCGATCAGGGACGTGGAAGGGGCACCGTAGAGTTCATCTCCCAGCAGGGGGTAGCCCAGCGCCGCGGCGTGCGCTCGGACCTGATGCGTGCGTCCCGTCTTCGGCAGCGCCTCGACCCAGGCATACCCTGCCGTGCGCGTCAGCACGCGAAAGAGCGTCTCTGCCGGCTTCCCTTTTTGGGAAACAACGGTACGGTGACGTCGTCCCACGTCGGCGCGTAGAGGATGGGAGGCCTGCATTTCCTCCCACTGCGGCTCGCCCACCAGGATCGCCCGATAGCGCTTGACGACCTGGTGCGATTCAAATTGTAGGCTCAAGCTACGGTGGGCCTGCGCTGTTCGGGCAAAAAGGAGCAGGCCGCTTGTTACCTTGTCCAGGCGATGAACCGGATACACTTTGCCGAAGTGTGCTTGAGCCCAGGCGATCGCCGTCAACCGTTCGGGAGCCCAGCCCTCCACCAACGTGGAAAGGCCGGGAGGTTTATTGAGCGCGATCAGGTCTTCATCCTGGTAAAGGATTTGTGGCTCCGGAAACACCCCTTGATTTTATACCAGTTTCGGCTGTTGTGCTGAGGATCGAGCAGCTTTCCCAAACACACCCCATTCCTGATATACTTTTGCCCGTTGCTTCTGCGACTCTCCGGTGGCAAGTTTTTTCCGTTTGAATTTGTGGAGGAGACGATGCATCCTTCCTCGATCGGTCGGCGTTTCGATCGTCGCGCGGCGCATTACCAGAATCTTCTGACGGCTTTCATTGGGGAATGCGAATTGCGCCAAATTCGTCCTTTGATTCCTGCAGGCGTCACGGTGTTGGATTACGGTTGTGGCACCGGCCGGGTAACTTTTGATCTGGCCTATCGAGGTTGTCGGGTTACGGCGTTCGATATTTCCTCCCAAATGCTCGCCCGTGCCGTAGAGCGAGCACAAAGGTTACCGATTACATTGCGTCAGAATGTTGTCTTTGTTCACGATGTAGAGAACCTCTATCTGCGGCGATGGAATTGGATCACCTGCATTGGGGTTTTAGATTATTACCCGGATCCGCACCCGCTCTTACACCTTCTTTTCATACTCCTTGCTGAAGAGGGACGATTGGTGATCACGTTTCCCAACGCTCTCAGCCCTTTAGGCTGGCTCTATGCGCTCTTCTCGCGCTTCACGGTTCCGGCTACGCCACGCTCCCCTGCATTCATCCGCCGAGCAGTAAACGCAAGCGGTTTTGCCATTCTAACCGAACGCTATGCTTTTCCGGCCATTCGCGGCATAGGGCACACCATCATTTTGCTTCTAGCCAAAAACCCTACAGGAGGATCTTGATGAGATTCCAACAATGCTCTGTGGTGGTCATTATCCCTGCTTATAATGAGGAGAACCGCATTGGGCGTGTGTTGGAGGTAGTTTCTCAGCGCCAGGATCTGGGAGAAATTCTGGTAGTGGATGATGGCTCTACCGATCACACGGCGGAAGAAGTCCTGCGTGCGGCCGAACGTGACCCCCGCATTCGTCTGATCCGTCATGGAACAAACCGAGGAAAAGGAGAGGCCATTTTTACCGCCCTCCAGGCTACGGAATCGCCATATCTTCTCTTGCTGGATGCCGATTTGGTGGGCTTGCAACCGGCGCATTTGGAGGCTTTAATCCAACCGGTTTTAGAACATCGTGCCGATATGACCATCGGTGTCTTTCGCGGTGGCCGTTTCTATACCGATTTTTCCCATCGGATCACGCCTTGGTTGAGCGGGCAACGTTGTATACGTCGGGAAATTCTAGAGCAGATCAACCGGCAAGCGGCGGCCGGCTATGGATTTGAAACAGCGCTCACCATTGCCGCTTCTCAAGGCAACTATCATACCCGTTTTGTATCCCTCCGGGGGGTCTGGCATATTCCCAGCGAATTGCATCGGAAGCACGGCATTCGCTGGCGATTGCACATGTATGCGCAGATCTTGCGCGCCTGGCGTATGTGTGGTGGTTGGCGTGGATGGTGGCAACATCGCCGCAAAAGCATCTTCCTCGGCCTCCTGTTGCTTTTTTTGCTTTTTTTCCTGCTGCCGAACATGCGCGCCCCAGGACGGGCTTTTTCCTCTTTGCCCTCCCTTTCTTCCTACTCGGAGGCCCTGCCTGTTCTGGATTTAAGCGACGTGAACCGGATCATGATTTTTGCACCTCATCCCGATGACGAAACCCTAGCCGCCGGAGGGCTAATTCAAAAAGCGTTGGCTCAAGGGATTCAGGTCAGGGTGGTGATCGTAACGAATGGCGATGGTCAACCTGCTGCTCCCTTTGTGCTGGAAAAACGCGCTCGTCCCCGTCCGGCGGATTATATTCGCATGGGACAACGGCGGCAACAAGAATCCTTGGCCGCGCTGAAAGTGTTTGGCCTCCCTGCCGAAGATGTGATCTTTTTGGGGTATCCGGATCGTGGCCTTTTTCCCATGTGGTTGAGTGATTGGAACACGCAATGCCCTTTTGTAGCTCCTTATACGAAAGTCTCAGCCGTCCCTTATGATGGGGTTCTCGATGCTCATGCTGTTTACTGTGGGGATACGTTGTTGAGGAACTTGCGTTTTCTGTTGGAGAAAGAACGTCCGAACTTGCTTGTCGTGCCGCACCCGGCCGATCAACATCCGGATCACCGTGCCTTGAGCGCTTTTACCCGTATGGCACTGGTGCTAGAGGAACAAGCCGATCCGCAATATCGACCGCATGTGTGGGGATATCTCGTGCATTATGCTTCTTTTCCCCAGCCAAGAGGGAACGACCCTGACAAGATGCTTTTGCCTCCCGAACGCTTGAACAAGATCGAGGCATGGTCGCAGTTGACTCTTTCCCCTTCCGAGGTGAGTGTGAAGGCCAAAGCGATTCGGCAGTATTCCTCCCAACTCGTTTTGCTGGGGGGATTTTTATCTGCCTTTGCCCGGCGCAATGAACTCTTTGCCGTTTTGGAAAGCCGTTCTCTGATGGGAATCGATATGCAGACTCTGCCATTTCCGTCCCTCAAATTGGCTCAAACCGAGGATCCCGATCTGGTTACCTTTACTCGGTTGAACAATCTACCGGTACGAGGAAATGAGATTGAAAACTGGCAGATTACTCGCTTCGGGAGTACTTTAATTTTACAAGTAACAACTCACCGTGAGCTTTTGCCGGGGCTAGAATTGCTTCTCTGGGTCAAATGGCCGGATGGACGCACCCAAATATTCAGTTTACACCATCCGAACCGCCTGTTTCATCCGAATGACTACATAGTACAGATAGACTTACCTTCCTCTGATCGCCCTGAGGTGATGGCCTTTGCGGCTATGCTTCGGGAGGGACGATGGCGCATCTCGGAAAGTGGCTGGTATGTAATGGCGATCGAGGCATTTCCTCCCTTTCAGCCGTAACTTGCACATTCTCACTCACCCCTAATTCCTAACCTATCTCTCCTCAAGTCTCCCACCCAAGGTCCACGTATGGCTTTTTGTTATTCTAATTGCGCCAAAGAAAATTGACAGGATTAACAAGATTTAAATGAAATAAAAATGAAGAATTTCGGCAAAAATAGGAGGCGTGCATTTTTCCCGATCATCCCGGCTATCTAGACGGTCGTTTGCGGCTCAGCATCCAGGTCGTTTGTTATAGGGAACGTTTCCAGAGGCCTCTTGTGTGACGGCAACCCCCAATATCCGGCAAAAACGTAGCACAGGATTCATCCTGCGCCAAAAATCATAGCATAAATTTTGCACTTTTCTGAGTAGTTCTGGCCGTACAGCCCCGCTGTTTTGTGCGCAGCAGGAAGATTTTCGAGCCGGGCGGTGCACAAGATGATGGCATCTTTGTGCTGCGAGATTGCCGGACTCATGGTGAACTCGAAACCGTAAGGTTGTACACCATACCAAGGATCATGTCATTGCGTAGTGCTTAAAAAAGTGAAAATCCCTAAGGTCCACTAGGGCTTTTCATTGTTCTAACGAATTTGTATTGAAAGTAAGCCTCATTGGGTACCGCAGCACGAAAAACGCCCTGCGGCAACACAAGTTTTGACAACTTTGGCAACCACATATCGCTATTGCTGAAAACGGTGAAAAGCCCTAAAGGTCCACGGGCTATTCCCTCCTCAAACCGCCAATGCCCGTTATAATAAACCCCATGAGAAAGGTGTTTTGCCACAAGCGCCTTCCACTCTTCTTGCTGTCCTATTTTGCCGGCTTTTACCGTCCCGATCACGATCCGCCTGGCGGAGTTGGAACACCCTTGCTTTAATTCCAAACTTTCGCACCTTTTCTGGAGGAACCTATGCCTACACCTTTAGTCGCTAATAAGCGTGCTCCGTTCTTCGCCGATGTGCCGGATGAAAAATGGATGGACTGGCGCTGGCAATTGAGCCATCGCCTGAATACAGCTGAAGAAATCGAAAAAGTTCTCCCCTTAACGGAATCCGAACGTCGCGCGCTCAATAGCAGCGGCCTGTTTCGCGTCGATATTACCCCTTACTTCATTTCGCTGATCAACCCGGACGATCCGAACGATCCGATCCGACGACAGGTCATCCCCACCGATAAAGAGCTCGTGCCCTTCACGGCCATGATGGAAGATTCGCTGGCCGAGGATAAACATTCCCCGGTGCCGGGGCTCGTCCATCGCTATCCCGATCGCGTGCTCATGCTGGTCACCACCCAGTGTGCCTCTTACTGCCGTTATTGCACGCGCTCGCGTATCGTGGGCAATCCGGCGGCCACCTTCTCCCGCCAGGAATTTGAAATGCAGCTGGAATACCTGCGCCGCACGCCTCAAGTGCGCGATGTGCTCCTTTCTGGCGGCGATCCGCTTGTCCTGGCGCCGAAGATCCTGGAGGAGATCCTCTCCCGCCTGCGCGAAATCCCCCACATCGAGATCATCCGCATCGGCTCGCGCGTCCCGGTCTTCCTGCCCATGCGCATCACCCAGGAGCTGGTGGATATGCTCCAGAAGTACCACCCGCTCTGGATGAACATCCACGTCAACCATCCGAATGAGATCACCCAGGAACTGGCCGATGCCTGCGATCGCCTGACGCGCGCCGGCATCCCGCTTGGCAATCAATCCGTGCTCCTGGCCGGTGTGAATGATTGCGTCCACATCCAGCGGGAACTGGTGCAGAAGCTCACGCGCATTCGCGTGCGACCGTATTACCTCTATCAGTGCGATCTGGTGGAAGGAGCCGGTCACTTCCGCACCCCGGTGGCAAAGGGTATCGAAATCATCGAAGGCCTGCGCGGCCATACCTCTGGCTATGCTGTTCCCCAATACATCGTGGATGCTCCGGGTGGCGGCGGCAAAATCCCGATCATGCCGAATTACCTGATCAGCATGTCCGATCACAAGGTCGTGGTGCGCAACTACGAAGGGTACATCACCACCTACGAAGAACCGATCGATTACAAGCCCCACGATCCCTCCACCTGCTGGTACTGCCAGCACAAGCGCCCGGAGCCGGGGCAGAAAGGCATCACCGGCCTGCTGGATGGCGAAGATATGTTCATCAAGCCGGTCAACTTCGATGAAGTCCATGACCGCGGTGGCATTCAACATCGCCTCAAGGACCCGCGCAAATGGCAACCCTTAGGGATCGGCGCGGATCATCCCACCTTGCCCCCCGAAGAGGGTTAGGGAGAATGTCCTACTACGACTTCCTGGAACGCTACCCTGCCTATGCTCAGACCCATGCCCTAGACGTCCTGCGCGATGCAGAATATGCCCGCCTGGATCGTCTAGGGCATATCTATCTGGACTACACCGGGGGTGGCCTGTATGCCGAATCGCAAGTGCGCGAGCACCTGCGCTGGTTGAGCGAAAACGTCTTCGGCAATCCCCACTCCACCAATCCCACTTCCCTGGCGGCCACCGAAGCCATCGAGGAAACCCGTTCCCAGATCCTCGACTTCTTTCATGCCGATCCGCAGGAATACGAGGTGATCTTTACCTCCAATGCCAGCGGCGCACTGAAGCTGGTCGGGGAATCTTACCCGTTTGAACCCGGTAGCCGCTACCTGCTCACCTTCGATAATCACAATTCGGTCAACGGGATTCGGGAATTCGCACGGGCGCGCGGCGCCGAGGTGACCTACATCCCGGTCGCGCTGCCCGAAATGGGCATTCCCGCCGCCTTTTTGGACCTTGAGCTGGAGCGCCGGCCCCCGGGCAAAGCCTCCCTTTTTGCGTATCCGGCCCAATCCAACTTTTCCGGCGCGCGCCATTCGCTCGAATGGGTGGCGCGTGCCCAGGCTTTGGGATGGGATGTGCTCCTGGATGCCGCGGCGTTCGTCCCCACCTCGCTACTCGATCTTTCGCAAGTGCATCCGGATTTTGTCCCCATCTCATTCTATAAAATCTTCGGCTATCCGACCAGTGTCGGCGCCCTGATCGCCCGCAAAGAAGCGCTGCGCAAATTCCGCCGCCCCTGGTTTGCCGGCGGTACGATCAACTGGGGCATGAGCAGTGCCTGACGTTGGAAGATTTTCGCCTGTGCATTGATGGCAAAGCCAATGGCGTCGTGTGCGTTTCGTTGGGCTTGGTGAGTAACTATGACGATGTAGAGGCTTTCATCCGCTTCGCTGCTTGCTTCCTGGAGAGCGACGTTTTTGTTTCAGCGTAAGTACCTCTGTAAACTGCATGTTTCGCCCTCGTTTTGGCGTAAAGTTGCTTATCCCATCTACATCTTGCAGCAGAAAAAGTGATTTTCGTCACATTCGCTTTTTTGAATGTGTTACTATAATGTATTCAGGAAAATGAATATGAGAGACCTTCTACAACTTGCTGAGCAAATTGCGACCCCTTTAGAAGCGATCGCCTCGCCGCAACGCATTGCCATTTTGCTGGCCATTGGCCGTGGAGAGACTTGCGTCTGTCACCTAGAAGCGCTACCGGGATGGCGCCAAGCCTACATTAAAGTGATCGCCGATCTGGGCATCGAAGCCGATGTAATCAAGGTCACCGATTACAACCAGATCATGGAATATCCCATCCTTTCTACCCCCGGTCTGGTGATCAATGAGCGCGTCGTCTGCTCCGGGCGCATTCCCACACCGGCAGAAGTCACCACTTGGGTGACCAACGCCTTGGAGGCCGCTTCGTGATCCGGGTCAGGCTGTACGATTCTCCGAACTGTCGTCGCTACCAACGCATGCGGGAGTTGATCCTGGAGCAGGCTCGGCAGCTGAATATCGAGATCGATCCCATCGAAATCGGTGATGCAGAAAGCCTTTCCAGGATCAACCCACTCAGCCTGCCGTGCTTGTATATTACTGTAGGGGATATTTTTTTTTTTTTTTTTTTTGAGAGACTACGTTCAATTTTATGAATAAAACACAAAGGAGATTCCGCGAATGCAAACTGACCTAACCAAACAGGAAAAAACGCCTCTTTCTTCCCCTGATCTGTGCGCCTGGGCAATCGTCTCGATCGCCGCTGTGATCTGGTTCGCACTCTACAACGTGATCCAGCCCTTTGCCGATTGGCTGGCGTATGGCTTGCTGGCATTACCGCAGGGTTCGCATCTCGGTGAGTCGCTGGCGTTCTTTTTCTACGATGTTCCCAAAATCATCCTGTTGTTGGGCGGTATGATCTTCCTCATTACTCTCCTGCGTTCCTTCTTCAGCGTGGAGCAAACCCGCGCCTGGCTGGGCGGAAAGCGCGAAGGTGTTGGTAACGTCCTTGCCGCTGCACTGGGGGTCATCACGCCGTTTTGTTCCTGTTCCGCCGTGCCGCTCTTCATCGGCTTTGTCGAGTTGGGCATCCCGCTGGGTGTGACGTTTTCCTTCCTCACCGCCGCGCCCGTGGTCAATGAAGTGGCGCTCGTCATGCTGTTTGGCTTGTTCGGCTGGAAGATCGCGGGGTTATACCTGGTTTCTGGCTTGATCATTGCCGTCACGGCGGGAGTCGTCATTGGCAGGCTGAAGCTCGAAAAGTATGTGGAAGATTTCGTCTGGCAGATCAAGGTCGGCAAGGGAGCGAATCTGCCCGAGCAGCCTACCTGGACTCAGCGTTTCCAGGTCGCATGGCAAAGCACAAAAGAGATCGTCGGCAAAGTCTGGCTGTATGTGATCGTGGGCATCGCCATCGGCGCAGGGATTCACGGCTACGTGCCCGAAAGCGCGCTGGCAGGGATTCTCGGCAAAGGCGCGTGGTGGAGCGTTCCCGCCGCGGTCATCCTCGGTGTGCCGCTTTATTCGAATGCAGCAGGAGTGATCCCCGTTGTCCATGCCCTGATGGAAAAGGGTGCCGCGCTTGGCACGGTGCTGGCGTTCATGATGTCGGTGGTGGCGTTGAGCCTGCCTGAAATGGTCATCCTGCGCCGCGTGCTCAAGCCGCAGTTGATTGCCATTTTCATTGGCACGGTGGCGACCGCCATTATCATCACAGGCTATTTATTCAATCTTGTAATTTAGGAGTTTCCCATGACAACAATCAAAGTTCTTGGCATGGGCTGTCCCACCTGCAAGCGTCTGTTGGATGACGTCAATCAGATAGTGGCGAAAAACAATTGGCAAGCCAATGTGGAATATGTCACCGATATTGCTGAAATTATGTCCTATGGCGTCATGTCCACACCAGCGCTGGTCGTGGATGAAAAGGTGCTGATGGTCGGACACCCAGGCGCGGCGAAGGTCGAGCAGGCATTGTTCAAGACGGCGTTTTCGGCATAACGCGGCTTTCAAGACGCACAACACCCTTGCGGAAAAAATCTCGCACTACGAAAGGAGATTGTCATGTCCAACGATACATTTTCCCAATGGCTGAGCGGACTCGACTTCGAGTATTGGAGCACCGGTCAGCACAAGATCGAACCGCCTGTCTTCTTCGAGAAGTGGGCGAAGGGCGAAGCCGTCCTGCTGGATGTGCGCGCCCCGGAAGAACGCGAGTTCCTGCGTTTCCCCTTTGCGCTGGAGATTCCCATCAATGAACTGCCGGCCCGCCTGAACGAGATTCCGCGCGACAAAATCGTGGCAACGCTCTGCACCGCTGGCGACCGCTCAAACGTGGCCTTTGCCTACCTGCAGGCGCAGGGCTTCGATAACGTCCGCATCATTTCGGGCGGCTATGCCAGCATCATCCCCGAAGTTTGGCCCGGCAAAGTCCGCAAGACTTTGCAGGCGAAAAACGGTTGATTTCAACACTATCCCCGTCCAGAAATGGACGGGGTATTTTCGAGGCAACATGTCTGTCACCGTCTACGTGATCAGCGCAATTGTCGTCTTCATCTTTTCCGGTTTCATGGCCATGGCTGGGCTGGGCGCGGCGTTCCTGTTCGTGCCGCTGTTCTACTATCTCGGCGTGCCGCTGGCGGAAGCCACGCCCACCGCCTTGCTGCTCAACGTGGTCAGCCTGCTGTTCGCCGCCATCAACTACTGGCGCGGCAAACTCATCAACTGGCGGGTGGGGCTGCCTGTGCTGGTTGCCGCCGTCATTCTCTCACCGCTCGGCGCGCGCCTGACGCCCTATGTGGATAAGAAAATCCTGCTGGCACTCTTCGCCGCCTTCCTGGTTTTTGCGGGCTTCATGATGCTGTTCTACAAGGCGAAGAAGCGCGCACAAGCCCTCAGCCGTGGAACAGAAATCGGTGTGGGAGCCGGCGTCGGGTCCGTGGCAGGATTCCTGGGTGGGTTGCTCGGCGTCGGCGGCGGGAACTTCATCCTGCCCGTCCTGAACTGGATCGGACTGGAGCCCAAAGTCGCTGCCGGGACGACCTCTCTCGTTGTCGTCTTCTCTTCACTTTCGGGCTTTCTCGGTCATGCCACGATGGGCGGGCTGGATCCCGTTTTTGTGGGCGTCACCGCGCTGATGGCGGCGCTCGGCTCCATCGTCGGCTCGCAGTTGATGAAGACCAAAGTCTCCAGCGCGCAACTCAAAAAGATCATCGGCGTGCTGTTGTGGCTGATCGCCGCCAAAATGATTTGGGATTTGCTTAAATGACCTTCACCTTCAATTCCTCTCCCGTGTGGAGAAGATAATGACGAAAAAAGGAGATTTCACATGACTACACAGTATATTCCTCCGGCCTGGGCCTTTGAATTCCACGGGCACGAATGTCCCTTCATGCCACTTGGCTACCGCATGGGCAAACTCGCCCTGGAATTTCTCGGCGCGGAAAAGGAACCCGATCATGGTTTCTTCATCTTTCCTGAACTCGGCGAAGGCCATCCGCAAACTTGCATGATGGACGGCTTGCAAATCGCCACCGGCGCCACCTATGGCAAGGTGATGATCGCCAAGACCTTCTATGGCAAACTGGCGGCGACTTTCTACCATCCGCAAAAGGGCGCAGTGCGCTATTCGCTCCTGCCCGATTTCATTGACGCGATGGGCAAGTTCGAGTTTTTTGCCTACCGCAAAAAGGGCATCGAGCCATCGCAGATTCCGCTCGAAGTGCGCCGCGAAGTCATCCAATGGACGTATGACCAGCCCGATGAAGCCATCTTCAAGGTCGAAGCCAAGCCCGATTTCAAGTACACGCCCGTCAAAGGCTCGTTCAACAAGACCAGGTGCAGCGTGTGCGGCGAATATGTCTTCGACCGCTACGTCCGCATGAAGGACGGTCAGCCCGTCTGTATTCCCTGCTCTGGGTATGAGAAAACCGTTTTGATCGAGCGATGAAATCAGAGATATTGGAAACATAAAAGACACAGGACCTGCTGTCAGTATGTCCAACTCCACCATGACCTACCATGTTACCGCCAAGCGTGTGGATGACTCCCACGCGCTGGTGGAAACGCGCGGACACCGCATCACGCTCAACGTCAAGAAGGGCGCGGGCGAAGCGGGCTTCAACGCCGCCGAGACGCTGCTCGCCGCTCTGGGCGCGTGTATCCTGACCAACGTCAACGCCATCGGCGAGAAAATGCGCCTGCAAATTGACGAAGCCCGCATCGAGTTTGAAGCCGAGCGCCGCGACGAACCGCCCGCGCTGACCGAAATCCGCTACAAGTTGATTCTCAAAAGCCCTGAGCCGCGCGAAAAACTGGAAGAACTGCACGACCTGTGCGTCAAGTGGGGTACGGTCACGAATACTGTTATTAATGGGCTGAGGCCGCAAGGCACGCTCGAAGTCGAAGCGTACTACACTTCGTAACATTGGCGCAAAATAAATTTGCTTTCACAGGAGTCTCGTATGCTGTTACCGTTACTGCTCAAAGGTTTGCTCGCCGCTCTCATTGTCGGCTTTGTGACCGCATCCATCCAATCGTGGGTGGACCGCTTTTTCCTTGTCATTATGCTGATTGGCATCGTTGGCTTGCCCATCCAGGAAGCCGTCACCATCAACCTGATGGTTGTCTCGCTCGCCGCGCTGATGATGGTCCTGCGCCAGACCGACGTGCTGACCTCCGTCCGCCAGGATTGGGGCTTGGTCATCCTCCCCGCCATCATCGGCGCGGTGCTGGGGCGCGTGCTTGGGGTAAGTGTTTCCCCCAAAGTCTTGACGATTCTGCTGGCGGTTTACGCCATTTTAGCAGGCTTGCGTCTGGCTTTCATTCGTCCCCTGCCCGAAAAAGAGACCCAGGCCCATCCCGCCTGGCTGGTTCCCATCGCCTTTGGTGCGTCCCTGCTGACGGGGCTGCTTTCGGCGGGCGCGAAAGTCTTTCAAGTTCCGCTTATCAACCTGGCGTTGGGACGCCACCCCAAACAGGCATACGCGCTGGCTGCCTTGAGCGTCTCGGTCGCCGCGCCGGTTGCCCTGGCAACCCAAATCGGATTGGGCGCCGCGCCCACCGTCAATCAGATTTTGCTGGCGCTCTATCTCTTCGTCCTTATCGTCGGCGTCGCGCTGACCGTCAAACGCTTCTGGACGCCCAAACTGAATCAAGTCGTCACCTGGATTATTTCGCCCATCCTGGTGCTGGTCGGCATCCGCTTCTTGCTGATGGTATTGAGATAAGACGATCATGAACCCCCATCCCAGCCAAGCCATCGAAAAACGCTTCGTCCTCGCGATGATTCTCACCGCCGCAATTTTGATTGCCGAAGTCATCGGCGGATTTTGGACGGGCAGCCTCGCCCTACTCTCGGACGCGGCGCACGTCTTTATGGACATCTTCGCCCTGGCACTCAGTTACCTCGCCCTGCGAATTTCCGCCCGCCCTGCGGATGACCGCCACACCTACGGTTTTCACCGCATGGAAGTGCTCGCCGCCCTCATCAACGGCGTGACCCTCGGCTGGATTGCCATCGAAATCTTCAGCGAATCATGGCATCGCTGGTTCAACCCCGAACCCATCAAAAGCGCCGAAATGCTGGTGATTGCTGTGATCGGTCTGGTCGTCAATCTCGTGGTGGCTTTCGTCCTCGGCGGTCACGAACACGAGCATGACCACGAGGGCGAAGAAGGCGCTGAAGCGCACGAAGAAGCCGAAGACCTCAACGTCCGCAGCGCCTACCTGCATGTTTTGGGCGATGCCATCTCCTCCGTTGGCGTCATCGTGGTGGCGGGGCTCATCTGGTGGACGGGCTGGACCTGGCTCGACCCGCTCATGTCCGTTTTCATCGGGGTTCTCATCGTGGTCAGTTCGTGGCGCGTGCTGAAGAGTTCTCTGCATATTTTAGTCGAAGGTGTCCCCGGACATCTTTCCATCGAGGAGATCGGGCAAAACATGGCAGGCGTGGACGGCGTGTTGGATGTCCATGACCTGCACGTCTGGAGCATCTGTTCCGGGCATGTTGCCCTCAGCGCCCACGTCGTCACCGCCGACCAGAAACTCACCGATAGCAATAGCATCATGGCAGAACTCAAGGCGCGGCTGAGGAAATTCGGCATCGAACACACTACCATCCAGTTCGAGTGCGAAGCCTGCGGGCAGGGAAATGATCTTTCACTTATGATACAAGAAGGAGTGATATGCAATCTCTAACATCTACTACAAAAACCGTGTTTTAGCGCAAATGCTTTGCCGGAATAGGACACGGATGAACACGGATTAAACGGATTTTCTTTTCGTTAATAAAAAACTTAAAAGCAAAAAGCTGCCAAAAATTTTGCGCCAAGTAGGCTTTTTGCGAGCAAGAACCTTTTCCGAGAGAGCCGGGACCTTTTTGTAGTGGAGTCATTTTGGTGATTTATTACCGTTTTCACCCTTCCGAGTACATTCCCTCCATGCCGTCTTGAAGAACCTCATGCGTTGGTGAGCAAGCGCTGGTGATTCAAAACGCCTCGACTCGTGAGTAGACGATTGTTCTCACACCGATCCAGTATCAAGGTATAATTTTTTATTTGTAGGCATTCGAATCGTAAGCAAGAGCGCAATTTCTTTGCCTCTTGTTTTTATTCCATCTGCTTCCCCTGTTGACAGGGTAGGCGGTAGAGCACATCTCGAAGAGAGGCGATGCGGGAATGACATTTTTGACGATTGCATTCTTTCTCGGTGGATTAGTTCTCCTCATTCTCGGCGCAGAATGGTTGGTACGCGGCGCGGCACGCCTGGCGGCCAAAATCGGTATTTCGCCACTCGTTATCGGCCTGACAGTGGTCGCCTTTGGTACCAGCTCGCCTGAGCTGGCGACCAACATCCAATCTGCGCTTATTGGCCAGGCCGGAATTGCCGTTGGGAATGTAGTGGGGAGCAATATTTTCAATATCTTGGTAATTCTTGGCCTTTCGGCGATCGTCACTCCATTGGTAGTGCATCAGCAACTCCTGCGATTGGATGTGCCGTTGATGATCGGTTTGTCTTTTCTGGTCTATCTGTTGGCGCTGGACGGGTTGCTCAGCACATTGGAGGGATTCATCTTGTTCGGCGGATTGATCCTCTATACCGTCTTTCTCATCCGCCAAAGCCGTCGAGAGAGTGCAGAGATCGAGCAGGAGTATGCTCAGGAATATCAGAAGCAAGAAGATGGTGGCTGGAGAGCATGGGTTGTTAACCTAGTCCTGATAGTGTTGGGGCTGGGATGCCTCGTTCTGGGAGCGCGCTGGTTGGTGAACGGTGCCGTGCAGATCGCTCGTTGGCTTGGAATCAGCGAACTGATCATCGGGCTGACGATCGTCGCAGCCGGTACGTCCCTGCCCGAAGTGGCGACCTCGGTTGCAGCGGCGCTGAAGGGAGAGCGCGATATTGCCGTCGGCAATGCGGTGGGCAGCAATATTTTCAACCTACTCTCGGTTCTGGGGCTGACTTCGATCATCGTGCCGGTCGGCATTCCGATCTCAGAGGCTGCGCTAGGCTTCGACATCCCCGTCATGATCGCCGTTGCGGTCGCCGCGCTACCGATCTTCTTTACCGGCAGCCGCATAGACCGTTGGGAGGGATGGCTCTTTCTGGGGTATTATGTTGCCTACACTACCTACCTTATCCTCGATGCGCTTCAACATGATGCCTTGCCGATTTTCAATACCGCCATCCTCGGCTTTGTCTTGCCGCTGACGTTGGTGACGCTAGGGATTGCCCTGTGGCGCGAACCGCGCCTCAGGCGCCTGTTCAGACCGAAAATCCACTCATGAGTTAGAAGCGTTTATGCCGCATGTTCTCATCTTTCCCTTGCTCCTGATTGCTTCGGGCGTTTCTCTTGCCCTGCTGCTGCGTCGCGCCCGGCTTACCAATCCACAGGCAGGTTGGCTGTTGGCCATCTTCCCCTTCGCTGCTTTCCTGACGCTGCTCATCGCCTATGGCCAGGCGCACCCCCAGACCTTTTCTATTCCCTGGATTCCTGCCCTCGGCTTGAACTTCTCTCTCTACCTGGACGGCCTCTCGGCGCTCTTTGGGCTTCTGATTACCGGTATCGGCACGCTGATCGTTATTTATACCGGATACTATTTCGATTCTCCCCTTGCTCCTATTCCTCGCCGAGGAGGAGAAGAGAATGCGGGGGAAAAGGTCCCGATCGAATTCCGCTTCTTCACCTACATCTTGCTCTTTACGCTCGCCATGCTCGGCTTGGTGCTGGCCGGCGATCTGATCACCCTGTTCGTGTTCTGGGAGGGGACAAGTATCACCTCTTTCCTACTCATCGGCTATAAGTACAAGGACGAAGCCGCGCGCAAAGGGGCCTTCAAGTCCCTGTTCATCACCGGCGGAGGCGGCATTGGCCTGTTGGCGGGCTTCCTGTTCGTCATCCATCTGAGCGGCGGAGCAGACTTTCAAACTGTCCTCGCCAGTCGCGAAATTCTCACCACCAGCCCACTCTACCCGGTGCTGTTCAGCCTGATCGCTCTGGGCGCGTTCACCAAGAGTGCTCAATTCCCGGCCCACATCTGGTTACCCGAAGCAATGACTGCTCCCACCCCGGCCAGCGCCTTCCTGCATTCGGCCACGATGGTCAAGGCCGGGGTGTACCTGCTGGCGCGGCTCAACCCTGCCCTCGGCAACACCGACCTGTGGTTTTGGACGCTCTCCCTTTTTGGCCTGATCACCATGCTGGTCGGCGCGTATCTGGGCACCAAGCAAAACGACCTCAAGCCGCTCCTGGCCTATTCGACGATCTCGCAGCTCGGCGCGCTAACCGGGCTCATCGGACAGGATACCGAGATCGCCTTTAAGGCTCTGGTGATCAGCATCCTGGCACACGCCCTCTATAAGTCGGCACTTTTCATGTCGGCAGGCATCATTGACCACGAAACCGGCACGCGCGACCTGCGCAAGCTGGGCGGCCTACGCAGACAAATGCCGATTTTGTTCGGAATTGTGACCATTGCCGCCCTCTCGATGGCCGGACTGCCACCCTTGTTCGGATTCCTGGCCAAAGAGACCTTGCTTGCTTCGGCTACCCACCCCAGCCTGCCCGACTCTATCTCAACCGTTTTTTCGCTGACGGCGGTCCTTGCCGGGGCGCTGATCCTGTTCCAGGCGGCGATCTTCATCTGGGGCGTGTTTCTCGGCCAACCGGCAGACCCAAAACATCCCGCCCACGGCCACGACCCGAAACCGGGGTTCTGGCTGCCGCCTGCCTTGCCGGCCCTGCTCTCGCTCCTGATCGGCGTGACGCCGGTCGAACCGGCCTCCCTGGCGAACTTATTGGCCGAGGCCGCCCAATCCGCCTACGGCGACAAGGTCAAGGTTTCGCTGGCGCTGTGGACGGGCATCAACGTGCCGCTGATTCTCTCCTTTTTGGCAGTCTCACTGGGGCTGGCACTGTTCTGGCAGCGGAATCGCCTCCGCCCCGCGCTGATGGCTTTGCTTCCCAACCTGACCGTAAATGCCCTGTTCGATGGAACGATCGGGGGACTGGATCGGCTTTCCAAGATGGCAACCCGACTGCAAGGTGGCAGGTTGCGGGTATATCTGTCCGTCATCCTGCTTAGCCTGGCTGGGCTCGTCCTCCTGTTTAACGGTTTACCCGGACTTCTCCTCCGAAATCCATCCCTAAACCTGACCGGATTGAACGGTCTGCGCCTGTTTGCTACGATCACGATGGCGACCTCGGCATTGCTGAGCGTCTTCCTGCGGCGCGATCTGCATGCGATTCTGGCGGTGGGCGTCGTTGGGTTGGCGGTGGCGGTTTGGATGGCGCTGGAGCCGGCGCCGGATGTGGCTTTGGTGCAGGTGGTGGTGGATATTTTGAGCACGGTTATCCTCATCTTGAGCTTAAACCTGATCCCGCGTCCTCTGCGCCTGCGCGCCATGGAATTTACCCACAAACAGAGTCGTCCCGGTCTGTTTCGGGATGCGCTCGTGGCCGGATTGGTTGGCCTGGTGATGACAGCCGTGACGTTGACTGCACTCGAGACCCGCCCGCGCCTGAGCGTGGTGACGCCGTTCTATGCCCAAAACGCCAAACCGCTGACCGGTGCTAAGGATATTGTAGGTTCTATCGTGGTGGATTTCCGCGCGACCGATACGCTCATGGAAATCCTGGTCTTTGCGCTGGCCGGATTGGGAATTTACACGTTGCTGCACTATGCGACGCGCAAACCCGGTGTCCATAGCCGTGAACCGGTCGTGCCGGCTCTGCCGCCGCACACCCCTCTGGGGGTTCACAACCTGCCCACTTCGCCCTTTCTGCATATCCTGGCTTATGCCATCTTGCCGTTGGCTTTCATCTTGGGGATTACTCACATGATGTACGGCCACGATCAACCGGGTGATGGCTTCACCGCCGGCGTGATCATCAGTCTGGCGATTGCGCTTTGGTACATGCTCTTCGGCTATTACGAGACGCGCCGCAAGTTGGCTTGGCTGAACCGCAATACGATGATCGCTATCGGTCTGAGTCTGGCGGCGCTGAATGCGTTGGGTGGTCTGATCTTCGGCGGCGGCCTATTAGCGCCGGTGAATTATGGCAAAATGCTCGGCCTGCCCCTACCGCCCGGCTTTGCACTGACCAACTCCTTCATGTTCGAGGTTGCTATCTGTCTGACGGTGATGGGAGCAGCCACGCTCATCCTCGATAACCTTGGTCACCCGCGTGAGGACGATCCCGAAGCCGAGGCGGATCTGGATGCGATTGGAGAAAGATGATCCCGCACCTGCAAACGCAACGATGTTTCAAGGAGAACGTAAACAATGAATCTTCTCACTGCTCTTGCGATTGGTTTGCTCTTTGCCGCCGGAATCTTCCAGATTTTGCGGCGTAATCTCATCCGCGCTGCGATTGGGCTGGTGCTGATTTCCAATGCGCTCAACCTCTTCCTCTTCAGCGTGGGTGCTTACAATGGTGTCGAAGCGGCGTATGCCAACGCCACCGGTCAGATCAGCGATCCGCTGCCACAGGCTCTGGTGCTGACGGCCATCGTCATCAGTATGGGTGGTTTTGCCTTTGTCCTCAGTCTGCTCTACGTTATCGCCACCCGCTACAAAACCGGTGACAGTGACCAGGTAACCGAGCTGAAGAACTAATATGGACACGATTCTCCTCCTCGCTCCGCTCTTTCTGCTTTTTGCCGGCATTCCACTCACCCTCTTCCTGCGCAAGAGAAGGCGGATGCAATTGGCTCTGGCATTGGGTGTGATGCTGGCCGCGCTGGGCTTTACGCTGGCGCTGCTCTACGCGGTGCTGATGAGCGGCAAACCGGTGACCGTTCAACTGGGAAACTGGCCGGCTCCTTTTGGTATCACCTTCATTGCCGACCCATTGACCGTCTTTATGCTCCTGATGGCGCATCTTGTCCTGGCGGCGGGTTTTCTCTATGCTGCCGGCTCAACCGAGAAAGTGGTGCAGTATCCGACCTTCTATCCGATCTTCCTAGCCCTGGCAACCGGCCTGACCGGTGCCTTGCTGACCGGGGACCTGTTTACTCTCTTTGTCTTTGCCGAGGTGATCGTGCTCTCCGGTGCAGCTCTGACTGCCATTGCAGGTGATCGCTATGGGGTGGAGGCCGCTTATAAGTACTTTTACATTTCTACTCTGGCTTCGGCCTTCTTCCTGATGGGGATCGGTTCGCTCTACGTCTCCTACGGGACGCTCAACATAGCCGACCTGGCCGTTCGCATTGCCGAGAATCCTTCCGCGCCGTTGACGATGGCCGGGCTGGCTTTCCTGACGGCAACTTTCCTCATCAAGGGGGCAGTTTTCCCCTTCCACTTCTGGCAGCCGGATTTTCACGCTGCTGCGCCGACGGCGATCAGCGCGATGCTCTCTTCGATTGTGGTCAAACTGGGAGTTTACGGTCTGCTGCGCCTGAACACCCTGCTCTTTGCCGGGCAGACAAATATTCTACCTTCCCTCTTGGTTGTATTGGGCGTGATAGGCGTCATCTATGGGGGCTTCGGTGCGGCCGGGACGCACAACGCCAAGCGCATGCTGGCCTACTCTACCTTGGCCCAGATCGGCTTCATTCTGGTCGGTATCGGCTGGGGGACGCCGCTTTCGCTGGCAGCTGCTCTGGTCTTTACTTTCAATCATGCTCTGGTCAAGGCGGCCATGCTGATGCTGGCCGGAGCAATAGCCAGTCGGGCGGCGGTCAAGTCGGCTTCCTTCGAGGTGGTGGTTGGCGTGGGCAAATATCATCCCTTTGCCGGTGTTCTATTCCTGCTGGGCGGAATGGCGCTGGCGGGTATCCCACCCCTGAACGGCTTTATTAGCAAGTTGCTCATCTTCTGGAGTGGAGTGCAGGCCGAGCAATACCTACCGTTGGCAATCATTGGTGTGGTCAGTGTGATGACACTGATTTACGTCTTCCGCTCGTTTATCAAGATCTGGTTCGAGCCTAATCCCCAAGCCAAGCCCAAAGCAGGTGACCGACTGTGGGCGCCGGCCTTTTTGATCACGCTTAGCCTGCTGCTAGGAGTCTGGCCTGAACCGTTGGTATCCTTGGCGCAGCAGGTTACCGGCTGGCTGGGTGACCCATCTCTGTATATCCTGTCCGTCTTGAGGTGAGCATGCGCCGTGTTCAAATTGCCATTCCTCTTTTTATCGTCTATTTGGCCTTGAGTGGGAATATCACGCCGCCCAACCTGATCCTTGGGGCGCTGATTGGCCTGGGGGTTAGCAGCTTGCTGCCGATGGAAAACCATGCGCCTTTTCCTTGGAAACGGCTGCCCAACTTCCTCTGGGCACTGATTCGATACGTGTTTGTCGTTGCGACCGATGTTCTGCAGGGAGGCATTTCCACTGCCCGCATCGTCCTCGACCCGAAATTGCCCATCCATCCTGGAATCATTGCCTTGCCTGCGGGCAGTCGCACCGAATTGGGCGCAGCGCTGAGCGCTCATGCCATTACCCTTTCGCCCGGTGAGCTGGTGGTGGCGATGGATGACGAAGGGACGCTCTTCGTTCACTGCCTGGATGTGCGTAAGTCGGCACAATATGCCGAAGCGGCGCAAAGACTTCGCCAGACATTGCTGCGCGAAATGTTCGAGTAGGACGGTATGGAAAAGATTCTAAGCCTTACCCTTTGGATTGTGCTCGGCCTACACTTGTTGATGGCGCTAATCGTCGTCTGGCGCGTCTGGCGTGGTGAGAACAGTGTCTCGCGGCTGATGGGTCTTGACCTGACCTCCACGCTGACGCTGGCCGTGCTGGTGATCATCTCCATGATTCAGCAGAACAGCATCTACATCGATGTGGCAATTGCTTTAGCGGCCCTGAGCTATATCTCCACGGTGGCCATTGCCAAATTCATCTCCGATTACAGGGTGTTTTGACATGATCCTGCTTGTTCAAAGCATCGCTCTGTTTTTTCTTGTGGCCGGGACGGCTTTTTCGCTGATCGGCATCTTCGGCTTCTTGCGCCTGCCGGATGTCTACACCCGTCTGCATGCCAGCGGCAAGGTGAGCGTTTTCGGCGTGGTGTTCCTGCTGATTGCGGCTATCTTGCTCACTCCGCTCAGCGTGTGGAAGGGAGTCTTGCTGATCTTCTTTGTCCTGCTGGCATCGCCATCCGTCTCCCATGCCCTGGCTTCGGCGGCCTATAGAGCCGGTATCCCCATGGCGAGGATAGAGCGGGATGATTTGAAAGGGAAACTGGAGAAAAGCGGGACGGAAGGAAACAAAACTTTTTCGTAAGAGCCGAAAGCCGGATAAGATAAATCCGCTAAGGTAGTTCTGGTTGGTTCGAGCATGGCTTTTCTTGCAGGCTTAAGACCGAGAAGAGGGGAAAACGGAATTTCGCGTATTGAACAGATGTTGATGAGCTGTTAATGCTCAAGACCGTGTGCTTGAGAGGCTTTCCAAAAGTGATCATGCAGGAGCAGAACAATGTTCCATGTCAAAGCGAGAATGGCCGAGCCATGGTGACACGCCTCGGTAGGTGACCTCTAGAAGAGAGAGACGAAAAGCAGAAAACACCGATTTGGCTCGCTGCAAAGCGATCTCCTCCCGGCTACAATCGAGAGGAGATCGCTTTTGTACGCAGATTATCGTGCTTTCCCTTGGGCGGCGACGGCCGCGGCGGCGCGCGCCACTTCTTCTTCGGTGGCCAGGTAATAATGCCGTAAAGGTCGGAGGTCGTCATCCAGTTCGTAGACCAGCGGGATGCCGGTCGGGATGTTCAGTTCTACGATCTCCTGATCCGAAAGCTGATCGAGGTATTTGACCAGGGCTCGCAGGCTGTTCCCGTGTGCGGCGATCAGCACCCGCCGGCCGTCACGAATGGCCGGGACGATCGTCTCGTGCCAATAAGGCAGCACACGTTCCAGCGTATCCTTGAGCGATTCGCAGGCCGGCAGAATTTTCGGATCGAGAAAGGCATAGCGCCGATCAAAGCGCGGATGACGTGTATCCTCCCAATCCAGCGGCGGTGGTGGGACGTCGTAGCTTCGCCGCCAGAGCTTCACCTGCTCCTCTCCATACTTCGCCGCCATCTCGGCCTTGTTCAGACCCTGTAGCGCCCCGTAGTGACGCTCGTTCAGGCGCCAGGAGCGGTGGACCGGGATCCATTCTAGCTCCATTTCTTCGAGCACCAACCAGAGCGTTTTGATCGCCCGACGCAGAACAGAAGTGAAGGCCAGATCAAACGTGAAACCGGCCTCCTTCAATCGGCGCCCGGCCTGAATGGCTTCCTGGATTCCCTGCTCGGTCAGGCCGACATCGGTCCAACCGGTGAAGCGGTTCTCAAGGTTCCATGTACTTTGTCCGTGCCGAAGCAACACTACCCGATACATAGTTCCCTCGCCAAATGTGAAAGTAGTAGAAAGGAAAGGTTATTCAATCTTATCCAGACCAAAGGCTTCCACCAAGGGCAAAATCAGTAAGATGCCGGTATTCGGTTGCGAGAGGTCTCCGATCACCCGTTGTGTCACTTGGAGCAGCCGGTGAGCAGAATCTAGATCGCGTACCACCGTGAAGAGGGTGCGGTTGAAGTGATCTTCGATTTTATAAAAATCCTCGAGGGAGGGAATTAGGGGAAGGTCATCTCGCCATCCTTTGAATTGCCGAATCCGGCCGAGACCGGTGCTGAACAGGACGGTTACCCTCTCAATTCCCACCTCTTCCCAGCCGGAGAGCAGCTCCTCCATCTTGGAGGGATCGTGCAGGACGAATAAAACGAGGTACATTACTTGTTCTCCTTCTTCGGGTCGGCAGCGGCAAGAAGAACGGTTTCTTTTGGCTCGCGGAACAGAGCACGCAGAATGACGGGGGTGATCAGCGTTGTGACCAGGACCATCAAGACGACTACGGCAAATTCCTCATCGGTCACCAAGTGATAGGGGATGCCAACATTGGCAATGATCAACCCCACTTCGCCACGTGAGATCATCCCTGCACCGAGCTGGAGCGATTCAAGACGCGAGAATCCGCCAAGATAGCCTCCTAACCCGGCGCCCAACCACTTGCTGAACACCGCTGTGATGATCATGACAAGTGCCAGCCACAACATTTCGGGCTTGATGGCTCGGGCATTCACGGAGAGTCCGATATTGATAAAAAAGATCGGTACAAACAATCCGTAGGAGAGCGCGTGTACGCCTGCCACGATCTTTTCCCGTTGTGGTGTTCGGGCAAACAGCAGTCCGGCCAAAAAGGCGCCCGTGATCGAAGAAAGATGGCCGATCACATCCGCAGCTAGGCTAAAGGTCAACATGATGCTCAAAGCAAATGCTAACATTCCTTGACTGATCGGTAAACGCTCGATCCTTTTGGTCCAACGCGGCAGAATCCACAGGCCGAAACCAAAGGCCAATGCGAGAAAAGCGAACATACGCAATCCGATGATGAGCAGGGAGAGCCAATTCCCGCTTCCATCAATGAGGGCCAGGAAGAGGGAGAGCAATAGGATGGCCAGAATATCATCCAACACTGCCGCACCGAGCAAGCCCAAACCCACCCGCGAGCGGAGATGGCCGAGTTCCATCAAGGTTTGAGCCGAGATACTGACGCTGGTCGCAGCCGGAATCAACCCCAGAAAGATGGCAGCTTGATTTTCCAAACCGAACAACCGACCGATTCCCCAGCCACCTAAGACCGGAAACACCACCCCGAGAGTGCCGGCCAACGTAGCGACCCGCAGATTGTGGCTCAGTTCACGGAAATGCAGTTCCAAACCTGCCAGAAACATCAGCAGCAACACCCCCATTTCCGAAAGATCGTGGATCATATGCTTCAGCGAAGCATCAATGAACGGCAGGTGAAGGATATTCAACACCGTGGGACCGAGGATGATGCCGATCAGAATTTCACCCAACACAGCCGGTTGATTCAGGCGGATGCTCAGATAGCCGGCCATCTTCGCCGAGACCAGAATAACTACCAAAAGGAATGCAAGTTGCAGGAAAGTGGTCTCCATGCAGTTTACTCTGCCGGGCGTAAGGCGAATTGAGGCTTCTCATCCGGGCGGACGAAAAATGGGGGCAACGGCAGTGGAGTATATTCCATCCCTGTGCCGATCGTGCCATACTGAACGTAATAGACCTCGATTTTGCCTTGCGGTCCAAGGCGGACATCCTGGAAAGCAAAGATCAAATAGCGTTTATCCGGGCTCCAGCGCGCATCGCGGTAACAGCACACGTTCTGAATCGGGTTGATCTCCCGTCCCTTGTGCGAATCGGCATTGTATTCGTACAGATCGCCAAAGCCATCGTTACGGCGGAATCCGTTCAGTACGAAGAGCGTTTCACCGTCCCAATCAAAGGATGGGATGACGGGATTGTTTCCATAACCGCCGATCGCAAACCGTGCCGCAGGGAATTCATCCAGCTTAAAGGGGAGACCGGCAGTGCAACTGCGAAAATCGTACAACACAATGGCATCCACGCGCCGGCTGCCGCTGACGCCTAGCACTTGTAGCGCCAGCTTAAAGCCCTGGCTGGGCCAGCGCATATCTTTGACGGCCACCTCATTGTAGAACAAACACCCTTGCCGTTCGATTAAGGCGCGTAATCCTATTCGATTGCGGATACCTTCCAGCGCCTTTAAATCCAACGGCACGATATATAGCTCTCGATCGACAACGAGCGCCAGCCACTTGCCATCCGGTGAAGGGCGCACGGCTTCCAAGAGATTCGCTCCTTCAATACAGGTCAGCGTGCGGTTCTCCTGATTCTCAACGTTGAGCACATTAATGCATTTACCGGTGATATAAAGCAAATGCTTGCGATCGGGGAGCCATTCCAGGTTACGCTTGGCAGCGCGATCGTGGGTCAGTTGCTCCACCCTCTGACCATCCAGGGATGCCAGCCAAATCTCATTCGAGGCGACCAGTGCAACGGCATCCGCACCACCGATGACCGGAGGCCGATAAGGAGTAGCCGTGGCTGTGGGGGAAGGGGTGGGAGAAGGAGGTAAAGGAGAAGGGGGGGCAAGAACTGCAATCGTAACGGTGCTCGTGGCCATGGGCGTAGCAGGTGGCATTGCCACGGCGCGCGTGGGCGTAAAAACCGGCAGAGAAGTCGATGTGATGGTAGGCTGCACCGGGCGAGCCGTCCGACGTAGTGTGCCAATCCCTACCAGAGAGAAAACGATCAGGAGGACAACCAGTGCGCCTGCGAGCAACGGCCAAAGGAAAGCGGGGCGCCGGCCGGAGCTCACTGCGGCATGGCGCACCGTAGAAGCGGGGATGTCCATTGTCGGAGCCACTTCCTGCAGAAAAGCAGGATTCGTCCCTTCCAGGATGTTACGGAAGGCCTCCACCAATGCGCTCGCCGTGGTGAAGCGCTCGGACGGGTCTTTGGCCATTGCTTTACGGATCAAAGCCGCCAATGCCGGTGGCAAAGAGGGATTCACTTGCAAAATGTCCGGCGGTGGCTCGGTAATGTGCTTCAGTGCCAGGCTCATGGGTGTGTCGGCCTGGTAGGGCGGTTGGCCGCTCAACATGTGATACAGAATCGCGCCCAAAGCATAAATATCACTTCGCCGGTCTACCGCTTCCCCCTTCGCTTGCTCCGGGCTGATATACGCCGGCGTGCCGACGATAAAATCACCGGTCAGCGTCGTTTGTTGGCCGCTGATGACTTTTGCAATGCCAAAATCTGAAAGATAAGGCAGGCCGGAAGCATCGAAAAGAATGTTGGCCGGCTTCAGATCGCGATGCACAATCCCTTTTGAATGCGCTTCATCCAACGCCGGCGCTAGATGCTCCAGGAGGCGGAAAGTCTCCTGAAGGGAAAGAGGTCCTTTCTTCAACCGATCGGCGAGGGACCCTCCGCTCATATAGCGCATGACGAAGAAGAGCTGCCCGTTTTCCTCGCCGACATCATAGACCGGCACAATAGCCGGGTGTTCCAGCCGTGCCACGATGCGCGCCTCGCGCTCAAAGCGCTTGCGGAACTGAGGATCCTCCATCAAATGAGGTGGCAGTACTTTAATTGCCACTTCGCGATCGAACAGGGGATCGTAGGCGCGATAGACGGTAGCCATGCCTCCCCGCCCCAGCTCTCCACGAATTTCATAACGACCGAGTTTTTCCATAAAGAACCTCCAAGATGGCGCGCACCGGTGACCGGGGACTTCCCTGCCGGGGATTTCCCTACATGTGGATTATACCTGATAGGGAACACTCCAATCCCTGTGTTCCCCGCAGACGGTGGTGTGCCTTCTGCATACAGGAGGGAGGCAAACAAGAGCGCTTTTAGGGCAAACGACGGTGTTTGCCCGCGAACCATGGTCAATAGCTAAAAGCGCTCTGCGACGTATTCTCCCCATATCTGGCGCAGCACAGTACAAATCTCGCCCAGGGTTACGCCGTTTTCCACGCACTCGATGAAGATCGGCATCAGGTTCTCGGTTCCTCGTGCGCTGCTTTCCAGATGGGAGAGCAGCTCGGCAACGCGCTGGGAGTCTCTACGTTGACGCAGAGCCTGCAAGCGAGCTTTTTGTTCTATCTCGATGCGCGGGTCTACTTTGAGCCGTTCCAGCGTCACGTGTTCTTCCACCTGGAACGCGTTGACTCCGACGACGATCTGCTCGCCCGATTCGATGGCCTGCTGGGCACGGTAGGCCGCTTCCTGAATTTCGGCCTGCATGTAGCCGCGTTCAATGGCGCGTAAGGCACCGCCCATCTCGTCGATCTTGCGGATGTATTCTTCGGCGCGGCGCTCAATTTCGTCGGTCAGGTATTCGATCAGGTATGAGCCGGCCAGCGGGTCGACCGTATCGGCGACGCCGGATTCGTAGGCGATGATCTGCTGGGTGCGTAGGGCGACGCGCACAGATTTCTCGGTGGGCAACCAGAGGGCCTCGTCCATGCTGTTGGTGTGCAGAGATTGTGTGCCGCCCAGCACGGCAGCCAAGGCCTGGATGGTGACGCGCACAATGTTGTTCTCCGGCTGTTGGGCTGTTAGGGTGGAACCGGCCGTCTGGGTGTGGAAGCGCAATTGCCAGGAGGCCGGCTGACGGGCGCCGAAGCGCTCGCGCATAATGCGTGCCCAGAGTCGGCGCGCGGCGCGGAATTTGGCCACTTCTTCCAGTAAATTGTTGTGGGCATTGAAAAAGAACGAAAGCTGGGGCGCGAACTCATCCACGTTCAGCCCGGCCTCGATGGCAGCCTGCACGTAGGCGATACCGTTTGCCAGGGTAAAAGCCACTTCCTGCACGGCTGTTGAGCCGGCCTCCCGAATGTGATAGCCGCTGATCGAAATCGTATTCCAATTCGGCACTTCGCGCGCGCAGAAACGAAAGATATCTGTGATCAAGCGCATCGAAGGTTCGGGCGGGAAAATATAGGTGCCGCGGGCGATGTATTCTTTCAGGATGTCATTTTGGATCGTGCCGCGCAGTTTGCGGATCTCTGCCCCTTGCTTTTTAGCCACGGCAATGTACATAGCCAGCAGAATGCCGGCAGGGGCGTTGATCGTCATCGAAGTCGAGACTTTTTCCAGCGGGATGCCTTCAAAAAGGCGTTCCATATCCTCCAGGGAGCAGATCGAAACTCCCACCTTGCCCACTTCGCCGGCGGCCATCGGATGATCTGCGTCATATCCGATTTGGGTGGGTAGATCGAAAGCGACCGAGAGCCCGGTCTGCCCCTGCTCTAGAAGGTAACGGAAACGCCGATTGGTCTCCTCCGCCGTAGCATAGCCGGCATACTGGCGCATGGTCCAGAAACGGCCGCGATACATGGTCGGCTGAACGCCGCGGGTGAACGGATATTGGCCGGGAAAGCCCAGCTTCTCCTCGTAATCTGCGTCCGGATCGGTGGGAAGGAGAAAACGCGGCATTTCGATTCCGGAGGAAGTCTCAAAGCGGGCTTTGCGTTCAGGGAAACGCGCCAGAATCGGATCGAGAATTTCGCGTTTCCAGCGTTCGTAGGCTTCTTTGAGTGACATAACACCTCCTAGAATTCCAACCGCATCAGATCCTGAGCGAGATAAACAGGGCCCGGAAAGCGTTGCGTGGCTTCGGTCAGCATTTTTTGATAGGCCTCCGGGGTGGCATTGGCGTAGTGCACCAGATATAGCGCCCCGACTTCGGCCTGGCGGGCGATTTCCGCTGCTTGTGCCGGGCTGGAATGCCCCACACTTTCACCGCCTGCCTCGTGAATCAGCACATGTGCGCCGGCGGCCAGGCGGATCATCTCCTGACATGGCTCGGTGTCTGCGGAATAGGCGATCACTTGATCCCTTTGCAGTAGCTCGATGCGCAGGCCGATGGCCGGGATGATATGATGCACCGGTGAAGCCAAAATGCGGAACTCCCGATTTTCCAGCAAGGGCGTCTGTTCGCGCGCGGGAAGGCGATGAAAGGCGATGGGGAAAAAATCCGGCCAGCGATCCCAACCATAGGCGTCCATCAGGCTTTGTAAACGATCCAGGGTATGGGCGAGACCGTAGATGTGCAGTTCTCGCTGATAGCCCATCAGCCATAATCCCATCAGCAAAGAGGGCATCCCTGAGACGTGATCGGGGTGAAAGTGGGTTAGGATGACATCGGTCAGCTGAAGTGGAGAAACGCCGGCCTGTTCCAAGCGCGCAAAAGGGTTGCCTGAGCAATCGATCAGGATGTGATGTTCTTCCCCCACAAGGAGCAAATGAGTATTTTCCCGTTGCGCGGAAGGGATGGCATTGGACGTGCCGAGAAAGATCAGGGAAGACATGGTAATTTACTTACTTATAAATTGTTTTGCGTAATTTTCTAACAGATAGGCGGTGAGTGTAGACTCGATGGTGGCGGCAATGAGCAGCAGGGGAAGAACGATCCCGATGAAAATGCGCGTCCAAAGCGCTAGCGTCTCGATCAAGGTGACGGAAAGCGGCTTTCTGGAGGGAGTGATCAGCCGCGCACCGATATAAAAGGCGCTCGAAAAGGAGATCAAGATGGCCGGAATTTCAAAAATTCCATGAGGGAACACACCCAGGAGATAAACTTGCAAGGGTGGAAGTCCCATCCATTCAATTCCTCTCCAAACCAAACCTAATAAGGCAATATTGAGTAGATAAGCGATGGTCCCCATTGTTCCTAGAGTAGCAATTGCGATAAACAAAGTAGCAACGGTTGCGCGTAGATTGTGCGAGAAAATGGTCCCCATGCCAAGGGAAAAGGTTTGTTGTTCGGTTTCTTGTGCTTTTGTCTCGCGTTCTTCGTTGAAAATCAGACGATCGATTTGCTTGAGCGCATCTTTTTGCGCAGCGGATTCCTCTCTTACTATGTATGGTTTGACCATTTCATCGGCCACATAGAGTCCCAGCCACACACCTACCGGGAACAGCGCGAGAAAAATCAACATCGCATAGCGCACTTCGCGCAGGCTTTGCGGCAATTCCCGGCGATACCATTCCCAGATCGAACGCGCCTCGCCACGGAAGGTCTCCCAGAACAAGCGCCCGTAATGTTTGAAGTTCAGGCTATCGATCTCGCGCCCCAGTAGATTTTCACGGTCAAAATAGGCCAGCCCCAAACGCAGGAACATCACCGTCGCGATGAAACCAAAGATGGCAATCAGCAGGACGGGGATTGAGTTTTTCCAGAAAAGGAAGTAGGCCTCCAGTTGAACTAGAAAAGAGGCCGGCAGGACGATGAACGAGGAACTTAGCGTTGCGCTACGAACCGAGGTCGATTGCGCTGAAATAAACGTCGCACCGGCGACCATCAGGAGAGTATTGTCGAGGCCGAGCAAGTACAGGATGGCGATCAGCTGGGGCGAGGGGATTGGGATGTCACGCCGGGCAATCAAGAAAAGGTAGAGTGTGATGGCGAAGGTTACAGCCACCAGTGGGGCGATCGCTCCGCTGACCAGTTTTCCCAGGTAGAGTTGCCAATCTTCCAGAGGCACGGCCAGCAACGGCTCGATCGTATTACGATCGCGCTCTCCGGCAATGCTTTCCAGAGCAATGCTCAGCGCAAGGGTGGAGGGAAAGAACCCGACCACCAGGATCGAAAAAGGTACCAACTGCTCTACCACCAGGTTGGCGCCATAGCGGTTAATGAAATTCACCGTTGCCCGGGCAATTCCGAACATGGCAACGGGGAAGAAGAGCGAAAGCACAATCATGGGGAAGAGGATGCGCCAGTCACGAATCTGATCGATCACCTCGCGACGCACAATCCAGTAAACCGGTGCGAGCTTGGCTTTCATTGAATCTCTCCTCGTTCACGAGCACGGGACATAATGCCCAGATAGGCTTCCTCTAGGGTATGGGAGACTTCTTCCAGCGTGAGCAACGGGGCTCCGTGTTCCAGAAAAGCGCGCCAGACAAAGGGGAGCACTTCCTCCGGCTCAGAAATACGCAAATGCCAAAGGGTTGGGGTGCGTTCCAGGACCTCCACCTGCGGTGGAAATGTGGGGAGAGGCCCTTCCCAAGGCTTCTGAAAGCGGGCGCGGAATTCGGGAGTGCCGAACACTTGACGTTTGATCTCCTGCGGTGTGCCGATTGCCAGAATGCGCCCCTCGGCGATCACGGCGATGCGATCGGCGAGCATCTCGGCCTCGGTCAGGTTATGCGTAGAGATCAGAATGGCGCGCCGATTGGATCGCAGACGTAGAATTTCCTGACGCACCAGGTTCGCCGATTCGGGGTCCATCGCCGAGGTCGGCTCATCTAAGAGCAACGCAGGGGGATCGTGGATCAAAGCGCGTGCCAGGCTGAGCTTCTGGCGCATTCCTTTCGAGTATTCTCCACAGCGCCTGCGGGCATCACGGATCAGACCGAAGTATTCCAATAGTGACTCAATGCGTTTATGGCGTTCCGTCGCGTCTTGTAAGCCGTATAGGCGAGCATAGAATTCCAGGTACTCATAGCCGTTCATGCGCAAATAGAGGCTATGTTGCTCGGTGAGCATTCCCACGTGACGGCGCACTTCCTGGGGATGTTCCACCGTATCGTAGCCCATCACGCGCGCCCGTCCCTGGGTAGGGCGGAGCAGTGCGTTCAGCATGCGGATCGTTGTCGTCTTGCCGGCGCCGTTTTGGCCCAACAGGGCCAGCACTTCCCCTGCCTGGACGGAAAAACTGACGTTTTTTACAGCCCAGAACGCATCAAATTGTTTTGCCAACGATTCTGCTTCAATCATATTCAAAGTTTAGCGGAACAAAACCGATGTTTCAATCAACCGTTTGTCCTAGTTCGATGTCGCCAGAAGAGCAAGAGGGCGGCAGCAAGCGCCGTGAGGCCCATGACCGTCTGATTCAGGTTCAAACCGCCGGCGCGCACAATGTCCAGGCGCAAGAATTCCAACAAAAAGCGTCCCACCGGATAGGTGATCAGATAGGCGAGAAAAACATCTCCCGGCAAGAGTTTCTCCTGCTTGCGGCGCAGCAGCCAGAGCAGGAAGAACATGTTCGCCAGGTTCCACAACGATTCGTAGAGGAAAAGTGGGTGGTAATATTCCACGTTTTCGAAGCCCGGCAAGCGATGCGGTGGATCGATGTAGAGCTTCCAGGGCAGGTTGGTGGGAGCACCGTAGAGTTCCTGATTGAAGAAATTCCCCCAGCGACCGATCGCTTGCCCTAATGCCAGTGAAGGCGCGGCAATATCGGCCCAAAAGGCGAAGCTCTGACCGCGCCTTCGGGTATAGATCGCCAATGCAATTGCCCCACCCAGGATCACGCCCGGCATGCCCAACCCGCCATGGCGCAGGTTGAGGATCTCCAGCGGATTCTGCAGGTAGTATGACGTCGTAATGCCGCTGCTGACCGCCGAAGCCGAAGGGGTAAAAACGTGCCATAGCCGCGCCCCGATCACGCCGCCGAGGATCAGATAGACCATCAGGTCCCATACCTCTTGCGCATCCCGGCCGCGTCGGCGCAGTTCCAGAGAAGCCAGCCATCCGCCGGCCAGTGCGCCGCTCATCAGGATGATGCCGTAGAACTTGATCTCTAACCCGTTGGTTTGCAAAAAGACCGGTAGGGTGACACCGACGATCGCCAGAAAGATCCACAGCACCAGCATGCCAATGTGACGGGCATCCTCGCGCACCATGCGGGCGCTTTGCAACAATCCCGAAAGTGCCATCAGCACCACCAGGATTTGGATCACGACCAGTGGCAGGGTGAAACCATCGGGGGGAACAAAATGACCGAACATGACACCTCCATTCTCGTTATTGGGTACGTTTCATTGCCGCTCGCGCCTGGCGACGCACATAGAAAATGCGCTGCAGAGCCGTGTAATTGGCAAACAGAGCAATCACGGCGATCCCTACCTTTGGAATGTTGAAAAGCAGCGAAGGTGCTAGTACCAGGTAACGTTCCACTCGCGTCAATAGGCCGACTTTGGCCTCGTATCCGACTGCCTCGGCGCGTGCCTTGACATACGAAACCAGCACCGTGCCGGCTGCCGCGGCGAAGGTGATCACCGTCCAGAGCGCTTCGTTCTGCATGGCGAAGTAGTAGGTCAACGCGCCCAAGACCACCAACTCCGAGTAGCGATCGGTGACCGAATCCACGAAAGCGCCCCATTCGCTATCCTCCCCCGCCTGGCGCGCCATGGCTCCATCCAGGGCATCGAAGGGGGTAAAGATGAGCATGAGCAACCCGCCCAACGTGATCTTCCCCTGAGCAACGTAAAAGGCGGCCACGATGTTGCCGACCAGGCCGGCAATGGTCATCGTGCTCGGCGTCAGACCGATGCGCAAGAGGAAACGCGCCGTCGGCTCTAGAAACCAACGAAACCAGATGCGAAGACGATCGGTGAAAGTGAGGGGTTTTTGCACGGCAGTTTGTCCTTTCATAGCGTTTCTATCATACCAGAGTCTGTTTGAAGTTTCATAGCAAAGGCGTAGAAGAATATGCCTTGATAGCAAAAGGGAGCCCTCAAGCAGAGGACTCCCCAAAGCATCGCATTGTTCATCACATCGCCGATTCGCCGAAACGATTAGGATGCTTTCGCCAGCAACCGCCGCAGGACGGTATGGAGAATGCCACCATTGCGGTAGTATTCCACTTCGACTGGCGTATTCAGCAATGCCTGGACCTTGAACTCCACCACGCGCCCATCGGCTTTGTGCGCTTTGACGTTTAGCACGGCGCGCGGTTGTAACGAATCGTGTAGGCCCTCGATATCGAACACTTCACTGCCATCCAGGCCCAGGCTCTCGGCATTCTGACCTTCCATAAACCGTAACGGCAGAATTCCCATCCCGACCAGGTTGGAGCGATGGATACGCTCGAAGGATTCGGCGATCACGGCGCGCACGCCTTGCAGTGCCGGCCCTTTGGCCGCCCAGTCACGGCTCGAACCGGTGCCGTACTCCTTCCCGGCGATCACGATCACCGGCACCCCTTCAGCTTTGTACTTCATCGCCGCATCGAAGATGGTCATCTCCTCACCGTCCGGGAAGTGCCGTGTCCAGTAGCCCTCTTTGGGGGCAACGAGCAAGTTCTTCAGGCGGATATTGGCGAACGTGCCGCGCACCATGACCAGGTCATTGCCGCGGCGGGCACCGTAGGAATTGAAATCCTTCGGCTGCACGCCGTGTTCGATCAGCCACTTGCCGGCCGGGCTCTCCGCAGGGATGTTGCCGGCGGGAGAAATGTGATCCGTGGTGATCGAATCTCCGAACATCGCCAGCACACGCGCGCCGCGAATCTCACGGATCGGCGGCACTTCCAGCGTCAACCCCTCAAAATACGGCGGGTGATGAATGTAGGTCGAAGTCTCATCCCACTCGTAGAGTTCACCGCGCGGCGCATCGATCGCCTGCCACATCTCCGAGCCTTCAAAGACCTGGGCATATTTCTCGCGGAACATCTCGGTATTCAGGTTCTGTTCAATCGTCCGCGCCACTTCCTCGTTCGTCGGCCAGATGTCCTTGAGGTACACCGGCTGTCCCTGGCGATCGTAGCCCAGCGGCTCGTGGAGCAGGTCAATATCCACCGTCCCGGCCAAGGCATAGGCCACCACCAAGGGCGGGGAGGCCAGGAAATTCGCCTTCACCAACGGATGCACGCGACCTTCAAAGTTACGGTTTCCGGAAATCACCGCCGCCGCCACCAGATCGGCCGAAGTAATGGCCTTAGACACCTCTGCCGGTAGCGGGCCGCTGTTCCCAATACAAGTGGTACAACCGAAACCGACGACATGAAAGCCGAGTTGTCCCAAGGCCTCCAGCAGGCCGGCCGATTGCAAATATTCCACCACCACGCGCGAGCCAGGTGCCAGGCTGGTTTTCACGTAGGGCTTGACTTTCAAGCCTCGCTCCAACGCCTTTTTGGCCACCAACCCGGCCGCCACCATCACCGAAGGATTGCTGGTGTTCGTGCACGAGGTGATCGCCGCGATCACCACGGCACCGTGCCCCATTTCCAGCCGATCTCCGTTGCTGCCAAAAGAAGCGCGTCGTTCCAGCGCCTCGCTCGGCAGCTCGTAGCCGCGCTCCTTGATCGGCGCGGTCAACGCCTTCTCGAACGTTGCTTTCATCTCGCTCAGTGGCACACGGTCCTGCGGACGCTTCGGCCCGGCCAGCGAAGGCTCCACCGTGCCCAGGTCCAGCTCGATCACATCGGTGAATTCCGGATCGGGAGTATTGGCCTCGCGGAAGAGCCCCTGCGCACGGCAATAGGCCTCTACCCGTCGGATCAACGATTCGGGGCGGCCGCTCAGGCGCAGGTAGCGCAGCGTTTCCGCATCCACCGGGAAGAAGCCCATCGTCGCCCCGTATTCCGGCGCCATGTTCGCCACCGTCGCCCGATCCGGCAACGAAAGCGCATCCAGCCCCGGCCCGAAGAATTCGACGAATTTATCCACCACGCCCTTCTTGCGCAGCATTTGCGTGACCGTGAGCACCAGATCGGTGGCCGTCACCCCTTCGCGCAGGCGGCCATAGAGCTTGAAGCCGATCACATCCGGCAGGAGCATATCCATCGGCTGACCGAGCATCACCGCTTCGGCCTCGATCCCGCCTACGCCCCAGCCGACCACGCCCAAGCCGTTGATCATCGTGGTGTGCGAATCGGTGCCGACCAGCGTATCGGGGAACAGAACCTCGTTCCCTTCCTCGTCCTGTGCGCTCATCACCACCTGCGCCAGGTATTCCAGGTTGACCTGATGCACAATCCCGGTCATCGGCGGCACCACGCGGAAATTGCGGAAGGCCTGTTGGCCCCACTTCAAGAAGCGATAACGTTCCTGATTGCGCTGAAACTCCACCTCGGTGTTGCGCAGCAGCGCATCGGGAGTGGCAAAAAAATCTACCTGCACCGAATGGTCGATCACCAGGTCGACCGGCACCAGCGGGTTGATCACCTTCGGATCACCACCCAGCCGGGCCACCGCGGCGCGCATCGCCGCCAGGTCGACCACAGCCGGCACCCCGGTGAAATCCTGCATGATCACCCGCGCCGGCAAAAACGGAATGCCCGGTCGGGCCGCATCCACCGGTTTCCAGGCAGCGATATTGCGCACATCCTCCTGGGTGATCTCGCGGTCATTGCATTGTCGCAGGGCCGCTTCCAGCAACACGCGAATCGAAAACGGCAGGCGACGCAAATTCGTCAGCCCTGCCTTTTCCAAAGCATCCAGGCGATAGTAGAGATACGTTTTACCGTCAATCGTCAGTTTATCACGGGCATGAAAAAAATCGTTCATAGGAACTCCTCATGTGGTGAGATACAGGTCTCACCCCATCGCTCGAAGGATAGCAAGGAGCGCCTTTTCCATCCTTGGTATGGGGACGGACGATGTAATTATACTACTCCCGAAAAACTCAATTCCGAGCGCCACGCACCCGCAGAGGGACCCGTAGCCGGGCCGCGGCGGAATCGGCTATGGTGGCGCCGTAGCGAGGTCCTCATGCCTGTACCGAAGCTTCGGGTGCGTTTCCCCAGCAACTCCTCCACCTCCACCGTCTACGGTCCACAATCTACCGTCCACGGTCAGTAATTCGTCGTCCGATCGATCAGCCCGCGCTCACGCGCCAGCCGATCGCACAGGCGAAAGACGAACAGCGCGATCACGCTGGTTACCACGGTCATCGCCAGCAGAATCCACAGCAATTCGGCATTGGAAAAGCGAGATAAAGTCGGGAAGGCCTGTGCCACCTCTCCCACCAGTGCCCGGCGGCTCAATTCCAGCCAATACGTTACCGGCAGCACATAGCCGATCGGTCGCAGCCAGGTCGGTAACACCTCCAATGGGAAGATCGCTCCTGTGAACAGGAAGAGCGCCCCTGCTACACCCTCTACCATACCCCAGGAATGGTGCACCAGCAGGAGCGAGATAGAGCCGAGGATCAACCCCATCATCGCCAGCAAGAGGATGCCCAGCGTCAGGGAGAGAAAGAACAGCCCCCAGTGTGCCCGCGCCGGATCGAAGGACAAATTCAAAAACCACACCCCGGCCAGGATGGTCACCAGCACCGAAATGCTACCGGTCAGGAAGCGCGCCACGCCACGCCCAAAGAGATAGGCCGGGATCGGCACCGGTGCCACGTAGAAATACTTGAGCGTCTTGTAGTGCTCCCGATCGTCGATCACCGCCCAGGAAACGCCGGTCATCACCGCATAGACGTAAGTATAGAGAGCGTTGCCCAGGTAGATATACGGGAAGAGCGGATTCTGGAAATTGCCGCGGGTAATGATGCCGTACATAAAGACCAGGATCGCCGCGCGGGCGACCGGCTTGAGGATCGAATAAATGGCGAAGAGTAGCGGCTGTGTCCAGTTGGATTCGATCTGCCACCCCAGCCAGGCGGCCGTGCGAAAGGAGCGCCAGGATTCAGAAAAGTTCATCGGCATTCCTCGAACGGGAAAATAGAACGCGCCCTTGCGTGGCGCGTCATGGATGATCCAGGTGGAGATGGCGGGAATCGAACCCGCGTCCGAAGGATTCGATCCTCGGAAATCTACGAGCGTAGTCGGTTGGTCTTCTTGCCATCAGCCCCCCAACCGACACAGGAGCCTGATGGCCAGCCGTTGGCGCTTAGGTCACCTTAACGGCGTCGGTGACGGCACTCTCCCTTTCTCACGCCTGCTCTCCCTGCGGGGAGAGAACGCGGGAGGCAGACGCCATCTCTCTACTGGAGATGGACCGCTTCGCCTCTACTGCTTACGCAGCGAGGGGCATCGCGGCATAGGAAGTGCGGTTGGCACTTATTCTTTTGCGCTGATTTTACGAGTTCGGCGCCTCTCGGCTCGCATTCCGGGACCAGCCTCCTCCGTCGAAGCCTGTCATCCCCAGATGCACTTCTATTATATCACGTTGCTTGTCTTTGGAATGTAAGAATTGACGATGGACGATAGACCGTAGACCGTGACGAGTTTGGACGCTGTTCTCGCATTAAAAATGCGAACCGCCGGGGTGAGGGGGGCACCCAGACGGTTCGCAACCCCAATTATACACAGATCGGCGATTTTGACAAGGTTTTGACGCTCTGTAAGACAAACGCTTGCGTTTGTCCATGAAGCAGAGACAAACGCTTGCTAAGCGTGCATATTGCTCGTTCATTTGGTTGGAAGGCAGGCATCGTCTGCCAGGGAGTGTTGCGTTTGTCCATGATGTATAGAGGGCTACCCCCTTTTTGCAACCCACCCCTCTTACCATGCTATAATTCTTGTGAGAGTTACCATGCCGAACAAAAAACCGGCGCGTCCTTCCAAAAAATCATCTACCAAACCCCGCTCGGATGGTGAAAAAGGGAAAAAGACATCACCGCTCCCTGCCGCGCCTCCATCCCCTTCCTGGTGGGAGCGCCTTTCGCCCGAACGGCGATTGGACCTGATCGGTATCCTTTTGCTTGCCATTGGGTTGTTGGTGCTCGTAGGGCTATTTGCAGGTGGCCGCCTGGCCTGGACAGGGGGCATTCTGCGCCTGTTGAGGCAGCTCTTTGGTTGGGGAATTTACGTTCTCCCTCTGGGACTGATCCTTTTCGGCCTCTGGTTGATCCTACGCAGAATTGAGCGCATTCCGCCGCTCTCGGCAGAACGCACGCTCGGTGGTTTTCTCACGTTTCTCTGGATGCTGACCCTCTTCCATGCCCTGGTTGCCGATCCCCAAGTTGCCCAAGAAGCGGCACGTCAGGGAGTCGGCGGGGGCTATTTGGGTGGATTGCTCGAACGCCTCTTGTGGTTTGCCTTTGGCGAGGCCGGTGCGATCCTGATCTTGATCGCCTGGGCTTTGCTGAACCTTTTGCTGGTCTCGGAGAAAAATCTGGCCTTTTTCCTGGGCTTGCTTGCTCCGCCGTTATCCCGCCTGTGGAAACTTCTGAGCGCGCACCTGCATAGGGGCAAATCCGCGCCCTCGCCGGAAAATGCTGCCCTGGCCAACGGCTACACTCCCCTGCCTTCCGAGAGGCGGGAGACCGCTCCTCCTGCGGCTGCGCCGCTGCCGGCGGTGATGCCACAAACGGGAACGCAGACCATTGTGTGGCAGTTGCCTTCGCCGGCCGAAATCCTCGACCCAGGACAGACGCCACTGATCAACGAAGAATTCATCGAGCGCCGCGCCCGATTGATCGAAGAGACCCTAGCTTCGCTTGGGGCCCCGGCTCAGGTCGTTGAGATCAGCCGCGGTCCCAGCGTGACCCTTTTTGGGGTGGAGCCGCTCTTCATCGAAACCCGTGGCGGAAGGATCCGTGTGCGCGTGAGCAAGATCGCTTCCCTAGCAGACGATCTGGCGCTGGCCCTGGCCGCGCCGCGCATTCGCATCCAGGCACCGGTGCCCGGTCACAGTTACGTGGGCATTGAGGTGCCGAACGAAGAGATGACCCTGGTGACCCTGCGCGAGATCGTGGAGAGCGAAGTCTTCCAGCGCAATCGCACCCCCTTACGCTTCGCCCTGGGGCGCGATGTGGCCGGTCGCCCGATCGTTGCCGATCTGGAAAGCATGCCGCATTTGCTGATCGCCGGAACGACCGGCTCGGGCAAATCGGTTTGTGTCAATGCCATCCTTTCCTGCCTCTTGCTTCACAACACGCCGGACGATCTGCGTTTGGTGCTGGTGGATCCCAAGCGCGTCGAGCTGAGCGGCTATAACGGTGTGCCCCATCTGCTGGCACCGGTGGTGGTCGAGATGGATCGCGTGGTCGGCACGCTCCAGTGGATGATGCGGGAAATGGATCGGCGCTACCATCAATTTGCCCAGGTCGGGGCGCGCAATATCCACGATTACAATGCCCGCATGAAGCTCCAGGGGAGCAAGAAATTGCCTTACCTGGTCATCGTGGTGGATGAGCTGGCCGATCTGATGATGATCGCGCCGGAGGAGACCGAACGGGTGATCACACGCTTGGCGCAGCTGGCACGTGCCACCGGCATTCACCTGATCCTGGCCACGCAGCGCCCTTCTGTGGACGTTGTGACCGGCCTGATCAAGGCCAATTTTCCGGCGCGCATTGCCTTTGCCGTCGCATCCGGAGTCGATTCGCGTGTGATTTTGGATCAACCGGGAGCCGAGCGCCTGTTGGGGCGCGGGGATATGCTTTATCAGGCGCCCGATGCTCCGGCGCCGGTGCGCCTGCAGGGCGTTTTCGTCTCGGATACGGAGATCCAGCGCCTGGTCGAGTTCTGGCGATCGCAGGTCCGAGCAGTGAGCTCCTACGCCGTCGGAGAGATCGAGAGCGACAAATTGCCGCAGGTGCCGCTTAAACAAGCTCCCCTCTGGGAAGAGTTCGCTCCTCAACCGGACGCAGAGGAAGACCCCTTGCTAGAAGAGGCCATCGAGTTTGTGCGCCGGGAAGGTCGGGCTTCGATTTCTATGCTCCAACGACGCTTCCGCATCGGCTACACGCGCGCCGCGCGCCTGATCGATCGCATGGAGGAGAAGGGGATCGTCGGTCCACCGGAAGCGACCACCCAGGTGCGCAAAGTGCTGGATTACGGCCCCCTGGCGCCTCCAAAAGATGATGGGATGTAAGATTTCCACAGGGCGGGCGCTGTGAATGCGCAGGGCAGGACAGGCTGTGACCCACGATCGATGGAAAAGGTCGCCGATGGTCACAGCCAACCGATCGGGGGAATTTGGTATCCGCCGTGTGTCACGGCGCAGGGCAGGTCAGAGAACAGCAGTGAATTCTAATCGTCGTCACCGCCGCCACCACCGTCTCCGCCACCCTCATGCTCGTGCCCGGTAGGATGACAGGCCAAGCAATTCTGATAGTTTGGAATGCCCTCTTTGCGATGTTTCCGGTCGATCTCGGCTCTATCGTGGCAGGTGAAGCAGGTCCATTGATTCAACGTTGGCCGGTGACAGTCACTACAAGAGTTTGCTCCGCCATGATTCATCGGGAACATATGCGGGCCGTTGAACTTCGCCGGGCGCCAGGCGGTGGTCGAGTGACAGGCGGCGCAATTCAGGCCGAAGAGGCCGGCATGGTAGGCCGGTTCCCCGTGACAGGCAGAACAAGCAGTAGGCAGCGCAGTGAAATTCCCGTCGCGATGGCAACCCTCGCAGGAAACGCGGGCATGGGCGCCGGTCAACGGGAATTGGGTCAGGTTATGGTCGAAGGTGGCCGGCTTCCAGGCCGTGGTGGAGTGACATAAAGCGCAGTTCGTGCCGAAGCGTCCCTGGTGCGGCTCATCTTTCTGATGGCAAGCAATACACTCGGTTGGCGTGCCTTTGAACGCTAGCGTCTGATGACAATTCCGGCAGGCAACGCGTTCGTGCGCGCCGCTCAAGGGGAAGAGGGTGGTGCTATGGTCAAAGTTAGCCGGCTTCCATCCGTCGGTGGTGTGACAGGCTTCACATTGCGGCATTTGTCCCTGGTGGGGATCATCCTTCCCGTGGCAGGCCACGCACTGCATCGGTGTACCCTTGAACACTCCACTTTGGTGACAGCTTTCGCAGGCGACCTGCTGATGTTTGCCGGTCAGCTTGAAGGCCGCCAAATTGTGATCGAACGTGGCCGGCTGCCAGCCGTTGGGTGTATGGCAGGTTTCGCAGGTCGTGCCGAAGCGCCCCTGATGCGGATCGTCGGCTTGGTGACAGGCAAAGCAGGATGTCGAGGCCAGCTTGAAATCCGCCGCCTGTCGTGCCCCCTGGTGACACTGGGTACAAGCGACCGTCGCGTGCTTCCCCTGGAGCGGGAAAGCGGCCGGATGGGCGAACATCTTCCCAAATCGATCGGCGCCATCATGACAGGCCAGGCAGGCACTGCCGAACTCCTGCACGTGTTGCCCCATAAACACCACATCCATCTGCCGATGGCAATGCTCGCAGGAGGCCGCATCAAACGTGGTCAGCCCCTGGGTATGACAATCCTGGCAGGCGAACGCGCCCCCTCCTTGCTTCTGCTGATGACCGGCCAGGGAAAAGCCAACCGTTTCGTGGGGGAAATCCTGAATGTTCATCCGGGTGAGCGGCGCCTGGGGACCCTGATGCTCGGTGTGGCATTGGCGGCAGGAAACGCCGGGGTTGCGTTGGTAGATGGCGCCGTGGAGCGCCTGGGGATTCTCCTTTTCAACGGCAATCGCCTGATGACAGGCCAGGCAGCGTTCATCCATCGTGGCATTATCCCATGGCGCCACGTGGCAGACTTTGCATTCACCGCCGATCGCCGCATGGGAGGTCACTCCGCCGATGGCCGGCCCTTCCTGTGCGTTTAGAGGCCCCGGATTGAAGATCACGCCACCCTGCGCTACCGCCACGCCGACGATCACCAAGGCCGTGATCAGGCCTGCTAGCAAACCGCTGGTGGTCAGACACCCCAGGCGTTTCATCGGACCTCCTTACTTCAGGAACGTGGCGTAATACAAGGCGGCGCCAATGTGGAAGAAAGCCGAGACGAACAGCGCCACCCCGATCGGGATATGGATCGTGTGCCAGAGCGCCATCAGCTGACGGGTGCGCCGCAGCACCTCTTCCGGGATGGCGCCGGCCAGCTCCGTGCCGTCCAGCGTGCGCGGCACGCGGGTGTAGATATAGCGCCCAACAAAACCGCTGATGACAATGGTCACGGTGAACGCCGTCACCACACCGGCCAGGCCGTTGAACTTCCAAGACGTGTGCAGCAGGACCATATACGGCCCGACCAGGCCGGTGAAAATGTGGAATTCCAGCCAATCCTTCATCCTTCCCCAGCGGGCACTGCGGCTGCGTTTGCGTAGGCTATAGAGCGTCTCGGTCATCAGCATCAGGATGAAGCCGAAAATGCCCAAGGTGTGGCCGAAAAATCCGCTGGCGTGTGGGATTTCGCGAGTCAGGATAACCACCGTGGCATAGACGGCGGTGATCGCCAGGGCGGCGAAAAAGGCATACCAGAGTTCTTTGCCGCGCAGCATGATGCATTCTCCTCAGGCTTTTGAAAATTTGGGCACCGGGCGCGCCAGGGAAGGCGCTGTGGTGGTAGTGAGGGTCAGCCAGTAATCCATGATCACTTCGCTCAAGGCGGCGTTGGCTGCCAGCAAACGGTCGCGGATGGGGCGGATATCCACTTCTTCGGCGATCAGGCGCTGGAGGGGGAAAGAGAGCGTCTGATCGCCCATGACGACGGCGCCGAGCAGCGTGCGCTCGCCGACGATCAGGCGCAGATGATTGATCTCGAACCCGCTCTGCGCTAAGATCGCATCCGGCAGTTCGCGCCAGGTTTCGCTATCGCCGCGCACGATGCCGACCGTATCCTCATCCCGTCCCTGACCGATGCGGCCGATGATCGTGGTGGTGATGCCGGCCAGACGCGTTACGTTGAAGGGCAGGCCGCGCCGATGAGGTTGGGTGAACCCGGCCATGTTCAGGCCGGCGCTGTGTCCCTGTTCGCGCGCCGGCGTCCAGAGGGAATCCAGCACCGCCTTGCCCAGCTTCGGGTCGTAGACTTGTGCCACGTCGCCGGCGGCAAAGATGCCGGGCGCGCTGGTTTGCATGAATTCATCCACCAAGATGCCCCGATCCGTCTTCAGCCCGGCCTCTCGCGCCAATTCCAAGCGCGGGCGGACACCGATAGCATAGGCCACCAAGTCACAACGGATCGTGTTGCCATCTTTGAGGCGTACGCCGACCACGCGCCCCTTTTGTCCCAGGATTTCCTCCACCTCCGCAAAATGATGCAGGACAACCCCTTCCTCTTCCAGGCGATGCTCGACGATGTGGGATTCGACCTCATCCAGCACGTTGTTCCAGTAGCGCGCCCCACGCATCAGGTAATGGACCTTTAGCCCCTGGGCGCGCAAACCTTCTACCAGCTCCAGGGACGTGATCCCGCCTCCGATCACGACGGCGCGACGTGCCAGACGTGCCAACCTGCGAATCTGCCGCGCATCTTCCAGGTGATCGATCTTCACCACTCCTTGCAGCTCGCTGCCCGGAACACCGAGCGGAACGGCCTGCGCACCGGTTGCCAGGAGCAGGCGATCGTAGAGGAGCGAGAAAGATTCCTCGCGCACCTTCTGTTCAAAAAAGCCTTTTTGCAGGCGGTAGCGAAGGCCCTCCACGCGCCCTTGTGCCGGGTCCAAGCGGGTGACGCGCCCCCATACCCGATGCACCTTTAAGCGTTGCCAGTCCACCGAGCGGGGGAAGAGCTGTTCTTCTGGAATCTCATCGGTCAAATAATAGGCCAGGCCCGGACGGGAGTAGAAGCCGTGCGGATCCTCGTGGATCAGCCAAATCTCCCCCTGTTCATCCACCCGACGGATGGCCTCAATGGCCGCGATTCCGGCCACCCCACTGCCGACAATGACGTAACGCATCAGCCCTCCTTGAAAATCGGCAGACGTTCAAAGCGCAACACACCGCGCGGACAGCGCGCCACGCATTCGCCACAGGTCAGGCACCGGCTGTTGGCGATCGCTTCGCCGCGCCAGGCATAGGCGCGCACATCAATGCCGATCGGGCAGTTGAACGAACAAATGCCGCATTGGACACAGCGCGCCGCATCCGGCACGACCTGTCCGGCAACGAGTGCCGTGCGGCGTTTTGCTTCTTCACGGAAAAGGCTCATGACTCCTCCAGGAGCGGAAAGCGGACGGTAAACGTACTCCCCTTACCGGCAGCGCTTTGTACCTCGATGATGCCTTTATTGAGCGTTACCAATTCTTTCACCAGGGACAACCCCAGGCCGCTGCCGCTTTCTGCCGTGCGCGAGCGGCTCTTATCGCCGCGGTAGAAGCGATCGAAAATATGGGGCAAAGTCTCATCCGAGATGCCGGGGCCATTATCTGTCACCGAAATGACAAGATACCCTCCCCGATCTTCCGCTTTCAGTTCGATCTGCCCGCCATGCTGGGTATATTTTGCCGCGTTATCCAGCAAATTGCGCACGATGATGCGCACCTGTTCAGGATTCACCACCACGTTGGGCAGGTGAGGGGGCACCTCAAGGGTGAACTTCTGCTGCCGAGCACGGAAGATCGGCATCATCTCTTCCCCTAACTCATAAAGCAGCGGAGCCAGGTCGGTGGGAACGGGAGGAAGGCGATTCCCCTGTTCCACAGAAGAGAGCAGGAGCAATTGATCGGTCATCCTGCGCAGGCGATCGATCTCCTCGAGGATTTGCTCCAGGTAGCGACGTTGGGCCTGCGGATCGTCCTGCATTTGGGTCAGGATCAACTCCAGGCGCAAACGCATCGAAGTGAGCGGGGAGCGCAGTTCATGGGCAGCATTGGCGACGAAATCGCGCTGCCGTTGCAGCATTTGCTCCAAGCGCTCGGCCATCTCGTTGAAGGCTTCGGCCAGCTGGCGCACTTCCTGGGGTCCTTGTAGCCGGGCGCGTCCTTTCAGATCGCCGTTTGCCAGCCGACGCGTCAACGCGGTAAGCCGCTCCAACGGTGCGGCGACCTGTTGTGCCAACCACAGGCTGCTTCCCAGGGTCACCAGGGCGACCACGGCGACTACGCTAAAGAGCGTTGCCCAGGTGCGGCGCACATCGACCCAGAGCGGCGCCGTGGGGAAAGAAACCTGGATGAAAGCGATTGGACTTTCATCATCATCGTTGATCACCGGTGCGGCGGCAAAAATGCGCTCCTCGCCACTATATTCATCTAGGCGGATGTCATGCTGTTCCTGCCTGCGGGAGGCAGCCAGCAGTTCTGGGTGTCTATCCTCGCGATCGGTCAACACACGGGGATCGGTGCTGGAAAGCACCCATAGATCGGCGTTCAGTACGGTGATGCGCAGCCGGCTGTTGAAGGCAGAAGCGTAGGTGTGCAGCAGGTCGCGCAGGGAATCCGCCTCGACCTTTCCCTCGATTACCTCTTCAATGTGTTCACGGAGCACAATGGCCGCCAAGTGGGCTTCAATCTCCAATTCATGCTCAGCCTGCTCTTCGGCATATTTCCGCAACTGGGGGGCCATCCATCCCGCCAAGCCACCGACCGAGAGCAAGATCAAAAACAGGTAGGTGACGATCAAACGTCCTTTCAGGCTGCGCGGCCAAGCGAAATGAGCCATCTTCAGCTCTCCAGGCGGTTAAAGCGGTAACCGAAACCGTGAATCGTCTCGATATAGCGGGGTTCGGTGGGGTTTTCCTCCAGTTTTTCCCGTAACCAGCGAATGTGAACATCCAGGGTGCGCGGCGTGCCGATCCAGTCCTCGCCCCATACGGCATCCAGCAGTTCCTGCCGTGAAAGTGCCTGGCCGGCATGTTCCATGAGCACTTGGAGCAATTCAAACTCGCGACGGCTGAGCTCCAGCGGTCGGCCGGCGCGCGTCACCTGGCGTGCGGTGCGATCCAGGGCGATCTCGCCGATCACCAGCCGATCGCTTACGGGCGTTCCTTGTCGATCGATCTCTACGCGGCGCAGCATAGCCCGGATACGGGCTACCAACTCGCGGAAGCTAAACGGTTTGACAATATAATCATCCGCTCCGACTTCCAAGCCCATTACCCGTTCCAGCTCCTGGCCGCGCGCCGTGATCATCAGGATTGGCACGCCGGATTCCTTTCGCAAGATGCGACAAACTTCATAGCCATCCATCTCCGGTAGCATCACATCCAGAAGGATTACATCCGGGCGATATTGGCGCGCCATCGCCAGGCCGGTTGGGCCGCTGGCGGCATGGAAGACCTCAAAACCCTCCTTCTTCAGGCCGAAGAGGAGCGGTTGGGCAATGTTTTCATCGTCTTCTATCAGAAGCAGGCGCGGCATGGCAATTGCTCAGGCAAAGGCGATCCCAAGAGAGTATTTGCACTGTGGGCAAGTATATCCCCTATTATAAGCATGGGTTAAGCAGGAAGTTAGGAGGTCGTTAAGGGATTGTTATGTGGGAGCGTAGACGGTGGACCGTAGACCGTGGACCGTGGGCGAGGTTCACTCCTGCATCATCTTGATGAAGAGCTCTACCACCTGAGGATCGAATTGCCGTCCGGCCTGTTGACGGATGTACTCCAGCGCCTCTTCCTTGCTCCAGGCCTTGCGGTAGGGACGGTCGCTGGTGAGCGCATCGTAGACATCCGCTACGGCGAATAGGCGCGCCGCCAGCGGAATTTCTTCCCCCTTCAAGCCGCGCGGATAGCCGCTTCCATCCCAGCGTTCATGGTGACAATAGGGAATATCCAGCGCCGGTTGGAGGTAGTCGATTTCCGAAAGCATCTCGTAGGCGAATTGCGGATGACGGCGCATGATCGCCCATTCTTCTTCGGTAAGGGATCCTTCTTTGAAAAGGATCGCATCCGGTACCCCCATTTTGCCGATATCATGTAAGAGCGCCCCGCGTCGGATGTGCACAATCTGCTCCGGCGGCAAGCCCATCGCCTGGGCCAGACGGACGGTCAACTCGGTGACCCGTTGCGTATGTCCTTCGGTCTCCCTATCGCGCAGGTCCAGCGCTCGTGACCAGCCCTCGATGGTTTCGTCATAGGCCAGGATCAAATTGGCATGTGCCTGTTGCAGTTCCTGAAACGTGCGAATGCTTTCCACGGCAATGGCCGCCTGCTGGGCAAGCATCTCGAATACTCGCTTCAATTCCGCATCAAAGAAGAAGCGATTGCGGAAGAATACTTCTATCACGCCGAGCAATCTGGACTTGGCCACCAGGGGGCTTGCGGCATAGGACTGAAATCCCTGTTCCAGAATGGGATGTACAGAGCCAACTCGGGCGGATTTTAAGTCTGGGACATACAGAGCCTGTTGCTTCAGTGCCACACGACCGGCGAGCCCCTCTCCCAATTTCAGGGAGGTTCGATACAGATTGATATCCAATCCCAGCGCGAGCACCGACTCAAGCATCTGCTTTTCCTCGTTGTAGAGCAAAACCCCGGCTGCGTCGGCCTGAAGGAGCGAAAGTACATGACGGAGCAAAACGTTGAGCAGTACGTCTAGATTCAGGCTGGTGCGGATGGCGTTATCAATCTCGTGAACCGCTTGCAGCTGTTGCACCCGGCGCAGGGTTTCTTCAAAGAGCGCGGCGCGTTTTAAGGCGGTTCCGGCCATATCTGCCAGCGCCAGCAAGAGGCGCTTCTCATCTCCCGAAAAGATACGTTTTTCAACAGACCAGAGATGGACGACCCCGATCGTCTCTTCACCGCTACGCAAGGGGATCGAGATGCCGGTTCGATAAGGTTGCAAAATCACCTCTTCACCGGGCAAGACGCGAGTAATTGGATCGTTGCGCCAATCCTCGGTAATGTAAATCTCTCCATGTTCCCCTACCCAACCGGTGACGCCCTCGCCGGGCGCATGTCGCATCTCGGCAGTGGGAAGCAGCCACCTTCCCTCCGCATTCACCCAGCCATGAGCCACCCAGTCCCCTTGGGTGGATTCGCGCAGGTAGATCGAACCGATAGCGGCCCCCACCAGCTGCGCCATTCGGCTGACCACGATCGGAATCATCTCGTTCACGCTTTGGGTGCGGCGCATTGCGGCGGAGACGTCGGTCATCAACTCCAGCTCATGGAGGCGTTGCTTAACATCGGCAAAGAGCAGCGCATTCGAGACCGCCGAAGCCGCCATGGCGGCAAAAGCTTGCAGAAGATCGAGATCGGAATTTACGAATGGCCTTTCCACTCCTTGGCGATGAACGCTCAACACACCCAGAATACGTTCCCTGGCTTTAAGGGGCGCAAACATGGCAGCCTCGGGTAGGTCCTCGGTGCCGGGGACAACGATAGCCCGTGCGTCCTGGCTCATATCGTTGACGATCTCGGCCTGACCACTTGCGGCCACAGCGCCGGTCACACCCTGGTTAAGGCGAATGCGCAGATTCTCAAAGGCTTCGGGGTCTTCCCCGGACACCACCGCACAGCGCAGCGTTTCGCCCTGTTCTTCCAGCAAGAAAATGCGGCAGGAATCGGCTTGAAAGAGCTGACGAGCGTGGGTGACGATGGTTTCCAACGTTTGTTGTATGTCGAGATGGTTCAGCGCCCGCGAAGCCGCCAGCATGGCCGCGGTCTCCTCAACACGGCGCTGCGTTTCGGCAATCCAGCGGGCGCGCTCAAAGGCTACGGTTGCCTGGGCCGCTATGGTTTCGAGCAAGCGGGCATCGGCCTGGTCAAAAGCGGCCGGCTGCTCACTTTCAATGGTGATCACGCCGATCACGCCCTTTTCCCCCTTGAGCGGCACGTAAATTCCCGAACGAATTTCCGTCGCCGTTTCAACGTATTCCGGGAACGAATGCACATCTGGCGCCAGAATGGTGTGCCCCTGGCGAAAAGCCAAGCCGGTCAGGCCATCTTGAGGCGTGCGAATGGCAGTTCGCCACCTTTCCACCAGAAGCCGTTTCTGCTCTTCATCCAGTATAGGTGGAGTCGCAAAAGCCACCAGATTAAATTCCTGCGATTTTGCATCCAACAGACGCACGGCGAGATGATGCCAGGAAAATCGCTCGGCGAGCGTTTCAATTAAAGCTTGAGCCACGTCGTCAACCGTCAGCGCTTGGGCGAATTTCAAGCCACTGCGGTATAACATCTCCAGCTGACGCACCTGCTCACGAGTCGCCTCGAACAAACGTTCGCGTTCGATGAGCAGCGCGGCTTGGGTGGTGAACCCGGTCAACGTTTCCAGGTCCTCGTCGGTAAAGGCGGCTTTGCGCGTCGCATCAAGGGCCAGCACACCGATTGGCTGTTCGTGCACCACCAGGGGCGCAACAATCGCGCTCTGGATCTGCCGTGCTTCTTCGATTTCGCCATCGTAACGGATTTCCGCATCCGCCCGGGCATCATCGATACGCAGCGGGCGGCGCTCTCGCAGGGCACGCGCTGAGTACCCTTTCTCCCGGGCAAAGGTAAAATGGTACAGGCGCGGATCGGTATAGCCATTCAGAGCACGAATGTGCAGGAGACCATCGTCTTCCAGAAGCAAGATCGAACCCTTTTCGGCCGTCGGAATGACGTGACGGGCCGCGGCCAGCAAGCGTTCTAGCAGTGGTTGTAGCGCACTCTCCTCGGCGATCGCCTTGGCCATCATCGCTTCTGCTTCCAGTTCTCGCTCATGGCGCACTTGCTCGGTGACATCTAGCAGGGTGCCGATGATTGCCGGACGATTGCGATACTCTGCTTGCGTACCGTGCACTTCGATGATGCGGATCGTTCCATCCTTACAGAGCCCACGGAAGCGATATTGAATGCTTTTTATCTTGCCGCTCACGCGCTGGTGGATATATTCCTGCACCATTTCACGGTCATCTGGATGGGTCAAATCCAGCGGTCCAAGACGATCGATCAATTCCTCCGGCGTATATTTGAAAATGTTTGCCAGCGTGGGGTTGACATAGCGAAACAAGCCATCTTGGATCAGGTAGATGCCGGTCAAGGAATGTTCGGCCAACATGCGAAAGCGTTCCTCACTCTCGCGCAGCGCAGCGGTGCGCTCCTCGACCAATTGCTCTATTTGAGTGTAGCGTTCAATATTGCGCAGCACCGGCGCCAGGTAGATCAGGCCGGTATCCACCAGGGTGCAGATTTCCTCCCACTCAGCATCCGAAGTTTCGGCGGCCAGAGCCAGCAGGCCAATGATTTCCCCCTCGACGACGATCGGCAGAAGGGCGCGCTTGGGCAGGTTCTGAAGGTTCTCCCCCTGCTCTTCCAACCATTCCAATACATTGGTATCAAACGGAATCTCGCCGGAAGTGACGGTGAACCCTCGCGTGGCCACCAAGGAAAGTCGGACTCTCCCGCGCGTTTCAAAAAGTGCTACTCGACAAGGGCCTGCTTCCCGAAAGACCCATTCCACGAACAGGCGCGCTTCGTGAACCTTGTTCAACGTATGTCCCAGAACGAGACTTAGGCGATGCAGCGATTCCAATGGGTTTTTCGCCGTGACCATGGACCAAATTGTATGTTAGAGAAAAAATTTTCTGCTTCGTGTACTGTGTTCAGAATTTTTGAGTAACACTCTGTTATGTTCGGCTCCGTGGAGAGGGACATTCTACACATAAGGAAACGCGTTTTTCGGGGGTGAGTCTTTCAGAGAAAGCGATGTTACTCCTTTCTCTGCGTTGGCAGCAGGATCGAAAAGGCGCTGTGTAAAGGCGCCCCCACCTGGGGACCTTGCGGTTCGCAGATCAGGTATTCGCGCACCTCTTTGCTGTGATCACTGCCACGCGTGGCCAACACGGCCAAAGCCCGACGAATTTCACCATCTATCTCGGTATAGCGCATTAAGATCAATGCATCGGCAACGTGGGAGATGCCACGGCCGGTCAAGGTCAGCTCACTGCCGAAAAGATCGCCCATTTCGGCGGTCATGAGCGCTGTGATCTGATGAGTCTTCAGCCATTGCACCAGGGAATAAACAAAGTGCAGATAGCGATTTGCATCTCCGTGGGCACCGGCTTCCAGATCACCGATGCTGTCGATGACCACGCGCTTGGCTTGAACGGCCTGGATGGCGGCAAGCATCTTTTGGGCATGTTCGTCAATATCGAGTTCCACCGGCGAGGCATAAAGCAAGATCAATCGGCCGCTTTGCAAGAGTGAGTCAATATCAAAACCGAAGTTACGGGCAATCTGGATCAGCTGGCTGGGGTCCTCTTGGAAGGAAATATAGACGCCGGGTTCACCCTGACGAACACCGTTGAGCAAAAAATGGAGCGCCGTGACGGTCTTGCCGATGCCGGGATCGCCTGCCAAGAGGGTTGTCGTGCCGCGTAGCAACCCACCGCGCAACATTTCATCCAGCCCAGGAATGCCGCTCGGCGCCCGTTCACGCACAGGAGTATAGGCGGTCGCCGTGGGCGGAGTAACGAAACGCGGGAAGACGGTGATCCCTTGCGCAGAGATGCGAAAGGTGTGCTCTCCGGGCAGGTAATCGCTGCCGCGCAATTTGGCCACGCGCAGGGTGCGCTGATCATAGGTGCTGGAGAGACGACGGTTCAGTACCAGAATTGCATCGACAATCGAGGCTTCCACCGTGCTGGCGAATTCGTCCACTCCATATTCCCCGACCAGTAAAGTATGGCAGGGGAGGGTCGCTACCAGTGCCGAAAGACGATAGAGCATGCGCCGCACCGTAGCCGGCGAATCGCTGACCGCACTCAAGGCGCGAACGCTATCGATGACCAGAAAGGCCGGGCGTTGCTCCAACAGGAGCGTTTCCACTCGTTCGATCGCACGTGTTCCGTTGCCGGCCAACAAGTCGGGGCCGATGTCTTCGTAATGAACGGCCTCCCCGATCAGATTGGGATCGAAAAAGTCAAATTGCTGCCCGTAAAGCAAGATGCGCGCCAGCGGTTCGGAGATCGTGCTCACAAAAAGCGCTTTGCGGGAGGGCGAAGCATTGCGAAAGACAATCTGGTGTGCTAACACCGTCTTTCCACTGCCGGGGCCGCCGCAAATCAATACGGTGCTATAGAGCGGTAGCCCTCCATGCAGAATTTCGTCCAGACCGGGTACTTGAGTTAAGAGACGTTGCATTTGACACACTCCATCAGGAACGAAGTTCCTGGGAAATTTCTAGCAATTGACGGATGGTTTGGAGCATCTCTTCGTCCTGTAGGGGTTTGGAGAGGAACGCATCGGCTCCAAAAGCCTGCACCCGTTCTTCGGCCCGAAGATGGGTGAAACACAGGATCGGGATGCTCCGTGTGGCGGGTTCTGCCTTCAGGGTACGACACACTTGGAAACCATCTTTTCGAGGCAAAAGGAGCTCCAGGATGATCAGGTGGGGACGAAGGGAATGCACCTGCTGGAGTAGTGCTTCGCCATCTTCGACGAAGGTCAGCGCATATTCTTTTCCCAACAGGCTTTCCAGTGCCCGACGCATGAATGGATCGGGTTCGGCGATCAGGATGTGGATGGGGGAAGGATTCACAAGAGCTCCATAAAGATAGGCGCTTTCAGTTCCATTTGATGTTTAGTACATTATACCTTTACCCTGATGCCGAGCTTCGATCAACGCAAGTTGCCATCGAAAATGATGCACCAAAAATGTCTCGAAAGTATCTCTGAGATCTGCTCGTTTTCCCCTCTTTTCCGGCTTACCCGGCGCTTTGCAAAAGCAGCTCACAGAGCTCACGCACCGCTCCCTGCCCGCCCCGATGAGAAAGCACATAGTCCGCCGCGCGGCGCACCTCGGGCCAGGCATCGGCCACGGCGACCGCCCAACCGCTGATCTCGAAGCAGGGCAAATCGTTCAGGTCGTTCCCCACGTAGACCACCTCTTCGGCGGGGATGCCGCGCTCGCCGAGAAGTCGCCGTAGCACTTCCCCTTTTTCTTTGATCCCCACCCCGTGCACGGCCTCCAGGCCGAGCTTACGCGCCCGCGCTTGCACGACCGGATTCGGCTCGGAAGAGAGGATCAGAATCTGCACTCCGCGCGCTTTCAGCTCGTTCAAGAGGAGACTATCGCTGCGCGAAGAGGCGACCAGCTCTCGTCCTTCGCTATCGGTCCAAACGCGATTATCGGTCAGCACGCCATCGAAATCCAGGACGAGCATGGAAACCCGCCGCGGCATCGGACGTGGTCGGCGTCCCGGCCAGACGATCTCCAGGTCGCCGCGGCGCACTACCTGTTCGTAGCGCTCCCAATCGGCCGGCGTGTCGATATCCACTGTGTAACGAGCATCGAGCAGAAGCGGATAGATCACTTCCCCGGTCATGGAGCGCTTTTCGAGGATGGTGCGGGCACGAATGGCATCAATGTGCCCGGTTTGCCAAAAGACCGGGGGCAGGATTTGACGCGGTGCGTTATACGGCTCATCCACCCCCGGCAGGCTCAAGAGGGGCAGCATTCGTCCGCTTTCTGGATCGATGCGCCACATCTTGAAAGGATTCTGCCCGGCCGGCACCACGCCGCGCACACAATCCGCATCTTCGTGCTCGGCAAGGATGCGCACCGCCTCATCCACGCACCACGGCGGGCGAATGGGGGATGTGGGACGCAGCTGGACAACGATCTCCGGCCGATAGCCCTCGCGCTCGGCCAGCCAGCGCAAGGCATGTTCAAAGACCGGCCAATCGGGCGTTTGATCCTGCGCCAGCTCCGCCGGGCGCAAGAAGGGGACCTCGGCGCCGTATTCGCGCGCCACGGCGGCGATCTCGGCATCGTCGGTGCTGACGATCAGGCGCGTCACCGACTGCGCTTGCCGGGCGGCGGCGATGCTCCAGGCGATCAACGGGTAGCCGGCAAAGGGGCGAATGTTCTTGCGCGGGATGCCTTTTGAGCCGCCGCGCGCCGGAATGATAGCCAGAACTTCCATCGCGTTAACCTTTCATCAAGAGACTACCAGGCCGTCCAACCGCCATCGACGATCAGGTTGGCGCCGGTCATGTACGAAGAGGCATCGGAGGCCAGGAAGAGCAGGGCACCGTTCATCTCGTCTTTGTGCGCCATGCGCCCGAGGATCGTGCGGGCCGAATAGTTTTGGACGAAATGTTCTTCGTGTTGATTATAGACACCGCCGGGGGTCAGGGCGTTGACGCGGATCTGCGTGCCGGCATAGTAGGCCGCCAGATAGCGGGTGAAACCGAGAATGCCGGCCTTGGTGACGGTATAGTAGACCGGCTTATAGCCTATGCGTTCTCCCTGGGCATTGACGTAAAGGCGCTGATCCGGGCCGGTCAGGCCGTAGGTGGAGCAAATATTGATGATGCTCCCCTTTCCCTGCGCCAACATTGGTCGGACACAGGCCTGCGTGACGAGAAACGCGCCGGTTAGGTTGACGGCCAGGGCCTGATTCCAGAGATCGAGCGGGAAATCTTCAAAGCGGCCGGGGAGAATGCCGCGCGCCAGCGCTTGGGGATCGAACTTGGGGTCGAGCGCGGCGCTGTTGACGAGAATGTCCAGGCGCCCGTAGCGGCTCAGGGTCTCGGCAACCAAGTCACGGCTGGATTCGATGCGGGTCACGTCGAGGGGAAAGGCAAAAGCCGAAGCGCCATCCTGGCTAATTTGGCGCGCCACTGCTTCGGCGGCGTCTTGATTAATATCTGCAACCACTACGGAAGCGCCGGCCTCGGCCAGGGTGCGGCAGAATTCTGCGCCCAGCAGCCCGGCCCCACCAGTCACCACCGCCACTCGTCCATCCAGGCGGAAGCGATCGAGAATGCTCATGGTAGCAACTCCTTCAATCCAAAAAGTGCGTCCTGGCCGGTTTTATAGAGCACGGGTAGCCCCTGAACCACCAGGAGATGTTCGGGGGCAGGATTGTCACGGTCGAAAAGGGCAACCACTGCTTTCCCTTGCAAGACTTCCTGGCGAATCGTCTCGATGGCCTGTTCAACACCGGCATTCGGTAGGCGCGTCGTAGCGGCAATGGCCGCAGGCAAGGCATAGGTGGTCCGACCGGTGTAAAAATAGACCGCCGGCCCCTGATTGGTATAAATGCGCACCTCCGGCGGCAGTTTCGGGATCTCCTTCAGGATGACCGCATCATACCAGCGCCAGGAAGCAAAGCCTTGTCCGTCCATGCGGAGGGTGTGAAGCGTTTCTATCCCACCGGCGAGGTGGAGGCTGAGCAGGGCAAGCAGCAGAAGCGTGGCCGGTATATGGCTCCTTTTTCCCAGGGAAGCGAGGGCCGCCACCGCCAGAGCCAGCAAAGGAGGGAAGAGCGGAGATAAAATGCGCCAGTTGAGCGGTGTGCTGGCATCGAAGAGGCTGATCGAGGCCAACATGGAGGCCGGATAGGCCACCGCATAAAGCGCCTGCAAGAGATGTGCCCGTTGCGGTGGGGTGGTGGTGCGCAACCAGAGGCTCTTCCATGCCCAATAGAGCAACCAGGCGATGAGCGTCAGAAACAGCAGAATGACCAGCAGGGTAAAAAGTGGCGGCCAGGCTTGCCGAAGTGCCGCTCGCCAGCTCTCTAGCGGCACGAGAAAACTTGAGAACGTATGGATTCCCTGGCGCAACTGTTCGGGGGTCACCGGATGCCAGACCATCAGGCGATTGGTGAGATTGCCGACCACCACCATGTTCCGAATGCTCCAGGCCAGGGGCAACGGCAACACCGCCAGGAGATAGATGACTATGCGCTTGAGGCGTTCGCGCCAGGAAAACGGCAAGAAGAACGGCAGCGCCAGGAAGGTGGCGATCAGCGCCAGGGCGGCATAGCGGGTGACATAGGCCAGTCCGCTGAAAAGACCGGCCAGGATTTCGCCACGGTAACTCCACAGGCCATTCCGGGGGCGATCCTCGTCCCATAGCCAGGCATGGAAAGCCGCCAGGGTGAGAAAGATGTAGAGCGGCTCGCTCAAGGCGTAGATGTGCACGCGCAGCAGCCCGGCACTGAAAAGGAAGAGCATGGCCGGCGCCAATGCCCAAAGAGGGCGGCGCGTCATGCGCCAACCCAGCCAGCCCATGAGCAGGGTATTCAGCCCAAAGAGCAGGCCGTTGAGCAGACGCGCCGCGCGGTAGGGTTCCAGGCCGGTCAGAAGGTCAATCGTCGCCAGTGCGAGCGGATAGCCCGGCGGAAAATGGGTCAAAAAGCGCTGCGAGGCCAGCCAGGCGGCGCGATAGCCCTCTCCTTTGAGGAGCGTACGCGCCGCGCCGATATAGGCGATCGAGTCATCGGTCAGCCCCATGCCGTAAGGGGTAGCGAACCACACCAGCCACACGCCGACCAGGGCGAGCACCAGAAGCGCAAAGAACAAGGGACGCGGCATAACAGGCCTACTATCTACTCCCGAAGTAGATACCCTTTCTCTTCCAGATATGCAATGATCTTACGGGCGTTCTCTTCCGGAGTGGTGCCGTATCCCTGGAGCGTGATCTCCGGGTCGATCGGCGGTTCGTAGGGATCGTCTACGCCGGTGAAGCCCATCGGATGGCCTTCGGACATGGCCTTGCGCGCTTTGGCGTAGAGACCCTTCACATCGCGCTGTTCGCAAATCTCGATCGGCGTATCCATGTAAACCATGATGAAGTTCTCGCCGACCATCTTGCGCGCCTCGTTGCGTGCGGCGCGATAGGGGCTGATCGCCGAGCAGATCACTACGCCACCATGGCGCACGATCTCGCTGGCAACGAAACCGATGCGCAGGATGTTGGTATCGCGGTCTTCTTTGCTGAAGCCCAAACCTTTGGAAAGATGGGTGCGGATCACGTCGCCATCCAGCAACGTGACGTTGCGGCCGCGTTCGAGGAGCATTTCGGTCAGCGCCTGTGCCGTGGCCGATTTGCCGGCGCCGCTCAGGCCGGTGAACCAGATGCAAAAGCCCTGTTCGTGCTTCGGAGGGTACATTTTGCGCAGGATCTGCGCCGTCTCCGGACGGGTGAACCATTCCGGCAGGAGCTTCCCGTTGGCCAGGTACTCCTCCCGCACCTGGGTGCCGGAGATGTTCAAGGTGCGCGCCCCCGGCGGCACTTCGCTGGCTTCCACATAGCGATCCTCATCCGGCAGATAGAGCAGTTCCTCAAAGGGGATCATGTGCACGCCCAGCTCATGCTCATATTTCTTCATCATCTCCTGGGCATCGTAGGGACCGTAGAACGGCTTGCCGGTAGAATCCTTGCCGGGGCCGGCATGATCGCGCCCGACGATAAAGTAATTGGCGCCATAGTTGCGGCGGATAATGGCATGGAGCAGCGCTTCCTTCGGGCCGGCCATGCGCATGGCCAACGGCAGCAGGCTGAGCAGGGTGCGACTCTTATCGTAGTACTTTTCTACCAGCACCTTGTAAATGCGCACGCGCGTATAGTGGTCCACATCCCCCGGTTTGGTCATGCCGACCACCGGATGGATCAGCAGACTGCCGTTCACCTTTTCGGCGGCGCGCTTGGTCAATTCTTCGTGGATGCGGTGCAGCGGGTTGCGCGTCTGGAAAGCGACGACGTTGTCATTGCCCATGGCCTCGAGCAGGGCGCGGACCTCGCGCGGTGTGCGCCGCAGTTCGACAAAATCGTAATACTTCGGCAGATTGATCACCTTCAGTTCGCCGGAAATGCACACCTTTCCCCAGTTCACCATTTCCGAGACCATCGGGTGCCGGGCATCGTTCGTCCCATAGGCCAGCAAAGCTTCCTTTTGCGGATCCCAGGAGAAGACTTCTTCGAGGCGCATGATGGCCAGCGGCTCGTTCAGCGCGTTGCGCAGGACCAATTCTTCGCCCACGCGCGGCAATTCACGCGGATCGGCGGTCAGGGTAATGGGAAGTGGCCAGAGCGTGCCATCGCTCAGGCGCATTTCGTGGAGCACGCGCTCGTAATCGGTTTTGCCCATGAAGGTCTTCAGCGGCGAAAATCCCCCTACGGCCAACAGTTCCAGGTCATGCACCGCGCGCTGAGAAATTTTGATAGAAGGAAGCGCCGGTAGGCGTTCCAGCAATTCCCGTCGTTCTTCTTCGTCTACAACGAGGTTAACCAGAGAGCCCCCATAAGGGGTGATCAAGTTCGCCTTGCGTGTCATACGATCTCCTGATGCAGAAATTTTGCCTGCGACAGTGTTACGGCAGGCACAAAGGGCTATTATAGCGCAAATTCGGCAAAATTCAGGAGTTGAATATTGAAGTAGCTCCTCAAAATCGGTTATACTACCGCGCGTATGAGTGAGCACATTCGTAACTTCTGCATTATCGCCCACGTCGATCATGGCAAATCCACCCTGGCCGATCGCCTGCTCCAAATGACCGGCACCATCTCCGATCGGGAGATGGTCGAGCAGGTGCTGGATAGCATGGACCTGGAGCGCGAAAAAGGGGTGACGATCAAAGCCTCGGCCGTCCGCATGAACTATACCGCCTCCGATGGCCGCACCTATGAGCTGAACTTGATCGACACGCCCGGCCACGTGGACTTCGGCTATGAGGTCAGCCGTGCCCTGGCCGCCTGTGAAGGGGCTATCCTGGTGGTGGATGCCACCCAGGGCATTGAAGCACAAACGCTGGCTAATCTCTACCAGGCCATTGAAGCCGATCTGGAGATCGTCCCGGTTATTAACAAGATTGACCTGCCATCCGCTCGCCCGGACGAAGTAGCGGAGGATATTTCCAGCCTGTTGGGCGTGCCGCAAGATCAGATTCTACGCATTTCGGCCAAAGAAGGCACGAATGTGGAGGCCGTGTTGGAAGCGATCGTGCAGCGGGTGCCCCCTCCTCGCGGCGATCCAGAAGCCCCGCTCCGCGCCTTGATCTTCGATTCTCATTACGATGCCTACAAAGGCGTGGTCGCCTATGTGCGGATTAAAGAAGGGCGCATTCGCCCTGGGGATACCTTGCGCATGATGTCCACCCAGGCTGAATGGAAACCGGTCGAGATCGGCATCTTCGCCCCGGATATGCGCCCGGTTTCGCAGCTGGAAGCCGGCGAAGTGGGCTATATCGCCACCGGGCTGAAGACGGTGCGCGATTGTCGCGTCGGTGATACGATCACCACCGCCGCCAACCCGGCCGCCGAACCGCTTCCCGGTTATCGTCACCCCAAGCCGATGGTTTTTGCCGGCATTTACCCGGTGGAAGCGGATGATTACCCCGATCTGCGTGATGCGCTGGAAAAACTGCAGTTAAACGATGCCTCGCTCACGTTTGAGCCGGAAACCTCGCAGGCCCTGGGCTTTGGCTTCCGTGCCGGGTTCCTCGGACTCTTCCATATGGAGATCATCCAGGAACGCCTGGAACGCGAGTACAACCTGGATGTGCTCTTTACGGCGCCTTCGGTGGAATATGAAGTGCTCCTGCGAGATGGGCGGATCGTGCGCATTGATTCACCGGCCGAGCTGCCCGATGAGGCCCAGATCGTCGAAATCCGCGAGCCCTGGATGCTGATCGAGATCATCACCCCGACCGAATTCTACGGTCCGATCATGGACCTGGTAACCAAACGGCGCGGGGTCTTTAAGGGACAGGAATATCCGGCCCCACACCGGGTGCAGCTTAAATTCGAGATTCCGCTCTCAGAGGTCCTCGTTGACTTCTTCGATGAGCTTAAATCGCGCAGCCGTGGCTATGCCTCCTTGGATTACCAGTTCCTAGAATATCGCCCGGATGAGCTGCAAAAGCTGGAAATTTTGGTCAACGGTGAGCCGGTGGACGCATTGGCCGCCATTGTGCACCGCAAGGATGCCTACCATAAGGGTCAGGCGCTGATCTCCAAGCTCAAGGACCTGATCCCGCGCCAGCTCTTCGATGTGGCCATTCAGGCCGCGGCCGGCGGGCGCATCATCAGTCGCGCCAACGTCAAAGCCCTGCGCAAGGATGTCCTCGCCAAGTGCTACGGCGGCGACATCACCCGCAAGAAGAAGCTGTTGGAAAAGCAAAAGCGCGGCAAGCGCCGCCTGAAAATGGTAGGGAATGTGGAAATCCCTCAGGAAGCCTTCATGGCCGTGCTCCGTCTGGAAGATTAAGATGTCTGCTTCCCGAACCTCCTGGCGCTGGCTACCCGGTGCTGTCATCAGCCTATTGCTGATTGCCCTCATCCTGCGCACCGTCGATCTGCCGAAAACGTTACAGGCGCTCCGACAGGCGAACTATCCCCTGCTCGGCTTTGCTTTTTTGCTTTCGTTACTCTGGCTGGCGCTGCGTGCCGTCGTTTGGCGCACCCTGCTACGCAACCGCCCGGCCTATACCGATGTGCTCTTCACCGCTGCCGAGGGATATTTGCTGAACAACTTTTTGCCCTTTCGATTGGGAGAATTGGGCCGCGCCCTGATCCTGAGCCGCAAAACCGACCTGAGCTTCGGTGCCATCCTGCCCACGATCCTCGTCGAGCGCGTGGTGGACCTGGGCTTTTCAGCCCTCTTTTTGCTTGCAGCGCTACCGTTCGTTTTGGGCGCGGCCGGGGCGCGCACGCTTGGATGGATCGTCGGCGCACTGGTGCTGGTAGGGCTTTTTGCGCTCTATCTGCTGGCGCGTTTTCATCAACATGCGCTTGCGTTCTTCCACCGCATCAGTCAACGTTGGCCGCGTCTTCAGGCGCGTGGCGGAAAGGCCCTGGAGGCTTTCCTGCAAGGGCTCAGCGTGATCACCGAATGGCGGGTATTCCTGCTCTTCCTCGGCTGGATGACGCTCAACTGGTTGCTGGCCTGGCTGGCCTATTTTGTCATGACCCTGGCCTATTTTCCGCAGGCTACACCGATATGGGGACTTTTTGGACTAGGCGCGGCGGCCTTCGGCGGTGCCATCCCATCTCTGCCGGGTGCCATAGGGACTTTTGAGGGTGCCTTTGGCGGCGCGTTGACTTTGCTTAGCGGCGATCCCTCTACAGCCCTGGCCGTGGCTCTCACGGCGCGCTTGTATAACTACTTTAACAGCGGTTTGCTCGGCACGTTAGGGCTGGCGCGCGATGGCGAAAGCCTCGCCCATCTCTATGCCCAACTGCGCACCTTGCGCAATCCTATGGAGTGATGCATGTTACCACTATATGACACCATCCCTTCCCGCCGTTGGCCTCTGGTCAATTGGGTGCTGATTTTCTTGAATGTGGTCATCTTTCTTTTTGAGACCAGCTTGACGACTCCCCTGCTCAATCGTTTTATTTCCACCTGGGGGCTGGTGCCGGCTCGCCTGTTTCACGATCCTTCTCAGGCTTGGCCTACCCTCTTTAGCAGTATGTTCCTGCACGGAGGCTGGTTCCACCTGTTTAGCAACATGTGGATCCTTTTCATCTTTGGAGATAACGTCGAGGACCGGCTAGGGCATACCCGTTACCTGCTCTTCTACTTGCTGAGTGGGTTGGCCGCCGGCCTGCTCCAGGCGTTCCTGATGCCCCTCAGCCGCACCCCGATGGTGGGTGCCAGTGGCGCGATTGCAGGTATCTTGGGAGCATACATGATGCTCTTCCCCTACTCGCGTATTGTCAGCCTGGTGCCCTTTTTCTTCTTCGTTACCACGGTGGATGTTCCGGCGGTGATCTACCTGGGGTTCTGGTTCCTTTCGCAGCTCTATTCCGGGCTTTTTTCGCTGGGTGGGGCCGCGATCAGCGGCATTGCCTGGTGGGCGCATATCGGCGGTTTCGTCTTCGGCCTGCTGAGCATTCACCTGTTTGCCCCTCGCCGCCCTCGCATTGTCCGATATTATGATTACTTTTGATGCTCCACCCTCCACGGTCCATTGTCCACGGTCTACGGTCCACCGTCTACGGTCCTTAACTCCCAACAGAGGTTCTAGCCTATGCACTATCTGATCACCGGAGGTGCCGGTTTCATCGGTTCCAACTATGTCTTCCGCCTGCTCCAACGCGGGGAACAAGTCACCATCTATGACAACCTGAGTCGCCCCGGCGTGCGACGGAATTTGGAATGGTTGCGAAGCACGTTTGGTGAGCGCTCCTTTGACCTCATCATCGGCGATGTGCAGGATGCCGCGTTGCTCACCGCCGCGGCGCGTCGCGCCGATGTGATCGTCCACCTCGCCGGTCAAGTAGCAGTAACCACTTCCGTCACCCATCCTCGCCAGGATTTCGAGGCCAACGCGCTGGGCACGTTCAACGCGCTGGAGGCGGCGCGCCTTTCCGAACGCAATCCGATCTTCCTCTATGCTTCCACCAACAAAGTCTACGGCGAGATGGAAGATGTGCCGGTGGTCGAAAAAGAAACGCGTTGGGATTATCAAGCGTTACCCTACGGTTGCGCGGAAACCCAACCGCTGGATTTCCATTCGCCGTATGGCTGTAGCAAGGGAAGTGGCGATCAATACGTGCGCGATTATGCTCGTATTTACGGCTTGCGCAGCGTGGTCTTCCGCCAGTCCTGCATTTATGGGCCGCGCCAGTTCGGCATCGAGGACCAGGGCTGGGTCGCCTGGTTCATCATCGCCGCGGTGACCGGGCGACCGATCACCATCTATGGGGATGGAAAGCAGGTACGCGATGTGCTTTTTGTAGATGATTTGCTGAATGCTTACGATCAGGCCATCCTGAACATCGATCGGGCGCAAGGACAGGTCTATAACATCGGCGGAGGCCCGAAGAATACGATCTCGATCTGGCGCGAGTTCGGTCCATTGCTGGAAAAACTGCTCGGTCACCCGATCCCGGTGACCTATGGGGAATGGCGACCCGGCGATCAGCGCGTTTTCTACGCCGACATCCGCAAGGCGGAACGGGAGCTGGGCTGGACCCCGCGCATCGGCGTGGAAGAAGGCATTCGACGGCTGGTTGCCTGGGTTCAGGAGCATCGTTCGTTCTTCGTGTGAGGCAAAATGTCCCTCCATCCGTCTCTGGTTTCGCTCGCAGATGCTTTGCTCGAGGCCGGCTGCGTGCGTTTTGGGCAATTCACGCTGAAGTCTGGCTTGCAATCTCCGCTCTACATTGATCTGCGTCGCCTGATTGCTCATCCTCCGTTGCTGGCGCAGGTGGCGCAGGCCTATTTGCCGTTGCTGCGTTCGCTCTCCTTTCAGCGCCTGGCTGCGCTACCCTATGCGGCTATTCCCATCGTCACGGCCATCAGCCTGGCCGGCAATTATCCCTTCATCTACCCCCGCAAGGAGGCCAAATCCTATGGCACGCGGGCCGAGATCGAGGGAGATTACGCACCCGGAGAACAGGTGGTGGTCGTAGACGATCTGGCGACCACCGGTTCCAGCAAGTTCGAGGCGATCGAAAAGCTTCAGGCGGCCGGGCTGGTGATCCGCGATATCGTGGTGTTGATCGATCGCCAATCCGGCGCGCGCACCAGCCTAGCACAGGCCGGTTTCACCCTGCATGCCGTGCTGACCCTGAGCGATTTGCTCGACCATTGGGCGCAAACGCAGCGGGTGGAACGCGCCCTGCTGGAGGCTACCCGCGCTTTGATCACCGATCGGCCATGAAACTGTACTCGCTGCTCCGTCCCCTCCTTTTTTCCCTCCCCCCGGAAACAGCCCATCGTCTCACATTGCAAATGCTGGCAATCGGCGGTTCTTTTGCCCCGGCTCGTTGGGCATTGGAAAAGCTCTTTGCCGTCTCTTCTACGCCGGTGCAGGCCTTTGGCCTGACATTTCCGAATCGGTTGGGGCTGGCCGCCGGCTACGATAAAGACGCCGTAGCGGTACGTGGGCTGGCCGCCCTGGGCTTTGGGCACATCGAGGTCGGCACGGTGACGCCCAGACCCCAAGCGGGGAACCCCACCCCCAGGCTTTTCCGCCTGGCGGAGGATCAGGCGCTGATCAACCGTATGGGTTTCCCTTCCCAGGGAGCCGAGCGCGTGGCGCAGCGGCTTCAGGCATTGCGCCGTCAGGGCGCTCGTTTGCCGATCTTGGGCGTTAACTTGGGCAAAAATCGCGAAACACCGCTTGAAGAAGCGCTGCAGGACTATCGGACGCTGATGGAGCGTTTTGCGCCCCTCGCCGATTACCTGGTGATCAACATCAGCTCGCCCAATACCATCGGCCTACGGCGCTTGCAGGGTGCAGAAATGCTTCGATCTCTGCTGCACGGACTACAGCAGGCCAGGCGAGAACTCCCCTCGTGTCCGCCCTTGCTGGTCAAGTTGGCCCCCGACCTGACCCGCGAAGAGCTGGAAGATGCCATCGCCGTGCTTCTAGAAGAGGGGATCGAAGGCGTGATCCTAACGAATACCACCCTAGAGCGACCTTCCCTGCGTTCCCCTTATGCCGGGGAGAGCGGTGGCCTGAGTGGTGCTCCCTTGGCCGAGCGCAGCCGTCAGATGCTGGAATGGGTGGTGCAGATGGTTGAAGGCCGAATGGGGATCATCAGCGTGGGGGGCATTATGAGTGCCGAAGAAGCCCATCGTCGCTTGGAGATGGGAGCAACGCTGGTACAGGTGTATACCGGGCTGGTATATCAGGGTCCAGGGTTGGTTCGTCAAATTTTACAATCGAGCCGGGAGAAAAGTTGATAAAACGCTCGCGACTCTTATGATATACTTTACCTGAGGCCATCGCCTCGATCCATCCCCATTCCCAAAGGAGGAAGAATGAAGCTATTCCGTTTTCTCTCAGTCGCTCTGGTGCTGGTGTTGGCCCTGAGCGTCCTCGGCGCGCGCTCCGGTTCGGCCGCTGCCGCCAACGGGCGCATACGCGTCATGGTGCAATTTGCACCGGGTCAACGTGGAGCGGTAGAGCGGGCTCTCCAGGCCGTGGGGGCGGAATTTCACTATGTCTTCGACGATCTCAACACCTTCGCTGTGACCATTCCGCAAGCCGCCTATGAGGGCCTTCAACGCAATCCAAATGTTGTGTTGATCGAAGAGGATGCTCCCCGCTACCCGATCAGCATTCGCCGCTCCGAAAAGCCTGGTCCTACCTTGCATGTCGGTGGACAGGTCGTCCCGTATGGCGTGGAAATGGTGCAAGCCCTGGATGTGTGGGATGTCAACCGGGATGGTACGGTGGACTCCGGAGCACCTACGGGGGCAAATCGCAAGATTTGTATCATTGACTCCGGCTTCTATACCGGTCACGAGGACCTGCAAGGGGTGAACGTGAGCGGCTATAACGGCAATTTGACCTGGTATCAGGATGGTTCCGGACATGGCACCCATGTTGCCGGGACGATCGTCGCCATGAACAATGCTCTGGGGGTAGTCGGAGTCACACCCGGAACGGTGCAAATCTATGTGGTGCGCGTTTTCGATGATACCGGAACCTGGGCCTATGCATCTTCTCTGATCGATGCGGCCTACAAGTGTCGCGATGCCGGCGCCAACATCATCAGCATGAGCCTGGGAGGTAGCCGTTCCAGCGTCACCGAGAAAAACGGTTTTGCGACGCTCTACAATAACGGCATTCTCTCGATTGCCGCCGCCGGGAACGATGGCACAACCTCCTACTCCTACCCGGCCTCGTATGATTCGGTGATCTCCGTTGCCGCCATCGATGCCAACAAGGTAGTTGCCGATTTCTCTCAAAAGAACAACCAGGTTGAGTTGGCCGCACCGGGTGTGGGTGTGCTCAGCACAGTGCCCTACCTGGATGTAACGACCCTAACAGTTGCCGGTGTGACCTACCCTGCCGGCCACATCGAATATTCCGCCCGCGGCACGGCTACGGGCACTCTGGTAGATGGTGGGCGTTGTACGGCTACCAATGCATCCTGGAGTGGAAAAGTCGTACTTTGCGAACGTGGAGATATTTCGTTCTACGATAAGGTACGAAACGTAGAGTTGAGTGGCGGCGTTGCGGCGGCGATCTACAACAATGTCCCCGGCGGTTTCCTGGGCACCTTGGGAGATGGCAATTCCTCCACGATCATCGCCGTTAGCTTGAGCCAGGAAGATGGGCAATTCCTGGTGGCCAATCGTCTGGGCCAAAGCGCGACGGTCTCTAGCACCTTCACTCAACCGGCCAGCGGTTATGAGTACTATGATGGGACTTCCATGGCCACCCCTCATGTTTCTGCTGTGGCGGCGCTGGTCTGGAGTGCTCTGCCGACGGCCAGCAATACGCAGATCCGTCAGGTTCTGCAGCAAACCGCGCAGGATTTGGGCGCGGCCGGGCGTGACAATTCCTACGGTTACGGGTTAGTGCAGGCCAAAGCGGCTATTACCGCCTTGCTGAGCACGCCGATGAATGAGCTACACGTTGGAAACCTGACTGCGACGAAAACCATCAAGGGCACCAAGTGGAATGCTACGGTCACCGTGACCGTACTGGATCAGAACAATGCGGTCGTCTCCGGCGTCACCGTCACCGGAACCTGGAGCGGTGCGGCGAACGGTACCACTTCCTGCATCACCGGTAGCAATGGTACCTGCTCCATGAGCGCCCAGAACATGACCGGCAGCAGCGTGACGTTCACCGTGACGAATTTGGTCAAATCGGGCTATACCTACAATCCCAGCGCCAATGTGGTGACCAGCATCACGATCACGAAATAACGTTGCTGTTTTGCGAGCTGAGCCTCCTGAACCGCCTCTGGCATTCAGGAGGCTTTTTTTGTGTTGATGTCACCATCTGCTCTCTTTCGCCAATCGAGCCAGATATAGTAGCCTGATAATCATTCCTGCATCGGTATCTTGATTGGTGCCCGGTGCCTGGCAGGTCCCTCCCCAATCGTTGCTTTCAGAACGTTGCTTGACGACTTACCAGACAAACATTCCCTATTTCCTGATACAATTTATCAGCCAATGAGTCTCCTTTCTTCTCCCCTGTTTGCCGATCTCTCGCCTTCGCTGCTGCAGACCCTGGAAAATATGGCTTTGCCGCGGCGCGTGGAGGAGGGAGGCTTTTTCTTCATGGAAGGGGATGAGGCCTCCCATCTGTATTTCCTTACCCTAGGGCGGGTCCATGTTTTCCGCCTCACCACGGACGGGAAGCAGATCGGTCTGCGCATCGTGACGCCTGGGATGCTGTTCGGCGCTGTGGCCATCACTCGGCCGGAGAAGGGGTATCCGGTCACAGCACAGGCCCTGGAAGATAGCCAAGCTTTGGCCTGGGAAGCGGAAAGCTTCTATGGGCTGTTGGTGCGTTTCCCCGAACTTTTCAGAAAGCTATTCCATACGGTGTATGAACATCTGGAAGAAGCCCATACCCGTCTGGTGGAACTGGCCAGTCAACGGGTGGAACAGCGACTGGCACGCCTGCTGTTGCGCTTGGCCTCTCAAATGGGGCGCGAAACTTCCGAGGGGATTTTGATCGATATGCGCCTCACCCGTCAGACCCTGGCGGAACTTTGTGATACCACCCTTTTCAGCGTTAGCCGGGCGCTGAGCGAATGGGAACAACAAGGATGGATCACGGCCCGTCGGGAACAGATCGTTCTACGCAATCCACATGCGCTCTTTGTGTTGAGCGAAGGGCTTGATGCGCGCGTCGGAGGCTCTCCTCGCAGACTCTAAGGCCTCTGCTCGGATGAAATTGCTGCACTCATTCGCTCTTTGCCTTGCATCCAGGTTTGCGAACAAAGACGTTTGATCGCCAGGATTGCGAAGCATTCTCTAGATGCAGTGAATGTCTGAAATAGCGCTTGGCACCCCGATACTTACGACGCTAAGTTTGAAAAGCTCGATTCATTGATTTTGCGCTATCGCAAAGAAAACATTCCCCGCAGAGGTTATCTTTAGGGCATGAAGGATCAACGGGTTCTCTTTCCTTTGATGGGATTCGCTCTGCTGGCATTGCTGTTTGGGCTCTGGGCCGGCCTGTTGCGTTTGGGATGGGCTTTACCCCACTTTTCAACGCTGGCTATTGCCCACGGTCCGCTGATGGTTTCGGGCTTTCTGGGGGTGCTGATCCCGCTGGAGCGCGCCGTAGCCTTGCGTCAACGCTGGATGTTCTTTGCTCCCCTTTCTAGCGGAGTGGGATGGATTATTGTCTTCCTGCATCCTCCCCTGGGCGCCTTCTTCATGACCCTCGGTAGCCTGGGAATGGTGGCGATCCTGTGGGTCATGTGGCGCCGGGAATCTCAGCTCCATACGCTCACCTTGCTTGTAGGGGGTGTGACCTGGATGATCGGCAACCTGCTCTGGTTAGCCGGATGGCCGCTCTTCCGCGTTGTGATCTGGTGGATGACCTTCCTGCTTCTCACCATCGCCGGTGAACGTCTGGAGTTGCAGCGCGTGTTGCGACCCTCGGGAAGAGAACGAAGGCTCTTTTCGCTACCCGTGGGGATATTGCTCTTGGGGACTTTTTTGACAGTATGGGATCAGAGCCTTGCTTCCCGTTTACAAGGAGTGGCATTCCTAGGCTTGGGCGCATGGTTCCTGCGCTTTGATCTGGCCATTCGCAATCTGAGACATCCTGCTCCGCTCACGCGTTACATCGCTATTGCCCTGGCGAGCGGTTTTCTATGGTTAGCGCTCTCAGGGGTGCTCTTCTTGATCTATGGAGCGGTTTATGCCGGCCTGGCTTACGATGCCGCCCTCCATACGTTTTTCGTCGGCTTTGTCATTTCGATGATCTTTGGCCATGCCCTGATGATCTTCCCGGCGATCGTCGGCCGAGCGGCGCAGTTTTCTCCTCGTTTCTACCTACCGCTGGTGTTGCTCCATGCTTCTCTTGTTTTGCGCATCTTTGGCGATTGGAGCCTGCAAACCCCATTGCGCCGGTGGGGCGGTATGCTGAATGTGCTGGCCATTCTGCTCTTTTTTGCCATGATGGCTATTTCTTTCGCTCGCAGGAAGTGATATGCCGCAGCCAACCCGCTGGTTTGTCAAAGTTTCGCTCCTCTATCTGCTGCTGGGATTGAGCCTGGGTATTCTGCAAGACACCGGCATCGGTCGTTCACTCCGTTTCTTTCCCACCTATTTGCATGTGCTCACCTTTGGATGGTTGACCCAGCTCATCTTCGGCATTGCTATCTGGATGTTTCCGGCTTATAGCAAGGAGCAACCGCGCGGGCCGGCATGGTCCGGCTGGGCGACGTTTCTCGCCCTGAACTTTGGCATGTTGCTGCGCCTTGTCTTTGAGCCGCTTCAGAGTGTCAGGCCCTCGTCGTTCGGTGGGTGGATGTTGATCTTGAGCGCCATCCTGCAATGGCTGGCCGGGGTGGCGTTTTTTGTCAATATCTGGCCGCGGATCAAAGGACGTTGAGATGCCCCGCTTGACACAGTATTTCCTCCGTGCATCTTTGATCTATCTGCTTCTCGGCTTCACGTTTGGTAGCCTGATCCTCCTGCAGAAGGGAATCCCGTTTGCTCCATTTTTGTGGGCGCTTTTGCCTCTACACGTTGAAAGTGTGCTCATTGGGTGGATGACCCAGTTTGCCATGGGGGTGGCTTTTTGGATTTTGCCGCGCCTGGGCCCGACCCAACCACGGGGAAACGAAACCTGGAGTTGGGCGGCTTTCTTTGCCCTTAACCTAGGCATTTGGCTCAGTTGGATTCCTTCATGGAATATGGTGATTCCCGGCCGCTTCTTGGAATTCCTTGCCCTGGTGTTCTTTGCGTGGGGAAATTGGCCACGGCTTTATCCACCGCCATGGAAAGTGGACCGTGGACGGTTGGAGATGGACCGTGGACGGTAGACCGTGGACGGTGGACGGTGGACCGTAGATGGAATGCAGAGCGCTCTAAAGGCCGGTTTTTGCGCTTTCTTGGCGCACGCCAGCCATCAGCAGACCCAGTTTCTCCGGCGTGGCCTGGGCCCGCGGCAGGATATCCATGATTTGCCCCTCATACATGACGGCAATCCGATCCGCCAGCGCCAGAATTTCATCCAGGTCTTCGGAGATCAACAGGATCGCTACCCCGGCTTGGCGTTGAGCCAGCAATTCAGAACGCACGTATTCCGTGGCGCCGATGTCTAAGCCGCGCGTCGGTTGGGCGGCGAGGATGAAGCGCGGTGTCGCCGAAAGTTCGCGCGCCAGCACCACTTTTTGGATGTTGCCGCCGGAAAGGCTACGCACCGGCGTCTCGCGGGAAGGGGTCTTGATCTGGTAGCGATCGATCAGGGCATCGGCGTGCCGGGCAATTTCCTTCAAGCGCAGAAACGTTGAGCGAGCGAAGGGCGGGCGAGGATGATCTTTCAGCAGCAAGTTCTCGGCCACACTGAATTCGCGGATCACGCCATCGCGCATGCGTTCTTCCGGAATATAGGCCATGCCGCGCAAGGTGCGCTCGGCGGGAGACAGTGCAGTGATCTCCTCTCCTTCCAGCCAGATACGGCCGGCGGTGAGGGGACGTAGACCGGCGATCACTTCGGCCAGTTCGCGCTGTCCGTTGCCGGATACCCCGGCAATGCCCAGGATTTCACCATGATAGACCTCCAGCGAAACCTCCTTCAATCCGCTGACGCCACGATCGTTCAAGCAGGAAACGCCTTCTAACCGCAGGCAAAGCGCTCCTCGTTCTCCACTCCCTGGGTTCAGCGCCGGCGAAACCGGCCGCCCAACCATCCAGCTGGCTAACGTCTCTTTGGTGATTTCCTGTGTGGGGCGGGTGCCGATCTTGCGCCCATCGCGTAGCACAGTCACCCGATCGCTGATGGCAAGCACTTCGTGCAATTTATGTGAGATGAAAACGATGCCATGCCCTTCCTGCACCATCTGGCGAATGATTTGGAAGAGTTCCTCCACCTCTTGAGGCGTGAGCACAGCGGTCGGCTCATCCAGGATCAGCACATCTGCACCACGATAGAGCGCCTTGATGATCTCCACCCGTTGCTGCTGCCCGACCGAAAGTTGCCAAATATAGGCCCAAGGATCGATCTGGAGGCGATAACGCTCGGCCAGCTGCACGATTTGCTCTGCTACACGATCCAGATCGGTGAGAAAGCCCCGGCTCGACGGCAATCCGAGCGCCACGTTTTCGACCACGGTCAGCGTTTCCACCAGCATGAAATGCTGATGCACCATGCCAATACTGTGACGAATGGCATCCTGGGGCGAGGTAAAGTGGACACGTTCCCCGTTGAGGAAGATCTCCCCTGCGTCCGGTCGGTACATGCCGTAAAGGATTTTCATCAGCGTGGTCTTGCCGGCGCCGTTTTCTCCTAGAAGGGCATGGACTTCACCGGCGTGCACGTCGAAATCCACATGATCGACGGCCAGGACGCCCGGAAAGCGCTTGACAATGCCGCGCATTTCCACCGATTCAAGCCGGGATCGTTGGGCAGAGACGGTCACAGAATCCCCTCCTTCCGTCGGGAGAGGGTGGAGGATATTCCTCCACCCTCGGCGCAAAGCGTTTATTTCGGCAATTCGATCTTGATGCTCCCGGTGATGATGCCCTGGATCGTCTCCTGGGCTTTGGCCTTCACATCGGCAGGAACATCGAAGGACGGGTTGAATTCGATCACCTCGCCACCGTTGGCCAGGTTGATGGTGAAGGACTTACCACCCAGCGTGCCACCCTGGATGAGGTCGATCATCTCTTTCAGGGCCACTTCCCAGTGATAGACTTGCGTGGCGACGACGATGTTCGGGGCGAGCGAGGCCTGGCTGGATTGTGTGCCGAACCAGAGCACACCTTTATCCTTGGCCACTCCGATAGCACCTACCACCATCTGCGCGGTACCGGTGAGCACATCGGCGCCGGCTGAGATGTGCGTGTTGGCGGCTTCGGCGGCCAGCGCAGTATCCGAGAAGGACCCGATGTAGTTGACGTTCACCGTAATGTTCGGATCCACCGAGGCCACGCCGGCTTTGAAGCCATCCACATAGAGCTTGGCATCACCGGTTTCGATCGGGCCGATCACGCCGATGACCTTGCTCTTGGTCATCAGCGCAGCCATCACGCCGTTGACATAGCCGCCTTCATGCGAGGCGGCCTCGTAGGCAAAGACGTTCGGCAGCCCGAAGGTATCCACCGTGGTGCCCCAGGCGAAGCTGGTGTTCGGGAAATCCGGTGCGATCTCTTTCAGCGACGAGCCGTATTGAGACCCGTGGGCGATCACCAGATCGAATCCCTGGGAAGCGTAGTCACGGATGGCGGCGGCGGCATCATCTACGTTGAACATTCCTTCCGAGTAGACGAACTCGAAGCGATCCTTGCCCATCATGTTTTGGATCGCCACCAGGGCATCGTACATGCTCTGGCTGAAGGCCATATCGTTGATCGAGCTGGGCATGACCACAGCTACGCGGAAGGGTTTCGGCGCTTCTGTGGGTGCTTCGGTCGGCGCGGGGGCCTGGGTCTGGGCCGGAGGCGCTGTAGGCGTCGGCTTCGGAGCGCAGGCGGCCAAGAGCAGAGCGATCAGCAAAAGGGGCACAAGAGTCAGATAGCGTTTCATCGTTTCTTCTCCTCATCGAATGTGAGAAAACGGACCGATAGAAGGGGATATGCTTTTCAGTTTTGGCTCTCTCACCTCCTTATCCTTCACGAGTGAACGGTTTGGTCAATGCCGCGGGAGCACGTGTCCGCGAGGCGGCAAAGACAAGCACCAGAATGGTCATAACGTAGGGAAGCATGATGGCAATATCCGAGGGGATGGGCACGCCCAGGATTTGCATCCAGAGCTGCAGCGCATTGATCATGCTGAAAATCCAGGCTCCCAGGAGCACGCCTAGCGGGCGCCAAGCGCCGAAATACACCAGTGCCACGGCGATGAAGCCCATTCCGCTGGTCATGTTCTGCTGAAAGACGTTCAGCAACCCCACCGAAAGCGAGGCGCCTCCCAGTGCCGAGAGAACCCCGCCCAGGATGATGGTAAAGTAGCGCACACGTGCCACGCTCACGCCCAGCGAATCGGCGGCCTGTGGATTTTCTCCTACGGCGCGGATCTTCAGCCCCAGTGTCGTTTTATAGAGCAAAAACCAGGCCAGCGGCACCAGCAGATAGGCCAGGTAGACCAGCAAATTGTGCTGGAAGAAGATTTCGCCCAGGAAGGGAATCTGCCCCAAAACCGGCAGGACGATCTTTGGGAACCCACTGACGGTGCGCACCGTGCCGATCAGCTTCTGGAAGAGCAGGTCACTCAACCCCAGGCCGAAGAGGTAAAAACCGATGCCGCTAATGCCTTGCTGGGCCTGTAAGTGAACGGTGACGAAGGCCATCGCCAGCCCCATGATCGCTCCTACGAGCAACGCCGCAAGCACTCCCCATCCCAGATTGCCGGTCACGTAGGTAACATAGAAAGCGGCGAAGGCGCCCATGAGCATCTGCCCTTCCACACCCAGGTTGAGCACCCCGCTGCGCTGACCGAGCATCTCACCCAGAGCGGCGTAAAGATAAGGCGTCGCCAGCCGCACGCCAGAAGTCAGGATGCCGATAAGCACCGTCAGGGAGAAAAAGTCCTGGTTCATGAGGTACCCTCCCCCTGTGATTCGATCAGTGCCTGTAACTGCCGCCTACGCTGGCGCCACTGGCGGAAAATTTCACTGCTCACCACAAACACCACCACCAGACCGTTCAGGGTCAGCACCAGGGCCGAGGGGATTTGCGTGATACGTTGCATCCGATTGGCCCCGACGAGCAAAGCACCGAAGAGGATCGAAGCCGGGATTGTCCAAAGCGGATGCAGCTGACCGAAGAGCGCGGCCACGATGCCGTTGAAGCCGGCGCCACCGGTAAAACCGGCCGCCGAGCCATCGGTAATCATGCGATAATTCACGCCGTAGACCTGCACGGCACCGGCCAAGCCGGCAAACATGCCACTCAGCACCAGCGAGAGCACCATGTAGCGTTTCACCGGTATCCCGGCATAGCGCGCTGCCGAAGGATTCAACCCAACTGCGCGGATGCGGTAGCCGATGGTCGTGCGCCAGAGCAGGAAGTAGACGGCCACCGCCAACAAGATGGCGATCAATACGCCGAGGTGCAGGCGCGTTGGCACCCAACGGGGCAGGCGGAAGATCTCCAGCAACGGCGCCGTCTGAGGGATTTTGGAGGCCTGTTCGGCCTGAGCCGGATCGATCATCGGGCCACGGAGCAAAAAGTTCATCAGCTGCACGGCGATGGCGTTCATCATCACCGTGCTCAGGATTTCGTTGACGTTGAAATAAGCCTTGAGCACACCAGGGATGCCGCCCCAAATTGCGCCACCGAGCATTCCCAAAAGCAGTCCGATGAGAATCACTAGCCAGCCCGGCCATGAAGTGAAGGTCAGGCCAAACCAGGTCGCCAGGATCGCCCCGACGATCATCTGCCCTTCGCCGCCGATGTTGATCACATTGCCGCGATAGGCAATGCAGATGCCAATGCCGATCAGGAGCAACGGCGTGGCCTTGACCATTGTCTCGGCAAAGGCGTTGAAACTGCCAAAGGCGCCCTGGATCAGCGCCAAGTAGGCCGTGAACGGGTTCACCCGTAGGCCCAGGAGCACGATTGCCCCGATGAGCAGTGCAAACAGGGTTGCCCAGAGGGGCATGGCGGCGTCGATCAATCGATCGAGGAAGCGAAAGAAACGTGTTCGCAAGGACATCATTCGCGTTCAAACGGGACACCCAGCGAGGCCGGCGGATTGGAACGCAGGGCACGCAACAGGCGCATCAACCAATGGCGCCAGCGTTCCGGCAAAGCGGCCAGAGTGCGCTCCACCCACTCGGCATTGCCGATATTCACCAACAGCAAGGTCAAGATCATCAAGGGGAAAGGCGCAACCTGCAGCACTTGTGAAGGCACACCCGGCAAGCGCGGTTGCAGCACCAACCCCAACCATTGCAGGAAGCCGAAAAGATAGGTACCGAAGGCGGCGCGCAGGGGATTCCAACCGCCGAAAATGGTGATTGCCAAGGCGATCCAGCCTAGCCCATCCAGCCCGGAGATCGTGCCTTTCCAACCCGCCTTCACGCTTAACGAATAGGTAGGGCCGGCCAGGCCGATCAGCGCACCGCCGATCAGGGTGTAAAGGTAGCGCAGGCGGTTGACATCTGTGCCGCGCACATAGGCTGCGGCCGGACGCTCCCCGATCCCTTGCAGGATCAGGCCGGGACGGGTGTGGAAGATCCACCACCAGCCGAGTAAAACGGCAGCGTAGCTCAAATAGGTCATCAGATCGTGGCGGAAGAAAAGCACCCCCAGCAACGGCAAATCTTTCAGGATGGGAAAGTGCCAGGAAGGCAGACGCGGCCCGGCCAGACCCATGAAAGGATTCCCCAGGAAATAGGCCAGGTCACGGGTCAGCAGGGCGAGCACGAAGCCGATCGCCACTTGGGATTGGCGCAACGCGATGCTGCTGAAGGCCACGATGAAGGCCACGGCCGCGCCGATCACCATCCCGGTCAAAAATCCCAGGAACAGGTTATCCGTGCGCACCGCAACAGCGAAACCGGCCATCGCCGTGAGCAGGATCGTGCCGTTGACCGAGAGATTGACGATCCCGGCGCGTTCGATAATCGTCTCCCCCACTACGGCGAAGATCAAAGGGGCCGCGGCGGCAAAAATGCCGGCAAAACCGATCAAGAGGGCAGAACTCTCCATGCGCTCACTCCCGTTTGAACCAGCGTCGTGCGCCGTCCAGCATCAGCGCAAACAGCACCAGGGTGCCCTGGATCACCCCGGAAAGGCTGGAATCCAGCTTCAGAACGATGGGCAGCTGAATGCTCCCCAAGTTGAGGGCGGCGAAGAAGAAGGCCACCGGCGCAACCCAAAGAGCCTGAAAATTGACCAACATGGCTACCATCAGGCCGAGATAGCCGTAGCCGCTGGAAATTGAAGGGATCAGGCGGTGATAGACGGCAGTCACCTGCAGGGAGCCGGCCAAGCCCCCCAGCGCGCCGCACAGTAAGAAAGCCAACATCATATGTTGCCAGGTGGGAATCCCCAGCAGATAAGCCGCACGAGCATTTTTCCCCACCGCTTTCAATCGCAGCCCAAAATACGTGTTGTTCAGGAGCAGATAGACGAATGCCAGCGCAAGCAACCCGATGGCCAATCCCCAAGCACTGAGGCGCAGGCCGGGTAAGGTTGGCAGCCAGAGCGCTTCGGGGAACGGCTCGGTGCCGCTCATCGAACCGATGCCGGGGCGCTTCCAGGGGCCGAAGATCAGCCACAAGGTGAGCGCCGTGGCTACAAAATTCAACCCCAGACCGCCGAAGATTTCGTTTACGCCACCGAAGGTCTTCAGCGCGCCGGCCAGCGAAGCCCAGAGTGCCCCACCGAGCATCCCGGCTACCGTAGCTAGGAGTAAGATCAGCCCCGGTGGCAGGGTGCTTTCCTGTAACAGGCGCAATACCCAGGTTGTCACAATTGCGCCCAGGGTGATCTGTCCTTCAATGCCGATGTTCCACAAGCCGGCAGTAAAGGTCAACAAAAGGCCACTGCTGGCCAGCAGAAGTGGCACCCAGGAAACCAGCACATCCGAGAAACGCTTGGAGGAGCCAAACGCGCCGAGCACAATTTGGCGAAAAGCCTCCAAGGGAGGCGCTCCGCTTGCCAGGAGCACCAGGATGGTTACCAGGATGGCGAAAACGAAGGCCAGGGTGCGTAAGCCAAGCGTCAGACCAATCCGTTCGTCCTTCATCTTATCCTCGCTCTTTAAATTTTTCCCATCCCTTGCCACCGATCAATCCGCCTAGCTCTTCAACGCTGAGCGAAGTGGCATCCAGCGGGGGCGAAATGTGCCCGCTGAAGAAAACCAGGACACGATCACTATACTGTAAAATCTCTTCCAGGTCGGAGGAGATGAAGAGGATCGCCGTGCCCTCTCGGCAGCGTTCTTTCAGGCGCGACCAGATGTAAATCGAAGATTCCACATCCAGGCCGCGCGTGGGATGCTCCAGCAAGAGCAGTGAAAGAGGCTGACGCAGAAGCGCCAGCAAGGCGCGCTGCTGATTGCCCCCGGAGAGCGCTTCCACCGGCGTCTGCGGCCTGCCTTTGATGTGATAGAGCGCAATGTGCTCTTCGGCCACCTGTTGGGCATAGGCGCGCTGCAAGAAGAACCCTCGCCTTTCGGCGGCTAGGAGGAAATGCTCGCTCAAGGTCAGGCCGGGCACCAACCCTTCTTCCAGGCGCGCCGCCGGCAGAAACTCAACCCCGGAGCGTTTGAACGCGTGGTAACTTTTTCCGCTCAACTCGCGGTCACCGATGAACACCTGCCCGGCGACCGGGCGCACCAGGCCGGCGCAGGCGCGCAGGAACAGCCCCTGTCCGCTTCCTTCCATTCCGGCCAGGCCGATTGTCTCGCCGGCATAGACTTCCAGATCGGCCGGCGTCATGCGCAGGCGGGCATCTTCGATCACCACCCCGCGCAAGCGGAGCACTACTCTGGGGGCGGTGAAAGATTGGCGGGGCATGGGCTGAATCTCGCGCCCGAACATCATCTCGACCAACTTGGCCGTATCATAAGGCGGGGTCATTTCCCCTACCAATTGGCCGGCACGCAGCACCGCCACCCGATGACACAATTCTTCCACTTCCTCCAGCTTATGGGAGACAAACAAAACGGTTTTTCCCTCTTCTGCCAGTCGGCGCAGGGTGGCGAAGAGTTTTTCCTTCTGGGCCGCGCTGATGCCCGTGGTGGGCTCATCCAGGATCAGCACGCGCGCCCCCAGCCAAAGCAGGCGCAAAATTTCCAATTGCTGGCGTTCGCCGACGGTGAGCGATTCCACGTAGGCAAACGGATCGAGAGAGAAATCGTATTGGCGATTGAGGCGTTCAAACTCGGCCAGCGCTTCCGAGCGCCGCAGGAGAAGTCCCCCTTCCCGACCGAGCAGAAAGTTATCGATCACCCGCATGGGAGGGAAATCGAGAGGGTCCTGATGAAGCATTCCGATGCCATAACGGATGGCATCGGCGGGCGAGCGGATCGCAACCGGACGATCATCGAGCAGGATTTCTCCGGCATCTGCCTGAATGAAACCGGAGAGGATCTTCATCAGGGTGCTTTTCCCGGCGCCGTTTTCCCCCAAAAGTCCCTGAATGGTGCCGGCCGGGATGGTCAGGGTAATATCGTTGTTGGCATGAACCGGACCAAAGTGCTTGTGGATATGACGCAGTTCAACCTTCATGGAGCACCTATGAAAAAGGGGGAAGGCGCATGGCCTCCCCCCTCAGGGGTTGCGTTTACTGTTGTGGCACGCTCTGGCCTTCCATGCCTTCGAGCAGTTGCGGCAGGTACCAGACCTGCTGATCGGTGGCTACTTCGCCCTCTTTGAGGTAGACGGTGCCATCCTGCAGGTTCAGCGGCCCGGTCCACAGGTTCAGGCCACCGGCCAGCTCGGAAATGAACTGATCCACCAGTTTGGATGCCTCTTCGGAGAGCGCTTTGCCCTTCACGAAGCCCACTGCGCTGGTATCGGGGTTGTTGATGTCCTTCCAATCCGGCCCGGCCCAGACGAACTGGGATTGCCACTTGCCCTCGGTCGCCGCTTTGATGGCCTTTAGATATTCCGGACCCCAGTTGAAGTAAGGCACACCCAGACAGACATCCGGGGCTTCTTCACAGGATCCGATGAAGTCGTAGGGAATTGCCCAAACGGCTTTGCCGGCATCGTGGGCCTTCTTGGCCTCGGTTAGGGCTTCGGTGGTATCAATGCCGGAGATGATCACGTCGTAGCCGCTGTTGATGAAATCATTGGCGACCTGCGTCGGGTCGGAGGTGACGCCGGGGATGTTGAACCAGAAGCCGATCCAGGTCACCTTGAAGGCCAGGTCTTTGGCGTCCTTGTTCAGGTACTTCGTCCAGCAATATTTGGCGCCCAGATAAGCAGAAGCGGCCAGGCGGCGCGTTTCATCATTGATCAGCGGGCCAAGGTAACCGATCTTGCCGGTTTGCGTGGTGAGCGCGGCGGCGCAGCCGGCGATCATCTTGCCGTATTCCATGCGCCCCATGATGTTGACCATGTTCGGAATCTCGACGTAGGCCTTGCCTTCCTTCCAGACCTGATCGCCGGAAGCCATGATCACGAAGATATCCGGATGCGCCTTGGCAAACTTGGTGGATTCATCCTTCATGTCATCCGAGTTGAAGATGATGAGCTTGGCGCCTTGCGCTACCAGCTCTTCCGCCAGCTGGGAGGCGGCGGTGCCGGGGCGATCGGCCGGATTGACCTTATCCAGGTAGATCATCTTCGCGCCCAGCTTCTGCTCGACGTATTTGCCGGCCTCATAGTGTGCCTGGCTCCAACCGCGATCGTTATACGGTCCGACCAGGAGCATACCGAAGACAAATGGTTCTTTTGTGGGAGTGGGGGTGGGGGCAGCACAGGCGCTCAGGATCAAGCTCAAGCCTACGAGCGCACCGAACAGGATGTACAGCGTCTTGCGCATACAGAACTCCTCCTTTCGTTTCGGAAAAAGAATAGCAGGGGTCTTGCAGTCTCTAGGCGAGAGGACATAAAACAATTTTTACCCTACCACCTCCTTCTGCTACGCAAGCGGGAAAAAGACGGTTACGGCTTGAAACTTGACTTTTTACAGAGTGTGTTGATCATTTTACCACAATCGCCAGGTCGGCACATTGGAATTCCCGCCGTACTTCAGCCTGCACTTCGCTCGGCAGTTGAACCTCGCGGTGAACGCGCTGCCACAGGCGACATAGCGGCGGCGCAACGAAGCGCGGGGAAACACCGTAGGCCTGTTGCGAGAGCTTCAGCGCCTGTGACCACTCGCCAAGGTGCGCATAGGCTTCGATGAAAGGGAAGTATTCCAGTGGATCGTTGGGGTGATCTCCCAGGCGAAAGGCTTTCTCGGCCAGGCTCACCACCTGTGACCAGTCTTTTTTCTGGCGCGCCAGGTCGGCTTTTTGGAAGTAGTAGCACCAGCCGTGTGGTGGCTCCGGTCCGTAAATGGAGGGCATCCGCGCCGAGGCCTGGTCGGAGATCCAGCGCGCATCGGAGAGGAGTAAGGCCTCACGCATCAGGCTTTCCACCGGGATCATGCGGTTGGCGCTTTCGATCTCCGCATCCAGGAAGCGCAGGCAGCCGGGTGGTTGGAAATAGAAAGCTACCACCTGCGAGGTTGAACCTTCAAACGTGCCGGCCAGGAAGCTATAACGCACCGGCCGATCGGGTTGGAGCGAGGGGAGCGCACCGCCCAAACGGTTGGTAGGGTAAAACAGGGCGTAAGGGATGGAAGTAGAGCGCAGATCGGGGGCATAAATCCAGTTTAAGGCCGCGGCTAATGAGTTGTCGGCATAGAAGTTTAACGCGCCCTCGTTGATCAAGACGATCGTGTTGGGTGCCAGAGAAGGAGCGCGCCAGGTCATCTGCCAGAACATTGTCCGTTGTACTTTCCAGTCACGCTGATAGAGATCGGCCCACAGGAACTGACGTCCGCTTGCCAGCGCTACCAAGAACAATGCTAGCCCCCAACGTAGGCCGCGTGGACGGAGATAGCCCAGCGCGCCGCTCAACAAAAGGCTCATACCGAACAGAAAGGGCAAGGTGAAACGATTGGCGGGGAAATAGACACTAATTCTCAGCTCTGCCAGCCAGAACGGCCAGCCGGCCAGGAAGAGTGCAATCAGGCCGACCAGGATCGGGGAAGGGGGGGGGAGGGCCTGGGGTGTGCGTCGCCGATTCCATAGGAAGAGGACCACAGTACCTGCGGAAAATATCACCACACCCCAAAAGATCATGGTCGTTCTGAGGCCATCTACCTGCGGACGCGCCAAGGGGAAAAGGCGCAGCCAGCCATCTACAAGCACTGTTTTCAGAGAGAGCAGGATCGTCTGCAGCAGTTGCCACAGGGTGGGGAAAAAAGCCTCTTTCAAATGATCCAAAAGGCCGGTCTGGTAGACCTGATTATTGAAAACGAACAGGCGCCACAGCACGGCAATCAGCCAGAGGGTAGCGAATGGGAGCCAAACGCGCACCAGGTGTTTGTGAAGGGAAAGCGATTCGTCGCGCGAACGCAAATATGCCCAGAGCAGGAAGAGGCGCACCAGCTCCAGGAAGAAGAAGTATTCCATCATCCACAGATTCAGTGCCGAGGCGAACAGGGCGGCGATCAACCAGAATGGGCGATGCGCCGATCTCTCTACCCCCTGCAACATCGCCCATAGCGAAAAGAGGAACAGCGAGAGGACAATGAAAAAGTGACTATATACATAAGCAACCCATTGCTGATTGAAGCCCGGATAGAGCAGGAAGAAAGCACTCGCCCAGAAGACCATCTCTTCCTGCCGTGGCCAGATGCGCCGCAGGAGAATCCAGAAAAGCGCTGCCGTCACCCAGCGCCAGAAGAGGGCAAAGAGCTGCCAATAGAGTGGCACTTGCGGGATGACCTCCGTGGTCAGCCGATAGAGCATCCCCCAGAGCGGGCGGTTGGTGGAAAAATAGCGCTCCATGGCCTCCGGTCCCAATTGGTAGCGGATCCAGGACATCGGCAGATCGTCCCAATAGAAACCTAAAAAGGGGATGAGCAGGCCGTAGGCTAAGAGCGCAAGCAGGAACAGGGTGAAGAGGGGATGATGCAGAAACGGAAGCCGTTTGGACATGATTATGTACTACGGGTTGTAAAAATCCGCATCGCAAGGGTGGCCAGGGCCGCGAAGATCGGTCCCAATACGGCCAGGAGTAGCGACTGGATGGTGGCCAGGAAACCTGTGAAGAGGATGCGAAAGTGAGGCAGTGTCCAGGTGATGAGAGCGCCGTTCCAGATAAAAGAGAGCAGGAGGGGAAGAGCCGTCAGGAAAAGGCTCAGGTAGGTGAAATGTAAAAGGGTCTCGGTAGCTTCGCGCCGGGTCCCTATGCGAGTGCGCAGGAGGCCGAAGCTCAGGAGGGCACCCAGGCCGAAGGCCAAGATCGTGCTCCGGGCCGCCGCGGTGATCAGGTCCTCTGCACTTGAAACCGGACTCAGCGAATAGGTACGCCCCTGGAGCAAGGCATAGTCTAGGTGGAAGAGGAGTATGTAAAGTAGTGCTCCGGCGGCCAGTGCAGGACGTTGACGGGTGAGGCGGAACAAGGGCAGGAGGATGAGAAGAAGCAGGGAGAGTCCCAGCGCGGTGCGGGGGAGGCGTTCGCGCCAAAGGCGCTGCCGACGTGCCGCTTCCAGGGCTTGCTGAAAGGCCCTGACCGGTTCGTCGCTTGCCGCAGGCGGAGATACAGGAACACCGATAGCTTGGGAGTAGGCGCGAAGCAGTTGTTCTTGCTGGAGGCGCTCCGCGGCGCGCACGGCATCCACCTGATCGGGAGTGAGAGTGAGCATCTCGGTGAGCACGCGCCCTTGCGTGGCCGCCGGCAGATTGAGCCCCAGCAGCGCAGCAACGGTGGGGGCAATATCCACCTGTTGTACCTCTGCGTAATGGCCGGGACGGACGCCGGCACCCACCAGCACCAGCGGCTCGGTCAGGGCGTCGCTTTCATCTCCGCCGTGCCCACCGCGAGAGATATGCCCGTGATCCGAAACAATCAGGAGGGTATCGCGCTCTGGATCGAGCAAAGCACCGATCTGGCGCAAAAGCCCATCAACGCGCGCCGCGGCCTGATTCCAGCGCGGATCGCGCGGGCCACCCTCGTTATGACCGGCGTAATCCACCTGGTCGAAGTGCACCAGGATGAAATCGGCGGTGCGCTCTTGTAACCAGGGAAGCACGGCGGACAGTACCTGTTGATCGGCGGTGTGATCTTCCAGAGGGGTATAGAACGAGAGGGTAACTGCCTGCTGGGGGATAAGCCGTTCAAACCAGTTCAGGCCGGCGACCGCCGTGCGCAGCCCGGCGCGATGGGCGGCGGTGAAGAGATTGTCTTGAGCCCAGGTGGGGGTCTGCTCGTAGGGCAGGTTCATCACCGGTCCGCCGTTGAGTTCCGGCCAGGCGCCGATCAGGAGCACGCCATAGCCAGGGGTGGAATAGGAAGGCGGACGGGAATGGACGGTGGCCGAAGCGCCGCGAGCGCGCAATTCGTTGAGATAGGGCATCACCTGGGGATCGAGCGAAGTATCCAGCCGCAAGCCGTCCACCAACACGAAGATCAGACGTGAGGTCAAGCGCGTTGGCAATGGATCGCCTGGAGGGAGCGGCTCGCTCAGAGGGGAGCGATAGGCATAGAGCGAATCCATCAGCGCGTTGGACCAGAAATAGGCCAGAACGGCGATCAGCAACAAGGGAAGGATCAGTCGCAAGAAACGCATGTTTAGTGACTCACCCGAAGTACTTTGGCCCCGCGGATGCGCCCCTGTTTCAGTTCCCAAAGGGCGCGATTGGCGGCCTCCAGGGGATATTCCTGAAATTCCGGGCGGATGCCGGCCTCTGCGGCCAAGTTGAGGAATTCGCGCACATCCCGGCGGGTGACGTTGGCGACGCTTTTGATTTCTTTCTCCAGCCAGAGCTGCGAGGCGTAATCTAGCTCCAGCCAGCGTTCTTTATCGTGCTCTTCTTTCCGGATCGCATTGATCACCAACCGACCACCCGGTGCGAGGTTTTTGAGCGCTTCCAGCACCGGTCGCCAGACGGGGGTGGTATCAATGATCGCCCGCAGTTTTTCAGGAGCGCGATCTTCAATGGCGCCGGCCCAAGTAGCGCCGAGCGAAAGGGCAAAGGCACGCTCCTGGGGATTGCGGCTGAAGACGTAGATCGGTGTTTGAGGATATAGATAACGTACCAATTTCAATACCAAATGCGCCGAGGCGCCGAAGCCGGTCAGGCCGAGCGGTTCGCCATTCTGCAGGCCGGTCAGGCGCAGGGATCGGTAGCCGATGGCGCCGGCACAAAGCAGGGGCGCGGCCTCCGCATCCTCAAAGGTGGCCGGGATGGGATGCACGAACTCCGCCGGGGCCGTCATGTATTCGGCATAGCCGCCGTGCGCATCGCGACCGGTGGCGCGGAAATGGGGGCATAGGTTCTCTTCCCCGCGCCGACAGGCATCACATTCCCCGCAGGCGGAGAAGATCCAGGCCACGCCCACCCGATCTCCTTCTTTGACTGCGGCTCCTGGCGGGGCCTGCTCGACAATTCCGACAACCTGATGACCAAGAACGATCGGGAAAAAGGCCGGCGATGTGCGTCCTTCGATCTCATCCAGCTCGGTGTGGCAGACGCCACAGGCGCGCACGCGGATCAGCACTTCTCCTTCCGCCGGACGCGGGATAGGAACCTCACGCAGTTCCAGGGGGGAGGTTTCGGAGGCTTCGCCACTCAAGGAGGTAAGGCGAGGGAGGAGGAGGGCGCGCATCATAATGAATAGAGGGGTAGGATTAGGAGGGTTAGAGGTTAGGAGGGTGAGAGGTTAGAAGGTAGGGGGTGGGAGGGTGTGGTTGAAGAAAAAGGACGAGCTTCTGGAGATCTCAGCCGAGCTTCCGTTTCATGCTTCTTTTTGCTTATGTGCTTCCAGGCCGAGGAAATCGATGCGTTTCCGGTTGAAGAGGCCGGCCGGAGTTTCCATGCGGAGCGTGGGGAAAAAGATCGCTCCGATCACGGCATTATAAATCGGAACAAAATCGCGCGTGCCCTCAAACATCACCGCCGCATAGTCGAATTTGCCGGGCAATTCCAGGATGCCGTTGATCTCATAAACCTGACTGGTCAGGAAGACGGGATGCTCCTGGAAGGAGAGGAAGCCTCCCCGCAGCAGCGAGATCGGCCCCAGGTCCTCCCTTCGCCCGGCGCAGACGACGAAGATCTGCGGCTTGAGCAGGCGCATGATCTCAAAACGGCCGACCAGCTTGGTCGGCATGTGAATGCGAGCCAAGCGTACGTCATGCAATTCAACGTAAGAGCGCGTTGGATCGTTCAGCAAGCCGACAACGCCGGTGCTCGTTACCATCAGCTTGCCCACCGCGCGATAAGCCGAAGTGAGCAAGTCTACATTCACGAAACGGTGGGTGGTGCTAGCGGTTGCCATGAAGCCTCCTCAACGAGCCGTGCGTGTACTCGATGGGCGCGGGCGCGGCGAGCGTGGCAGGCGGGAGGCGCGACGCGAGGCACGCAGGGGATTCCCTACCGAAGGAGCCAGAAGCAGGTTAAGCCAGGAAATGGCGCGCGCATCATATTCCCGTCGCCCGCACACATCACAAATCCAGGCCGGGAAATTCGGCACGGTGATCAACTCCTCCCCTAACCAGGTGAGATACGTGATGTATTCCAAATGCATCACGCCACTTTGGCATTCCGGGCAGGGGAAGGTTTGTTCAGGAAGATACTGGCTCATGAGTGCTCCTGTAAAGCTTCTTGCAGGATCGAAACGCCGGAACTGCTTCCCAGCCGGTTGGCCCCTGCGCGGAGCATTGCCTGAGCATCCTTCAGCGTGCGAATGCCACCTGCCGCCTTGACGCCCATCTTCGCCCCCACCACCCGCCGCATCAGGGAGACGTCTTCCACCGTGGCCCCGCCGGGGCCGAAGCCGGTGGATGTTTTGACAAAATCAGCACCTGCCGCCTGGGAAAGCAGACAACCCCAAATCTTTTCTTCCGGTGTGAGCAAGGCCATTTCCAAGATCACCTTGACCGAGGCGTGGCGCGCATGGGCCTCTGCCACCACTGCCGCGATCTCTTCCAACACCTTTTCATATTCTCCGCCTTTCAGCGCACCGATGTGGATGACCATGTCGATCTCCGATGCTCCATCCTCCAGAACCTGCCGCGTTTCCAGAGCTTTCTGACGCGGCGTATGGGCCCCCAATGGGAAGGAGATGACGGCACAAACGCCAACATCGGAGGCGTGCAGTTCCTGCACCGCAAGCGGTACAAACACAGGGTTCACACAGACGGTTGCGAAGTGGTGGGTGCGCGCTTCCGCGCACAGGCGACGGATTTGCTCCGCGGTGGCTTCGGGCTTCAGCAAGGTGTGATCGATCCAGCCGGCAAGCGCCGCTCCTTGTGGCGGCGCAGGGAGCTCCGGCATCGGCGGTAACTCATGCAGGAACGCTTCAACTTTTGAGCGCAGATCGGCAAGGGAATCCATATCAAGGCACCAGTAGGGGATGTTGTAACATGCGCATGCGATCGAACGGCCAATAGACGAGGATGGCTTTCCCGATCACATTCTCGATGGGCAACAATCCCCAGGAATGAGAATCGGAGGAATCGTTGCGGTTATCGCCCAGCACGAAAAGGTAGCCAGGCGGTACTTCCCACCTCCCATTATAACGCGGCGGAGCACTGATGTACGGTTCAACCAGTGCGGTGCCGTTCAAGATCAGCTGTCCATTTTCGATCACCACCTGGTCACCGGGCAGGCCGATGACGCGCTTGATCAGTTCCTGGCGCGTGTTCAGCGGGTGGCGGAAAACGACGATATCCCCTCGCTGGATCGCGCCAAAACGGTAAGAAATCTTGCTTACCAGTACCAATTCGCCATTTTGGAGCGTGGGCAACATGCTGAAACCCTCTACCCGCACTCGCGCCGAGACGAATTCAATTGCCAGGAAGAGCACAATGGCCAAGGCCAACGTCTCCAGCGCCTCTCGCAGCAGAGAGAGCAGGGGATGGCGGGGTTGAACGGATTCAGCCGCGGGTTCGGACGGGACCTGGGAAAATTCTTGCAAATCGTTACCTCCGAAGAATATCAGACCGGATGGTCTGTGCAATTTGTAAAATTATACTCGACCTGATTGCATGACCCCCTTGACCGCATGATCGCTCAACACCCTCGCCCGCCAAGTAAACATGGGAGAGAAACGTGTGCTTGTTCCGCAACCCAGGAATATCTTTTCCGAAAGCTACAATTGAATATCTTTAAATGTCGTTTTGCGACAAAAATAAAAAATTTTTGTCGTTTTCGGAAAAAATGAGTTGTATCTTTTGTCGGTATCCTGCTATACTGTTAGACGCTTCCCTACTCTGCCGCAGGCAGAACGATTTTCGTCCTTCAGGAGGTCCCCATGCCCTACGGTTACACCGGCCGTATCCTTCACGTGAACCTAACAAGCGGTGAGCTGACGGTCGAGACACCCCCAGAGTCGTTTTACCGCACCTACATGGGCGGTTCGGCAATGGGGGTGTATTACATTTTGCGCGAAGTGCCGAAAGGCGCCGATCCGCTCGGGCCGGAAAACGTGCTCACCCTCTTTACCGGCGTCACCACCGGCGCGCCGATCTCCGGCCAGAGTCGCATCAATGCCAATGCTAAGTCTCCGGTCAGCGGCGGGATCGGTGATTCTCAGGCCGGCGGTTTCTTCCCTGCCGAACTCAAATTCGCCGGCTTCGATGGCATCGTCATCCGCGGCAAATCCCCTAAACCCGTTTATCTGTGGATTAAGGATGGTCATACCGAGTTGCGTGAGGCTTCCCATCTGGTCGGAAAAGTCACCGGCGAAGTGGATGCCATTCTCAAGCAGGAACTCGGCGATGACAAAATCGAAATCTTGCAACATGGTCCGGCCGCCGAGCGCGGCGTGCTCTTTTCCAGCCTGGTGAATATGTCCAACCGCAACAACGGGCGCACCGGCATGGGGCTGGTGATGGCCAGCAAAAATCTGCGCGCCGTGGTCGTGCGCGGCAGCGGCAAAGTGGCCGTTGCCGATCCCAAAGCACTCACCGAGCTCAACCGCCTCGGACCCAAAGAACTACCGAACAACCCGGATATGGACGCCTTGGCCAAATACGGCACGGCCAGCGTGGTCATGCCGCAACATATGATGGGCACCCTGCCCACACGCAACTATAACGAGGGCCAGTTTGAAGGGGCCGAGGCCATCAGCGGGGAACGCATGTACGATACGATCCTCAAAGAGCGCGATACCTGCTATGCCTGTGTGGTGCGCTGCAAGCGTGTAGTGGAGGTCAAAGAGGGCGCTTACCGCTCAGAGCCCTACTACGGCGGCCCGGAATACGAAACCCTGAGCACGTTTGGCTCTTACTGCGGCGTGGATGATCTGGCCGCCATCGCCCTGGCCAATCAGATCTGCAACATGTACGGCGTCGATACCATCTCCTGCGGCGCGACGATCGCCTTTGCCATGGAGTGCTATGAGAAAGGCATCATCGGCAAAGAGCAGACGGGTGGCATCGATCTGCGCTTCGGGAATGCCGAGGCTATGATTCAGGCGCTGGAGCAGATCGTGCGCAACGAAGGCCCGCTGGGGACGGTGCTTTCACAGGGCTCGGCGCGCGCCGCCCAAATTTGGGGCAACGGGGCCGAAGAGTGCCTGATCACCGTCAAAAACCAGGAAGCGCCGGCTCACATGCCCCAGGCCAAGCGCTCCCTCGGCCTGATCTATGCCGTCAACCCCTTCGGCGCCGATCACCAATCCAGTGAGCACGACTGGATGATCGAGGAAGGCATTGCCTCTGACCTTTATATGGGGCGCCTGGCCAAGATGGGAATGAGCGAGCGCTTGCCGCAATATTCCCTCGGCCCCGAAAAGGTCAAATTTGCCTACCTGACCGAGCTCTTTTACTCCATGCTCGATACGGTGGAGCTCTGTCAGTTCGTCTGGGGGCCGGCCTGGACGCTCTACGGCCCCGAAGAGACGGTGCAATTGGTGCGTGCCGTGACCGGTTGGGATGTCACCCTGGATGAGTTACTGCGCGTCGGTCAGCGCCGCCTGAACATGCTCCGCGCCTTCAACGCTCGCGAAGGCCTCGATCGGCGACATGACAAACTGCCGAAGAAATTCTTCCGACCGTTGCAGGGCACAGGCCCGACCGCCGGGATCGCGCTGAGCCACGAAGAAATGGAAGCCGCGCTGGACGAATACTATCGCCTCGCCGGCTGGACCTCGAACGGGGTCCCCACGCCCGAAACGTTGGCCTCCCTTGGGCTGGAGTGGGTGAGCCTGTAACGCTTGCGTTTCACAATGGACTTCTATGGACACCCTGTATAGCGAAAACTTCCCCCACATGTCACCCGTCTGGACGCGCATTTTCGATTTCGTCGCCGAGCGCGCCGAGGGGAGCTACATTTACACCACCGATGGCCGTCGCCTGCTCGATTTCACCTGCGGCATCGGCGTCACCAACACCGGGCATTGTCACCCAAAGGTTGTAGCCGCCATCCGAGAGCAGGCCGGGCTCTTCCTGCACGCGCAGGCCAACATCGTCATCCACAAACCGATGTTGCGCCTGATCCAGGAATTGCGCCAGATCGTACCCCCGCAGATCGACGGCTTCTTCTTCAGCAATTCCGGTGCCGAGGCCGTGGAAGGCGCGGTCAAACTGGCGCGCGCCGCCACCGGCAAACAGAACATCATCGTCTTCAGCGGCTCCTTCCACGGTCGTACGGCCGGCACCATGGCGCTGACGACCTCCAAGACGATCTATCGCGCCGGCTTTGGCCCTCTGCCTTCTGGTGTCTTCGTCGCGCCTTTCCCCTACGCCTTCCGGCTGGGGATGAGCGAGGAACAGGCGGCACAATACGCGCTGGAGCAACTGGAATACTTGCTGGCTTCGCAAACCGCGCCCAAAGAAACGGCCGCCATCCTGATCGAATCGGTGCTGGGAGAGGGCGGCTATGTCGTCCCGCCGGCTTCGTTCATGCGCGGCCTGCGCGAAATTGCCGATCGTCATGGCATCCTGCTGATCTTAGATGAGATCCAATCCGGTTTTGGGCGCACCGGGCGCTGGTTCGCCTTTGAGCATTACGGCGTCGTGCCGGATATTATGACCGTAGCCAAAGGCATCGCTTCCGGCTTGCCGCTTTCGGGCGTTTTTGCACCGCTCGATCTGATGCGGAAGTGGGAGGTTGGCTCACATGGCGGGACCTATGGCGGAAATGCCGTTGCCTGCGCGGCTGCGGTGGCCACAATTCAGGCCATGCGCGAGGAACGGATGATCGAAAATGCCCAGGAGCGCGGTGCCGAGCTGATGAGCGGCCTGCGGCGATTGCAGGAAGAATACCCGCAGATCGGCGATGTGCGCGGCCTGGGGCTGATGATTGGCACCGAGTTCCTTGTAGATGGTCGCCCGGAAAAGGCCAAACCGCTGACCAAGGCCCTCATCCACGCGGCAGAAGAACGCGGCCTGCTCCTGCTCACATGTGGCACTTACGACAATACCATCCGCTGGATTCCGCCTCTCAACGTGAGCCGCGAACAGGTTCAGGAAGGCTTGCGCATCTTTGAAGAGGCCCTGCAGGCCGTCCTCTAACGGAGTTGCTCATGGTCGCCACCATTGATCGTTCCCGCCTGCGCTCCCTGTTGGAAGAAGAGACCGAAACCTTCCGACGCACCCATCCGCGCTCGTTTGAGCTCTACCAACGGGCGCGGCATTCCCTCCATGCCGGCGTGCCCATGCTCTGGATGGTGCGCTGGGCCGGTTCGTTTCCCCTCTTCGTCAAAGAAGCCAAAGGCGCCCATTTCACCGACGTGGACGGCCATCGCTACATTGACTTTTGCTTAGGGGATACCGGCGCCATGACCGGCCATTCACCGGACCCCACGGTGCAGGCGATTCGATCGCAGATCGAAAAGGGCATTACCCTCATGCTCCCCTATGAGGATGCCATTTGGGTGGGGGAAGAACTGCGCCGACGCTTTGGCCTGCCCTATTGGCAATTTGCCCTCACCGCCACCGACGCTAATCGTTTTGCCCTGCGCATGGCGCGCTATATCAGCGGTCGCCCGAAGGTGTTGGTGTTTAACTATTGCTACCACGGCACGGTGGACGAGGCCTTTATCGTCCTCGATGACTTCGGTCAGCCCATCTCGCGCCCGAGCAACATGGGGCCGCCGGTCGATCCGCGGCTGACCACCAAAGTGATCGAATTCAACGATATTCCCGCCCTGGAGGCCGCCCTGGCCGAACGGGATGTCGCCGCCGTGCTGGCCGAGCCGGTGATGACCAACATCGGCATTATCCACCCCGAACCCGGCTACCACGAAGCGCTGCGCGAGCTGACCCGCCGCTACGGCACCTACCTGATCATTGACGAAACCCACACCATCTGTGCCGGTCCGGGGGGCTATACGGCTGCCCATGGCCTGCAGCCGGATTTCCTCACCATCGGCAAACCGATCGCCGGGGGCGTTCCGGCGGCCGTCTACGGCTTCACCGAAGAGATCGCCGAAGCCTTCCAGGCGCGCCTGGCCGTGGACGATGCCGATGTCGGCGGGATCGGCGGCACGCTGGCCGGCAATGCCCTCTCCATCGCCGCCATGCGCGCCACGTTGGAACACGTCCTGACCCCGGCCTTCTACGAACGTGCCATCGCCTTGGCCGAGCGCTTCCAGCGTGGGGTAGAAGAAGTGATCGAAGAATTCCAACTTCCGTGGGTGGTCAAGCGACTGGGCAACCGCACCGAGTATTGGTTCCGTCCCGAACCGCCGCGCAACGGGGGCGAAGCGCATGCCGCCATGGACCCGGAGCTGGATCGCTACATGCATCTCTTCGCCCTCAACCGGGGCATTCTGATGACTCCCTTCCACAACATGGCGCTGATCGCCGCCGATACCACCGAGGCCGATGTGGATTATCACACCCAGGTTTTTCGTGAAAGCGTGAGGATGTTGCTTTCGTGAGGATGTTGCTATGGAAATTTGGCGCGTAAACACCCGTACCCGCACCCTTACACGGGAACCCGTTCCGGCTTCTTGGGAACGCCTGGGAGGGCGCGGCCTGATCGCCCGTATCCTGGTAGACGAAGTGGATGCCACCACCGATCCGCTCGGGCCGGGTAATAAACTCCTCTTCTGTCCCGGCTTGTTGGTGGGGCATATGCTCTCCTCCACCGATCGCATTTCGATCGGCGGCAAATCGCCGCTTACCGGTGGTGTCAAAGAATCCAATGCCGGTGGCCGCACCGGCCTGCACATGGCCTACCTGGGCATCCATGCCTTGATCCTCGAAGATGCGCCACAAGACGACGCCTGGTGGGTACTCTACCTTTCCAAAGAAGGCGCCCGTTGGGAACGGGCCGATGACCTGATCGGCTTGGGCGTCTATGAAAGCGCGGAGCGCCTGCGGGCGCGCTATGGCCAAAAGGTCGCCATCTCCCTGATCGGCCCCGGCGGGGAAATGCGCCTGAAGGCCGCCGGGATTCAGAATTTGGACAAGGATGGCATCCCCTCGCGCATTGCCGCGCGCGGTGGGTTGGGTGCAGTGATGGGCTCCAAGCGCCTGAAGGCGATCGTCTTCGATGCCGAAGGGGGGAGCCGTCCGCCGCTCCACGATCCGCAGGCCTTCAAGGAGGCCCAAAAAGAATATACCCTGGCGCTGCAGGCGCACCCGCAAACCAAAACCTATCACGATTTCGGCACCGCCGCCATGGCGCATATGTGTGATTCCTTCGGCGGTCTGCCCACGCGTAACTTCTCCAGCGGTCACTTTGAGCAGGTGGATGCCATCAGTGGCGAAACCCTGCGCGAATTCATCCTGCGGCGCAACGGTGAAAGCGATCCGAGCCATGCCTGCATGGCCGGCTGCATCATCCGTTGCTCGAACATCTTTGCCGATGAAAACGGCAAGATGGTGGTCTCCCCTCTCGAATATGAGACGATCGGCCTGATGGGCTCGAACCTGGGGATTGGCTCTTTGGATGTGATCGCCCGCCTGAACTGGCAGGTGAACGATCTCGGCCTGGACTCGATCGAGATCGGCGCGGCCCTGGGCGTCGCTGCCGAAGGAGGGCTGATGACCTGGGGCGATGGCGAACGCGCCCTGGCGTTGCTGGAGGAAATCCGTCGCGGCACCGAACTGGGGCGCGTGCTGGGCAACGGCGCGCTGAGCACAGGCCGGCACCTGGGCGTGAAGCGCATTCCGGTGGTCAAAGGTCAGGCCATGTCTGCGTATGAGCCGCGCGCCATTAAGGGGACCGGGATCACCTATGCCACTTCGCCGCAGGGTGCCGATCACACGGCCGGCTTGACCATTCGCGCCAAGGTCAATCACCTCGATCCCGGCGTGCAGAAACCGGTTTCCTTGGCCGCGCAGTTGAACATGGCCGGCTACGATACGCTGGGCGCCTGCATTTTTGCCGGCTTCGGCTATGCGGCCGCTCCTTCGCCGGTCATTGCCCGCCTGCTACGCGCACGCTACGGCTGGGAGGTGCCGGATAACGTGCTCCAGGAGCTAGGGCGCGAGACGATCCGCCTGGAGCGTGAATTCAACCGCCGTGCCGGATTTACCGCAAAAGATGATCGTTTGCCGCAGTGGATGAAAGAAGAGCCGTTACCCCCGCATCAGTCGGTTTTCGATGTGCCGGATGAAGACCTGGATTCGATCTTTAATGAATTATAGAGCCACCTGTGGGATTCGAACCCACGACCGGACGATTACGAATCGTCTGCTCTACCGGCTGAGCTAAGGTGGCCCTGCGGCTCAAATTATACAAGAATTGCGCGTGATAGACAAGGATGAGATGGACGCAGTCGACCTGAAAATCATCAACTTGCTTTTGGAAGATGGGCGGATGCCGGCCGCCGAAATTGCCCGCAGGGTGGGAAACGGTGTTTCGGAACGGGTGGTGCGCTATCGCATTCGTCGCCTGGTTGAACAAGGCGTGATCCAGGTGACAGCGATCGTGCGGCCGCAAGCCTTTGGCTATACCATTTTTGCCGATGTCTGGCTGCAGGTGGATTCGGATCGCATCATGGAAGTAGCGCAAACCCTGGCTACCTATCCGAATGTCACCTATGTGGCCAGCGCTATCGGAGAGACGGACGTCAGCATTCAAGTGGTGGCGCGCAGCACCGATGAAGTCTATCGCTTTGTCACCGAAGTGGTGCGGCGCATTCCCGGTGTGCGCAAATCCACCACTTCCATTGTCCCCATGGTGTTGAAAGATGTCTATCAATGGCGCGTTCCCGAAGACGCGCTGGAAACCAAAGCTCACAAAATTCATTCGTTGCGAGGTGTCCCATGACGTTGTTCGGTCCTAGAACCCATGCCCTTCAAGAACGTGCCCAAAAGGTAATCCCTCTGGGTGTGAATTCCAACTTCCGTTACTGGGGGCAGAAGAAAACCCCCTATGTCTCCCATGCCAAAGGTGCTTATCTCTGGGATGTGGAAGGCAAGCGTTATATTGACTACCGCCTGGCCTTCGGCCCGATCATCTTGGGGCATGCCTATGATGAAGTGGACGAAAAGGTAGCCGAAGAGGTGCGCAAAGGGGCTCTTTTCGCCATGACGAGCGAGCTGGAAGTGGAAGTGGCAGAAAAGATCGTACGTATGTGTCCCGGCGTAGAAATGGTGCGCTTTGCTACGACCGGCACCGAGGCTACCATGCACGCGTTGCGTATCGCCCGTGCCTATACCGGGCGCGATGTGATCATCAAATTCGAGGGCAACTATCACGGTTTCCAAGATTACACCCTCTGGTCCACCTATGCCCCGGCCGATGCCTACGGCAACCCGCGCAGCCCGATCCCGATTCCGGCTTCTTCCGGCATCCCGCGCCCGTTGCGTGACCTGATCATCACCCTGCCTTTCAACGATTTCGAGGGGCTGGATCGAGTATTACGTTCAATGGGGGAGCAGGTAGCGGCGATCATCACCGAGCCGGCGCAGGGCAATTGCGCCACGATCGAGCCGCAGCCGGGTTTCTTGGAATTCATCCGCAAGAAGTGCGATGAATACGGCATCGTCTTCATCCTGGATGAGGTCAAGACCGGCTTCCGCATTGCCAATGGCGGCGCTCAGGAATACTATAACATTCGCCCCGATCTGGCCACCTATGCCAAAGCTTTAGGGAACGGTTATCCGATCGCCGCGGTGGGCGGTAAACGCGAGATTATGAGCATCATCGGTCATGGCGTTGCCCAGGGTGGCACGTTCAATAACAACAAACCTGGGGTTGCCGGCGCTTGGGCCACCCTGACCATCCTGGAACGCGAGCCGGTGATCCAGACGATCTGGAAACGTGGTGAGCGGCTGATGAAGGGGTTGAAGGAGATCTTCGAGGATAACGGCATACCGGCGGTCATCAGCGGCTATCCCACCATGTTCTCCTTCTCTTTGGGCGTCGAGCGGGTAACTTCGCAGCGGGATTGGCATGAGAGTGATAAGGATCTCTACCTGCGCCTGCAGGAGATGGCCGTAGAACGCGGCGTAATGCCCGATCACGATCCGCGTGAGCCGTGGTTCCTGTGCTATTCTCATAGCGATGCCGATATTGACGAAACGCTCAACGTCTATGCCGATATTGTCAAGTTAGCCAAACGCTCGTGAGCGAGATTAGGAGGCGATATGTCCCGTCTCTCCTCTCAGGAGATTGTGGATTGGAGCCGCGAGTACACCTTCTTTTCCTGGTCGGTGCAGTCGCAGGTCGATCCAATCCCGGTGGTGCGCGCCGAGGGCGTCTATTTTTGGGATGCGGATGGCAACCGCTACCTGGATTTTGCTTCCCAGCTGGTCAATATGAACATCGGCCACACCCATCCGAAGGTGGTCAAGGCCATCCAGGATCAAGCGGCGACCTTGCCGATGGCGCATCCGGGGCTGGCAACCGAGCCGCGCGCTCGCTTGGGCAAGAAGCTGGCCGAGATCACCCCCGGCGATCTCAAGAAAACCTTCTTCACGCTGGGCGGGGCCGAAGCGAACGAAAATGCCATCAAGATCGCCCGGCTCTATACCGGGCGCTTCAAGATTCTGGCACGTTATCGTTCCTATCACGGTGCTACCCATGGTGCGATCGCGCTGACGGGCGATTACCGTCGCTGGCCGGCCGAGCCGGCCATGCCCGGCGTGGTGCATTTCCTTGACCCCTACTGTTACCGCTGTCCCTTTGGCTGGACGCCACAGACCTGCCATCGCGAATGCATTCGCCACGTGGAAGAGGTGATCCAGCACGAAGGGCCGGATCAGATCGCGGCCATCATCCTCGAAGGGGTGACCGGCACGAATGGCCTGATCATCCCGCCAGATGATTATTGGCCGCGCATTCGGGAGATCTGCGATCGCTATGGCATTTTGCTCATCTCCGATGAGGTCATGTCCGGCTGGGGGCGCACCGGAGAATGGTTCGCCGTGGATCACTGGAAGGTCGTGCCGGATATCATCACCACGGCGAAAGGCATCACGTCCGGCTATGTGCCGCTGGGCGCGGTGATCGTCCGCGAGAAGATCGCCCGCTTCTTTGAGGATAAATACCTGCCGGCCGGCCTGACCTATTCTGCCCATACGCTGGCCTGTGCCGCGGCATTGGCGACGATCGAGGTCTACGAAGAGGACGGATTGATCGAAAACGCAAAACGGGTCGGGCAATATTTGGGGCGGCGGCTGGAGGAGATCAAGGCGCGCTACCCGATCGTCGGGGATGTGCGCTATATCGGCCTGTTCTCGGCGCTGGAGCTGGTCAAAGATCGCACCACCAAAGAGCCGTTCGATCTAGGCCCGATCATGAAGTTCCTGCGGCAGCATTTCCTCTTTGCTTTCAACTTCAAGAACATCCTCTTCGTGGTACCGCCTCTGTGTATCACCGAGGCCCAACTGGAAGAAGGTCTAGAGATCATCGAAGAGGCGCTGGCAACAGTGACCGCCTGAAAGCAAGCAGAGGCCTTCCCGGCTTTTCACGGGTTGGGAAGGCCTTTTCTCTTCCGTTTTGGAGGCCGGCTCGGCTTTTACGTTGATTGGCTAAACCTGTATTCCGTGAGCGAATTCCAGATCGGCCTTGCCGATTGGAGAGGAGAAGTGCTATGGAAGAAATCCTGAACTACATCGGCGGAGAATGGCAACGTCCGCATGTGAACGAATATCTGGAGGTGCACAACCCGGCCACAGCGGAGCTGCTGGCGCGCACGCCACTTTGCGGCCCCACCGAGGTGGATGCGGCGGCGCGGGCCGCCCAGGCGGCCTTTGCCGAATGGCGCCGTACACCGGTGACCGAGCGCGTGCAATATCTCTTCCGCCTCAAGCAATTGCTGGAAGAAAATTTTGAGGACCTGGCGCGCACGATCACGATCGAAAACGGCAAGACCCTGGAGGAAGCGCGAGGTGAAATGCGCCGCGCGATTGAAAATGTGGAGGTGGCTTGTGGGATGCCCAGCCTCATCCAGGGGTATAATAACGAGGATATCGCCCGTGGGATTGACGAGCACATGATCCGTCAGCCCGTGGGTGTTTGTATTACCATCGCACCTTTCAATTTTCCGGCGATGATCCCGTTCTGGTTCATGCCCTATGCGATCGCGGCCGGGAACACGTATATCATCAAGCCCTCGGAGCGCGTGCCGTTGACCATGCAGAAGGTTTTTCGCTTGCTCGAAGAAAGCGGGTTGCCGAAGGGCGTGGTCAATATGGTGAACGGCTCGAAAGAGGCGGTGAATGCGCTCCTCGATCATCCGCTGGTGCGCGCGGTGACCTTTGTCGGCTCCACGCCGACGGCGCGCCATGTCTATGCCCGAGCGGCGGCGAACGGGAAGCGCGTTCAGGCGCAGGGCGGGGCGAAGAACCCGGTGGTGATCATGCCGGATGCCGATGTGGAGCGCACGATCCAGATCGTTGCCGATAGTGCTTTCGGCTCGGCCGGTCAACGTTGCCTGGCGGCCTCCATTGCCATCACCGTGGGCGCAGCGCGCGGTTGGTTCAACGAGTTGATCTGCGATGCGGCGACCTCGCGGGTGGTGGGCTACGGCCTGGAAGAAGGAGTGCAAATGGGCCCCGTGATCACGCCACAGGCCAAAGCGCGCATCGAATCCCTGATCGGCAAGGGCGCGGCGGAGGGCGGTTCTCTCTTGGTGGACGGACGAGGTACGGTGATCCCGCGCTACGAGCGGGGCAATTTTGTCCGTCCGACCGTGATCGCCGATCTCCCGCCTCACAGCGAGGTGGCGCGCACGGAGATCTTCGGCCCGGTGCTGGGACTGATGCACGTGAATTCGCTGGAGGAGGCCATTACGCTGGTCAACGACCGTGCCTACGGCAACATGGCTTCGATTTTTACGCGAGACGGGGCGGCGGCGCGGCAGTTCCGCTACGAGGTGGAGGCCGGCAATATCGGCATCAACATCGGCGTGGCCGCACCGATGGCCTTTTTCCCGTTTAGCGGCTGGAAGGAGAGCTTTTTCGGCGATATGCACGGCCAGGGCTGGGATGCCGTGGAATTCTTCACCCAGAAGAAAGTGATCGTCGAGCGCTGGCCGGCGGAATGGAGCCGTAAATTCTAACCAGGAGTGAGAATGCTACATGAGCGAATTTGCCGTTGAACTACGGGATGTGGTCAAACGTTTTATCACGCCCGAAGGACAGGAGCTGACGGCGGTCGATCACGTGAATTTGCAAATCCGCCATGGCGAGTTCTTCTCGCTGCTCGGTCCCTCCGGTTGTGGCAAAACGACCTCCCTGCGCATGATCGCCGGTTTCGAGCTGCCGACGGCCGGGGAAGTTTTCATTGACGGTCAGCCCCAGGGGAAAAAGCCGCCTTACCTGCGGCCGGTGAATACGGTTTTCCAGAACTACGCGCTTTTCCAGCACATGACCGTTTTTGAAAACGTCGCCTTTGGGCTGGAAATGGAGAAGGTGCCCAAGGATGAAATTCGTCGGCGCGTGGGGGAGGCGCTGGAGATGGTGAAACTGAGCGGCATGGAGCGCCGCCGGCCACGTCAGCTCTCAGGAGGCCAGCAGCAACGGGTGGCATTGGCACGGGCACTGGTCAAACGGCCGAAGGTATTGCTTCTGGACGAGCCGCTAGGGGCGCTGGACCTGAAACTGCGCAAGGAAATGCAATTGGAATTGAAAGCGTTGCAGAAGGAAGTGGGGATCACCTTCATCTACGTGACCCACGATCAGGAAGAGGCGCTCACGATGTCGGATCGCATTGCGGTGATGAATCATGGGAAGGTGCTCCAGATCGGCTCGCCGGTGGAGATTTATGAGCGTCCGGCCAACCGCTTTGTGGCCGATTTCATCGGCGAATCGAACTTCGTGGAAGGCCAGGTGCGCGCGCTGGATGGGGAATGGGCGCGCATTTATATCCCAGCCTGGGGACGCGAACTTGTCGGTTTGGCGGGACCGGGGCTCGGGGTCGGCCAGGAGGCGCTCCTGTGCATTCGGCCGGAAAAGGTTCGGTTGCTGGACGAGCCAAAGGTCAATGAGACGCTCACGGGGCGCGTCGTCACCGCTACCTACGTCGGAGCCGATACGCGCGTCTTTGTGGATGTGAACGGGGTAATGATCAAGGTGTGGGAACAGAATCGCCTTTCACGCCTGGACCCTTCGCATTTTTACCGTAACGGTGAGCAGGTTCACCTGGTGCTCTTCCACGAGAACGTGCTGGTGTTACGGAGGGAGTGATGCTCAGGCGCTTGAGGGAAGATCGTTCCTTGCAGGGGTTGGTCCTGATCCTACCGACGCTGGTGTTCATGGTGGGGTTGCTGATCATCCCGCTGATGCTCACGTTGGTGGTGAGCTTTGGGCGCCGGGCGCCGGATGGGAGCGTGATCTACACGTTCACGCTGGATAACTACCTGCGCCTATTGGGCTATGAGCGGAATTGCCCCTCCGGTGCCGAGGTGTGTTTCAACCCACTGTACTTGCAGATCCTTTGGCGCTCGATCTCGCTGGCGTTCAATACGACGGTGTTGGTGATCCTGCTGGCCTATCCGCTGGCCTATTACGTTGCCCGTGCACCGGCGCGCTGGCGCACGTCCTTGCTCTTCCTAGTGCTGGTGCCGATGTGGACGAATTTCGTCATCCGCGTTTATGCTTGGATGATGCTCTTGCGCAAGGAGGGGGTGATCAATCTGGTGTTGGGTTGGCTGGCGAATCTGTTGGGTATCTCTTTCCAGCCGCTGGAGATGCTCTATACGCCCGGCGCGGTGCTGGTGGGGATGGTCTATGAGTTCCTGCCGTTCATGATCCTGCCGATCTATACCTCGCTGGAGAAGATCGATCTCTCGATGTACGAGGCGGCGGCGGATCTGGGCGCCAATCCATGGCGCACGTTCCTGCGCGTGACGTTGCCGCTTTCCCTCCCCGGCATGGTGGCCGGGACGATCCTGGTCTTTGTGCCGGTAATGGGCACGTTCGTGGTTTCGGATCTGCTCGGCGGTCGGCAGGTGGTGCTGGTGGGTAACCTGATCCAGCGTCAATTCCTAGATGCGCGCGATGCCGCTTTCGGATCGGCGGCTTCGCTGGTGCTGATGGTGTTGACGCTGATCGTGACCTACTTCTACACGCGCAAATTCGGCTTCGGTGAGGAGATTGTGGCGGCATGAATCCCTATCAACGGTCCTGGGTGGTGCGCGTTGCGACGGCGCTGGTCTACTTTTTCCTGTATGCGCCGATTGTGGTGCTTATCTTGTTCGCCTTTAACGCCTCGCGCACGAACATTACCTTCCAAGGGTTTATCCCTTATGGGGAACAGGTGGTGATGGAGGGTAGCTTGGTGCGTGCCAGCCCCTGTGGTCCTTTCCATTGGTTCTGTGAGCTGGTGCGCAATCGCGAGATCGTGCATGCGGCGCGTAATACGTTGACGATCGCCTTCACTTCTACCCTGATCTCGACGATCATCGGTACGATGGCGGCGCTGGCGCTACAGCGCTACGATTTCCGTTTGAAAACGTTTTCGCAGATCTCGCTGTATATCCCGATCGTCATCCCCGAAATTGTGATGGGCATCGGCATCCTGGTGCTGTTTACGCAGCTGTTTTCCCTGCTGAATACGGCACTAGGATTGAGCGGTGATGCGCGTCTGAGCCTGGGCCTGGGCACGGTGACGGCTTCGCACATTGCCTTTAGCATCCCGTTTGTGACCCTGGTGGTGCAGGCACGGTTGCACGGATTTGAAAAATCCTATGAAGAAGCAGCCATGGACCTAGGGGCCAACGAATGGGTGACGTTCTGGCGGGTTACGTTTCCGATGATCCTGCCGGGGGTGCTCTCCGGCGCCATGCTGGCCTTTACGCTCTCGCTGGATGACTTCGTGATCACATTCTTTACCACCGGGCCCGGTGCGACGACATTGCCGATCTATGTCTACGGGTTGTTACGGCGCATTATCACCCCCCAGGTGAATGCGCTTTCGGCGCTGTGGGTGAGCATTGTGTTCATCCTGGTGTTCGGTATCCAGCGCCTGCAAAATCGTCAAACCTAACTTGAAAAGGAGGCAGTGATGCAAAAACGTTTCTCCCTTGTGTTCGGTTTGTTCCTGATAGCCGTTCTGGCCTTGAGCGCCTGCGGCCCCCGCCCTTCCACGCCGACTTCCGCTCCTTCAACTGCCGCGCCGGCTACCCAGGCGCCGCAAAAGTACGTGACCTCGAGCGGTTTCGAGTGTCCGGAGCCGGAACCGCGCATGGAGGTCACCTCGAAGGAACTCAACCTCTTCGTGTGGACGGAGTACATCCCCACCGAGTGGAAAGAGTGCTTCGAGATGGTCTATGGCGTGAAGATCAATCATGACGAGTATTCCAGCAACGAGGAGATGTACGCCAAGCTGGAGAAGGGCGGCGCCAATTACGACCTGGTGCAGCCGACCGATTACATTGTCTCGCTGATGATCCAGAAGGGCATGCTGCAGAAACTGGATAAGAGCAAGCTTTACTTCCTGGATAACATGCTTCCCCAGTTTATGAATCAGCCATTTGACCCGAACAACGAGTACACCGTTCCTTACCAGGCAGGCACGGATGCGATCGTTTACAACTCCAAGACGGTGCAGACGCCACCGACCAAATGGGCCGATCTGTGGAATCCCGAATATGCCGGACGGATGGTGTTCCTGGATGATTCGCGCGTCATTATCGGCATGACGTTGCTGACGCTCGGCTATGATGTCAACACGCGCGATCCGAATCAGCTCAATGAGGCCAAAGAGAAGCTCAAGGAGCTGATCCCGAACGTCAAGCTCTTCGATAGCGATAGCCCAAAGACGGCGCTGATCGCCGGCGATGTGGACCTGGGCGTGACCTGGACGGGTGAGGCTTTCCTGGCGCAGCAGGAAGTGCCGGAGATCCAATATGTCTACCCCGAAGAGGGCGCCATTTTGTGGCAGGATAACTGGGCGATGCCGGTCGGAGCGCCACACCCGGATGCGGCTTATGCTTGGATGAACTACACCATGCAAGGCAATATGTTCTGGCTGATGTTGCGCGATTTTCCGTACATCAATCCGAACAAGGCAGCCCTGGAATTTGCCAAAGCCAACCATCCGGATATCTACGAGCCCTACATCAATTCCCCCATCACCAACCCGCCGCTGGAGGTCTTCCAGAAGGGGCATCGTATCAGCGATGTGGGCGAGGCCTTGCCGCTCTACGATCAGATTTGGACCGAAGTGAAGAGCGGCCAGTAGTCGGTAAATGCCTTTCGCAAAAGAAAGAAGGGTGGCTTTTAGGCCACCCTTCTTTGGATGCGCATGCTCTCTGACGTGCACGCCGCCTGAGAGAAAAAAGTTCTGTCTCCCTTAACAATTGGCCCCCACGATCTGCAAGGCCAGTAGAGTATACTTAACAATCACACTACCCAACCGCTCGACTATACAACTGCTTGACGATTCGACCATCACATGCTCCCGCTTGTCCTTATCACCCATCCCCTTCCCCCCGAATGGCTGAAATCGCTAGAAGGGCGCGTGCGTCTGATCGTCGGCCCAGATGCTATCGGCTTTCCCTCTGCCTTGTTGGAATACCTCCCCGAAGCAGAGGGATTGTTCACCTTGCTCACGGATCGCGTGGATGAAGCATTGCTGAGCCGCGCTCCCCGTTTACGCGTGGTCAGCAACATGGCGGTAGGCGTAGATAACATCGATCTGCGCGCTTGCCGCGCCCGCGGCATCGCTGTGGGCAACACCCCCGGCGCCCTGACGGACGCCACCGCCGATCTGACGCTGGCCCTGATCCTCAGCGCCGCCCGTCGCTTGCCTCAAGCCGCCGCCGATGCCCGTGATGGAAAATGGAAAACGTGGTCACCCACCGGTTGGTTGGGTATGGATTTGAAAGGCGCTACGCTCGGCATCCTCGGCATGGGGAAGATCGGGCAGGCCGTGGCGCAACGAGCTCGTGCTTTCGGGATGGAAATCATCTACACATCCCCCCACGCACATCCCGAAATCGAAAGTGCCTGCGCGGCCCGCCGTGTTCCACTCGAAACCCTGCTCGAAGCGAGCGATATTCTCAGCCTCCATTGTCCGCTCACCCCCGAAACGCGCGGCCTGATCGACGAAAGCGCATTGCGAAGGATGAAGCGTCAGGCCCTCCTGATCAACGTCGCCCGCGGCCCGGTAGTGGTCACCGAGGCGCTGGTGCGCGCCCTGCGCGAAGGCTGGATCGGCGGCGCCGCCCTGGATGTCACCGATCCGGAGCCGCTCCCGCCCGATCATCCGCTTTACCATTTGCCGAACTGCCTGATCGTGCCTCACATCGGTTCGGCCACCTGGGGCACGCGTCGGCGCATGGCCGAAATGGCCTGCGAAAATCTACTCGCCGGTTTGGAAGGGCGGCCACTACCTTATGCTGTGCAACTCTGAACGCGCTCAGGCCTGAAACTGAGCCAGGCTCATCAGATTGCCGAACGGAGCAAGGATCGGGACCACGCAGCCGGTGCTCAGGATCAGGCGCCGCCCGCCCATTTGGGCATAGGCCTGGCGCGCCTCTTCCAGGACCTCGGACGGAGTGCCGTAAACGAGCGTTTCGCGTCCGATGCCGCCGCAAAGCAGACCTCCGAAGCGTTGTGCGGCTTCCGTCAGCAAAGGAGCTGTCTCCCGATCGTGCCAGTTGAGGATCTGCACCGGGTAGTCGTAAAACAGATCGGCGTAAATCTCTTGTCCGTGCAGATGGAGCATATTGCACCACAAGGGGCGCGCCGCTTCCAGAATTTGTAGGTCGAAGGGACGACCAAAAGTACGGTATTCTTCTTCGTTCAGCAGGGAGGCCTGGGCATGTTGGACGGCGTAAAACACGCCGTCTATTCCCTCCTCCAGGCAGGCCTCGACGAAACGTTGTGTCGTTTTTGTAATCGTTTCAAGACCTTTGAGCACCGCTTCCGGGAAGCGCCGCAAGTGCACCAACAGACGCTCACCGCCGGCTAAGTTTTTCGCCTGGGCCAAGGGGCTGAAAATCGTCTGCAGGATCGGTACCTTCCCGCCCAGTTCCCGACGCAATTGGCGTAAAACCAGCAGTTGAGCGTGGAGATGGGGAGCCTCGTTTTCGCCGGGGTTTAGAAGGGGTAGGCGTTCCCAATCTTGAGGCCTCTGGATGACGAAATGGACATACTCGCGCGTCCCTTCCGGGTTACCGCGCCAGCGATCCTGTGCGCCCCAATCTTTTAGGCAAAACGAAGAGGCCGGCGTGACCTTGACCAGATCCCAGTCAAAAGTGCGTTGCCAGGCGAGCGTAGCGGCGGCCATTCGTTGCGGGTCCTGATCGTCCACCGGAAAATGCCGCCACAAAGCACGCAACGGTGAGGTGATCCATTCCCCCTGCAGAGCGCGTTTCAGACGTTCCACTGAATTCATAGTTCCTCCAAGGCCCAAGTTTATTGGGATTTGGAAGTTGATCTTTTTTGCCCCGCCTGGTGCGTGCTGAGATCGCCTGGGGTAGGAGTAGGAGTCCGGCGCGGGCTTACGCCTCGGCGCCGGATTCCATTTTTGCCGCGATCTTCGCCCATTCGTCCTTGAGCGTCACCGTGCGGTTGAACACTGGGCGTTCCGGTGTGCTATCCGGATCCATGCAGAAATAACCTAAGCGCTCAAACTGGAATTTTTCTCCTACCTGTGCCGTGCCCAGGGATGGTTCTGCATAGCATGGATAGAGCACTTCCAGCGAAGAGGGGTTGATGTACTGTGTGAAATCTTCCCCCTCTTCTAGGTCATCCGGATTCGGTTTCAAGAACAGGCGATCGTAAAGCCGGACCTCCACCGGCACAGCCTGGGCCGCAGAGACCCAATGGATCGTAGCTTTGACCTTGCGCGCGGCGCCTTCGCCGCTGCGTGTCGAGGGATCGTACGTGCAATGGACCTCCACCACCTGCCCCTGTTCATCCTTGACAACATGGGTGCACTTGACAATGTAAGCGTATCGCAACCGCACCTCATTGCCGGGATAGAGACGATAATACTTCGGCGGTGGTGTCTCGCGAAAATCATCCTGCTCGATGTAAAGCACTTTCGAGAACGGCACCAGACGGGTACCGGCAGAGGGGTCTTCCGGATTATTAAGCGCTTCTACGTACTCTACCTGGTCTTCAGGATAGTTATCAATCACCAGCTTCAACGGGCGCAGGACGGCCAGACGCCGCAGGGCACGCTTGTTCAAGTCCTCCCGCAAGCAGGCTTCGAGCAATCCGATATCCACCACGCTGTTTGTCTTGGAAACACCGATTCGGTCAATGAAATCCCGAATTGCTTCCGGCGTATACCCGCGCCGTCGCAAGCCGCGCAACGTGGGCATTCTCGGATCATCCCAACCTCGAACATATCCTTCTTTGACCAGGCGCAGCAATTTCCGTTTGCTGAGGACGGTGTACGAGAGGTTCAGGCGGGCAAATTCGATTTGGCGCGGGGCAAAGATTCCTAATTCACGGATAAACCATTCGTAGAGCGGGCGATGATCCTCGTACTCCAACGAGCACAAGGAATGGGTAATCCCCTCGATCGAATCACACTGACCGTGCGCCCAGTCATACATCGGGTAAATGCACCACTTTTTACCGGTGCGATGGTGCGGCGGATCGTGGATGATGCGGTACATGACCGGATCGCGCAGATTAATGTTTCCACTCGCCATATCAATTTTAGCGCGCAGCACGCGCGAGCCATCGGGGAACTCCCCTTTGCGCATACGCTCAAACAGATCGAGATTTTCTTCTACGGAACGGTTCCGGTAAGGGGATTCCTTGCCCGGTTCGGTCAACGTTCCCCGATTCCGGCTCAGCTCTTCTGGGCTTTGATCGTCTACGTACGCTTTGCCCTTTTTGATCAGCTCAACCGCCCATTCGTACAGTTGATCAAAATAATCCGAAGCATAATATTCCCGATCGCCCCAATCGTATCCGAGCCAGCGGATATCTTCTTTGATCGCCTCAACGTATTCGACATCTTCCTTGACCGGGTTGGTATCATCAAAGCGCAGATTGCACACCCCACCGAATTCCTCGGCAATGCCGAAATCAATGCAGATCGCTTTCGCATGTCCAATATGCAAATAGCCGTTCGGTTCGGGTGGGAAACGGGTGCGCACGTAGGTATAGCGACCACTTCGCAGGTCTTCCAAAATGGCTTCGCGGATAAAATCCTTTGCTTTGGTATTCTCTTCGCTCATGCTTTGCTCCATCGCCGAAATTCAGATATTCTCTATTATACATGCCTCTAGAGGCATTATTGCCAATGCAGCCGACGGAAAACCCAGGCGCCAAAGCCGAGCGGCAACCAGAACGTAATGCCGCGGTATACCAGAGTCAGGAGCACTGCTTGACTCCAATCCACGCGCAAAGAGCTTAATCCCAATGCCATGGCACCTTCCATAAAACCAACACCGGAAGGTGTGGGGGAGACAATCAGGAAAAGATAGCCGATGGAAAAGCCTCCGAATAATGTGCCCGCCGAGAAAGGAACGTTAAAGGCCAGGAAGGTGGTCATCAGAATCGCTATCAAGATGAGTTTAGTGGACAGAGCCAAGGCCAAAGGTGTGAAGAGCAAATCCACTTTCCGGGGCAGAGCCTTCAGCCCTTCTCCGATCTCCTCGGCGAAAGCCTGGGCTCGTTCCTCGTTCAAGTAATCTCGGTGGATAAAAGGGCGCAAGAGCGCATTGATCCATCGTGCCAACCGACAAAGCAATGCTCCCATCTGCTTTGACGAGCGATAGCCCAAGTAGAGCATCATCCCTAATCCCAACGCGATGCCGAAGAGGATCAATGCCGCAGTGATCTCGCTCCATTGCAGATTCTGGCGGCGGATCAGCACAACGAACCCCAATGCCAGAATCACCAGAAACGCCGTGTAATCGAAGAGCAAAAAGAGCGTTGCCGCCAGAGTTATTTTTGCCGCCGGGTGATTGTTGCGGCGACCGTGATCAATCCAGGTTGCTACCCACCCGATGCCGGCACTTGGTGCGACGATGTTAACGAAATTCGCTGCCAATGCCACCAGGATCAGGCGCCAGGGAGAATCTTGCAATCCCAGCAGATGATAAATGCTCCAAAAGACCAGGCCCTCTAAGCAAAGAAAGATGCCCTCAAGCAAAATACCCATCAGGAGAAACCAGATGTTACCCTGGCGTAGTGTAGAGAGCAATGTGCGGATCTCGGAAAAGCTCAAGATCACCAAAGCCGCGGCCAGAAAAAGGAGCAAAATAACAAGCAATTTGCGCATATTGAAATGGATTATACCCGTAGAAACAAAAAACCGGGTTGCCTCCCGGCAGCCCGGCTCATCCTCGCGTTGTGAGAAACCCTATGAAAGGGGCACAACGTTCGCGGCTTGCAATCCCTTCGGCCCTTCCTCGATGGAAAACTCGACTTTCTGATTGGCCTCCAGCTTGCGGTAGCCTTCCATTTGGATGGCGCTGAAATGCACGAACACATCCTCACCGCCATCGTCACGGCCGATGAAGCCGTAGCCCTTGGTAGCGTTGAACCACTTGACGGTTCCGGTGTAACGTTTGGACATCTTGCCTTTCTCCTGCGGAAAAAAATTAACCCGGCCTGGAATTTACCGGGCACCTGACACAAGATTATCACGGTTGAAGAGGAATGTCAAGGACGCGCGTTCATTCGCGAGATTTGCCTCTTGAATATCTCGGACAAATCTTGTAAAATTTTACTAGCGTATCCCCTCTGCCCCTTTTCTCTTCTTGGGAGGTCGTGATGGACGTGATCAAAGTTTCTGCAAACTCCCGTACCTCTGCGGTCGCCGGGGCAATTGCAGGTGTGGTTCGTGAACACAAGCGAGCCGAAGTGCAGGCCATCGGAGCCGGGGCTGTCAACCAGGCAGTCAAAGCACTCGTCCTGGCCATCGGCTATCTCAAAAACGATGGCATTAACGTCGTCTGCATCCCGGAATTCGTGGACGTGGAAATTGACGGCAAGATCAGAACGGCGATTAAGCTGGTCGTAGAGCCACGCTGATTTCTTAGAGACCTAAGCATCCAGCGTTTGAACAACCCTTCTTTCGTTCCCTAAGAAGGCTCATTCTTTTCGCCGGAATACCGAAGAGTATCTGTGCCCCTCTAGAGGAGCCCTCCTCATGTCGCGTCTGCTCGCGCGCCTTATGTTGCTAAGCGCCACTCTGCTCGGTCTTTGGGCCTGGAGGGTGATCGCCTCGCATGCCGCCTTCTTTGCACCTGCGGCGCAGGGGGCTGAGCCAAAACTTGTCATTAGTGAATTCCGTTCTCGTGGCCCGGGTGGAGCATATGACGAATTCATCGAGCTGTACAACGCAGATGGAGGGCCAATAGACCTGAGCGGCTGGGTTCTCAAAAAATCTTCGGGATGCGGCGCTACGGTAACTACCTTGGCAACCTTTCCCGCCGGAACCATCCTGCAACCGGGACAATATTATCTGGTGGCATCTCAGAGTTTCACCCAAACCATTGCCGATCTCACCTACCCCACATCCCAGGCCCTTGCGGATAATGGTGGCATTGCTATCATCAACCCCCTGAATACGCCGGTCGATCGAGTAGGCATGTGCAACACCACCCTGTTTGTTGAAGGCTCTCCCCTCCCTCCCGTCTCATCCAATACCAACTGGAGCTATGAACGCTTACCGCGCGGAGCACAAGGGAACTGCACCGACACCGATGACAATTTCAGCGATTTCGGTGGTGGCACGGTCTCTCCTTCTAATCCTCAAAACTCCAATGCTCCCTTCGTTTACTGTGCAGGTCTACAAACGTTTACACCCACTCCAACTGCTACTGATACCCCTACTCCCACAAACACTTTCACCCCAAGCGTTACTCCCACCCCCACAAATACTTCCACCCCAAGCGTTACTCCTACTCCCAGTGATACTCCTAGTCCCACCGACTCTCCCACCGCAACCAACACTTTCACTTCAACACCTTTACAAACTCCCACCCGCACTCCTTCCCCCACCCGAACATCCACACCCACCCGCACCTTTACCCCTACCATCACACCTACCCCTTCACTGCTGATCATCATCAACGAAGTAGCCTGGGCAGGGACTTCTGCTAATTATAGAGATGAATGGATTGAGCTGTATAATCCCGGTGGCAGCACGGTATGTCTGGGTGGCTGGCGATTGCAAGCAGAAGACGAAAGCCCGTATGTGATCTTCGACGCTGCCGATTGTATTCCTCCTAATGGCTATTACCTGCTCGAACGCACCACAGACAACACGATAAGCGATATTGCTGCCGATAAAATCTATACTGGAGAGCTAGACAACAACGGTGAGCGTCTTTGGCTATTCGATGCCGCAGGAAATTTGATCGACAGCGCCAACTATGACGGTGGCTCCTGGCCGGCCGGCAGCACCAGCGGTTACCGGAGTATGGAGCGCATTCGCAAGCCATCTCAAACTCTCCCTATGCGTGATAGCGATGCTGCCTGGATGACCTTTGCCATGCCAAATCCGCAAATTGGCAAGGATCGCAATGGCAATTGGGTTAACGGTTCGCCGAGAAGCGCCAATTGGGCCTATACCGTCACTCCAACGGCTACCAAAAGCCCCACTCCAACTCGTACCATCACCCCCACCCGCACCATCACTCCCACCCGCACTCCCACCAAACCACCCACTCCTATTCCCCTCATTGTGCTGAGCGAATTTCTGCCGCGCCCGGCACAGGATTGGAACGGAGATGGAACGGTGAATGTTTACGATGAATACATTGAGATCCTCAACGCCAGCCCAAACGTGGTAGATCTGCGCGGCTGGAGGCTGGATGATGAAGCCAATAGCGGTGCCAATCCTTACGTCTTCACATCCTCGCTCAAATTAAATCCCGGACAGCGCCTGGTCCTTTTCCGTTCCCAGACCAACTTGCCCCTTCCGGATTCCGGCGGCCGCATTCGCCTGCTTACGCCCCAGGGCCTGGTCTTTGATGATTATATTTATCAGGGTGTTGCCCAACCGAATCAGACCTGGTGCCGCACGTATGAAGGTCGTGCTCCCTGGTCCGAAAACTGTTACCCCACGCCGGGCCTCGCCAACGTCACTGCCGCCTTTCCCTCGTTACCCCTTCCCACCCCGGCTACGTCTCTCGCTTCGCTTTGCTCCTTGATCGATTTGCTACCTCCTTCTATTCTAGAGGGAGAATGCCAACCGACCGGCAGTAGCATCTGGAATCCTTTACTTTGGGAAGAACGCTTTGAAAAAACGATCCCCGCACCGCTCTATAAAGAGGGGTTCACAGTCTACTGAAAAGGGCAACTTTTATGACTGGCACACTGATCAACGTCTTCACCGTCCTTCTCGGCGGCAGCCTGGGCCTTTTTCTCGGTGGCAGGTTGCCGGAGCGTCTTAAGTCCACCGTGATCGCCGGCCTGGGGCTTTTCACCACCGCCCTCGGCCTGCAGATGTTTTTCAAAAGCGAAAATGCCCTCATCGTCCTGGGCGGTTTGCTCATCGGTAGCCTGCTGGGCGAATGGTGGCATATCGAAGAGGGCCTGCGAAACCTGGGCACCTTTCTGGAAGCACGATTTGCTCGCGACAGCTCCAGCCACTTTGTGCGTGGCTTTCTTACCACTTCCCTCCTTTTCTGCATTGGTCCGATGACCATTCTCGGCGCCATCCAAGATGGGTTGACCGGCGACTATCGCCTGCTGGCCGTGAAAGCTGTGATGGATGGCTTTGCCGCTTTAGCCTTTGCTTCCTCCCTGGGGTTGGGCGTGCTTTTCTCTGCGCTCACCGTGCTGATCTACCAAGGAACCATCAGCCTGCTCGCCGCCCAATTGAACACGCTGCTCACCCCGGCCATGATGAACGAGATGACCGCTACCGGTGGCGTGATCCTACTCGGACTGGCGATCAGCAGCCTGCTGGAGATCAAACCGATCCGCACAGGCAATTTTCTGCCTGCCCTTCTGATCAGCCCCCTGATCGTATGGATTTCAGGATTTTGGAGATAGGGAAAAGGCCGGCGCGCCGACCGTGGCCGAACACCGTTAAATCCACGAGGCGGCCGGCCTGAGCCGATCTCCACGGCACGTCAGGCCTTGACCACGGGGTTTTGCAGCTTCCCCAGGCCTTCGATCTCGACCTCGACAAGATCGCCTGGCTGGAGGGGCCCTACGCCGGCCGGCGTGCCCGTAAAAATCAGATCGCCCGGCTCCAAAGTCATCACCGAAGAGATGAAAGCGATCAGCGTAGGCACCGAAAAGACCATCTCGCGCGTCGAGGCCATTTGTCGCAGCTGACCGTTGACACGGCAGGTGATCACCGCATCCGAGGCATCAAACCCCGTATCCACCCAAGGTCCAAATGGGCAGAAGGTGTCGAATCCCTTTGCGCGTGTCCATTGTCCATCGCTGCGCTGCAGATCGCGCGCCGTCACATCATTGCCTACTGTATAGCCCAAGATATAATTCTGTGCCTCCTCGGCCAGGATGTTTCGTCCGCGCCGCCCGATCACCACGACCAATTCCGCCTCATGTTCTACCTGCTGCGATTGAGGCGGCAAGACAATCGGCTCACCGGGATTCAAAATAGCGGAAGGCGGCTTGAGGAAAATCAAGGGAATTTTTGGCACTTCTGCGCCATGTTCTTTGGCATGTTCCACGTAGTTTCGTCCCACGCAGACGATCTTGCTCGGCCTCATCGGCGCCAAAAGGCGCACTTCTTCCAAAGGCAAATTGGCTTCCAGACGGCGATAGTCACCGAAAATATCGCCCTCAATTTCCCCTACCTTATCCTCAAACACCCAGCCATAACGAGGCAGGTCATTTCCTTTTTGGTATCGAACGATGCGCATTGCAAACCTCCGAAGGGATGATCGATTTTTTGCTCGTCTCCGGGCCTATGCCCCAGGAGGGTTTGAAATCTTCGGCTCGATTTTACACCTTTTCCCGTTAGCTCTCGAACCCGTTTTCGAGCAAATACAACACCTCTTCCACCGCCGCGTTCAAAATTTCGTGCATGATTGTATCCGAAGCCTGATAAGGCCCACCAAAGGAACCATCGTCGTAGGTCATCCGTGCTGAGTGTGCATCCATTAGGAAAGAAGGCACCTGTGGAGGGGTTTTGACCAGGCTCGGCAAGGGGTCGCTGTTGGAAGTCTGAGTAAACGGGAAAGCCTCCAACCAGTTGGCATGGCCAGGGCGCAAATTGTACTTCTCGGCAATTGCCTCGATCCGTTTTGACAACCACCAGTCATACCAGATGAGACGCAAATCCTGAAGTTCGTTGAGCAGCTCCTGTAAATAGGCTCGCGCGGCCGAATTCCCTCCGTGTCCGTTGAGGATCAACATACGTCGGAATCCTTGCCGATGCAGCGAACGCACGATATCTTCCAACACTCCCAAGAACGTTTGCAAACGCAGGCTAATCGTTCCTGGATAGTCCAGAAAATATGGAGAGACGCCAAAGTTCAACGGCGGGGCTACCAGTATATTGCTCCGGCGCGAGGCGAGATCGGCCAGGACCTGAGGAATTTTCACATCTGTGAGCAGGCTCAAATATCCGTGTTGTTCACAGGCGCCCAGCACCAGCATCACCCGATCTTCTAATTGCAAATAGTTTTCCACATCCATCCATGACAAATCCTCAAAACGCATATTTCCCTCCGTCAATCAATAGAGTGTAGTGTAGAAGTGGATTGGAGGCCCGGCTCTTCCTTTTCCACCTCCCCAGACCGTTGCTTCTCCAAATGTTGAGCAACTTGTCTGAAGGCATACAGCCCTGCTGCGATTTCAGGCAAATTTTACCATCTCGTCACCCCATTTGTCATTGTTGCACGTTCACTCGTGTAAAATGCTACCGCGTATCTTCGATGATGAAAAGTTGGGTCATCTCCTAGCCTGTTCCTATCTAATGAGGCGCTGGAACGCAAAAAATGCGACCCAACCGAGTTCTGTGCGACGAATTGCGTGCACAATCGGGTATGTCCATGTCGGAGATGTGGATACCAAGCCTTGATTGCCTCACCGTACTCCTACCCTCCTAACATCCTATCCCCTATTCCCCCTCCTTGCCTTCCACAACGATCTGCGGTCCACGGTCTACCGTCCATCGCCTACCGTCCACGGTCTACCGTCCACCGTCCATCAGTGGCATAATAGACGTGATGATCACACTTCCCCCTCTTTTCCTCGATCGCATGCAACGCTTCTTGGGCGAAGAGTATGCACTCTTCCAACAGGCACTCCAGCAAGCGCCGCGAAACGGCCTGCGGGTGAACACGCTCAAGCTTTCCGCAGAAGATTTTGCCCACCTCAGCCCTTTTTCACTGGAAGCCAACGTGCCCTGGTGCCAGTCGGCCTTTCTGCTCCCTGCCGATGAACGTCCCGGAAAACATCCGTTTCACCTAGCCGGGCTGTATTACCTTCAAGAGCCTTCGGCCATGGCGCCGGCAGAAGTCTTGGCGCCGCGCCCAGGGGAGCGCGTGCTCGACCTGGCGGCTTCACCGGGTGGTAAAACGACCCATCTGGCCGCGTTAATGCAGGGCGAAGGTGTCTTGATCGCCAACGAGATCAAAGAAAAGCGTCTGGGACAACTGGTGATGAACGTGGAGCGTTGGGGAGCGCCGAACGTGATCGTGACCAACGAAAGCCCGGAGCGGCTTGTTGAGCGCTTTGAATCCTGGTTCGATCGGGTGTTGCTGGATGCTCCATGTTCCGGCGAGGGCATGTTTCGCAAAGATGCTTCGGCGCCTGCCTACTGGTCCGAAGCGATGATCGCGGGATGCGCCGCACGGCAAAAGGTGCTCTTGCGCCTGGCGGCGCGCCTCGTGCGCCCCGGTGGGTATCTGCTTTATTCCACCTGCACCTTCGCACCGGAAGAAAACGAGTCCGTGATCGCCGATTTCCTGGAAGAAAATCCCTCCTTTCACGTTCTCCCCATCCCCAAATTTGCAGGAGCCATGGGAGGCCAGGCCGGCTGGCTTACACATCCCATCCCTGCGCAAATTGCCCAGGAACTGGAAGGGGCACTCCGGCTCTTCCCACATCGGGTGCCCGGCGAAGGTCATTTCCTTTGCCTGCTGAAGCGCGAAGGAGAAGCAACGCCGCTGCGAAACGGACGTTCCCTTTCGCCCTCGCCCCTGCCTTCCGCATATCGTAAGCTGTGGCGGGAATTCGCCGCACAAACCCTGCACCCGGCGGCGCGTCTGAATGCCGAAAACGAAGGCTTTTTCCTGTGGCACGAGCGGCTTTACTTTTTCCCCGGTTCTTTGCCGGACTTAGAGGGACTTCGTCATGTCAACCGGGGAGTGTGGGTAGGCACTTTCAAGAAGAACCGTTTTGAGCCGGCTCATCCGCTGGCACTCTTTCTGCGCCGCGAAGAAGCGCAACAGGTGGCCGATTTCGCGGCAGAAAGCCGCGAACTGCAGGCCTATCTGCGTGGGGAGTCCTTCCCGCTCCCCGGTCAGGATGGATGGGTGTTGGTTTGTGTGGAAGGCTGGCCATTGGGCTGGGGCAAACGCGTGCAGGGAATACTGAAGAATCATTATCCGAAACATTGGATCAGAGCCTTATGACGTTGAACATTGCCATGATCTCCTACCATACCTGCCCGCTGGCGACCTTGGGTGGCAAGGATACAGGCGGGATGAACGTCTATGTGCGCGATCTGACCCGTCAGCTGGGCGCGATGGGGATTCACGTAGATGTCTTCACCCGTTCGCAGGATGAACACGTGCCTCACATTGTGCACGATCTTGGCTATGGCAACCGGGTGGTGCACGTGCCGGCCGGACCGGAAGAGCCGCGACCCAAGCAGGAGCTTTCACAATATCTGCCACAATTCGTCGAAGGGATTCAGCATTTCGCCGCCGAACGCCACTTGCGTTACGATGTGATCCACAGCCACTATTGGCTTTCCGGCCTGGCCGCCGAGAAGCTCTCGGATGCCTGGGGTGGAACGCCGATTGTTCACATGTTTCACACCCTGGGCGAGATGAAGAACCGCGTCGCCCGAAACGCGACCGAGCGCGAACCGGAAGAGCGCTTGCGCGCCGAGCGCCATCTGGTGCGTCGGGTGGAGCGCATCATTGCGGCTACGCCGGCCGAAGAGACCCAGCTGCGCTTCCTATATCGCGCGCCGGCCAAACGGATTCGCATCATTCCGCCGGGAGTGGATACAGCCCATTTCTATCCCATCCCAAAGGACGAAGCAAAGCTCTATCTGGGGCTACCGCCAGAAGAACGCGTCATCCTTTTCGTCGGGCGCATCGAACCACTGAAGGGCATTGATACCCTGATCCAAGCCATGGCCTGTCTGAGTCGCCAACACCACCTGGGGAAATTTTGCCTGATCATTATCGGTGGTGATCCGGAACAGGACCTTCAGCAAATGGATGGTGAAATGCGGCGCTTGCAGCGCCTGTGCGATGAACTTTGTCTCGGCAACCTGGTTGTCTTTCTGGGAAAGCGCAGCCAGGATGTACTCCCTTATTACTATTCTGCCGCGGAGATGGTGGTGGTGCCTTCGCATTACGAATCCTTTGGCATGGTAGCCCTGGAGGCCATGGCCTGCGGGACGCCGGTCATTGCCTCGCAGGTGGGTGGTTTGGCCTTCCTGGTACGCGATGGGGAAACCGGCTACCATGTGCCGGATGGCGATGTGCAGGCGCTGTGTGAGCGCATGTTGCGTCTGCTCACCCAGGAAACGCTCCATCGGCAAATCGCAGCTCAGGCGGCCACCTACGCCCGCTCCTATGACTGGCAGATCATTGCCCAACAGATTGTAGCGGTCTATCAGGAAGTGTTGGGGGAAGGAAAAAATTGACGGTCACCTTTTGGTGACCGTCGTGTGGTGATAAACAGGTTTTGGCTTAGTGCCCGCTTCCCGAAGAGGGAGTGCCGTTATAGATTTCAGGATTTTCCGGGCCTTCCACAAGCAGGAAACCGGCTAATCCACGCTGCAACCGAGAGAGTGCGTGATCAACAAGGATAAAGCGGCCAGGAACTTCGAGTTTGAATTCGACCACCGCAGCTCCCCCGGGCGGGACGAGCGTCGTCTGAACGTTGGTCAACGGAGCCGAAGTGAGCGCGGCCTGATCGTACACCCGATCGAAGATCTCACCGATGACATGGAAGGACGAAGTGAAGTTCGGTCCGCCGACACCGAAGAAAATACGTACCGTCTCACCGACTTGGGCTTTGAGGGGTTTCTGTTCGGTCAATGCACCCACCGCGCCGTTGAAAACCACGTATTCGGGGTCTTCATTGAGCAGCGCCTGCAAGCTTTCGGTGAGAAGGCCGGTAGAACCGAACGCTTCTTTGGTGTAAATTTCACCCTGCATGACGTAGAATTCACGGTCTACCGGCGGCAATCCTTCCTCAGGCTCCACAAGGATCAGCCCATACATGCCGTTGGCGATGTGTTGGGCAACCATCGGAGTAGCGCAGTGATAAACATAGAGGCCAGGATTGAGCATCTTCGCGGTGAAAACGGTTTCCTGACCAGGAGGAGTCTGGGTCATTACCGCACCGCCACCTGGGCCGGTCACAGCATGGAAATCAACAGAATGGGCCATCTTGCTGCCGGCTGAATTCTTTAGATGGACCTCGATCGTGTCACCCACACGTACACGAATGAACGGCCCCGGCACTTTGCCGTTGAAGGTCCAATAGGTATAGGTAGTGCCGTTGGCAAGTTGTCCTTCGACCTCGATGGTTTCTAGATCCACACGCACCACCTGTGGCTCGCGCGGGCCAATGGGGCCGGGCAAGTCTGTCGGGTCGCGGACGATATCTGCTCCACTCCTCGCCTCGCCGGAAACCAGAACGGGACCATTAGAAGATGCGGGGCCGGCTGCTGCCACGGGCATCGCCTCGTGTTGGCTGTTGGTTCCTGCTTCACCGGTCACGTTGAATTTGCCCTCCATGCCGGCTTCGCGATGGCCTGGTAGTGTGCAGTAGTACACGAATGAGCCGCTCTTATCCGCCGTAAAGGTCAGGGTCACAGAAGAGCCCTTCCCAACCACATGCTCCGACTTAGCATTGAAATCGGGGAAGGCAATGTCATGTTCAACCCCATCGCCACTGGTCAAGGTGATCTTGACCGTATTTCCCACGCGGGCGGAAAGGGTTGGGTTGACGACACCGTCAATCTCTCCACCTACGCCGATGAATACCATCTTGCCATCCTTGAAACCGGTCGTCAGAGAATATTCCACCGCATTCCCCTGGGAAGCCGGTTCCGACTTCGGCGCGCTCTGTTTATCACCGGCGCAACCGGAAAGCACAAGAGCGACCAGAAGGATCGCCAGGAACAGTTTGGAAAGACTTTTCATAGTGCACCTCTCGATAAGTATGTTGTTGTTTACCTCCAGGCTGGCCATGTTGGAAATTTGCCAATCTGGGTTGGTAAACTTGTGTTATCTGTCACAATAGTACCCCTGTGGTGCACATTGTTCTTTGATCTGGCGCAAAGAGATTGCTCTTAAATTCACAATGCACGCGTTGCCGCGTGCATTGTGAAGCAAGGAAGGCGTAGGATTCACTTAGAGTTCTGCGGCGCGGCGGCTGATCCGATCGCGGGCACGGGCGATGAACTCCTCCAGCGTCACGTTGTTTTGCTGCGTGCCATCGCGCATGCGCAGCGAAACCAGCCCGGCTTCTGCTTCTTTGGCACCGATGATGAGCATATACGGCACTTTCATCAACTGTGCCGAACGAATCTTGGCATTCATCCGATCCGAGCTCAGATCGGCTTGGGCGCGGATACCGGCCTCCCGCAGGCGCTGCACCACCTTTGTGGCATATTCGTTTTGAGAATCGGTGATGGGGATCACGCGCACCTGCTCCGGCGCCAACCAGACCGGGAACGCGCCGGCATAATGCTCTAGCAAGAAGCCGATCATGCGCTCGTGGGTCGAGAGCGGTGCTCGGTGAATGCACAACGGCACCTCTTCTTTCCCTTCGCGATTGATAAACTTCAGATCGAAGCGTGCCGGGACGGCAAAATCCACCTGATTGGTTGCCAGCGTGAACTCGCGCCCGATCGCGCTCCAAATCTGGACGTCAACCTTCGGCCCGTAGAAAGCGGCTTCATCCTCGGCCTCAACAAAGGGCACATTGTGGCGGCGCAGCACATTGCGCACCATCTCCTCGGTCTTCTCCCAAAGGTACTCATTGTCCACGTACTTCTTACCCAGGCCGGCCTTGCTATGCAGGCTGAGTCGCATGACGTACTTTTCGATGCCGAAAATGCGGAAATATTCCTGATACATGGCGATCACGCCCATAAATTCCTGCTCGAATTGCTCTTCCGAGCAGTAAATATGGGCATCGTTCATCTGGAGCGAGCGCACACGCATCAACCCGAAGAGTTCCCCCGATTTCTCATAGCGGTAGCAGGTGCCGTATTCCGCCAGGCGCAACGGCAGATCGCGATAGGTGCGCAGTTTGCTGGCAAAGATTTTGTGGTGCATCGGGCAGTTCATCGGTTTCAGGTAATAGCGCACCCCTTCCATCTCCATTGGAGGATACATCGATTCCAGATAGAGCGGAATGTGCCCGGAGCGGATATACAGGGCTTCTTTGGTGATATGGGGGGTGCGCACCCGAACGTAGCCGGCGCGCTCTTCCATCTCCTTGGCCAGCTTTTCCAGCTCTTCGATCAGCACACCGCCGTTGGGGAGCCAAAGCGGCAGTCCCGGCCCAACTTCGTCATCGAAGAAGAAGATCTCCAGTTCCTTTCCCAGCTTGCGATGATCGCGCTTTTTCGCCTCTTCCATCTGCCAGAGATAGTGTTCGAGTTGTTCCTTCGTCTCCCAGGCGGTGCCGTAAATGCGCTGGAGCATCTTGTTCTTCTCATCACCGCGCCAATAGGCGCCGGCCACCGAAAGAAGCTTGATGGCCTCGGGGTTGATCTGGGAAGTATTTTCCACGTGAGGACCACGGCAGAGATCGACGAACGTGTCGTGCTGATAGATTGAAATTTCCGGCTTTTCGGCCAGGGGTTGACCATGTTCATCTAGTTCGCCGTGTTCCAGGGCTTCGATCAGCTCCAGCTTATAGGGCTGATCGTGGAAGATCTGCCGGGCCTCATCAGCCGTCACAACCTTGCGGATGAAAGGATGATTGCCACGCAAGATTTCCTTCATGCGGGCTTCGATCTTTTCCAGGTCCTCCGGAGTCAGCGTGCGCGGCAGATCGAAATCGTAGTAAAAACCGTTCTCGATCGCCGGCCCGATGGCAATTTTCCCCTCCGGGAACATTTCCAGAACGGCCTGTGCCATAACATGGGCCGTCGAATGGCGAATGCGGTAGAGTAGAGAATCTTCATACCGTTGTTGAGACATCGTGCTACCTCCTGCAAAGAAATAAAAAAACCTCTCGCCGACACTCGGGGCGAGAGGAAACTCACGCGGTTCCACCCGATTTGCCATCTCTTCACCAGCGAAGAGAGGCATCTCTTGTGACCGATAACGAGGTCAACCGTTTCCCATACTACCGTTTCGGGTTCCGGGAGTGGCTCGCGGGGGGTTTTCGGTGCCGGCCATCCGCAGAAGGCTCTCAATCTAAGGCCTTCTTTCCCTGTCGGTGACGCATGCACCTACTCGTCCCGGTCATCGCCGTTGACAATATTCTAGTAGTGATCAAAGGGATTGTCAATGTTCTGACTTCCAAGTGAGCGTTCTTTGATCGGTACATTGCTTTCGCAGTTGGCCAGAGTGGGGAAAGAGGGGCTTTTTACGCTTCTGCCCCGAGAGTGATGCAAAATAGGCACATGAGCCCAAAGGGGAGAGAAACCTTTCTCTATGCTCTTTACCAAATTTGAATAATAGCTCAAGAAAAAGTTGCTTGACAAGCGATTTGAATTAGGGGTATACTGATTATAACCAGGTAGAAATTTCTGCTTTCTCTCCTGGAAAGGAGGTGATATTGCAAAGAATAGCAGTCGCCAGAGGATCTTTGGCAAATGTCCCATTTCCCTTTCAACAAATGTAAAAGGAGGCATGAGAGATGTCCTACAAAACTCGCGTTTGGTTTTTGCTAAGCGTGGTAGTGGTCGGAGCCCTGCTTTTGTCTGCTTGCGCAGGGCCAACACCAACTCCTACTACTCCGCCTCCCCCGCCGGCGAAGCCGACGGAAGCTCCCACCCCGGTGCCTCCAACAGAAACACCTGTGGCAGAGAAAAAGCAACTGGAGATCTTCTCCTGGTGGACCACAGGCGGTGAGGCAGCAGGGTTGCTCAAACTCTTTGAGCTATACAACCAGAAATTCCCCGATGTAGAGATCATTAATGCCACTGTTGCAGGCGGAGCCGGTTTTGAGGCCAAGCCCGCGCTGAAGGCTCGTATGCTAGGCGGTGATCCCCCGGATTCCTTCCAGGTACACATGGGTCACGAACTGATTGACACCTGGGTTACCACCGGTTACATGGAGCCTTTGGACGATCTCTACAAGCAAGAAGGGTGGGATAAGGTATTCCCGCCGGGTGTGTTGGAGATCGTTTCTTACGATGGGCATTACTGGTCTGTACCGGTTAATATCCACCGCTCGAACGTTCTGTGGTACAACAAAAAAGTATTCGAGGCCAATGGCTGGAAGCCGCCTGAAACCTTCGATGAATTCTTCGCCTTGGCTGAGGAAATGAAGGCCAAGGGGATTACTCCGTTGGCTTTGGGCGATGTAGGCATTTGGGCTTCCACGCACCTCTTTGAAGTCGTCCTGGCCGGCACAATGGGCGCGGAGAAATACAAGGGCCTCTGGACCGGCGAAACCGATTGGAACGGACCAGAAGTCAGGCAGGCATTAGAAACGATGGCAAAAATGCTAGAATATGTCAACCCCGATCACTCCGCCCTTTCCTGGGATCAGGCCAACGATCTGGTTATCCAGGGTAAGGCTGGGATGACGATCATGGGAGATTGGGTGGATGCCGACAATCTGGCCAAAGGCTTTACCGATTCGGGTTGGGCGCCGCCACCCGGAACGAAGGGCATCTTTATTGCGCTCTCCGATACTTTTGGTTTGCCAAAAGGTGCCCCGCATCGGGAGCAGGTGATCGAATGGCTGCGGTTGGTGGGTTCTAAACAAGGCCAGGAGGCCTTTAACCCGCTCAAAGGCTCCATTTGCGCCCGCAGTGATTGCGACCCGAATCTCTTCGGACCTTACCTTCAGTCTGCAATGCAAGACTGGGCAAAGGATACCATCGTCCCCAGCCTGGCTCACGGCGCCGCCGCTTCTGAATCCTGGGTAACGATGATCAACGACGTTATGACCGCTTTCGTTGCCGATCGGGATGTCGCCAAAGCGCAGGCCGGTCTGGCCCAGGCTTGCAAGGACGCCGGAGTTTGCAAGTAAATTCCCTCCCGCTCTTGGAATGGCACGGCGGTTCTAAAAACAGAGCTGCCGTGCCATTATCATGAATAACTATGCGTCGCTTGTCTTGGGACTATATTTTCGCCTTTCTCCTGCTCCTTCCATCCATACTGGCGATTGCCATCTTTGTCTATGGCTTCATTGCCTGGACAGGATGGGTTTCTCTTTCCAATTGGGATGGTCTGCGCCCGGATTTAAGCTGGGCCGGTTTTGCCAATTATGCCAAACTGTTTGCCAACGCACGTTTCCAGATAGATATCCGCAACACAGTGGTATTTACGGTGTTGTTCTTGGGCGCCTGTATCATCATCGGATTAGGGCTGGCAATTGTGTTGGACCGAGGGATTCGTGGGGAGAATTTCTTCCGTAGCCTGTTCCTTTTTCCGATGGCGATCTCCTTTATTGTCACCGGCGTGACATGGCGCTGGTTGCTGGCTCCTGGTGACCCATCAACCGGTCGCCTGACCGGCATCAACGTTTTGCTTGAGGCAATCGGTTTGCCAACCTCCACATGGTACACCGATCCAAAGATTCTTTACATCCAGCCCACCAGTGGATTAGGACAGTTACTCCATCAAAGCGGACTAGGTTTTCTGACCACTCCGAACTTTGGTATCCCGGTAGCAATGATTTCCGTCATCATTGCTGCTACTTGGCAGATGTCTGGCTATGTAATGGCCATGTATCTGGCCGGCCTGCGCAGCATCCCGGATGAGCTGCGCGAAGCGGCGCGAGTGGATGGGGCCAGCGAATGGGAAGTTTATCGGTACATCATCTTTCCCCTCTTACGGCCGGTTACACTAAGCGTGATCATCATCTTGGGGCATATCTCTCTCAAGATTTTCGACTTGGTTGCTGCAATGAGCAAAAAAGGGCCAGGGTTTGCGACCGATGTGCCCGCCTATTTTATGTTTGAAACTACTTTTCAAGGAGATCATTACTCCCAGGGAGCCTCTATTGCTATCTTCTTGCTGGTGACCGTCAGTCTGTTGGTCGTCCCCTACCTGCTTTACAGTAGTCGGCGAGAGGTAGAGATATGAAACGATATAACCGCATTGGATTTTATCTGATCTTGCTTATCGCCAGCGTGTTCTATCTTCTTCCGATCTACGTACTGGTCATGACCAGCTTAAAGCCTTATGCAGAGGCAAACCTGACTGGAATGTGGCGACTTCCCTCCACCCCTAGCCTAGAGAGTTTTCTGCGCGCCTTTGATCAACTGAAACCTTATTTCCGAAATAGCTTTTACTTGACCATCCCTGCCACCTTACTTTCCTCCTTATTAGGCTCGATCAATGGATATGTACTTTCAAAGTGGCGCTTCCGCGGAGCGAATGTTCTCTTTCCTCTCTTGCTTTTTGGAATGTTCATCCCATATCAAAGCATTTTAATCCCACTAGTGCAAGTCCTGCAGAAGGTTAATGCTCTGGCAAATGCAATAGGCGTTCCAAAAACCTTGCAAGCATTAGTGCCGGGCTATGGCTCGATTGCCGGCCTGGCATTTGTACACATCGTCTATGGCATCCCCATTACCACTCTGATTTTTCGCAACTACTATGCTACGATACCCAACGAGCTGGTAGAAGCGGCAAAGATTGATGGAGCAAATATATTCAAAATTTACCGCTGGGTTATATTGCCCCTTTCTCTGCCGGCGTTTGCCGTGGTGATGATCTGGCAATTTACCTCTATCTGGAACGAATTCCTCTTCGCCGTTATCATTACCCAGAACCCGGCAATTCGTCCGGTGACTGTAGCCCTCTACAACCTGGCAGGGAGTTATATTGTGGAGTGGAATGTTCAGATGGCTGGTGCCCTTCTAACAGCCATGCCCACTTTGCTCGTTTATATCTTCCTTGGGCGTTTCTTTATGCGAGGATTGCTGGCCGGTGCATTAAAGGGGTAAAGATTCCTGGTAACTAACCCAAAGGTGGCTGTTTTTTTTATCGAAGCGTGCTAATCCATATAGCATGTAAGATTTTTGCATTTCTTCCCTATAACCGTTCAGAAATCAAGCAAAGCGATCTGTAAAGGAGAGATATTGCGTTAATAAGGACAACAAGGCTCTCTCCCATCGTAGGGTTTTTCAAGGCCTTAATCGGCGAAGATCTTCGACCATTAGGGCTGCAAAGGTTCGCACCAGGAGAACTCAACACCCAAATGTAGCAGCCCTCATGTCCACATCCGCTGTTTTTACTGCCCTGCTGGTATAATGAAAAAGATGACGAGCGAATCGCCTCCCTGGAGTCGAAATACGAAACTGGTGGCCGCGTTGACGCTGGTCGCCGCATCTTTCGGGCTGCTGTTCTACTTTCGCAGCCTGCTATCGCCTCTGTTGCTGGCTTTCATGCTCGCCTATCTCCTTTATCCACCGGCGTTCTTCCTATATCGGCGGGTGGGTCTTTCCTGGCGACTAGCAGTAAGCCTGATCTATCTGCTGCTTTTGCTGGCATTGCTGGGCTCTCTCACCTGGGGAGGCATCAACCTGATCGCCCAGTTTCAAAATGTGATTGATTTAATCCGCCGTGGACTGCAAGATTTTCCCTCTTTCCTAGAGCAGCTCACACGCCAACCGATGGCCGTCGGCCCCTTCACGCTTGATCTAAGCCACTTGGACGTGGCAAGCTTAAGTGAACAAATCCTGAGCGCGGCCCAGAGTTTCCTGGGGCGATTAACTTCCCTGCTCGGCACGGTCGCCGGCCAAGCGGCGGCATTCTTGGGATGGACCTTTTTCGTGCTTATCATCTCGTACTTCTTGTTAGCCGAAAGTGGAGGCCTGCGCGAAGCCATGTTGCGCGTGGAATTGCCGCGTTACCAGGCAGATATCGAGCGTCTGGGACGAGAATTAGGATACATCTGGAACGCTTTCTGGCGCGGTCAGCTGATCGTTTTTGCGCTTACCGTCCTGATCTATAGCTTTCTCCTCAGCGTGCTGGGTGTGCGCTATTCCTTAGGACTGGCTCTATTGGCCGGCTTGGCGCGCTTTTTGCCGTATATCGGCCCGGCTGCGAACTGGATCGTCCTAGCATTGGTCGCCTATTTTCAGGATTTCAAGCTTGCCGAGCTTTCGCCTGTTTATTACACGCTCCTCGTGTTAGGATTAGCCCTGATCACCGATCAAATCCTGGATAATCTCATTTCCCCCCGCATCATCGGTCAATCTTTGAAAGTGCACCCAGCCGCCATTTTGGTCGGAGCACTGGTCGCGGCGAATTTGATCGGCGTGATCGGTGTCTTGATCGCCGCGCCTCTTGTAGCCACACTCAAGATCGTATTGCGCTATGTGATCCGCAAGCTTTTCGATCTCCCTCCCTGGCCGGCAGATGAACCTCCCCCTCAACCACATCCCCCCCTTGTTTCGCCGGCGCTTTTGCGGCGCCTGTCCAATCTTATCCATAAGGAGAAACGAACATGAACGCACGTGAACCTCGTACAGAAACGCTTGCCGAAACCGAAAACTACCTCGTCTGGAAAGCCGAAGAACCCGATGGCGAAACCACCTATCACATCGAGCTCAACAATGTCACCCTCCACTTCTTCGAGGAGGAGTGGGAAGAATTTCTCGATCTGATCGCCTTGCTCGGTGAATAGACGATGGATGCACTCACGCTGACGGATGTCCCCGGGATTGAAGTCGGCCATGCACAAGATGAAGAAGCGTTAACCGGGTGCACCGTCATCCTCTGCCGGCACGGCGCCGTAGCCGGCGTGGATCAGCGTGGCGGCGCGCCCGGCACCCGCGAAACCGATCTGCTCAAACCGGTCAACCTGGTCGAGCAGGTACATGCCGTTTTGCTCACCGGCGGATCGGCGTTTGGGTTGGATGCCGCCGGCGGTGTCATGCGGTTTCTAGAGGAACAGGGGATCGGCTTCAACGTGGGCGTCGCGCGCGTCCCCATCGTACCTGCCGCCGTGATCTTTGACCTGGCCCTAGGCCGTGCGGATCGTCGTCCGGACCCCGAAATGGGGTACCGCGCCGCGGCTTCGGCCTCCCGTCGGCCGGTTGAGGAGGGGAACGTAGGTGCCGGCTGTGGCGCCTCGGTGGGCAAAATCCTGGGTATGCAGCAAGCCATGAAAGCCGGCCTGGGCAGCGCCGCCATCCGTTTGAGCGGTGGCATCGTCGTCGGGGCACTGATGGTCGTCAACGCTTTCGGCGATGTCATCGATCCCCAGAATGGTCAGATCGTAGCCGGAGCGCGCGCCACCCAACTAGGGCCCTTGCGGCTCGGCAGAGAAGATGGCTTTCTCGATACGCTCGAAATGATGAAAACCCTCGTCGGACGGGCACTCTTGCAGTTCGCTACCCGCACGAACACCGTGATCGGCGTGGTCGCAACCAACGCCCGTTTGAGCAAAGCCGAAGCCACGCGCGTCGCCCAGATGGCGCAAGACGGAATCGCCCGCACCATTCGCCCGGCGCATACGCTCCTGGATGGTGACACACTCTTTGCCCTCTCAACCGGCAACAAACGCACCGATATTTCCACCCTGGGAGCCGTGGCCGCAGAAGTGGTAGCCGAATCCATCCTGCGTGCCGTGCGCAAAGCCCATTCTGCAGGTGATTTGCCCGGCCTGGCAGGAGAAAAAACAGGTGCCTGAAAAGGCACCTGTTTCGTTTTCTCGATTGACCTGCGCCGGTGTACAAACCAAGCCTTTCGGATTGCCTCTCAGATTCTGCCGGCCATCCGTTCGTGATCTATCTGCTGCTATTGCGGTGAGAATTTCCGCACCGTTGAAATGTGCGGCTTATTTGCGCTCTTTTTCTTCCCGCACAAAGAGGCTCAGGAAAACGCTGACAACACTCACCACCAGCGCGCCCCAGAAAGCAGCCCAGAAGCCCTCTAGCACCAGTTCAATGCCCACCAGATTGCCCAACCAAGCGGTGAGCGAGAGCATCAGAGCGTTGATCACCAGGGTGAACAATCCCAAAGTGAGCAAGATCAGGGGGCAGGTCAGGAACTTCAACACTGGCCGAACGGTCGCATTCACCAGGCCGAAGATCAATCCCAGCCAAACCAGGGAAAACCAGCCACTTTCCAGCCGAATTCCCGGCACGATCCAAACGGCGACGAAAAGTGCCAAGGTGTTAATTGCCCAACGGATCAGGAATCGCATCTCTCCTCCTTAGTAGGGGTGGAATCCGAAACACAAAACCCGGCCTGTAGCCGGGTCTGATCAGCGGTCCCGACGGGATTCGAACCCGCGATCTCGGCCTTGACAGGGCCGCATGTTCGGCCGCTACACCACGGGACCTCTGGAACACAGCACAGTTTACCATATCCACCGTGGGGCGTCAAGATTTTGCGTTCACTTCTTAGGGCTTTTTGTTGTTCTAATTATGCTAAAGAAAATAGACAGGATTGACAAGATTAACATGAAATAATAATAAATGATTTCGGCGAAAACAAGGTTTCTTGCATTTTTCACAATGCTCCTGGCTCTCTAGACGGTCGTTTGCGGCTCAGAATCCGGGTTGCCGGTCTACGGAACGGCTTGAGACTCCTCTCGTTTTACGGCAACCCGCAATCCCTGTAAAAATGTAGCCAAGGATTCATCCTGCAAAAAAGACTCCACTGCAAAAAGGTTCCGGCTCTCTAGGAAAAGGTTCTTGCTCGCAAAAAGCCTACCTGGCGCAAAATTTTTGGCAGCTTTTTGCTTTAAAATTTTTTATTAACGAAAAGAAAATCCGTTTTATTTAAAAATCCGTGTAATCCGTGTTCATCCGTGTCCTATTCCGGTAAAGTATTTGCGCTAAAACACGGTTTTTGCAGTAGAGTCAAAAAATCATAGCATAAATTTTCTACTTTTCTAAGTAGTGGCCGCACAGCTCGGTGTTTTATGCGCAGCACGAAGATTTTTTGAGCCGGACAGTGCCAGAAGCTTGTGCTACTGGATTGTCGGAGTCATTGTCAATCCGAAACAGCAAAGCCTGAGACTCAAAGCCGGAGACTCAATGCCGAGTATCATGTCATCGACGGACTCGCGCTTAAGGCGATGAAAAGCCCTAGAGTGGTCATGAATTACCTACCCGTTTTACGAGAGTTGTGCTAAACTATAAATTGAGCCCGGTGAAAAAAAACCGTTTTGATCACAAAAGGTATATAAGTAAAAGGTTTGGCTCATGTTAATAACTAGCGCTTTCTAAAACATCCGATTACGGGTAGAATATGCCTTGCCAAAAAAACCGTGCTTTTACAAAAGCGTTATCGGAAAGGACACAGATAGACAGGGACACCGCGGATAAGTATGAATTTTTAGTACAGTTGCTGCTCATAAATCTCGTAACTCATGCAAATCCTGTCTTTTTGCAAGGGAATCGTCCATGGCGTACCTCTTACTACTGTGTCATTTGTTCTGAAAATGAGCCGGGAAGTTTTTCATGTTCTGTATATAGAACCCGCTTTTTTGCATAGTGATTTTTCACAATATGCAAAAACATACTCTTGACACTTATTGCCGTTTAGGGCACTCTCAAGAAAGTGTTCCTGACGATCGTCTGCAACGTTTTGTAATTGCTTGGGATGGCAGATCGTTGCTCAACCCGCAGATTTATCGGTGGACCAAACTGCATTATGCTCGAGAGGGGGTGAAACGAAATATCCCAGACGAACACATCCTTGAAATTCCTGAAACATTTGTGTGTAACCAGAACTCGAATAGGTATCTCATTTATTCACCTTTGGCAGGTGTTGCGGCTGAAGTAAACTATGATGCCCTGGTTATGCTCGAATCGCTCAGAAGACAATACCCAAATCCTCGGTTGGCAACGATGTTGCCAAAACAATATCAAGAGACTGTTCGCTTTCTCAAGCAAGCTCAATTTCTTCAGCCAAAAGGGAGTATCACCTGCACGCCTCGTATGTACCGCAGTCGGGTAGATCTGTGCTTAACATCAGCATGCAATATGCGCTGTGTTTATTGTTTCTCTAGTGGTGGTGAACGTCCGAGAGTCATGAGTTGGGAAATTGCAAAGGCTGCTTTAGACCTGACGGTAGATTATGCACTAAGAAAAAATTTGCCGGGAATAGAGGTAGCATTTCAGGGTGATGGTGAACAATTTGTGGCATGGCGAATGATGGTAAAGTGTACCGAGTACATAAAAAGTCTCGTGCAAAAACAAGGTTTGCATCTGCGTATTTGGTCACTAACAAACGGAATTTTGACTTCTGAGATGATCCGGTGGGCGGTATGGAATCTTGATAGCCTGGCTATATCATTGGATGGTCCGCCCGAGATACAAAATGCTCAACGCTTGCTTCCCAACGGACTTGGGTCTGCCCCCAAGGTTATTGAGACAATCCGCCAAATTGAATCTATGGGAGGAAACTATTCACTACGTGCTACGATCAGCAAACAGATTGTTGGTCGAATGGCAGAAATTGTAGAGTATGTAATTGAGAACTTTCCGAAAGCACGCTCTTTTGTTTTGGATCCTCTGTTCCCCAGCTACATAAGCACCCGAACGGGTTGGGAGGCGCCTCGAGCAGACGAGTTTGTAGCCGGATATTTAGAGGCCCAACGAATAGCCGACAAAGCAGGTCTTCGATTGGGATATACCGGTTTTTTCAATATGCAGGAACTAACCGGCTATCACTGCGATGCTTGGGGAATAAAACTTGCCGTTACGCCAGAAGGCCTTATATCATCTTGTCCCATCATTGCTACCCTAGAAGATCCACGCGCAGACTTCTGTATCTATGGACGCTATTCGGAGGGCAGGTTTGAATATCACTGGGGAAAATTACGCAGAATCATGAGGCGCAATCTTGCGAACATGCCATATTGTGCAAATTGCATGGTACGGTGGCATTGTGCGGGAGAGTGTTACTCCAGGTTGATGATGGTGGGCAATTACGATGAGCCCTGGCGTAGTTTCAGATGTGAGATCAATCGTCAATTATTACCTTATGAACTGCTGCGGAGACTAGAGAATTCTCAGGAGGCCAATCATGCCTGATAAGCCGGATTCACTCGGAAGCATCTTAGATGCTCGACGCAATTTCATTGGACGCAAAGAGCAACTCGATCTTTTTATGCGCAATTTGCGCCTTTCTCCTTATAGTGATGAGCGTTCTTTTATCATCAGCGTATCAGGAAATGGTGGGGTCGGAAAAACGTGGTTGTTACGCCAATTTCGTAAGCAAGCGCAGGAAGCAGGAGCGGTAACTGCTTCCGTGGATAAAATTCACGATATTCCAGATGCCATGCAGCAAATTGCAGATCAACTCGCATCCCAGGGCTTTGCCTTGAAAAAATTTGCTGCCCAATACCAAATCTACCGGCAAAAACGTCAAGCGTTGGAAGAAGATCCGGATGCCCCTCCTGGATTGGCGGGGTATTTAACACAACTGGCTCTAGGCGCCGGTCTAAAGATGTTGCGTGCCGGCGCTGGTTTGGGCCCGTATGGAGCTTTATTCGACGTGGTAGAAGATAGCGAAATTGCCAAACAAGTAGGGCAATGGACAAACTATATTCATCGTCGAATTGCCCGCAGAGACGAAAAAAATCTAATACTCGATCCCATCCATTCGCTTACCACTTTGTTTCTTTCGGACTTGAACAACGTTGCACAAAAAAGAACGGTTGTCCTATTTTGGGATAACTATGAAGAACTAGGAAACGAGGTAGATCAATGGCTGCGCGATATATTGGGCACAAAGTATGGGCCAATTTCCTTGAAACTCTTGTTGGTTATTGCAGGTCGTCAAGAATTGGATAGAGTGTTGTGGGCTGATTTTGAGCCATTACTCACCAGGCTTCGGCTCGATGTCTTCACAGAGGAAGAAACCGAAGAATATTTGAAGAGCAAAGGGATTGAAGACCACGAGGCGAAAAACGCTCTAATCCGCGCTTCTATGCGTTTGCCGGTTTTGTTAGCCATGTTGACCTCCGTAATGTCCCCCGGCACCCGGATCGTCCATGATCCAAGCGACAGCGCTGTTGAACTTTTCTTGCGCCACATCAAGGATTCGAACTTACGCTCCGTCGCAGTGGATTGCGCTCTTCCATCCTTCGTTAACCGCGATATTGTTGCAGTCGTTATCGGTAGAGCTGATATAGCTCCCGTGTGGGAATGGCTGAGAAAGATGCCCTTCATTGAGCAAGATGGGAATGTCTACCGTTATCATCCTGTGGTGCGGGAGATGATGTTGCGTCACAAGAAGCGCACTTCGGTAATGGAATGGGATGCGATCCATAATCGCCTGGAGAAGTATTATCGTGAAGAGCGTGACAAGTTGGGACTGGATGGAGAAGCCGCTTTGTCAAACGAGCGTTGGCGCGCCATTTCCTGGCACATTTATTATCACCATTTGTGCCAGACGGAAAATTGCTCTGTTGCAAAACAGATGAACTGGTTTCTTTCTGAAACGGTAGAGCGAGTAAGAGGGGAACCGCGGTTTTCTATAACCCAGAGATGGGCAGATGTCATGCGTCAAGTCGGCCACGATAGTGGTGTAACTGAACTTGAGGAATGGGGCGGACTTTTAGTAGCAGGGCTAAAAGCCTATGAAGCAGGTCCATTTGAGGTGGCGGTGGATCTATTCACAAGAATGTTGAAGGAACCATTTATCAGTGAGAAATGGCATGGCGTCCTTTTAGGGAGACGTGGAAACGCTTATCGGCGGATGGGAGAGTATGACAAATCGTTGGAGGATCTGAATAACGCTATCCAGTTGGCCCCCGAGATTGCATGGGTAATTTCCGGTCGTGCAATCACTTATTTGCGGTTGGGCAGGAAAGAAGAGGCGCTGGCGGATCTCAATCGCGCCCTTGAATTGGAGCCGGATTTTGCCCCCGATCTTTCCAGGCGAGGGTGGTTGTTGGCAGAGATGGGACAAACCGAGCAGGCTACTGCCGATCTGAAACGGGCCTTGGAATTATCTCCCGATTGGTACATAGTGGTTCGCAATGTTAGCGAGGGTTTTCGGGCGATGAAACGTTATGAGATGGCTTTAGAATGTCTGAATGCTTACATCCGGCAACACCCGGACGATGCCGAAGCCTACGAACTTCGAAATCAGATTCATCAAGAAAGTGGGAATATGGAGAAAGGACAGGACGATTTGCAACGCCCACACCTCATGTGGCCTCACGAAAGATGGCTAGAATACATAGAATACAAAGAAAGATGGACAGATTACCCCAGGGAATATGCAGATTCATTCCCAATGTGTTGATTTTCAACATTTCACCACAAGGAGGTTTGCCATGCATGATTGTTCATCACCCTCACTGACCGCCATTGTAAAGCCAACCTACGCCTGCAATTTGGCTTGTCTGTACTGCTATGAAGGCGGCCGCTCTCAGCCCTGTGAACGCATGGGAGTGGACACCCTGCGCAACGTTATCACCAAACTGGCACAGTACCATGGTCCAGAACGCACCACCCGCATCATCTGGCACGGTGGCGAGCCGTTATTGATGGGGCTGGACTTCTTCCGAACGGCCGTGAAAATCCAGCAGGAGATGGGGTCAGATTACAAATTTGACAACTCTATTCAAACCAACGGGACCCTTCTCACCGATGAGGTGCTTGACTTCTGCCAGGAGCACAATTTTTCCATCGGCACCAGTCTGGACGGCCCTCAATGGCTGCATGATTTCACGCGCCCATATAGCGACGGGCGTTCCAGTTTTGTTGACATATTGCAGGCCGTGAGCCGAATGCGTGAGCGCCGGGGCAAAGAGTCGCAACACAGCATTGGCGGTGGCGTGATCGCCATCCTGACCAAGCCAGTGTTGCCTCACCTGGATGAATTCTACGAGTTCTTCCGTGACAACCGCATTAACGTAAAGATCAACCCTATTTTCTACACCGGGCGGGGAGCCACTGTGCGAGATAAGTTGGGTATTACGCCCCTAGAGTATGGTGAAGCGATGGTTTACCTGTTCGATCGTTGGTTCTACGAGCCAGAACACGTGATTGATATTGACCCCTTCGATTTGGTCTTGGGCAACTTGATGACGGGAGAACCGTGGGGTTGTCAGTTCGGCCCGGCATGTTATGACGAATTCATTGCGGTAGATCCCATCGGCAATGTGCACCCATGCGGACGATGGAGCAGTGAAGAGTCGTTTTGCATGGGCAATCTGAATGAGCAAGACATGTGGGAAATCCGTCAGTCGCCAGTATTGGAGCAGTTCCGGCAAGGACGGATGAGGGCCATTTTGAAGTGCCGCGATTGCGAATTTCGTCCTATCTGTAATGCCGGGTGTGTGGAAAATGGTTATCTGGTTCGACAACGCCTCAGCGATCGGGACATCTACTGCGCAGGGTATAAGAAGATGTTTCGCCATATCCGAGAGGCTCTACTTGGAGAGTTGGATAAAGTCACGGTCCTATCGGACAGCGCCGAAAATGGTCGGCTGGTGACGGTCCTTGATAGATTGATTGATGTCCAGAGAGTGCAAAATCCTGCACTTCAGCGAGTTCTTGAGAATCGTGTTCTGAACTTCTCTACCAGAGCGATGGATTGGAAGGACCACAATCGATGGGAAGAGCATTATCCAGACTACAAGGTGCATAATAAGTACCCGGAATACAAAGTATACTTTGAGTATAAAGAATACCGGGAGACTTATAGCGAAAGATGGAACCAGCGCTGGAATGAATACCGATGCCACTCTGATTACTACGATTCATCCCCCATGTGCTAGTGGTAAAAGGCATTGCGAATAGGATGATCTACCTGGATAACGCTGCATACATATGGCCAAAACCCCAAGCAATCCAGATGCAAATTGCCCAGATGTTGACCCCCGCTGACTGGTACAACTGGGAAAAGGAATCTCTTTCTGCGAGAGAAACGATTGCCGCGCTGTTCAACGCTCGATCTTCAACCCACGTTTGTTTCACCAGAAGTGCCAGGGACGCGCTGGAATGGGTACTGAACGCATTGCTCCATCCCGGTCAGCATGTGATTACCAGCAGCGTTGAACACGAAGCCGTGATGACGCCTTTGCATAGACTTCAGCAAAGGGGAATAGAAGTTACCGTCGTTGGATGTGCACAAGATGGAGCCATCAGGGCTGATGATATCTTCGCTGTAATGAGATCGAACACCCGAGCAGTGGTATTGGTTCATGCATCGAATGTCGCCGGTGCCGTTCAGCCGCTGGCCGAAATAAGTGCTAAGGTGAAGCGCAACAACGTATTGCTGATTGTGGACGCAGCACAGACGGCGGGGGTGTACCCGATTGATATGGATGCTCTCGACATTGATGTCCTGGTGTTCACAGGACACAAAGGGCTGTTTGGCCCAGTGGGCACCGGTGGTTTTGTAGCAGGGTCTTTAAGTATTCTGGATGAGATTGAGAAAAATGCAGAAAAAGAAGGCCTGATGTGCCCGCATTCTCCCACCTTGCAAGGATTGCGAAGTTTGACCATTGGCGTGCGTCACGTTCTGGAAAACGGCGTTTCGACAATTCGCCAGCATGAAGTTGAGTTAACCGCTCGGATGTTATCAGGACTGCGTCAGATTCCTGGTGTCTCTGTGTATGGGCCTGTCGATCCAGAGAAACGCATTGGGATCGTCTGCTTCAATGTGCAAGGCTTACATCCCCAAGAGGTCGCTCGCCTGCTTGAGACAGAATATGACATCGTTTGTCGCGCGGGTATACATCATTCGCCAGAATCTCACCGTACTCTGGGCACCTGGCCGGAAGGCGCAGTACGTTTCAGTGTTGGTCTGGGGAATAACGCAGACGACGTAGATTATGCCGTTGCAGCTGTCGAGTCCATTGCAAAGCGCTATATATCTTCAAAAAAGGTGAGTTCAAACACATCCAATCGAGATAATAGGCGTCTACGTATTCTGATTGTTCCTCAAGTAGTGAATGCTGCTTTGGAAAATTCCGAATGGTACGCTCTAAGAGATATTGCGAATGTGACATTGTTGGATGTGGAGGATGAATCATATCTGCTTGCCGGCGGGATATGGGGCGCTGATCTCAACCGTTGTTTAGAGATGGCACGCTCATGTAGTGGAAATTTTGATCTGATCATTGCTGAGTGTACGGGCGCCTTTCTCTGGCATGCCGTTTTCCGTTTAGCCGGGGACCGCACTCCCTTTGCCATCATTCCGCACTTTAACCACGTTGCTCCTACTCATGCATTTGCCACTTTGTTGTCTTCACAACTGGCCTTGCCCGACGATATCGTATTTGCCGGATCAACAGTGGCTAGTTGCGCTTTTGCCCAGTATGGTTTTTGCTGCAAGCCTCTTTATCCTCCCGGAATTGATCTGGGACAATTCCGGCCTCTAGCGGTCAAAAAGAGCGCAATACGTGCATCACTGGGGTTGCCTGGCGATGTGGATTTGTTGTTGTATACGGGTCGCGTTGAAGAAGATAAAAACGTGCTTGAATTGCTTGACGTGTACAAACTAGTCGCAGAGAAGCGTCGGGTTGAGTTGATCATCTGTTACCACTTTTGGAATGAACACTATCTTGAAGAGTGCCAAAGTCATGTTCCCAAGACGGGGAATGTCCATTTTGTCCGAGATCCAAACCTGGAAACATTGACCCGGTACTATAATGCCGCTGATTTATTTGTAAGCACTGCTGTTAGTGATTTTGAGACTTTTGGTCGTTCGCCTGTTGAGGCGATGGCCTGTGGTCTTCCGCCTGTTGTCTCGGAGTACAATGGGTTTCGAGAAACCGTTTCCCCTGATTGTGGGGTACTGATTCCTACAGTGAAAAAGGGCTCCAGAAAATATCCCGACATTGCGGCATTTGCACAGGTAATTTCTACCCTTCTCGGCGAAAAGCAAACACTGTACGAAAGAGGGCAACGCGGAATTCAACACATACAACGGTTTGAACGCCGGGCATCGTTGCAGGCAATGCTTGAAAATTTCCGTTTCTTTTCGGAAAACCCCCGGTCTGTCGTGTTAGAGCCTCCTAAAAATCTTTCTGTGGAAAAATACCCTGCGGCTATCAGATCTTTATGGCTAAACCTGGAAGGAAAGCCTATTGTGCCCTTAATGGAGGATTTTCTGCGCACGGGTCAAATTCCTGTTCAGCCAATGCCTGAAGACATTGAACGTTTCCACGAGTTTTGGTTTGCTGAATATTAAGAAATGGAGAGAAATTATGAGCCCTGAATTCAGACCTCCTCCTTTTATCGATGCACTTGACTTTTCAAGGGAAGATGTACACCAAGCGCGTATCAACGGCACACTGCTTACGATCAGCCCAATGCTGCCACGCACATGCAATTTGCGCTGCCGACATTGTTATACATCCGCCGGGAAACCAGATGCAGATAACCTTTCCCTTGATGAAATCAAGAGCATTGTTGTTCAGGCTAAGGCGCTCGGAGCGCGAACGGTGCGAATCGCCGGGCATGGAGAGCCGCTGCTATGGCCAGATATTTGGGAACTAATAGATTTTGTTACCGATTGCGGCATGAAGACCATGTTTTTTACAAACGGAACCATGATAGGACACAAAGAAGCGGAATGGCTTCTTACGCGGCCGGTCTCTTTGATTGTCAAATTCAATAGTAAAAAACCCGAAATACAGGATTACATCTGCGGACGACGAGGCGCATTCCAGAAGATCCAGGCTGGAATTCAGGCCTTACTTGATGTGGGCTTTAACACAAGCAATCCGTATCGGATGGGTATTGAGTCTGGTATCTTTCCGCAAAATTATGAGGAATTGCCTGATATTTATCGATGGGCGCGAGATCATTCGATCATTCCGTACTTTGAATTGACAATGCACGGCGGTCGGGGAGCAATTAACGAGGAGATGCATGTGACGAGAGAGCAAGCACGTAGACTCTTCGAGTTACTCCTCGAAATAGATCAAACGGAATATGGTTATACCTGGTTTCCATCTCCCCCCTATGTTGGTTTTCCGTGTGATAAGTTATTTTACAACGTTGTCGTAAACCACAATGGAACAGTTCAACCTTGTTATGGGATCAATATACCATTAGGAAACGTTCGCGTGGAACCGCTGTCTCAAATTATGCGGTCACCAATTTTGCGCGATCTGCGTAGCCTGGACCGCATGCACGGCAATTGTGGTGCTTGTGCACTGCATGATAAATGCTACTTCGGATGTCGTTGTGATGCTTTTTGCCATGGCGATGTCTTTGGAAGTTACCACATGTGTTGGCATTATCCGGTAGATGAATTTGCACTTCAAGAACAGAAGTAACTACATAACACAAGTTGTCAGTATGAGGTGAATTATGTCAGAGAACTTGATTCTCAAGGGGCTATTTGTCGATCCCCAAAATTTGCACGGAAATTGTGCTGGCCTTCCGTTTCCCTTTCCTCTGTGGTTCCTAGGCCTCACATTATCTAAACGCTGCAATTACCACTGTAGGTATTGTGCCCAGGATGGTGGAAAACGAGCAGCGAGAGAACTCGATCAAAAGACCCTCTGTGATCTAATTCACCAGGCAAAAGATCTGGGTGCAAAGTCTGTAGTGTTGGCGGGTGCCGGAGAACCTCTCCTTGATCCTGCCTTTCCCGCAGTAATTGAGAGAGCTGCGGCTTTGGGACTTACCACAGTCCTATATTCAAATGGCTCACGGATTACACGCGATCTGGCCCGATTCCTATACGCCCATGATGTCTCTGTATGTCTTAAACTTGATACTCTGGATGAAATATCTTTCAACTGGCTGACCGATACCAACAACGCGTTCCAACGGACTATGCGTGGCCTAGAAAATCTACTTGCCGTCGGATATGGTGAACAAGAAACCGTGGTCGGTGGTTACAGGCTTGTACGATTGGCAATTAATGCTGTAGTAACGCGCTCAAATCTTTCCGATTTGCCCAATCTAGCTGTTTATTGTGCAAAACAAGGAATCAAACTTTTCCTGGACAATCTGTCCCTGGCCGGTCGGGCTGTTCTTCATTGGAAAGAGTTGATTACCACGCCAGAAGAATATGTAAAACTGTGTGAAGAGATCAATTCACGGCTTGGCTATGCAGCCGTTGGGCATTCCCTTGATAGAGCTGATGCTTGTATACTTTGGAAGTATGGCATCGTGATTTATCTGGATGGTGAGGCACGCATTTGCTATGACGATCCTCCCGTACCACGTATAGGGAGCATTTACGAACACTCTCTTGCTAAGCTCGTACACACAAAGCAGACACTTCATCCTCCAAAGCAAAGTTTTGGCGATTGTCCACTCAAGTGCTTATTGCGCGAGAGATTGTGGAAAAAAGAAGGTAGCAAACTTTCTCCGTCAGAAGCCATAGCCTATTTTGGTAGTCTGGCACACATCTAACTCGTCCTATGTAGTTTCCAGTAGCCAAAATGTCAACGTCTCTTTTGCGAGAAGCGGCATTGCTTTTGCCTGATTTATACGGTGATGCGTGGAACAATCTAAGAGTATCGGGGCTCTGGCTTCAGGAACTCTATACTGTTGTGGAGCTCAACAACGGGCAAGTCGATGTCGCCCTCAATTATGACAACGAAGGTTTTATAAAATATCGGCGTCAGTATGATCCGATAGAAACTGCACATGGTCTTCTCGCCCGTGTTGAAAAAGATCCTCTTTTGCTTGGGACTTTGCTTGAAAAACAGGAGCTTGCGCTTTGCGAGCGTTCGGCTTTATGCGCTATTTTGGGAGCTCTGTCACGCCCATTTCTGAACCGAACTGAGCTCCAAAAAGCGGGATATGCAGTTACAGATGGGAGTATATCCCTCGACAGCATCGCCTGCGAAGGTGATACGATTCACATTGTAGGCTTTGGAGGCTATCTTGAACAAGCTCTCAAATCTCCTAAATTCTCTCGGATTTATGTTTCTGATCTCAATTATAGATTGCCAGAAGGCAAGAAAATGATCGATTTAGAACTGGAATCTTATAAACCTAGAATGCGCGCGCAATCGTTATATGTATATGATGGCCATGATTGTGCTGATTATCTTAGGGAGTCTGACATAGTGATCATCACCGGATCGGCACTATGCAACGGAACAATGGAAGAATTGCTAGATGCCGCGAGTCAAGCGCGCGAAGTAATTATCTACGGACATAGTGGTACGCTCTTGCCTTCTCTCTACTTTCAACGCGGTGTAACCCGCCTGTGTTGGTCAATAATACCTCGAACTTTCCTCGATCTTTTCGAGGCACGTCTAAAAGAAAAAGAGGAGGAGAAAGGTTCCTTCGCTGACTTTATTGATTCTGTGCTGGCAGATTCTATCACTATCCATGCGCCTCAAGTCTGTGTAGTTAATCCTCCTACAACTATCCGTGTGCCCTGTCGGATTTGTCCTGACAAAAGTCACCTCTACGAGATCTATTCTCAACGGTCGCCTTCTCAACTAGATCGAAACACTTATACCTCACTACATATCGTGCCTTCTGATCAGGTTACTTCTACCGACGTAACAATTTCAGAGATAGAGACCTTGCTTAGATTGGCAGAGAGGTACTTTCTCAAAGGTCGTCCAGATTGGGCAGAATATTACTACACAAAAGCCCTAGAAATTGCTTCTTGCTTGGGAGATTTGAGAACCGTTGCGGAATGTACCTATCGTTTAGGCCTAATTTATCTTAATGCCGGAGATCAAGTGCGCGGACATGAATGGTTGGAATGCAGTCTTTATCTTTGGACTGCTTTGAGTGAAATTGATAGGCAAATAGATATTCTTGCCAAATTGGGTAGGAGCTTTTCAGAGCCTGTTTTGGCACCTCGGATTGTGGGAAAACAGGATTCTGGAAATATACCCGAGAAAACCTCAACGATACTTTTTACTTCGCCGAAGCCGGTCCCTGAGACTGCAATGGACCAAGTGTTTGAAACCGACTGGTTGGCGTCAGAACCGGTGTTTTACAATGAGCTCACCAGAAAAGTCAGTCATAATATTCATGATGTCATTGATTACAGCAGCCTCGAATTTGATCCAGAGGGCCTCAACAACTATTTAGATTTTGGTTTTTCTGTTTTTGAACAGACTCCCATCAAGCATGTAAAGTTCTTGCGGCACTCTTCTAGGCTTATTGTCAAGCCTGATGGTACAATGCAGATCATTTACTTGGATGATCCGGTGGAGAAGTGGCTTGGCAAAGTGTCGCTTGAAGATGATGTTCTTGAGCGTTTGTCAGTTCTAATTGGTCAATTGGAGACGTCTACTCGTGAAGAGATAGTTGTATCCGCCAGTGGTGGTTATGATTGCCGTTTGCTACTGAGCCATATTAGAGACAGATCGCGTGTTCGTGCCTTCTCGTATGGTGTTTCACCAAATCAAGAAATCTCTCGAGATGTTGTCTATGCTCGCAGATTAGCAGACATTCTTGGATTTCAGTGGGAACAAATCGTACTAGATGGCTTTCACCACTATTTTGATGTATGGGAGAAATTGTACGGTCCTTCCACCCATACACACGCACATGGTATGCACTATATTGAATTTGTCCTTAAAGTGCGCTCTAGAGTTAAGGAAAATACTCTTTTTTTGAATGGTGTCTTTGGAGATTGCTGGGCTGGACGCATTCAATTCCCGACAATTAGTGATTGTAAAGCAATCACTTTACTCGGTCACACTCATGGCATGAATGCAGACTCCAAAGAGAGTTTGCTTAAGACAGATTATTCTCTAAGAGAAAAATACTGGGAGAAGACCTCAGAATTCCTCGCCGATGACGTATTCAGATCTGTGGAAGTGGCACGCACACGAGCAATGTTGCTCTCGTATTTTGGTTGTGTGCCAAAGTACTATGGTTTCAAACCATACCTTCCATTTGTAGATTTTGAGCTCGCGATGAAGATGCTCACTTTACCCCCAAAACGCCGCAGAGATCGACTCTGGCAAAAAGAATTTTTTAAGATGCGGGGACTGGATCTGGAGAATATGGGACTCGTTGCAGACACAAAATTTGGTTTGGACATACAAGCGATTAAAACTAACCCACCGCGTCTGTTAGATGTTCGGTTGCTCAGGGAAATTATTAATCCTAGTTATATAGAATGGATTAATCAGAATCTCGTAAACATTCATAGACGAATTATAAGCAGTAAGGCTCTTAAGGCATATTACGCTTACCTAGTGTTGTTGCCGCTCGAAAATCTTATTCGACGCCGTGAAGCGCAGTACTATGGACAAGAAAATGAGCCTACCCCAAATGTCTGATGCTAAAGAAAACGAATCAATGAAGACACTCCCTAACTCCGCTAAACTCCTCGAAGAACCAATTAACTTCTTTCGTCAGGGTGTGGATAGCTACGCTGTATATCTCAAACCTGATGGAGAATTATTTGATCCTGTCTTTGAAGAACCTACTCAGTATGGTTCCGCTTATTACGCATTATGTAACGCAATACTGGCAAATAATCTCCCAATGAATAGTTTATATAGTGATTACTTTCATCGAGCCAGAAATGGATTAATTTTTGCTTTAAAACACGTCTCCAACTTCAATGATCCTCCAACTGCTTCCGGTTTTAGACGTGATACCGGCGAGATATATCGTTTCAACCATCGCGATTTTTTTTGGCCCCCGATCTTGAAAACATATCGACTGTTGAAGAAGTCGCAAGCATTTGCAGTTAAGCGATTTGCTAAGCAAATCGCGAATGTTAGTATTGAGCAATCTTTCAGTAGCCGACCGCCATCCAATGTAGCAGCGGTTTGGTTGTTGGGTGAATGGCTTAGGTTCTGTGAAGGTTTTTCTCCGTATCCAATAGAGCAGTTTGATAAATGGTTAGAGACTTTCTTTGCAGAACGAATTGCGATTGAGCGGGGATTATATCTAGAACCGGGCTATCCAAATTCCTATGATCTTTTTACTCGTTATCATCTTGCTGAGATACTAGTAGAAGGTTATCACGGGAAATTGAAAGATTTGCTTGAAAAGTTGCTGGTAACCGGATTGCAGCGAAGCCTTGACCTCCAATTATCCGATGGTTCATTAGCCTCAGGTCACCGAAGCACAGGACAAACCTGGACTCTTGGCGTAGAGTGTGCTTTTTTCACTCTAGCAGCCGGTTATTTCCGGAATCGAGATTTACGTCTGGCAGAAAAATGTATCGATGCTGCTCAACGAGCCTACAGCGCAATGCGGCGTTGGCAACGAGCCGATGGCCCTTATAGCCCGGTAGAAAACTGTTTACCGCCAACCTATCGAGTTGGATATGAGATCTACACAGCAGATGGTCATTATGGACCTCTAGCATTAAGTTTCCTTGGAACAGCAATTGGGTTTGGTTTTGAATTCACCGACAAGAATCTCGATTTACGCCCACCTTCATTCCGTGTAGAACGTTATCCCATCTGTCGAGGTATCATCCATCATGGTCGCTATAGTTTGCACATAAATGCGAATCCAGCATCAGAATATGACGGATTTGGGATAGTGGATGTTACCTTTGGGGCCGGGCGTTATTTTCACTTTGTATCGAGTGTCAAAAACTTAGAGACGGGAAGATTGTTTAATCTTGGCCTGGCCCATCGGGATTCTCCAGGATTATCAAGATTGACGATCATTGCTCAGCAACCATCTGAATTAATCGGTGTCATCGAAAAGCATAACACACCAGCTAGTTTATGTTTGCAAGCTCGTATTAGAGGGGAATCATACAGTTATGTGCTTCTAGCCAGCATAAGTGATGAAATATACGTTTCCGAAATTACCCACGGCCTAAGAAATTATAAGACTTTATTGATACCTTATCTCCGAGACTCAGGTACAGGTGTAATCACTGAGGTAAAAGTTATTCAAGGTGGAGTGAGTTTGATACATGGTAGCGAAGAAATTCGTGTCTCATTCCACCAACCGGTCGAGCGGATTTTGGATCTTCCATACGGCTTTGAAAATCGACGAGGTCTTTGTGGGTTAATTAGAGTAGATTTTCAAGATCGACTCGACGGAATCGATTATTGTATAAAGGTGATACGCTAATTGATTCCCAGAGGTATATCTGTGGCTACAGTTTCGGTCGTAATTCCTACTTTTAACCGGGCTCTATTCGTCAAAAGAGCAGTGCAAAGTGTGCTGACTCAGACTTACCAAGATTTCGAGATAATCGTGGTGGACGATGGTTCCATTGATGACACGCATACTGTGCTTAACTCATTATCTGGCGAAGATTCTAGAGTTCACTGTATATACCTACCAACGAATTGCGGTGCACAGGTAGCGCGTAACGTAGGATGTCGTGCTGCTAGTGGAGAATATATAGCGTTCCTGGATTCTGATAATGAATGGCTACCTGACAAACTAAGATTGCAGATGGAGTTGTTTCGAGATAGCCAAGTTGGCGTTGTCTACTGTGGTTTTCGGGTAGTTTATCCTGATGGACATTTCTTTGATATGCTTCCGTATTATCGCGGAGATGTCTATAAAGTGGCTCTTGCGAATTGGCTGACTGACACAAGTACATTGGTCGTAAGAAAAGATATATTAGAAAAAATTGGGTATTGGGATGAAAAAATCCGCGCATATCAAGAATGGGATATGTGTATTCGACTAGCTCGAACAACCTTTTTTGACTTTGTAGATCAAGTCCTAGTCATATATCATCGGCATTCGTTGCCGAGAATATCAAATGACCGCTTTTTGAACGCATTAGGTCATATGGATGTAGTCAAGTCTCACAAACAAGAGATTATGAAAATGTGCGGCGCTAAAAAAATGTGCGAGCATTATTTCAGGATTGCCATGCAGTTTGTAAGGGATGCCCATAGATATGATTGGGGGCTTTGGGCCCTTTCCCATTGCTTAACGTCTGTATCCTTTTACTTTCTTATGTTTTTGTTATCTGAAGCAAGAAAGCAAACCCATTTGAAGCGCAGTATGAAGCATATGTAACAGGTTTATTTGCATATAAAGTACCCGCTTGGCGACTATTCTATCCTGTCCGAAAACCTCAAATGTGACAAGGCTACATGAGTTTTCGGATTTTGATGAACGCTCATAAAGAGTGGTGGGCACAAACCGTTGCCTGTTCACGCCACCTACCGAAAACAATTTCTATCAAGATTTAAGTCGTTTGACGTCCGAAGAGTTCATTTGAATCTTAGGTGACTATTCATAGATTGGTGAAAATCGCTCTCCGTCCGTCCACGGTGGGAGAAGAGTGCTTTATCTGCCCAGTTTTGCACTCTTATTCGCTCAAGTGTGTCGTTACACCAGACAAAATGGATCCAAAGTGAGAAGAAATTTTTTGATCTGTCGACTTTGCCAATGTTTGAACGGTCACTAATCTTAGCTTATATTTGCCGGGCAGAGGCAAACGGTGTAAAATTGGCACCAACGCAATATGCTTGCCCTCTGGCTGGAAGATCGGCGTCTTGATCTGCGCTCGCTCCCGCGACCTGAAGCGGATGGCGAGACGGTGATCCGTGTGCGCTTGGCCGGCATCTGTAGCACCGATCTGGAAATGGTGAAGGGCTACTATCCCTACCGAGGGGTGCTGGGACATGAGTTCGTCGGCGAGGTGGTTGAGGCGCCCGATCCACAGTGGATCGGGCAACGCGTGGTGGGGGAGATCAATGCAGTCTGCGGGCATTGTGAGCCATGCCGCAACGGTTATCCTACCCATTGCGAAAATCGCACCGTGCTCGGCATCGTCAACCGCAACGGGACCTTTGCCGAATACACGCGCCTCCCGTTGGCGAACCTGCATCGTGTGCCGCCTTCTTTGCCGGATGAAAAGGCTGTCTTCACCGAGCCGCTGGCTGCGGCGCTGGAGATCCTCGAACAGGCTCACATCCGCCCTACCGATCGCGTGCTGGTGATCGGCGCGGGGCGCTTGGGGTTGCTGATCGCTCAAGTGTTGGCGCAGGTGGGGTGTGATCTGCACGTCCTGGCGCGACGTGAGCATCCGCGCACGCTGCTAAAGCGTTGGGGGATTGCGGTAATTGATGAGGAATCAATCGCCCCGCGGCGCTGGGATGTGGTCGTGGAAGCGACCGGTTCGGCGGAGGGATTTGCGATCGCCCGGCGCGCCATCCGGCCGCGAGGCTTGCTGGTGATGAAATCTACCTACAAGGGGGATCTGCAGGTCAACTTTTCATCGTTGGTAGTGGACGAGGTACAAATTCTCGGTTCTCGCTGTGGCCCCTTCGAGCCGGCATTGCGACTGATGGAAAGTGGCCGCATTGACCCGACTCCGCTGATCATGGATGAATTCCCGCTCCAGAAGGCGCTCCAGGCCTTTGAACGCGCTGCCCAACCGGGGGTGCTCAAAGTGCTCTTGCGTCCTCCCTCGTGATCTATGCTTTCCGTCACCGTTCGCGCTCCGGCCACCACCGCCAACCTGGGCCCCGGCTTTGATGCGCTGGGCTTGGCACTCGATCTCTGGAACGAAACGCGCGTGACGTTGACCGGTCAAACGATCTCCTTCCGCATGCTGGGGGAGGGGGAGCAAAATGCTTCGGTTGAGGATGAGAACCTTTTCCTGCGCGCCATGCGCCGGGTCTATGAGGTTTGCGCTTGCCCGTTTCCGCAGGGGATGCGCATTCGGGCGCGTAATCGCATCCCGTGGGGGGCCGGTCTTGGTTCGAGCGCCGCGGCCATCGTCAGCGGACTTTTGGCGGCGAATGCTCTACTCGGGCAGCCACTCTCGGACGATGAACTCCTGTACCTGGCCATAGAGATTGAGGGACATCCGGATAACATTGCACCGGCCTTCTTCGGCGGTCTGACCGTCTCTCTTCAGGAAGAAGACCGAGTGCTGGTACGTTCCCTGCCCTGGCGTCCGTTTCGGGTCACGGTGATCGTGCCGGAATTTTCTCTGCCGACCCAGGTCTCACGTCGACTTTTGCCGCAGGAGGTGCCGCTTGATCGGGCTGCGAGGAGCATTGCGCGCGCTGTGCTGGTGACCCAGGCCTTTGCCAAAGGGGATCTCGATCTCCTGCGACGGGCGATGCAGGATGAATTACATCAGCCCTATCGCTTGCCGTCGATCCCCGGAGCGCAGGAGGCGCTTCGGGCGGCGGAACGCTTGGGCGCGGCGGTGGCGCTTTCGGGTGCCGGCCCCTCGCTGATCGCTTTTTCTCTGCCGGGAATGGAGGATGTAGCCCAGCCTATGCAGCAGGCATTTGCCCAAGCCGGCATTCCGAGCCGCTGTTTTGACTTGCGCATCAGCGCGCATGGGGCGCGCCGGTTCGTCAAACTGCGGGATGTCTTTCAAGCATCCCCCTCGTGATATAATTCACCCAGTTTTCCGAATCCCCAAAGGAAAGGAGCATCTATGAGTCAACAGGTTGCGATTGTGGGTGTCGGTTGGTCTGGTTTCAGGCCGAAGACACCCGATTTGTCATATAAGGAGCTGATGTACGAAGCGGCGGTCCGCGCCTATGCCGATGCCGGCATTGACCCGCGGCGGGATGTGGATTCGTTCGTCTCCGTAGCGGAGGATTTCATCGAAGGGACGAGCATCACCGATGAGTATGTGCCGGATCAGCTAGGGGCGGTGCTCAAGTCGGTACAGACGATCACCGGGGATGGTTTGCACGGCCTGGCGACGGGGGTGATGCTCATCCGTAGCGGGATTGCCCGCATCGTTGTAGTCGAGGGGCATAGCAAAGCCTCGAACATCCTGACTCCGGACACGATTACCGCCTATGCGCAGGACCCGGTGCTCAACCGTCCCTTGCGCCTGAACACGCATTTCGTTGCCGGGATGGAGATGCACCGCTACCTCTACGAGAGCGGCACCACCCGTGAGCAGTGCGCCGCCGTGGTGGTCAAAAATCGCCGCAATGCCCTGCGCAATCCCCTGGCCTCCTACGGTGCCGATCTCAGCTTGGATGAGGTGCTCTTCGGCCCACCCTTGGCGTGGCCTTTGGGGAAGCGTGAAGCGGCTCCGACGACCGATGGGGGAATTGTGGTGGTGCTGGCCTCGGAGGACGTTGCCCGCGCCTTGCGCGAAGATCCCATCTGGATTCGCGGCATTGGTTGGTGCAACGATTCGCCTTCGCTGGAGAGCCGCGAATGGGGCAATCTGCCCTATCTCCAACAAGCGGCGCAGATGGCCTATGCCCAGGCCGGCATTCGCGACCCATGGAATGAGATCGATCTGGCAGAGGTGGATGATACCTATGCCTATAAGGAACTGCAATCGCTGGAGGCGTTGGGCGTATGCGGCTATGGGGAAGCCGGTTCGCTGCTGGAGGCCGGCGCCTTTGATTTAGATGGCGAATTCCCGGTCAATCCCTCCGGCGGTAGCCTGGGAGTGGGGCACATGCTGGAAGCGACCGGTCTCATGCGCACCCTGGAGGCCGTTTTGCAATTGCGCGGCGAAGCCGGCGCGCACCAAGTGGAAGGGGCCGAAGTAGCCCTGGTTCAATCCTGGCGCGGCGTTCCGACGACGAGCGGAGCGGTCGCTATTTTGACGAATTAGCGAAAGGAGCATCCTATGGGAATGCGAAAAGTAGCCGTAATCGGGGCCGGCATGACCCGTTTTGTGCGCCGGGCGCTGGAAACTCCCAAGGAACTCTCCTGGGAAGCGGCGCGGATGGCGCTGGAGTCCTGTGAACTGACGATGGACGATATCGATGCCGTCTGCTTCGGCACGGCGCCGGATGCCTTTGACGGCGTTCACATGAACGGAGAATATGCTTCCGATGGAGCCGGAGCCTGGCGCAAGCCCTTTATGCGCTCCTTCGTCGGTGGTGGGACGGGTGTTTTCGTCCCCATCCAGGGCTGGTATCACGTGGCCTCCGGGATGTTCGATGTAGTGCTGGTGGTGGCGGAAGAGAAAATGTCCTCCTTCTACCCTCATGCGCAGGCGGCCTTCCTCACCATCTTCGATCACACCACCGAGCGAGCTCTGGGGCCGAACCTGCTATGGATCTTCGCCTTGGAAATGAATCGCTACATGACCACGTATGGGCTGAAGAAGGAGGATATTGCCCGCGTGGCCGTGCTCCATAAGCGCAATGCAGCCGCTCACCCATGCGCGTTGCTCGGCGATCCGAACATTACGGTGGAGGATGTGCTCAATTCCGAGGTGCTGGCCTGGCCGGTGCAGCGCTTGGATGTCAGCCCGGTTTCGGATGGTGCCGTGGCGATTGTGCTGGCCGCCGAGCACGTTGCGAAGCGCTTGACCGACAAGCCGGTGTGGATCGAGGGGGTGGGGTGGAATTTGGATACGGCCTACTGGACCAATCGCGATCTGGTCTACCCGCGCTATGTGGAATATGCGGCGCGTATGGCCTACGAGATGGCCGGGATCAAAGAGCCGCGCAAGGAGATTCACATCGCCGAGCCGTACGATCCCTTCGACTATAAAGTGCTTCATCACCTGGAAGGGCTGCAGCTGGCCCCGCGCGGCCGTGCCATTGAGCTCTACCTGGATGGAACGGCCGAACGCGATGGTGATCTGCCGATCTGCCCATCGGGCGGACTGCTCGGCGTGGGCAATCCGATCGCTGCGGCCGGGCTGATGAAGATTGCCGAGCTCTTCTGGCAATTGCGCGGCGAGGCCGGAGAACGCCAGGTGCCGGGCAACCCGCGCCGCGGTGTGGCGCAGGCCTGGGGCGACCTGATGCAAGTTGGGACCGTAGTGGTGATGGGTCGGTAAACGGAGAAGGAGGCTACAATGACCGTTCGCTTTAAACATTTCCCCGGTGTTTCGCTGGATGAAGAAGATTTTCGCGAGGGAAAGGTGCTTTACCAGATGGATGAACTGAAGGCCGAATATGCCTGGGATACCGGGATTGCTATCGGTACCTACTTGGCCGGCCTGAAGCGAGGGGTGATCCTGGGCGTGCGCTGCAGTCACTGTCGCAAGGTGGTTGTGCCGCCGCGCACCGTTTGTGAATGGTGTTTTCGCCCGATGGAAGAATACGTCGAGTTGCCCGATACCGGAACGGTGAACACGTTTTCGCTCTGTTACATCACCTGGGATATGCGCCGCATAAGCCAGCCGGAAATCCCCGCCGTCATTCACATTGACGGTACTTCCGAATTGGGCCCGGCCTCGGTGGTGATGGGCGGAATCCTGCATAAATTGGGCGAAGTGGACCCGAACGAAGTGCACATCGGCATGCGCGTCCAGGCGGTTTGGAAACCGGAAGCCGAACGCACCGGCGCGATCACCGATATTCTGTATTTCAAACCCATCCGATAGGAGGCGACCATGACGTTCCTAGAACGGGATGCGCATGCTCCGCAAGCTTGGTTTGGTCGTTTGCCGGCGGCTCATCGCTATACGTACGGTCTGGCCGGTGAACGCTTCTTCCGCGCCTTGAAGGACGAGGGGAAAATTCTGGGAAGCTACTGCCCAAAGTGCGATCACACTTACGTTCCGGCGACCGTTTTCTGCGAACGCTGCCTGGGCGAATTGACCGATTGGCGCGATATGGGGCTGGTGGGTGAGTTACACACCTTTACCGTCCTGTATGTGGATTACGAGGGTCGTCCCCTGGAAAAACCGCAGGTGGTCGGGCTGGTGAGCTTTGGAGATGGCGGCATTGTCCACTTCCTTAATGCCGATCCCGAAACGTTGATCATCGGCATGCCGATGCGCGCTGTGCTCAAGCCACCGGCGGAGCGCCAGGGTTCTATCCTGGACATTCAATATTTTGAACCAGTGCAGGAGTAAAGTCCCTCTCGCCACAAACGAGAGGGGACCGAGGGGTGAGCCTGAGGAGGAGGCTCACCCTTTTCGTTTTGCCGCACCTTCCACGCTCAACGGTCTACGGTCTACGGTCCACGGTTCACGGTCTATCGCCTACACTCTAGCCCACGGTTCATCATCGACTCCGCCCTCTCTATGGTATAATCCATAACGAACGTTCGCTATGACCGAGCTAACCACCCGTAAAGCCATTTTAGATGCCGCCTTCGAGCTCTTTTTGCAACAAGGCTATCACGGCACTTCCATCCGTCAGATTGCACAGAAGGCCTCTCTGACCATCGGGGCGATCTATCATCATTTTCGCGATAAAGAGGCCATTTTCCGCGCTGTTTTCATGGAAAAGCATCCCTATCGCGAGGCGCTGGCCGTATTGAAAACGTTGCCGACAGAAAACCTGGAAACCTTCATCCGCCAGGCGGCGCGACAGTTTGTTGAAATCTTGCAGCAGGAGCCCGCGATTTTGAATCTGATGTTGATCGAGATCGTAGAGTTCAACGGTGCTCATCTTCCCTTGCTGTTTGAAGAGATCTTTCCAGAAATTGTGCTTTTGTTCGAGCGCGCCGCGCAGCAAACTCCTGGGTTGCGTCCGTTTTCGGCGCCGATGCTCTTGCGCTCCTTCATCGGCTTTTTCTTCGCCTTCTATGTCAGTGAACGCTTGCTGGGTCACAAATTGGAGGCCTTTATGCCATCCGACGCGTTAGACCAGTTCGTTGAAATCTACCTGCACGGCATCCTCAAGGAGGCATGATGTGGGGACGGTTGCTTTCAATTATCCGTAAGGAATTTCTGCAGATCTTCCGTGATCTGCGCACGGTGGTGATCATCTTGGTGATCCCTATCCTACAACTTTTCCTGTTAGGCTATGCGGCCACCAATGATGTGAAGAACGTGCCTTTGGCGGTGCTGGATCGGAGCCGCTCGCCACAATCACGGGAGCTGGTGGAAGCTTTTGAGGCGGCAAATTACTTTCGCATTGCCTATCAGGTTGATTCAGAAGCCGAATTGCAGTGGCTGATCGAACGGGGAAAGGCGCGCGCCGGCCTAATCATCCCGCCGGACTATGCCACGCGCCTGCTCCAGGGGGAAGCACAAGTGGCGGTTATCCTGGATGGTTCGGATCCGACCATCGGTTCTACAGCGTTTTCGACAGCTCAGCTGATCGGTCAGAGCCAGGCCACCAAGGTTCTGGAGGCCCGGCTGGCCTCGCTGGGGCGCTCGGAGATGCTGAAACCACCGCTCGAGGTGCGCCCGCGCGTCTGGTATAACCCCGATCTGATCTCTGCCTATTTCATGATCCCCGGCGTGATCGGGATGATCCTCTATGCGATTACCTCGATCCTGACGGCCACGGCGATCGTGCGCGAGCGCGAACGTGGCACCATCGAGCAATTGATCGTCACGCCCATTCGCCCTTGGGAACTGGTGGTGGGGAAAATCCTGCCTTATGTGTTGCTGGCTTTTTTTGATACCCTGGAAGTCCTGGTGATCGGTCACTGGTGGTTTGGAGTGCCGGTTCGCGGTAGCCTGACGCTTCTACTGGCGCTTTCCGGGCTCTTGCTCCTTTCCGGGTTGGGCATTGGGCTGTTGGCCTCCACCATTGCCAATACTCAACAAGAGGCCATGCTTTCGGTGTGGATGACTTTATTACCGGGGATTTTTCTTTCCGGCTTTTTCTTTCCCCTCGAGGCTATGCCGAAGGTCCTTCAGTGGATTTCGTACCTGATTCCCTTGCGCTACTATCTTGTGATTATCCGTGCGATCCTGCTCAAAGGAGCCGGGCTGGAGGTTCTTCAACAGGAAACCTTGGCTCTTGCCCTGCTGGGTATTTTCCTGATGGGAGCCGCCGCCCTGCGCTTCCGCAAACGTCTGGATTGAAGGAGGAAGTATGCATCGCAGACCCCCTATACCGGTTGTCTTTTTGCTCGTTATCCTGCTGGGTGCCGCCGTGATCTACGGCTTGCGCTCGATGAAAGAGGAGAGCAGCACAGTCCTCAAAGCCTCCGGCACGATCGAGGCAACTACCATCTCGCTGGCACCGGAAGTAGCCGGCAAGGTCAAGGAAGTGCTCGTTGAGGAGGGCCAGTTCGTCCATCAGGGGGATGTACTTTTGCGTTTGGATGGAAGTTTGCTACAGGCTCAACGAGCTCAGGCCGAAGCGGCGCTGGAAGCCGCTCGGCAGGCTGCCCAAACCGCCGCCGTCAATCAGGAGATGGCACAGGCACAGTATGATGCCGCCCTGGCGGCGGCTCGTGCCCAGGAAGGGGCGGCGCGCTTGCAGGATTGGATTCAGCGTGCGCCGGGGATTTTCACCCAGCCCCTTTGGTATTTCACCCGCAAGGAGCAATTGAAAGCGGCCCAGGCTGAAGTGGATGCGGCCGCCCAGGCGCTTGCCGAAGCGGAAGCCGATTTGCAGAAAATGGTTTCGGCAGAGAAGTATGCCGCTTTCCTGGCTGCCGAGGAGCGCCTGAATCAGGCGCGCATTACCTATCAGGTGGTTAAACAGGTATACGATCGTGCTCAGGCTACCGGTGGCAAAGTGCGCCCGGAAGATGTGGATGTAGACCTGCCGCCCTATCTGCCGAATCGCTATCTGATCAAGATCCGCCTGGCTAAATTGCTCACCGGCGATAGCGATGTGATTCAGGCAGCCAGTGACTTGCTGGATGAAGTCGAGCGCGAACTACAGGATGCCCAAAAAGCCTATGATGATCTTCTGAGCACGAAGGAAGCGCAGGATGTGCTCAAAGCGCGGGCGAAGATCTCCGTTGCCCAGGAGCGCTATAACGCGGCACGAGACTGGTTGCAATCCCTGCAAACCGGAGAGAACTCGCCCCAGATGCGCATTGCGGCGATTGCTTTGGAGCAAGCCAAAGCCGCTGTCGCGCAGGCGCAGGCCGGGATCAAACAGGCGCAGGCGGCCCTCGACCTGATCGATGCCCAAATCCAGAAGCTCACCCTCCTGGCGCCGATGGATGGCGTGATCCTCAGCCGCGTGGCAGAACCGGGCGAGTTCCTACAACCCGGCGCAGTGGCTCTAACCCTTGCCGATCTGAGCAATCTAACCATCACCGTCTATATTCCCGAAGATCAGTATGGGCGTATCCATTTGGGGCAAGCCGCACAGGTGAGTGTGGATTCTTTCCCCGGCGAAGTTTTCAGCGCCCATGTCATTTATATTTCGGATCAGGCCGAATTTACCCCGCGCAATGTACAAACGGTCGAAGGGCGCAGCTCTACCGTGTATGCCATCAAGCTGAAGGTAGAAGACCCTTCCGGACGATTGAAGCTGGGCATGCCCGCGGATGTCATCTTTGAAGAGTGATGGGTGAGATGGAAGAATATCTGTTGGAGGCAGAACATCTCCACAAGCGCTTTGGTGAGGTACGCGCGGTGGAAGATGTTTCCCTGCGGCTGCGGCCGGGTGAGATCTATGGCCTGGTGGGACCGGATGGCGCCGGCAAGACGACCACCATGCGTTTGCTGGTGGGCGCTTTGCAACCCGATCAGGGGCAGGTGCGCATTGCCGGTGTGGATATGCACCGCAATCCGGAGCAGGGACGTCGCTTCATCGGCTATCTTTCACAACGTTTCTCGCTCTATGAGGACCTGACGGTGCTGGAGAACATCCGCTTCTTTGCCGAGGTGCGGGGGCTTTCGGCGACCGAATGGCTGACGCGCAGCCTGGAGATTCTGCGCTTTGTTGACCTCGATCGCTTTCAAAATCGTCTGGCCGGGCAACTTTCCGGTGGGATGAAACAGAAGTTGGGACTTGCCATTGCCCTGGTTACCAAGCCGCGTTTGTTGCTGCTCGATGAGCCTACAACCGGTGTGGACCCCGTCACACGGCAGGATTTCTGGCAATTGCTGATCCATCTGGTGCGCACCGCCGAGCATCCGGTGGCGATCCTGATCTCGACTCCCTATATGGACGAGGCGGCCCGTTGCCATCGTATTGGCTTTATGCAAGCAGGGAGGATTCGCGCCGAAGGGAGCCCCTCCGAGTTGCGAGCACAATTGAGCGAACGGATGCTGGAAGTGCGCGGGGCCCCTTTGAGAGCCTTGCGGGCCTGGTTACAGGGCATGGATGGAGTCGAAGATATCCATGCGTTCGGAGATCGTCTCCATGTGCGTGTTCGTCAAGGAAGTTTGCCTTCTATTCTGGAGCGACTGAAACATCAGGCACCGCCGCCCCCATGCCACATGGAGGCCGCCTATCCGGTTCCGCCCACACTGGAAGATGCCTTCATGGCCTTTGCCGTTTCCGAATGAGCCTTTCATCCATGAGGCCGATATGAGCGAGAACGTGATCGAAGTGGAAAACCTAACCCGCCGTTTTGGGGATTTTCTCGCCGTTGACCACATCTCCTTCCAGGTGCAACGTGGGGAGATCGTGGGCTATTTAGGGCCAAATGGCTCCGGCAAGACGACGACCATTCGCATGTTGCTGGGGTTGCTCCGCCCAAGCGAGGGGTATGCGCGCGTGCTGGGCTTTGATGCGTTTTCCCAGGCCGAGGCGGTGCGCGCCCGTAGCGGCTACATGTCGCAAAAATTTGCCCTTTATAATGATCTGACGGTGTGGGAAAACCTGGAATTCTATAGCGGCGTTTACGGTGTGCGCCATCGGGAGAGGTTGGAGGAAGTGTTGGAAATGGTGGGGTTGCAGGCTCACCGCCGCACAATGGCCGCTTCTCTTTCCACCGGCTGGCGCCAACGTCTGGCGCTGGCCATCGCCCTTGTTCATCGCCCGGAACTCCTCTTCCTGGACGAGCCGACCTCCGGTGTGGACCCGCTGGCGCGTCGCGCCTTTTGGGACCTGATCTATGCCTTGGCGGAGGAGGGGGTGACGATCTTGGTCACGACCCATTACATGGATGAGGCCGAATATTGCCAACGAGTCGGGATGATGCGTCAGGGTCAGCTGCTGGCGATGGATACTCCTTCGGCCCTCAAAGCCAGGTTTCTCCCCGGACCGGTATGGGAAGTTTTTCTCCAGCCGCTGGAGGTTGGCCTGGATTATCTGCCGCGTCTGGAAGGCGTGTTACGGGTGGGGCTTTCCGGGGATCACTTGCGGGTGATCACCGTTCCGCAGATGACCAAGAGGGACCTTGAGCAAGGAATCCGGCACTTTCCGCTCAAGCTCCATGCGGTGCAGCGCAGTGATCCGACCCTGGAGGACGTTTTCCTGACCCTGGCCGGATAGCGCTTGCGGTGAATGCAAGCATATGGGGATAAATGCGAGCATTTACCGATAGGTTTTTAGTAAAAACTTATATTTTTCTTGTGATTTTTGTAGGATAAATGCTTGCATTTGTCCAGGTGCAAATGCAAGCATTTGCGCTACATTAAGCGGGGTTGGTTTTCTTCCGGGTAAGGCAGGCCTAGGTGCTCGTAGGCCGCACGGGTGGCGACTCGCCCTTGGGGGGTGCGATCCAGGAAGCCCAATTGGAGTAAATACGGTTCGACCACGTCCATGATCGTATCGGCTTCCTCGCCGATCGAGGCGGCGATGGTCGCCAGGCCAACCGGCCCGCCCTGATATTTTTCGATGATCGTACGCAGGACGCGGCGATCCACATCATCCAATCCCAGCGGATCGATGGCGAGGAGATCGAGAGCTTCGCGGGCAACGGCACGGGTGATGCGCCCATCGGCGCGCACCTGGGCATAGTCGCGCACGCGGCGTAACAAGCGCAAGGCGACGCGCGGTGTGCCACGGGCGCGGCGGGCGATCTCTTCCACGCCCCCTTCGTCTACTTCGACCGGCAAGAGCGCCGCCGCACGACGGACAATGGCCTGCATGGCGGCCAAATCGTAATAATCCAACCGATAGACGGCGCCAAAGCGCGCCCGTAACGGTGCGCTGACCAGCGCCAGACGGGTGGTGGCACCCACGACGGTAAAACGCGGCAGTTTCAGGCGGATGGAACGCGCCGCAGGTCCTTTGCCGATCACGATGTCCAGTGCAAAATCTTCCATGGCCGGGTAGAGCACTTCTTCCACGGCTTTGCCCAGGCGATGGACTTCGTCAATAAAAAGCACGTCACCGGCATGCAGGTTGGTGAGGATGGCCGCCAGATCGCCGGCACGTTCGATCGCCGGCCCCGAAGTGACTTTGATGCTCACCCCCATCTCATGGGCCAGCACGTGGGCTAAGGTGGTCTTTCCCAGGCCGGGAGGGCCGTAGAACAGGACGTGATCCAGCGGCTCGCCGCGTTTCCTGGCGGCTTGGATCAGGATGGAAAGGTTTTCCTTGACCTGCTCCTGGCCGATCAGATCGCTCAGGCGCTGAGGGCGCAAGGCGTGATTGATCTGATCTTCGGGCGCGGCATGGCTATCAACGGCTCGACGGGTAGAAGACGTCATCGGGTTGATTATACCCTCATCCCTCCCGATGGCGAGTAGGTCGATCGTAGGGCAAATGCTCGCATTTGCTCGGTTTGAGCGTTCGGAAAAGTTTTTATGGTTGGCTTGGACGCCACAGAATGACTCCTGTGCCACATTCTTCAATTCAAGCCCAAATGCCCTGGGAACGCGAATCGAACTTGAGCAACGGTTTCAGGTTACAATTAGCCCCTATGAGACGTTGGCAATTGATCCTCGGCATCCTTATCAGCCTGCTTTTTTTATGGCTGGCATTGCGCGGGTTGCATCTGCGCGATTTCTGGCAGGCACTGCAAACGGCGCGCTACGAGTGGTTGATCCCCGGCGTGATGCTGTATTTTCTGGCCGTGATCCTGCGCGCCTGGCGCTGGCACTATCTGCTTTCGCCGTTGAAGCCCATCTCCACGCGTGATCTTTTTCCGATCACCGCCATCGGCTATATGGGCAATAACATCTATCCGGCCCGCGCCGGCGAGGTGCTCCGAGCGGTGATCCTGAAGCGGCGCTACGGGGTTTCTATCTCCGCTTCGCTGGCGACGATCCTGGTGGAGCGCATTTTCGATGGGGTGGTGATGCTGGCGTTTGTCTTCTTCAACCTGCCGGAGCTGACCCGTCTGACGCACGATTCCGGCGTGATCGGCAATATCCGGCAGGTGGCGCTGGGCGGAACGGTGATCTTCATCGGCGCGCTGCTCGCCTTCCTGTTGACGGCAATGTTCCCGCAGCAGGCGCTTCGCATGGTCACGCTGGTGCTGCGGTATTTTCCCGAAGCACTTCGCCACAAGCTTTTGCCTTTGGTGGAACGCTTCCTGGGCGGGCTGGTCTTTTTGCGTTCCCCGTTTCACGTGCTGATGGTGTTCCTGACTTCTCTGGGTATCTGGCTGCTGGAGACGGGGAAATATTGGTGCGTGATGTTCGCCTTCCCGTTCCGCGTTTCGTTTTTTGCGCTGATGCTGATGAACGGGATCGTCAACCTGGCGACGACGATCCCCTCGGCGCCGGGCTACGTGGGGACTTTTGACGCGCCCGGCATTGCCGTGCTGCGCGCCTATGGCGTGGAACAGGCGCTGGCGGCAGGCTATACGCTGGTGCTCCACGTGGCGCTCTGGCTGCCGATCACTCTTTTGGGAGCCTTCTACCTGACCCGCGAGGGGATTCGCTGGCAGGAGGAATTGCGCTCTGAAGTGAAGGAGGAGCAATGAAAGTAGCCATCATCGGAGCCGGTTTTGCCGGGTTGGCCGCGGCCTGGGACCTGCGCCGTGCCGGCCATGCCGTGACGATCTTTGAGGCCGCCGATCAGGTGGGGGGATTGGCGAGCGGATTTAAAGAACCTCATTGGGACTGGTCGGTGGAGAAGTTTTACCACCACTGGTTCGCCAGCGATCGCCATATGCTCGGCCTGATCCGCGAGCTGGGATGGGAAAAGCAGGTGATCTTCCGCCGCCCGTATACCGTGGTCTATTACCGCGGGCGATTCTATCCCTTCGATTCGATCTTCCGCGCCCTGATCTTTCCGGGGCTGGGATGGGGGGTGGATAAACTGCGTTTTGGGCTGGTTGGGCTGTACCTGCGCCTGACTTCTAACTGGCAGACGCTGGAACGGTATACGGTCGAGGCATGGATGCGCCGCTGGGCCGGGGCGCGCGTCTACGAGCTGATGTGGAAGCCGCTGCTCGAAGGCAAGTTCGGACCTTATGCGGATCAGGTGAATATGGCTTGGATGTGGGCGCGGCTGAAGGCGCGCACGACGCGCTTGGGCACTTTCGAGGGTGGTTTCCAGCGCTTTGCCGATCGGTTCGCGGCGCGGTTGCGCGAGATGGGCGTGGAAATTCGGCTTCGGATGGCTGTGACGCAGCTTCACCGGCACCCCGGCCAAGGTTGGGTCCTGAATGCGCCCGGCAGCGAAGCCGAGGCGTTTGATCGGGTTCTGGTCACGCTTTCGCCTCGGGCACTGATCGGCCTGTGTCCTTCGCTTCCTGAATCCTATCTCCAGGGCCTGAAGGCGCTAAAGTCGATGGGAGCGGTGGTGATGGTGCTGGCGCTGCGGGAGCGGCTTTCGGAGGAAGGATACTACTGGTTTAACTTGCCCAAGGAGGCCGGGTTTCCGTTTTTGGCGCTGGTGGAGCATACGAATTTCGTCCCGCCGGAGCATTTTGGCGGGGAGCATATCGTTTATGCCGGGGATTACCTGGAGACGGGACATGAGTATTTTTCGCTGAGCGAAGAGGAATTGCTGGAGCGCTTTCTGCCGGCCTTCCGGCGGATTAACCCGCGCTTCCAGGCCGATTGGGTGCGCAAGGTTTGGGTGTTCAAGAGCGAGTATGCCCAACCGGTGCCGCAGGTGAGACACTCGCAGAACATTCCGTCGATCCGCACGCCGTTGGAGGGATTGTATTTTGCTTCGATGAGCCAGGTCTATCCGTGGGATCGGGGAACGAATTTCGCTGTGGAGATCGGCCGCAAGGCGGCGCAGATGATGATGGAGGACGAGGCGAAGGGGGTGGCAAAAGGCTCGTGATAGAATAGAAGCATGAGCAAGGTTTCCCGCCGTGATTTTTTGAAACTGGCGCTGGCTGCGGCAGGGGGGATGGCCTTTTTGCCGAGCTGGGGATGGGGCGATCCCTTTGATGACGCGCAGTGGGGGCGCGTGACGATCGCTTCGGTGAGCGCCTATCGCGAGCCAAACGATCAGAGCCCGATCGTGGCGACTTGGTATCGCGACGATCTGATCCGGCTCTATGAGACGGTGGTGGCCGAAGCGCCGGCTCACAATCCGATCTGGTATCGGGTTTGGGGCGGCTACGTGCACCGGGCGCGCATTCAGCGGGTCAAGATCGTGTATCAGGAGCCGCTTTCGAGCATTCCGCAGGGGACACGTTACCTGGCCGAGGTGACCGTGCCTTACACGAATGCTTTGGGCTATAACTCGTTGCAGGGGTGGTTTCCACGCTATCGCCTGTATTACGGCTCGGTGCACTGGATCGAGGGGATTGAGCAGGGGCCGGATGGGGAGGCGTGGTATCGAATTTACGATGAGTTGCTCGAAAAGCCGCCATATTTCGTGCCGGCGCGGCATTTGCGTCCGATCTTTCCGGAAGAATATGCGCCCCTTTCGCCGGATGTGCCCTGGGAGGCCAAGCGCATCGAGGTCAATCTGACCACGCAGACATTGACGGCTTATGAGAATAACGTGGTGGTGTTGGAGACGAAGATCTCCTCAGGCGTTCCTTCCGGCCGGCGCCGACCGGGGGAGATTCCCACCCGCACACCGACCGGTGAATTCAACATCCTGGAGAAAACGCCCTCCAAGCACATGGGGGATGGGAACCTGGCCGCGGATATTGAGGATTATGAGCTCCCCGGCGTGCCCTGGACGTGTTTTTTCACCGATAAGGGACATGCGTTTCACGGCACCTACTGGCACGATAACTTCGGGACGCCGATGAGCCACGGGTGCATCAATATGCGTACGGAGGAAGCGCTATGGCTCTTCCGCTGGGCCTACCCGCAGCATAAGGCAGATGCGATTTACAACCGTGGTTATGGGACGCGGGTGAAGATTTTTTATTGAGAGGCGTTTGCACCCCTATGCCGACTTTGAACTGGCCCGGTAAGCGGCTGGATTTTCCTCCACCGGCCACGTTACGCATAGAAACGATCGTCGGCCCTGCAGAGCAGGCCGCGCAGAACCGCCTTTTTTGGGCCGATAACTTGGCGCTGATGTCGCATTTGCTGACCGAATACGAGGGGAAGATCGATCTGATCTACGCCGACCCGCCTTTCTTTACCAACCGTCGCTACGCGGCGCGCATTGGCCATGGGGAGGATTCGCGTCGCCCGCAAACCTGGCGGCTGGCGGAAGGTTATGACGATGATTGGGAAGACCTGGACGAGTACCTCGATTTTCTCTATCCGCGCTTGGCGCTGATGCATCGGCTGCTGGCGCCGCACGGCACGCTTTACCTACATCTGGATTGGCATGCCAACGCTTACGCGCGGCTGTTGCTGGATGAGATTTTCGGACATGAGCACCTGCTCAACGAGATCATCTGGGTCTATCACGGACCTTCGGCGATCCGCCGCGCCTTCAACCGCAAGCATGATACCATCTTGGTGTACGTCAAAGGGGAGCAGTATACGTTCAATGCCGATGCGGTGCGCCAACCCTACCATCCGAGTACGCACAAGACCTTCGCTTCGTCACCCAGAGCCGGCTTCGGCAAGGTGCCGAATTTGAAACGCGGGAAGGTGCCGGAGGATTGGTGGTATTTTCCGGTGGTGGCGCGCTTGCATAAGGAACGTAGCGGATACCCTACTCAGAAGCCGCAGGCGTTGCTGGAACGCATCCTGTTGGCGTCGTCGAATCCCGGCGATCTGGTGGCCGATTTCTTTTGCGGTTCCGGAACGACGGCAGCCGTGGCGGCGCGGCTGGGGCGGCGCTTCCTGGCCGCTGATGTGACCTGGCGCGCCGTGCACGTGACGCGCACGCGCCTGATCCGTGAAGGGGCCGCCTTTACCCTGGAGCATCAGGAATCCTTTTCGCCACAGTGGAAGCCGCTGGATGCGGAATGGGTGCACATTCAGGATGGGCAGATCAGCCTCCAGACTCCTTTTGCGCTCGACTGTTGGGAGATCGATGAGGATTGGGATGGGCAAATTTTTCACAGTCACCACCAAGCGCTACGCGCCCGACATCAGGCACAGGCGGCGAATGCCTTACAGGTGACTCCAAGGGGAAATGTATGCATACGGGCAGTAAGTGTGGAAGGGGAATGCTATCAGTTCGTTCAGAGGTCTAGCCGGTAACCTTCGCCGCGCACGGTTTTGAGGAAGCGCGGATGGCGCGGGTCGACCTCGATCGCCTGCCGCAGCCAGAAGATGTGTACATCCAGGGTGCGCATATCCCCAACGTAGGAGGTCTCCCAAACGGCGCGGAAGAGCTCCTCTCGGCGCACCACATGGCCGGCACGTTCCATGAGCACCTGCAGCAGACGTACCAAGCGGGGGGCTAGCCGAGCGCTTCTCCCCAGAATATGTACTTGACGAGTTTCCAAGTTAAGGCGCAACGGCCCGCGTTGAAGGATCTTCTCCCCCCCTTCATCGAAGAACGCTTTCACTCGGTTGATCAGTTTTCGGGCGGTGAGCGGCAGCGTTAAGTGGACATCGGCAAGATACCCATCCACGCTTTGCTCGGCCGGCAGGATGACCACCAATGGCAGGCGAGCTTCCTGCTCCCGCAACAGGCGGCAGATGCGTTTGCCGCTGCTGCGCAGGGAGGGCACGTTGATCACGGCCACTCGCGGCTGGACCTGGGATAGTCGCTGCAACATTTCTTCTCCGCTCCTGGCTACTTCGACCTGAAAGCCTTTTCGGCGCAGGGCCTCGGCGAAGAGGGGAGAATCGCTGCGTGCTGCTTCGAGGAGGAGGACGGTTTTCTCGCCCATGTGAATGAAATTATACTTCATTACCTGTGTGGAACGTTGTGGGGATTCATTGCTGACTATTATTTGCCGAGGTTGGCTTGCGGAAACCTCTCGTTCACCAGCGGTCAATTGTGAGGCCATGTAGGGCGGGCTTCTCAAGTATAATCTCCCCCATGAAAACGAACCAGAGAGGTCGAATCGGAATAGTGCCCCGTCCACAAGGGGTGGGCGGCGTGGCGACGTTCCGCGAAAAGTTTGAACAGGCTCTACGCGCCCGTGGCTTCCAGGTAGAGTACGATCTCACGCAGCCGATCGATGCGCTGCTCATCCTGGGAGGTACTCATCGGTTGATGGATCTCTGGCGCTTGCGCCGCCGCGGGGTACGATTGGTGCAACGTTTGGACGGTATCAACTGGGTCCATCGACGAAAGTATACCGGTTGGAAACATTTTCTGCGCGCCGAATACGGCAATTTCATCCTGGCGACGATCCGCCGCTACCTGGCGCACCATATCATCTACCAGAGCAGGTTCTCGCAGTGGTGGTGGGAAGCGTGGTATGGCCCAACACCGGTCGGATCGACGATTGTGCACAACGGCGTGGACCTCCAAACGTATTCTCCGCAGGGTCCCCACGAGCGCCCCTCCGATCGTTGGCGCATTCTGATCGTTGAAGGGAGCTTTGGTGGCGGCTATGAGATGGGATTGTGGAATGCCATCGGCCTGTTGCAAGGCTTGCAGGCCAGGGGCGAACGGGTGGAATTGCAAGTCGCCGGGCAGGTGGATGCGGATCTGCGGCGGCGTGCCGAAGCGAAGGCCGGCGGGAGCATCTTGTGGGCCGGGGTGGTGCCGCGAGCACAAATTCCCTATTTGGCGCGTTCGGCCCATGTTTTCTTCTCCGGCGATCTGAACGCCGCCTGTCCGAATTCGGTGATCGAAGCCCTGGCCTGTGGGTTGCCGGTGGTGGCGTTTGAGACGGGGGCACTGCCGGAACTGGTGATCGGCGATGCCGGGCGCCTGGTGCCTTACGGTGGCAATCCGTGGAAGCTAGAGCCGCCCAACCTAGACGGACTGGTAGGCGCTGCGCAGGAAATCTTGAACGATCAAGAGCGCTTCCGCAACGCGGCTCGAGCACATGCTGAAGCCGCTCTCAGTCTGGATCAAATGGTGGAACGATACCTGGATGTGCTACTGGCGTAGGAGGCCACATGCGCTCGATTTGCGTTTACTGCGGTTCGGCTGATGGGGTGCGGGAGGAGTATCTTCGCGCGGCACGCCATCTGGGAGAGGTGCTGGCGCGGCGCAATCTGCGCCTGATCTACGGCGGCGGCAAGACCGGGCTGATGGGTGCGCTGGCCAATGGAGCGCTGGCCGCCGGTGGCGAAGTGATCGGAGTGATCATCCCCTCCATGAATACGCCCGCACTTGCGCATTCCGGGCTGAGCGCGCTGGAAGTGGTGCCGGATATGCACACCCGAAAGGCGCGCATGCATGAGCTGGCAGATGGGTATATTGCCCTCCCCGGCGGCTTTGGGACCTTCGATGAGCTGTTTGAAACCATCACCTGGGCGCAGATCGGCCATCACCATAAGCCGATCGGCCTCTTGAACGTGCGCGGTTATTTTGATCGCCTGCTGGCCGCATTGGATTACGCCGTGGCCGAGGGATTCATCTTCAAAGAGCACCGTGAGGCTCTTCTGGCGCATGAGGAGGCTGAAATCTTGCTGGACCTGATGGGGAATCATCGTCCGCCTTTGGATGCCATCCGTCGCTGGATGCGTCAGGAAGGGTAAGAGAACACGAGTTCGGTGGACAGGCCAACCTTCTTTTTTTCACGGCGGTTGGTATCCCGTGGCTGTCACCTGCTGCGTTTTGGCATGATGCACGAGTAGAGGTGGTAAAATACATCTTTGCGCAACTGCTGCCTGGCGGCTTCGGGCGATTATAAAAAGTCGGATGAGAACCTTCTTTGTCCGCCCGTAACCAACATCCGGCGGGTTTTGATCCGCTGGAATAAAACAGGCAGATTGTGGCTTTGCATTTCTTCCGATATCAAAGGATATTTTCGAATTCCATTGTGTGCATATGGCCTCTAATGTTATTCGCGTCGTTGGTGCGCGCGTCCACAATCTAAAAAATATTACCGTTGAAATTCCGCGAGATAAGCTGGTGGTGATCACCGGCCTTTCCGGCTCCGGCAAATCTTCGCTGGCCTTTGATACCATCTTTGCCGAGGGGCAGCGACGCTACGTCGAATCTCTCTCGGCCTATGCGCGGCAGTTTATCGGTCAGATGGAAAAGCCGGATGTGGATGCCATTGAGGGCCTTTCGCCGGCCGTTTCGATTGACCAAAAATCCACCTCCCACAATCCACGTTCGACCGTCGGTACGGTGACCGAGATTTACGATTACCTGCGCCTGCTCTTTGCGCGCGTGGGGGTGCCGCATTGCCCGATCTGCGGGCGGGAGGTGCGTCGGCAATCTGCCGAAGAGATCGTCAACGCACTGGAGCAATTACCGGAAGGAACGCGCCTGATCCTGCTGGCACCGCTGGTGCGCGGCCGTAAAGGTACCTATCAGGCCGTGTTTGAGGAAATCCGCAAGGCCGGCTTCACCCGTGCCCGCGTGGATGGGACGATCTACTCGCTGGATGAAGAAATCCATCTCGATCGTTACAAGCAGCATACCATCGAGGCCGTCGTAGACCGTCTGGTCTTGCGCCGACCTGATGATGAAGAGGAGCGAAAAGCCGCGCGCACACGGCTCACCGATTCCGTAGAAACCGCACTGAAGTTCGGCGAAGGCTATCTCACAGTGCAGGTTTTGGGCGATGAGACCCAGGCGGCTCGTGATCTATACTTCTCCGAGCACTTGGCCTGCCCGGAACATGGAGTCAGCCTACCCGAAATCGAGCCGCGCACCTTTTCCTTCAACACGCCTCACGGAGCCTGTCCGGAGTGTCAGGGGTTGGGTAGCAAACTGGAGATCGATCCGCAGCGTCTGATCCCCGATCCGCGCCGCTCCCTGCGCGAGGGGGCGATCGCGGCGCTGGAATGGAATGGGCCGCGCGAGGAAGGGGGGTACTACTGGCAAATGATCGAGGCGGTGGCGCGTGCCTACCATATTGACCTGGATAAACCGGTGGAAGAATTGCCGAAGGAAAAACTGGATCTGATCCTTTACGGCACCCGTGGGCGCGAGGTGCCGGTCCATTATCGCAGTGCCCAGGGACGTGAGTTCACCTTCGTGCGCGATTTCGAGGGCGTGATCCCCAACCTGGAGCGCCGCTACCGCGAAACCGGCTCCGACTACATCCGTGATCGTATTGCCGAATTTATGTCCGATCGCCCCTGCCCGGCCTGTAAGGGGGCGCGCCTGCGTCCGGAAGCCCTGGCCGTAACTGTGGACGGGTATAACATCGTCGAGGTCACCTCCTGGCCGATTCACCGCACGCTGGAATGGGTTGAGCGCCTGAGCGGCCCACAAACTCCCCTGGGCGAACGTCAGCGGGCGATCGCCGATCGGGTTTTGAAAGAGATCAAGGCCCGTTTGGGTTTCCTGGTTAATGTTGGATTGGACTATCTCACCCTGAACCGTTCTGCGGCCACGCTTTCCGGCGGGGAAGCGCAGCGCATTCGCTTGGCTACGCAGGTTGGCTCGCAGTTAATGGGTGTGCTCTACGTGCTCGATGAGCCTTCGATCGGACTACATCCGCGCGATAACGATCGCCTGTTGCGCACCCTTTGCGGTCTGCGCGATCTGGGCAATACCGTTCTCGTTGTCGAACACGACGAGGAAACGATCCGCACCGCCGATTGGGTGCTCGACCTGGGCCCCGGTGCCGGAGAACATGGGGGATGGGTGGTGGCTCAGGGGACGCCCCAGGAGATCATGCAGCATCCCACTTCGCTTACCGGCGCCTATCTTTCCGGGCGATTGCGCATTCCGGTGCCATCCCAACGCCGTTCGGGAAACGGCAAATGGCTTACCATCATCGGCGCGCGCGCCAATAATCTGAAAAACCTCACCGTGCGCATTCCGTTGGGTAAATTTGTTTGCATTACCGGGGTTTCCGGTTCCGGCAAATCGACTTTAATGGTGGATGTGCTCTATAATGCTCTGGCCGCTCGTCTGATGGGAGCACGGCTGCAGCCGGGAGAACACGATCGCATTGAGGGATTGGAGCATCTGGATAAGGTCATCAACATCGACCAATCTCCGATTGGACGCACCCCGCGTTCCAATCCGGCCACCTACACCGGCCTCTTCGATGAAATTCGCAAGCTGTTTGCCGAACTACCCGAAAGCAAGGTGCGCGGCTACCGTCCTGGACGTTTTTCATTCAATGTCCACGGGGGGCGCTGCGAAGCCTGCCAGGGACAAGGTGAGCTGCGCATCGAAATGCAGTTTCTTCCGGACATCTACGTGCCTTGCGATGTCTGCCACGGGCGACGCTTCAATCGTGAAACCTTGCAGGTGCGCTTCAAGGAATACAACATCGCCGATGTACTGGATATGACGGTTGAAAAAGCCCTGGAGGTTTTTTCGGCCTTTCCGGCCATGGTGAATAAGTTGCGTCTGCTCCAGGATGTGGGGCTGGGTTATATTCGTTTGGGGCAGCCGGCGCCGACGCTTTCCGGCGGCGAAGCGCAACGGGTCAAGCTGGCACGCGAGCTCTCGCGCCGTGCCACCGGACGCACGCTGTATGTGCTCGATGAACCCTCGGTTGGGCTACATGCCGCCGACGTGCATCGTTTGATCGAGGTCCTGCAACGGCTCGTGGATGCCGGTAATACGGTGATCGTGATCGAGCACAATCTGGATATTATCAAGACTGCTGATTGGATCATCGATCTCGGCCCGGAAGGCGGCGAACGTGGCGGAGAGATCATCGCCGAAGGGACGCCGGAGGCCATTATGCAGATTGAACGCTCGTATACCGGGCAATTCCTGCGTCGGCATCTGGAAAGTAGCCAGGTATTGCGAGCTTCATAGAAATTTTGCCGGAGGAGTATCCTATGAAAATCTTGATCGCAGGTAGTGGTGGTGTGGGCGGCTATTATGGCGGTTTGCTTGCCCAAAGCGGCAACCAGGTGATCTTCCTGGCCCGCGGGGAACATCTGAAAGCCATCCGCGAACGGGGGCTACAGGTGAAAAGCGTGCATGGGGATTTTACGGTTTTCCCGGCCCAGGCTACAGATACCCCGGCTGAAGTTGGGACGGTGGACCTGATCCTCTTTTGCACGAAAACGTACGATACCGAAACGGTGGCCGAATCACTGCGCCCGTGTGTCGGTAAGGAGACGGCGATCATCAGCCTGCAAAACGGCGTAGATGCGGCCGAGCGGATCGGTGCCATCCTAGGCATGAAGCATATGCTCGGCGGAGCGACCTGGATCTCCTCTGCGGTGGAAGCGCCGGGTGTCATCCGTCAATTTTCGCAATTCCGGCGCATTGTCTTCGGTGAATTGGATGGTAGCATCACCCCGCGTGCTCAAGCGATCTACCAGACCTTGAGCGCGAGTGGTGCCACCGTGGAGCTTTCCACAAGCATCCTGAGCGTGTTGTGGACCAAGTTTGTCTTTATCTCGGCGGTGAGCGGTATCAGCTCTCTGACGCGCCTGGAGATGGGTGAATTCCGCCATGTGCCGGAGACGCGGGCACTGATGACTGCACTCATGCGCGAGGTGGAAGCCCTGGCGCGGGCGCAGAATATCCCCCTCGAGGCGGATGTGGTGGAAAAGGCGCTGGCCTTCGTGGATGCGGCTGCGCCGAACATCAAAAGCTCCATGCAGCGCGATGTGGAAAGTGGTCGCCGCACGGAGCTGGAATCCATGATCGGAGTGATCTGCCGGAAAGGGCGCGAATGGAACGTGCCGACCCCCGTTGCCGATTTTGTTTACGCCGCGCTGCTGCCGATTGAGCTCAAAGCGCGCCGTCAGGCGGCTTGAGCCGGCGGACGGAAGATCGAGGCCAGTTTCGCGATCTGGCGGGCTGTCAGGCTCTCTGGTTGGGCAAAGTAGGCTACGTTTCGGGTGCGCATGGCCAGGTGAAAGAGTTCTGGTGCCGGCGTGATGGTCGCGGCCAATGGGTACGAAAGGCGATTTTGCACCTCCAGGGCCGGCAAAATGGTTTCACTGCGCACCCGATTGTTCAGCACAACTTTCAATTTGTCGTCGCTCACCCCCATCTTTTTCAAGTCATCGAGCAGAACGCGGGTATGCAGAACGGTGTTGGGGGAGGGCTCGGTGACGATCAAAAGGTGGTGACAAAAGGGCAGGATCTTCGGTACAAACGGAAGCAGGCCGTTTCCCAGATCGAGGAGCACAAAGTGTGCCAGCGTGGCCAAGCGTGCTACGATCACCGCATATTGCTCGACGTTGTTGATCAACACCTTTTCGGAAGGTTTTTCCGATGCCAGGAGAAACTTTAATCCAGAGGGATGCCGCACCAAAGATTCGAGCACTTTCTGGCGCGTGATCTCTTGAGGTGGCAGGCTCAAAAGTCGGGAAAGGCCGCCGCGATCTTCAAATCCCATCTCCAATCCCAATGTCCCGTTCCCCGGCACCATTTCGGCGATGATGACCTCCGAGGTTTCGGCTTTGTACAGGGCGGCGCCCAGGTTGGTAGCGATGGTGGTGACCCCTAGTCCGCCGCGCGCTGCCAGCGCGCCGATCAAGGTGGCTGTTGCCGTGGACTTTTTCTTCTGCTCCCGTCCGCTACGTGCGAGCAGGGCGCGCACATGAGCCTGAAGTTCCGCAGGATGCGTAGGCTTGGTGAGGTAATCATCGGCGCCGGATTCAAACCCGACCAGCTTATCATCAATTTGGGATTTGGCCGTGAACATCAAGATCGGTGTGTTCGCCGTGATCGGGTTGGCTCGCAATCGCCGCGCCACTTCATAGCCATCCATGCCCGGCATCATCACGTCGAGCAGGATCAGGTCCGGCTCCTCCTCTTCTGCTTTTTGCAAGGCCTGGGGACCGTTGCTTGCCGCTACCACCTCATAGCCCTGGCGCTGGAGCATCAACCCCACCAGCCGAAGGGTATCGGCATCATCATCTACGATCAGTATTTTTTCGGGCATGTTTGTAGTTTAGCATGGAGTTTCCCATTCGACAAGGAAATCGAAACGTGTCTATATGGGGATGAAATTGACAGGATTACAGAAATAAGAGGGAGCTTTTCTGAAGAAAAAGTCTCTCCCCGATATGTTGGAAATCTACCGTCGAGCATTTTATGGGATTGTGCTGTCTTGCGCTCCAAAAGGTTTTTATATAGTAGACTCGCACTTAAAGCATCGAATCGAGCGCCCCGCATTCCAGAATTGCCGGCTCAATGAGCCTAACAAATTTTGAGAAGCCTGGCAACCGAATATCGCTTTTGCTGAAAACGAAAAGCTCTATCCTGAACGTGCGCCACGTCAAAGTGGCGGGAAAGTGGAGTATAATTCAACACTTGAATTTTGAATTTGGCACTCCTTGTAACTCTTTGCAGTGCACCGAATCTATGGGAACTATGCCTCTACTGGACGACGATTTGCGCGACCTTTCTCTACTCGATGCGATCGAGCATAATCCGGATGTTACGCAGGCCGGACTGGCGGCACAACTCGGTGTGGCCGTCGGAACGGTCAACTGGCACATTAAGCGTCTGGTAGCGAAGGGGTATCTAAAGGTCAAGCGGCTGGAGCGTAAGAAACTGCGCTATATCATTACGCCGGAAGGTCTGGCCTTGCGCGCCCGGCTGGCGGTAGATTATGTCCAGCATTCTTTTGATCTTTATCGTAAAATTCGACAGCGCGTTAAAGAGCATCTGGCACAGGTGCAACAGGCCGGCTTTGACCGCGTGTGCATCCTTGGTGAAGGGGATGTTGCCGAAATTTGTTATTTGACCTGCCTGGAGCAGGGCATCACCGTGGTCAATGAGCCTGGGGTGCCCGTGCTGCGGGTGGAAGGCTATAAAGTGCGTCTGGAGATGGAATCATGAAAGATGAGAAGGGTCACATTGTAATCACCGGCGGTGCCGGCTATATTGGTTCGTTGTTGACAGGGGAGTTGCTGCGCCAGGGGTATCAGGTCACCGTGATCGATGCCCTGCTCTTCGGTGGTGAATCGCTGATGGGTTTCTACCATCATCCGAATTTTCACTTTGTCAAGGCCGATGTGACCGAAGATCGCGCCGTCATGGATGCCTTGCACCAGGGATGGCCATCTCCGCAGGCCGTGATCCACTTGGCGGCCATTGTCGGTTTTCCGGCCTGCCAGGCAGTGGGGCGACAGGTGGCCTGGAAATATAACGTGGAAGCGACGCGCCTGGTGTTTGAGCAGGCAGTGCGTTTAGGAGCCAAGCGTTTTCTCTTTGCTTCCACGTATAGCAACTATGGTGTTTCGCCGGATGGCCGGCCGGTCACCGAAGATTCTCCCCTCAATCCCCAATCGCTGTATGCGGAGACGAAGATCGCTGCCGAAGAGTATCTACTTTCCCAAAAAGATGCCCCTACCGCGCCGCTCATCTTTCGCTTCGCCACCCTCTATGGAATCTCTCCCCGCACCCGCTTTGACCTGATCGTCAATCAATTTGTACTCGAGGCTTTCACGCGGCGCCGCCTGATCATTTATCAACGCGGCTATTCGCGCTCGTTTGTCCATATTTACGATGTCGTCCGCGGTATCCTGCTCGGTCTGGAAGCGGAAGAGTCGCTCATCCGCGGGGAGGTGTACAATTTGGGAACGGAAGCCGGCAACTATACAAAAGATGAGATTGTTCAACTGGTGCTCAAGCGCTTGCCGGAAACGGTGGTGGAATACAAAGACTTGAGCTTTGGCGGAGATATGCGTGATATTACCGTCTCATTCGAGAAGATCCGCCGTCGGCTTGGCTTCCAGACTACCCGAACAGTGGATGACGGCATTCGCGAGGTGCTCGGAGCACTCAGGGATGGCCTAATCCGTTCACCGCTGGACGATCGCTACCGGAATGCTCAATTCATTGTTCAATAAATTCTTCAAGGAGTGCTTATGTCTACATCGACAAACTCTTCCGTAACCGACTCTACCACCTTTTGGAATGGGAAGCGCGTGATTGTTACCGGGGGGGCAGGGTTTTTGGGCTCTTTCGTCGTCGAAAAACTATTTGCGCGCGGGGCCGATGAAGTGCTGGTGCCGCGTTCCCGTGACTACGATCTCACCCAGCGCGAGGCCATCTTGCGCTTGCTTGATGACGCCATGCGCCCGTGGGAGCAGATCCCGGCGCACTTGAAGGCCGAGCAGGCGCGCCAAGGGCGTTTTGATCTCCGTCCGGAACAGATGGTCATCATTCACTTGGCTGCTCATGTGGGTGGCATCGGCGCCAACCGTGCCCACCCGGCCGAGTTTTTCTACGATAACCTGATGATGGGCGTAGAACTGATGCACCAGGCCTGGAAGCGTAGCGTGGGCAAATTCGTCGCCATCGGCACGGTGTGTGCCTATCCCAAGTTCACCCCGGTGCCTTTCAAGGAAGAGGACCTGTGGAATGGCTACCCGGAAGAGACAAACGCTCCCTACGGCCTGGCCAAGAAAATGCTCTTGGTGCAGGCGCAGGCGTATCGTCAGCAGTACGGATTCAACGCCATCTACCTGTTGCCGGTCAACCTCTACGGGCCGCGCGATAACTTCGATTTGGAGACCTCCCACGTCATCCCGGCCTTGATCCGCAAAGCGATCGAAGCGCAGGAACGCGGCGAGAAGGAACTGGTCGTTTGGGGCGATGGCTCCCCGACGCGCGAATTCCTCTACGTGGAAGATGCCGCCGACGGCATTGTGATCGCCAGCGAACGCTACAACGGCGCAGAACCGGTGAACCTAGGTTCCGGCTACGAAATCTCGATCAAGGACCTGGCCGAGATGATCACCCGTCTGACCGGCTTCCAGGGCCGCCTGGTTTGGGATACCAGCAAGCCGAATGGTCAACCACGACGCGGCCTGGATGTGAGCCGGGCGAAGGCCTGGTTCGGCTGGGAGGCCAAGACACCCTTTGAAGAGGGCCTGCGCCGCACGATTGAATGGTATAAACGTCATCGTGCCGAGGCGAAGCAATGAGCAGCGAACCGGTTACCGTCTATATTCGCCCTTCCCACGGTCTGCGCGCCCTCAACCTGCGCGATCTCTGGATTTACCGCGAGTTGGTCCTTTTCATGATCTGGCGCGATCTCAAGGTGCGCTACAAGCAAACCCTGCTTGGCGCCTCCTGGGCGATCATCCAACCACTGGTGACGATGGTCGTCTTCAATTTCATCTTTGGAAAAGTCGGAAAAGTGCCTACCGAGGGCCTGCCCTATCCCCTCTTCTCCTTTTCCGCTTTGCTCCCATGGGGGCTTTTTGCCACCGCGCTCAACCAGGGGAGCCGTTCCCTGGTCTCGAATCAGAGCATGATCACCAAAGTATACTTTCCACGGCTGGTGTTGCCCTTGGCGGCCATCCTGGCCGGCGTGGTGGATTTTGCCATCGCTTTCCTGATCCTGATCGGCATGATGGTCTATTACCGCGTGATGCCGAGCCCGGCGATCTGGACCTTGCCGCTTTTCGTGCTGCTGGCTCTGGTGACCGCGCTGGGCGTAGCGCTTTGGCTTTCGGCGCTCAACGTGCGCTATCGCGATGTCAATCATGCCCTGCCATTTCTGACCCAGCTCTGGCTCTTCATCACGCCGGTGGCCTATTCCTCAAGCCTGATCTCGGAGCGGTGGCAGTTGATCTATGCCCTCAATCCCATGGCCGGCGTCGTCAACGGCTTCCGCTGGGCTTTGTTCGGGGTCGGGGATGGACCGGGGCTTTCCCTGTGGGTTTCCATCGGCATTGCCTGTCTGGTGCTGATCAGCGGCCTCTTTTACTTTCGGGCCATGGAACGAACTTTTGCGGATCTGATTTAAGATGATTGCGATTCGAGTGGAGAACCTTTCCAAGCGGTATCGCATCGGTGTGACACCGACGCGCTTTCGCTACCATGATACCTTGCGCGAGCGGTTGACCGAATGGGTCAAATCGCCGCTGCGTGGATTGCGCCGTGCTTCGCCCGATGAATACGTTTGGGCGCTGCAGGATGTTTCTTTCGATGTGGAAGAAGGACAGGTGCTGGGGATCATCGGCCGTAACGGTGCCGGCAAATCGACGTTGCTAAAGGTGCTCTCACGCGTCACCGAGCCAACGCGGGGCACGGTCACCGTGCGTGGACGGGTCGGGTCGCTGCTGGAAGTCGGCACCGGCTTCCATCCGGAGCTGACCGGCCGTGAGAATATCTACCTCAACGGTGCCATCCTCGGCATGAAGCGTGCCGAGATCGATCGCAAATTCGATGAGATCGTCGCCTTTGCCGAGGTGGAAAAATTCATCGATACGCCGGTCAAGCGCTATTCTTCCGGCATGTACCTGCGCCTGGCCTTTGCCGTTGCGGCGCATCTGGAGCCGGAAATCCTGGTGGTAGACGAAGTGCTGGCCGTGGGCGATGCCGAATTCCAGAAAAAGTGCCTGGGCAAGATGAGTGATGTGGCCCAACAGGGACGCACCGTCCTGTTCGTCAGCCACAATATGAGCGCCATCCTGCGCTTGACCCAGGAAGCGATCGTGCTGGAAAAAGGGCGGCTGGTAAAGCGCGCCCCCACGCCGGAAGCGGTGGATTACTACCTTTCATCGGGACGCTCCGAACTCGGCGAGCGCCTTTGGGAGGCAGAAGAAGTCCCCCCTTCGGCGGCGCCGTTTGTGCCGTTGGCGCTGCGCGTGCGGGATGGGCGCGGTCAGGTGGCCGATACGGTCCGTTCGGTGGAACCGGTTACGGTCGAGTTTGAATATCGCCTCGATGCTCCGATCCAGGGATTGCGTATCGGCATGTACCTGATGACCATGCGCGGCGAATACGTCTTTACCTCGTTTGATACCGATGATCCGGCCCTCTTTGAGCGTTATGGAGTGCGCGCCGCCGGGCATTACGTGAGCCGTGCCGTTCTGCCTCCCGATCTGCTCAACGAAGGGCGCTACGTGATCGGCGTGAACGCCAGCTCCTTCGGCGTGCGCCGCTACTTTATGGACGAAAATGCCCTCTCCTTCAACGTGGATATTTCCGGCGCCCCCGGCACGCAATGGCCGGAAGTGCGCTTGGGACCCATCCGCCCGCGCCTGCAGTGGCGCATTGAACGTTTGGAGTGAGCATGCTGAAACGGGAAACCATGCGTCAACTGTTAGGCGAAATCCCCTTCGTGGCCGATCTGCATTGGATGTTGCGTCAGCGCAACCGGCCACGGCGGGAGCATTTTTCTCTGGAACGATTGCGCCATTCGCTACCAGCGGCGCGACAATTCGTTGAACCCCTTTTCCATCAAGCGCCGATCGGCAAGCGCGTTCTTTTCTTTGCGACGCTCCATTACTGGATCGAGCAATCGGCCTTCATCAGCTTAGTGTTGGCCGCCTATGGTCATCGCGTCACGCTGATGACCCTACCCTATGCCGAGTGGCATCACCGCGTGGATCGCTTTACCCAGCGGCAACGTTTGCTCCATACCCGTCACATGCTGGCGGCGCTGGAACCACTGGTGGAACACCAGCCCATGCCGGAAGTGCGCGACCTGCCCGATCTGCCCTCCACGCTCCGCGAGGCGATCGAAGAAGTTACGCTTTGGGATCTGCAATATACGCTTATGCAGGAAGAGATCGACCTGGACGTACCGGAGCACCGTGTCCTGCTAGAGCTGCGGCGCGAGCGCAACACGCTGGCGGCGCGTGCCGCTTTGGGTTGGATCGAGCGCCACCGCCCGCAGGTGGTGCTCATCCCCAACGGTTTGATCCTGGAGATGGGGGCTGTCTTCCGCGCCGCGCAGTTCTTGGGCGTGCCGACCGTGACCTTTGAATTCAACGATCAGCGCGAACAGATCTGGCTGGCGCACAATTCTCCCATCATGCAACAGGAAACGGATGTCTTCTGGCCGCAATGGCGGTCCCAACCGCTCACGGAAGAGATGTACCAGCGCGTGGCGGACCTGGAGAACGCCCGGCGCGGGGCGCGCGTGTGGGGAAAATCGCAGCGCCTATGGCAATACGTTTCGGCGCAGGGTGGGGAGAGCCTCCGCCATCGGTTGGGGCTGGACGATCGCCCGGTGGTGGTGCTGGCGGCCAATGTGCTCGGCGATAGTTTGACGCTCGGGCGCAACCTGTTTGCCCCTTCGATGAGCGAATGGATCCGACGCACGGTGCGCTATTTTGCCGAACGACCGCAAGCCCAGCTGGTGATCCGCGTGCATCCTGGCGAAACCCTGGTGCCCCAGGCCAAATCCATGGCCACGGTCGTGCGCGAGGCGCTGCCGGTCCTGCCCCCGCACATCCATCTGGTGCAAGCCTCCGACTCGGTGAACACCTACGATTTGCTGGAGATCGCCGATCTCGCCCTCACCTATACCACCACGGTCGGCATGGAAGCGGCGATGAACGGGGTGCCGGTGATCGTCTGCGGCAAGACCCATTACCGCGGCCGCGGCTTTACCCTGGACCCGAACTCCTGGGAAGAATATTTCGACCTGCTGGAGCGCGTGCTCGCCTCGCCGCGGGACTTTCGGCTGGATGAGGCGAAACAAGCGCTGGCCTGGACGTACGCGTATCACTTCTTCTTCGATTACCCCAAACCGTTCCCCTGGCGACTGCTGCACTTTTGGGAGGACCTGAAAGTCTGGCCGATCGAACGTGTGCTCGGCGCCGAGGGGCGGGGGCTGTTTGAGCCCACTTTTCATCGGATGGTTGAGCCCGAGCAGATGTTCCAACCTTCCATCGCAGAGTTGCCATGAACACCAAAGAACAAGTACGCGCCTTTTACGATCGCATCGGTTGGTCGCAAATTGGGGAAGGACTGTATCAGAATGCCCGCTATGAGGACCTGCGGCCGGTTTCGCAGGAATATATCCACAAGTGTCACCTGCGGGTCAATCGTTACCTTTCTCCTAGTGGAAAGTATTTCCTGGATGCCGGTTCCGGGCCGGTACAGTGGCCGGAATACCTCACGTATTCGCAGGGCTATCGCTATCGCGTGTGCGCCGATCTCTCCATCACGGCCCTGCGCGAGGCGCGGCGAAGGTTGGGGGAGCATGGCCTGTACGTCGTTGCCGATCTCAGTCATTTGCCCTTTGCGCCGGATACGTTTGAAGGTCTGGTCTCGCTTCACGCCATCCACCATTTGCCGCTCGAGGAGCATCGGGGAGCGTATTTGGAGCTCCGGCGCGTGCTCAAGGCCGGGCATCGTGGCGTGATCGTCAACGGTTGGTACAACCCGCTGTTCACGCGCCTGGCCATGCCCCTGATCGGGTTGTTGCGGCGGTTGCGTGGGCTTTCCCCTCGTAAGTCTAAGCGCGCGGAGGAAGACCAGCCGAAAGGGACCTTTGTCGCTAAGATGACGCCGCGTTGGCTGAAGCGTGAGTTACAAGAGGCCGGCATCCCGTTTGCCATCTACCCGTGGCGCAGCTTCGGACCCATGCTCTTGCGCTGGTTCATTCGACCGGAATGGGGCGGGCGCTTCTGGTTGCGCCTGATTTATTGGCTGGAGGAGCGTTTCCCGCGCTTCTTCGGCGAAAACGGGCAGTATCCGATCATTGTGATCTGGAAATAAACTTAATCTCAACGGAAAGGATTTTCAATGAACTGGAGCGAAAAAGTCGTCCTGATCACCGGTGGCACCGGTTCGTTCGGCAAGAAGTTTACCGAGATCCTGCTGCGCGAGTATCATCCGCGCAAGATCATCATCTACAGCCGCGATGAGCTCAAGCAACACGAAATGCGCATGAGCGGCTTTGACCATCCCTCGATGCGCTACTTTATCGGCGATGTGCGCGATCGCGAGCGCCTGCGACGCGCTTTCCATGGTGTGGATATCGTTGTGCATGCTGCGGCGCTCAAGCAGGTGCCGGCCTGCGAATACAACCCCATGGAGGCGATCAAGACGAACATCCTGGGCACCAGCAACGTCGTCGAAGCGGCGCTGGATGCCGGCGTGGAGAAGGTGCTGGCGCTCAGCACGGATAAGGCGGTCAACCCGGTCAATCTCTATGGCGCCACCAAGCTGGCCGCTGAAAAGCTGGTGATCCAATCGAATGCCTATGCCGCCGGCACGGCCACGCGCTTTTCCTGCGTGCGCTATGGGAATGTGGTCGGCTCACGGGGTTCGGTGGTGCCCGTTTTTCTACGTCAGCGGGTCAACGGCAAGATCACCATCACCGATGAGCGCATGACGCGCTTTTGGATTTCGCTGGAACAAGGGGTGCGCTTCGTCCTCTCCTGCATTGAGCAAATGGAGGGCGGCGAAGTGTTTGTCCCCAAGATTCCGAGCATGCGTGTGATGGACCTGGCGCGCGCCATCGCTCCCGAAGCGCAAATCGAGATCATCGGCATTCGTCCCGGCGAAAAGCTCCACGAGGTGCTGATTTCCGAAGATGAAGCCCGCCACACGGTGGAGATGGAGAAGATGTTCGTCGTCCAGCCTGCCGAGGCCTTCTGGTTCGGCTATCAATGGCAGGCGCGCGGACGGGCGCTGCCGGATGGCTTCCGTTACGCTTCCAACACCAACGATCAGTGGCTGACGGTTGAAGAAATCCGCCGGCTGATCGCGCCTTTTGAAGAGGCCTTTCGCGCTGGGCGCCTGGAGGGCTGATGCGCCTGCTGGTGACGGGCGTGAGCGGTCTGCTGGGGTTGAACCTGGCATTGCAGGCCGGGTCGCGCTATCAGGTCATCGGGGTAGCCCGCACAGCCTTGCGCGGCGTGCCCTTTGAGGCGCATCCTTTCGATTTGCTAAGCGAGGACGCCGCCGCGCGCCTGATCGCCGAATTCCGTCCGGATGCCGTGATTCACTGCGCAGCGCTCGCCTACCCAGATCAATGCGAGGCCGAACCCGATCTCGCCTATCGGCTGAACACGGCTTTCCCGGCAGCCCTGGCGCAGGTTTGTGCCGGCGCGCGTATTCCTCTCGTGCATATTTCCACTGATTCCGTCTTCGACGGGCGCCAAAGGACGCCTTACACCGAAGAGGATCAACCGAACCCTTTGAACGTTTATGCGCGCACCAAATGGGAATCCGAAAAAGCCGTGTTGGATGCTCATCCGCAAGCTCTGGTGGTGCGCACGAATTTCTATGGCTGGAGTGCCGGCGGAAAGCGTAGCCTGGCCGAGTTTTTCTTTTACAATTTGAGCCAGCAGAAGACGGTCAACGGCTTTACCGATGTCGTCTTTTGTCCCATTTTGGTGACCGACCTGGCACAAGTGTTGCTGGAGATGCTGGAAAAATCGCTTTTCGGCCTCTATCACGTCTTAGGCACCCAACCGATGAGCAAATACGAATTCGGCCTCGCCGTTGCCCGCACCTTTGGCCTGGATGAGCACCTCATCCAACCGCGTTCGATCGCCGATTCCGGGCTGAAAGCGCCGCGGGCGAACCATCTCTGGCTTTCGACGCACAAAGTCATCCAAGCGCTCGGTCATCCCTTGCCCGATTTCTCCACCGGTTTACAGCAGTTTTATACACAGTTCCTCGAGGGTTATCCACAAAAACTGCGCAGTTATCCACAATCTACCCCCATTTCCTGATTTCACTTTTTCGGAGGAGCCTATGGAAATCAAAATCGGTGATCGCCTGATCGGCCTCAATCACCCCACCTATTTCATCGCCGATATTGCCGCCAATCACGATGGTTCGCTGGAGCGGGCGAAGATGCTCATTCGCCTGGCCAAAGAAGCCGGCGCCGATGCCGCCAAATTCCAAAATTTTCGCGCCCCCAAGATCGTCTCGGATTACGGCTTTCGCTCGTTGGGGCGACAGGTTTCCCACCAGGCGGCCTGGAAGAAGTCCGTTTTCCAGGTCTATCAGGAGGCCTCCATCCCCTTCGATTGGACGCCTATCTTGAAGGAAGAATGTGACAAGGTCGGCATTCACTATTTCACGTCGCCCTACGATTTTGAGGCCATCGACTATGTCGAGCCGTATGTGCCGGCCTATAAGATCGGCTCCGGTGATATTGACTGGATCGAGGCCCTGGAGCGCATGGCAAAGAAGGGCAAGCCGGTCATCCTGGCAACCGGTGCGGCGACGATCGCCGATGTGCAGCGCGCCGTCCATGCCATTCTCAAGCATAACCCGCAGCTGGTGCTGATGCAATGCAACACCAACTACACTGCCAGCCCGGAGAATTACGATCATCTCCATTTGAATGTCCTGCGCACCTACGCCACCATGTTCCCGAACGTCATCCTCGGCCTTTCGGATCATACCCAGAGCCCGGCGCCGATCGTAGCGGCCGTGACGTTGGGAGCGCGCGTCATCGAACGCCACTTTACCGATGACAACAACCGCGAGGGCCCCGATCACAAGTTTGCTCTCAATCCGGATAACTGGGCACGCATGGTCGAAGAAGTGCGCCTGGCCGAACGTGCCTTTGGCTCGCCGGATAAATTCGTCGCCGCCAACGAACAGGAGACGGTGGTCATCCAGCGGCGCTGTCTGCGCGCGGCGCGCGATATCAAGGCCGGAGAAGTGCTCACGCGCGAGATGATCGACGTTCTGCGCCCGGCTACGCCCGGCGCCATCAAACCCTACGAGATCGAGGCGGTGATCGGCACCCGTGCCTTGCACGATATTCCGGCCGGCAAAGAGCTCCGCTGGACGGACCTGGGAGCGTAGGCCGGAAGGATGCGCGTTCTTTACTTTTCCTTCGATTACACCCCTCACGACTATCGCTTCCTGACCTCTCTGGCCGGAGCAGGCTACGAGGTCTTCTACGCGCGCCTGGTGCGATCGTCTCGCCCTTTGGAGGATCGCTTGCTGCCGCCGGAAGTGGAACAGGTGAAATGGGAAGGGGAAACGGAGCGCTTCCGCTGGCGCGATCTGCCTGCCAAGGTGCGCGCCTTCCGTGCCCTGTGGCGGCGCCTCCGGCCGGACCTTGTACATGCCGGCCCGATCCAAACGTGTGCCTTAACCGCGGCGTTGGCCGGTGCCTGGCCCCTGCTGACCATGTCCTGGGGCTTTGACCTGATGGAAGATGCCGAACGGAACGCTTGGTGGCGCTGGGCAACGCGCTACCCTCTGCGCCGTTCCACCTTCTTCGTCAGCGATGCCGAAGTGACCCGCCGCAAGGCGATCGCCTATGGTATGCTGGCCGAGCGTACGCTCGTTTTTCCCTGGGGTGTGGACCTAGAACGCTTCGCGCCCCCCTCCTTCGATCGTTTCCCAACCGATCACTACAACCTGCTCTGTAACCGTAGCTGGGAAGCGCGTTACGGCGTGGATGTGCTCGTGCGTGCTTTTGTGCGCCTGGCGCGCCAACGGGAGGATGTTTCCCTGCTCCTATTAGGAAGTGGCTCCCAGGCGCCGTTGTTGCATCATCTGCTCCGAGAAGGTGGCGTTTGGGAACGGGTCTATCTGCCAGGGCGCATCTCCCAGGCCGATTTGCCGCAATGGTATGCCCGTTCCCATCTCTTCATTTCCCCTTCACACGTCGATGGCTCTTCGGTCTCGCTGATGGAGGCGCTGGCCTGTGGCTTGCCGGTGGTGGTTTCGGATATCCCGGCCAATCGCGAGTGGGTAGAAGAAGGTGTCAACGGCTGGCTCTTTCCGGATGGGGATGACCGCGCCCTGAGCGAGGTGCTCTTGCGTCTGCTGGAAAACCCCTCGCCCCTGGCGCAGGCTGGACAGGCAGCGCGCCGCGTGGCCGAAGCGCGCGCCGATTGGAAGAAGAATTTCGAAAAGCTGACTCGCGCCTATCAAATTACGTTACAATTGAGCCAGGAAAGGAGGTCCCCATGGTCCTGGCATTAATTCTGGCCCTGGCATTTGCCATTCTGGCGGTGATCTTTGCCCTGCAGAACCCGACCGTCGTGACGGTGGCCTTTCTGAGCTACCGCGGTGAGTGGGCGCTCGCGCTGCTGATCCTACTTTCGGTGGGCATTGGTATTTTAATCGGAGTATTGGTGATGGTACCCGGCACTTTGCGTCGGGCTTGGACGGTGGGCAGTTTGCGGCGCAAAGTGAGTGAGCTGGAGAAATCCTTGGAGGAACAAAAGGCCAAGCTCAGTACGAGCCCAATGCCACCGGCCTCTCCACTGCCCCCTGCCACGGGCGCACAGGAAGGAGGGAGTGGTGCTCAGCCGAAGTGACCTGGTCAACGGTTTCCGTCAAAGCGGCATTCAGCCGGGGGCGACGATCATGGTGCATACCTCGTACAAGTCGCTTGGTGGCGTGGAAGGCGGCGCCGAAACGGTGATCGATGCGCTGCTGGATCTGGTCGGCCCCGAAGGCACGGTGCTCTTTCCCACCTTTAACTTCCAATCCTGGACCGAATTCCACTATTTTGACATCCTAGAGACCCCCTCGAAGATGGGGATCATCACCGAATTGGCGCGTTTGCGCCCGCAGGCACTGCGCACGCCGCATCCGATCTACTCCTTTGCCGTCCTCGGAAGACGAAGAGAGGAGTTCGCCGCTTGTGACGATGTAGAAGCCTACGGTCCGAATTCGGTGTTTGCGCTCTTCCATCGCACCAACGGCACGATTCTGAGCATCGGTCTGGATTTCAACAGCACCTTTTCCATGCATCATTACATCGAATACAACGTAGGGTGCGACTATCGGCGGGTGAAGGAATTTTCCGGAATTTACGTCGGCTATGACCGTATTCCGCGCATCCGTACCTATACCATGTTTGTGCGCAAACACGAGCGCGTGAAGACCTACATCGTGCCCGGCATGAACGAATTGCTGGAAAAAGGGGTGATCAAGGAGATTCAGGTCGGGGCGGCCAAAGTGCACTATGCGACGGCGCAGGAATTCTATGACAACATGGCTGTGATCATCCGGGAGCATCCGGAAAAACTACACTACATCGAAGAACCTTCTTGGTGAGGAGGCTGGAATGAACTATCGTCATCTGGGTCGTGCCGGTATCCGCGTGAGCGAGCTCTCGCTGGGCTCGTGGGTGACCTTTGGGAATCAGGCCGATGTGGATCGAGCCGTGGAGATCATGGCCGCGGCCTATGATTTCGGCGTCAACTTCTTCGATAATGCCGAGGTCTACGCCGGCGGGCGCTCCGAAGAGATCATGGGCGAAGCGTTGAGGCGTTTGGGTTGGCGCCGTGGGAGCTACCTGGTTTCCACCAAGTTCTACTGGGGGCTTTATGATAACGTCAACGAGAAAAACACCCTCAATCGCAAGCGACTGATCGAGGGGATCAACGGCTCGTTGCGGCGATTGGGGCTGGAATATGTAGACATCATCTTTTGTCATCGTCCGGACCCGACGACGCCGATCGAGGAAACCGTTTGGGCGATGCACAATATCATCGAGTGGGGCAAGGCGCTCTATTGGGGCACTTCGGAATGGTCGGCGGCCGAGATCGTGGCGGCGATCGAAATTGCCGAGCGCCATCACTTGCACAAACCGATCACCGAGCAACCGCAATACAACCTTTTTGAGCGCCAGCGGGTTGAGAAAGAATACGCGCGCCTCTTCAAAGATTATGGCTACGGTGCGACCACTTGGAGCCCGTTGGCTTCGGGGTTGCTGAGCGGAAAATATTTGCAGGGCATCCCGGAAGGCAGTCGTGGCGCATTGCCCGGCTATGAGTGGTTACGGGATCGGCTCACCGATCCGCAGCGCCTGGAGAAAGTACGGGCCTTGCAACCGATTGCTGCCGAGCTGGGGTGCACCCTCTCGCAGTTGGCAATCGCCTGGTGTTTGAAGAACCCGCACATCAGCACGGTGATCACCGGTGCCAGCCGCGTGGAGCAGGTGCGAGAAAACATGCAGGCGCTCGAGGTGGTCGAAAAACTGACACCGGATGTCATGGCGCGGATTGATGCGATCTTTCAGAGTTGACCATGTCTGATCCGATTTTCCTTTTCCTTGCTTTTTTCGTGGCCTTTCCGCTGGTTCTACTGTACTTTCAGCGCGCCCGTCAGGAGCGCCGGGAGATCATCAATCAGCTACGCGAGACCAATCGCCTGCTCTCGGCGCTTCTGGAAGTGCTGAGGAAGAAATAGAAGTCCTCCCTTGGTTGCGCTGGATTCCACGAGCGCTTGTGGGTGCAAAAGGCCCATCCTGCCAGGATGGGCCTTTTCAGGAACATTCAGGATGAACGTTAAGGGACATTACCCGGCCGGAGAGCAGAAAATCTTGCATCTATCTCAGGCCTTAATTCAATCCCAACATTTTCAAAAATTTGCAGAAGTTCTTCGTAAGTGTTATTGCCCCCCAGGAAATCCCAGAATTCTTCAGCGACCTTTATTTCATTTGGAAAGTCGAACATGCCCTGGAACGTCCAGCGATCGTATGGTTGTGGAGCATACGGGTTGTATGGGATGGCAAGCCCTGTATAGATCTGTGTGGGGGGCAGACCGGCAACGTATCGCATAGCAACCCATTCAAGCAATTTTTGTTTGAAACCGACAATTTCGCCAATATTGGGCTTGGACGTTTTTAGATCGAAATAGTATTCCGTGCCGTCGGCGGATTCAAGGAATAAATCAACCCGTGCTGGCTTAACTACCACCATTTCCCCCGTTTGTGCAACCTGAAGTATTTTGGATATTTCGACCTGTTTGTCCGGTCTAGCTCTAGCGGCTCTTAAGTCGTTTATGATTTCCTGGATTTTGCTTTGAGCATTCTTGCTAATGGTATTATTGGGAAGCGTGTATTGCTGAATTGCTCGTTTGAAATGAGGGGTGGCAATAATAACAGCAATTTGCTCGAAAACAGATATGCCAAGCATTGTATTGAGCGATTGGATAAATGAGAACAAAGCCATTCGATCTTGCCCTAGTAAGCGGACATGAAAAGGCATATTGTTGGATTCAGGAAAATAGCCGGATAGTTTCCGTCTTATTTTTTCCTTGAGCAGATTTGCTATTTCCTCGCGTTGAGAATTATATAAGCCCATTCTTTTACTCCTTCATCATGAAGAATATGGTTTCCTGATATGGATCATCACCTTGCTCGGTGCGCTTTGTGACCGCGCGATGGAATGTATCCACGATTCGTAATCCACTGCGCCTGGCAATCTCTGGGTATAGATTGAAACGGTCATTTGCTACAACGAAAATTTTCCCATCCGGTTTAACCAATGGGAGGACATTCTGGAACACCGCGACGATCCCTTCTATGTACTCTTTTTGTGCTTGTTTGGACTTTCCTTTTTTCTTTGGGCCGATTTCGAGCTCGTCATGCCTTGGGAAACCGAATAGTTCATAGGCATAAATGTGCTGGTCATGATAGTCAATTTGCCCAACATACGGTGGTGAGGTGAAAATGCCATCTATTTGGCGATCGGCAAGCGGGGTACGAGATAATTCAGCACGTAAATCTACATTTCTGGAATCTGCCTGAATGATGACGATTTCCCTGTCGGAGCGTAACTTATCAAATTCAGCAATGCGGCGGGCGGTATCTAAGCTATATGTATGAATCTTCGTTATGCAGTTATCAATAGGCACACAATAGCGATTATGCTTTTTGCACCAGTACTTTTCGCCGACCGGTAGAGGGGCTTTGGGGGTTGCTAAATCATAATGGGGAACCAGTCGAGATGAACGAGCGGCCCGGCTAAGAATGACTCGTAGCAGGTCTTGATACTGATATTCTGGAATCAGTCGACGGTAATAGAGCATTTCAAGCAGAGCACGCGGAGCAAACCACCTTCTGAGATATTCGCTTTGGCATTCTTCAAGCAGAGTTTCTCTTAGGCGTTCTATATCGTTGTCAAATAGAGGAAGATTGAGTCCCGCTGGTTGATTAATGTATTTTGAGAAAAGAGCAACACGCCTTTCTATATCCAATATTTCGTGGCGTGCTTTTTTAATGTCATATTTTGCGGCTTTGACACGTGCAATCAGGCAGTTAAACGGCGAAATATCGATGCCGATTGTATGCATCTTCATTTCGTTGCCCTGGATGAGCGTCGTTCCCGAGCCCATGAATGGATCGAGAATGACATCGTCCGGCTTAAAGTAGCGGGCAAGAAACCACTCTACGAGCTGAGGGATGAATTTTCCCAGATATGGGTGTAGACGATGTACGTGTTTCGTTCGTTGATGTTCTGGCACATTATAGAAACCGAGTTCAGGATGGAGCCCAGCACGATGATGTTTTTCAAGGCCTTGTTCGATAAGTGACAAAAAGATGCGTATTTCCTTCAGCGATACCATCACGCGCCCTTGACGGGCAGATGTGATTAATTCTCCTTGTTCATTGTATTTTCCAATACGTCCGCGCTGGATGTAGTCGCGAATGTTATGAACGCTCTTACCGACAATTTGTGCCGCTTCTTCTATCGTTACAAGTTCGAGATCGTCTGCCATAGTGTTAACCCCTGCAATTGTGATATAAATTCTATAGCTCGTGCCGAACTAAGTATACCAGAAGCCCTAAAAAGTCAAGCAACGATCTGCCACGCAGTTATGCCTTGAAAAGACGCCTCATTAGACTCCATACGTTGGGCGTTAGATGTGTCCAGGCGATTCCGGCGTTTGACTGCCACATAGCGTTTTTTGATACTGCAAATCCATATTAGGTTTCCGGTTGCGGTTGCCAATACATTTCCACTCCTTCTTCAATTTTGTGGTACAATCTGCCCGCTAATATTTCGTTTGAATCTCTTGTGGAAGGAAGTGACTATGGCTAAGTGTGCTCATTGTGGGAAGACGACCACGTTCGGTCACAATCGTTCGTTTTCCATGCGCGCCACCAATCGCACGTTCCGCCCGAATCTGCAGAAGATCACCGTGATCGAGAACGGGCGCAAGGTAAAAAAGGTGCTGTGCGCGCGTTGTATCCGGACCCTGGCCAAAACGGCCTAAGATGACCACCCAATAAACAAAAATCACGGTTGCGCAACCGTGATTTTTGTTTTGTGCTTTGGAACAATTTACACTACTATCCGTAGCGCTCTTCTTTCCAGACATCGGCATTGTTGTTATAGCCGGCCTGCTCCCAAAATCCGGGGCGATCGTGGGGCAGGAATTCCAATCCGCGCAACCACTTTGCGCCCTTCCAGAAGTAGGTGGTGACCAAGTCCTCCCGTCCGGGAATGTAGCCGATCACGCCGCGCAGTGGGTAGCCATGTTCCGGGGTGAGGGGTTCGCCGTTGAAATGGGTGGCCAGCAAGAAGTTATCCTGGAGCACCACTTCCAGGGGGAGGTTGGCCGTAAAGCCGTATTCGGCGTGTTGGATCACGTAGCGCGCGGTCGGTTTGAGGCGAATAAACCCTTGCTCTACTAGGGTCCTCACCGAAACGCCTTCCCAAACGGTATCGAATTTGCTCCAGCGCGTCACGCAGTGGATATCCATCACCACGCGCGTGCGCGGCAATTGGTTGAACTCCTCCCACGTCCAGCGGCGCGGCTCTTCCACTTCGCCCCAAACGCGGAAATCCCAGGTGGCAGGATTGAACGGCGGGATCGGACCGTAGTGGAGCACGGGGAATTTGACAGTCAGCGCCTGACCGGGCGGTAACCGCCCCTCACGGCGCATCTTTTCTTCTAATTCACGGCGGTCATCGGGTTGGTAAGGGAACATATCTACCTCACTAAAATGGACGAATCATCTCCGATATTCAATTCTACCTGTTTTTGAGCATCTGTGCCAACGATCTTCGCCCGTTGCCCTACGAAGGAGCGGATCAGGGAAAGCCCCTGCACCGTGACTCCGTTTTCCAGGATGCTATCCTCAATGCGGGCATGTTCGATGACACACCCGGCGCCGATCGAAACATTCGGCCCGATGGTGGAATGGCTGATGCGTGCTTCGGGATGGATGGCCACCGGCGGAATGATCCGCACATCTTCTGAAAGTGGCGGGAGAGAAAAAGTGCGATGGCTGAGCAGATAGCGATTGGTCTCCAGAGTGGCCGGAATGGTGCCCGTATCCAGCCAAATATCTACAAGATGCGGTCGCAAAGCGGCGCCCCGCTCGAGCAGGATGTTTATGGCATCGGCCAGGAAGAATTCGCCTTTCAGTTGGATGTTGCGCTGCATTTGCTCTTCGATGGCCTGCACCAAAGCCTCCCCACGGCGAAAATAGTAGCATCCTACTACCGCCAGTCTGTTTTCCATGCTTTGGGGCTTTTCGATCAGGCGACGGATTTGCCCGGACGGATCGACCTCGGCCACGCCGAAGCGCCGTGGGTCCTCCACTTCTTTGACCCAGGCTACACCATCGGCGGTTTCATGCTGCAAAAAGGAAAAATCCGTCTCCAGCAGGGTATCGGAAAAGCACATGATCATCGGACCGTGCAGGTGCTCTCGTGCCAGATAGAGGGCATGCGATTGCCCCTTCATTTCGGCTTGCACTACGTAGTGCACTCGTAGCGAGGGATGACGCTCGGCCATGTACCGTGGAATGTGCGTTTCGCCTAATCCGGGCGAAACGATAAAGACGTATTCGACTTCCCACCCTTGCGGGAGGCTCTGAAACATCTCTAGCAGATAATCGAGCGTTGTTTTTCCGGCCACGGCGACCAGGGACTTGGGCTTGCTCCAGGTGTGCGGGCGCATCCGTGTGCCCCAGCCGGCCATCGGGATGACGATCTTCAAGTCCGACATAACTCCTCTATTCTCGAAAGTTCAGGATGGAAGCTGGTCAAAAGCGGCGCGCAGGCGCCGTTCAAGGACCTGACGGACCGCTTGAGGTAAAAAAGAGGCTTTTGCCGCCAAGAGAACCAGTGAAAAGAGCTCCTGCGGTGCGAGGGAGCAAAGTTTCCCGGCCAGGTAATATTCATCGCTCAGGGTGATCCGTGAAACGCTGGGATCGTCGGTGTTGATGGTGACCCTTAGTCCGGCAGCCAGCATTTGAGGCAGGGGGTGATCTTCCAGTCGTGAGATCACACCCGATTGATAGTTGCTGGTGATGCAGACCTCAAAGGTTACGTCGCGCTCCCGTGCCAGGGCGACCACGTTTGCATCCTCCAGAACGCGCACCCCGTGACCGATGCGTTCGGCGCCGCCTTCTTCGATCGCCTGACGGACGTTTTCTGCGCCGCCCCATTCGCCGGCGTGCAGGGTCACGTGCAGCCCGGATGTCTTTGCCTCGCGCAAGATGGGAAGAAAAGGGGTTAGCGGGAATTCGGCTTCGTTGCCGGCCAGGTCCACGCCTACCACACCCCGTCCCTGATATTCCGCCGCCAGGCGAAAGGCCTCCTCGGCCAGGGAGGGTGGCTCATGCCGGTTGGCGCTGACGATCAGGCCAACCCAGATGCCGTATTCCTGCGCCGCCTTTTGCGCGCTAGAAGTGACCCAATCGATCACCTCTCGCAAAGGGAAGCTTTGCACTCGGCTAAGCGCGACCGGCGTAAAGCGTAGCTCAAGGTAATAGATTCCATCGCGCGCCGCATCTTCTACTGCTTCCCGCGTAATGCGCATGATCACTTCAGGGGAGCGATAAAACAAGCGCAAAGTAGTGAATTTGGAAAGGAAATTCTTGAACGTCGGCGGATCGTAAGCCTGGACCTGCACCATTGGGCCGAGCAGCGCGACCGGGATGGTGATGCCATAGAGACGGGCGATATCGATCATCGTCTCCAGGCGCAAGGACCCTTCCAGGTGACGATGCAGTTCAACCTTTGGCAAGGAGCGGTAGTACTCTAACGACGGTTCCACGGCTTACTTTAGCGGTGACGGCGGCGTCTCTTCTTTTCGCCTTCTGCATTGCCCACAGGAGATGGTTCAGGCGAAGTGGATGCAGGTGTGGTTTCGGCAGCAGGTGAGGCCGTTGCCATGCTGCGCGGGCGCGCGGTGAAAAGATGGGTGATCACCAACGAGCGAATATCCTTGAGCAACTGTTGGTACATTTCGGCGGCTCGGCTCTTATATTGCACCAGCGGATCGCGTTGCGCATAGGCTTCCAATCCAATCGAGACTCGCAGGGCCTCCATTTGCGTCAGGTAATCCACCCAGCGATCGGTAATGGCGTTCAACAGCAGTTGACGATGGATCTCATTCATGGCCGAGCGTCCGAACAGCTCATCCAGGAAGAGAATGGCTCCTTGCAGGTGTTCGAGGATGGCCTCGATCAAGTCCTGAGAAGCAAAACCTTGCTCCTGGAGTATTTCGGCCATTAGAAAGACGTAGCGGAAGCGGTAATAGGTAAATTGCACCTGACGATGGGTGCGCGCATCGAAGGCACTGCGCGTTCCGAGTGACAGCGCTTGTAACAGCCGCACGATCTGCTCTTCGCTTTGGGGTGTAGCTTCGCGGAATGCCGCCTCGATCGCTTGGATGATTTGGCCGTTTTCGCCGAACCATTGGGCAACGCGCCGTCGGAGGATTTGTTCGGCGTAGCTCAGGATGGCCTCTTCGAGAGCCTCCCAGCCGCGATCCAGAGGGAAGGATCGGCGATCTACGCCTTCGCCCAGGCGGCGCTCCAGGCTGGCAAGCAGTTTGTTTGCCTGCTGGGTCAACAATTGATTCTCCAGCGAGCGGAGCAATTCTTCCTGAACGGCTTCGGGATCGGAGAGAAACGTCTTCCATTGAGCGTTGGAAAGGCGGATCGGGATACGAAGCAGGCGGCTGAGCTCATCCTGGGCTTCGTTCAGGCGTAAGGGTTGTTCGCGATCCTCCAGGGTCTCGAAAAAGGTCTCGAGGGCCTCGCGCCGTTCCTCGAGCGCTTGGGAAAAGCTCGAGAAGGCACTTTCGAGCAGGTCTTCTAAGGCCTCCAGGGTATGGGCCTGTTCCAGTTCCACCGCGCGTTTGGCAAAATTCCGGAAGTGTTCCGGGGTTATTCCGCGCCGTTGGATCGCCTCGGCCAGGAGTCGCATGCCAAAGGAGGGATAGAACCGTTCTCCGATTGCTAGGGTAGGCTGGATTTCTTCCAACCAGGCGAACAGCGTCCAGGGACCTTCTTCGGATTCTAGGGCGGCCGGGACACGGTGCTCAATTTCGGCGCGCAGCAGGGCGATGATGTCCTCGCGTAGGTCCTCTTTGCTCAGCACGCGATCGCGTTGGGCGTAAATCTGCATGCGTTGACGATTGAGCACATCATCGTATTCCAGCAGGTGCTTGCGCACATCGAAGTTCGCGCCCTCTACCCGATGCTGCGATTCCTCGATCAGCCGGCTGACCAGGCGATTCTCCAGTGGCAGGGCATCGTCTACGCGCAGGCGCTCCATGAGCGCGGAAACCTGCTCGCCGCTGAACAGGCGCATGAGATCATCTTCCAGAGAGAGATAAAAGCGCGAGGAGCCTGGGTCCCCCTGACGGGCGGCGCGACCGCGCAGCTGATTATCAATGCGGCGCGCTTCGTGGCGCTCTGAGCCGATCACATGCAGGCCGCCCAGCGCCCGCACGCGCTCCATATCTTCAAAGTACTTGAGGAAAAAGCGCGCTTCCGATTCGTAGATGCCAAAACGGGCGGGATCGAGTTGCAAAAGCGCTTGACGGCGTTCCTGCAGGCTCATGTTGAACGGATCGGGGAAGCCGTTGCGGCGCAGGATGCGGTTGACGGCTGCGATCACCTCTTCCGCCAGTTCACCGCCGAGCTTGATATCCACGCCGCGGCCGGCCATGTTGGTGGCGATCGTCACCGCACCGAACGCGCCGGCCCCGGCAATGATCATGCTCTCCTCGGCGTGCTTACGAGCGTTCAAAACCTGATGCGGTACTCCGCCCTGGATCACGCTCTTCAGGCGTGATTCCAGCTCCGCAGGCAGGCGCAGGACCTCCAGCAGGGTTGTCAGGTTTTCGGGGTGTTCCGGGTTGATGGAGAGACCCAGGGGATTGGCGAATTGTCGCAAAAGGTCCGGGGTAATCTTTTCCAATGGCTCGTAGAGGGGAAGAAGCTCATCCACGCGGCGACCATCTTCCTCCAGGCCGTGGGTGCGGAACCAGTGATGACGAATGAGCAGGACCTGAAGCAAACGACGCACCGCCTCGGCGCGCAGGCGGGAAGAAAGGAATTCCGAGGCTTCTACCGAGGTCGTGCCGATCAGCAACGGTCGCCCGCGCACATGTTCCCGCACGATCTCGGCCACGATGCCGCGCAGCTTGGCCTCCCGCGTGCGGTAGATCACATCCGGATAATCTTTGCGTCGGTAATAGAGAGGCTTCTTTTCCGGGTCGTCGCGGCGGGCAAAGTAGGAATACTCATATCCATCCTCATCCCGCGCTTTGATTTCGACCAGCGGTGCGTTCGGCCCCATTGCCTGGTATTCCAGGTTGGTGGGGATGGGGAGCACATCCAGGTTGTAAATTTTGTGGAATTCTTCGGCCTCGGTCAGGGCGGTGCCGGTCATGCCGGCCAGCTTATGGTACATGCGGAAGTAATTCTGCAGGGTGATCGTGGCGTAGGTCACGTTTTCGGGTTCGATCTTCACCCCTTCTTTGGCCTCCACGGCCTGGTGCAGGCCATCCGACCAGCGCCTACCCGGCATCAGGCGGCCGGTGAATTCGTCGATGATGATCACCTTGCCGCCTTGAACGAGGTAGTCCTTGTTCTTTTTGAAGACGAACTCGGCGCGCAAGGCCTGTTCCAGGTAGCCCATTAAACGCGCCTGCTCAGGGTTAATGTCCTCCGGGCGCTCCGGGTCCATGAGCGGCTGCCCGAGGATTTGTTCCACATGGGCGATGCCGGCCTCGGTCAGGGTGACCATGCGATCCCGTTCGTTGATCTCGTAATCTTCCGGTCGCAATTGTTTGACCACCTGCGCCATGCGCCGATACCATTCCAGGTCACCGGAGGCCGGCCCGGAAATGATCAGCGGCGTGCGCGCCTCGTCGATGAGCACGTTATCCACCTCGTCAACGATGGCATAGTAGTGGCCGCGCTGAACTTTATCCTCCAGCCGGTAGACCATGTTATCGCGCAGGTAATCGAAGCCGAACTCGGAGTTGGTGCCGTAGGTGATGTCGGCGCGATAGGCCTCGGCGCGGTCGACCAGGCGGAGCTGATGTTGATCTTCGTGCGGTGAGGTGCGCGAGGGATCGTAGAGATAAGCCTTGCGGGCGTTTTCGGTGACGGCGGCCATTTGGAGCACGCCGACGGTCAATCCCAGGGCATGGTAGATGGGACCCATCCAGCGCGCATCGCGTCGGGCCAGGTAATCGTTGACCGTCACCAGGTGCACCCCGCGGCCGGTGAGCGCGTTCAGGTAAAGCGGAAGCGTGGCCACCAGCGTTTTCCCTTCGCCGGTCTTCATTTCGGCGATCTTGCCGCGGTGCAGGGCGATCCCGCCGATCAGCTGCACATCGTAGTGGCGCAATCCCAGGGTGCGCTTGGAGGCTTCACGCACGGCGGCAAAGGCTTGGGGCAAAATTTCTTCCAGAGCCTGGGCCTCTGCCTGCAGGCGCTCCGCTTCGTCCTCGATCCCTTGCGTGGCCTGGCGGATATAGGCGCGAAATTCGTCGGTTTTGGCGCGCAGGGCGTCATCGGAAAGCCGCTCAAATTCCTTTTCCAGCGCGTTGATGCGTTCCACTTCGGCCCGCAGGGTTTCCAGTTCGCGTTTGAGGGGGTTGCCCCCCAGAAAGTTAATCAGGTTCTTCCACATAGCGAAAGGATTATAGCATAAGACCGGATGGGGCGAGCGCAAGGCCGGATTGTTTCGCGTCTTAGCGCTGGAAGATTCTTTTGCCTTAAGCGCGATCGCTTCGACTGGGTGATCACAGAACTACGCCATGCATTATAATTAGCCACGGAGAATAGAATATGGCGATCATCTTCCCCTTTACTGCTATTGTTAACCAGGAACGCATGAAGCGTGCACTGATCCTGAACGCCGTGGATACCCGGATCGGCGGCGTTCTGATCCGTGGCGAACGCGGCACGGCAAAATCGACCGCGGCACGTGCTTTGGCGGCGCTGTTGCCAAAAGTCAAGGTGGTGCAGGATTGTCGCTTCGGCTGCGATCCCGATCGTCCCACCACTTGGTGCACCGAGTGCCGCGAGCGAGCCGCCCGCGGCGAATCCTTGCCGGTGACCGAACGTCCGATCCCGTTCATCAATCTTCCCGTTTCGGCCACCGAGGACCGTGTAGTTGGCACGTTGGATATCGAGCAGGCGATCCAGAAAGGCGAACGGCATTTTGAGCCCGGCGTGCTGGCCGCAGCCAATCGTGGCTTGCTCTATATTGACGAGGTCAATTTGCTCGATGATCACGTCGTTGACGTGCTCCTGGATTCTGCAGCCATGGGCATGAACATCGTCGAACGTGAGGGCATCTCGTTCACGCACCCGGCGCGCTTCATCCTGGTCGGAACGATGAACCCGGAAGAAGGGGAACTGCGCCCGCAGCTACTCGATCGCTTTGCCCTTTCGGTGGATATCGTCGGGGTGCGCGATCCGCGCGCCCGTGCCATGATCATCGAACGCAATCTGGCCTTTGAACGCGACCCGGAAGCGTTCCGTCGCGAGTGGCAGCCGAAAGAGGATGAACTTTCGCAACAAATTGCCCGGGCGCGTGAGTTGGTTGACCGCGTTACCTATACCACCCGCGATCTGCTGACCATTGCCGCGCTGACCTCCTCGCTCAACGTAGATGGACACCGCGCCGATCTGGTGATCCTCAAAGCGGCGCGCGCTCATGCCGCCTTTGAGGGGCGCACCCGGATCAACGAGCGCGATATTGCCCTGGCCGCCGAGCTGGCTCTGCCGCACCGCATCAAGCGCACGCCGTTCCAGCAGGCGGAGATCACCAGCGAACAGCTCCAGGAGCGTATTGAGCAATTGACCGGCCAGGCGCTCTCCGAGAGCGGTGCAGAGGAAGAGCAACCGCAACCGGAGCGGGTTAACGAGCAAAAAAAAACTTAAGTCTCGAATCGGAGGCTGAGGAGGGTCCCCAACAGGCTCAGCCGCAGCCGATGCCACAGGACGTTTTTGCCCGCACCGATGCCAACTGGTGGGAAGGGGGCAAAAAGATCAATATCGGCGAGACCTTTCAGCCGCGCCGGTTGAATACCCCGCTGGATCGACTGGTGCGCAAACAGGCCGGCCGGCGATCTCTGACGCGCACCGAACGCAAACACGGGCGGTATATCAAAGCCCGTCCGGCTTCCGGCCGCACCGATGACATCGCCTTCGATGCCACGTTGCGCGCCGCCGCTCCCTATCAGCGCCGCCGCGTCGAAAAGCGGAAGCGTTTGGCCTTTGCGATTGAAAAAAGCGATCTGCAGCAAAAGGTGCGCGTCAAAAAGGTGGCCAACCTGGTGCTCTTCCTGGTGGATGCCTCCTGGTCAATGGCGGTTGCCGAGCGCATGAACGCCACCAAAGGTGCCATTCTCTCTTTGCTCACCGATGCCTATCAGCGTCGAGATCGGGTTGGTCTGATCGTCTTCCAAAAAGACCGCGCCACCCTTGTCCTGCCTCCCACCAACTCGGTTTCCCTGGCCCAGCGAGCGCTGGCCGATATTCCCGTGGGCGGCAAAACGCCCCTTTCGGCCGGTTTGCTCATGGCCTACGAGGTGCTGCGCCAGGAAAAGTTCACCCATCCGGATGTCGAGCCCTTGCTGATCATCCTGACCGATGGCGCCGGCAATGTCTCCATCGGCAGCCTGCCACCGTTAGAAGAAGCCCATCGCTTTGCCGAAATGATCGCCGCCGAAAACATCCGCAGTGTGGTGATCAACATGGAACATGCCGCCTTCGATCAAGGATTGGCGCAAGCACTGGCCGACCATTTAAAAGCCCCCTGCTATACCCTCTCTGAACTGAAAGCTGAAAATCTCTATCAGGCAGTTCGCCAAGAAATGTTCACACCCCGGAGCACATCATGAACCTACTTCCTGCACTCGAAGCCGCCTTTGCCTCGGTGGTTTGGGGCATTTCGTTTGTTGCCACAAAAATTGCCCTCACCCAGGCCTCGCCGGTGACGGTGGTCTGGGTGCGGTTTGCGATGGGCGTGCTTGTCTTAGGCCTGGCCGTGATCGCCCGCCGCGAACTTCTCCTGCCGCGCCGATCCGAGTGGGGCTACTTCGCCTTGCTGGGATTCATCGGCATCACGTTTCACCAGTGGCTCCAAGCCAACGGCCTACGCACCTCCCAAGCCTCCACCACGGCCTGGATTCTGACTTCCATCCCGGTTTTCATTGCCCTGCTCGGCTGGCTCTTCTTGCGCGAGCGCATCGATCGCAACACCGCGTTGGGGATCGGCTTGGCGGCGTTGGGCGTTTTGCTGGTAGTGACCCGTGGCGATTGGAGCGCCCTCGCCCAGGGTCGGTGGGGAGCGCCGGGCGACCTGCTGATCCTGCTAAGCGCACCCAATTGGGCGATCTTTTCGATCCTCTCGCGCAAGGGGCTGAAAGAGCATCCGGCAGCGCGCATGATGTTTTACGTCATGTTGCTGGGTTGGCTCTTTACCACCTTCTGGTGGCTCGCCGCCCGCGGTTGGAACGATCTCCCCCATCTGAACGGCACGGGTTGGCTGAGTTTATTCTTTTTGGGTATCTTCTCCTCCGGCCTGGCCTACATCGCCTGGTACGATGCCCTCCAAGCGCTCACTGCGGCCAATACCGGCGTCTTTCTTTACCTGGAGCCGTTGGCGGCGATGGGCGTAGGTGCCTGGCTGCTCCAGGAGCAGATCACCTTCATCTCGCTGCTAGGAGGCTTGGCGATCATCGGCGGTGTGTATCTGGTCAATCACCGACGTACAACGTGAGGGGAAATGTATATCGAGCGGGTACATCAAGCAACTGAAGAGCTGGTCGAAGCCTTGGGACGTCTGATCCCCCAATTGACTTCGCATCACCCGCCGCCCACGTTTCAGGACCTTGAGCAACTGCTGCGCTCCGAAGCTTCGATGCTGTTCGTAGCGCGTTGGCCCGATCGCGCGGGTTCAATCGTCGGCGCGCTCACCTTAGTTCTCTATCGCGTACCGACCGGGGTTCGTGCCCGGATTGAGGATGTGGTAGTCGATGCAGCGTATCGTGGACGGGGGATTGGGGAAGCGCTGATGCGTCAAGCGTTGGAAATAGCCCGTCTTGCCGGCGCCGATGGGGTGGCACTGACCTCCAACCCGCATCGCGTGGCGGCCAACCGGCTCTATCAACGCCTAGGATTCACGCGCTGGGAAACCAACACCTACTTTTACCGCTTTACTCCTCCACCGGCGGAATCCGCCGATAGGCCGAAGGGCGACCGCTGAACATACGGTTCAACAGGTCGATTAACTCATCCATGCTATAGGTGCTTTCGTGTTGGAGCACTTGCTGCAAGCGCTCCAGTTCTCGTTGTAGTTCCAGCGTCTTGCTGCGGAATTCGTCCAGGTTCTCACGGTTTGCGTGATTACGTAATTGTTCCCCTGCTTCCTGGGCCTGTTCCAGCAACCGCATGGCGTTCCGGATCATCTCGCCAATTTCTTCCAGTTCGCTCATAAGGCCCTCCCAACGCATACATTGGCGAACGCTCTTCCCTTTGGGGAGGGAAACCCTGCCGCTCATTAAGAGCAGGGCTCCCTCTCTTGAAAAGGATACACATTACGGTGTGGGTGTGGCCGAAGGTGTCTGGCTGGGGACCGGGGTGACGGTTTGCAACGTGGGGGGAACGATTGATGTGCTGGTCGGACGAGGTGTGGCGGTTGGTGTGACCAGGTTGACCGGAATGGTCAGACAAACTCCGGCCTGGATCAGATTGGGGTCCTTAATGTTGTTTTCTTTTTGTATCGCTTCAACGGTGCTGTTGAACAGCGCCGCAATGTTGGCCAGCAAATCTCCCGGCTGCACCAGATATTTCACCTTCGTATTGCGCGGCAGGTTGGGCGGCAAAGGTGTAGCCGTGGGCATAGGCATATCGGGATTAGGGACGATGATCTCGTCCCCAATGCGCAAAATGGGATTACATGGATCGATCTGTGGATTTAAGATCAGCAGAAAGAGAATCCCTTTATCCCCCAGATTGAATTTTTCAGAGATGCGGAACAGGCTATCTCCTTCCTGAACCACGTAGGTAAAGGGAGCGGAAGGAGTAGGAGTCAAGGTTTCCGTCGGCGTGGGAGTGACGGTGGGCGTTTCAGTAGGGGTGGGTGTCAAAGTGGGGGTGAAGGTGGCGGTTGGCGTGGGGGTCTCGGTCGCCAGTAAGCGGTTGATCAGCCTCCCCGGCTGATTGAGCCAGGAGATCAGCAGCGCCAAGCCGCTCAAAATGAATACAGCGGTGATCGCCCAGAGCCCCCAGGCGGGGAATTCGCGATGCCTGCGGTGTTTGAGAGGACGAAAGGTTTTCGGATTTTCACTGCCGGTCGATTTTTCACTCATAGGTTCTTCTCCAAACTCAAGAAAGGTGATCCCATTTTACACGAAAAACGGGCCTTTGTCCAAAAGCCGATCTCGCCGGGACTGCGTAGGATTGCTCCTGCTTTGATCTGTCGGTGAGATAGAATCAAAAGTTCCGTAAGCCATTGTTGGACGTGCTCCAAACTTCCCTCATGTTATAATTTGTTCCATGGATCTCAAACTGCAACTCAACAATGCCTTGAAAGAGGCAATGAAATCCGGCGATGAAGTGCGCAAACGCACCGTGCGCATGGTCCTGGCGGCCATCAAACAGGCCGAGATCGATCGCCAGGTGACGTTGGACGATAGCGGCGTGCTCAGCATTCTCCAAAAGGAGATTAAAACTCGCCGGGAATCGCTGGAAGAGGCCCAAAAAGCCGGCCGCGATGACCTGGTGCAGGCGCTGGATGCCGAGATCGCCGTCCTTCAAACCTTCTTGCCGCAGGCGCTCAGTGAAGAGGAATTGCGCGCGCTGACCCTTGCCGTGATCGCAGAAGTAGGAGCCACTTCTCCGGCCGATATGGGCAAAGTGATGAAAGCACTCATGCCACGCGTGGCCGGCCGCGCCGGTGGCGATGAAGTCAGCCGCATGGTGCGTTCCCTCTTAAGCGGCGCGTGAACGGAGTGAACCTGTATCCTTCTCCTGCTTCCCCTTTCCTCCTCAGGCGCATATTGCATGGGGGAATCTTCCTACTCACCTTTTTGGGGACGCTGATCGCCTTGCTTCTTCCCTCCTTGCAGAATCGCCTTTCTGCGATCACCCCTGGGGAAGTTGCGCCGCGGACGGTATTGGCGCCGTACGATATCGAATACGTCAGCGAGGTGCGCACGGCCGAAGCGCGCGAGGCCGCGGCGCGTTCCATCGCCCCGATCTATACGCCCCCCGATCCGGATCTGGCGCGGCGTCAACTGCAGCGCCTGCGTGAGGCCTTGCAGTTCATCTCGGCGGTGCGTCAGGATACCCTGGCGACGAGCGAGGAGAAACGCGTCCGCCTGGCAGGTAGCGCTCAAATTCACCTGGAAGAAGCCACCATTCAAACGTTGCTCTCTCTTCCGGATTCCAGCTGGGAACGTCTCCAACAGGAAGCCATTACCGTCCTGGAACGCACGCTACGCAATCGCATCCTGGAAGAGGACCTGCCACAGGTGCGTCAGAACCTGCCTGGGTTGGTCAGTCTCACCTTGCCGCGCGAGCAGGCTGAACTGGTGGCTACCCTGGTCGCCCCTTTTGTCATCGCCAATAGTTTCTATAGTCCGGAGATGACCGAGGCCGCCCGTCAGCAGGCGCGCGAGGCCGTTCAGCCGATCGTCCAGCGTTATAAGGCCGGTGAGACGATCGTCGCGGCCGGAGATGTGATCACCCCGGCCCAATACGAAGCGTTGCAAAAATTAGGCCTGATCTCCAGCCCGCGGAACTGGAATCAATATTTTGGACCTTTGGCCATCAGCCTCGGCCTGAGCCTGTTTGCTCTCCTGTACTTCTCGCAGCGCCGCCAACTGCCTTTCCTGAGCTCCACGCGTTCGGTCTTCCTTGTCGCTCTGCTCTTTTTGCTCTTTCTGTTTGGGGCGCGCCTTTCGATCCCAGATCGCGCCGTGCTTCCTTACCTTTATCCTTTAGCGGCGCTAGGGATCACGTTGACGGCGCTTTTCGGCATGGAAACGGGGTTGCTCTTTTCGCTTTTCCTCTCGTTCTTGGCGGCCTACGGCCTGCCGAACACGGCAGAACTGACCCCTTACTATTTGCTCTCTTCCCTGATGGGTGTGTTGGCGCTCGGCAACGCACGCCGCGTCTGGTCCTTTCTGCTGGCCGGTGCCATGAGTGCGATCGGCGGGGTGTTTGCCCTCTTCGCCTATCGCTTCAGCCTGCCTTCTACCGATTGGCTCGGCATCGTAACCCTGATCCTGGCCGCGTGGATTAACGGTGTTGCTTTTTCTGCCGGTCTGGCGCTTTTGTTCCAGTATTTCCTGGCGCAACTGCTCGATCTTGTGACCCCCATGCAGTTATTGGAAATCTCCCGCCCGGATTTCCCCTTGTTGCAGTATTTTCTGCGCCATGCACCGGGCACCTATCAGCACAGTCTACAGGTAGCCAATCTCGCCGAGCAGGCGGCAGAAAGCATCGGCGCCGATGCGACTTTAACGCGCGTTGGGGCATTGTTCCACGATGTCGGTAAGGCGCTGAACGCCGCCTTTTTCATCGAAAACCAATCGCCCGGCCAAATTGATACCCACACCGATATGCCACCGGAAGAAGCGGCCGCGATCATTATTCGCCATGTGACCGATGGAGTGGCATTGGCGCGCAAACATCGCCTCCCGCGACGGATCATTGACTTTATTCTGGAACATCACGGTACCATGTTGACCCGTTTCCAGTATAACCAGGCCCTGGAGCGCGCCGGTGGAGATGCTTCTAAGGTGGATGTGAATCGCTTCCGCTATCCTGGACCCCGACCGCGCTCGCGCGAAACGGCTATTCTGATGCTTGCCGATGGGGTGGAGGCCCGATCGCGTTCGCTGGGTGTGAGCAATGAGGAGCAACTACGCGCCCTCATCCAACAGGTGATCGAACAAGCGCTCAAAGAAGGTCAACTGGATCACGCTCCGCTCACGATGGCCGAATTAACGCGCATTGCAGAAGCGTTCTTTTCCACTCTGCGCGGCCTGTACCATCCTCGCATTCAGTATCCGCCGGCCGAAGTTCCCCTTTCTTCCAAATCAACAGATGCACCATGAGCCCATCTCCGAAGATGACCGTTCACATTCGGCGCGAAGCCGGCCTGATGATTCCGTTTCAGCTTTCGCAATTACGCCTGGCGGCCCAGACGGCGCTACGCCATCAGGGGATCGACGAACCCTGCGAGCTGACCATCTACCTCACCGATGATGCGCATATCCGTGAGCTCAATCGCTCCTTTTTGGGAGTGGATAGCCCCACCGATGTGCTCTCCTTCCCGGCTGCCGAACGCGATCCGCATTCCGGTCGCGTCTATTTGGGAGATATCATTCTCTCCGTTCAGCGGGTGCTGGAACAGAGCCAAGCGGCCGGTCATCCGCCGCAGGCCGAAGCCCAGTTGCTGATCGTGCATGGAGTGCTCCATTTGCTGGGGCATGATCATGCCGAACCGGCCGAAAAACAGCGCATGTGGGAAGCCCAAGGGGAAATCCTGAAATTGCTGGGATGGGACCCTTCCATTGTTCGGGAAGAGCACCCATGAACATCTTGTGGCGCTTTGTGCGTTCCCGTTTGCGTTCGTTTGTCCACGCCTTTCACGGCTGGGGATACGTGCTGCGCACGCAGCAGAATGCCTGGATCCATGCCGTGATCTCAATATGCGTTTTCATCTTAGGGTTCTGGCTGCGCATTTCGGCGCAGGAGTGGGCGATCCTCATCCTGACCATGGCCATGGTATGGGCGGCGGAAATCATCAATACTTCCATCGAAGCCGTCGTGGACCTGGCCAGCCCGTCCCGCCATCCACTGGCAAAGGTGGGGAAAGATGTGGGTGCAGCCGCGGTTTTGATCGCGGCGCTGGCGGCAGCCCTGATCGGATTGCTGATCCTGGGGCCTCCTCTCTACCGTCATCTCCTGCTCTGGTTGGAGTGATATGAGAACCTTCTTCGCTTCGTGGGGCGGTCGGTTCTCACCTTCCGCCCGTCGCCTCCTGTGGATGACCGCCATTGATGGCTTGGTGATCAGTGGTTGGAGCCTGTTTTTCAATCTGTACATTCTGGAAAGAGGCTTTTCGCGGCAATTTCTCGGTCTGTTGAATTCACTCCCCTCGTTGGCCGGATTGTTTTTCGGCCTGCCGTTGGGGCGACTTGCCGATCGGATCGGCTATCGTCTCTCCATGATCCTGGGGCTGGCGCTTTCGACCGTGGCGATGGTCATCCAGGTGAGCGCTTCCTCTCCGAGCGTGATCATCCTTGCCGCCCTGGTCAACGGTATTGCCGGGACGCTTTTTATCGTCAGCCAGGCGCCGCTGGTGATGCACCTGGCCGATGATGAGGAAACACGCACCCTGCTCTTTAGCCTGAACTATGGATTGCAGACGATCGCCGGTGCGGTGGGCAATCTCTTTGCCGGACAGTTGCCGGCGCTCTTCGGCGAGTGGCTCGGTGTACCGGCACGTAGCGCAGAGGCCTATCGGGCGGTCCTCATTGCCAGTGTCCTTTCCAGCAGCCTGGCGATCGTGCCCCTTTGGGGCATTCGAGAGCATTCCGCCGGGCGAGAGAAATCCGCAGGGAAGGGTTTTTTGACGGTCGGAACGCAAATTGTGCGCATGGCCTTGCCGAATGTGCTCATCGGCTTCGGCGCGGCCATCCTCATCCCGTACATGAACGTGTTCTTCGTTGAGCGCTTTGGGCTCAGTGCGCGCTGGCTGGGGGTGCTTTTCGCCATGGCCTCCCTGCTGATCGGCTTGGGTAGCCTGATTGCGCCGCGCTTGGCGGCGCGATTGGGGAGCAAAATTCGTGCGGTGATCCTCACCCAATCCAGCAGTATCCTTTTCCTCTTGCTGATCGGCTTTTCCCCCTGGGTGGAATTGGCAGGGTTGGCGTTCCTCCTTCGCGCCATGTTTATGAACATGGCCGCACCGCTCTATACTGCCTTTTGTATGGAGAAAATCTCTCCCTCAGAACGCGGTCTGGCGAATAGCGCGCTGAATATTTCCTGGCAGATCGGCTGGGCTGTCGGCCCTTACCTTTCCGGCTTGGTACAACAGCATTACGGATTCACGCCGTTATTTATCGCCACGGCTACTTTGTATAGCATCGCAGTCCTTTTGTTGAGGCGTTTCTTCCTGGCGCTTGAGCCAGTCCCGCCGTTTGCTAAAGAAGTTAGCTTGGAAAGGTAAGTCTTTTCAACGTTGACCCTCCTGCAAAAACTGTACTTATTATCACGAAGGACACTTTTTATGAAATGTAATTGTACTTCTCTTGATTTGCATCAAATTTATGGTTGAACGCCCAAAATTCTTTGTCTACTTAGTGTACTTGGTGGTCGAAAACCTTTTGCAGTGAAGTCAAGTTATGTCTATCGCAAAGAATTTTTGATTTCTGGTACACATGTGTTCCAAACAAGTTCATGATAAATTTGGATCGTCAAGCAAGAGAGTAGATACGCTTGAGCGTCCATTGTAATGGTGGAAAGCATGGCGAAATTATGTTAACTCACCTTACGAAGTCAATGGAGTGGGTTTGTTCGCGAAGTGCGGCATAAGCCGATTGGATAGCATGTAGATAGAGTTTAGATTTGAGAGCAAAGTGGGTTGAGTTTGGTGTTGCCTGAGTGACATAACGAACTCATTTTTCAACGTGAGTCGTGTTTGACAGATTCCATGTTTTTGGTAAGGTGGGCTTGGTAAGGTGGGCTATAATTAAAGCACTATGGGCTAGGCGAAGCCATCAGCTCCCTGTTGGTTTATTTTAATGGAGTAGCAAAAATGAAATTCATTGCTCGTCACTTTTTGTTGACCTTGCTCGTACTTTTGGGCCTAATGTTCTCTGCCTGTGCGTCGATCCCATCTCGTGCGCCATCCAATCCCAGCGTGATCTTGGCGACGACCACTTCCACACAAGATTCCGGTTTGCTCGACGTGCTCGTTCCTCTTTTTGAAAAGCAAACTGGTTATCAAGTTCAAGTGGTCGCTGTGGGGACAGGTGCGGCGCTGAAAATGGGGGAAGAAGGCAATGCTGACGTGTTATTGACCCATGCCCCAGAAGCCGAAAAGGTATTGGTCAAGTCCGGCGTGGTCAAAGATCGTTTTCTGGTGATGCACAATGATTTTGTGCTTGTCGGTCCTAAGACCGATCCCGCCGGTATCAAAGGGCTCAACGTCCTAGATGCGCTTAAGAGGATCGCGGAAACCAAATCAATGTTTATAACGCGAGGGGATGATTCGGGCACGCATAAAGCAGAACTAGCCTTGTGGAAAAAGATCGGCCTGGACCCGGCAACCTTTTCCTCCGAGTTTTACATTGCCAGCGGTCAAGGCATGGGTGCTACCTTGACGATTGCCTCGGAAAAGCAGGCCTACACTTTGACCGATCGCGGTACATATCTTTCCATGAAGCACATGTTCGATCTAGACATCCTGGTAGAGGGCGATCCTTCGCTGCTCAACGTGTATCATGTTATGACTGTGAACCCGGCCAAGTGGCCGAAGGTCAATTATGAAGGCGCTTTGGCCTTTGCACAGTTCCTGGTGCGTGATGATGCCCAGAAGATCATCGGCTCGTTCGGTGTGGATCGGTTCGGCGCGCCTCTCTTCTTCCCGGATGCAGGCCGCGACCCGTCTGAGCTGGGGTTAGATGATTAACGAGATTTGTGTTAGAAGGTAGTATGTCACCAGTCTCTACCTGCTGATTCCTCCCTTCATGTCCGAAATTTTCCAAATTACCCTCCTTTCGCTGCAAATATCCAGCCTGGCGACCGGCATCAGTTTGTTGTTGGGGCTTCCGCTCGGCACTCTGCTCGCGCTGGGAAAATTTCCGGGGCGCTCTTTGCTTCTGAGCCTGATTCATACCGGTATGGGGTTGCCGCCGGTAGTGGTTGGCCTGTTTGTCGCGATGATGCTATGGCGCTCCGGGCCGCTTGGCGATCTAAAATTGATTTATACCCCGACCGCTATTGTCATTGCTCAGGTCATCATTGCTTTTCCTGTCGTGGCCGGGTTAACAGCTTCCGCCTTGCAAGCCCTCGATCCTCGCCTGCAATTACAATTGCGCGGGTTGGGCGCCTCCACGGTGCAAATGGTTTGGGTATTGTGGCGCGAAGCGCGCATGCCCCTATTGGCGGCTCTAATGGCCGGATTCGGCGCGGTGATCTCCGAGGTCGGAGCGAGCATGATGGTTGGTGGCAACATTCGCTACCAGACGCGTGTCCTGACCACTGCCATTGTGTTGGAGACCAGCAGGGGAAACTTCGAGAGAGCCATCTGGTTGAGTGTTTTGCTCCTGATCATCACTTTTCTGGTCAACTGGGCTCTGACGAGTATTCAGCAGAAAAGCGAAAAGCAATGAAAGCAGAATGTGTCTCCATACGCAATTTGCTCGTCAAGCGCGGGGGCCGAGTCGCCTTGGTGGTGGATGAATTGAGAGTCCAAAAGGGAGAGGTGTTGGCGATTATCGGCCCGAACGGAGCCGGGAAAAGCACCTTGCTCTTGACGCTCGCGCGTTTGCTCAAGCCGGAGCGCGGGGAGATCTTGCTGAACGGCCAACCGATTTCGGAGATTCCGGATTTGATCTATCGCCGCCGCATTGCCCTGGTTTTGCAGGATCCGCTTCTATTCGATACCTCGGTTTACGAAAATGTCGCCATTGGTTTGCGATTTCGCAATCTACCGAAAAGCGAAATCCATCCAAAGGTCGAAAGCTGGCTGAGGCGATTCGAAATTGCCCATTTGGCAGAGCGGCGTGCCGCTGAACTTTCCGGCGGCGAAGGACAGCGCGTGAGCCTGGCGCGCGCAATGGTTTTGGAACCTGAATTGTTATTGCTTGATGAGCCGTTTGCCGCGCTTGACCCTCCCACCCGTTCCCGCTTGCTCAATGACCTGGGTCGCATTCTGTCGGAGAGCCACACGACCACGATTTTCATCACCCACAATTTGGACGAGGCCTATAGGTTGGCCCATCGGATCGCGGTGGTTATGGACGGACGCCTACAAGCGATCGGAGTACCACAAGAAGTGATACCGGCTTTTCCAGGATTGATCCCGTCGTCAAACGATTTTCGCTACTGACTCTTCTGCAAAAGGGCAGGAGTCATAGGATTGATAAGGTTGACTTCGCCGAAGAAAGGCCTTGACCGTCAAAAGCACGTCTGAAAGACTGTCGTAGAGCAAGGAGGCTGTGCCCTAGAGAGACGCCCGATCGGGTAACTCCGGGTGAAAAACATGCTCCCATCAAACCCAAAGGCTCAAGGAACAATCTTGGCGTCTCTGCGTCTTCCGCGGTCTGTTTGCAAAAGGAGACCCATGCTTGCGAAGGGGGCAAGATCAGACGAAAACCGCCGCCGAAAATAGTGCAGGAAAACATACGTTGGGGAAGGGAAGACATGGATCGGCGCCTCGTTTGACTACCGGACCGAAAACTCTTACCGAACATTAAAGATAATTTTCACAAATTTGACTTGTAAATTTCCCCGGCAATCTTTACAATCCAAATTGACAAAGATTGAGTGTCGCGTCGGGAAAAAAGCTATGAACTTACTCTGCCTGGGACTCGATCACACCACTGCACCGCTCAGCCTGCGCGAACGCGTTGCATTCAATGAAGAAACTGCCCGTGCCGCACTTGCTCGTTTGGGCTGTGGTAGTTTGAATACCCCGCTCGGTGAAATGGTCATCCTTTCTACTTGCAATCGTGTGGAACTCTATGCCGTCTCCAGTGAACCGACTTTCGAGGCACTGGAGACGTTTCTTTTTGAAACGCGCCGATTACAAGTGGAGGAATATGCCACCCATTTCTACCGATACCACGGGGAACAGGTTGTCCGTCATCTCTTCCGGGTCGCGGCCGGCTTGGAATCGCAGGTTTTGGGAGAACCGCAAATCCTCGGTCAGGTGACGCGCGCCCTGGAAATTGCCCGTGCGGTTGGGGCCAGCGGCCCATTGCTCAACCGCCTCTTTCAGGATGCCATCCATGCCGCGAAACGGGTGCACACCGAAACCGCCATCAGCCGGAATCCGACCTCTATCTCGTCGTTGGCCGCCGCGTGGATCGAGCGCATTTTCCAGCCCATCGAGCAGGCGCAAATCGTCATCCTAGGGGCCGGCGAAATGGCCGAGCTGGCGATCGAAGCCCTCCGCCGGCGCGGCGCCCATCGCATCCTGGTCCTCAACCGCACATTGGAACGTGCTCAGGCCCTGGCCGCGCGCTGGAATGCCGAAGCCTCCACCTTTGAAGCCCTGGAAAGCGCGCTCGAACGCGCCGATATCCTCATCACCTCCACGGCGGCCCCGCACATCCTCCTGCCTGCCCCGATGGTGGAAAAAGCGCTGAAACAGCGTCCCACCCGCCCGTTGATCTTGATCGATATCGCGCTGCCGCGCAATATCGATCCGGCCTGTGCCGCCCTGCCCGGTGTCTACTTCTACGACCTCGATAGCCTGGAAGCGCGCCTGGAAAATTCCCTGGCCGAACGCCTCTCCCAGGTTCCTTTGGCCGAACAGATTCTGGAAGAAGAAATCCAAACTTTCCTGGAGTACCTTCGCTCTCTGGATGTGATCCCGCTGATCGCCGAGCTCCGGCGCCAGGCGGAAGCCATTCGGCGCGCCGAGCTGGAAAAGACCCTACGGCGACTCCCCGATCTGAGCGAAAGCGAGCGCCTGCGCATCGAAGCGCTCACCCAAGCGATTGTCAACAAGTTGCTCGATGCTCCCATTCGCACCCTGCGCGATCCGGCGCTTGCGCCGCAATTGCCCCAATACGCGGCTGTGACCCGTCATATCTTCCGCTTGGAATTGGATTCCTCCCATCCTTCTCGCTCCTGAGGCCTCATGCTGATCTTTGCCAGCCGTCCTTCTGCTCTTGCCCGTCGCCAGACCGAAATGGTCATCCAGGCGCTACAACGGGCTCACCCCGACCTAGCGTGCACCATCCATCTCATCACCACCCAGGGCGATCGCATCCTGGATAAGGCCCTCCCCGAAATCGGTGGCAAGGGGCTTTTTACCCAGGAACTCGAAAGCGAATTGCTCTCCGGGCGGGTGAATTGTGCCGTTCATTCTCTCAAGGATTTACCCACCCAATCTCCACCCGGTTTGATCCTTGGCGCCATCCCCGAACGAGCCGATGTGCGGGATGTACTCATTTCCGCGCGCGGTTACACCCTAGAAACCCTCCCCGAAGGTGCTGTGGTGGGCACCTCCAGTCGGCGCCGGGCGGCGCAATTGCTTCATTTGCGCCCCGATCTGCGCATCGAAAACCTGCGCGGCAATGTCGATACGCGCTTGCGCAAGGCCCTGGAAAACCGCTACGATGCCGTGATCATGGCCGCCGCCGGGTTAGCGCGTTTAGGATTACAAGAAGAAGTGACGCAATATCTCCCCGTCGAAACGTTGTTGCCGGCCCCTGGGCAGGGTGCGCTGGCGGTGCAGTGCCGTGCGGCGGATCAGGACACCCTGAGCTTGCTCGCCGCCATCGAGCATCGGCCTACCCGAAGCGCGGTCACAGCCGAGCGCGCCTTCCTGGAAGGCCTAGGAGGAGGATGCGCATTGCCCATCGCCGCCTTTGCCGAGCACACTCCCGCCGGCCGTTTGCATTTGATCGGGCGCGTCCTTTCGCCCGATGGGCAGGAGATGATCGAGGTCCGGGGAGAAGGCGAAGATGCCCGCGCCCTGGGGCTGGACCTGGCCGCCCAGGCTCTGAGCCTAGGAGCCGATCGGCTGTTGGAGCGCGTATGAGGATCGTCCTCACCCGTCCACGGGCCCAATCCGAAGCCTTTGCCGCCCGCCTGCGCGCGCAGGGGCTTCATCCCATTCTCTTTCCCACCATTGAAATTTCGCCTCCCGCCGATCTGACCCCGCTGCGAGAAAGCGTGGAACGGTTGGAACGGTACGATTGGTTGATCTTCACCTCCGCCAATGCCGTAGAGGCCTTCTTTGCCCTGCAGCCGCGCTTCCCGGAGCATCTGCAGATCGCCGTCATCGGCCCGAAGACGGCACAGGCACTACGAGAGCGCGGGGGGCCGGAACCGCAGCAGATCCCGGAAGAATACACTTCGGAAGCGCTCGTTCCTATCCTGCAGGTTTCCCGGAATACCCGCGTGCTCATTCCCACCTCCGATCGTGCTCGCCCGAACCTGCCACAAGCGCTGCGCCAGGCAGGAGCGCAGGTAGATGTGATCGTCGCTTATCGCACCCTGCCGGCTCAACCCGATCCGCTCGGTCTGGCGGAATTGCAGCGAGGAGTGGATTGGCTCACCTTCACCAGCCCCTCTACGGTGGAAAACTTTATTCTGCTCTTGCAAGCGACCCCTTTGGATGCCCTCCACCTGCCCGGCGATCCGCGCCTGGCCTGCATCGGCCCGGTGACGGCAGAAGCGGCACGCCAGGCAGGCTTCCGTCAGGTGCATATGGCCGAAACCTACACGGTGGAAGGCCTGATCCACCTCATTCTCTCCGATCGCGAAAAGGAGTCCAGATGACCCTATCTGAAACGCTTTCCCCTGCTCTTCGTCTCTCTGCGCCTTCGCTGCTCAAACGTCCGCGCCGTCTGCGCCAAAATGAGGCCTTTCGCTCGCTGGTGCGCGAGACGGAACTCAACGTGAAGGATTTCGTTTACCCGCTCTTCATCCGTCACGGGGAGGGCCGCAGTCCGATCCGCTCAATGCCGGGTATCGCTCAGCTCTCGCTGGACGAGGCGTTGCGCGAGGCCGAACAGGCGGTGAAACTGGGCATCCCGGCGGTGATCCTGTTCGGCATTCCGGCGGCCAAAGACCCGGTTGGCCTGGAAAATTTTGCCCACGATGGCATCATCCAGCAAGCCACGCGAGCCCTCAAGCGCGAATTTCCTGAATTGCTGGTCGTCACGGATGTCTGCCTGTGCGAATATACCGATCACGGGCATTGTGGGTTGCTCAACCTGCCTGGTGAGCATTACCATCCCCATTTGCCGGAAGGATATGTGCTCAACGATGAAACCCTGGATGTGCTGGCGCAGGTGGCCCTTTCCCATGCGGAAAGCGGTGCCGATATGGTGGCGCCGAGCGGCATGATGGACGGCATGGTGGCCGCCATTCGCTCGGCCTTGGATTCGCATGGGTTTGAGCACCTGCCCATCCTTTCCTATTCCGTCAAATATGCCTCCGCCTTTTACGGTCCCTTCCGCGAGGCCGCCGAAGGCGCGCCGAAGTTCGGCGATCGCAAATCGCATCAGATGGACCCGGCCAATGTGCGCGAAGCGCTGCGCGAAGCGGAATTGGATGTGGAAGAAGGCGCCGATATGCTCATGGTGAAGCCGGCGCTGGCCTACCTGGATGTGATCCGCGCGTTGAAAGAGGCTTTTCCGCAGCTTCCTTTGGCGGCCTATAACGTCAGCGGTGAATATGCCCTGGTGAAGGCCGCCGCGGCCAACGGCTGGGTAGATGAAGCGCGTGTCACGTTGGAAATTCTGACGGCGATCAAGCGCGCCGGCGCCGATCTCATCATTACCTACCATGCTCTGGATGCCGCCCGCTGGCTGAGTTCCTGAGCTTCCGTTTTCTTGACCATTCGGAGGTCCTGCGATGAACCCTGCTCTCTCTTCCCGCGCCGCGGCCGAACGCCAATACCAGGATGCACGCATGGTGCATGCCGATTTCGATCAGGCGCCCTTTACGATCGCTTGGGAAGTGACGCGTGCCTGTGCGTATGCCTGCGTTCACTGCCGCGCCGATGCCCAACCGCGCCGCGATCCGCGTGAGCTTTCCACCGCCGAGGCGCTCGCCCTGATCGATCGTCTGGCGACCTTTGGCAATCAACCGATCCTGATCTTCACCGGCGGCGATCCGATGATGCGCCCCGATCTGTTTGACCTCATCGCCTATGCCGATGAGCGCGGCCTGCGCTGCTCCCTGACGCCCACCGCTACAGCCCTGCCGACGCGTGAGCGTTTGGAGAAGGCACATCAGGCCGGCATCCGTCGGGTGGCGCTTTCCCTGGACGCGCCGCGGCCGGAGGTCCATGATGCGTTCCGCCAGGTCAAAGGCTCCTGGCAGCGCACGATGGATATCCTGCACCGTGCTCAGGAGGTCGGGTTAAGCGTGCAGGTCAATACCACCGTCGCCCGCCACAATGCAGACATCCTTCACGAAATGGTGCCTTTCATTCAAGAAGTCGGTGCCGTGCAGTGGTCGGTCTTTTTCCTTGTGCCCACCGGGCGCGCCATGGCGGAACAGATGATCACCCCCGAAGAACATGAGCGCATTTTCCACTGGCTCTATGATCTTTCCCGCCACGCTCCGTTCGATATTAAGGCCACGGCCGCGCCGATGTACCGCCGCGTGGCGATTGAACGCAAGCGCGCCGAGGCTTCCGAAGGACCGATCACCTTCCAGGGAGCCGGTTTTCAATATGCCGATGGTCTCAACCGCCCGACCAAAGGGGTGAACGACGGCAACGGTTTTCTGTTTATCTCCCACATCGGCGAAATCCAGCCTTCCGGCTTTTTGCCCCTCACGGCCGGCAATGTGCGCACGGATGACGTGGTGGAAGTGTATCGTTCTTCGCCCCTGTTCCGCGCCCTGCGCGATCCCGATCAGCTCAAAGGGCCGTGCCGCACCTGTGAGTTTCGTCACGTCTGTGGCGGTCAGCGCGGCCGCGCCTATGGCCTGAGCGGCGATCCCCTGGCATCCGATCCGGCCTGTACGCTGGTCTGGCAGGCGATACAGCGCGGCGAATATGCATTTGACTGGAAGGAGGATGCGAAACCGCTATGGGCATGAGCGAAAATTCCCGCTTTCTCCGAGCCTGCCGTCGCCAGCCGACCGATGCGACTCCCGTCTGGTTCATGCGCCAGGCCGGGCGCTACTTGCCTGAATACCGCGCCCTGCGCGAAAAATATTCGCTGTTGGAGCTCTGCCGTCATCCGGAGCTGGCCGCCGAAGTCACCCTGCAACCGGTGCGCCGCTTGGGCGTGGACGCCGCCATTCTCTTTGCCGATATCCTGCTTCCGGCGATTCCGCTTGGCGTTGGCCTGCATTTTGCCGCCGGAGAAGGGCCGGTCATCGAGCGCCCGATCCGCACGATGGAAGATGTCCAGGCCTTACGGCCGGTGCACGTCGAAGAGGATCTGGGTTACGTGCTGGAGGCGATTCGCCTCCTGCGTTCGGAGCTGGAGGTCCCGCTGATCGGCTTCTGCGGCGCGCCTTTTACTCTGGCCGCTTACCTGATCGAGGGGGGCAGCTCACGCGATTTTGTCCTCACCAAAACGCTCCTCTACCGCGCGCCCGAAGTCTGGCAAGCGCTGATGGAAAAGCTGGTGACCGTCTTGAGCGATTACCTGGTCGCCCAAGTTCGCGCCGGCGCCCAAGCCGTGCAGGTTTTCGATTCCTGGGTGGGGGCTCTTGGCCCTCAGGATTATGAGCGCTTTGTCCTGCCCTACGCGCAACAGGTGATCCAGGCCGCCCGCGCCGCAGGAGTACCGGTGATCTACTTCGGCGTCAACACGGCCACGCTGTTGCCCCTCATGCAACGCACGGGTTGCGACGTGCTCGGCCTCGATTGGCGCGTGCCGCTCGATCAGGGATGGCAAATGCTGGGCGATTCCTGCGCTATCCAGGGCAACCTCGACCCGGTAGCGCTCTTTGCGCCGTTGCCGGTGTTGCAGGAAAAAGTGCTCGATATCCTGCGGCGTGCTGCCGGCCGCCCCGGACACATCTTCAACCTGGGGCATGGCATCCTGCAGAACACCCCTCCCGATCACGTCAAAGCGGTGGTCGAGTGGGTGCACGAATTTTCCCCGACCCTGTTTGCGGAGGCTTAGGATGAATCCCACCGGTCTGCTCACCGCTCTTTCCGCTTTTCTTGGCATCTGGCTGGGACACGTTGGTGTGCGTGCCATCGAACGGAACAGCCCTGAGCTCTGGAAACCGGCGCTTCTGCTCGCTTCTTCTGGCTTAGGGTTGGAAATTCTGGCGCTCTTTCTGCCATCGCCTTTTAACTTCGCACTGGCGATTTTGGGCATTACGCTGCTCTGGGATACGCTGGAGCTTTTCCGCCAGGAAAAACGCGTGCGCAAAGGGCATGCACCGGCGAACCCCGCCAATCCGCGCCATGCGCGCCTGTTGAGCGAATCGCCCTCGGCCACCACCGAGGACCTGCTCGAACGCTCCCCTCGTCAAGACCTTTTTATGTGAGGTAAGTATGGACTTCTCTGCCCTCTGGATCGCTTTGGCAACGTTGCTGATCATCGGCCTGGGCTTTCCGCTGGTGATCTACGGAGAACGCTATTTCGGCTATGTGCTCTGGCCGTATTTCATCGCTATCGGCCTGCTCCTGATTGCGGGCTCCCTGTTCGTGGCTTCCGAAGTCCTTTCGGCGCTGCTGGGGGTGCTGGGGGCCACCTTCATCTGGGGCGCCACCGAGCTAAAAGAGCAGGCGGTGCGCGCCGAATTGGGTTGGTTCCCTTTCAACTCGCGCAAGCGGAAACTCCCGTTTGCGGCCATCATTGCCCGTTGGAAGGCTCCTCACCTATGAACCCATCGGAACAGCCTGAACGCTTCGATCTCATCATCGTAGGAGGCGGCATTTCCGGGCTTTCCGCCGCCTGGTATGCCTCCCAACGCTTTCCCCAGGCGCGCATCGCCGTGCTGGAGGCCGCCGATCGTTGGGGTGGCAAGATCGTCACCCATTGCCTGCCGTTGGGGGATGGCCTCTTCGTGGTTGAAGGCGGCCCGGATACGTTCCTGGCGACCAAGCCCTGGGCTGTGAACCTGTGCCGGGAGTTGGGTCTGGAAGGGCGTTTGCACGGCACCAATCCTCACCAGCGCAATACCTACGTGCTGAAAAAGGGCCGACTGTATCCCCTCCCCGATGGCCTGGCGATGATGATCCCCTCCGATGTGCCCTCCATCCTGCGCTCGCGGCTGATCTCCTGGCCGGGCAAGTTACGCATGGGGCTGGATTTTCTCCTGCCGCCGCAAAACGGGCACGAAGACGAAAGCCTGGGGCATTTCATTTCCCGGCGGTTGGGGCGCGAAGCCTACGAAGCGCTGATCGAACCGCTCATGTCCGGCATTTACGCCGGGGATGGCGATCGTCTTTCGCTGCAGTCCACTTTTCCCTACCTGCGCGATCTCGAACAGCGTTACGGCTCGCTCGTGCGCGGCGCCCTCATCCTGCGCCAAAAGATGCCTCACACTCCCGGTTCGCGCTCGGCCTTTCTCACCCCCACCACCGGCCTGAGCGAGATCGTCGAAGCGTTGGTCACACAGTTACGTCAGCGCGGGGTGGACCTGCGCTTGGGGGTCGAAGTCAGACATATAGAAAGGGAAAGGGAAGGCTACGTGATCCAAGACGGCAACGATGAGGTGTTGCATGCCGAAGCGCTCATCTTGGCTACGCCGGCCTTTGTCACGGCGCGGCTCGTCTCGGTGCTGGACCCGGAGCTGGGCGCGGCCCTCGCCGGCATTTCCTACGCCTCAACGGCTACCGTCTCCCTGGCCTATCCCGAACGTGTATTGCCCCGTCCGCTCGATGGCTATGGCTATGTCATCCCGCGCCGCGAAGGCCGGCGCGCCCTGGCCTGCACCTGGACCTCCACCAAATTCCCACATCGCGCCCCCAAAGGGTATGTCCTGTTGCGCGTTTTCATCGGTCGGGCAGGGGAAGAGGCCTTGCCCTCCGCCGAAGAAACACTGCTGGAGATCGCCCGTGAAGAGCTGCGCCTGACCTTGGGGATCACCGCCGACCCGCTTTTCAGCCGTGTGTTCCGTTGGGAACAGGCCATGCCGCAATACAACCTGGGGCATCCCCAGATCATCGCTCGCATCCAGGAACGTCTCCAACATCACCCTCGCCTGGCACTGGCGGGGAATGCGTATCACGGTATCGGCCTGCCGGATTGCATTCACTCCGGTGAAATGGCCGTGGAAAGAATCCTTCAAACTTTTCCGCTACGGAGTTCGCCATGAACATTCAGTCCTCGATTGCCCTCTTTGAACAGGCTCAGCAGCTGTTACCGGGAGGAGTCGATTCCCCGGTGCGCGCCTTTCGCGCCGTCGGCGGTCAGCCGCTCTTCATTGCCCGCGGCGAAGGCGCCTATCTCTACGATGTGGACGGAAACCGCTATATTGACTATGTGCTTTCCTGGGGCCCCTTGATCCTGGGACATGCCCACCCCCAGGTGGTCGAAGCGCTGAGCGAGGCCGTTCGTCGCGGCACATCCTATGGTGCACCCAGCCCGTTGGAACTGGAACTGGCGCGGCGCGTCATGGACTTCATGCCGAACATCGAGATGATCCGCTTCGTCAACAGCGGCACCGAGGCCACGATGAGCGCCTTGCGCCTGGCACGCGCCTACACCCGCCGCGAGAAGATCATCAAATTCGAGGGGTGCTATCATGGCCATGCCGATATGCTCTTGGTCAAGGCTGGCTCCGGCGTCGCCACCTTAGGCTTGCCCGATTCACCAGGTGTGCCGGCGGCCACTGCTCAGGATACACTGATCGCCCGCTATAACGATCTGGATTCGGTGGAGGCCCTCTTCCGCCGCTATCCCGATCAGATCGCCGCCGTGATCGTCGAGCCGGTGGCCGGAAATATGGGCGTTGTCCCTCCGTTACCGGGCTTCCTGGAAGGATTGCGGCGGCTGACAAGCGAGCACGGCGCGTTGCTCATCTTCGATGAGGTCATGACCGGCTTTCGCGTCCATCCCGGCGGTGCCCAGGCCCTTTATGGCATCCAACCCGATCTCACCACCCTGGGCAAAGTGATCGGCGGCGGATTGCCTGTTGGCGCCTATGGTGGGCGACGCGAGATCATGCAACTGGTGGCTCCTTCCGGCCCGGTTTATCAGGCCGGCACGCTGGCCGGCAACCCACTGGCCATGACCGCCGGCATCGTCACGCTGGAGGTGCTCAAATCCCCCGGCACATGGGAAGCCCTCGAACAGGCCGCCGCTCAATTAGAACAGGGCACGCGCCAGGCGCTGGAAAAATACGGCCTGCGCGGCCTGGTGACGCGGGTTGGGACGATGTTTACGCTCTTCTTCGGCATTGACGAGGCGCGTGATTGGGAGAGCGTGCGCCGGGCCGATACGGCTCTCTTTGCCCGTTTCTTTCAGAACATGCTCCGGCGCGGCGTTTATTTAGCGCCTTCGCAGTTCGAGGCCGGTTTTCTTTCCACAGCTCATACGCCGGCGATCCTCCAGGCCACGCTAGAGGCGGCCGATGCCGCCATGGCCGAATTGCGTTGATCCAAGCGTGACCTGAGCAGAGCGATGTGGTTGGCGCGGAGCGTCATATCATTTTCCCCGAAAACATAAAAGCCGGTCTGAACCGGCTTTTATGTTTCCAAATCGAATTTTCAGATTGCGCCGTTGTTGCCGGACGAGATCAGATCCAACCGCGCAGTTCCATCGCTTCCACCACGCGACGAATGGCCACCATATAGGCCGCATCGCGCATGTAGACGCCCTCTTTGAGAGCCAGCGCCAGCACATCCTGGAATGCCTGGGTCATCTTGGCATCCAGCTTTGTGAGCACCTCTTCCTTCGACCAGTAGAAGTTCATGTCGTTTTGCACTTGCTCGAAGTAGGAGGTGGTCACGCCGCCGGCATTGCACAGGAAATCGGGGATGACGAAGATGTTATTCGCCTTGAAGAAGGCATCCGCCTCCAGCGTGGTCGGACCGTTGGCACCTTCGGCCACCAGGCGCACGCGCGGGGAAATGCGGGTGACGGTCTCGGCGTTGATCTGGCCTTCGATCGCTGCCGGGATGAGCACATCGGCCTCTTTCGAGATCCAGGCATCCCCATCTTCGATGATATATCCGGCTTGGTGCGCCTTTTCCTTGTCAATTGTGCCGTATTGATCCGTGATGCTCATCAGGAAGCGCGGATCCACTCCTTTCGGGTGGCTGTAGGTGTAGGAGCGCTTATCTTTGTTATCCCAACAGGAGACGCAGGCCACCTTGCCGCCGAGGATTTCTACGAATCCAACTGCGGCGTATTGCGCCACGTTGCCAAAGCCCTGAATGGCGGCCACGCTGCGGGTCGGGTCCATCTTTAGGTGCTTCATCGCCTCGCGCACGGTATAAATCACGCCGAAGCCGGTGGCCTCGGTGCGTCCCTGCGAGCCACCGCTGCCGATCGGTTTGCCGGTGATCACGCCGGGCACGTATTCCCCGCGCAGCTTGGAGTATTCATCCATCATCCAGCCCATCATCTGGGCGTTGGTGCCCACATCCGGGGCCGGCACATCCATGCGCGGACCGATGTTCTTCCACATTTGGTCCACCCAGCCGCGGCACAGGCGCTCCTTTTCGCCGACGGAGAGGGTGGTCGGGTCCACGACGACGCCTCCTTTGCCGCCGCCCAGCGGCAGATCGGCCACGGCGCACTTCCACGTCATCCACATGGCCAGGGCGCGCACGGTGTCGATCGTTTCGTTGGCGGCGAAACGGATCCCGCCTTTGGCCGGGCCGCGCGCATCGTTGTGTTGTACGCGGAAGCCGAAGAAAACGCGCATTTGACCGTTATCCATGCGCACCGGGATCTGGAAGCGAAATTCCCGCAGCGGCCAGCGCAGGATTTCGGCAATCTGGGGATCGAGACCCATCTGCTTTGCCACACCATCAAATTGCTTCTGAGCAAGTTCAAAGGCATTGATCGGGTTCATGGTTCTATCTCCTGAGGGTCTGAGAAAATATAAGCGGGCATCCCCGGACAGGACGCCCGCTCCCTTTCGCGTGATGTAAACACTTGAATCATAGGCCGGTTTCCCGATTTGTCTTACAAATTCGTTCACTTACTTAATACCCGAAAACGGTAAGTTCGTCAAGGATTTTCGCGCCGGGCGTAGGGCTTTTCAATGTTTTCATGAAAAGCAATTTTCAGTTGCCAAGGTTGTCAAAACTTATGTTGCCGCAGGTCACTTCTCCACGCCATATTACACAATAAGGCTTGCTTTGCATCAAAATCATTAGAATAATGAAAAATCCTACTTTTAGGCATAGGGGGATTTTTTTTAAACCTGCGTTTCAATCTCGTGGGTGACGGATTCGCCGAGCAAGGCCCTGAAGAATCTCAAAAAATAGGCGCCGTTCCCCCTTGACAAAACCGTCGATCCGAGATATTATTAGAACAAAGGTTCTAGTAATGTCTATCCCTTCTCTGACCCTTATGGAAGTGCTAACGGATTTGCGCAGGGAGATTCGGCAAGCACATCGCCCGACGCTGGAAGAGGTGCTTGAGGAGTATCTCCCTCTCCCCAAGTCTTCGATTTTCTTCGGCGTAGCCGAGGATGGGTTGCCGGTCCTGCTCGATCTCGGCAATGCAGCGGTGGGTGCTTTGCTCCTGCTGGGCGATCGGGGCAGCGGCAAGACCCACCTGTTGCGCACCGTTGCGCGGGCATTGATCCAGACCAAAGATGCCGCCTATGTGCGCTTCACCGTGATCACGCGGCATCCGGAGGAGTGGGAAGACTTGCGCAAAGCACCTCATTGCGAAGGGGTGTTCGGCGCTTCTGAGAACGGGGCTTCGGATATGCTCTATTCCCTGGCCGCCCGTGGTCATGCCGATCGCGAGCGCAGTTTTACCCTGGTCTTCTTAGATGATCTTACTCTGGTACAAAGTCTGGAGTATGAGATCCGGCTGCACACACAATGGCTGCTGGCACGCGGACCGAAGCGTAAGATTTGGCCTGTGGTCACGCTGGCGCCGCAAGACTTTTTTGAAATGCAGCCCTGGACAGGGTTGATGCACACCCAGCTTTTTGCCCGTCTTGCCGATTCGCGCCACGTAGAAAAGCTGACAGGGACGCTCTCCCTGCCTCCCGATCCACCCTGTGGAAGCCTGCGGCCCGGCAAAGAATATGCCCTTCCAGAGGGCGATCACTGGTTGCGTTTCTGGATACCCGAAAAGGGTTCAGGAGGTTTCAAATGAACGTTGGAATGCTCTGGTTTGATAACGATCCCAACACGCCGTTCGTGAAGAAAGTGCAGCGAGCGGTGGAGTACTATCGGCGCAAGTACGGTCGAGAGCCGAACCTATGCTTGGTACATCCGAGCGCCTTGAAGGCTGAGGAAACCGAAGCGATCAGCAATGGCATTGCCATTCGCCCCTATCGTTTTGTTCTGCCCGGTCATTTCTGGATCGGCATCGAGGAAAACGAACGTGTTTCGCATCCCGGCAAGAGCCGCTCGCGTTCCCTGTCGCTTGCGGAACCGGCCTTAGCAGGGCGATCGCCCTCCTAATTCGGCGAGTCTTCGCAGAGGACGATCAGCATTGCCAGGGCGGCTTCTTCCGTGTGACTCAGGCTAAGAGACCAATTCTGCCACTTCTGTTCTCTGATCTTCTGCGCCGCGTTTCCGTAAAAACGGAGATGCGGCGCTCCTTTTTCGTTAACCGTCACTTCGATCTCCCGCCAACCTACCTCGCCGATCCCACAGCCCAGGGCCTTGGCGGCAGCTTCTTTGGCGGCAAAGCGAGCGGCGAGCGATGCGACTCGCCCGCCGCTTTGTTCGATTTCGGTTGCTGTGAACAGCCGCATCAGCAGCCGTTGACCGTGCCGCCGCAGCGCCTCGTCGAAGCGTTGAAGGGAGATCAGGTCAACGCCGCTGCGAAGGTGCATGGCCTCAATCTCCGGCCGAAGTGTCCGGTAGATCGGTCCACTGGGAAGAACCGCCTTTCAACTTCAAATGCTTCAAGCGCTCAGGGCGGAAGCCGGTGCCGGCCGGAATGAGCTTCCCGATGATCACATTCTCTTTCAGTCCATAGAGCGGATCGGTAGCTCCGGCAATGGCGGCGCCGGCCAGGACCTTGATCGTGTGCTGGAAGGATGAAGCCGCCAGGAACGAATCGGTGCTCAGGGAAGCCTTCGTCACGCCCAAGAGCACTTCCACGTAGCGCGCCGGCTGTTTGCCTTCGGCCAAGAGCTGCTCGTTCACACGGCGCATCTCCAGCCGATCGACCAGATCGCCCGGCAGGTAGTTCGTATCTCCAGGACGGATCACCTGCACTTTGCTCATCATCTTGCGCAGGATGACCTCGAAATGCTTATCGTGAATGTTCTGACCTTGGGAGCGGTACACCTTTTGGATTTCGCTCAGGAGGTAAAGCTGACAGGCTTCGCGTCCCTGGATGCGTAGGATGCGGTGCGGGTTCAGAGAACCTTCGGTAAGCGGTTGTCCTGCTTCCACCCGATCCCCATCTTTGACTAGCAGGCGAATGGCGACCGGAATTTCGTACACCTTTTCTTCTTTCTGGTCATAGGAGACGATCACTTGTCGGCCTTCCAGGCGTACTCGACCGCCGTGCTGGGCCAGGATCGAAGCATCTTCTTTGACCGCCAGCACCGCCCCGGCGCGCACTTCCTGACCATCTTCAACGGCAATCGTCCAATCTTCCGGAATGCTGTAGGTGTCGCTTACCAGTTCGCTATGCTGGACGTGAACTTCGCGAATATCCGCATACCGATCGGATTGGAAAATACGCACCGTCCCCGCGATTTCGGCGACAACGGCCTCGCCTTTCGGCTGTTTTCGCGCCTCGAAGAGCTCTTCGACGCGCGGCAGACCGGTCGTAATATCGCCGCCTGCTGCCACACCACCGGTGTGGAAGGTTCGTAGGGTCAGCTGGGTGCCCGGCTCACCGATCGATTGGGCGGCGATAATGCCCACCGCAGTCCCCAGCTCTACCATCGTGCCGCGGCCGAGGTCAATGCCATAGCATTTGGCGCACACGCCGTATTGCAATTCACAGGTGAGCGGCGAGCGGACTTTCACCTCGGTCACGCCGGCGGCGACGATCTTGCGCGTCAGTTCATGGTCGAGCAGATCGTCCCGTTCGGCCAGCACCTCGCCGGTCTTCGGATCGATCACGCGATCGGCCACCACCCGTCCGTAAAGGCGTGCACCCATGGATTGGCCGGCCACATCGTCCGATTTGCGAATCACGATAAACTCACGGGTGCCGCAGTCATACTCGTTGATGATCACATCCTGCGCCACATCCACCAGACGCCGGGTCAGGTAACCGGCATCGGCAGTGCGCAGGGCGGTATCTGCCAAACCCTTGCGGGCGCCGTGCGTAGAGATGAAGTATTCCAGCGCTGTCAGACCTTCACGGAAATTCGAGCGAATGGGCAGCGGGATGATGCGTCCGGAAGGATCGGCCATCAAGCCGCGCATGCCGGCCAGCTGGGAGATCGTGGCGAACCCACCTTTGGTAGCGCCGGAGTTGGCCATCGTTGCCAGGTTGCCCTCCGGATCCATATGGCGCTTGACCGCTTCCGCAACGCGCTCGGTGGCTTTCTGCCAAATTTCGATTTCGCGCTCGTTGCGCTCCTGATCGGTTAACAGACCGCGGCGATAGTCGCGCTGCACCACTTCGATCTGTTGCAACGCCTCTTGAATAATTTGGCCGCGATCCGGCGGGATGGTAATATCGGAAACGGCCAGGGTGGTGCCGGAGCGCATGGCGTATTCAAAGCCTAGATCCTTGATGCGATCGGCGACCTCGGTGGTCACATCCTGGCCGCAAATTTCGTAGACTTCGGCGATCAGGTCCTTTACACCGCCCTTATCCAGCAAGCGGTTCACAAATTGGACCTCAGGCGGTAGCACCTGATTGAGCAAAACGCGGCCGACGGTGGTTTCCAGGAACACCCGGCGCGGTTGTGCTAACCGATTGTTGCGCTCATCGTACCAACTCTGTACCCACACCTTGATACGGGTGTGGACATCCACCTGCCCTAGGTGATAGGCCATGAGCACCTCGTCCATATCCACGAAGGCTCGCCCATCGCCTTTGTGCGGTTCGCGGTGCTCCATCGTGAGGTAGTAGATGCCCAGCACCATATCCTTGGAGGGGGAGATGATCGGTTCTCCATCGGCCGGCTTGAGCAGGTTCTTCGAGGAGAGCATCAGCTCGCGTGCTTCCTGCACGGCCTTCTGCGAAAGCGGCACGTGCACGGCCATCTGGTCACCGTCGAAGTCGGCATTGAAGGCCGTACAAACCAGCGGGTGGAGCTGGATGGCCGAACCTTCGATCAGGATCGGTTCAAAGGCCTGAATACTCAAGCGGTGCAGGGTAGGAGCACGGTTGAGCAACACAGGCCGCTCTTTGATCACCTCTTCGAGCACTTCCCAAACTTCCGGTCGCCCGCGTTCGATCAGACGGCGCGCGCCTTTGATGTTATTCGCAAAGCCGCGTTGGACCAAGCGCGCCATGACGAAGGGACGGTACAGCTCCAGAGCCATGGTCTTCGGCAGGCCGCATTGATAGAGTTTCAGCTGCGGACCGACGACGATCACCGAGCGCCCGGAATAGTCCACGCGCTTCCCCAGCAGGTTGCGGCGGAAGCGTCCTTTTTTACCCTTGAGCATATCGCTCAGCGATTTCAGCTCCCGGCGACCGCGGCGACTGAGCGCCTTGCCGCGCTGGCTATTATCGATCAGGCTATCCACTGCCTCTTGGAGCATGCGCTTTTCGTTGCGGATGATGACATCCGGCGCGCCAAGCTCGAGCAGGCGCTTGAGACGATTGTTGCGGTTGATCACCCGCCGATAGAGATCGTTCAGATCCGAAGTGGCGAAGCGCCCACCATCCAGCTGGACCATCGGGCGCAATTCCGGTGGGATCACCGGCAGTACCGTCAGGATCATCCACTCCGGGCGGTTGCCGGAACGTCGGAAGGCTTCCACCACCTTCAGGCGCGTGGTGGCCTTCTTGCGCTTTTGCTTCGATTTGGAGGTGCGGATCTCGTGCCAGAGCTCCTCGGCCAGCTTATCCAGGTCGAGACGACGCAGGATGTCATAGATGGCCTCCGCCCCCATATCGGCACGGAAGACCTGCCCCCAACGTTGCTTCAGCTCCCGATAGCGGCTTTCGCTCAGGAAGGTCATCGGGCGCAGTTCGAGCAGCTCATCCCGCAGTCGCGCATTTTGATTTTGTGAGATCGAGGCCTGATCCTCGAGCTGCATACGCAGGGCTTCCATTTTCTCTTCCGCCTCGGCGCGCACCCGGGCGATTTCCATCTTGATGGCTTCGATCTCGCGCTCCTTTTCGGCGCGCAGGCGGTTTTCGATCGCTTCTAGCTGGCTGCGGACAAGCTGTTGCACGCGACTTAAGTGGCTCGAGGAGACTTTTTCGCCTGCCTCGACGATGACTTCACCGCTAATGGCAAAATGGACGGGGGTAGAAAGGGTTTGTCCGCTCTGGTCCTGGAGCATCCTTTCCAGGCGTTGCCCCTCTTTGATCACCGGGTCGAGCTCTTCGGCAATGCGCTCTTCGTAAGTACGCTCGATCTGTTCCTGCCGTTGGCGCAGCTCGGCGAGCAGACGATCCCGTCCGAGCTTGATTTCGGCGATTTTGGCGTTGATCTGATTCTCTTGCTCGCGCACCGAGACCGAAATTTCATCTTCCAGGCGCTTGAGGGCTTTCTGGCGCGCCTCTTCGTCCACATAGGTCACAATGTATTGAGCAAAATAAAGCACACGGTCGAGGTTGCGCCGGGAAATATCAAGCAAGAGGCCCACATAGGAAGGAACGCGGCGGGTGTACCAGATGTGCGCAACCGGGGCGGCCAGGGCAATATGCCCCATGCGCTCGCGGCGCACCTCGGCTTTGGTCACCTGGACACCACACTTATCGCACGTGATCCCCTTGTAGCGTGCATTCTTGTATTTTCCACAATAACACTGATAATCCCGCGTGGGGCCAAAGATAACTTCACAGAAAAGGCCGTCTTTTTCGGGGCGCAGGCGGCGATAGTTAATCGTTTCGGGCTTGAGCACCTCCCCATGCGACCAGGAGAGAATGGTCTCCGGCGAAGCGAGGCTAATACGGAGGGCGACTAATTCTTTTGTTTCCACTGCTGGCTCTCCTCAGAAGAGAAAGTATCCGGATGCCGTTGATAGCAAAAGACAAACAAAGACAAGCGCCGTGAGTTGTTTTCTCACGCGCTCGTCATGTTTGTATCGGTGCTGGCGGGGTGGATTATACCGTCACCCCGCCATAACCGTCAAGGTTCGGCAGATCATTCTTCTTTCCGTGCTTCGAGCTCCTTCTTATGGGCTTCGATAATGCCGGCGGCGATGTGCTGCGGTACGATCTCGTAGTGATCGAATTCCATCGTGAAGTAGCCGCGACCACCGGTCAAAGAACGGAGTTGGGTGGTATAGCGTAGCATCTCGGCCAGCGGCACATAGGCCAGGATCACCGTGTTCTTGCGCTCGCTCTCCGTGCCCAAGACGCGCCCGCGTCGGGTGTTGAGATCGCTCATCACGTCGCCCATGTTGGCTTCCGGCACGACCACGCGCACCTTCATGATCGGCTCGAAGAGCACCGGGCCGGCATCCTGCACGGCCAGCTTGAAGGCCTCGCGCCCGGCAATTTCAAAGGCGATCGGCTTGGAGTCCACCGGGTGCTCCTTGCCATCGTAGACCACCACTTTCACATTGCTCATCGGATACCCGGCGATCACGCCCTGCTCCATCGCGTTGCGAATGCCCTTTTCGATCGCCGGCAGGAAGGAGCGCGAAAGATTCATGCCCACCAGCTCGTCGGTAAACTCGAACTCGGCATCCTGAAGGGGTTCGATGCGCAAGTGGACCTCGCCGAACTGGCCGGCCCCGCCCGTCTGCTTCTTGTGGCGATACTGCGCAGTGGCCTTGCGCGTGATCCCTTCGCGATAGGGCACTTTCGGCTCCATGGTCACCAGGCCGACTTGGAACTTAGTCTCGGCGCGGCGAATGGCCACGTCAATATGCTGATCGCCCATCCCCTGCAGGATCGTCTGCCCCGTAGCCGGCTCGTTATACCAGGAGAGGGTCATATCCTCTTCGCATAGGCGTGTCAGGGTCGGAGTGATCTTGGCGGCATCGGCCTGGGTCTTGGGGGCGATAGCCACGCGGTAGAGCGCGGTAGGATACTTTGGCACCGGAATGATCAACGGATGACTCTTATCGCAGAACGTATCTCCGGTGGCCGTAACGCTGAGCTTCGAGACCACGGCAATATCGCCCGGATAGACGACCTTCACCGGCAAGGATTCTTTGCCGCGCTGCACATGCAACCCGGCCATGCGCTCTTCGGCCCCTTTGGTCTGGTTCCAGATGCGGGCATCTGCCTGCACCGTTCCGGAGAAGACGCGGAAATAGGTCATCTTGCCGACGAACGGATCGGCGGTTGTCTTCCAAACGTAGGCGGCCAGAGGAGCATCCGGCCGTGGCTGTAGCTCTACTTCCTGTCCGTCCGGGGTCTGGGCTTTGCGCGGGGCGGCTTCCAAAGGAGAAGGCACGAGATCGAGGACCGCTTGGAGCAAGGGCAGAATGCCGATCTCGGCGGCGCCGGCCGCGCAGAACACGGGGATAAAGCTTCCGTTTTGAATGGCTTTCTTCAAGCCGCGCATCACTTCTTCGTCGGTCAGCGAGCCGCCTTCCAGGTATTTTTCCAGCAAGGCATCTTCCCCTTCCGCGGCCGCTTCGACCAGTGCCTGGCGGGCTTCTTCGGCGGCGGCTTTGAGCTCGGCCGGGATTTCGGAGGCCGTCTTTCCATCCCCAAGATAGGCCTTCATGCGCAGCAGGTCAATGACGCCCTTAAAGTTTTGCTTTTCCCCGATCGGCAGTTGAACTTTGATCAGGCGAGTGGAAGAAAATTCGGCAACCGATGCCAGCGCCTTCTCGAAGTTGGCGTTCTCGCGGTCCATCTTATTGATCACCACAAAACGCGGGACACTGGCTTCCTCGGCATACTGCCAGGCGATCTCGGTGCCCACTTCCAGGCCGGCGACTGCATCCACGATCACCAGCGCCGCCTCCACCACCGAAAGTGCCGAGATTACCTCACCGATGAAATCGGGAAATCCCGGAGCATCCAAAACATTGATCTTGCATCCCCCGAATTCGACAGGCAAAACACCGGTGTAGATTGAAATCTTGCGGCGAATTTCTTCTTCATCGTAATCGGAAACCGTCGTGCCATCTTCAACCCGTCCTAAGCGGGTCGTTGCCCCCGTTGCATGCAAAAAGGCCTCGCCCAACATCGTCTTTCCGGCGCTGCCATGCCCGATCAACGCTACATTTCGCAAAGACTCAGTGGTATACTCTTTCATAACGGATCCCTTCCTGAAGTAGGATTGGCATCGTGCGTTAGCCCGTTGATTGTAAAAGAAGACAGGTGAACTGTCAAACAAAAACACCATCCCCGTCTCTCAGGAAACCCGTCTAAGGAGGATTTTTATGGAAGAAGCGTTTGAGATCATCGAGGGTTATCTCTGGGCTTATTCCGTCCTGTGGGTAAGCGCGATCCTTTTGGGAATCGTTGGCTTTGTACTGTTGCGTCGCAGGCGTGGCCTGGGTGAATGGATCGCCTTCGGTACTTTGTCTTTCACCATCGTTGTCGCCTGGGTGATCCTGCATCCGCGTCCCAGCCGCCTGAGTGAAGATGCCGCCCAGGTCGTAGCCCAAATCGGGCAGGGGACCCCGGTTCTGCTCGAATTTCAATCCCCGTTTTGTATTGGATGTGTTGCTCTTCGACCGTTGGTGGACGAGGTCGAGCAAAAATATCGCGGTCAATTGATTGTGATCCGGGTGAACATCCAAAGCCCCGGCGGAAGGGAGTTAACGCGCTATTTTGGCTTTGAGTACACTCCCACTTTTATCTTCTTTGATGCCCAAGGACAGGAACGCTGGCGAAGCGTGGGGCAGTTTGATCCGCTCAAAGTAGCCGAAAGCTTGGCGACGCCGTAACCATGCTTACCGATCCCGCACCCACTCATGGACTTTGGGCCGATCTGGCGCGCCCTGGCCTCGGCCCGGCCGAAGCTCACTTCACCGTGATCGGCGTGCCGTATGAAGGAGGCGTCAGCGCCCGAGGCGGAGCGGCTCAAGGTCCGGCGCGCCTGCGCTTCTGGTCCCAGCACCTGACGCCTTTTGCCGAAGATCGCACCCCCCTTACCTCCTTGCGTGTTTGCGATCTAGGGGATCGTCCGATCGTCGATCCATTGCGAGATTTCCCTGCCCTACGCGCCGAAATTCGCGCCTTGCCAAACGTCCCGATCGTCCTCGGCGGCGATCATTCGATCTCCATCCCTGTCATCCAGGGGCAGATCGAACGCTTTTCCGATCGCCGGCTGGCGCTGCTTTGGTTGGATGCCCATCCCGATCTTTGCGATCGCTTCAACGGCTCGCATCTCTCCCATGCGTGTGTCTTGCGGCGGGCTTTGGAAAGCGGCTTGCGTCCCCAGGATGTCATCCTGATCGGCCTGCGATCGTGGGAAGATCAGGAAATCCCGCTGCTGGAAAAGGAGCCTTTCCACGTCTATTCTGCCGCGCAGGTAGCGGAAAGAGGCCTCCGGACACTTCTCGGCGAGATTCGCTCCATCCTCCGCCATTACGATGCCATCCACATTTCCCTGGATATTGATTGCTTGGACCCGGCCTTCGCCCCCGGCACCGGCATACCGGAAGGCGGTGGCCTGAGCACCCGTGATCTGATGACCTTGCTGCAAAGCCTGCGTGGGCTTCCCCTCGTCGGCTTGGACCTGGTCGAGGTCGCTCCGCCGCTCGATCCTTCCGAGGCTACCGTCTTTGCTGCGCTGCGGTTGATCATGGAGTTCATCGCCACATTTGCCCCTCGCAAATCTTAGAGAGGCTCAGCAGGCCGTGGTGATGAGATCGCGCCTACTAGTCCGAGTAAAATCTGTGTTCATTCCTGTGCGTCTGTGTCCTATATCACTAAGGAGGTTCCCATGCGTAAAATTTTCGCCTTTCTGATCGGTGTTTTCCTCGGCGGGCTGGTGGGGAGCACGATCGCGCTGCTCCTGGCTCCGGCTTCGGGTGAGCAATTGCGTTCTCAATTGCGTCAGCGTGCTCAAGCCGTTTCGGAAGAAGTGCGTCAGGCCGCCTTCCAGCGGCGGATCGAGCTGGAAAAGCGCTTGCAAGAGCTCCGTTCGCCGCGCGCCTGAGGTGGACTATGACGTTTTCCATCGTCGCCTGCGATCTGAACGAGCCGGCCTGGGGTGTGGCCGTGGCTTCTAAGTTCCCTGCTGTTGGCGCGGTTGTCCCCTGGGCCCAGGCCGGAGTGGGAGCCATCGCCACGCAATCCTATGCCAATACGTCCTTCGGTCCGCGCGGCCTGGCGCTGCTGGCACAAGGGCTTAGCGCCGAGGAAGTGATGGACAAACTGCTGGCCGAGGATGAAGGGCGCGAGCTCCGCCAGGTGGGCATTGTGGATGCCCAGGGTCGGGCAGCCACGTTTACGGGCAAAGAATGTTTCTCCTGGGCCGGCGGGCGCATCGGGCCGGGATATGCCATCCAGGGCAATATCCTGGCCGGCCCTGAAGTGGTCGAAGCGATGGAACGCGCCTTCCTGGAGACTTCCGGCGATCTGCCGACCCGGCTCTACGCTGCGCTACTGGCCGGCGATCGGGCCGGTGGCGATCGTCGGGGACGGCAGAGTGCCGCGATCTACGTCGTCAAGCCCAACGGTGGCTACGGCGGATTCCTGGATCGCTGGATCGATTACCGCGTGGACGACGATCCGGACCCGGTGCCGCGGCTAGGGCAGCTCCTGGAGCTCCATGCGTTGTATTTTGGACATAGCGATCCGAGCGAACGCATTCCGTTGGACGGGGAGCCGCTGATCGCCCTCCAGAAGATTCTGCAGGCCCAAAACCTCTATCAAGGCCCGGCTCATGGGCAGCTGGATGAGGCCACGGCTCACGCTTTGCGCATCTTCCTCGGGAACGAGAACTTCGAGGAACGCTCGAATGTGGAGGAGGGCTGGATCGATCGGCCTGTGCTGGAATACTTGCTCCGTCGTTTCCCCACATCCTGATCCCATCCCTGAGGGCGCTCTCATGAACCTGATCTTGGATATGGACGGTGTGCTTTGGCGCGGCGATGAGCCGATCGGCAACCTGGCCGAGATCTTCGGCCGGATGCAGGATCGTGGCTGGCGCTATGTTTTCGCCACCAACAACAGCACCCGCACTCCGGAAGAATATGTGGCGCGACTGAAGCGCTTTGGCGTGACGGCCGAACCGTGGCAAGTGGTCACTTCTTCTCAGGCGGTTGCCGAATTGATCCGCCGCGAGCATCCGCAGGTTGAAAACGTCTTTGCCATCGGTGAAAACGGCCTGATGCGCGCGCTGGAGGAGCGCGGCCTGTGCCCCCTGCCGGTGGAAAGGGCCCAAGAAGCCCAGGCAGTGGTCGCAGGGTTGGATCGACAGATCAACTTTGCCAAAATGGTGGAGGCTACCTTGCTTGTGCGGCGCGGCGTGCCGTTTTATGCCACCAATCCGGATAAAACGTTTCCTACCCCGCGCGGTGAAATTCCCGGTGCCGGTGCTTGGGCGGCAGTGATCATCACGGCCAGCGGCATCACGCCGCGCTTTGCCGGCAAACCGGCACCATACCTGATAGAATTAGCCCTGCAACGCCTGGGGAGCTCGCGCGAGGAAACCTGGGTGGTCGGCGATCGGCTGGAAACCGATATCGCCGCGGCGCAAGCGGTTGGGTGCCGTTCGGTGCTTGTGTTGAGTGGCGTCTCGACCCGTCAGCAGGCCGAAACCTGGTCGCCGCCGCCGGATCTCGTGGTCGAAAATTTGGCCGCCCTCCTGGAATTCGACGGAACGGCACGTTCTTTTATCGTTAGGAGATCATGAGCTTACGAGCTGTCCTGTTTGACTTGGGTGGTGTGCTTCTGCGCACCGAATTCGATGCCCCAAGGCAGTATCTTGCCGAGCGGCTGGGCCTGGAGTACGAAGAGCTGTTGCACCAGGTTTTTGAAAGCCCGTCGGCGCGGCGCGCCTCATTAGGGGAGATCACCGCCGAGGAACACTGGGCCGAGTTGGCGCGGCGTTGGCATCGCCCGCCGGAAGAGATCCCTTTTCTAAGCACTCAGTTTTTCGCCGGCGATGTGCTCGATCGGGAGTTGATCGCTTTCATCCGCTCCCTTCGTCCGCAATTCAAGACCGGCCTGATCTCGAACGCCTGGAGCGATTTGCGCGCATTTATTCGCAAAATGCGCTTTGAAGATGCGTTCGATACGATAGTGATTTCCGCCGAGGTCGGCCTGGTGAAGCCCGATGTGCGCATTTACTACTTGGCGCTGGAGCAGCTCCAGGTCCAACCCTATGAAGCGATTTTCGTAGATGATTACGGTCCGAACGTTGCGGCGGCCAAAGAGATCGGCATGTGGGCGCTGCAATTCACCGATCGCGATCAGACGTTGCATCACCTTCAACGCATTTTGGACGGGATGAAATGAACCAGAGGTTTCGTTTTGGTACTGTGGGTTCGCCGCTGAAGACGCCTCCCAAGCCCGGCGGGAGTGTGGGGGCGATCCTGTACCTGCGCAGTTTGGGACTGGATGCGTTGGAACTGGGCTGGGTACAAGCGGTGCGCGTCACTCCCGCTACCTGTGAAGCCATCCGTCGCACCGCGGAAGCGGAGGATGTGGCGATCAGCGTCCACGCGCCCTACTTCATCAATTTGAATGCGGACGAAGCAGAATGGCCGAAATCACGCAAGCGCTTGATGGACGCGGCACATTATGGTCATCTGGCCGGCGCTACGGATATTATCTTCCACCCCGGTTCATATTTTGGCCAATCCCCTCGTGATGTGCTCAAGCGCATCCTGCCGCGGTTGGAATCTTGCCTGGATGAGCTACGGGCCCAGGGCAATCCGGTGCGTTTGCGGCCGGAGACCATGGGCAAGTCGGCAATGCTCGGCTCATTGGAAGATACCCTGGAAATGGCCAAGGCCCTGCCCGGCGTGGAGCCTTGCCTGGATTTCGCTCATCTCCATGCGCGCGCCGGCGATGGGAGCATGAACAGTGTCGCCGAATGGCGCGCCGCGCTGGAGGCCTATGCCAAAGCGTTGGGGGAGGAGGCCCTGCGGCGCCTGCACATTCACCTTTCCGGCATTGATTACGGTCCAAAAGGCGAAAAGGAGCATCTGGTTTTTGCAGAGGCCGATCTGGATGTCCGGGCGATTTTCCAGGTGCTCCACGAAATGGGCTGCGGGGGGCGCATTCTGTGCGAAAGCCCGATCCTGGAAGAGGACGCGTTGCGGCTGAAGGAGTGGTGGCAGGAAATTGCAGGATAACTTGCGACCCTGGGCGCGAAACAATTTGGAGCGCATGGATTGTTCGTTCACTATCTTTGCGCGAGGCAGATTTGCTCTCGGTGCCAAGATTGACTTTAAGATTTTGTTCCCCACCTTCAGATGACAAATGGTGCTTTCTTGCGCCGAATATCAGATTGATGGAGATTCTGGAACTTGTGTAGCGGATCGACGTATCTGTGAAAAGTTGATAGGTAATTTTGGTATAATACTATCGAAATACTGTTTTTTTAGGGCGAATCTGTCAACGAGCGTTTTTCTGTCCGGTACAAGGAGAGTTGCGATGATTTCTTTCTTTCAGCGCTGGCTTGAAATGCACCCGATCCATCCGATGATAGTGCATTTCCCCATCGCTCTGACCGGAGCGGCTTTCCTGTTCATTTTGCTGGCTGCCTGGCGCAAGAATCCCTTGCTGGAATATGCTGCCTATGTGAACACAGCCCTGGCCGCAGTGAGCACGATTTTCGCCGGTGCGACCGGAATTTACGATAACTATCTGAATTACGAAGGCCAGGCTCCCAATGCGAACTGGAAAATCGCCCTGGCAATTGCCTTGTTTCTTCTCACGACCCTCACGGCTTTTGCCCGCTACAAGCGTCCCGATCTGTTCTCGACCTTCAAGGGACTGTATATTGCCCTTTGCGGGCTGAATTTCGCCATTGCGCTGGTTCTGGCGTTCTTGGGTGGGGTCATCTTATACGGTTTCTGATCACGTTTTCCTAACGGAGGAAATTTATGTCTCTCAAGAAGGGCATCTATGCTCTCGTGTTCTTGTTTGTTTCTCTGCTCCTTGCTTGTGCACCGCAGCAGAGCTCTGCTCCTGCGACTTTGTCTCCCGCGCAAGCAACCCCTGTGATTTCAACGGCGCTTCCTGCAACGACCGAAGCTCCGACCGATACACCTACCGTTGTTCCGAGCCAGACTCCGACCTCTATCCCGACCGAGACCCCTACTGCTACCGCGACGGCACCGGCCGGCATTAGCTTCCTCAACGATGTGCTGCCGATTTTGAAGAGCCGCTGTGTAAACTGTCACGGTGGCGAGCGCGTGGAAGAGGGATTGCTCTTGCGGACCTATGAAGAGCTCATGGCCGGTTCGGCAAACGGCCCGGTGATCGTTCCCGGAGATCCGGAGAATAGCCTATTGGTACAGCTGATCGTCAATCAAAAGATGCCCAAACGTGGACCGAAATTGACCCCCCAACAGGTCGAGATCATCATCGAATGGGTACGCCAGGGAGCGCCGAACAATTGAGCACGGGGCGCAAAAGGTTGACATTTTCTCATCTTTGCATATAATAACCGCAACACCTGGAGGAGTAGGCAGAGACTCTGCGGATAGAGAAGGAGGTCATTGGCTGGAAGCCTCCGCCGTGTGGGCCTGCTGAAGGTCGCCAGGGATGTTTGCCGAAGAAATTGGGAGTGGATCGCAAGCTCCCAAGAGTAGAACGGCACGGGGATTGCCCGTTATAGCAAGACCTGGATGATGGTCCGGGAACGAGAGCGCCGCCGACCGGTGGCGAATAGAGGTGGTACCGCGGAGCCTGCGCTTCGTCCTCTAGTGGACGGAGCGCTTTTTTGATTCCACTTCGTCCACCGTCCACAATCTACGGTCTACCGTCTACGGTCTATCGTCTAAACCACAGGAGGAACTATGCCTTACGAACTACCGAAAACGTATGACTTCAAATCTGCCGAGGCCCGCATCTATGCTATGTGGGAGGTCGGAGGCTATTTTAAGCCCTGGAACGACCCGAACAAACCCGGCTTCAACCCGAACATTCGCCCGTTCGTCATCTCCATTCCCCCGCCCAACGTGACCGGTGAGCTTCACCTCGGCCATGCCATGTTTGTCAGCATGGAAGACCTGATGATCCGCTACCATCGGATGAAAGGCTATCCTACGCTCTGGGTGCCGGGTACCGATCATGCCGGCATTGCGACCCAGTTGATGGTCGAACGTGCCTTGGCGGCCGAAGGCCTCACCCGTGAACAGCTGGGACGGGAGAAGTTCCTCGAACGGGTTTGGCAATGGAAAGAGAAATACGGGAACATCATCACCCAACAGATCCGCCGCCTCGGCGCCTCCTGTGATTGGGACCGTGAGCGCTTCACCCTCGACCCTGGGCTTTCGCGTGCCGTACGCGAAGCGTTTGTGCGCCTTTACGAAAAGGGCCTGATCTATCGCGGCCCGCGCCTGATCAACTGGTCACCGGGATTGCGCACGGCCGTTTCCGATCTGGAGGTGGAATATAGCGAAGAACAGGTGACACTCTATTACTTCAAGTACATGCTCGCCGATGGCAGTGGGGAATACATCCCGGTGGCGACCATCCGTCCGGAGACCATCCTGGGCGATACCGCCGTGGCCGTGCATCCCGAAGATGAGCGCTATCGGCGCTACATCGGGCGCAAGGTCCGCGTGCCGATCCTGGGGCGGGAAATTCCGGTCATTGCCGATTCCTATGTAGACCCCACCTTCGGTGGCGGTGCTCTTAAGGTCACGCCGGCGCACGATCCGCATGACTATGAAATTGCCCAACGCCATAATCTCCCCATGATCTCCGTCCTGGATGAAACCGGGCGGATGAACGCGAACGCCGGTCCCTATGCCGGCCTGGATCGCTTTGAGTGCCGTCAACGTCTGTGGGCAGATATGGAAGCGGCCGGCCTCACCCTACGCACCGAGCCGTATGTCACTTCGATCCCGCGTGCCCAGCGCGGGGGCGAAATCATCGAGCCGATGCTTTCCACCCAATGGTTTGTGCGCATCAAACCGCTGGCCGAAGCCGCTATCGAGGCTGTGCGCAGCGGGCGCATCCGTATTGTGCCGGAACGGTTTGAGAAAATTTACTTTAACTGGCTGGAAAACATCCAAGACTGGTGTATCAGCCGTCAGCTATGGTGGGGGCATCGCATTCCGGTTTGGTATTGTGCCGATTGCGGCAAAGAAACCGTAGCGCGCGAAGACCCCACCCATTGTGCTCATTGCGGCTCGCCGCGTATCGAACAGGACCCGGATGTCCTCGATACCTGGTTCTCCTCGGCGCTTTGGCCTTTTTCGACCCTCGGCTGGCCGGAAGAAACGCCGGATTACCGCTATTTCTACCCCACCTCGATCATGGAGACCGGCTATGACATCCTCTTCTTCTGGGTGGCGCGCATGATCATGATGGGGCTGGAATTCACCGGCAAAGAACCCTTCCATACCGTCTACCTCCACGGTCTGATTCGCGATGAGCACGGTCAGAAAATGTCAAAGACCAAAGGGAATGTTATCGATCCCCTTTTGGTCATGGATCAATTGGGCACCGATGCCCTGCGCTTTACGCTGCTCGTCGGCTCAACGCCGGGCAACGATATGAACCTCTCGGTCAAAAAGGTGGAGGCGAACCGTAACTTTGCCAATAAGCTATGGAATGCCGGCAGGCTGGTCATTTCACTGCTAGAAAGAGCGCCGCGCCAACCCGCCGGCCCTGCCGAATGGACGCTGGCCGATCGCTTCATCTTTGCGCGCTTGAAAGCGATCATTGCCGATGTGGAGCGCCTCTTCCAGAACTATCAGTATGGTCAGGCCGGCCAGTTACTCTATGACTTCTTCTGGTCCGATTTTGCCGATTGGTACCTGGAGATCGCCAAGCTCCAGGTTGCCGCCGGTGGTGACCGTGCCTTCTACACTGTAGAGCGTTGCGTCCAGGTTTTCGATGCCATCCTGCGCATGTTGCATCCGTTCGTGCCCTTCGTCACCGAAGAGATTTATGGCCACTTGCGACGGGCCGTTTCGGAGCATTCTGAGCACCTGCGCCCGCTGAGTGGGACGTGGAGCGAGGTCCTGATCATCGCTTCCTGGCCCGAAATTCTGCCGATGGAGGGTTGGGAGGAAGCGGCGATCAAAGATTTTGAGCAGCTGCGGGAACTGGTGCGGGCGATCCGCAATTTGCGCGCGGAGAAAGGCATTCAACCCACGCAACGTCTGGCGGCCATTCTCGTGACCGGCGAAAGGCTATATGAGACGATCCAGAAGGAGAAAAGCACGTTTGCCGCGCTTGCCCGCCTGGATGAAGCGCGCCTGGCCGTTTATGCTCAGATCGACGCAAAGTCCGAAAAACACGTTGCCCTGGTCGAAGGTGAACTGGAGATTTATCTACCGTTGGCCGATCTGGTGAACGCTGATGAGGAGCGGGCGCGTTTGCAGAAGGAATTAGAGGCCCTGGAATCCCAGATTCAGCGCCTGGAGCGCCTCCTGGCCGGTGAGTTTGCGCAGAAAGCGCCTCCGCACGTGGTCGAGAAAGAACGTCAACGCCTAGCAGAAGCGCAACGTGCCGCGGAGAAAATTCGTCGGCAATTGGAGTGATCGTCGCCTTCACAGGCGCAAAAGTGTAGTATAATGCATCTTTGCGCTCTTGCCGTCTATTGTGAGACGGGAAGTGGTGTTTTAATTCTTTTCAGGAGAAGGACATGGCGCGTTTGCCCGTCAAAAATTACGCCCGTATCCATAGTGTTATCAACCTCCCCAGGCTCATCGAAGTGCAGTTGGATTCCTTCCAGCGCCTGAAGCGGGAAGGGTTGGCGGAGCTTTTTAACGAGATCACCCCGATTGAGTCCTACACCAAGGGGATGAAGCTCTATTTTCCCAGCCGCACCCCGGAATCCGAGCAGTGGGGCTTGAAATACTGGTTTGAACCGCCCAAATATTCGGTTGAAGAGTGCATTGAACGCGATCTGACGTACGCTTCCTCTCTCTATGTTTCGGTCCTCCTGGCCGGCTCGGAAGTGCCCGAACCGATCAAGCAGGATATCTTCCTGGGCGAATTCCCGGAGATGACCGATAAAGGCACATTCATTATCAACGGCACCGAGCGTGTCGTCGTTTCGCAGTTGATCCGTTCTCCTGGGGTCTATTTTGAAGCACCGATCGATCGCTCCACCGGCAGACCGCAGGCGATGGCCAAATTGATTCCCGATCGCGGCGCCTGGATGGAGTTTGAAACCCGCAAGGCTGATTACATCATCCTGAAATTTAACCGCAAGCGCACCGTTCCCATCACCATTTTCCTGCGCGCCTTAGCTGCCGTGGATGATGGACGACCGAATTCGCCCATCAAGACCGGAAGCGACGAAGAGCTGATCGCGCTTTTCCAGGATGTGGATAACAACCCGGAGCGCATGTTTATTGCTTCCACAATGAAGCAGGAGCCGGAATGGGACCTCTCCGGCGGTCTGACCATTGCCGAGGCCGCGCTGATCGAATTCTTCAAGCGCATGCGTCCCGGCGACCCGGCTACCCTGGAGAATGCGCGTCAATTCCTGGAAGAACAGCTCTTCGATCAGAAGCGCTACGACCTGGAACGCGTTGGGCGCTATAAGCTAAATCAGAAGCTCGATCTGAATATCCCGATTGAACATCGCACGATCACGAAAGAGGATATTCTCCATCTCATCCGGCGCATGATCCAGATCAACAACGGAGTGCAGCCGCCGGATGACATCGATCACCTGGGCAACCGCCGCGTGAAGACGGTGGGAGAACTGGTGCAAAACAAGATGCGCATCGGCCTGCGGCGCATGGAGCGGGTGATCAAAGAGCGCATGTCGCTCAAAGGCGATACGGTTACACCGCTTAACCTGATCAATATTCGCCCCTTGGTGGCCGCCCTGCGCGAATTTTACGGCACCAGCCAGCTTTCCCAGTTCATGGATCAGACGAATCCGCTCTCTGAGCTGCGTCACAAGCGCACGCTCTCGGCTCTGGGACCTGGTGGTCTGCGCCGTGAACGCGCCGGCTTCGATGTGCGCGATGTGCACCACTCTCACTATGGCCGCATTTGTCCGATCGAAACTCCTGAAGGTCCGAACATCGGTCTGATCGGGCGCTTGGCGACCTACGCGCGGGTGAACGAATACGGTTTCATCGAAACCCCTTATCGTCGGGTGATCAAAAAGCTTCCGGCTAACGATCGCCGCCTGATCGGGCGCGCCGTGCGTGGCGATGTGCTCGATCCAGAGAGCGGTCAAGTGATCCTGAAAGATGGGGAACGGGTGGACGAGGCCACCTTTGAGCGCATTTCACGCTTGCAGGGTGAAATCCCGATCGTCCCCTATGTTTCCACTCAGGTGGATTATCTCTCGGCGGATGCCGAAGATAAGTATGTGATTGCCCAAGCCAACGCGCCACTGAATGAATACGGCGAGTTCGTGCGCCAGCGCGTTTCCTGCCGTTACCATTCCGGCTTTGTTTTCAACACCCCGGAAAACATTGACTACATGGATGTGGCCCCCCACCAAGTGGTGGGGATCAGTGCCGCACTCATCCCCTTCCTGGAACATGATGATGCCAACCGGGCGCTCATGGGCTCGAACATGCAGGCGCAGGCCGTGCCGCTCTTGCGGCCGGAAGTGCCGCTCGTCTCGACCGGGATCGAAAAGTATGCTGCCCTGGATTCCGGTCAGGTAGTTGTGGCCGAAGAGGATGGGGAGGTGCTCTCGGTTACCGGGCGCAGCATCACCGTTCGCACCCATGATGGGCGCATTCGCGTCTATAACCTGCGCAAGTATCAACGCTCGAATCAGAGCACCTGCATTGACCAGCGACCGGCTGTGGTCAAGGGGCAGATCATCCACAAAGGCGATGTCATCGCCGATTCCTCTTCCACCGATAATGGCGAACTAGCTCTCGGACAGAATGTTGTGGTGGCTTTCCTCTCCTGGGAAGGTGGAAACTTTGAGGATGCCATCCTAATCTCCGAGCGCCTGGTGCAGGAGGATTATTTCACCTCCATCCATATCGAAAAGCACGAGGTGGAAGCGCGCGATACCAAGCTCGGTCCGGAAGAGATCACCCGCGATATCCCGAACGTCAGCGAAGATGCGATCCGCAACCTGGATGAGCGCGGCATTATCCGCATCGGCGCAGAGGTGGGGCCGAACTCCATCCTGGTAGGCAAGATCACGCCGAAGGGCGAAAAAGAATTGACGCCCGAAGAACGCTTGCTGCGCGCCATCTTTGGCGAAAAATCGCGCGATGTGAAGGATACCTCGCTGCGCATGCCACACGGTGAGCGCGGCAAAGTGGTGGATGTGAAGGTCTTCACCCGCGATGACGATGTGGAGCTGGCCCCCGGCGTTGAAACGATGGTGCGCGTCTCGGTGGCGCAACGACGCAAGATCACTGCCGGTGATAAGATGGCCGGGCGCCATGGGAACAAAGGCGTGGTCTCGAAGGTAGTACCGGTGGAGGATATGCCCTTCCTGGAAGATGGCACGCCTGTGGACATCATCCTGAACCCGCTGGGTGTGCCCGGTCGTATGAACATCGGGCAGGTGTTGGAGGTCCACCTAGGGTGGGCGGCCAAACGCCTCCATTTCCGTGCCGTCACGCCTGTCTTTGACGGAGCAAACGAGGCGGAGATCGAGGCCGAGCTGGCGCGTGCATGGATTGTTGATGAGGCCTGGAAAGATGTGGCGAAAGCGGGTTGGGCCTGGCTCAAAGAGATCGGCTATGATACCCAAACCCTGCGGGATGATGATGAGGTGCGGCAGCTCTATCTGGAGCACACCCTTGCTCCCCTGGGTTATGACATCTACTCCTTGCGTGACTTGCATTATGCCCGTCATGCCGCGGCGCGTGAATGGCTGAGAGCACGTGGCTATGATCCCGATCTCATCCTCCTGCCGATCGACGAAATGGATTTCAATCGCCGCGCCGAATCCGATCGGGAAGCTCGCCGCGCCTGCTTGCGATTGTGGATCCAATCCCTGGGCTACGAACCACAAGAGGACGAAAACCTGGATGCTCAGGCTCAGGAAATCATGAAAGAGACCGGCATCCCGATTCCGCTCTTGGGTAAACAAATTCTGCGTGATGGTAAGACGGGTCTGCCCTATGCCCAACCGGTGACGGTGGGTGTGATGGGCATCATGAAATTGCACCACCTGGTCGAGGATAAGGTCCATGCCCGCTCGACCGGCCCCTATAGCTTGGTCACGCAACAGCCGCTGGGTGGGAAAGCGCAATTCGGTGGTCAGCGCTTTGGTGAGATGGAAGTCTGGGCGCTTGAGGCCTATGGCGCGGCCTATACGCTCCAGGAAATGCTCACCGTCAAATCCGATGATGTGCATGGGCGCATCAGCACCTTTGAGGCGATTGTCAAAGGTCAGCCGATCGAAGAGCCCAGCCTGCCGGCTTCCTTCCGGGTGTTGGTCAAAGAGCTGCAGAGCCTGGGGTTGGCCGTAGAAGCGATCACGGAAAACGGTGAGGTGATTCGCTTCGGCAAAGAGGATGAAAAGACGCGTCCGCCCAAAGCAGATACCGGCCTCTTGGGCCTGGGCGAAGATCTGGGTTCGTTAAATCCTTGACGTATGCGTGGCCTGGTGTTAAAATTGGCCTTCGTCACTACCCTGGCAACTTTGCCTTGTGTTTATCAAATGAGGCCATCCTTTGTGACATGGTGGCCTCATTTGAATGTCTAGCATTTGTTTTCGGAGGAACTGTGCCGACGATCAATCAGATGATTCGTAAGGGTCGCAAGACCAAAAAAGTGAAGAGCAAGGCGCCGGCGCTGCAGTATATTTTCAATTCCAAGACGCAGCGACGTATTCGCGTCCCCGGTGGTGCGCCTCAGAAGCGAGGCGTGTGTACGGTCGTTCGTACCATGACCCCTAAGAAGCCGAACTCGGCCTTGCGCAAGATCGCCCGTGTGCGCTTGAGCAATGGCATTGAAGTAACGGCCTATATCCCTGGCGAAGGTCATAACCTTCAGGAGCACTCGGTGGTCCTGGTGCGCGGTGGCCGTGTGAAGGACCTGCCGGGCGTGCGCTATCACATCGTCCGTGGCACCCTGGATGCGGAGGGTGTCAAAGATCGGTTCCAGGGACGTTCCAAGTACGGCGCCAAACGCCCGAAGGAAGGTCAGACGGGCAAAAACAAAGGCGCTACTGCTGGAAAAGGCAAGAAATAGGAGATTCTTATGCGACGTGGTACTCCTGAACGACGTCCTGTACAGCCGGATTTGCGCTACCATAGTGTGACGGTTGCTACGATGATCAACCATGTGATGAAGCGCGGCAAAAAATCGCTGGCGACGCGTCTGGTCTATCAGGCCCTCGACCTGATCGAAAAGCAGACCGGGAAGAACCCGCTGGAAGTCTTTGATCAGGCTCTGAAGAACGCTTCGCCGGTGATGGAGGTGCGCCCTCGCCGCGTGGGTGGTGCCACCTATCAGGTGCCGATGGAAGTTCCTCCGCATCGTCGCCTGACGTTGGCGATCCGCTGGATCCTCGAGGCGGCGCGACAGCGCAGCGGCAAATCCTTCCCCGAAAAGCTGGCCGCGGAGCTGATCGATGCAGCGAACGAAACGGGAAGCGCTATCCGCAAACGGGATGAAACCCACAAGATGGCAGAAGCCAACCGCGCTTTTGCTCATTTCCGAATCTAATTTATCGTTGTAGGAAAGCGAATGGCACGCATTTATCCTTTGGAACGCTACCGCAATATCGGGATTATTGCCCACATTGACGCCGGGAAGACCACGACTACCGAGCGTATCCTGTTCTATACCGGTCGGACGCATCGTCTTGGCTCTGTAGATGACGGCACGACGGTGACCGACTGGATGGTACAGGAGCGCGAGCGCGGCATTACGATCGTTTCGGCGGCCGTTTCGGCGGAGTGGAAGGGTTATCAGATCAACCTGATCGATACCCCCGGCCACATTGATTTCACCGCCGAAGTGCAGCGCTCTTTGCGCGTGTTGGACGGTGGTGTGGTCATCTTCGATGCCGTTCAGGGCGTCGAGCCGCAGAGCGAAACGGTCTGGAGACAGGCCGATCGGTATGGCGTTCCTCGCATTTGCTTTATCAATAAGATGGACCGGGTCGGTGCATCCTATGAGCGTTCGATCGAAAGCATTCGCGATCGCCTGGGCGCCAATCCGATCCCGATGCAATTGCCCATTGGCGTTGAATCGGCCTTCCGTGGTGTGGTTGATCTGCTGGAAATGAAGGCCATTTATTGGGATGATGAGCTGGGACGCGAGCCGCGCATCGCCGAAATCCCTGCCGATTTGAAAGAGGCGGCCATCGAGGCGCGGGCACAAATGGTCGAACGTATTGCCGAATTGGATGACGATCTGACGATCAAATTCCTCGAAGGCGAAGAGATCACCGTGCCCGAACTCAAGGCCGCGCTGCGCCGTGCAACCATTGCCGGTAAGGCGGCACCGGTCTTCTGCGGCTCCTCGTTGCGCAATCGCGGTGTGCAACCCTTGCTCGATGCGGTGATCGATTACCTGCCCTCACCGCTCGATATTCCTGCTGTGCGGGGTACCAACCCCGACAATCCCGAAGAATTCATCGAATTGCCGGCCAGCGACGATGCCCCGTTGAGTGCCTTGGTTTTTAAGATCGTCACCGATCCCTATGTCGGGCGTCTGGCCTATTTCCGCGTCTATTCGGGTGTGATTACGCAAGGGCAAATGGTGTATAACTCCACCAAGGGCAAGCGCGAACGCATCGGGCGCCTGCTGCGCATGTATGCCGATCGACGCGAAGACATTACCGAAGTGCGTGCCGGCGACATCGGCGCGGTGCTTGGCCTGAAGGATACGTTTACCGGCGATACGCTCTGCAGCGATTCTCGCAAGATTGTTCTGGAAAGCATTTCCTTCCCGGAGCCGGTTATCTCGGTCGCGATCGAGCCCAAAACCACGGCCGATCAGGACAAAATGGGCGAGGCCTTGCGCAAACTGGCGGAGGAAGACCCGACTTTCCGCGTGCGCACCGATGAGAATACCGGTCAGACCATTATCTCCGGGATGGGTGAACTACACTTGGATATTATCGTAGATCGCTTGGTGCGTGAATTCCGAGTCCAAGCGAATGTAGGTCGTCCGCGCGTTGCCTATCGTGAAACCATCACCCGTCCGGTGCCGCGCGTGGATCATCGCTATGTCAAGCAGACCGGTGGGCGCGGTCAGTATGGTCATGTAGTGATTTCCCTCGAGCCGGCACCGCCTGGTAGCGGCATCATCTTCGAGGATAAGATCGTCGGTGGGGTGATTCCACGTGAATACATCCCGGCGGTTGAAAAAGGAATACGCGAAGCGGCGGAAAGTGGCGTGATGGCCGGTTATCCGGTAGTAGATGTAAAGGTCACGCTCTTCGATGGTTCTTTCCACGAAGTCGACTCCAGTGAAATGGCCTTCAAGATGGCCGCTTCCATGGCTTTCAAGGAAGGTATTCAAAAGGGTGCACCGGTTTTGCTGGAACCCATTATGAAAGTAGAAGTGGTCGTGCCGGAAGAGTACCTCGGCGATGTCATTGGACAATTGAACAGTCGCCGTGGGAGCATTCAAGGCATTGAAGCGCGCCCCGGGAATGCACAGGCTGTCCGGGCGATGGTGCCACTCGGCGAAATGTTCGGTTATGCCACGGAACTGCGTTCGGCCACACAAGGACGCGGTGTGTTCTCCATGGAATTCGATCACTACGCCCCGGTTTCGGAATCGGTGGCGCAGGAAATCCTCAAAGCCTAGTCTTTTTCAAGAAGGAGATTTTCTTCTATGGCCAAGCAGAAATTTGAACGAACGAAGCCGCATCTGAACGTGGGGACGATGG
>JBBFLV010000004.1:0-163312 GCA_037478835.1 Anaerolineales bacterium
GGTAGGGGTGGGGGTGACGGTCGGGGTGAAGGTAGGCGTGGGGGTGGCCGTCCAGGAGGCGCGCCAGGCGGCTTCGGCGGTCTGGGCGATCACCGTGGGGAGGAGGGCGGTGGGGAGAAGCGTCGGTGCCGCGGGCAGCTGACGAGGGCCGCACGCGGCCAAAGGTCCAACAACGAGTGCGCTCAGCAGGAAGATGCGGAGGGCAGTGCGGATTCGGTGCAGGATGAAGCTTCGGATGGCGACCATGCCTGTCTTTTTTACAAAATTTATAAAACGACAGTCACCTCAATGGGTGACTGTCGTTTTGGGGAGGATGCGATGAATGGCTTAGAGGTTGTAGATGGCGCCGAACTTTTGGCGCAGGTAGCGCAGGTAGGGTTCAGGGGTGATTTTGCTGCCGGTGACGCGCTGAACAAGCTGCTGCGGTTCGTATTTGCGGCCGTAGCGGTGGATGTTTTCGCGTAACCATGCGAGCAAGGCGCCGAATTCGCCGCGGCGGATCTGGTCATCCAGGTCGGGGATATCTTGATGGATTTTCTCCCAGAGCTGAACGGAGACCAGGTTGCCGAGGGCGTAGGTGGAGAAGTAGCCGATGGAGCCCATCGACCAGTGGATATCCTGCAGGACGCCTTGGGCATCGTTGGGCGGCGTGAGGCCGAGGTATTCCTGCATTTTGGTGTTCCAGTATTCGGGCAGGTCTTTGACCTGGAGATTGCCTTCGAGGAGGGCGATTTCGATTTCCAGGCGCAACATGATGTGCAGGTTGTAGGTGGCTTCGTCGGCTTCGACGCGGATGAGGGAGGGTTGGACTTTGTTGATGCCTTTGTAGAAGGTCATCAGGTCGACGTTGCCGAGTTGCGCCGGGAAGAGTTCGCGGAAGCGCGGGTAGAAGTGTTCCCAGAAGGGCAGGGAACGACCGACGAGGTTTTCCCACATGCGGGATTGCGATTCGTGAATGGCGAGCGAGGCGCCGGAGGCCAGCGGGGTGCGCTCGTAAGCGGGGTTGATGCCCTGCTCGTAGAGGGCATGGCCGGCTTCATGCATGGTGCTGAAGAGCGCTGAGACACCATCTTTGGGGAGGAAGCGGGTGGTGATGCGTACGTCGTTGATGCTGAAGCTGGTGGTGAAGGGGTGGGGGGATTTATCCTGCCGGCCGCGCTTCCAGTCATAGCCGAATTTGGTGATGACTTCGACGCCGAAATCCCACTGTTTTTGTTCTTCGTAATCCAGGCGTAGGAAGCCATCTTCGACCTGCGGACGGGAAGTGATGGCGCGGATGAGCTCCACCTGCTGTGGGCGCAGCTGGTCGAAGATCTCTTTGACTTCGGCGGTCTTCATGCCCGGTTCGTAGTTATCGAGCAGGGTGTCGTAGGGGTGATCGGCCGGGGGGAAGAAGGTGACGTATTGCTGGGTGAGTTCGACGATGCGTTCCAGGTGGGGGCGGAAGATGGAGAAATCGGATTTGCCTTTGGCCTCGACCCAAGCTTCGTGGGCGCGCGAGGTGACCATGGCGACTTCGGCGACGAATTCAGGCGGGACGCGGGTGGCCTTTTCGTAATCGCGGGCGGTGACGCGCACCAGGGCAGCGTCGTCACTTTCGGGGTCGAGGTCCTCTTTTTGCGCTTCTTCGATGAGCTTGCCCACTTCTGGGGAGGTGAATTTGAGGTGCGCCAGTTTGCTGAGTGTGGCCAACTGATGGCCGCGCGCTTCGGCGCCGCCGGGGGGCATGTAGGTGTTTTGATCCCAGGAGAGAACGGCGGCGGCAGCGTTCAGATCGGCGATTTCGCCAAGCAGTTCTTTGAGCTGAGCGATACGGGACATGGGCACTCCGTTTCAGATGAGATGGAGATGGAACACGAGCCGATTATACCCGTAAAATTGAAATAGGACACGGATGAGCGCGGGTGGGACGGATGGGCACGGATCGGGGAATTTGCACAGACCCTATTTGACCGCCGAGGTTTTTTGAAATAGGACACAGATGGGCGGAAGATGATGAAGATGATGAATCCGTGGGTTAATTTTTCCCTTTCTGTTCCCATTCGTGATAAAATCCCAACAAACCCATCTCCCTTGTTTTGGAATATGCCACCCACACACGGTTCTATCGAAGTGATCACCGGTTCGATGTTCAGCGGCAAGACCGATGAGTTGATCCGCCGCTTGGTGCGAGCGCGCATTGCGCGCCAGAAGGTTCAGGTTTTCAAGCCGGCCATCGATGTGCGCTACGCGCTGGAGAAAGTCACCTCGCATGGGGGCGCCCATTTTGATGCCATTCCGATCGCTTCGGCGCACGAAATTCTGGAGCGATTGGAAGCGGATACGACCGTCGTCGGCATTGACGAGGCCCAGTTTTTTGATGAGCAGATCGTTACGATCGCCGAAGCCCTTGCCGAGCGTGGGCTGCGGGTGATCGTTGCCGGCCTGGATATGGACTTTCGCGGCGAACCGTTTGGTCCGATGCCGCTCCTGATGGCGAAAGCGGAACGTGTGGATAAACTTCAGGCGATCTGCATGGTGTGTGGTGAGCCGGCCTCGCGCACGCAGCGCCTGGTCAACGGCCAACCGGCGCGCTATGATGATCCGGTGGTCATTGTCGGGGCGGCGGAGCTCTATGAGGCACGCTGTCGGCTTCACCATGAAGTGCCGGGGAAGACACCTTAATTCCCAGAGGAGGGCCAGATGCAACCTTATTGGGAAGTCCTGGAGGAAATCCTGATCGATCAGGAAAGCCTGCAGCGGCGCGTTGCCGAATTGGGGGCGGAGATCAGCCGTGATTATGCCGATAGCGATGCGTTGCTCCTGGTGTGTATCCTGCGTGGTGGCGTGCCTTTTTTGGTGGACCTGATGCGCCATATCACCGTGCCGCACATGATCGATTTTATGGCCGTTTCCTCGTATGGACGCGGGGCGCGGCAAAGTAGCGGTGACGTGCGTCTGACCTTTGACCTGCAGAGCAGCATACGCGATAAGGATGTGCTCCTGGTGGAGGATATTATCGACAGCGGTCACACCATTGCTTCGGTGTTGGAACTGCTGAATGCCCGTCAGCCACGTTCGCTGCGCGTGTGTACGTTGCTGGATAAGAGCGAACGGCGCGAGGTGGTGGTGCCGATCCACTACCGGGGTTTTGAAATTCCGAATAAGTTTGTCTTCGGCTACGGCCTGGACTTGGACGAATACTACCGCAACCTGCCTTTCATCGGTGTGGTTGACTTGAACAAATACCAGCCTCCTGAGTAAAAACGAGATGCCCTCGGAACGCTCCTCTCCCTATGCTGGCCGTTGGGTTGCCAGGGTGGGCGATCGGATCGTCGGACATGGGGGGACACCGGAGCAGGCGCGTTCGATGGCGCAATACAGTCGTCCGAAGGAGGTTCCGGAGATCGAATTTATGCCTTTTTCCCCACCGCTAACCTTTTCCCCGCTTCTAGAGACGATTCGTGAGATCACGGCCGGACAGGAGATCTACCTGGTGGGCGGTGCCGTGCGCGATGCCCTGATGGGGCGCGTTAGCCACGATCTCGATTTCATTGTGCCGAAACATGGGTTGGAGATCGGACGGGCACTGGCCCATCGGCTCCAGGCTGCCTTTTTCCCGTTGGATGCCGAGCGCGATACGGCACGTCTTGTTTTGACCCTTGAGGGGCGGCGGCATGTGGTGGATATTGCCGGGTTTCGTGCGGCTACGCTGGAGGAAGACCTGGAGGATCGCGATTTCACGATCAATGCCATGGCGTTCGATATCCACGGTGCTCGGCTTTACGATCCTTTGCAGGGGGCACAGGATGTGCGCGAGAAACGTTTGCGTCTCTGCCGCCCCGATGCTTTGGAACGCGATCCGCTGCGGGTGCTGCGCGCGATTCGCTTGGCGGCGCAGCTCGGTTTCCAGATTGTGCCCGAGATGCGCCCATCGCTGCGCCGGGCCGCTCCGCTCCTGGTGCGTGTTTCGGCCGAACGTCAGCGGGATGAGCTTTTCCGTATTCTGGAGGGGCGGCAAGTGGCTACTGCCTTGCGCGCTCTGGATTGGCTCGGCCTGATTGACCTGCTTTTCCCTGAATTACCACCGCTTAAGACTACGCCACAATCTTCACCCCACATTTATGATGTTTGGGCGCATACGCTGGCGCTTTTACAACATCTGGAGAATATTCTGGATTTGCTCGCCGAAGAGCATGATGAAGAACGTGCCGCCGACCTTTTGAACGGTCTGCTTGTGCTGCGCCTGGGACGCTATCGCCATGTGTTTCGCACCCGGATGGAGGAGCGCCTGGTGCCCGAACGTGCTCGTCGGGGGTTGCTGTTCTTTGCGGCGCTCTATCACGATGTGGCTAAGCCGCTGACATCGCAAAAAGGCGAAGATGGGCGGTTCCGTTTCTGGGATCATGAGATTCACGCTTTGCCGCTGGTGGAAGGACGTGCCCAGGCCTTGTGCTTGAGCCGCGAGGAGAGCGAATACGTACAAACGGTGGTGCGTCAGCATATGCGCATTCACCATCAGACCCAGGCTTATCAGCGGCGCGGTCAATTGCCTTCCCGACGTACCGTTTATCGCTTCTTCCGCGATAGTGGCGATGCCGGGATCGATCTGACTCTGCTTGCCCTGGCCGATCTCCGAGCCACGTATGGCCATACGTTGACCCAGCAGATTTGGAGCGCGGCGCTGGATGTGTGCCGATATTTGCTGGAGCAGCGCTTGGAACATGCCAAAGAAGCCGTCCATCCGCCGCGCTTGCTGGATGGGAATGAGCTGATGCAGGCTCTTGGCCTGACTCCTGGGCCGCAGATCGGGGAGTTGTTGGAGGCGATTCGCGAAGCCCAGGCGTGTGGGGAGGTGCGCGATCGGGAGGAGGCGCTGGAGTTTGCGAGGAAGTATTTGCAGGAGAGGAGAGAAGGGAGAGCGTGAGAGCGGGAGAGGGGGAGAGGGGGAGAGTGGGAGAAGTGGAGAGCGGGAGAGGGGGAGAGTGGGAGAAGTAGAGAGCGGGAGAGGAGGTTAGGGGAGGTGGAGGCGGAGGAGGTGTTTAAGGTCGAGGGGGAGGGAGTGCATGAGGTCGAGGAAGTCACGGTAGCGGGTTTCGTCCACCAGTTGCAGGGCGGTGATGCCGAAGAGGTCTTCGAGCAGGGTCTTTTCCGGGCGGAAGGGGATGCTCTGCAGGCGCTGGGCGAAGAGGATGCGTTGACTTTCCGGTATGCGGCGCGAGAAGACGAAGAGTTCATAGGGGATGATGGCAGGAGTGCGCCAGAGGACCTGAACTTCTTCCCGGATGGCCGGGAATTCGCCTTGAAGGGTGGGGAAGGTGCGGGCATCGGTGTAGGTGGCGCCGAAGTCACACAGGCCAGGGGTATAAAGGCCGCGCAGGACACCGGCATGACTGCCGAGAAAAGCCGGTGGAAGCGGTTGAACGCCAGCGCGGACCAGGTAGGCTCGCGGAATTAGGTAGCCGGAAAGAGAAGTGGGTTCCGTCCAGCAAGGACGGCGATCGCGCAGTTGCGCCAGTGCCTGGGGAGCATCCAGGGTGTTTTGCCCGTTGCTAGGGTCAAAATATGGGGTGAGGCCGCGTTGACGGTGAGCGACGAATTGGGCGCTGTAAAAGAGTTGACCCTCCTGCTGTCGCGCAACCATCGGAATGAGGTCTGTTTCCGGTGGCAGGGCGGCATAGAGGAGGGGCGAGAGGTAGGCGATGTGGTAGCGCCCTTGGAAGATGCCCTCCAGCCATTCTTCTTCAGAGGCCGGGAGGACGGCAGCTACGATCAGGCCGCTTTCCTGGCCGAGGAAGTCGGTGAGGCGGCGCATTTCCTGGATTTGCTGGGGGGTGGGATGTGCATTGGGCGGGAAGGCGAAGATCACGGGGTTTTCACGACTGCCCAAGGGCGCCTGTGGGGTGATGGCCACGGTGGGCAGCGTGGCTTCTTCTGCGGGTGTGGGGCTCGGGGTCCCCCCTGCAGGCTGTGCCGTGCGACAGGCGCTCAGGAGCAGGAGAAGGCTCAGGAACAGAATGTAGATCGGGCCGGCAGGCGGCCGGTTGCGTTTTTCGCAAAATTTTCGGTTAAAATTGAGCGTGAAGGCCACTTCGATCTCTCAGGAGGAAGGTATGAGGCAGAATTTATTTTCGCTGTTGATCTTGATCGCTTTGATCGCCGGGGTGTATTTTATCGTACAAACGGTGCGCGAGGGAACGCAACAGGCGGTGGCGCCATTGCAACAGGCGAACGCTTCGTTGCAAACCCAGGTGGCCAGCCTGCTCAATCCAACGCCGACGGTGATCCCCGATCCGGTGACGTATATCAATCAGGTGCAGGCGCTGGCGCGGTTGGAGACGATCCAATATAGCGTGGAGAAAGTGGTGACGGCAGAGCAAAACCAGGGAGCGCTGGGCTTTTTGCTGGGTGATCGGCTGTTGTTCGTCGCCCATGGGATTGTGATCGCCGGGATTGATATGCAGAAGATTATGCCTGAGGATCTGTGGCTGGAGAACGGCGTGCTGTATGTGCGTTTGCCACCAGCGGAAGTGTTTGTGGCGACGCTGGATAACGAGAAGTCTTACGTTTACGACCGTGAGACGGGGTTGCTGACCAAAGGCGTGAAGGACCTGGAGACGCTGGCGCGTCAACGGGCGGAGCAGGAGATTCTGAAGGCGGCACTTGAGGATGGGATTCTGGAGCGGGCCCGCGAGAATGCGGAGCTGTATTTGCAGCGGTTTTTTATGGCGTTGGGGTATAAGAGTGTTGTGTTTGTTAAATAGTCTGTTAGTCGGTTGGTCGCGTGGTTGGTGGTTAACCAGCAACGGTCCACCGTCTGCGGTCGGTTATGGTGCAGGCGGAAGCCGGGTACGACGGCCTCCCGTCCGTGATGGTTGACAAACACACCAGGGAAAAACGGCGAGTTCGCTTATCCTGCTACAGGCGAAACTTGATATTCGATCTTGCCCGGCATCTTGACTCGTTTTGAGGCATCTAGGATCTCTAGCGAAACCAGATTTCCCTGAGCGTCGTAATCCAGGATTACGCCGGGTTTGTCCTCGTCGCTTTCGGCAATGGGGGTATCTGCAAGCAGAATGGTTAGGATGTCGGCTTCTTGGTCGTAAATGATTTTCATGGCTCTTTCTTGCACTGTAAAAACGTGTTTTGGCGCATTTTATGGAATAGGACACGGATGAACACAGATGACACGGATAAACACAGATTTTATTAAAGTTTTTCTCTAATAAAAATTAACGCGGAAAGTCAATAAAAATTTTGCGCTGAACAGGCTTTTTTCCCGAGCGGGAAACTTTTTCAGGGGACTAGGACTTTTTACGTGGAGCCATGGATTGATTCGAGGATGGGCCTGGGTGACGAAAGTATAACACAATCCGTTCTGCGGTTCTGAGCGAATAAAAATCTGCGCCGATGTGTTCCTGATGGCGCGCAGGTAGGAGTCCGGTGCTACGTCACAGGCTGAAACGCGGTGCTACAGTTCACCCTCTACGGTCGTTGAGAGCGCAGGCTGAAGCCCGGTGGTACGGTCTACGGTCTACCGTCCACCGTCTTCTTTACCGCACGGCTTCGATGATTTCGGCGATCAGGTCGAAGCGCTTGAATTGGGGCATGAGGTAGATGCCCTGCGCCCAGGATTTGACCTGTTCGATCAGTTCGATGGCGATTTCAACGCCCACTTGGGCGGCATCTTCGCCGGCGCGCTCAAGGCGATCCTGGATTTCTTGGGGGATGAAGATGCCGGGCACTTCGTGGTGCAGGAAACGCGCATGGCGCAAACTGACCAGAGGCAGGATGCCGACCAGGACGGGTTTTTCCAGCGCGCCGTGGGTTCGGGCATAGGTTTCTAAGAAGCGTTCGCCATCTTCCGAGCGATAGATCGGTTGGGTAATGAAGAAATCGGCGCCGGCTTTGACTTTGCGCCGCAGGTTCTTCATCTCCTGTTCCGGTTCGGCCGGGACCAGGTTCAGTGCTGCGCCAACGAAGAATTGGGTCGGCTGGCCGATGCTGACGCCGGAGTGATCCACGCCTAGGTTGAAGCCTTGTTTGATAAGCTTGATCAACCCGGAAGGGACGAGATCATAGTTATCCATGGCCTCCGGATAGTCACCGATGGCCGTCGGATCGCCCATGACGACGAAGACATTGCGAATGCCGAGGGCATGGGCGGCGAGGAGATCGCCCTGGACGCGCAGCAGGTTGCGGCCGCGGGTGGGGAAGTGGAGGGTGGTTTCGATGCCCACCTGGCGCTGGATCACATCGCAGACGGCCCAGGCCGACATGCGCATGCGCGCCATCGGCGTATCGGCGACGTTGATCACATCGGCTCCGGCCTCCTGCAGGAGTGCGGCGGCGGCGACCAATTTATGGGTCGAAAGGCCGCGCGGCGGGTCCATTTCGACCGAGATGACGAAGCGACCGGCGGCCAGTTTTTGGGCCAACTGGGAGGGGGGTTCGGTGGAGGGGCTGATCTCTTCGACCGGCGGGGTCCATTCGATTTGAGGTACGATGCAACCTTGTGGGAACCGGGCTAACGCTTCGCCCATGGCGGCGATGTGCGCGGGCGTGGTGCCACAGCAACCACCGACGACGCGCGCGCCAGCCTGGCAGAAGGAAAGCGCATATTCGCCGAAATAGGCGGCATCGGCCGGGTACATGATGCGCCCTCCAACCTGCTCCGGCCAGCCGGCATTCGGCTTGACCCAGAAGCGCGCTTGCGGTGCTACGGCGCGCATTTGTTTCAGGATGCGCAAAATTTGCGCCGGGCCACCGGAACAGTTGACGCCGATCACGTCCGCTCCGGCTTCGGCCAGGGTGCGCGCCACCTGCGTCGGATCGTCGCCGAGCAGGGTGCGATCGTCACGGGTGAAGGTCAGGGAAGCGACGACGGGTAAATCGCAAACCTGGCGCGCCGCTTCGATGGCCAGGCGCGCTTCGTTGAGATCGCTGATCGTTTCGATCACGATCAGATCGGCGCCAGACTCGGCCAGGACGCGAATTTGCTCGGCGAAGGCATCGCGTGCTTCTTCGGCGCGCACGCGGCCATACGGCGCCACGCGCACGCCCAAGGGACCCACATCACCGGCGACGAAAACCGACTCTTGCGTTCCCTCAGCCGCCCGACGCGCCAGCTCCACGCCGGCGCGGTTGATGGCGGCCAGCTGGGATTCCAGGCCGTGCCGTGCCAGCTTATAACGGTTGGCGCCGAAGGTGTTGGTGAGCAACAATCGTGCCCCGGCCTCGACGTATTGCCGATGGATCTGTAAAACCAGCTCCGGTTGTTTTAGGTTGAGCTCATCGAAGCAGCGATCGAACGGAATCCCCTGGGCGTGGAGCATGGTGCCCATAGCACCATCGGCCAGGAGAGGGGAGGTAGCCCGATCGAGAAACTTGATAAAGTTCGTTTTTTCCATTTTATGCCTTCTGTTCTTGGGTTTAATTTGGAATTGTATTTTCACCATGAAGGGCACAAAGTTTTTGATAACCACAAAGGGCACGAAGGACACGAAGTTTTTTAATGACCACAAAGGGCACAAAGGACACGAAGTTTTTTAATGAGCACAAAGAGCATGAAGTATCCAAGTTTTTGATGACCATAAGGGCAATATTTTGCGTGAAAACGTTAAATTCTTTTGTGCCTTTCATGCGCTTTGTGAGTGATCAAAGGACGATCCGGCGAATGCCCTCCCGAAAATGCGGCACGTGAAAATTGAGAATGAATCCCAGGCGCAGGCCGGTTGCTTTGAGGTAAGAGATCAACTGTGCCTCATGGATAGGATGGATGGAATCCACGGCTTTGATCTCGGCAATCACCAAGCCACCGATCAGCAGGTCGAGGCGTTGCCCCTCGATCTGCAAATCTTTGTACGGCACCACGATCACCTTTTGTCGCTCAAAAGGCACACCACGAAGCGTAAGTTCGTAATCTAAAGCCTCCTCATAGATGCGCTCCAGGAAACCGGGTCCCAGGAGAGAATGTACCTCGAAGGCGGCATCGAGCAAGGCCTTACCCCAATACTCCGCTTCTTTCGGGATCGGGTCATATCGGTTCACAAGCCCTCCTTTACATCCTTTGTGTCCTTCGTGTCCTTAGTGGTCAAGTTACATCATCCATGTCCTTAGTGGTCGAACTTTGGTAGTGGAGTCATTCTTTCATCAGCTGTTCCACGCGACTTTCGCCGACACTGTAATATTTTGCTTCCGGGTGATGTACGATGATGGCGGCAGTGGATTGCTCCGGCACCAGCTGATAGGCCACGGTGAGCGACATACCCAGTGCGCTTTCGGCGGGCAGCAGGTCGAAAACTTTGCGATGGTCTTCCAGTTCTGGGATGGCCGGGTAACCCCAGGAATACCGTTTGCCCTGACCTTCTGCCAGCCCTAGCTCGCGGCGGATGTGACGGTGGAGGTATTCTGCCGTGGCTTCGGCCGTCTGTACGGCCAGACCGTGGAAGAAGTAGGCTTCGGAGTAGTTGCCTTCGGCTTGCAGATGCTCAAAGCGCTCGGTGGCGGCAGCGCCAACGGTGACCACTTGGAAGGCGACGACGTCAAATTTGCCGGAATCTACGCTGGCGAAGTAATCGGCCAGACAAAGACGATCCTGATCGGGTTGGCGCGGGAAGGTGAAGCGCATGATCTCTTCAGGCGAAGAGGATTGCAAGGTGGCCGGATCGTAGAGGATCAGATCATCCCCTTCCGATTGACAGGGCCAGTAACCGTAGACGCCTTGCGGTTTTAACCAGCCATAGCGCATGGCTTCTTTTTGCATGCGCGCCAGGCGTTCTTCAAATTCTGCCCGCAGGCGCTCCCATTCCTCGCCGTGGGCGTTTTTCGCGCCCCAGGAAAGGCGGAAGAGCTCGTTTTTGGAAAGACATTGGAAGACCAGTTCCAGGGGCATTTCTTTGACGATGCGGGGGCCCCATTTGCCGGGGAAGGGGATCGGCTGCGGCACCACCGCGGACCGGGGACGGGCAGCTGCGCGACGGGTCGAAGGGAGGCGCCCGAGCTCCATTTCGGCTTCGCGCAGGATACGGTCGAGGAGCGCTTCGCGCCGTTGCGGATCGATCAGGGCGTCCATCGTCTCTAATCCTTCAAATGCATCCTTGCAGTAGAAGACGCCGGGAGCGTAGGGGCGGCCATCTTCGGTGAAGAGGATGCGGCGACCGAAGCGGCGGTTGATGGCGGCACCGCCGATCAGCACGGGGAATTGCAGGCCGCGCCGCTGAAGCTCATTGACGATCAACGGCATCTGACGCGAGGTGCTCACCAACAGCGCCGAAAGACCGATGGCGGTGGCCTGGGTCTCAACTGCCGTCTGGATGATCTTCTCGGCCGGCACTTGCTTGCCGAGATCGATCACTTCGTACCCGTTGTTGGCGAGGATCGTTTTGACCAGGTTCTTGCCGATATCGTGTACATCGCCGTAGACCGTGGCCAGCACGATGCGCCCTTTGCTCACGCCTTCTTTCTTTTCCAGGTAGGTTTCCAGGTGGGCGACGGCGCGTTTCATGACCTCGGCGGATTGGAGCACAAAGGGCAGGATGAGCTCGCCGGCGCCGAATTTATCGCCGACTTCTTTCATTGCCGGCAGGAGCACGGTGTTCAGGATGCGCACGGCGGAAGCGTGTTGCCGTGCTCTTAGGGGTTGATCGCTTGTTTCCTGTTCCAGGTCGCGGGCGATGATCTCGTCAATATCGGCCTCCACGCCCTCCTTATGACGGTGTACCACGCGCCAATACAGGCGCTCTTCGGGGGTCATGCCGGCGGTTGGATCGACAGCGGTGCTTTCAGCCTTGGGGCTGACTTTTTCAAAGTACTCGATGTAGCGCTGGAGCGCATCCGGGCGGCGGTTGAAGATCAGGTCTTCGGCCAGCTCGCGCGCTTCAGCGGGGATATCGGCATAAGCGGTGACGTGGGCCGGGTTGATGATGGCCATATCCAGGCCGGCCTGGACGGCATGGTAGAGCATGACCGAGTTCAACACCGGACGGGCATGCGGCGCCAGGCCAAAGGAGAGGTTGCTCACGCCGAGCGAGGTGAGCACGCCGGGCAGGTTTTGTTTGATTAATCGGATGCCTTCAAGGGTTTCAACGGCGGAGTTGGCGAATTCAGGGTCGCCGGTGGCCAGCGTGAAGGTGAGCGCATCGAAAACCAGCGATTCGGGAGGTAGACCGTGCTCTTTGACGGCGATCTCGTAGATGCGTTGCGCCACTTCCAGCTTGCGTTCGCGGGTTTTCGCCATGCCTTGTTCGTCGATCGTCAGGCAGATCACGGCGGCGTTGTGTTCCTTGGCCAGGCGGAAGACACGATCGGCTTTGGCGCGGCCGCCTTCGAGGTGGGTAGAGTTGATCAGGCAGCGACCAGGTGCCGTCTTGAGCGCTACTTCGAGCACGTCGACTTCGGTGGTGTCGATCACCAGGGGCACTTCGACGCCCATCGAGAGCTTCTTGACGACTTTGCGCATCAGCTCGGCTTCGTCGGGGCGTTCAGTAAGGGCCGTGGAAATATCTAGGGCATGAGCGCCGTTGTTGACCTGTTCGCGCGCCAGTTCCAGGATGCCATCGTAATCTTCGGCCAGTAGGAGTTGCTTGAACTTGCGGCTCCCTTGGGCGTTACAACGCTCGCCGATCAACATGGGCGGCGGGTCCTGGCGCATGGGCATGGCCTGAACCGCCGAGGCCAGGCGCGGCAGGGAAAGGACGGGGCGCGGCGGGTGGGGTTTGCCGCGCAGTTTCTCGACCAGGAGCTTCAAGTGTGCCGGGGTGGTGCCGCAGCAACCGCCGACGACGCTGATGTGGTGTTTTTCGACGAATTCGACCAGTGCTTCGGCAAACGGTTCGGGCTCGAGGGGGTAGACTGCCTGACCATCTACGTTCAGCGGCAGGCCGGCATTCGGGATACAGGAGACCGGCAGGCGAGATTGTTCGCCCAAGATGCGGATCGGTTCGCGCATATGCTCCGGGCCGGTGGAGCAGTTCAGGCCGATCACGTCGATCGGCAGGCCTTCCAGGATGGTAAGCGCGGCCTGAATGTCGGTGCCCAGCAACATGCGCCCGGTGGTATCCAGCGTCACCTGGGCCTGGATCGGCAGCCAGATGCCGGTCTCCTCAAAGGCGCGTTGAATGCCGTGAATGGCGGCCTTGACTTCGAGAATATCCTGGGAAGTCTCGATCAGCAGTACATCGACACCCCCTTGGATCAGGCCTATGGCCTGTTCGCGGAAGACATCAGCCAGTTCATCGAACGTGATGTTCGAGAGTTCGGGATCGTCGGCGGAGGGTAACTTACCGCTCGGGCCGATCGAGCCGGCTACGAAGCGCGGTTGGCCGGTGCGCGCGGCATATTCATCGGCCAGGCGGCGGGCCAACGATGCCGCAGCGCGGTTGATCTCAATGACGCGATCGGCCAGGCCGTACTCTGCCAGGGTGATGCGGTTGGAGCGGAACGTGTTCGTTTCGATCACGTCCACGCCTACTTCCAGGAAGGAGCGATGGACGGCTTCCACCGCCTGTGGGTAGGTGAGGACGAGGTAATCGTTGCAGCCGACGTAACGTTCGCCGCCGAACTCTTTGGCGCCCAGGTTCATCTTTTGCAGATTGGTCCCCATGGCGCCATCGTAGATCAGCACGCGTTCTTCCAGCGCATCCAGGTAGCGACGGTTGGTATATTTTCGAGACATAGGTGCTCCAGGTAACAAAATAGCCTCTCTGGAATGAGAGGCTCACGGATCAAGGCGACCTGCTCATCTTCCAGAGTTGACAGCCGAGCTGTCCCTCTGCCGGAGTTGGCACCTGGGCGCCGAGCGCCTGGTTGCCGAGGTTTCATCGGGCCGGTCCCTCCACCTCTCTGGATGAGTTGCTGGGGGCAAGTGTATCACAGGAAGGATGGGATGTCAAATGAAGTTCCGACGTCTCCGATCAACCGTCCACCATCGGTGGTATAATCTGACTGACCAGTCAGTCAGTGTGAGGTGAACTGTGCATCTGTTTCCACCCTCTTCGGCACGCAATCGCGTCTTGCAAGCGGCACTGGAGGTCTTTGCCGAAAAAGGTTACCATGAGGCCACGATGGACGAGGTGGCCAAAGTAGCCCAGGTTTCCAAAGGGGCTTTATATTTGCATTTTCCCAGCAAGCAGGAATTGTTCGCTTCGCTGCTGGATACGGCGACCGAGATGCTTGTGAACGCGATGCGTGAGGCGATGGCGCCGCACACCAGTCACCGACGGCGAATGTATGCCGCTCTTCAGGCCGCTTTCAGCCTCTTTCAGCAGTATCGTACGCTGGCGCGCCTGATCTTTCTGCGGGTGGGCACCAACCCGCTGCTGGAACGCAAAATTTTCGAGGCGCATCGCCGCATCAGCGACCTGATCGAAGAGCAGATTCGCGCCGCCTGCACTTCCGAAGAGATACCGCAGGAGAATTTGCCCTTCCTGGCGCTGATGTGGACCGGTGCTATCTACGAGGTCCTGGTCTGGTGGCTTTACCAGGAAAATCCGCCCGATTTGACGACGCTGGTCGATCCGCTGTATACGGTTCTGCTTCGCACCCTGAACCTTTCGCCGGAGGCCTGATGCTTTGCCTGACGCAGACGCGACGTGTTTCGGGATCGTTGGACGCAGAGATGCCCCTGCCGTATCTCCTGCAGCGCTATACCTTGCCCTGGGAGAGAGATTTCCCGTCCATTGAATGGTTGGCAGAGCATCGGGGTGCCTATTTGGTCATGCCGGCACGACAGGAACGCTTCTTGGCGCTGGGATGGTGTGCGCAGTTTTCGCCACGGAACTCGCAAGAACTGCGCTTCTGGCTGGAGCAGCTGAACAAGCGCTTGCATGACGCAGGAGAGGGGAGAGCACCCGACCTGCCTTTGCGTCTCTTCGGTAACTTTGCGTTTTCGGCTTCGATCTCCGATCCGCAGATGCCGCCGCGTTTTGGCCTACCTGTATGGTTGTGGAGCGAAGAGAGGGGAGGCCGATGGTTGACGCTTCACCACTGGGCGCAGACCGAGCAGGATGTGTTGGAGGTCGATGCATTACGGGCGCGGTTGCTGGAATTGGTGGAGCAGGCAAACAACGCTGTTTTTCGCATAGCAAATAATTGTCAATACGATGGTAGTCTGAATTTTTATTCGCATGATAGGAGTCCGAATCGTTCCTGGCAGGATGATGGCCAGAATGATCCTGAGCATCAGCATTCTGGGAATGGCGGATATGGGAACGGGAATCGCAACTTGCCGGCAAGCGAGCGAGAGGTCGGAGCAGGATATGCCGAGCAGGCCATGCTTAAAAGGGCGCACGGGCCGCGCGCGGGTGACGTTTCTCGGTCGAACGGTAACGAGGAATGGGACGCAGAGCCGGGAGCGGAGGAAAAGCGAGAGGGTTTCTGTGGGGATGCACATGAGCCTGAGAAGGTCAACGCGGCTTCAGCGCATGTCGGTTTGCAGGGCCGTGTGGTGAGGGTTGATCTCACAGCCGGTTGGGGGCCGCGATTAATGATTTTTCGTGTAGCCAAATTTAATGATAAGGAAAATAATGATGAGGGTGGTAACCATAACAGCAAGGGTAGTCATGCCGGAAAGCACGAAAAGACGGGCCGAAAGGATGGGATTCCTCCCACCTGGGAAAAGCAATTCCCTCGGTTATGGGAACGCTATCGGATAGGCGAGTTGCGAGTTTCGTTTCTCCCTGCTTTCAATGAATGGAAGGCGCAAATTCTCCGTGTGCAGGAGGCGATGCGACGTGGGGAGGTGGAAAAAGTGGTGCTGGCGCGGACCTTGCATCTGCGCCAGGAGCATCCCTGGAAGCCGGAGTCGATTTTTCAAGCGCTGTTGCGCCTCTATCCGCAAAGCCACCTTTTCTTTTTCCGCTTTGACGATGATGCGACCTTCCTAGGTGCCACGCCGGAACGCTTGGTGCGCGTGGAAGGGGGGCGACTGGAGACGATGGCGCTGGCCGGTTCCTTGCCGCGCGGCGCAAATGCCCAGGATGATGCTGCATTGACACAAACCCTGCTCGCCGATCCGCGTCTGCGACGGGAGCACCAGATCGTGGTAGAGTATATTTCTCGCCACCTCGCGCCGCTGGTGCAAAACATTGAGCTCTCCGAGGTTCGGCCGCTTTTTCTCCCGAATGTGCAGCATTTACAGGTGCACATTCAGGGTCAGATGGTCAACGGCTACGATGTGCTGGATGCGGTGGATGCACTGCACCCGACGGCGGCGCTGGGAGGGGAGCCGCGCCAGGCGGCACTGGAATGGATTGAGCGCCTGGAGCCGTTCGAGCGGGGCTGGTACGGCGCGCCGTTCGGTTGGGTGGATGCGGCAGGCAACGGGGATTTTTACGTGGCGCTGCGCTGTGGGCTGGTGCGCGGCAACGAGGTGCAACTCTTTGCCGGGGCCGGCATTTTGCCGCAATCCGATCCGCAGGCCGAATGGGAGGAGACGGCGCTCAAGTTTCGGCCGATGCTTCAAGCACTGGAGGCGAGCCTATGAGCCTGCCGGCCAATCGCAATTTGCTCTGGGCGCGGGTTTTCCTGGCCGAGTGGATCGGGCAAGGGTTGCAGGCGGCTTGCGTGGCTTCGGGTTCGCGCTCCACACCCCTGGCGATGGCGCTGGCCGAATTCGCCGACCAGGGTGCGTTGCGCCTGTATGTGCATAACGATGAGCGTTCGGCGGCCTACTTCGCTTTGGGTCTGGCGCGGGCTTCCGGTCAACCGGTGGCGGTGGTGTGCACTTCAGGGACGGCGGCGGCTAATTTTTACCCGGCGGTGATCGAGGCGGATGCCTCGGAGGTGCCGTTGCTCCTGCTTACGGCGGATCGACCGCCGGAGCTACGCGGCAGCGGGGCGAATCAGACGATCGATCAGGTGAAGCTCTTCGGGGATGCGGTGCGGACCTATGCGGAGGTGCCGCTGCCGGAGGCCGATCCCACGCCGAGCACCTTGCGCGCCCTGCGCGGACTGGCGGCGCGCACCTGGTTGACGGCGCTGGCGCCGTTGCCGGGGCCGGTGCAGGTCAATTTCCCTTTCCGCAAACCGTTGGAGCCCATCCCGGTGAGCGGGGATGTGCCAGACTGGTTGGGGGACGATCATGCGCTGTTGCGTCCCCAGGCGCAAACGTATTTTGCCCTCCAGGCGCGGTCGGAGCCTGCCCTGATGGATGTAGAATGGCTTTTGGAGCGCCTGGAGGCGGCCGCGCGCCCGGCGATCGTATGCGGACCGCGCAGCGCGATGGATGTGGCGTTTGCGCCTTCGGTGCTTCGGTTGGCAGAGCAATTCGGCGCGCCGATTTTCGCCGATGCCCTTTCCGGGGTGCGCTTTGGCCGGGAGCATCCGTTGCTCTTCGGGGCGTATGATGCCTGGATCGCCCGCCTACCCCGGCCGGATTTCGTCTTGCGCTTTGGTGACCTGCCGACCTCCACTGCGCTGATGGATTGGCTGGACGAAGACGGGATCGAGCACGTGTACGTGGGGCGCTATCCCCGTTGGCGCGATGATCGCTTTCGCACGACGCGCTTCATTTTGGCCGACCCGTCGGCACTCTTAAGCGTCTTAAACGCCGCGGCTTCGGGGTCGGCGCTCCACGCTACGGCGTGGTCTGAGTCCGCCGGCCGCTACGCTCAGGCGTTTGACCAAGCTCTGGGTGCGGCACGCACCCATCCCGATTGCGAAGCCTGTATTTTCCCGATCCTTTTTGATTTTTTGCCTTCGGGAGATGCACTGATGGTCTCGAACAGCTTGCCGGTGCGGCATTTGGATCAATTCGTGCCGCCGAGGGCGAAGGAAGTGCGGGTGTTCGCCAACCGCGGCGCCAGCGGGATTGACGGGGTGCTTTCGACCGGCTTGGGGCTGGCGGCGCATTTTGGGCATGTGACGATGGTGCTGGGGGATCTGGCGTTCTACCACGATATGAACGGGCTGTTGGCGCTGCGGCGCTATGGGTTGAAGGCGACGATCCTGGTGATCCAGAACGATGGCGGAGGGATTTTCTATCGCCTGCCGGTGGCGCACTTTGAGCCGCCGTTCCGTGAGCTTTTCGTCACACCGCACGGGTTGCGTTTTGAGCCGGTGGCGGCGCTCTATGGGCTGGAATATCATTTCGTCGAGGAATTGCGCGATTTGCCAAAGGTGTTGGGCGATTTGGATTGGGGAGGAGCGAGCCTGATCGAGGTGCGCAGCGATGCACAGGCTTTTGAAAGTTGGCGCAGAAAGTTTTTTGCGTCCATATAAATTTCTATGGAGGAAGTGACGATGGTTGAATGGGTAAAAGTAAAAGACTATCAGGATATTACTTATCACAAAGCGGAAGGGATGGCGCGCATTGCCTTCAACCGTCCGGAGGTGCGCAATGCCTTCCGCCCGTTGACGATCCAGGAGATGATCGAGGCCTTCGAGAACGCCTGGGAAGACCCGCGCATCGGGGTGATCTTGCTGACGGGCAATGGCCCTGCCAGCGATGGTAAGTATGCCTTTTGTTCCGGTGGCGATCAGCGCGTGCGCGGGAACGCCGGCTACGTTGGGGAGGATGGCATTCCCCGTCTGAACGTGCTCAAACTCCAGCGCATCATCCGCACCATTCCCAAGCCGGTGATCGCCTTGGTGGCCGGCTATGCCATCGGGGGTGGACATGTGCTCCACGTGATGTGCGATCTGACCATCGCTGCCGAGAATGCCATTTTCGGCCAGACCGGTCCCAAGGTGGGCAGCTTCGATGGTGGCTTTGGCGCTTCCTACCTGGCGCGCATTGTGGGGCAGAAGAAGGCGCGCGAGATCTGGTATCTCTGCCGGCAATATACAGCGCAGGAGGCCCTGGAGATGGGGCTGGTTAACAAAGTGGTGCCAGTGGAAGAGCTGGAAGCCGAGGGCATCCGCTGGGCGCAAGAGATTCTGGATAAAAGCCCGTTGGCGATCCGCGCCCTGAAATCGGCTTTCAATGCCGAGCTGGACGGTCAGGCCGGCATTCAGGAGCTGGCCGGTAACGCCACGCTCCTCTTCTACATGACCGAAGAAGGTCAAGAGGGGCGCAATGCCTACCTGGAAAAGCGCAAACCGAATTTCCGCAAGTACCCTTGGTTGCCGTGAGCCTCGACCCGTTCTTCCGTCCGCGTCTGGAATCTTCCCCACACCTGCCGGCGCTGGTGATGCACGCGCCGCAAGGGCGCCTTTCGCTGAGCTGGGCAGAGCTGGATGCTTTGGCTCAGGACACGGCCTGCCGGCTTTGGGAACACGGGATGCGGCCGGGAGAGAAACTGGGTGTGTACCTGGAAAATTCGCTTGATTTAATCGCTGTGGTGCTGGCGGCGGTGCGATTGGGGCTACACCTGGTGATCTTCCATCGGCGCTTGAGCTTGGCCGAGCTGGAATGGCAGGTGGAGCAGATCGCGCCGTCGCTGGTGCTGCGCGATGATCTCCAAGGGAGCGGCCATCTGGCCGGCCGGCGCTGGGTGGGGTGGGAGCGTTCCGAGCGGTTGCCCCCCTCCATCCCTTTGCCGCAGGCGGAAACTCCGGCACGTTTCACTTTCTTCACTTCCGGCACCGCCGGCTATCCAAAGGCCGTCACCCTGAGCCTAGAGAACCTACAGGCGGCCGCCGAGGCCTCTTCGCAACGCCTGGGAACGCGGCTCGGCGAACGCTGGCTGCTCTGCCTGCCACTCTACCACATCGGTGGCCTTTCGATCCTCTTCCGTGCCGCTTGGGATGGCATGACGGTGATCTTTCAACCGCGCTTTGAGGCCGGAGAGACGGCGCGCCTGGTCAAAGAGGAAGAGGTCCATCTGATCTCTTTGGTGCCGACGATGCTCTATCGGCTGCTGCCTCTCTGGGAGGCCGATCCCCCCTCGCAGGCGCTGCGCCTGATCTTGCTCGGCGGTGCGGCGGCGGACCCGGAGCTTCTGCAGCGCGCCCTGAACGTGGGCCTCCCCGTCGCTTTGACCTACGGCCTGACCGAGGCCGCTTCCCAAGTATGCACGGCATTGCCGCAAGAGGTGCGCCGCAAGCCGGGCACGGTCGGCAAGCCTTTGCCGGGCGTGGAAGTGCAGGTGCGAAACGAAGATGGCCTCCCATGCCGGTCGGGGGAAGTCGGCGAGATCTGGGTGCGTGGGCCGGCCGTGGCGCGCGGGTACGAAGGTCAACCGCCGTTTCCGGATGGGGTGCTACATACGGGAGATCTGGGCTATCTGGATGAGGAAGGTGATCTCTGGGTGCTGGCGCGCCGCAGCGATCTCATCCTGAGCGGAGGGGAAAACGTCTACCCGGCGGAAGTGGAGCGCGTGCTTCAGAAACATCCGGCCGTGCAGGAGGTGTGTGTCTTCGGCCTGCCCCATGCGGAATGGGGCCAGCAGGTAGCGGCGGCGGTGGTGAAGTCGGCGGACGTGACGGCAGAAGAGTTGATCGCCTTTGCCCGCCGATCGCTGGCCGGGTATAAAGTGCCGCGCCGCATCTTCTTTCTTTCAGAATTACCACGAACGGCCTCGGGCAAGGTGATGCGTTCGCGCTTGGCCGAGCTCGTTCGCTTGGAGGCATGATCGGATGCTTGCCCTACGTTCGGACCTTGTTTTCGATCCTTCAACGTTGGTGCTGATGGCCGGGCCGTGCTCGGTCGAATCCTATGAGCAAACGCGGCAGGTGGCGCAGGAGATGGCGCAGCTTGGGCTGCACGTCCTGCGCGGTGGGGCGTTCAAGCCGCGCACCTCGCCGCATACCTTTCAAGGCCTGGGAGTGGAAGGGCTGAAAATTCTGCGCGCTGTGGCCGATGAATTCGGTCTGTTGGTGGTAACCGAAGCACTGGGCGTAGAGCACGTGCCGCTGGTGGCCGAATATGCCGATATTTTGCAGATCGGCAGTCGTAACATGCAACATTTTCCGCTTCTTTGGGCGGCGGCGGAGACGGGGAAGCCGATCCTGCTCAAGCGCGGTTTCATGTCCACGATTGACGAATGGCTGGCGGCGGCCGAGCACATCCGCGTGCGCGGCAATGAACAGATCATCCTTTGTGAGCGCGGCATTCGAGGGTTCGATCCTTCGACGCGTAATGTGCTGGATGTGGTGGCCATTCCGCTGCTGCGTTCGCGCGGTGTGCCTTACCCGCTGATCGCCGATCCGAGCCATGCCACCGGGCGCGCCGATTTGGTGTTGCCGGCTTCGCTGGCGGCGGTCGCCGCCGGGGCCGATGGCCTGATCGTAGAAGTGCATCCGAATCCGCAAGAAGCGCTCTCCGATGGGGCGCAATCGTTGGCGTTGGCCGATTTCCCGGCCTATGTGGAATCCATACGGCGGCTGGCGCAGGCGCTGGGACGCAGGGTGATATAATGGACGGTGGACCGTAGACCGTGGACGGTGGATGGTAGATGGTAGACCGTGGACCGTAGACCGTGGACGGTGGACCGTGGACGCTAGACTTGCGAGGGATGGTGAGAACGGCGGATGATCCGGATACAGACTTCTTTTCTGCGTGGTGAAACCCACGTTCCCGGCGATAAGTCCATTTCCCATCGTGCCGTGATGTTCGGCGCCCTGGCCCCGGGAGTCCATCGGGTGCGCGGCTGGTTAGAGGCCGGGGATACGCTGGCGACGTTGGATGCCATGCAGGCGTTGGGATTGCGCGTCACGCGCCGCGCCGATGAAATGCGCATTGAATCACAGGGTCTGCAGGCGCCGGCTTTGAGCGTGCTGAATTGTCGCAATTCGGGGACGACGATCCGCCTCTTGAGCGGTTTGCTGGCCGGAGCCGGCTTTACGGTCACGTTGGACGGCTCGGATCAGTTGCGGCGGCGGCCGATGCGCCGGGTCACCGAGCCGTTGCGTCGCATGGGAGCGAATATCGAGGATAGCGAGGGGCGGGCGCCGTTGTTCATCCGTCCGGCGAAACTGATCGGGGCAGAACATCATCTGGAAATCGCCAGTGCGCAGGTGAAAAGCGCTTTGCTTCTGGCCGGCTGTTTGGCCGAAGGGGAAACAGCGGTGCATGAACCGGCGCGTTCGCGCGATCACACGGAGCGCATGCTCCAGGCGATGGGAGTGCCGCTACAGGTATCGGCGGATGGGCTCTCCTGTTCCGTTCGGCGGCCTTCTGAGCCGCTTCATCCCCTCGATGTGACCGTTCCCGGCGATTTTTCTTCCGCGGCTTTTCTCCTCGTCGCCGCCACGTTGGCGCCGCGATCCGAGATCGTCATCCGTGGAGTGAACCTGAACCCGACCCGCATCGGCCTGTTGCACATTCTCCAACGCATGGGCGCGGCGATCGAAGTGGAAACGGAAGCGGCGGCCTCGGCCGGTGAGCCGGTAGGGACGCTGTATGTGCGTTCGGCCGAGCTCCGGGCGACGCAGGTCGGCGGGGCCGAAATTCCGCTGACCATTGACGAGCTGCCGATCCTGGCGCTGGCCGCCACCCAAGCCCACGGCGAGACGGTGATCCGGGACGCGGCCGAGCTCCGGGTCAAGGAAACCGATCGCATTGCTCAGGTTTGTCAGATTCTGCGTGCCTTCGGTGCCGAGGTCGAGGAATTGCCGGATGGCATGGTGATCCGCGGGCCACGCAGGCTTTCTGGGGCGCATCTTTCGAGTCGTGGCGATCACCGTCTGGGGATGCTGATCGCCGTGGCCGGTTTGATCGCCCAAGGGGAGACGCGGCTGGAGGAAGAAGAGTGCATCGCCGATTCCTTTCCCGGCTTCTTTCCCATCCTGGCCGCTTTGGGAGCAAAGGTTGAATGACCGAACGCGTTGGCCTGATCGGTTGGCCGTTGGGGCATAGTCTTTCGCCGTTCCTGCACAATCGTGCGTTTGCCGCTTGCGGTCTGGATTGGCGCTATGATCTGTTGCCGGTACAGGCGGAAGCGCTGGAGAAGCGCCTGGGTGAGTGGCTGGCCGAAGGCTATCGCGGGTTCAATGTGACCATTCCGCATAAGCAAAAGGTGCTCCGGCTCCCCTACGTTTCTCAGCGTTCAGCCGAAGTGGAGCGCTTGCAGGCGACGAATACGCTGGTGCGCCTGGAGGATGGCTCGCTGCGCGCCGAAAATACGGATTGGTTGGGCTTTTTGCAGGATGTACAGGCGCACGGGATCGAGGTCCGGGAGCGAACCTGCCTGATCCTGGGGACGGGCGGCTCGGCGCAGGCGGTGGCCTTCGCACTGGAACGGCTGGGCGCGACGGAGATCGCCTTTCTCAGTCGAACACCACGTCATCCGACCCACCTTGATTGGCAAACGCTACGGGAGCGCCAAGACTGGCTGGAGCAGGTGGCTCTGATCGTCAACTGCACGCCGATTGGGATGTATCCCCAGGTCGCCGATTCGCCCTGGCCGCCGGATTTGCCTTTGCCGCGGCATGCGGTGGTTTACGATTTGGTCTATAACCCGCGCCGCACGCGCCTGATCGAGCAGGCCGAACAGGCCGGTTTACGTGCCGTCGGCGGGATCGGGATGCTCCTGCGTCAGGCGGCTCTGAGCTTCACGCTTTGGACCGGCCGGACGTTCGATTTCCTTTCCTTGCTATCAGAGTTGCCTTTGTAGAACAGACGTTGGCGCTTGTTCTACAGGCATTTGTCCAGGAGGAGTCTCTTTTCTTATGCCGTTGCGTTTTCTGACCGCCGGTGAATCGCATGGGCCGGCGCTGGTGGCCATCCTGGAGGGAATGGTGGCCGGTCTGTCTTTGGATCTGGAAGCGCTCAATCGAGAGCTGGAGCGTCGCCAGCGCGGATTCGGGCGCGGCGGGCGCATGGCGATTGAGAAGGATCAGGTGGAGGTCCTGGCCGGGGTGATGGCCGGTCAGACCACGGGAGCGCCGATCGCCATGCTCATCCGCAATCGCGATGCCGAAAACTGGCGCGGGAAGCCGATCGAGCCGTTCGTCGTGCCGCGGCCGGGGCATGCCGATCTGAGCGGTGCGCTGAAGTATCGCCACCGTGACCTGCGCCTGAGCCTGGAGCGTGCCAGTGCCCGTGAAACGACGGCCAGGGTGGCGATCGGCGCCATCTGCAAACAGTTCCTGGCGCAATTCGGCATCTTCGTCGGGGGATATGTGCGTCAGATCGGGCGCGTGTGCGCCGATTTGCCCCTTTCGGCGGAGCCGCAGGTTTACCTGGAACGCTTTGAGCAGGCGGAAGCGAACGATGTGCGCTGTCCTGATCCCCAAGCCGCGCCGGAGATGCGTGCCCATATTCAGGAAGCGATCCGGGCGCGCAATACGCTGGGCGGGATCATCGAGGTCTTTGCCGTCGGTTTGCCGCCGGGGCTTGGGAGCTATGTTCACGCCGATCGGCGGCTGGATGCTCGGTTGCTGGGTGCGCTGGGTTCGATCCCGGCCGTCAAAGGGGCGGAGATCGGTGATGCGTTTGCCCAGGCCGCAGCATTCGGCACGGAGGTGCATGATGCCATCTTGCGCGATGATCAGGGGAATCTGCGCCGCCCGACGAACCGCGCCGGGGGGCTGGAAGGTGGCGTGACCAACGGTTTGCCGCTGGTGCTGCGTGCCGCCATGAAGCCGATCGCTACCACGCTGACCCCGCAGCGGAGCGTCAACCTGGTGAGCGGAGAAGCTACGGAGACGGTTTACGAGCGTTCGGATATCTGCCCCGTGCCGCGTGCGGTGGTGGTGGCCGAAGCGGTGGTGGCCTTCGTCCTGGCCGATGCTTTGCTGGAAAAGCTGGGCGGCGATAGTTTAGAGGAAATCCGCCCGCGCTTTGAGTCCCTGCCCCGCCCGCGGTTGGGCGATCTGCCGATGGATGGCGAGGCGCATGTCTTTTGGTAGGATGGTATAATTGCCGCAATGTGTACAAATTTCACAAACAAAGGCATATCTGGGAGCCTGGCATATGATCCAACTTTGCTATAGTACGTTTGGAATGACCAAACTGGATTTTATCGAGGCCATCGAGGCCGTCGATCGCGCCGGTTACGCGGGGGTGGAGCTGGCCTTTCACCGCGATCAGTTCAATGTCTTCAACGTCACCGATGAGTATCTGGATGCGATCCGCAAACGGTTTGAAACTTTGCGGGTGCGTCCGGCTTGTGTGGCGACTGCTTCGCATTTCTTCACGCCTTCGCGCCCCCATGAGCCTTCGCTGATGAGCCCGGATCTGGCCGGTCGCAAGCGCCGCATTGATCTGATCCGCCGCGGCATTCACGTAGCTCGGAAGCTGGGCGTGCCGTTCGTCTCGTTCGGCAGCGGTTTCATTCGCGAGGAACATCTCTTGCATCCGGAAGTCGATCCGCATGAGCTATTGGTGGATAGCATTCACCAATGTCTGCGGGCGCTGCGCGAGGACGATGACATTACCCTGTTGATCGAGCCGGAGCCGGGGATGTATATCGAGACGGTGGAGCAAGCGATCCGCTTGGTCGAGGATGTGAACTCGCCGCGCTTCCGCCTGCACATTGACCTGTGTCACATGTATTGCTCGGAAAAGGATTTCATCGCCGAGCTCGGACGCGTCGCGCCGTACACCCGTTACCTGCATGTTTCCGATGCCCGGCAAGGTTACAACCTCAAAATCCTGGCCTGGTCGCCTGACTTGAACCTGGATATGGATTTCGCCTCGTACCTGATCTACTTCCCGGATACGGCGGAATACCTGCTGGTGGATCGTCAACATCCGATCTACTTCTATGACGAGTTCAAACCCGGTGCCGCGCGCCAGAAGCAGATCGATGATCTCCTGAGCCGCGCCGGCGTGACGGCTTCGCTGCGCTACGTGGACTATTCCTCGTTGTATGCCGGCGCCTCGCCCTTCGACGACGAAATCTTCACCTACCTGATCTCGGTGCCGCGCCTGAGCTTCGAGGTGCTGGAGCGTGCCCGTCCGATCTTGCTCTATCTACGCCGTCCGATCCACGATGGCAAACCGCTGGTGGACCGTATGGTGGCCAATACGCTGACCGGGATCGTCCATTTCCACGAGATTCCAGGCGAAGGCACCTTCGATTTCGCCGCCGCTTTTAAAGCGCTGACCGATCACGGTTATTCCGGTTACGCTTCGGTGGAGCTCTATCACCACGTGGAATCGTGGGAAAAGGCGCTCTACGATAGCTACCGTCATCTTTCACAATTTGTTTGATAGATTTTCCTGGAGGTGACAGATGGTGGATGTGAAAGCATTGGGTTGGGACCCTGCGACCGTCGGTGAGCTCGATCACCGTTTGCTCAAAGCGCCCCATGTCAAATTGCGATCCTATAACGAAGGCCCGAATGGGGATGTCGTCTATTGCATTGATTTGCGCATCAATCGTCCGAACGTGGAGTTCCTCTCTTCAACGGAGATGCACTCTTTTGAGCATTTCCTGCTCTACGGCTTCCAGAAGTACATGCCCCAGAACTTTCTTTCGGTAGGATTGATGGGCTGTCAGACCGGCTTTTATTTGATCCTGTACAACGAAGGCCGGGCGGAGAAAATTTTCGCCACCTATGAGCAGATTTTGAAGGATATTCTCACCGCTACCGAAGTGCCCTATGCGAACATTGCCCAGTGTGGGAATTATCGCAATCACAGCCTGGAAATGGCGCAGAATCTGGCAAGGAGGGTGCTGGCAGCGCGTGATCGCTGGGCAGAGATCGTATGAACACATTAGGAATGTACAGTTACCGTCTCAGTTATCAGCATCTCATTGAGTATGAGATCATTCACGCCCCGAATTTACTCGCACCGGAAAACCCGGCCTTGCTTTCCGCCGGGCGTGGGCGCGGCAGTCGGCGCTTTGTGGTCGTAGACGAAAACGTCTATCACTATTACGGATCGGCGATCCATGCGTATTTTGCGTTTCATGATATTGAAGCGCGCATTGTGCCGCTAGCCGCCGGCGAAGAGCATAAGACGCTGGAGAGCTACGTTTTCCTGGCGCGCGAGCTGGATGCGTTCCCGATCCATCGACGTGACGAGCCGATTATCGCCATCGGTGGAGGGGTGCTCACCGACTTGGTCGGCTTCCTGGCCAGTACCTATCGTCGCGGCTTGCCCCACATCAAAGTGCCGACCACGCTGATGGGCTACGTGGATGCTTCCATTGGGATCAAGACCGGCTTCAACTTTAACGGCAACAAAAACCGCCTCGGATCGTTCTATGCGCCTCAAAAGGTGCTCCTCGATAAGACCTTTTTCCATACCCTCTCGACCCGCCATCTCTTGAACGGCGTTTGCGAGATCATCAAACTGGCCGTGATCAAAGATGCGGAATTGTTCGGGATGCTGGAGCGCTGGGGAGCGAGGAGCGTTGCCAACCGCTTCCAGGATGTAGAGAGCGACCAAATTCTGGATCGTGCCATCCGCGGCATGATCGAAGAGTTGGAACCGAATCTCTTTGAAGAAGAACTGGCGCGCAAAGTGGATTTTGGTCATACCTTTAGCTACGGTTTGGAGGCGCGCTACGAAGGACGGCTCTATCACGGCGAAGCGGTGCTCTTGGATATTCTGCTTTCGGTGCTGATTGCCCGTTCCCGCCGCCTGCTGAGCGAAGAGGAGACCGAGCGCGTTTTCCGTCTCACCGAATCGCTGGGGATTCAGCTGGATGCCGAGGTGTTGGATGCCGAAATGCTCTGGGAATCGCTGCGAGAGCGCACCTATCATCGCAATGGGCTACAACGCGTCCCGATGCCGGCCGGGATCGGTCAGTGCGTTTTTCTGAACGATATTACCCGTTGCGAAGTGGAGCGTGCTACCCAGGAACTCGAAACTCGTCTCTGGAAGATGAACCATGTCCTCGTTTACCAACGCTGATCCGCGCGAAATTCAAAAGTTCGATGCCGTTGCCCAATGGTGGGATCCTCGCGGCGAGATGGGTACGCTGCACGTGATCAACCCGCTACGGGTGCAGTTCATCCTGGAAAAAGTAGACCTGGCTCATCCACGGGTGTTGGATGTTGGATGCGGCGGAGGCATTTTGAGCGAAGCGCTGGCGCGCCGCGGGGCTCAGGTGACCGGGATCGATCTTTCGCAGGTGGCGATTGATGTTGCCCGGCAACATGCTCAGGAGCAGGGATTGGCGATCGAGTATCGCTATCAAAGCGCCGAATCGCTGGCCGATGAAATGCCGGAGTCGTTCGATATCGTCACTTGCCTGGAGATGCTCGAGCACGTCCCGCAGCCGCAAGCGGTGGTGGCGGCCTGTGCGCGTGCCGTCAAACCGGGTGGACATGTCATCTTTTCGACGATCAATCGCACCCCGAAAGCGCTTCTGTTCGTGATCATCGGCGGCGAATACATCCTGCGCCTGTTGCGACCGGGAACCCATGACTATCGTAAATTCATTCGGCCCGCCGAGCTACGCGCTTGGGCCGAAGCAAACGGCCTGCGCTTTTTGCGCGTTGCCAGTTTGCTGTATAATCCTTTTACCCGTCGCTTCCGCATGGTAGAAGGTGTAGAGGACAATAACTATTTCATGCACTTTGTCAAACCCTAAGGGAGGGTACAATGCAGCGCTTCTTTGCCCTTTCGCGCACCACGCATGGCGTCCTAGATATTGCCGCTCCCGGTTTCGTGGCCTTGCTCTGGCTGGGCGATTTTCCGAGCTGGAGCACCCTGCTTCTTTCGTTCTTCACCGCTTTCGCCGCCTATACCGCGATTTATGCGCTGAACGACCTGGTCGGTGTGATGACGGATAAAGAGAAGGTGGCTGGCGGCCTCAAAGAAGGCTATTCGGTTGAGGCTTCGGCATTTCGTTATCCGCTGGCACAAGGTGTGCTCGATTATCGCAGTGGTGTGCTCTGGTTCCTGGGATGGTTCCTCCTGGCGCTGATCGGGTGCTATCTTCTCAATCCGGTCATCGTGTGGATTTTGGTCGCCGCCGCCGCTTTGGAGGTCATCTACTGCCTGTTGCTCAAGGTGACCTACTTACGTACTCTGGTCAGCGGTCTGGTCAAGTCGAGCGGTCCGATCGCGGCGATCTTCGTCGTGCAGCCCAACCCGGATTGGCGTTGGCTGCTGTTGACGTTGGCCTGGGTGTTTTTCTGGGAGATCGGTGGTCAGAACATCCCGGCCGATTGGAATGACGTGGAGGAAGATCGACGCGTGGGAGCGAAGACGGTGATCATCCGCTTTGGGCCGCGCGTGGCCGGCGCGATAGCCTTCCTCGCTTTGACCGTCACCGTCTTGCTCAGCTTGTTCCTGCCGATCATCGCTCCCATTCCCCTGGGCTGGCCGTACCTTGTGGGGACGGTCCTGATCGGCTTTTTCCTGCTTTTGCGTCCGGCCTATCGTCTGTATCGCTCGCAGGATGGACGACTGGCGGCGCGCCTGTTCGATCAGGCTAGTTACTATCCGATCGCGCAACTAACGTTGATTACCGTTTTCGTGCTATGGAATAAGTTCTTTTAGGAGGTCCTATGCCCTTAGTTTCCGGACAAATCGCACCGGACTTTGCCCTTCCGGATGAGAATGGAACGGTTCGTCGGCTCTCGGATTTCCGTGGGCGCTACGTGGTGCTCTATTTTTATCCTAAAGATGATACGCCCGGTTGCACAACGGAAGCGTGCGAGTTCCGCGATGCCTATAAGGAATATGAACAGGCCGGTGTGGTGATCTTAGGTATCAGCCCCGATTCCTCGCGTTCCCATGCTCGCTTTAAGAAGAAATATCAACTTCCTTTTCCGTTGCTCGCAGATGAAGACCATGCCGTTTGTGAGCAATATGGGGTATGGGGTCGCAAAAAGTTTATGGGACGAGAATATGAGGGTGTCTTGCGCACTACTTTCCTGATCGATCCGCAAGGGACGATCGTGCGAGTTTTTGAAAATGTTAAACCGGCAGGGCACAGTCAAGAGGTGTTAGCAACTCTTCCTTAGAGTTGTTAGCAATTCCTTGCGCGGTAAATGCCGCGCTTCTTGTGCGCAGTGGAAAATACAACGTTATCGTTCTTTGACCTTCTGGGCGCGTTGATCGAGGCGGAAAGTGAAGAGGCCGTCTTGCGTGCCGTCATGCGCGCCGGGCAGGAGATCCTTGGCGCAGTAGGAAGCGCTTTTATTCCCTTTTCTGAGTGGAGGGTCAACGAGAATTATCTGGTCGAAGGGCGAGTGCCACAAACCTTCGATGCACAGCCTTGGGAGGAACGTCTAGGGCTTCCTGCAACTCGCCAGGTCTGTAAGCACTGTACCGCTCGGGTTTCGGATCGCTCCTGTTTGCTGTTCGCGGATAGCATCTCTGAATCGAATTATGTATTTTGCCTGCCGTTGCACCACCCTGCCGGACAGGAAATAGGGGTGATTGGCTTCTTCCTACATCATCCGCCGTTTTTAACCCCCGATGTCCGAGAAAAATTGACCGCTGTGCAACAACTGGCTGCCAAAGCATTGGCGCGAGTACAACGCAGTGAGCGCGAAATGGAGGTCTTGCGGCAGGTCCTGCGCTCTGTTGACGCTCAGATCGGTCTTAAAGAGTGGACGGAGCCACTCCTGGCGCACCTTCTGGACCTGAGTGGTGCAGATTGTGCTGTTTTGTGGGACCGGGCGGGAACTTTGATCTCTTTTCCATCACAGATCACTTTGCCGCCCCTGGAACAACTTGAACGCTGGTGGAGAATGCTAAAGGAGCAGGAGCACGCGCGGCGGTTTACCCTTACGGATTCTTCCATTCCTGGTCTCCATCCCTATTGGGTGGTACTACCTTTACGGTGGAGAGGCGAGACGGAAGGATTGCTGCTGCTGGGGCATCGTGCTCCTTTGATCTTTTCGCGGCGCTTGCGGCAGATTTTGCAGGTGGCCACGTTGCAATGGGCACTCCTCCTGCATCACCAGCATGTGCTGGAAAATTTGGAATATCAGACCATCCTGGAAGAGCGAACGCGCCTAGCACGCGAGATCCATGATGGCATTGCTCAGACGCTGGCTTTTCTTCAACTGGAGATCGGGCGATTGCAACTCTACCTGAACGAGGGGCGATTGGATGCGCTTTCTCAGGGGTTGCAGGCGTTTCGACGCACCCTGAACGATGCTTTCTTCGAGCTGCGTCTGGCGATTGACCAGTTGCGTCACTCACCCCATGGAGAGTGGTCTGCGTGGTTGCGGGAAACGGCTGAAGGGTTTACCCGTCAAAGCGGTATCGAAACGCATTGTGAAATCGCTTCGCTGCCTGCGCTTCCCTCTCATGTGCAGGTGCAATTGAGCCGTATTGTGCAGGAGGCGCTGACCAATGTTTGGAAACATGCACAGGCTCGGCGGGTTACCATCCGTTGCCAACGGGAAGGATGTCGCCTGTGGCTGGAGATCGTAGATGATGGGCGCGGCTTTGATATGGAAAGGGGATTGTCGTCTCAGTACGGTTTGCAAGGCATGCGCGAGCGTGCGACCGCAGTGGGGGCCGAACTTCATATTCTTTCTTCCCCAGGAGCCGGCACGTCTGTGCGTTTGATTTTGGATTTGAAGAAGGTAATGGAAATCTGCGATGGGAACGGATGAGCCGATCTCGGTGTTCGTCGTCGATGATCATTCCCTGTTCCGCCGAGGGCTGATTGCTCTTCTGCGCGAAATGCCGGAGTTTCGCGTTCTCGGCGAGGCCGGAGAGGCAGAGACGGCCTTCACGCATATTCTGCAGACCCGTCCGCAGATCGTTTTGCTCGATGTGCACATGCCGTCGACAAGTGGGCTTGAGCTACTGAACTGGCTACGCCGTGCCGGGTTTGATGGAAAAATTCTGATGTTGACCGTTTCCCAAGACGAGGCAGATGTCTTGAAAGCCATTGCCAATGGAGCAGATGGTTATCTGCTCAAGAATATTGAGCCTGAGAGTTTGCGTCAGGTGCTCTTGGATGTAGTGAGAGGACAGGCTGTTTTATCTTCGGAAGTGACGCGAAATGTGTTGGACCTGGTGCGACGGAAGGGCACCTTGCGTCCATCTCAACTGACGTCACGGGAAATGGAAGTATTGCAGGCACTGTGCGATGGAAAGAGCACCGCTCAGATCGCGGCGCAGCTCTTTCTTTCCGAAAATACGGTCAAGACGCACATCCGGCACATTTTCGAGAAAATGGGAGTGCGAAATCGGACTGAGGCCGTGGCGCGAGCCGTCGAATCGGGGTGGGTCTCGCCAAAAGTGTGATAAACTATGCGCGCCATTTTCTCACCGGAGGGAGTCCTATGTCCACACGCGAAACATATACTGTTGAAATCGCCGGCCTGACGCGGCACTTGCCTTTGTTCGAGATCAAACCCGGCCTGCGTATTGCCATCCTCAACATCTTGGGAGATACAGAATTGGTTCAGGCCTGTGCCCGAGAACTGGCCCAACGCCTGCGTGAGCGGGAATTCGACCTACTGGTCACTGCAGAGGCCAAATCAATTCCGCTGGCCCATGCCCTTTCTGTAGAACTGGGAAAGCCCTACATCGTGCTGCGCAAGACGTATAAACCGTACATGGGCGATGCCATCATGGCCGAGACGCTTTCCATCACTACCGGTCAGCCGCAAGTGCTGATTCTGGATGAGAAGGATCGCGAAATGGTCAAGGGCAAGAAAGCGTTGATCGTGGATGATGTGATCAGCACCGGTTCTACCTTGCAGGGAATGCGCATGGTGCTGGAAAAGGCTGGTGCTCAGGTGGTCGGCGAAGCGGCGATCATGACGGAAGGGGAGCGGGCGCGCTGGTCGCACATTGTGGCCTTAGGGCATTTGCCGCTTTTTACTTCGGATGCGAGTGCCTGAAAATACGGGATGCTCAATGGGAATAGTCGTCTCCGTACTTCACCGTTGATCACCTTTGGTCTATAGCTCTGTTTGATGGTGAAGTGATGGCTTACTATAGTAATGTGGTAGAATAGTCATAGGAGTCGGCCTATGGAACGGGAAGTGCTCGAAATCATTAAGAGAGAGTTGCCGAATTTGATTACCCAAGATCCGCAATTCCGCGATTGGGTGTGGCATATCGTTCACGATTATGCCCCGAGCCGTGCTGAAACTGAAAATCGCTTTGAGCAGATGTTGGCGGAGTTGCGGCAAATGCGTGAGGAATTCCAAGCTGAAATGCGGTCTATGCGTGAAGAAGAACAACGTCGCTGGGAAGAGAATCAGCGCCGTTGGGAAGAGAATCAGCAACAGATTCGCAACATTCTGGCCGAAATCAGACGGTTGGATCGGCACATTGAGCAAACGATTGGCGCTCTGGGAGCTCGCTGGGGAGTATCTTCAGAAGCTTCGTTTCGCGAGGCTTTGCGTGCTATCCTGGAAGACTCCTTTGGTGTCAAAGTGGAACGAGTAGAATATAAAGATGAGAGTGGTGAAGTTTTTGGCCAGCCGGACATGGTGGAACTGGATATCATCATCCGAGATGGTGAGGTTCTGGCTTGTGAGTTGAAATCCTCGGCCAGCCGCGCCGATGTTTACCTCTTCCATCGCAAGTTACGCTCCTATGAACGGCGCTTTGGACGCAAAGTGAATCGTGCTTTGCTCATCTCACCCATGGTGCATGAGAAAGATCGTGAACTTGCGCGTTCTTTGGGAATTGAAGTCTATACGTATGCCGAAGATGCAAATCTATAACGATTCTTCCGCTGCGCTTTAAATGCCGTAAATTAAACTGCACCAAATAAAAAGACTCCTCGCTGCAGAGGAGTCTTTTATTCTTTAGTGCGCTGGGTGGGAGTTGAACCCACACGCCTCGCGGCACATGGCCCTCAACCATGCCTGTCTGCCAATTCCAGCACCAGCGCAAGCACCCGTATTATAATCGCCTTCGGATACTTGTCAAGCAAATGCGCCATCAGATTCGCAAGGCGCCGGCTCGATAGGGTCCGATCGTCATCTCTCACTCATGATACCTTTCTCAGGAGGAAAAGGATGCGTATCGCAGTAGATGCCATGGGAAGCGACCAATTTCCCCTCCCCGATGTACAGGGAGCGGTGATGGCGGCGCGAGAGTACGGCGTAGAGATTCTCCTCGTCGGGGACGAGGCGCGCGTCCGCCCGGTGCTGGAGGCACAAAACGCCGCCGGCTTGCCGATCCGCCTGATCCACGCGCCGGAAATGCTGACGATGGAAGATAAAGGCATGGCGCTGGTCCTCAAAGCCCGTCGTCCGCAGGCGCAAAACTCGATGGCCGTGGCCATTGATTTGGTCAAAAACGGCGAGGCGGATGCGTTCGTCACGGCCGGGAACACCGGCGCGGCCATGACCACAGCCTATTTTCGCCTGGGTACCTTGGCCGGCGTGGATAAACCGGCCCTGGCCCCGGTCTTCCCTACGGCTACCGGTTCCTGTGTGGTGTTAGATGTGGGCGCAAACCCGGATTGCAAGCCGGAGAACTTGCTGCAATTTGCCATCATGGGTGCCACTTATGCTGAAGTGGTGCGCGGGGTCAAGAACCCATTGGTCGGCCTGATTTCCAACGGCGAGGAGGAGGGCAAAGGGAATGAGCTGGTGCGGGCGGCCACTCCTTTGCTCAAGGCTTCAGGGCTGAATTTTTACGGCAATGTGGAGGGCAAAGAAGTGATCGGCGGCAAGGTGGATGTTGCCGTCACCGATGGCTTCACAGGGAATGTGCTCCTGAAAACAGCCGAAGCAGTGGCCAAATTGCTCACCGATAAGATCAAAGAAGCGATCAAGCAAGGCGGCCCGACCGCGCTCCTAGGAGGGATGTTGGTGCGGCCGGCACTGGGAAAGGTGAAGCAGCTGCTCGATCCGAGCGAATATGGCGCAGCGCCCCTTTTGGGCGTGAACGGTTTGGTGTTTATCGGGCATGGTCGTTCCGATGCCATCGCCATCAAGAATGCTATTCGTGTGGCCAAAGAAGCCGCCGAGTCCGGTGTATTGGAAGCACTGCGCACGGCGATCGAGGCCAATCTTGCCGCCAGGTCAGCGAGGTAATCATGCGTATTGTGCGGAATGAGAAATTGATCCAGCGAAACCGACGCATTGGCCTGATCACCTCTTTGCTTTCGCTGGTGGTACTGGGGATTGGTACGTTCATTACTCTGCGGATGAAAGAGCAGTTTACCTGGGCGTTGGTAGCGTTAATCATCGGTTTTCTCCTGACCCAGGTGAGCATCTATTACGGCAATCGGTGGGGACGCTCGCCGCGCCCCGATCAAATCCTGGATGGAGTGCTCAAAGGGTTGCCGGGGCAATATACGCTTTATCACTATGCGACTCCGGTCTCGCACCTGCTGATCGGGCCGGCCGGCGTGTGGGTGCTCTTGCCGTACTCCCAGAAGGGGACGATTACGTATCGGAAGAGACGTTGGAGTCTGCGCGGCGGTGGGTTTTGGCAGGCGTATATGCGCATTTTTGGGCAGGAGGGACTGGGACGCCCCGATGCAGAAGCCGAAGCTGAACTGCGCTACTTGCAAAAGACCTTGCAGCGTCATTTGGGAAGCGAACTGCCTCCGTTGCGTGCCATGTTGATCTTCACCCACCCCGAAAGCGAATTGCACATCGAGGAGGAACCTCCTTTCCCAGCCCTGCCGGCGAAGAAGGTGAAAGATTTTCTGCGTAAAGCGGCCAAAGAAGCCCCGTTGAGCGAATCCTGGCTGCGCAAACTACAAGAGACTCTGGGCTGATACGGCGAATTCATGGAAGAAACCTTTGTCGCTTTAGATATTGAGACCACCGGAACCGATCCGCAACGGGATGCGGTGATCGAGATCGGTGCCGTGCGCTTCACGCCTCGGCGGGTGGAAGAGACCTGGAATACGCTCGTCAATCCTGGTCGCCCGATTCCGGAGTACATTTCCAATTTGACCGGGATCACCAACGAGATGGTGCGCTCGGCGCCGCGTCTGGAACGGGTGCTCGATGAATTGGCCGAATTCGTCGGTGAAGCGATCGTTGTCGGACACAATATCCGCTTTGACCTGAGCTTTTTTAACCGATATAACCTCTTCCCCTACAATCCGGTGGTAGATACGTATGAGTTGGCCGCGGTTTTGCTCCCTTCGGCCAGTCGCTATAGCCTGGGCGCGCTGATGCAATTGCTGGGGATTCCGTTGCCTCCTGGCGAGGAGTATCATCGGGCTCTCACCGATGCACGGGCAACACAGGCGCTCTTTCTGCGTCTCTACGAACGGGCACAGATGCTACCCCTGGATACGGTGGCCGAGATCGTGCGTCTGAGCCAGGATATTGAGTGGGATGCGGCCTGGGTGTTTGAGGAGGTCCTGCGTCGGCGGATTCGCCGAGAAATGCCGGCCAAACGTGCCTATGGGCCCTATCCGCCGAGCTGGTTTGAAACGGCGGCCAAAGACATCTCGCCTTTGCCCCCGTTGAAGGAAGTGCATCCGCTGGACGCGGAGAGCGTGGCCTCTTACCTGCAACATGGTGGCCCCTTCTCGCGCTACTTTGCTGCTTTCGAGCACCGACCGGAACAAGTGGAAATGGCGCGGGCGGTGGCTCAGGCGCTTTCGCAAGGACGTCACCTGATGGTCGAGGCCGGTACCGGGGTGGGCAAATCGTTCGCCTATCTGCTCCCGGCCAGCTTGTTTGCCTTGCAGAACAAAGCACGAGTGCTCATTTCCACCAACACCATCAATCTCCAGGAGCAGTTGATCCAGAAGGATATTCCCGATCTTCGGGCGGCGCTCGGATTGGATGAACTCCGGGTGGCGGTGCTAAAGGGACGCGCCAATTATCTTTGTCCACGACGGTTCGATTCTCTGCGTCAGCAGGGTCCCAAGGACGTCCACGAGATGCGTTTAATGGCAAAGGTGCTGATCTGGTTGCTGGATTCGCCCTCCGGGGATCGGAGCGAGATCAACCTCCATACCAACGGAGAACGCGAGGCCTGGTCGCGGATTTCGGCGGAGGACGATCGTTGCACCGGCGAGACCTGTTTGACGCGTTACGGGGGTGGATGCCCGTTCTATCGTGCCAGACAGGCCGCGTTGGCCGCACATTTGCTTGTCGTCAATCATGCTCTTCTGCTTTCCGATGTTGCCACCGGTCATCGCGTCTTGCCGGAATATGACTATTTGATCGTGGACGAGGCTCACCATTTAGAAGCGGCGACCACCGGTGCGCTGACTTTTCGGCTTGGGCGCTCGGAACTGCAGCGTCTGCTGCGCGAACTGGGCGGACCAAATGCCGCTTTGCTCGGACGCCTATTGACGGCCGCGAAGTCCATGATGCGGCCCTCAGATTTTGCCCTCTTGGGTCAACAGGTACATCATGCCGCCGATCTCATCTTCCGTGCGGAGGAATATTTACAGCGTTTTTTCCAAACCCTGGAGCAGTTTTCTCGTCAGCAACGAACCGGCTCTACGGATAACGGTTATGCCTGGCAGTTGCGCATTACCGCTTCCACCCGTACGCTGCCGATGTGGGATCAGGTGGAACTGACCTGGGATGCGGCCGGTGAGGCTTTGCGCCTGTTGATCCAGCACGTTTCTACGCTGCAACGAGAATTGGTAGAAACTTTGGGCGATGGGATTGAATCCCTAGAGGATGTATTGGGCGAGCTGGGCAACCTGCTCCGTCGTTTGAATGATGCCGAGGCCTCTATTACGTCCCTGGTGAGTAAACCGGATTCCAAGTTCGTTTATTGGCTGGAGGTCAGGCCAAACGGTGACTATCTTTTCTTGAACATCGCTCCGTTGCGCGTAGGTCCCTTGCTGGAAGAGTATCTCTGGCATGAGAAATCGAGCATTGTCTTGACCTCGGCAACGCTCACGGCAAACGGGCGGTTCGATTACCTGCGTAGCACATTGAACGCCGATGAGGCCGATGAGCTTCTGTTGGGATCGCCGTTTGATTATGAGAACTCGGCGCTGATCTATATCCCCAACGATATTGCCGAACCGCATACGCCCTCTTATCAATCGCAGGTCGAAAAGGCGATCGTTCAATCCTGTCTGGCCAGCGGCGGGCGCACCTTGGTGCTTTTTACCTCGTATGCCCAGTTGCGTCGAACGGCACAGGCGATCGCGCCTGTGTTGGCGCGACATGATATTTTGACCTATGAACAGGGCGAAGGCGCTTCCCCCAGCACGCTCCTGGAATCGTTCAAGAGCAGCGAACGTGCCGTGCTTTTGGGCACGCGTTCCTTCTGGGAAGGCGTGGATGTGCCCGGACAGGCGCTTTCGGTGGTGATGATTGCCAAGCTGCCGTTCGATGTCCCCAACGATCCGCTGATCGAGGCGCGCGCTGAGACGTATGAGAACCCATTCGAGGAGTACCATCTTCCGGAAGCGATTCTCAAGTTTCGTCAGGGCTTTGGCCGCCTGATCCGCACGGCCTCGGATCGTGGCGTGGTGGTGATCCTGGATCGGCGCATTTTGAGCAAGAGGTACGGACGGTTGTTTTTGGAATCTCTGCCGCCCTGTACGGTGCGTCAGGGACCGCTTGCCGCCCTTCCCAATTGGGTCAAGCGCTGGCTCGATCTATGAGGAGGCAGAGATGAAGCATAAACTTTTGCGCCTTTCCGCCCTTTGGCTTGTGCTTTTGTGGCTGCTGGCCTGCAATCTCCCACGCCCGCCGCTTGCCACTCCCGCGGCAGGCTCGCCGACAAGGCCGGTGCTTTTTACACCTTCTCTCCCTCCTCGCACATCCACTTCTACCTTGATGCCCCCTTCCCCATCCGTGACGCCGACTTTGGCGGAGGCAACACCTTCCCTGTTCCTGGCCGATGCCACGCGCTGCCGTCAGGGACCGGGGGAGGCTTTTGCCATTCTGACCGTGGTGCCGGCCGGAGCGCAGCTGCCGCTCCTCGGTCGCTGGGAAGGACAGAATTACTGGCTAGTGCGCCTGGAGGATGGGACGACCTGTTGGATGTGGGGTGGGGCGGCTACGCCCCAAGGGAGTCTTTCGTCACTCACCGCGGTGACTCCGCCCCCAAGTCCGACCCTGATTGCGCCGGGCACGGTGCAAAACCTGCGTTATGTCTATTCGTGCGAATACGTTTCGGGCGGCACTCAGGTCACCGTTTCTCTCACCTGGAATGAGACCCCCGGCGCGCAGGGCTATCGTGTCTATCGCAATGGCCTGCGAATTGCTGAAATTACAACCCCTTTTTTCAGTGAAGTGACCTCGGTCGCTTCGTTGAGCGAAATCCTGACCTATAGTGTGGAGGCTTTTAATGCCGGCGGTGCCTCATCTCCCAAAAGCATCTCCTTCTCCTGCCAATGAGATGCCGCGCTCGCATCTTCTCATTCTCTTGCTGATCTCTCTGCTGGGAGTAAGCCTTTTCCTGGGCGCGGCCGCGCTGCGATTTCGCCTGGGGTTCCCGCTGGATGATTCCTGGATCCATCAGACCTATGCGCGCAATCTGGCGCTCCGTGGCGAATGGAGCTTCCTGCCCGGTCAGCCTTCTGCCGGTTCGACCTCTCCGCTTTGGACCTTTTTGCTTTCCATCGGTTACCGCCTGCACCTCAACCCTTATTTTTGGACCTGGTTGTTAGGGGTGCTCACCCTTTGGGCGATGGGGGTGCTCCTGGAAAGTGCGACGCGCCGCCTGCTTTCGTTTTACCGTCCCTCTTTCCCCTGGGTGGGGATCCTTGCAGTGCTGGAATGGCGCATGGTGTGGATGGCGGCTTCGGGGATGGAAACCCTGCTCCATGCGTTGCTGCTGACCTTGGCGGCGATCTTCCTCCTGAGCGCCACGCCACGCTATCTGACCTTGGGCGTGATCGCCGGTTTAACGATCTGGACGCGGCCGGACGGGCTGTTGATCGTTCCCTTCCTGGCACTGGATGCCTTGTTGCGCCCTGCACCTTCGCTGAGGGAGCGTTTGCGCCATCTATTGAATTTGAGCTTAGGCTTCGCAGTGCTTTTTGGGTTGTATCTCCTTTTTCACCTATTGCTAGAAGGGCAACCTTGGCCGAATACGTTCTATGCCAAGCAGGCAGAATACCTTTCCTGGCAACAGCGACCGTTTTTTGCTCGCTTGGGGGCCTATCTGTGGGAATGGATCTACGGTTCTACCCTTTTGCTCTTACCGGGAGTGCTCGTTTTCTTTATTCGCCTGATCCGGGCGCGTAATGAGCCTTACACCCGTTCGATGTGGCTCTTGCTGTTGTGGTGGATCGCTTTTTTCACCGTTTATCTCTTGCGCTTGCCCCCTTATCACCATGCGCGCTATATCATGCCGCTTTTGCCGCTCTTCCTCCTTTGGGGGATGGCAGGGATGTTGATCGCAACCCGCCGGGCAACTCTCCCCTGGTATCGCATTTTCTTCCCGGCCTGGCGCCTGAGCTTAGGCCTCGTGCTCGTGGTCTATTTCTTTTTCGGTGCGTTGGCCTATGCGGAAGAAGTGGGGTATATTGAGCATCAGATGGTCGAAACGGCACGCTGGGTGCAAGCCAACCTGCCTCCTCAGGCGGTGATCGCCGCACATGATATTGGGGCCTTGGGGTATTTTGATACCCATCCATTGGTTGATCTGGCAGGTCTGATCACGCCGGAGGTGATCCCGATCCTGAACGATGAGCAGGCCTTGGCCGACTATCTGAATGCTCAGGGGGTCGAATATCTGATTCTCATCCAGGGCCTCTATCCCCAGTTGGAAGCCGGGCGCGAGATCATATATCGTGGCCCACAAGACGGATTGACCCTAGTCCAAAATGTGCCGATAGTGGTGTATCGTTGGGAGGGAAGATAGGGAGAGCGTGGTGGCCGTGCGTGTCGTGTCAATTCAAATGATGATGTTACCGGAGACAGAACATCCCCAAGTGGCCAATCTGTGAGGGGGCATATGGTAAAATCGACCCCATGACGGCGAAATTGGTGTTACGCAATCGAGAATACGAGGTCAAATCCGGGCAGACGTTGCGCTCGGCGTTGAAAGAAGCGGGCATTTTACCGGAGAGCGTGATCGCTACCCGCCAGGGCGAAGTGATCACCGAAGATGAGATCGTGCGCGAAGGCGATGTGATCAAGTTGATCGCGGTAATCTCCGGCGGTGTCGAGGAGATGCCATGAAGTGTAAAAAGTGCGGAGAGAAGGCGGCGATCCACATGCCGCAACATCGCCTGGCGCTGTGCAAGGAGCATTTCCTTGACTGGGTGCCGGAGCAGACCGAGCGCTTCATTCGTAAATATCGCATGTTTACCCGTCAGGAGAAGGTGCTGGTCGCCGTCTCCGGCGGCAAGGATTCCCTTTCGCTGTGGGATATTCTCTGGCGATTGGGCTACCAAGCGGATGGACTGTATATCGCCCTGGGGATTGACGAGGGGATCGGCTACTCTGCCGAATCTCAGCGCCTGACCGAAAAATTCGCCGCCGAGCGTGGGCTCAAGCTCCACATCGTAGACGTGGAGCGCGAAACCGGCTTCCCGATCCCGGTGCTGGCGCAAAAGAGCCTGCGCGGACAGGGAAAGCCTTGCTCGGTTTGTGGTCTGGTCAAACGTCACGAGATGAATCGCATCGCTCGTGACCTGGGCTACGATGTGCTGGCCACCGGGCATAACCTCGATGATGAGGCCGCCGTGCTTTTCGGCAATACCCTCAACTGGGCGGTGGAATATCTACTGCGTCAGGGGCCGGTTTTGCCCGAGGAACCGGGGCTGGCGCGCAAGGTCAAGCCCTTGTGCCGCTTCTACGAACGCGAAATGACGGCCTATGCCCTGATGCGCGGCATCGAGTATATTTACGAAGAATGCCCGTTCGCCGTCGGTTCGACCTCGATCTACTACAAAGAACTGCTCAATCGCTTGGAAAACGAGCGGCCGGGCGCCAAATTGACGTTTTATCTCTCCTTCCTGGAGGCACGGGAAAAAGGGCTGTTCCGTGAACAGACGGAAGTGCGGCAGGCGCTACATCCTTGTCCGTCCTGTGGTCAGCCGACCTCGGCACCTGGGTTGTGTGCGTTTTGTCGCATGGTAGAAAAAGTGAGCGAAAAGGGGGCTCTTGCCTCCTGAAATCTCTCATCCTACGGAGGGTTCAGTGCAAAAATCGTATCGCTTCCTCGACCTGATCATGGCGCTTTTCGTCACGGTGTTGATCGTGAGCAACATCGCTTCCTCGGCAAAGATCGTGGATTGGGGCGTTCGGCTGTTCGGCGTGCCCCTGGCCTTCGATGCCGGGACCTTGCTCTTTCCGATTAGTTATATCTTCGGCGATATTTTGACCGAGGTCTATGGTTATCGTGCCTCGCGGCGCGTGATCTGGACCGGGTTCGCCTGCTTGGCGCTCAGCGCGCTGGTCTTCGGCATTGTGCGTTTTCTGCCTGGAGAGGCCAGCTGGCAGCAATATGCTGGTGATGCCGCCTATCTGGCGATCCTGGGTGGCATGTCGAGCGGCGGTATTGTGCTGGCCAGCTTGGCCGGCTACTGGTCGGGTGAGTTCTCGAATTCGTTTGTCCTGGCAAAGATGAAGCTCCTGACGCGCGGTCGCTGGCTGTGGACGCGCACCATCAGCAGTACGTTGGTCGGCGAAGGCGTGGATACGGCCGTTTTCGTCATCGTGGCTTCCCTTTTCGGTGTTTTCCCTTGGGAACTGTTTTTCACGTTGACATTGACCAACTACCTCTTCAAGGTAGGCGTTGAAGTATTCATGACGCCGCTGACTTATTGGATCGTCAACCTGCTCAAACGCTTGGAAGGCGAAGATTATTACGATTGGGATACTAAGTTCAATCCCTTCATAGCCGGATAGGTGGGAGGAAATACATGTTCTGGCGACGGATCCTTGCTTGGAGTGTCCACCTTTTTACGGCCAGCGGAGCCATTTGGGGCTTTCTCTCGATCCTGGCCATTCAACAGCATAACTGGAAAGCGGCCATCGTCTGGATGGCGATCGCGATGTTCGTAGATGGTTTTGACGGCACGCTTGCCCGACGCTTCGATACCAAGCGCCTAGCGGCCTCGCTGGATGGAGCGTTGCTGGATAACATCCTGGACTACCTGAACTATGTGCTGGTGCCGGTGCTTTTCCTTTGGGAGGCCGATTTTCTGCCCCCGGCCAGCGAGCTTTGGGTAGCCATCGCCATCTTGCTGGCTTCTGCTTATCAATTCACCCAGGTGGATGCCAAGACGGAAGATCACTACTTTAAAGGGTTTCCGTGCTATTGGAATGTGATGGTGATCTACATGCTGGTCCTGCAATTGCCGCCTTGGGTCAACTTGGCGTTCACCATCTTCTTCGTCGTTCTGATCTTCGTTCCCGTTAAGTATCTCTACCCTTCGCGCACGGCGTTTCTGCGCCCGGTAACCCTGGCGCTGACCTACGCTTGGGCGGCCTTGGGCGTTTACGGCCTGATCCTTTACCCCAATGTGCCGGAATGGTTGGTGAACGCCTCATTCGTGTACGTTGGGTATTACGTGGTAGCCAGTTTGCTGCCTTATTTGCTCTCCCGACGAAGGGAGGAAGCGGCGGCGTGAACCTTTTGGCGTTTTCTTCCCAGGCTTCTCTCGCGGAGTTGCGCCAGGCGATCCTGGAATGCGGTCGCCTGTGCTATGAACGTCGGCTGATGACGGCCAACGACGGCAACATTTCGGTGCGCGTGGATGCAGAACGGGTGCTGATCACTCCCTCCGGCCTGAGCAAAGGGCGCATGGAAGCAGAAGATTTGATCCTTTTGGACTTGGATGGACATGTTTTGCAGGCCGCAGCGGGACGGAAACCTTCTTCCGAGACGCCCATGCATCTGGAAGCCTACCGTCAGCGCCCGGATATTCGGGCGGTGATCCACGCGCACCCTGTTTTCGCCACCACGCTCACGGTGGCCGGCCTGGATTTGCCGCTCGATGTGCTCCCCGAAGTGCTCCTGACGCTGGGCGAAATTCCGACCACCGCCTATGCCACCCCGGCCTCGCATGAGGATGCCGAGGTCATCCGTGATCTGATCCGCAATCACAATGCGCTTTTGCTCCGCCAACACGGTTCCCTGACGGTCGGCGCCCATCTTGAAGAAGCGCTGATCCATCTGGAGCGCCTGGAGCATGTTGCCCAGGTGTATTATCAGGCGCTGCTCTTGGGCCGCGTGGAGCGCATCCCACCCCAGGCAATGCAACGTTTGTACGAAATTCGCCAGACTTTTTCGGTGAAATAACCGCGCTTTAACGCCTTCTTTGACGCTTCATTAGCGGCATGGGGGATATAGTGTAAGTGAGAAGATACCCTTCCCGTATGGAGCGTCCATGCAGCGCGGTTTTCGCAGTCAATTGAATAGCAGTCCCCTGCGCCCTGGCGATCTGCAGCTGGCTGTTGAGCGCCTTCAGCTGAACTTTGGAGGCGTGACCGCCCTTCTGGGGGTGGACCTGCAGATCCGCCAGGGTGAAATTTTTGCCATCATCGGCCCGAACGGTGCCGGAAAGACCAGCCTGCTGAACTGTATCAGTGGCCTCTACCGGCCTCAGCGCGGGCGCATTCTGCTCTATAACAACGGGGAACATGATCTCACCCGGCTCAAGCCTCATCAGATTGCCCGCCTGGGGGTGGCGCGCTCGTTCCAGAATATTGAGCTCTTTCGGCACATGACCGTGCTGGAAAACCTGCTGGCCGGCGCGCATATTCACATGCGCAGCGGCCTCTTCTCCAGCCTGATCTATTGGGGAATGGCGCAGAAGGAGCAAATTCAATTCCGCCGCTTCGTGGAAGACATCATCGAATTGCTCGAAATTCAGGCCATTCGTAACAAGGTCGTGGCCACCTTGCCCTACGGGTTGCAAAAACGCGTGGAGCTGGGACGCGCCCTCGCGTTACGCCCGGCTATTTTGCTTTTGGATGAGCCGATGGCCGGCATGAACACCGAAGAGAAAGAGGATATGGCGCGCTTCATCTTGGATGTGAACGAGGAACACGGCGTCACGATCGTCTTGATCGAGCACGATATGGGTGTAGTGATGGATATCAGCGATCGCGTTGCCGTGCTCAACTTCGGGCAGAAGATCGCCGAAGGCACGCCGGATGAGGTGCGCAACAATCCGCTGGTCATCGAGGCCTATTTGGGCGAAGAGCACGCTGCCCTTCCAACCAGACCTTTCTCTAAATCTTGAGGTGGGATCATGCCTGAAACCTTGCCTCAATTCCTCTATGAACATGCTCAACGCACGCCGCAAAAAGTTGCGTTGCGAGAGCGCCTCTACGGCATTTGGCAAACGATGACCTGGCGCGAGTACTATGAGCATGTGAAGTACTTTGCACTTGGTTTGGTAAGCTTAGGATTAAAACCGGAAGAGACGATCGCCATCATCGGTGATAACCGCCCAGAGTGGTTGATCGCCGAATTGGCCGCGCAGGCGGTTGGCGCAAAGAGCGTCGGGGTCTATCAGGATTCGATCGCTTCGGAAGTGGTGTATATCCTCAATCATGCCGATGTCACCTTCGTGGTGGTTGAAGACCAGGAGCAAGTGGATAAGATTCTGGAGATTTGGCCGCAATTGCAAGGTGTGCGCAGGGTGATTTACTACGATCCGAAAGGCTTGCGGAACTACACCGAAGAATTCCTGATGTACTTTCCCCAGGTAGAGGCGTTAGGGCGGGAATATGAAGCCGCGCACCCTGGCTGGTTCGAGGAGCGCCTTTCGCAGGGGCGCGGCGAGGACCTGGCGATCCTTTCCACCACGTCCGGCACTACGGCCAACCCGAAGCTGGCCATGCTCACCCACAAGTCCATGATCAGCATGGGGCGCAACCTGATGAAGGTCGATCCGCTCACGCCCGACGATAACTTTGTTTCTTTCCTGCCCCTGGCCTGGATCGGAGAGCAGATGATGGTCATGTCCTGCGGGTTGCAGGTGGGGTTCACGGTCAACTTCCCCGAAGAGCCGGAGACGGTGCAACACGATCTGCGCGAGATCGGCCCTCAGGTGATGTTCAGCCCGCCGCGCATTTGGGAGAGCTTGGTCAGCCAGGTGCAGGTCAAGATCGAGGATACTACGGCGCTCAAACGTGCCATGTATCACTGGGCGATGAACATCGGCTATCGCATGGCCGATACGCGCTTCCGCAAAGAAAAGCCAGCTTTCTGGTTGCGTTTGCTCTATTTCTTGGCTGATTGGCTGGTATTTCAGGAAATCAAAGATCAACTCGGTCTGCGTCATCTGAAACGTGCCTATACCGGCGGCGCCGCCCTCGGTCCGGACACCTTCCGCTTCTTCCACGCCCTGGGCGTCAACCTGAAACAGATCTACGGCCAGACGGAGATCAACGGCATTGCCGTGGTGCATCGCGATGGCGATATCAAGTTCCAAACCGTCGGCACGCCGATCCCCGAAACCGAAGTCAAGATCGACGAAAGCGGGGAAATCCTGATGCGCTCGCCGGCGGTCATGGTGGGGTATTACCGCAACCCAGAAGCCACCGCCGAAGTGTTACGGGATGGCTGGCTGCATTCGGGGGATGCCGGCTATTTTGACGAAGACGGCCACTTGGTGGTGATCGATCGCGTCAAAGATGTGATGACGCTGCACGATGGGACGAAATTCAGCCCACAGTTCATCGAGAATAAGCTCAAATTCAGCCCGTACATCAAGGAAGCGGTGGTCTTCGGCGGCGATTGGCCTTTCGTCACTGCAATGATCAACATCGACTTCGCCAACGTAGGCAAATGGGCTGAAAAACATCAGATCGCCTACACCACCTATACCGATCTCTCGCAAAAGCCGGAAGTTTATCGCCTGATCCGCAAACACGTGGAACAGGCAAATGCCGATCTCCCCCCTGCGGCGCGCATTCAGCGCTTCCTACTCCTACACAAGGAACTGGATGCCGATGACGCCGAACTGACCCGCACACGCAAGGTGCGCCGTCGCCTGATCGCCCAGCGCTATGCCGACCTGATCTCTGCGCTCTATAGCCACAACTCCTTTGTCGACGTCGAAACCACGATTACCTATCAGGACGGGCGAACGGCCAAGATTCAAACCCGCGTGAGTATCGAGACGCTCAACGGCGGCACGAAATGACCTTCTTCTCCGGATGGTGAAGCCTATGGAACTCTTTTTGCAACTCACTTTGACCGGTCTGACGAACGGAGCGATTTTAGCTCTGGCCGCATTGGGCTTTGTGCTGATCTACAAATCGAGCGATGTCATCAACTTCGCTCAAGGAGAGTTTTTGCTCATCGGCGCCTACCTGATCTACGGCATGGTAGTGCAGTTCGGCTTGCACTGGACCTTCGGCATGGTCATTACGCTCTTGATCGCCGTGCTGTTGGGGGTTCTGATCGAGCGCTTGATCCTGCGACCGATGATCGGAGAGCCGGTGATCTCGATCATCATGGTGACGATCGGCCTGAGCAGCTTGCTACGCGCCATCGTCAGCGCCATTTGGGGCAATCTGCCACGGGCGTTTCCGGCATTCATCCCCACCGATCCGGTAACGATCCTGGGCGCGAAGATCGGCGCCGATCGCTTGTGGGCGATCGCCATCGCCGTGGTGATGCTGGTGCTCTTTTCGCTCTTTTTCCGCAAATCGAAAGAGGGCATCGCGATGCGCGCCGTAGCCGATGATCAAACGGCGGCGTTGAGCATGGGGATCAGCGTTAGCCGAGTGTTTGCTTGGGCTTGGGCGATCGCTGCGGCCAGTGCTGCCATCGGTGGGGCGCTTGTGGCAAATATCGTCGGGGTAGGACCGGAACTGGCGAATTTCGGCCTGCGCGTCTTCCCCGTAGTCATTTTGGGAGGGCTGGATTCGATCCCCGGCGCCATTCTGGGTGGCATCATCATCGGCCTGCTGGAAACCTATACCGGCGGCTATATCGGTCAGGGGTTGAATCAGGTGCTGCCCTTCGTTGTGTTGATCGTCATCCTGATGGTGCGCCCATACGGCCTGTTCGGTCAAGAGATTATCGAGCGCGTCTGAAGCGGAGGGAACATGATTTCCGGCATTTACTACACCACGTACGAACAGGATATGGCGCTGCGCAAGACGCCGGCGCAACGCATTCGGCTGGTCATTCTGATCCTGTTATTGTTGACCTTTCCGTTCTTTGCCAATCGCTATTTTCTCAACCTGGCCAATCAACTGGGGATCGCGGTGATCGGTGCGATCGGCTTGAACATCCTGGTCGGCTATACCGGTCAGATCAGCCTGGGGCAGGGTGGTTTTATGGCGGTCGGAGCCTACACCGCCGGCATCCTGACGGCGCGTTACGGCGTTCCCTGGTGGGCTTCCATTCCGATTGCAGCACTTTTCACCGCGGCAGTGGGAGCCGTTTTTGGCATACCTTCTCTGCGCTTGAAAGGCCTTTACCTGGCGATCGCCACGTTGGCGGCGCAGGTGATCATTCTGTGGGTGGTGACCCATTGGAGTGCCGTGACCGGCGGAGTGGAGGCGCTGGTTGTCCCAAGCCCCAAATTATTCGGGGTAAAGATGAACACCGACTTTAACTTTTACTGGGTCATCTGGAGCATTGCGGTGCTGATCACGATCCTGACCGTCAACCTGTTCCGCACCCACTATGGGCGTGCCTTCGTCGCCATTCGCGATCAGGATATTGCCGCTTCGGTGATGGGGATCGACCTTTTCAAGTACAAATTGCTCGCTTTTGCCATTTCTTCTTTCATCGTTGGCCTGGCAGGGGCATTGTTGGCTCATTATCGGACGATCGTCACCTGGGAGCGTTTCACCATGGATGTCTCGGTCACCTATCTGGCGATGATCATCATCGGAGGGCTGGGTTCGGTGACCGGCTCCTACCTCGGCGCGGCCTTCATGACTTTGCTGCCGGCCATCATTACCAACCTGGGGCGAGCAGTCAAAGGTTCTTTTCCGGCGATTGAAGGTCTCTTGCCTTTCGTTCAGTTGGCCGTGTTTGGACTGGTCGTCATATTGTTCCTGATTTTTGAACCGGAGGGATTGAACAAAATCTGGAGAGATATCAAAGACTACTTCCGCTTATGGCCCTTCAGCTATTGAAGCCGGAAAGGAGGTGTGCTTCGCAGGTCGATTTGCTCTCTCTGTTTCATCGCTCAAAAAATCTTGTAACCAAAAGGAGGAAGACATGTCTCGGATCAAGTTGTTCATTGGGGTGTTGATGGTGGCGATCTTGGCGCTCAGCGCCTGCGGCCCTAGGCAAACTACCAAAGAGCCCATCAAAGTCGGCGCTATTTTTGACCTGACCGGTGCAACCGCCGATGTTAGCACGCCTTACTCAGAAGGTGTGAAAGGCTTCGTCGAATGGCTGAACAGCAAGGGTGGGGTGGAAGGCCATCCGATCGAGCTGATTTCGGCCGATTATGCCTATAAGGTGGATCAGGCCGAACAGCTCTACACCCAGTTCGTCGGTGAAGGCGTGGTCGCCTTCATGGGGTGGGGCACCGGGGATACGGAGGCCTTGCGCCCCAAGATCGCCGAGGATAAGATTCCCTTCATGTCCGCTTCGTATTCTGCCGCGCTGACCAAGATCGACGAAGCGCCGTACAACTTCCTGATCGGCACCACCTATTCGGATCAGGCAATCATTGCCATCCGCTGGGCGATGCAAGATTGGGCGGCGAAAGGGAATAGCGATAAGCCCAAGGTGGCTCTGATTCACCATGATAGCCCCTTCGGTCAATCGCCCGTAGCGGATGCCAAGGCCTTTGCGGAGGCCAACGGCGTGGCGTTCACCAGCTTGGCGATGCCGCGCGGCGCCACCGACTATGTGGCCGAACTGGCCCAGATTCAACAATTCGGTGCCAACTACGTCATCGTCCACACCGTCTCCAGCCCGGCAGCCGTCCTTTTGAAGGATGCGGCGAACCAGGGATTGAAAGACAAGATGCAGTTCATCCTGCTCAACTGGTGTGCCGATGAGATCTTCATCAATCTGGCCGGCCCGGCTGCCGAAGGCGTATACGGCGCCATCCCGTTCACTCCGCCGACTTCACCGGTGCCCGGTCACAAGGACGCCGATGAATGGCTGAAATCCAAGGGCTCCAGCCTGGAGGAGAAAGGGTTGCACTATACCCAGGGCTGGTGGACGATGGCCGTGATGACCGAGGGTATTCGCCGTGTCATCCAACAAGGCAAGCCGGTGACCGGTGAGAACATCCGCGCCGCGCTGGAGACCATCCAGAACTTCGATACCGGTGGCGTGACGGCACCCATCACCTTCACTCCCACCGATCACGGTGGCAATAAGGCGCTGCGCATTTTCAAGGTTGAGAACGGCAAGTGGATTCAGGTCACCGACTTCATTTCTGCCCAGCAGTAACCGTCCCGGGGAGAGAGGGATTCGCTCCCTCTCTCCCTACCTCGCTTCTGAGGGATTGCCATGCTCATTCTGAACAACGTGGAAGTCATCTACAATAAAGTGATCCTGGTGCTCAAGGGAATGTCCTTGCAGGTGCCCGAAGGGAAGATTGTGGCCTTGCTCGGCTCCAACGGCGCCGGAAAATCCACCACGCTCAAAGCCATTTCCGGCCTGCTAAAGCCGGATAACGGCGAGGTCACAGATGGAAGCATCGAGTTCATGGGGCAAACGATCCACCATCGGGATGCGGCCGAGATCGTGCGCATGGGCATTTTCCAGGTAATGGAGGGACGGCGCGTCTTCGAGCACTTGACCGCCGAAGAAAACCTGCTGGCCGGGGGCTACACGCGCCGCGGCCTGAACCTGAACCGTGAGCTGGAGATGGTCTATCATTACTTTCCCCGCCTGAAGGAGCGCCGCAATCAACGCGCCGGCTACCTTTCCGGCGGAGAACAGCAGATGCTGGCCATCGGGCGCGCCCTGATGGCGCAGCCGAAGCTCATGATGCTGGATGAGCCCTCCTTGGGCCTGGCGCCGCTCTTGGTGGCCGAAATTTTCCACATCATCCAGCGCATTAATCAGGAACAGGGCACGACCGTCCTGCTGGTGGAGCAAAACGCCAATCTGGCGCTGCAGATCGCCGACTATGCCTATATCATGGAGAACGGTCGCATCGTTCTGGAAGGTTACCCGGCCGATCTGCGCGAGAACGCCGATGTGCGCGAGTTCTACCTGGGGTTGAGCGAGGTGGGACAGCGCAAGTCCTATCGCGAAGTCAAACATTACAAGCGCCGCAAGCGCTGGCTGAGCTGAGGACAAGATGGAACTTCAGGAACTGATCGCACATTTGGCAAAGCACGCTCCCGGTTTTGCGGCGCGGTTGCGCGCGGCGGGATTGGACGCCGCCCAGATCCGCACCCTGGAAGACCTGAACGCCCTCCCGGTGATTCGCAAGGATCAGTTGGTGGAGATCCAGGCGGCGCAGCCGCCCTTTGGCGGGTTCCTCGCCTGTGAGCCGCGTGCGCTCCGGCGCGTGTTCCAGTCACCGGGTCCCATTTATGACCCGGAGCCGCGGCAGCCGGATTACTGGCGCTGGGCTCCGGCCTTGTCAGCGGCCGGTTTCGGGTCCGGCGATCTCGTCTTGAATTGCTTCGGCTATCATCTAACCCCGGCCGGCGCAATGTTTGAGGAGGGGCTATACGCCCTCGGTTGCACGGTGATCCCCGGCGGGGTGGGAAATCAAGAACAACAGGCGCGCCTGCTGGCCGATTTGCAGGTGAATGCCTATGTCGGCCTGCCTTCGTATTTGAAGGCTCTGATCGAAAAGGTGGAAGCGCTTGGACTGCAACACCACATCGAGAAGGCCTTTTTCACTGCCGAACCGCTACCGCCCTCCCTGCGTGCCTGGTTGCACGATCACGGGGTGAAGGTGGCGCGCCAGGGGTATGGCACGGCGGAATGCGGTAACCTGGGATACGAGTGTGAGGCGGAAAACGGCTGGCATGTGCCGGAAGATGTCTGGATTCAGGTGTGTGACATCAATAGCGGTCAGCCCTTACCACCCGGCGAAGTGGGGGAAATCGTTGTCACGCTGCAGAATCCCTACTATGCCCTGGTGCGCTTCGGCACCGGCGATCTTTCCTGGCTGAATCCCGAACCGTGTACGTGTGGGCGCGCAACCCCGCGCCTGATGGGCTGGCATGGACGCGTGGGGGACGCCGTCAAGGTGCGCGGCATGTTCCTGCACCCGCGCCAGCTGAGTGAGTTTCTACGGCGCTTTCCGCAGATCGCCCGCGGTCAGGCGCTGATCACCCGTCACGAGCATCGCGATCATCTCACCTTGCGCCTGGTGCTGCAGGAAGCGGTGGCCGATGGCGAAAGCTTCGCCGCGCAAATTGCCCAGGCTGCACGCGAAGCGCTCAAGTTCAGCCTGGAGGTCGAATTGGTCTCGGCAGAGGAACTGCCGGCCGATGCACCGTTGATCCGCGATGAGCGGAAATGGGAGTAGGACAAACGCTTGCGTTTGCTACAAGCAGAATTTTTTCTCCGTGAGTCGGGGCACAGAAGAGAAGAATAGTATGAGATCAGGCAATACGGGGTGGCGTGTAAAGCGCGGAGGGACTTTCTCTCAAGGGCGATAGAGTGTCGTCATCAAAGAGCCCAGAAATTCCTCCATCTGTTCCTGCGTCGCCGCGTCGACCGGCTGTGCGCCGCGGCCGTTGAAGGTCCAGGCGATCGTCATCCCGTCGGCGACGTTGGGCGGATCGGCGTGGCGGAACTCGAAGGGAGCGAAAGTATCCAGCCAGCGATACATCTGCTGCAACTGCTCCGGCGCGAGCTCGAAGCGCGCTTCGCGGCCTTTGCAGCTGGTGAGGATCACCTTGCCATCGGCATAGACGAGGAGATCATCGCAAAAGCCGGCAATGCCGCCATGGCGCGAAAAGGTGAAGACGAGGTCCCATGCGGCGCCGGCGCGCCCGGATGTGGCGATTTTCCATTGTGTCTGCGCCCATTCGGCCATCTGACGGGCGATCTCAGGCGGTAGGGCCTTGCTCCCGTGACCCTGGAGGATGATTTTTCCCACCGCGGTTTCGCTTTCGCCCTCGGCATAGGTCTGGGTCCATTGACCGACCTGCCGGCGCAATTCACTCGCCATCGGTTCGGGCACAGGCTGTGGCGCGGCGTTGCATTCGCCAAAGGTGACTGACTCATCCGCGATGATCAGAAAAGCGCATGGAGAGGTGCTTTGCCAGTGAAAAAGTACCTTGGAGGAAACGCTTTCTTGCGTAGGAGGAATCTCTTGTGACCGCGGAGTAGGTGCAGGCAAAGAGGTGGGTGGAAGCCGGCGAGGCACTTTCTGGGGGGCAAATGCTGCCGGGGTCGGTTGGCAGGCGATCAGCAGAGTGAGTAGAAGAAATATATAGCGCAAGGGGTACCTCCTGCCGGGTTTAACGAACGAGGGCGCGCAAGGTTCCACGTTTGACGCTTTGGCTTATACCTTGTCGTTCCTGATACAATTCATTTGCGTCGAGGCGTTGTTGCTGGGCCTGCAGGTCGGTTGTTTTGACTTGCTGTGATGAAGAGAGCATACCGACTCTGAAAGGAACATTCCATGTCGAATTTTACCCTGCTGGTTACCCCGATTCCGTTTCAATCTCCCGAAAGCCTTTTTGCGCGCCTGGTAGAGCGTCCCTATGCGTTGTGGCTGGATAGCGCGTTGCTGCGTGAGCATTTTGGCCGCTATGCCTACCTGGCCTGTGATCCGTTTCGTGTTTTGCGTGTAGCCAATAATGTAACCTGGGTAGATGATCTACTGCAACAGGGAAACCCCTGGGATGTCATCGCAGCAGAATGGCGCTCGTTCCATCTGCCGCGCCTTTCCGGGTTGCCGCCGTTCCAGACCGGGATGGCCGGCTTCTTTGGCTACGAGATGGGGCGCTATTTGGAGCGGATTCCCGTGCCGCCGGCCGATATTCCCCTACCGGATGCCGTGCTGGGGTTCTACGATGTGGTGGTGGCCTTTGATTTGGCCGAAGAAAGAGCCTGGGTGCTGGCATCCGGCTTCCCGGAACGGGAGGATGCCGCGCGAAGGGAGCGAGCAGAAGCGCGGACCCATCAGATGTTATCCTGGCTCAGTGCCTCCTCTCCGGAGGATGCGATTTTCCTCCCACCGCTCCGGCCTACCTCCAATTTTTCACCCTCTTCCTACCGAGAAGCCGTAGCGCGTGTGCGAGAATACATTCTGGCAGGCGATATTTTCCAGGCCAATCTCTCCCAACGCTTTAGCGCTCCCTTGCCGGCCGATTATCCCGTTTTTGCCCTCTATCGGCGCTTGCGGAAGCAGAACCCGGCACCTTACGCAGGCTATTTTGACTTCGGTGAAGGGGTGCTGGCCTCCGCTTCGCCGGAGCGCTTCTTGCGCTTGGAAGCCGGTTGGGTGGATACACGGCCGATCAAAGGAACACGCCCGCGCGGTCGCACTCCTGAAGAGGATGCGGCTCTGGCGCAGGAATTGCTGAATAGCGAGAAAGACCGTGCCGAAAATACGATGATCGTTGACCTGTTGCGAAACGATCTTTCGCGCGTCTGCGAACCGGGGACGGTGCAAGTGCCGCGCTTGTGTGGCCTTGAGTCCTATGCGACGGTGCATCATCTGGTTTCGACGATCATCGGTCGCTTGGAAGCAGGGCGCGATGCGCTTGACCTGCTCCGGGCGGCCTTCCCAGGGGGGTCGATCACCGGTGCCCCGAAGATCCGGGCTATGGAGATCATCGCCGAACTGGAACCGAACCCGCGCGGACCGTACTGCGGTAGCCTGGGATACTGGGCCTTTAACGGGGATATGGACACTTCTATTTTGATCCGCACCCTGATCTTTACAAAAGATCGGGTCCTTTTCTCGGTGGGCGGTGGTATCGTGGCCGATTCAGAGCCGGATTCGGAATACCACGAGACGCTTGACAAAGCCTATGCCCTGCTAAGAGCTTTGGGAGCGTTTCAGCCTGAATCAATCGGACTTTCGCCATGATTTTACTGATCGATAACTACGATTCGTTCGTCTATAACCTGGCGCGTTACCTGCGCGAATTGGGAGCGGAGGTGCAGGTCGTGCGCAACGATGCGCTCACCGTGGAACAGATCCGCTCTTTGCGCCCGGAACGCATTGTGCTTTCACCGGGTCCCCAAACGCCGCGCGAGGCCGGGGTTTGCGTTGACGTGGTGCGTGAGCTAGGGGCAGAGATTCCGATCCTGGGAGTTTGTCTCGGTCATCAGTGCATTGGTGCCGCTTTTGGAGGAGAGATCGTTCGGGCACGCCGGCCGATGCACGGCAAAGCCTCTCTGGTTTGGCATGATGGCTCGGGAATTTTGCGCGGCCTTCCCAACCCGCTGACGGTTGGACGCTACCATTCGCTGGTGATCGAACCATCCACTTTGCCATCCGAACTGCGCGTGACGGCTTTTTCGGCAGAGGAAGAAATTATGGCAGTCGAACATGTCCACTGGCCGGTTTTTGGGGTGCAGTTTCATCCGGAATCGGTGTTAACCGAGCACGGTTATGATCTATTGCGCAATTTTTTGGAGGTGCGCGGTTGAACGGGGTGCTAAATGGCTTTTGGCAAGCGGAGCTTTGTGTACCGGCCGAGGATCGAGGCTTTCTCCTGGGCGACGGACTGTTTGAAACCTTGCTGGCAGTGGACGGTTCCCCTCGCTGGTGGCAGGCGCATTGGGAACGATTGAAACGCAGTGCTGCCGCGCTTGGCTTTGTGCTGCCCCGTAGCGAAGCCGAGACCCTGGCCGATGTGCACCTAGCACTGGAAGCGAACGATCTCACCCGTGGGTTGGCGGCTGTTCGGCTGACCGTGACGCGGGGACGCGGCTCGCGCGGCTACTGGTCGGAGGATATTCATTCCCCGTTGCTATTGGTGACGGCCGCTCGGTATCACAGAAGAAGCACACCGCTACGGGCGATCACCGTGGCAGAATTTCCGCGCAACGAGCGTAGTCCGTTATGTCATCATAAGACCACCAGCGCCTTGGAGTTGGTGCTGGCGCAGCGGACGGCACACCAACGCGGCGCAGACGTGGCACTGCTCGTGAACACGCGCGGGGAATGGGTCGAAGCGAGCTACGCCAACCTGTTTCTGGTGATAGACGGGGAACTGCTCACGCCGCCGTTGGAATCTGGGGTGCTTCCCGGCATTGCCCGAGCGTTTTTGCAGCAAAAATTACCCGTCCGTGAAGCGCCGATCGCGGCTGAGATGTGGGCACAGGCTCAAGCCGCTTTTTTAACCAATAGTCTGATGGGAGCGCGATCGCTGGGATGGGTGGATGGGTATGAGATGGATATAACAAACCCGTTGGTGCAGGAAGCGGCTGAAATTCTAGATAGTATTGTCTGAATACATATGACTTACGCAAAATCGCAAAACAAGGCGGTGGACAAGTAGGCGAGGAACCGCTAAGATCAAGGGCATGTGACCAAAAACTCAAGCAGTAAGTTGGAGGTCGAGCCGTTTCATTGTGAAACCAAGTCCTTGACTCCAGGAGGCTGAATATCGCAAAGTCCGTATTGTTCGCCATCCCAGCGCCTATGCAATTTTGCTTTGATTACGTCTCGCAGTTTGCCGATAAAACCGAGCAGACTGTTTATGGTCTCCAACACGGCTTGTTCTCTGGCTAATTCGCCGGTAACTCAAGTTGCCTACCATATAATAAATCCAAAGTAGGCGGTTTTGAGACCGCCTACATGAGGTGTTCTGCACTGTAGTTATGGATTTGCTTCTCCCCACGAAGTGCCGTTTCCGTACACACCCTGGTGTGTAGATGGATATGCTGTCCACCCGGTGAGGCGGTTGTACATTGTTGCCTGACGATGCAGAATGAAGGAAGTTTGCCCTACGCCGCCTCTGCTATTACGGGTGGAACTCATGAACTGCCAGCCCCAAAAGGTGCTGTAGGTTTCCCAATCATCCAGATCGACGATGACGCTGCCATTGTAGCACCAGTAAATCGAAGAAGAATACTGGTACAGCACTTGACCAAAAGCATTATACGCCACTGCGCCGTCTGTACGTCTTTTGCACGCCACCCCGGCAATAGAGAACTCCTGCTGAGTTTTATTTGCGTGTTGATGGAATGACTCCACAAGTCCCTGGACGATCTCGGCCGGCAATCCTTCGGCTTCCAGAGCATGCTGATAGGCATTCACATCCGTGGCATCCACGACGACGGAGAAGGTCTGTATTTCATATACATTGTACTTACTCTTCTCCAGCGCGGCGCGGAAGTGGACAAGGCTTTTCTGGATTGCTTCTTCTGGTATCCCGAGCGAGCGCTCTGCTTCCACAAAATTAGCAATGTCGGTTTCGATATCCCCTGTTAGCTCCTGCACATATGAGAAGGTGCTTGTCTTCTTGGGCTCTACCTGTGTAGCTACGCTTCCGGCCGCAATTAGCATGAGCGCCACCAAAAGGGCGGAAAGAGCAAATAGTAGCTTTTTCATTTTGACCTCCTCACCAACCGAACAATCACTTCGACATGTTACTCCTGAAAACCTCTCCGGTACAACTACCTCCTTTCCCAACTTTAATAATATAGCTTTTTTTGTTGTTGTCAAGAGTCTATGGATAAAATTATGGCTTTTCAACTTCTTAAGCGTGAATCTATCGATCCCATTGCATTTGGCATTCAGTATCCGGCTTTGCCGTTGCGAATTTAATCAATCGACTCTACTGCAAAAACCGTGTTTTAGCGCAAATACTTTACCGGAATAGGACACGGATGAACACGGATTACACGGATTTTTAAATAAAACGGATTTTCTTTTCGTTAATAAAAAATTTTAAAGCAAAAAGCTGCCAAAAATTTTGCGCCAAGTAGGCTTTTTGCAAGCAAGAACCTTTTCCCAGAGAGCCGGGACCTTTTTGCAGTGGAGTCAACAATGAAAAGTCCTACTATTATAGATGCTGCAAATTTCCCGCCTCGCTCATCTCTGATACAATTCACGCATGCCGCTACGTTCTACTTCCCGCCTCCCCTTTCGCAATCTGGATGCCGCCGCTTGGCAGAACCTGGGGCTGGTAGCGCTGAGCACCTATTATCTGATTTGGTTTCTCATTCCGCCGGCGCAAGGGCTTTTCTTCCTTTCCCTGGCATCCGATTATCTGGCACTTTGGAGTGCCGGTCACATTGCTGCCGAACAAGGCTTTGCACAGGTTTACCGCTTGGAGGTCCTGCGCCGTGTGCAGCAGCCCCTGGTCCCGAATCCTGATCCGACGAATCTGAGCTTTAGCCCGATTCCGGCGCCTTACCTGCCGGTCTTTCTCCTGCCGATGCCGCTGCTGGCGCAGTTCTCACCCCAGTTCAGTTTTTGGATATGGACGGTGCTGAACCTGGGTGTGCTGGTGGGGTATCTGCTCTTCTACGCCCGTCGCCTCGGTTCGTTGCCCCGCCTTCGGCGTCCCTTATGGTTCCTGTTCCTTTCGTTTCCCGTCTTCGGCAACTTTTTCTGGGGGCAGCTCAACGTCTGGCTGGTGATCTGCGTGGGAGAGTTCTTCTGGAATCTGCACCGGGATCGCCCGTACCGTGCCGGGGTGTGGCTGGCGGGGATGCTGCTCAAGCCCCAGACCCTGCTCTTGATCCTCCCCCTGCTGCTGCTCTGGCGTGCCTGGAAGGTGCTATCTGGGTTCTTTTCCGCCGCGGCGCTGCTCTTTGTGGTTTCTGCTTTGCTTTTGGGCGGCGAGGGAATGCGCAATTTTGTCAACCTGAGCCGCTTTTGGGGAAACGAGGGGAATGCGTTGGTCGCGATTAACCCCTCCAACATGATGAACTGGCGCATGGTAGCCGAGCACCTTACCGAATGGATCGCACCTGGGCCGGCCTGGGCGCTCGCGCTGATCGGCAGCGCATGGACCCTCTGGTTTGCCCTCCGGCCTGTGTTAAAACCGCCTACAGGGGAGAAATTGGCCCCTGCTCTTTTGCGCATCTTTGCGGCCACCCTGCTCGTTACCTGGCACGCGCATTACCATATGGCCATGATCCTTTTGCCGCTCTTATTGGCCGTTTTATCGCAAGAGGCTCTCTCTGTTCGGTTTCTGGCATGGTGGGTTTTTCTGCCCCCGTTCGTTCAGTTTTTAGGGATGAGCGCGGGAATCCTCACGCGCACGGCCAACCTATTCCCCTATGAAGGCTTAAACAGTCTGCTGACCGGCCTGGCGATGATGGGCACAACGGCGGCTTTCCTTTGGGCGGTGCAAACGCGCCGGGCATCATTCGATCGGGCGTAGCTGCAAACGATAACGGATCGAGCGAAGCGCATTCCCTTCGCCAAGGGCTAGGATGCGGAGCAAGAAAGGAGCATCGGCGGAAAGGAAACCGCCTTCCCCGTTACACGGCAGGGGGATCACTTCCTGCATTCCCTGCTCGTTCCAACGTTCCAGCCGCACCTGGCCCCGTGGCTCGCAGGCCAGTTGGACCTCGAGCTTAAGTGCCGCGGTGAACTGGATACGTACCCAATCTTCTGCATCACCCTGCGGCGCGGAGACCTCATCTTCGAGGATCACCAGACGGGGAGGAAGGGTGGAAAAGTCAACAGTCCAGGCGGGAGCGAGCCGCGAATCCCCATCGGCGATGGCCGGACGCAGGGTCGGAGTGGCCGTCGGCGTGGAGGCGATCGGGGTTCCGGTGCCGATCACCGCACCTTCGGCGGAAAGGATCGGCAGCCGATCGGCGTTTTCCAAACGCAGAAACGCGGCATTGACCCAACCGATCCCCTGCGGCCCTTCTGCATATTCGATTTGTATCCAGGCTCCGAATTCGTCCTTACCCAGCGCTTTGACCAGGTCCCCTGCTTGGAGCATGCCCAGACTGTTGAAAGATGTACCGGGTCCACTGCGCACGTTTAACGGCTGGAGCACCAAGGCCAGTGGTTCGTTCCATAGGGGGATGGATTCCTTCGATACACCCGTCACGTACGCCGCGCTGATCCAGCCTTTCCCCTCGGCGCTCGGATACAGGATCAAAAACCAGGAATGGGTGGAATCCTGGGCCAGGATTTGCACTTCAACCCCGGCCTCCAGGATGCCCAGCACTTCTGCCGTGCTATTCGGTGCCCGGCGGACGTTAAGCCGGGTGGTCGTTTGTCCGCGCAAAGGAGTGACCGTTTCTGCGATCGGCGGAGATGGGGTGAGCGTTATCTCGCCGGTTGGGGCAAGTGTGGGGTAGGGAGAAAGGGTAGGCGTGATGGATGGAAAGAGGATGGCGGGAGTGACAGGGGTTGAGGGAACCGATGTACAGGCGATTAGGAAGAGCAGGATGAAAAAGATGGGCTGACGCATAGGAAAAAAGCCGCCTGAGCGGCGGCAGTACCCCTGGGCAGAGTCGAACTGCCGTCTTTGGCTCCGGAGGCCAACGCTCTATCCACTGAGCTACAGGGGCGTGAATGCATCCGAATTTTACCATGAATGGCACTCACTGGTCTATGTTTCCGCATCTACTCATGTAAAATGTTACCGGGTGACATCGCCTTCGTTCTTCAGGTTTTTCAAGGTTTTCCTGTCGCCCTGATTTTTGAGAACCCATTCGCGCCGCGCTTGCGGCTCAACCCTTGACAAAAACGACAAATGGCATATAATTTGTATCAGAAAATTCTAGTAAATTCACTTCCGGACGATAGCCCATGATCTCCTACTTACAGTGCTCCTGTCTGAGGCGGGGTTCGTAGCCACCGCCTCAGCGTAACCAGAGAAACGGCCAACACTCTGAGGACGGTGGACGAATCCCGCTTGCGAAAAAAGTTTCGCCGGGTGTCCGTTCGCCGTCCTTTTGTTTTGGGTGTTGGCCGTATTTTATTTATCCGAGGAAGATATGCTTAGTGTCCAAGCACAACAAACTCTCTTTCGTTCGTTCTCACCCCTGGAGGCCTGCGTAGGGAATACCCCTCTGCTGCCTCTCAGGCGCGTGACGGCCGGCATTTCCCCGCGCGTGCGGGTGCTGGCAAAGGCTGAATGGTTCAATCCCGGTGGCTCGGTCAAGGATCGGGCGGCGCTGAATATTTTGCGCCAGGCTCAGGCAGAAGGTCACTTGCGAGAAGGGCGCCGATTGCTGGATTCTACCTCCGGCAATATGGGCATTGCTTATGCCATGTTCGGTGCGGCGATGGGGATTGGTGTTACCTTGTGCATACCGGCAAATGCCAGTGCGGAGCGCATTGCCATTCTGCGTGCCTACGGTGCAGAACTCATCTTGACCGACCCGCTGGAAGGTAGCGATGGTGCGATCCTCAAAGCACGTCAACTGGCAGAAGAATTCCCCGAGCGCTACTGGTATGCGAATCAGTACGATAACCCTGCCAGCTGGCAAGCACACTATCAGAGCACCGGCCCGGAAATCCTGCACCAGACCGAGGGGCAGGTGACACACTTCGTGGCCGGAGTGGGCACTTCCGGCACGCTGATGGGCACCGGGCGCGCCTTGCGCGAATGGAATCCAAAGGTCGAGATCATCGCCGTCCAGCCGGATGCGCCGTTCCACGGGTTGGAAGGGCTTAAGCACATGCCCACGGCGATCTGTCCGGCTATCTTCGATCCGAATTTCCCCGATCGGACGCTGGAGGTGAGCACGGAAGAGGCCTATGCCATGGTGCGACGCCTGGCGCGCGAGGAAGGTTTGTTTGTCGGCATCTCTTCGGGAGCGGCGGCGGTCGGCGCGCTACGGGTGGCACAGGAACTAGAAAGCGGCATTGTCGTGACCGTCTTCCCCGATGCCGGCTATAAATATCTCAGCGATACGGCGCTTTGGCAGGGAGGGTCGGCATGACACTGATTCTCTCTGCCCAGCAATGGAGGGCTATCGAGCTTCACCTGGAAAGCGCCTACCCCGAAGAGGGAGCTGGTTTCCTGCTGGGGAAGGATGGAGAGCCGCGCTATGTGCGTCACATTTTGCCGATCGATAATGCCCGCAAGGAATCGCGTCACAATCGCTATCTGATCAACACTTTTGACTATCTTCACGCCGAAGAGTTTGCCGAGCGCCTGGGGATGACCTTGCTGGGCGTCTTCCATTCTCACCCCGATCACCCCCCACAACCATCCGAATACGATCGGGAGTGGGCGCAACCCTTCTTCTCCTACCTGATCGTCAGTGTTGAAAATGGCAAGGCGACTCGTAGCCGTTGCTGGCGGTTGAGCGAAAATCGCCAGGAATTCCTGGAAGAATCGATTCAAATCGAATAGGAGGTTCCCATGTCCCTGTATTTTGTCCGTCACCAACATGCACCCGAAACCTGCCCGGCGAAGAATCCGGAAATGGGGCAAATGTTACTGCAGCATCTGAGCAAGGCCAATGCCCGCAAATTCGGCATTGAGCTTCACGGCGAGGCCGTGCTGGATGGGCAACACACGCTTGTGCTCATCCTGGAAGCGGAGCAGAAGGAGTACGTCGAACAATTCATGACCCCGTTTGCGCAGGCCGGAAGCGTGGAAATTCTGCCGGCCTCGGCCTGCGAAGCGGTCGTCGAACGCGCCGGATGCTAAACTTATAGGAGAAAACCATGCCAAGCATTAAGATACCGACCCCGCTACGTTACTATACCGATCAAAAGGCCGAAGTGATCGTGCGCGGAAAAACGGTTGCCGAGGCGATGGAGCACCTGATCGAGCAATATCCGAGTTTGCGCACACACCTGTATAATGGAGATGGTCAGCTCCGTCCCTTTGTCAACCTGTTCCTGAACAAGACGAACATCCGCGACCTGCAAGGACTGGAGACGCCGCTCAAGGAGGACGATCAGCTGCTGCTGATCCCTTCGATTGCCGGCGGCGTTGAGTAGAGGAGAAAACCTATGCTTCCTCCCTTGACACACGAAGAAATCCTACGTTATTCGCGCCATCTGCTCATCCCGGAAGTCGGTTTGCGGGGACAGCAAAAGCTCAAGGCCTCTTCGGTGCTGGTGATCGGCACCGGAGGCCTGGGGTCCCCGGTGGCGCTCTACCTGGCGGCGGCAGGCGTCGGACGGATCGGGATCGTGGATTACGACGTGGTCGATGCCTCGAACCTGCAACGTCAGATCATCCACGGCACTTCCACGTTGGGGGTGCGCAAGGTCGAATCGGCGCGGCGGCGCATGCTCGATCTCAATCCGGATATCGAGGTGATCGCCTACGATGAGCCTTTTACGTCCGAAAATGCCATGCGCATCGCCGCCGATTATGACGTGATCGTCGATGGGACGGATAACTTCCCGACGCGCTATCTGAGCAACGATGTGGCCGTTTTCCTGGGAAAGCCGAACGTCTACGCCTCGATCTTCCGCTTCGATGGCCAGGTGAGCGTCTTCTATGCCAAAGAAGGCCCGTGCTATCGCTGTCTCTTCCCGGCGCCGCCTCCACCGGGACTGGTGCCTTCCTGCGCCGAGGGGGGCGTGTTGGGGGTGCTCCCTGGCACCATCGGCAGCATTCAGGCCACCGAGACCTTGAAGCTCCTGCTGGGGATCGGCGAGCCGTTGATCGGTCGCCTGTTGCTCTACAATGCGCTCGATATGTCCTTCGACTTCGTCGAGCTGAAGAAGAACCCGAATTGCCGTGTCTGCGGGCCGAACGCCGACATTAAGGAACTGATCGACTACGAGGAATTCTGTGGCGTTCCGGGGCATGATCGCGAGGAGGGCTCTGCCGGCGCGGGCTGGGATATTACGCCGACCGAGCTGGCCGAGCGCCTGCAAAACAACGGGATTCTGTTGCTCGATGTGCGCGAACCCCATGAACTCGAGATCTCCCGCTTGCCCGGTGCGATCAACATTCCGTTGGGGCAACTGGCGGCGCGGCTTTCAGAGCTGGATTCGGCGCGCGAGATGGTGGTCTTCTGCAAAGCGGGTACCCGTTCGGCGCGCGCTCTGGAGCTACTGGTCAGCGCCGGTTTTCGCAAAGTGAAGAACCTGAAAGGTGGGATCAACGCCTGGGCACGTGAAATCGATCCATCCCTACCGATCTATTGAGGCGTTTATGCCGGCTCTTCCCGTTTCTCATACCCTTCGTGTTTATGATAGCATCCAAGGTGCAATTGGAAACACGCCACTGGTGCGCCTGAGCCGGATTGCCGGCCATCTCCAAGCTACGCTTTACGCCAAGCTGGAATTGCTCAACCCCGGCGGATCGGTGAAAGACCGGGTGGGCTGGTACATCATCGAACAGGCCGAGGCGCGCGGGGAGCTGCGACCGGGCGGCACGATCGTCGAGGCCACATCGGGAAATACCGGCGTCGGCCTGGCGATCGCCGCCGCGCTGAAGGGCTATAAGACGATCTTCGTCATGCCGGATAAGATGTCGGAGGAGAAGATCCGCTTGCTCCGTGCCTTCGGCGCCCGGGTGGTGATCACGCCGACCGCTGTTCCGCCGGAGGACCCGCGCTCCTATTATGAAGTGGCCAAACGTCTGGCGCGTGAAACCCCGAATGCCATCCTGGCCAATCAGTATCACAACCCGGATAATCCCCGCATCCATGAGCTGACCACTGGACCTGAAATCTGGGAGCAAACGGGAGGGCGCGTCACCGATGTGGTGATCGGCATGGGCACCGGTGGCACGATCAGCGGGGTGGGGCGCTACCTGAAGCAGAAAAACCCGGCCATTCGCGTGGTCGGAGTGGATATTGAGGGTTCGATCCTGCTCGAAATCTGGAAGAACAACGGCCGTATTCCGGAAGGCGCTTTTCCCAAGACGTACAAGGTCGAGGGCATTGGGGAGGATTTCCTACCCTCTACGACCGATCTCTCGGTCGTGGATGAGATCGTGCGCGTGAACGATCGCGAGAGCTTCCTATGGGCGCGGGCGCTGGTGCGTCAGGAGGGTATCTTTGCCGGTGGTTCTTCCGGCGCGGCGCTGGCCGGGGCGATGAAATATGCGGCCGATTTGCCTGCCGATCGTCTGGTCGTGGTGATCTTCCCCGATTCCGGCTCGCGCTACCTTTCCAAGTTCTACGATGACAAGTGGATGCGCGAGAACGGCTTCCTCGGCGCCGATTTCGGCGAAGTGACCCTGGGCGATCTGCTCTTGGCCAAGCGTCAGCGCACGCTGTATACCGCCCGGTTAGGACAAACCATGCGTCAGGTGATCCGCCTGATGCACGAACATGCCGTCTCTCAGCTACCGGTGGTGGGTGAGGATGGGGTGTTGGTGGGGTTGGTCGAAGAGGTCGATCTGCTGAATCACCTGCTGGAGCGCCACGATCACAGCCACGAAGAACCGATCGATGCCCTCGTTCAACATGCCCAGGCCGTATTTCCACCCGAAACGCGGCTGGAAGAGGCCATGCCTTGGCTTACGCAGGGCTATGCCCTGATCATCGTAGAACATAGCCGCCCGGTGGGCATCCTAACCAAGATCGACGTACTGGATTACATGGCAGGGATATAATTAGGGCATGTCCTTGCCCGATGACCTCCCCCTTCGCCCCACCTGGTTAGAGGTGCGGCTGGATGTTTTGCGTGCCAATTTTGAGGCCATCCGTCAGAAGGTCAGGCCGGCTCGCGTGATGGCCGTGGTCAAGGCAAATGCCTATGGTCATGGCGTGGAGGGCGTAGCCCCGTTTATCGCTCCGTATGCCGATTATTTCGGCGTGGCGCTGCTGGAAGAAGGGGTGCGATTGCGGCAGATGGGCATTCAGAAGCCGATCCTGGTGATGGGCGGAGTGCTGCCGGAACAGATCCCTTTTTTCCTGCGCTACGATCTGACCTTGACCGTCGGCTCGTTACGCATTCTGGAAGCCGCCGAGGCCGCCGCGGCCGCCCAGGGGAAAACGCTCAAGGTGCACCTGAAGATCGATACCGGCATGGAACGGCTGGGGGTCCATGACTACGAGGCGGAGCCTTTCCTGCTGCGTGCGCTGGAATGTCGGCATCTGGAGATCGAGGGGATTTATTCCCATTTTGCTAATTCCGAACGCGCCGATCTGAGCCACGCCCGCTTGCAATTGGAGCGCTTTTTCGAGGTGTTACGCTTCTACGAACGCCATAGCCTACCGGCGCCACCTTTGCGACATATGGCCAACTCCGGGGCTGTGTTGCAACTGCCGGATAGCTACTTCGATATGGTGCGGCCGGGCATTCTTTTCTACGGCATCTATCCGGGACGTGAGACACAACGGACGGTGGAGGTGCGCCCGGCGCTGATCTGGCACTCGCGGGTGGTGCATACGAAGATCACGCAACCGGGACGGCCGGTGAGCTACGGCTCGTTATGGGAGCCGAGCCGGCCCAGCCGCATTGTGACGATTCCCTGTGGCTACGGGGATGGTTATTTCCGCCAGATGAGCAACCGTGCCCAGGTGATCGTGCGCGGCAAACGCTACCCACAGGTGGGGCGCATTTGCATGGATCAGTTTATGGTCAACGTGGGGGATGACGAAGCCGAAATCGGGGACGAAGTCATTTTGCTGGGCGGATCGGCTCAAGGTCCGCAGGTGAGCGCGGAAGAGCTGGCCGAATGGGCCGGCACCATCCCGTATGAGGTGTTTACCAACATCGCGGCGCGCGTGCCGCGGGTCTTCATCACCGGCGATTAGCGGCCGTCGGGATTCAATTGGCGGTGAATCGCGCTCAAGGCGCGCACCTGTTCGGCGGCATGGTAGGAGGAACGTACCAGGGGGGCAGATTCCACCCAGCGGAAACCGATCTCCAGGCCGTATTGTTTGAGCTCGGCAAATTCTTCCAGGGTATAGTAGCGTTCGATGGGCAGGTGCTTTTTGCTCGGTTGCAGATATTGACCGATGGTCAGGATATCCACTCCCCAGGAGCGCAGGTCGCGCATCACCGCTTTCACTTCGTCCATCGTCTCGCCCAAACCCAGCATGATGCCGGATTTGGTGAGCACTTCCGGGTCCATCTTCTTGGCGCTCGAAAGGATGCGCTCGGCCCAGCGGTAGTTATCCTGCGGCTGCACGTGCTTGAACAGGCGCGGCACGGTTTCGACGTTATGATTGAGGATCTCCGGGCGCGCATCCATCACGATGCGCAAGGCCTCGAGGGAGCCTTTGAAATCTGGGATCAACACCTCGATCGAACAACCCGGCAGGAGCTCCCGGATGCGACGGATGACCATGGCGAAGATCGGAGCGCCGCCATCGCGGCGATCGTCGCGGTTGACCGAAGTGATCACGGCGTGTTGCAAGTTCATCGCCTTTACCGCCTGGGCGACGCGCTCGGCCTCCAGCCAGTCAAGCGGCAACGGCCGGCCGTGTTTAACATCGCAAAAACCGCAAGTGCGAGTGCACACATCGCCCAGCATCAGGAAAGTGGCGGTGCCGGCGCCCCAGCACTCGCCCAGGTTCGGACACATGGCTTCTTCACAAACCGTATGCAGGGCTTTGCTGCGCATCAGGCTCTGAAGCCATTCATAGGTTTCGCCGGCCGGCGCACGGACACGGATCCATTCCGGACGGCGCAGCGGGCGCGCTTCCGTAGGGGTGGGGAGACGGTCACGGGTAGGGGAGGTCATAGTGCGCTTATTGTACCGTAGAATGACCGGGGAGGGTAGACCATGGATGAGGAGGGGGAGATGTGGAGAAGCAGAGAGTGGGAGAGGATGAATGGTTAGGGTGTCAGGGGATAGGATGGGTGTGCCTGTTCAATGGTTGCTGGAGTTACAAGTGAGGCAATCTTTTTAGAGGGGGTGAAACATTTTATTTATTGGTGTTGTGTGTAGAACAAATAGTTTTTGTTTCGTCCATATTCGTGCTAAAAATGTCGTTTGTCTTGACTTTTTATGCAAAATATGCTACAATACAAGCATGCCAAAGCGAATTGTCACCCCTGAAAATCCCGATCGGATCGATGAGGTCCTGATCGAAACCTTGCGCAAGGATGGCCGCACGCCGTTCCTGCAAATTGCCCAGGAATTGGGGGTTTCCCCTGGGATGATCCGTCAGCGCTATCAAAAGTTGCAGGAGGCGGGGACGCTGAAGGTGGTGGCAGTGACCAATCCCCTACGGCTCGGCCTGAAGACGATGGCCCTGATCGGCATTCGCACCGATGGCACGCGCATGCTGGAAGTGGCCCAAAAAATCGCCACCCTGGAGGAGGTGATCTATCTCGTTGTGGTCGGTGGTCGCTACGATTTGCTGGCCGAGGTATTCTGTCGCGACCACGAGGAATTGCTCCGTTTCATCACCGAAAAGCTGTATCGAATTGAGGGGGTGCGCGAAACGGAAACCTTTATGTATCTCAAGATTGTCAAGGAAATCTACATCTAACTTTACCATACACTCTCTCGTTTTTTTGTTTGGAGCGCTTGAAAGGAGTTAGTTTATGAAAGTCTTGATGATCGGCGTCGGCGGCGTTGGCGAGGCCATTGCCGCCATTGCTAAGGAACATTCCTGGGTTGAGAAGCTGGTTTTGGCCGATTATGATGTTGAACGTGCTCGTCGCGTGCAGCAAAAGCTCGGTGGTGATGCTGCGCGCTTCCCGGTTGAATTTGTCGATGCCCGCAAGCAGGACATGATCGAGGCGCTGGCACGTCGCCATCGGGTAGACTTGATCATGAACGCAGTAGACCCGGTGTTTAACATTCCCATTTTTGAAGCCGCCTATCGGGTTGGGGTGTATTACATGGATATGGCGATGAGCCTTTCCCAGCCCCATCCGGAGCGACCCTATGAATTGCCGGGTGTCAAACTAGGGGATTATCAATTCCAGCGCGCCGAACTGTGGGAACGTAGGGGCTTGCTGGCCCTAGTGGGCATGGGTGTTGAGCCCGGTGTGGTGGATGTCTTTGCCCGTTATGCTCAAGATTATCTCTTTGATGAGATCGAAGAAATTGGCATTCGGGATGGGAACAATCTGGTCATCGAAGGCTATCCTTTTGCACCCACGTTCTCGATCTGGACGACGATCGAAGAGTGCCTGAATCCCCCTATTATTTGGGAAGCCGGGCGTGGCTGGTATACGACCGAACCGTTTTCGGAACCGGAAATCTTCAATTTTCCAGAGGGGATCGGTCCGGTGGAAGTGGTCAATGTGGAACATGAAGAGGTGCTCCTCATCCCGCGTTGGGTGCGCACGCGGCGCGTGACCTTCAAGTACGGCTTGGGATCGCAGTTCATCCAGGTGCTTAAGACGTTACACCTGCTCGGCCTGGATAAGAAAGAGCCGATCAACGTTAAAGGGGTGATGGTGGCGCCGCGTGATGTGGTTGCCGCCTGCCTGCCCAACCCGGCCGAACTGGGCGATCGGATGCACGGCAAAACCTGCGCAGGTACTTGGGTGAAGGGGACCAAAGATGGAGCCCCTTACGAGGTCTATATCTATCAGGTGCTCGATAACCAAGAATCCATGCGTCGTTGGGGCACCCAGGCCGTCGTCACCCAAACGGCTTTTGGTCCGGTGATCGCCTGGGAGATGCTCGAGCGCGGTTTGTGGAAAGGGAGCGGCGTGCTCGGCCCGGAGGCCTTTGACCCTGTTCCGTTCATGGAGCGCATGGCCGACTACGGTTTCCCTTACGGGATTCAGGAAATGCAGGCGGAAAGAGTGCTTGTCCGCTAAACTTGGATGGAATGCAAAAGCAGGTATCCGCGCGGATACCTGCTTTTCTTTTTGGGCCTGCTCATTCGATCGGAAGGGGTGGATGATTTCTCCCAAAAAACACGGCTCCGTTGTGGAGCCGTGTCTGATTTGGAATCCCAGGGCTGGCTAGAACATTAGCGCGTTGACCTGCTGGATCGTTTCCGGCGCCGGGCGGAGTTCGGCTTCGCTCAGGCGGTTGAGCGGTTTATCCACCAGGTTGTAGAGATCGGTAAGGGTGGGGCGGCCGGTCTCGATGTAGATCAGGCCGGTCAGCAACCAGTTGTTGCGCTGCGCTTCTTCCAGCGCGCGCATAGCTTGCCAGCGATCGGTCGGATCGTAATCGCGCTCCAGCTTTTTGAGCAACACGACCGATCCATCGTGCATGGTCACTTCGCGCACGGTCCCCTCTTCAAAGTCCTCGACCATGATCTCTTCGCGTGCCGGAATGAAGGTGATATCGTGCAGCGGCGCTTCGTGATCTTTGCCCCAAGTGTAGGAGTGGTAGGCGTTCTCCTGATTGTTGAAGGTCACGCAGGGGCTGATGATGTCCAACACGGCAATGCCGCGGTGGTTAATCGCCGCTTTGAGCAACTCTTTGACCTGCTTTGGATCGCCGGCGAAGGAACGGGCGACAAAGGTTGCATTCGAGATCAGCGCTTCCATGCAGATATCGACCGGCATATAGGGATTGGTGCCCTGCTTCTTCAGCGTCAGCCCGACCTCGGCAGTGGCCGAGAATTGGCCTTTGGTCAAGCCGTAAACGCCGTTGTTTTCGACGATGTAGACCATGTTGACATTGCGGCGCATGACGTGTTTGAACTGTCCCATGCCGATGCTGGCGGTATCGCCATCCCCGCTGACGCCGATGCCGCGCAGACTGGTATCGGCAAACAGAGCACCGGTGGCAACGGATGGCATGCGCCCATGGAGGCCGTTGAAGCCGAAGGAGCGGTTCAGGAAATAGGTGGGCGATTTGCTCGAACAACCGATGCCGCTGAATTTGACCACATTTTCCGGCACGATGCTCATTTCGTAGAGCGCCGCAATGATCTGGCTGGCGATCGAGTTATGGCCGCAGCCCTGGCAGAGCGTGCTGGGCATGCCACGATAATCGTTTTTGGTCAGGCCAACCAGGTTGACCTGGACGGCAGCACCACTAGTGGGTAAGGGTTGACTCATGTGCAACCTCCTGTTCTAAAAGGCTATCGACGATCCAACGAGCTGTGGGCGGCAACCCATCCACGCAAGCGATCGATCGCAGACGGGTGGCCAGTTCAGGATATTCCATCGTCAGCAGTTGCTTCATCTGCCCATCGCGGTTGATGTCTACCACGTAGACGACTTCGTGACGGGCGATGAATTCCTCCACTGCTTTCTGGAACGGTAGCGCGCGCACACGCAGGTAATCGGTCGGTAGGTTGTGCTCTTTTTGCAGCAGGTGACGTGCTTCCTGCACGGCCGGATCGCTTGATCCGTAGGCGATGATGCCGATGCGGTGCCCGCCTTCTTCGACTTGGGGCAAAGGCAGGTATTGACGTGCCGTTTCGTACTTTTTCTTTAGGCGGTTGATCATCCGCTCCCAGACCTGCGGCTCCTCACTGTAGCGGGCGTATTCATCGTGTCCGGTGCCGCGCAGGAAGTAGGCGCTGGCCGGGTGACGGTTGCCCGGAACGGTGCGCCACGGGATGCCATCGCCGTCTACGTCCAGGTAGCGTCCCCAGTTGCCGTTGAGCTTTTCCAGGTCCTCTTCCCACAGGATTTTGCCGCGATCCATCGGGGTTTCGGGGTAGCGGAAAGGTTCACTCATCCACTGGTTCATCCCCAGGTCGAGATCGCTCAGGACGAAGACAGGGGTTTGTAGGCGTTCGGCAATATCGAAGGCGCGCCAGCCGAATTCAAAGCATTCGTTGATCGAGGCCGGCAGCAGGATGATGGATTGCGTATCTCCGTGACCGATAAAATTGACGAAGGTCAGATCGCCTTGCATGGTGCGCGTCGGCAGGCCGGTGCTGGGACCGACGCGTTGTACATCCCAGATCACCACCGGGACCTCGGTATAGTACGCCAGCCCGGCAAATTCGGTCATCAGGCTCAGGCCGGGGCCAGAGGTAGAGGTCATCGCCCGCAGGCCGGCCCAACCGGCGCCGATCGCCATGCCGATCGCCGCCAGCTCATCCTCGGCCTGAACGACGGCATAGGTTTGCTTACCATCGGGCGTCTTGCGCAGCATGGGCAGGTAATCGTTGAGCGCTTCGGCCAGGCTGGAGGCCGGGGTGATCGGATACCAGGCAACGAACTGTACGCCGCCGTAGATCGCGCCCAGGGCCGCGGCGGTGTTCCCATCGGCCATGATCAGGCCCTCGGTCCGATCCATGGGCTCGACGAAGTAGGGGTCCTTCTTTTCCAGGTTGGCCGCAGCCCATTCGGCAGCTGCTTTGACGGTGTTGAAGTTCATGTCGATCGGTTTCTGCTTCCCTTTGAAATGGAAGCTCAGGGCCTGGTAGATCTTTTCCAGGTCGATGCCGAGCATCTGAGCCAGGACTCCCACGTAGACCATGTTGGCGATCAGATCACGCAGGTTGGCCGGGATGCTGGGGTCTTTGCGGACGATCTCTTTGACCGGCATGGGGTAGGTGATGATGTCATCCCGCGTGATCGGCTGGCGGATGCTCTCATCGTAGAAGAGCACGCCACCCGGCAAAACATTGGCCTGATCACGGGCGAAGGAGGCCGGGTTCATCGCCACCACGATCTCTTGTTCGGCGCGGCGGGCGATGAAGCCATCCTTGCTCAACCGAATGGTGTACCACGTGGGGAGCCCCTGGATGTTTGAGGGGAACAGATTTTTCCCCGAAACCGGAATGCCCATTTTGAACAGGGCGCGCAGGATGGTCGTATTGGCCGTGGAGCTACCGGAGCCGTTGACCGTCCCGACAGTGATGGAGAAATCGTTAACAATGCGTTGTGACATAGGTCTCCTTATTCATTCAGATGCGGAGATAGATTGCGGACGATGCGCAAGCAGATCGGTGTGTTCGATGAGGGCACGATAGCCGGCCTCGTAATCCCCACGGATGATGGCTTCGACCATGCGGCGATGGTATTCCCAGACTTCGCGCAGATATTCTAGACTGGTGACTACGTTCAGGCCGACCGTTTCATAGGCTTCCCAGTACGCCTCTAGCAGGCCGTTGACGAAAGGATTTTCCAGTCGGCTGTAGATCAACAAGTGCAAGCGGCGATGTTCGGGATGGGGGATTTCGGCCGGGGTACGCTGTAGTTTTTCCTCTGCAGATGCCACGATTTCGAGCAAAGCCTGATGATCTTCCGGTTTCAGCTTCTGCACCGCTTCGTACCAGAAGGATGCTTCGATATGATTGCGCAACGAAGAAAAGGCTTCAAAGAGGCTTTTATCCTGGGTTAGGGCATATTGCAGGCTGAGATGGACGGCGGGAAAGAACGAATAGGGCAATCGGCGAATGCCGGTGCGCGGACGCACTTCGACCAGACCCAGTGCACGTGCCACTTCGAGCTGTTCCCGCAGGACCGATATGCTCACGCCCAATTCCTGGCTCAAGTTCACCAGCGAAGGCAGGGGTGATCCCTGGTTATCGTGGTTGGCCAGGTAGAGTAGGAAATCCGAGAGCGGAAAGGAAGTGCGATTAAACATATTCATCAGATTATTTGTATTATTCCTACGATTGGAGTATAATCGGGAATGTCCGAGATGTCAAGGTTGATTTCGTCAGTTCGTCGGGTGGTCGGATAGTCGGATGATTGGGTGGTCGGATAGTCGGATGGTCAGATGGTTGCGTGGTCGGATGCTAGGCCACAGGACGTTTGGGCTGATAGCGTAATGAGGCAGGAGCGGTTTCTTTCAAATTGGATACCTAGAATGAGATTTGTGTAAGTTGGATAGACTTTGTCACAGAAAGGCTCTAAACCGAACAAGATACCGTGCTCCTGTAATTTTTGGTTGCAAGTAATTACCAAAGAAATCGGCTTTTGTCTGGCGGATCAGGTATAATAAAAATGTGAGTTCTGGGGTGCCTTTCCCCGTTTCCGAATGTCTATATTGAAGGAGTACCATGCTTAAGACTGCTACTGCGATCAAAGATTCCTGGAATCAAATCACGTTCGGGAAGGCCGAGATCGAATATTTGCAGAATCACCTCTTTGAAACAGAAGAACCGCTGACTACCCGGCAATTGCTTCAGGTTTTGATCGAGCATTTGCTAGAAGAGCAGCGGCGACGCTCTCGCCAGGAGAGCGATGCTCAGGGGAAAATCTATTATCCACGCGAGCGTTATCAACCCGGAGATATCCTCCTGTTTCCAATGCTAAACTGGGCGAAAGGTACGGTTGAACGGGTACGTCCGGGCAACAATCCGACCTTGGGGTCTTTTGAAGTAATTCATGTGCGGATGGAGGAGGGTGGGGAGCGTTTATTTGCTTCCGCATTGGCTCAACATGCTCTGAACGAACGCTCCTTTGAGCGTCCCGTGACCGAAAAAGAGCTCACGGCGGAGGAAATCCTGCAACGTCACGGGGAAGAGCTTGAGAAAAAGCTCGAACAGGCGCTCCTGAGCGATAACAGCTTGGTGCGCATTGCCGGGCGCTGGTTCCCGCGCGCCTTGCTGATCGATATTCACCGTGGTCAACTCAATTTGGCAGAAGCGGTTTTGGATATGGCCGGTGGGGAGCCTCTTCCCACTTCCGCTCTCATGAAAGATGTAGACCTGCCGCAAGGGGTAAACCCGCGTCTGGCGGAGTTTTCCCTGAACTATGCCTTGCAGGAAGATGAGCGCTTCGATGAGGTGGGGCCGGCCGGTCAAGTGTTGTGGTGTCTGCGTCGCTTGGAACCGCCGCAGGTCCAGCAGCCGCCACGCTTCTTGGAATACACGCCGATCCCCTTTGATGCCTCCAGCCTGAGCCCCGAAATGCGCGCTCTGGAGCGCGAAGTGGATGATGAGTGGAGCGATCTGGAGACTCCGATAGGGGATGAGGTCGCCATTTCGCTGATCTTCCCACACTGGCGCGCCGGCACCCTTCCCATCTCGCGCCGGGTGCAGAAATTTTTCCCCACCGCCTATGAGTCGCAGCGCATTCGTTTTACGCTTGTGGATGCGCGCACCGGACGTAAAATGCCGGCCTGGGTGGTGCGTCCCTATCGTTACGTGGTAGGATTGGCGGAATGGTATAAAGAAAACGGACTCATCCCCGGCAGCATCGTTTACGTGCGCCGCGGCGAAAAACCGGATGAGGTGCTGATCGAAGCACGTCCGCGCCGCGTGACTCGTGACTGGGTGCGCACGCTCATGGTCGGACGCGATGGCGGCATCGTCTTTGCTACGCTCAAGCAGATCGTACCGGTCGAATTCAACGAGCGAATGGTGATCGCCATCCCGGATGCCTCGTTGTTGGATGGGATTTGGGAGAACGGCACGTATCGTCGCCAATCGCTGGACGCGTTGATCCTGCAAATGATGCGTGAGCTGATCAAGATCAATCCCCAGGGGCATGTGCATGCCCAGGAGGTCTATGCGGCCGTCAACCTGGTGCGTCGCTGCCCGCCGGCGCCGTTGATGGCGGCTATGGCCGCCAATCCGAAGATCGTCTATGTCGGCGATCTTTACTTCCGACTGGATGTCTCTTTGCTGGAGGAGCTATGAGCATGGTCAGCTCAACCCCTGCTTTTCTGCTTCGGCCGACCCTCACCACACCTTTCCACATTGATTTCAACTGGTGGAAGCAGAACGATCGGGATTGGAGGGTCTACCTGATTTCATTGCTTTGTGAGGAACATCGTCAACAAGTCGCCTCGATGCCCGAAGGAGAGCTCCTGGATTGGGTGGATGCGGAAACCGGAGAAGTGCGGCCGGTCGATGCAGTGCAACATCTGCTCATGACCCACTGTGCTTTGCGCCAGGATTTCATCAACGAGCACACGGCGCTCGTAGAGGCCATCTTCCGCCTGTTTCTGGTCAATGGAAACCGGCCGATGACTTCAGAGCAATTGGCGGAGCGCCTCAAACGTCCGGCGCAAACCATTTTGCAGACCCTGAGCGGGCCGCGCGTGCACAAGGGCATTCGTCCCATCTTGAGCAGTTAGTCAGATCGCCCCTGTAGCTCAATCGGACAGAGCAGCTGCCTTCTAAGCAGTCGGTTGTGGGTTCGAGTCCCGCCAGGGGCGCTGAGTTCAAGATTTATCTTTAGGAGAACAAAGAGTATGATAGAACGAACCGGCATCCTTAAAGTTGGTGGTCAAGATGTGACCATTATCGGTGAGGATATTCAGGTAGGGCAAGTAGCCCCGGATTTCGTTGTTCAAGCGTTGGATTGGTCCCTGGTGCGTGGCCTGGCGGATACGCAAGGCAAGGTGCGCATCCTGGCCGCCGTCCCCTCGCTGGATACCGAGGTCTGCGACCGAGAAGCTCGGCGCTTCAATCAGGAAGCGGCCTCGCTGGATAAAGATATCGTTATCGAAGTGATCAGCACCGATCTTCCCTTTGCCCAGAAGCGCTGGTGCGGCGCGGCCGGTGTGGACCAAGTGATGGTGCTTTCCGATCATCTTTATACCGAATTTGGTCAGAAATATGGTTGTTTGATTAAAGAGCGACGCATTTTACGACGGGCGGTTTTCGTCGTGAATCGTCAGGGAATTGTCACCTATGCCGCTTACATGCCCGCGTTGGGTGTAGAGCCGAATTACGAAGAAGTTCTACAGGCGGCAAAGGAGGCACTACGGTCATAGGGACCGTAGTGCGGTGTGGAGGTTGGAAGGAGAGAAAGCCATGTCTGCATTCCGCAAATCGAATGATTTGAACGATGTGTTCCAATTTTTCGGCTGGCAAGTTCAGGTTCGACCGGCGATCTGGAGCCCACCGACCGACGTCTATGAGACCGAAGATGCTTACGTAGTACGCGTGGAGATCGCCGGCATGCGGGAGGAAGATTTTGAAATTACCCTGGAGGGCAACTATCTGCTCATCCAGGGTCAGCGCCCGGATACCTCCGAACGCCGCGCCTATCATCAGATGGAAATACGTTTTGGGCGCTTTGCCAGCATCGTCGAGTTGCCTCCGGCTGTGGATACGCAGCGCGTGGAGGCGGAATATCACAATGGCTTTCTCTTTGTGACTTTGCCCAAAGCCCGTCCCAACCTGCTCAAGATTCAGGAATGATGCCCTCTATGACTGCAGAACGATGGTTGCAAATGGCCGATTTTTTGGAATGGCAGAGACAACAGGAGAGCGAAGAAGAATTCTATTCCCTGCTCCCTTCTCTGTTCTCGCGTCTGACCCAAAAGAAGGATGAACCTGCTTCTGGAGGGGAAACGGTCAAACAGGAAAATCCTTCCCCACCCACCATCATCCCAATCCTGCCGTTGCGTGGAGTGGTCGTTTATCCGCAGACCGCCGTTCCGTTGACCATTGGCCAACCGCGCTCGATCCGACTGATCGATGATGTAGTCTCCGGGGATAAGTTGGTGGGGTTGGTCGCCTCGCAGAAACCGGAGATCGAGCTTCCGGGGCCGGCCGATCTCTTCTCTGTCGGCACGCTTTCTATCGTCCATCGTCTGTTGCGCGCGCCAGATGGCACGTTGCGCATCCTCGTTCAGGGGATGGAACGCTTCCGCCTGATCGAGTTCGTTCAGGAGGAGCCGTATCTCAAAGCGCGCGTGGAATATATTCCGGAAACCCGGGAAGAAGGGCTGGAGATCGAGGCCCTGGTGCATAATGCTCGCACTCAGTTCCAGCAGATCGTCCAGATGATCCCCTCGTTCCCGGAAGAGCTGCTGAACTCGATTTTGAGCATCGAAGACCCATTGCAGCTGGTCTATAACATCGCCAACTTCCAGCGTATGGACCTGGCGGATGCTCAGGAGATCCTGGAACTGGATAGCGTCGGCAAAAAGCTGCGCAAACTGCTGAACATCCTGGTGCGCGAAGCCGAGGTCCTGGAACTGGGGCAGAAGATTCAAAATCAGGCGCGCGAAGAGATCGAAAAGATGCAGCGCGAGTATTTCTTGCGCGAGCAGATGAAGGCCATCCAGCGTGAACTGGGCGAGAAAGATGAGCAGGCGATGGATGTGGAGGAATTCCGTCGCCGCATCGAAGAGGCCCACATGCCGGAAGAGGCCGAGAAACAAGCGCGCCGCGAACTCGATCGCCTCTCGCGCCTGCCAAGCGCCGCGGCTGAATACGGTGTGATCCGTACCTATCTGGACTGGCTGGTCTCCCTTCCCTGGTCCAAGACCACCGAAGATAACCTGGATATTGCCCATGCCCGCCAGATCCTCGATCAGGATCACTACGGGCTGGAAGATGTTAAGGAGCGTATCCTCGAATTTCTGGCGGTGCGTAAATTGCGCTTGGAGCGCAAAGGAGAGCAGACGGCTTCCACGGATTCCATTCGGCGTGAACGCGAAGGGGTGATCCTGTGCTTCGTTGGGCCTCCGGGAGTAGGTAAGACCTCGCTGGGGCAATCCATTGCCCGTGCGATGGGGCGCAAATTTGTGCGCATTTCGCTGGGCGGCATGCGCGATGAGGCCGAGATTCGCGGTCATCGTCGCACCTACATCGGTGCCATGCCGGGACGCATTCTCCAGGCCTTGCGTCGTGTGGAATCGCGCAATCCCGTCTTCATGCTCGATGAAGTGGATAAGCTGGTCTTCGATTTCCACGGTGACCCGGCTTCGGCGCTGCTCGAGGTGCTTGACCCGGAACAGAATGCAGAATTCCGCGATCATTACCTGGAAGTCGCCTTCGACCTTTCCCAGGTCTTCTTCATCACCACGGCCAACACCCTGGAAACCATACCGGGGCCGTTGCTTGACCGCATGGAGGTTATCTACATCTCCGGTTACACCGATAGTGAAAAAGTGGCCATCGCCCGTGGCTATTTGATTCCGCGCCAGATTCGCGAAAATAGCCTGCGCCCGGATGAAATCGAATTCACCGACGAAGCGCTCCATAAGATCATCCGGCAGTACACGCGCGAGGCCGGTGTGCGCAATTTGGAGCGCAAAATCGGAGCGATCTGTCGCAAGGTGGGCACGCGCATTGCCGAAGGCAAACCCGGCCCCTATCGCATCACTCCCGAACTGGTCGAAGAGTTCCTCGATCATCCGCCTTTCCTAGGCGAAGAGGAAATCTTCCTGCGCACCTCCGCACCGGGTGTAGTTCCCGGGCTGGCCTGGACACCGTTCGGAGGGGATGTCCTCTTTGTGGAGGCCATTTCCATGCCCGGTTCCAAAGGCTTTCAGGTGACCGGCTCGATCGGCAACGTCATGCAGGAGTCGGCGCGGGCTGCGCTTTCCTACGTCCGTTCGCGTGCCACCGATCTGGGTATCGCCCCCGATTTCTTCGAGAAACATGATATTCACCTGCATGTTCCGGCCGGTGCTCAGCCCAAAGATGGCCCCTCTGCCGGCGTGACCATGGCCACGGCTCTGGTCTCGCTGCTCACCGGACGCCGCGTCAAGCCCTTCATCGGCATGACCGGCGAAATCACGCTTACGGGTCAGGTTCTACCCGTTGGCGGGATCAAAGAAAAAGTGCTTGCTGCCCACCGCAACGGGTTGAAGACGGTGATCCTGCCGCGGCGGAACGCGCCTGACCTGGACGATGTGCCTGAAGAAGTGCGCAAGCAAATGCAATTCATTTTTGTGGATACGGTGGATGAGGTCTTCCGCGCCGCGCTCGATGGAAGCGAAGCACGGGAGACTTCCCAGGAAGTTGCCCCGCTTCTTTCCCAGGAAGCCGCTGTGGAGGGCAATTCCAAGCCAAAATCACGGAGAAGGAAGAAATCGCAAGATGACCAAAGTAATTCTCGCTGAAGATGATGCAACCATGCTCTCGCTTTTGCGAACCCTCCTCAGCATGGAGGGTTTTCAAGTGTTAACTGCAGAAACCAAGCCTCAAGAAGTGCTCAAGGCCGTACAGCAGGAGCATCCGGATGTGCTTTTATTGGATGTGCACCTGAGCGGCGGTAGCGGACTGGATGTGGTGCGCCAGATTCGAGCTCATTCCTCCAACGGGCCGCGGGTCGTGATGATTTCCGGGATGGATGTGCGTGAGCAATGCCTGAGCGCCGGCGCCGATGCCTTTTTGCTCAAGCCGTTTATGCCCGATGATCTGATCCGCACCATCCGCCGCCTGACCGAATCCTGAACTTGCCTTGCGTGTCCATGCAGATTCGCGCCTTTCGTTATCCGCAAGACTACGAAGCCGTGACCGATCTCTGGCAAAGGATGGAAAAGGGCGTTCGTCTGGGGGCTTCCGATGCACCGCAAGAGATCGAGAAGAAATTGCAGCGCGATCCCGATTTGTTCCTGGTGGCAGAGGAAGAGGGACAGATTATCGGCAGCGTGATCGGCGGCTTCGATGGCCGGCGCGGTCTGATCTATCACCTGGCCGTGCATCCTGCGTTTCGTCAGCGCGGCATCGCTTCGCGCCTGATGGAAGAGGTGGAAACTCGTTTACGGGCGAAGGGCTGCTTGCGTGCCTATCTGCTGGTTACGACCGATAACGAAGAAGCCATGCGATTCTATGAGAAGCGTGGCTGGGAACGGATGGATTACGTGGTGATCTACGGGAAGGATTTACGATGACCTTGCGCGTAGCAATCCTGATCGCTTCCGATCGTTCGGCTCGCGGCGAACGCGCCGATGCCAGCGGGCCGGCACTGGCCGAATGGGTGCAAAAGCAGGGTTGGAAGGTGGTCACTCTGGCGGTGCTACCGGATGATTACGTCACGCTGCGCAATTGGCTGATGGCGCGCTGTGACGAAGGCGGCGTAGACCTGATCCTGACCAGCGGCGGCACCGGCGTGGCCCCGCGCGATATCACCCCCGAAGCAACGCGCGCCGTCCTGGATAAGGAAGTGCCGGGATTGGCCGAAGCGATCCGCGCCGCTTCGCTGAGCAAAACGCCCCATGCCATGCTTTCGCGCGGCGTAGCCGGCATTCGCAAGCGCACGTTGATCGTCAACCTACCCGGCAGCCCGAAAGGGGCGATTGAGAGCTTGGAAGTGATCGCTCCGGCCTTGCCCCATGCGGTTGACTTGCTACGAGAATCTCCAGAGGCCGAAGCGGGTCACAGGTAGCGCAAACGCTTGCGTTTGCGTCTATGACAGAATATGCCGGGCGATCACCAGGCGTTGAATTTCGCTGGTCCCTTCGCCGATGGTCATCAGGCGGGCATCCCGATAAATGCGTTCCACCGGATATTCACGGCTATAGCCGTATCCGCCGAAGATTTGAATGGCATTGCGGCACACGCGCTCGGCCATCTCGGTGGCGAAGAGCTTGGCCATGGAAGCCTCTTTGGAGAAAGGACGTCCCTGTTCCTTGAGCCAGGCGGCGCGGTAGACCAGGGTGCGTGCGGCTTCGATCTCGGTGGCGGCATCGGCGAGCATCCATTGGATGGCCTCGAAATCGGCGATGCGCTGACCGAAGGCGCGACGTTCTTTCGCATAGTCACGAGCGTATTCAAAGGCCGCTTGCGCCAGACCCACTGCTAAAGCGCCGATGCTGATCCGGCCGCTATCCAGCGTGGCGAGTGCTTGTTGCAGGCCGCGGCCCTCTTCGCCCACCAGGTTTTCCAACGGCACGTGGACGTTATCGTACGTCACAGCATGGGTAGGGGAGCCGTGTAGCCCCATCTTCTTCTCCGGTGGTCCGATGCGCAAGCCGGGGGTATCGGTCGGGACCAGGATCATGCTCAGCGAGCGTGAGCCACCGTGTGGATCGGTGCGCACCAGCGTGATGATGTATTCAGCAATCCCCGCATTCGTACACCACATCTTGGTGCCGTTGATCACCCACTCATTGCCGATCTTCTCGGCGCGCGTGGTCACCCCGCCCTGAATATCTGAACCGGCGCCGGGTTCGGTGAGCGCCAGCGCTGCCAGCCGGCCGCGTCCATCGGTGACCTTGGGCAACCAGGTGCGTTTGAGCGTTTCGCTGCCGTAGACCACCAGGGGCAATGTCCCAAGTCCGTTATGGGCGGCGAAGGCCAGAGCCGTCGAGCCGCATCCCCACCCCAGTTCTTCGATGGCGATCGCCGCGCTGATGGCATCCACGCCGGCACCGCCGTAATCTTCCGGGACATTTAATCCCAGCAATCCCAGAGGCCCTCCCTTGCGCACAGCTTCCCAGTTGAATTCCCCACTTTCGTCCACTTCGCGTGCTTTCGGTCGCACCACATCGGCTACGAACTGATGCACGCTACGTTGCCACATGCGTTGCTCTTCGGTCAGATCAAAGTTCATGGCAATACTCCCCAGATGTGGAATGGTGAGGGTATTTTACTCGAAAAAGCGGCGAATTCAGACCCTGGACGGTGGACGGTAGACCGTAGACCGTGGAGGGTGGCTGTGGGCGGCGGGACGGATATAATATGCCCATGCGAAAGCGGCTCTTCTGGTCCTCTGCTCTGCTTCTTTTCGGTGTGTTGATTGTCCTGATCGCCCGCCCGCGCTGGTATCTTAACCTGATCAAGCGGGTGGAAGTTTCCCCTGCGGTAGGAGCAGCGCTGGTGGAACAATACGGCTGCCGTAAGTGTCATATCATCGGTGGACAAGGGGCGCTCTATGCACCGAACCTGGATCGATCCATGAAATACCTGAGTGATGAAGAACTGTTCGCCTGGCTGCGCAATCCGCGCGCCGTGCGCCCGAGCACGGCCATGCCCAACTTGCACCTTTCGGATAGCGAAATTCAGGCCATTCGGGAATATCTTAGGGGGCTACAAAATGGCGAAGGCGCGCGTTAGGAAATCTTATGCTGAACTATTTTCCCAGTACGCGTGAAAGAATGAGAGCCGCCTCACCTCGCACAAGCTTATCATGGGCAAATTGGTTATTGTAATCGCGCAAACAGCTGTAGCAACTGGTTTCTTGGGCACAGCCTTCGCATTCTGATACTCGCTTGTAGGCAGCTTCCAGCGCCGGGCGCAGGTGATTGTGTATCATTTCCACATGGCCCGAACCACCGGGGGTGGTATCGTACAGCAGAAAAGAGGGCTGCCCGTCTTGATAGAAGATCAGGCCATCCACATCGTTGCGCGGAATTTCGAGGGCGTCGCTGGCGCCGTTGAGGATGGCATAGAGCAGAGAGTAAATCTTGCTTTCGCCCGAAATGGACATGGAAAAGCGCAGTTGCAGAACATCGGTCATAAAGTGATGGCCGAGGTGATAAGGCGACATCGAGCCGGTGCATTTCTCCTGCGTCAGTGGGTTGATGTGTTCTCTAGGAGGCTTGACTGGCTTGCCATTCATGTATTCAATAACATCTGCCCAGCCGCACACTGAACACACATGGAAACCTAAGCCGTAGCCATTGTTGACCAGTCCCAGATAGGCGTTGCGGGTGTAGCCTTTGAGAACCTGCACACCGGCGGTGAATTCCGGGTCCGGCTCTACCCTGCGCGGGTCAAAAGCGGGCTGATTGGCGCTGGAAGTAATGTAATTGGCCAGATAGACCCGGCTGGCATAAATGCGTTCGGGCGGGTTCTCACCGGGGACATCGGTTTTGGCCTCGGCGATGAAGCCATATTCTGGAACAATATAGGTTCCACGTTTGCTGCCTTGTAGTGGTTTTCCGCAGATGCAATGGGTAATTGGATCTGTGCCTGGCCGGATATTGATGCGCTTGCAGTCTTTGCAGATAGCATAGCTATATGGTACAGGTGCACGTCCGGGCAAACGTTTGATGCCCCGGCTGTACCAGATTTTGCCTGCTGCCACCACCTGCCCGCCGGGGGCAAATTCGGAGATAGCTTGTTTCAGGTCGCGGTCGAGTTCGATTTTGTCGGCATCTGGGATATGGAGGTGATCGGTTTGCAGCGGCACGACATCGGTAGGGAAGCCGTATTTTGGCAGGACGTTTTTCGAGCCGAGGTAACCGAGCAGGTCACGACCACGGATGGTATCCTGTACTTTCTGGTATTCTTCGATTAATCTGCCATTCGAGCGTTTTTTATTTTTTTCTTCCTGCTCCAAACGCAAGAATTCATCTAACTCGCCGATTAATGTGCGGGCGGCGTTCTCGAAAACCCCGTCTTCAGGGTCAATCAGATAAGCGAGCCACCCCCAATCTTCCAATCCCAGTCGTTGGGGCAGTTCGGGGTCGTCGGTGGGGGTGATACGTTTGAGGGCGGCTTGTAACTCCGGTGGGCGGGTAGAGAGATAGGCTTTGAACAAATTCACGCCATTGCGCGCCGGGTCTTCGGGGGCAAAAAAGTCGCCAGTTTTGTCATATTCCCAGCCGCGATTCTTCACCCAGCGCAAGAAGGCAGCAAACGCCACTGAGTGCAGATGACGGCGGATGATTTTGTCATTTTTGAGCGGGACGAGTGGCGGACGGATTTTACCGGCAATCATGCGCTCCGGTTCGGCGTAAAAAGTCAGGTCGTGCTGGCGGCGCTGGGCAAAGGTGACCACCATTGCCACGCTGTCGCTGCGGCGACCGGCACGCCCGGCGCGCTGGATGTAATTGGCAGCACTGGGAGGCACGTTCCGCAGGAGAACAGCGTTCAAATCACCAACATCCACGCCCAGTTCAAAGGTGGTGGAACAACTCAGGACATTGACTTCACCAACAATGAACTGTTTTTGGATTTCTGCGGCTTTTGTGGAAGTCCATTGGGCGGTGTGTTCCATCGCCTTCAGGACCAGCGGCGCTTCGTTCTGATATTGATAGCGGTACAGGTTGTCGCGGATGACATGCTCGTGTTGCGCCAACGGCTGAAGGGTCCCGCCGCAGCCGTAAGTGGGACAAACACCATCCACTGAAAAGGCGCTCAGGTTTTGGCAGGTGTCGCAAACCCACCATGGAGAAAGGTCATCAAGGGTGGGAATCACCTCCCAACGATCGTGACGCAGGCGATAGACCGTGCCAACCCGCTCTTTGGTTTCCCCTTCGAACCAGTTACCTCCCGTGTCCGAGAGGAGATACTTCCACAAGGCGCTGAGCAATTGCCCGGCTTGCCGGATGGTCTCTGCAGAAGGCGTTTTCTCGCCTTTTTTCTTCGCCAATAGGCGCGCCAAATAGTCTCGGCGGCTGTTGTTGTAACGCTCGGAGGGCAGCCAACTATAAACGCCGAATTTGAAGTAATTATCTGCACCGGTCTCGCGCACATAAAAGTTGCGGGCGCGAGGGCGAAATTCATTGCGCTTTTCTTCATCGTCCAGAAGATGAATGTCTTCATCCTCCAACAAGAACGTGACCGCGCCCTGCCGCCGCAGCGTGTTGAGCAGGATGGCAAGGACCTGATAGGCTTCCTCAGGCGAACAATTCCAGGGTGCAGCCAGCAATTCCTGGGGTGGCTGCCAGCGCGCCGAGCGGAAGGGGCGGAAGTAGAGCAAGCCGACGCCCTCCAGCCCGAGCCTTTTATCCAGACCGCTAAATTCCAGCATCAGCCAGGTAGCAACCGTTAGGCGTTTTTTGCGTAGGGAAACATCCTCAGGAAAAATGTTGGCTTTTTTGGTGTAGGTCAATAAAATACCCATCCAATCTGAAAAGCGAAGCGGCTCTTCGTCGGAGAGATTTTTGAGCGATTCCACCATCAAGCGGCGGCGCAGTTGACGTTCCTGGGCGCGCTGCAGGTAGGGCGCAAAGAAGGCGGCGCGCTGACGGTTATCGGTGAATACCAGTAGTTTCCGCCCGCCGCCGGGGTGTTCGCGCTCAGCAGTCCCTTTCTTTGCTTCCGGCACATCGCGGTACAGCGTGCCGGCCAGCACGCTGACCGGGGCATCCTGACCGGTGAGGAAGCGGAAAATCACCCCGCCCTGGGTGTAGGTGGAGCAGGAAACACAACGTTCCAACGTTTTCTTTTTGCCCATTTCCACGCGGGCAACAGCGCGCAAGGGAACGCCGCAGCCGCAGCCAGGATCGCCACGTTCAAAGATAGCTCCGCAGCGCGGGCAGAGTTGCACTTCTTCGGTCTTTTCGTCCGGTTCTTCTCCGGCTTCCATCTCGCCCTCCACCAGCGCATCCTCGTCGGCCTCGGATGCTTCGAGCGGTTTGAGGACAAAATAACGCAAGCGACGAGCTTCCAACTCGTTATCGTAAATGACGCTGTTTTGAATGAGGTAGGTCCGGTCATCATCGCGCGGGTTGGCGGGCGAAAATTCGCTTTCAGGCAGTTCATATCCCTCGCGCTCGTCGCCAATCAGGTAACTGGTGCCGCAGCGGGTGCAGTTCGCCAGTTCAAAGACGCGGCTGCCGCAGTGTTCGCAAAATTTTTGGCGGGTCAGGAAGAGACGCGGTTTGCCTTCCTGCCGGTGTGCGGGGTGTGATTCGTTCAGGCAGACGAATGCGCCTTCCAGGGCGCGGGCAAACAGGTGATAGCGGGCAGGCAGCAGGGGGAGTTTATCTTTGCGTTCGCGGGCGAGAATAGCCGCCGAGATCAAATCTGCCAGAGCAGGCAGGGACTCGCTCTCCGGCAATTCGGGGAAGACCCGGCGGGCGGCTGCATCGAGCAGCAGTGGGTTTTGCTGCAACAGATTGCGCAGAAGGTGAATGCGCTCATCGCCGCGCAGCAGTTCGTACAGAAAACGCGGCAGCGGTTCTTCTGCCCCCTGCGCGTTGTGGAGTGCGGAGGCCATCAATTCGGGCGCGACTCCCGGTAGCGTATCAGGCAGGGCCACGTTCGGATTTTGACGATAGTCATCTGCTAGGGCGGCCAGGCGAGCATACAATTCTGGAGCGCCGCGCCCCCAGGGGGCAGAGAGACCACTTTGCGGTTCCCGCTGACCGAAAATCACATCTTCGGGGTTGAAATCCAGGTTGAAAATCTTGTGGGCAAATTCGCTGATTTGGGCGCGGACCTGGGGGGTATCTTCGCCCAAGGTGGCGCTAACGGCGAAGGCTTGCAGTTTCTTTTGTCCGCCGCCGGTCACGCGGTCTTGCAGGCGGCGCAAGAGCATGGCAATTTCGGTGGCTTGCGCGCCATCATAGGCATGGGCTTCATCCAGCACGAGAAAGCGCCAGTGTTTACCCTTCTCGCCGTCGAAGAGGTCGGTATCCGCCGGGCGCAGCAACAGGTATTCCAGCATGGCGTAGTTGGTGAGCAAAATGTGCGGCGGGTGGGCTTGCATTTGCTCGCGGCTGATGAGTTCGTTTGGCGGAGGTTCTTTGCCCTGATTGATTTGCTTATAAAACTCCAGGGCTTTATCGTATTCTTTTTTGGTCTCGCCGACATAGCGCCCAAAGGTGATTTGGGGGAATTTCTTCAGATAGCCGCGCAAACGTTCCATCTGATCGTTGGCCAGGGCATTCATCGGGTAAAGCAACAGGGCGCGCACCCCCGATTGCTCAAGTGTCCCAGCTTCAGCTTCACGCGCCAGAGAATCGAGAATTGGAATGAGGAAAGCTTCGGTCTTGCCACTACCTGTGCCGGTGGTGATGACCAGATTGCGCCCCTCTCGCGCCTTGCGGATGGCTTGTTCCTGATGCCAGTAGAGCGGACGATCGGGGCGCAGCCCGCCCTCCTCGTGACAAAACGCCGCAAAACGCGCCGAAAGGACTTGCTCTTCCATCAATTCCCGGATGGTTTTGCCGGGTTTAAAGGGTAGGGTGAGTTCAAGATAGGGTCCCTTGACCAGCATGTTTTCCGCTTCCAGGGCGCGGCTGAACTCCTCGCGCAGACGGTCATCCTGGAATGGTTTAATTGTTTTGAGGTAACGGATATAGGCTTCGCGCAGACGACGGGCGGTTTGGATGGGATGAATGGGCATGGTTTATCCTCCGAGTCGGGTATCGAGCTGGTCATTGGGCGGTGCGGACCGATATACAGGCAGGTTAGTCAATGTGCTGGTGGCAGGGATGGAGACAATATTGGCGCGCGAATTGCCACAAAACGAGAGATGTTTTTGCCACAAGGCTTCCGTTTGCTTGCCACCAAGGGCAGCGAATCTACCGCAGGCGCAGCGGTTGATGCCGCTTCGTCCAGGTAGAGAAATGCGGCGCGCAGCTAGGTCAATTTCGACTTTTTGCTCCGGCATGTGGAGCAATTTTATCAACAGTGTCGGTTGTTCCTGATCGACCAAAAAGAAATTCTCGTGTTCTGCGCCACGAATTTCAAGTAGTTCTCCCCAGCCAACGTCACAGAGCACATAGTATCCTATCTTGACCACGTATTCGGGCAAATCCACATACGCACTTAATTCGCGCAACAGACGAGAACGCAGCGAAGAAGGAGGCATATCTTTAAGCAGGTGACGGGCAAAATCATGATCGTCTTTGAGAATTGCGGCTGCGTCAGATTCTGATAGCCTCCCGCTTGCCAGGATGTCCCAAAAGATCTGCCTGGATTCTTCGATGTTCAGTTCAGATAAAAGCCGAAGCGCATGCAAGATAACTGATGGATCTTGTGCTAGATTTAGAATATAGCGGATACTTTCAGCTCGAAGGCTTTTCAACTTTGTGACGTTTTCGAGATAGCGTTGCACGAAGTCCTGAGAATGACGCTCTTGCTCCAATCTCTTGAGAGATTCTTCTCGGAAGAGACAAATTAGGAAAGCGCGTTGGTTTTCTTGAGAATCATACTTTCCTAGCCAACGTGCGAGGGCTTCTAGATGGATCAAGCTGGATTCCTTCCAATGTTCCAAACACCATTGGATTTCTTTCTCTTTTCTATCCTGTTGGCCCATAAGATGATAAATACACAGTTCTTCAAAATGTAAGGCAAAAGCGCGAGCCGGTGTAGCTCTGACCAACTCACCATCAATTTGCCTCAATCTTTCCGCCTCTGCGAGCATTTGGATCTCGATACCGTCTTCTGGAGGGAAAGGAGGAATAGGTGACTGCTCATACGGTGGCAGGACGAGAAATTGGGCTCTATACCTAGCAGGCGGTAGGCCGAATTCCTCAGGAATGTCGTACATCCACCAGTTTTCACCAGGGACGCCATCGCTTTTGGATGGGTTATCTGGCAAAGGAATCTCCAGTGGCTCGGCCCAGGGCTGCCAAAGCGACCACAGCCGCAGGCGGCGGTGACGAAGCGGGCGCGGCTCGTGCCAGTGCAGGCGCCAGTTGTCACCCGGAAGGGTCTCAAACCAACAAACGCGAATATCTACTTTGCGGGTCAATCGTAGAACCGGCAAACGCAAGTTCAAGTTTCGGTTCGCATCTAGTAGCTCGAGCTGGAACTCGAATACCGATTCCTCCGGCTGAGCGCGTAGCGTATCGAAGAAGGAGGCCAGATCGAACTCCAGCCATCGCCCGGAGAGCAAGTGGCTGGGAGAAGTTTGTAGAGGTTTTTCGCTTGCCGGCGTGCTAAGGTGCAATTCGACCAGTGGTTTTTCCTTTTCCGATAGGGGCAATTCCACTCGCAGACGAGGATGAAAAGTGGTCAGATCGGCTTGTAAGAGCTCCGGCAGTGAGCGGGTGATGGGCTGGTGTACCCATTCTAATGCAGAGCCTTTTTGAAGTGTCAAAGCCCAGCGCAGACGTGGTACGGAAATTCGCAAGGGTATTCGAATAGGCTCTGGCGCAATAGCCAGTTCCAGACGTAAATCAGCCCGTGATGCTTTTTCCGGAACGCGGACGATGAACCCATCTGGGCAAGTAGTGATTTCGCTTTCGTCGTCTGGCAGCAATTTGGCATTGAGGGGCAAATGCACACTAAAAGTGACCGGCTGAGCCCCTTTTTCTGTGGGAAGGTAATAAGGTTCTAATCCATCCAATTGCAGGCCGGCACAGACCCGAAATGGCAATTCGGCTGTTGGGCGTTCGTGCCGGGAGATGATGAGATGATACGTTCCGGCAGGCGATTCTCCAAGCCAGGGAGAAAGCGAAATATGCGCTTCCGCATTTTCGATGACAAAAGGCAGTTCATTTGCTTTTGCTTCCCAAACACCTTGCGGAGCGGCGGCATAGCGCGATTCCAGGCGTAGATGCCAGTTTTGCAATTCTTCTGCCGCCTCAGTCGGAGCTTGCAGGGGGAGAATGACCTGGGGCGCGGCGGTGTAAAGCGGTTTATCGTCTACGGGTAAAACTTGTGGTGGTAAGGTAGAAAGACTCAACGCAGGTTCCAGGGGGTGTGAAACCGCAATCGGGGCACAAACGTCTTTGCCTTCGTGCAATAAGCGTACAAAGCGTGTTTGTCTTAAGTCCCAGGCGGCAGCTTGCCAGTTTTCCCAAGGTGGGGCAAATGGATGTAGCGTTTCTAATTGGCGTGCCGTTCCTTCAAAGCGTAGTTCGCAATCGGCGGGGTAGAGCAGCCACAGTTCTCCAGCCGGTAGAGCAGGGGAGAGACGGGCTCGTTGTCCATCGGAATAACGGAATGCAAGAATGGGTGGGTATCCATCGGGAGGCAAGATGCGCAAGAAATAGGAGACAAGCGGCGTTTCGGCATTCTGGGGAAAGAGTGCAACTTGTACGGCCGGCAGTGGCTCCTCGAGTAGCCACTCCACTTCTTCGAGTAACCAATCCATTCCTTGACGGCGCGGGCGCAGGCGGTTTTTTTCTGCAAGAATGGCTCCGTTCACAGGGTTGATCAGGTGAGCGTCATAGCGTGTGCTTGCCTGCTCTAGGTTGAGTGGCTGGGCGGGCAAAACAATGCGAAAGGCCGGGGCATAGGGGTAGAAAAACAGACGTGGTCTGCGGCGGCGCTGGACAGGCTCGCTCTGCCTTTCTTGAAACGCCTCAAAGGCTTGCACCACATATGGGCGTAGGCCAAGTTCTTTAGGTGGGGGTAAAGGCTGATTGGTATGTGCCAAGCGCGCCATGCGGCGGCATTTGCGGAAGAATTCGCGCGCCGTTTCGCCCGCATAAAGAAAGAAGTAGCGTACTACATCATCTACGAATAGTTGCGCAGTGTAATGTCTGAGCAGTTCCTGGAGTGCTGCATCATCATCCATACCATCATAGGGGACTTTTTCAATCGAAGGCAGTAGAATATACCGGAAAAAGTCAGGCAGAGAAAAGGCCGGGATGCCACCGTGCAGACGGATGGGAGTGATATATTCCAGCCCCGAAACGCCCACAAAGCGCCGTAGGTTAGGATGCTCTTCAATGATTTCCAGAAATGTTTTTCCCCAGTGATGTGAATTATGAAAAAGAAGAGAGCAATTTTCTATGCCTATAGACTGAGCAACCTGATCCCAGAAACCGCGCTCGTCGTTGAAAGCAGCTTTGAAAGCAAGGTAGGTGACGAAAACGGCAGGATATTTATGCCGAAGCAAGTGGGTGGCTTTTGTAAGGCCATGTTGGCGTACCAGTTCTCTTATTCCATGTTCGATTTCGGTGTGTTCGGCAGGTTCCAGCGGGATTTCACCCAAGATCTCGATCTTGAGCAAGTAGGGGGCGAGCTGCTCTTGCCACTTCTGAAGAGATTCGTTGTCTACTGGCACGTTGATCTCTCCGCTATTGTTACCCAAGTTTTGTCCTTAGTTTACATCTCTCATAATTATAGCCCAAGTCTAATTCTGTTTTTTGCTATCCTATGTTACAATCCACTGCGTACTCCCCACACCTTCTCATTTCTTCTGAGGAGCAATCTATGGCCCGCATTGATCTGACCGTCTACCCGGAGCGCCTGGAACGTGCCGTCCGTCGCGCCCGTGAACGCAACATCCTCATCCCCACCTTTGCCCAAATGAAAGACCCCTCTCGCATCCCCCCTTCGATCCGCGCCGAGCTGGCCGAGATCGGGCTTTGGGATTTGCACCCGCGCAACTTGTTCCGCATCACCTGGCACAACGAGCCGAAACCTCACGGCGGCGGCTTCCACGGGGTCAATTTTCTCGAACTTCCCCCCTCTTTGACCGGCGTGCCGGCCCGCATTGTGCTCCTGATCGGCAAATGGTTCCCCACCGGGGCGCACAAAGTCGGTGCCGCCTTTGGCTGTCTGGTGCCGCGGCTGGTGACCGGCCAGTTCGATCCCACCACCCAAAAGGCCGTCTGGCCTTCCACCGGCAACTTCTGCCGCGGCGGGGCTTACGATTCGGCGCTGCTCGGTTGTCATTCCATCGCCATTCTGCCCGAAGGCATGAGCCGCGAGCGTTTTGAATGGCTCGAACGCATCGCCGGGGAAGTGATCAAAACCCCCGGCAGCGAATCCAACGTCAAAGAGATCTTCGATAAATGCTGGGAGCTACGCCGTTCCGGCGAAGACCTGATGATCTTCAATCAATTTGAGGAATTCGGCAACTATCTCTGGCACTATGAGATCACCGGCCACGCCATGTTGGAAGTCCTCGAGCACCTCATGCGCCCGAACGATCGCTATCGTGGCATGGTTTCTTCCACCGGCTCGGCCGGCACCATCGCCTCCGGCGACTTCATGAAGCAACGCTTCCCCGAAAGCAAGATCGTCGCCTGCGAGGCCTTACAATGCCCCACCCTGCTCGAAAACGGCTTCGGTGCCCATCGCATCGAAGGCATCGGCGATAAGCACGTCCCCTGGATTCACAACGTCAAAAACACCGACTTCGTGGCCGCCATTGATGATAACGCCGTAGTCAACCTGGCTCGCCTCTTCAACGAACCGGCCGGCCGTGCCTATCTCGTCAAGATGGGTGTACCGGAAGCCATCGTCTCCCAGCTTGACCTGCTCGGCTTTTCCGGCATTTCCAACCTGCTCGGCGCCATCAAGTTCGCCAAATACTACGAATTGGGCGAAAACGACATCGTCATCACCGTCCTCACCGACTCCATGGAACTCTACCAATCGCGCCTGGCCGAAATGCGCGCCGAAATGGGCGAGTACGATGAACGGCAGGCCGCCGCCGATTATGCCCGTTGGTTGCTCGGTCAATCCACCGAACATTTGCTCGAACTGCGCTATACCGATCGCCGCCGCATTCACAACCTCAAATACTTCACCTGGGTCGAGCAACAGGGCAAGACCTCCGAAGAGCTCCAAGCGCAGTGGTATGACCCGAACTACTGGACCGAGATTCAACAACAAGCGGAAGAGATCGATGCCCTGATCGAAGAATTCAATGCCCGCGTCGCCGCGGCCTAGTCACCCCTGCACTTGAAAGATACACACCCCACCGTGACCCGTCTCCCAATCCCCACGGGAGAGCAGGGTCACGCTTTTTTTCAGGCATCCCTCCAGCAAGTGCACGTCCATCTGGCAAAGCTCCGGATGAGCGGCCAGGATTTCGTAATAGGGACAATGTTGGAAGAAGACACGCGGCCCCTGAGCTGCCGCCTCCCAACGTGGGCGATAGTGCAACCGTTGCAAAAACTCCAGGGTGAGACGCAAGCGGTTCGTTTCTGGGACCTGGGGCTCCGCCCCCGGCCCAAGCTCGTTCAGCCCTTTGGCTAAGGCGAAAGCCAGGGCCTCCCCACCCAGGCCGCGTTCCTTCAACAGCGCAAAGAGCACCTCGATCAGCCGCGGCAGGTTATCCCCCTGCAGCCGATGGCTCAGGCGATAGCGGTAGGAAGGTCGGCCTCGTCTTCCCTCGCTCTGCTTTTCCGCCTCGATCAGCCCGGCTTCCTCCAGCTTCCGCAGGTGATAGCGCAGGGTTGGCGGCTGCATTTTCAAGGCTCGTTCTAGCTCTTCCAGTGTTGCCGAAGCGTGGGCGCGCAGATAGTTCAGAATCCGTTCGCGTCGCGTTGTCATAGATCGGGTGTGATTATACTCACATCTGGATTTTTGTAAACATATATTTGCGAAATTCACTTGACCGACCTCCTACCCATGCTATAATTGCACCCGTATATGACCGACCGACTCTCCTGGGAAGCCCCTTATGCGATTGCGCGTGCCCTGATGCGGCAATACCCGCAATATCCTCTGGAACAGCTTTCCCTGGGGCAGCTCGAAGATTTGGTTCGTGGCCTGGAAGGCTTTCAGGATGAGCCCGGACCGGTCAACGATGAATTACTGCTCGAAATTTTCCAACTCTGGTACGAGGAGTGTTTGCATGGACCATCGTGAATTGCAAAGTCCCGGTTATGAAATCCCCCCTGAGATGCAGGGGCAGGTGGTGATCACCACCCTTGACCGCATCTACAACTGGGGGCGGCGCTCTTCGCTCTGGCCGATGATGTTCGGTCTGGCCTGTTGCGCCATCGAAATGATCGCCGCCCAGGCGGCCCGTTTTGACCTGGCGCGCTTCGGCATGGAGGTCATGCGTCCCAGCCCGCGCCAATCCGATGTCATGATCGTTGCCGGCACGGTGACCAAGAAGATGATCCCGGCTATCGTGCGCCTCTATAACCAAATGCCCGAACCGAAATACGTGGTGGCGATGGGTGCTTGCGCCTCCGGCGGTGGCCCTTTCAAGGAAGGCTATAACGTCGTGGCCGGTGTGGATAAGTTCATCCCCGTCGATGTCTATATCCCCGGCTGCCCTCCGACCCCGGAAGCCCTCACTGCCGGCCTGATGAAGCTGCAGGAAAAGATCGATAAGCAATCCATCCGCCGCGTGCGCTGGTATCAGAAGGGGCCGGATAGCGTCGAAATTCCGATCCCGGTGCTTGGGCCGGATGTGATCGACCCGCGGCGCATGCAAGAGATCAAGCGCATTGCTGCCGAACAGGCGCAGGCGCAAACCGTCGCACAGGAGGGTTAAATGGCTACCGTCACTGCTCCCGCTTTGGATTTGGCCGCTCGCTTTCCACAGGCCGTGCGTCCGGATACCCGCCCTGGCTATAGCGGCTGGATCGTAGAAAAAGATCACCTGATCGAGGTCGCTACCGCCCTGCGCGATGAATTCGGTTACGACCTGCTTTCCTCCGTCACCGGTGTGGATTACTACCCGGATACGATGGAGGTCGTCTACCATGTTTATAAGACCACCGGTGGCCCTGGGCTGGTTTTCAAGGTGCAGGTTCCACGCCAGGACCCGATCGAGGTCCCCTCTGTGACCCCCATCTGGCCGGGTGCTGAGCTTCAGGAGCGCGAGGCTTGGGACCTGTTGGGAATTCGTTTTACCGGTCATCCCGATCTACGGCGCATTTTCATGTGGGAAGGGTTTGCCGGCCATCCCCTGCGCAAGGATTGGAAAGAGCCGTTTTTCGAGGAAGAGGCCAAACCGTATAAATCGCGCTGGCCGGATGGTAAATTTATCCCTGCCGAGCAGAAAAATCCTTTTGGCGATAACCTGAACTTCCCGCCCGGCTTCGATCCGGAAACCTGGACGGCCGAAGACCCAGATGCCCTGCTTTACGCTTCTCTGGCGCGCTATACCCAGGGAGATGGTGACCTGAAAGCCGATCGCGTCATCGTCAATCTCGGTCCGCAACACCCCTCGACGCATGGTGTGTTCCGCGCCGCGGTGGTGTTGGATGGTGAGACGGTGGTCGCGCTCAAGCCCGTGGTCGGCTACTTGCACCGCAATCACGAGAAGATCGGGGAACGCAATACATTCTTGCAAAACATGCCGTATACCGATCGCCTCGATTACTTCAACTCGATGAGCAACAACTGGGCCTACGCCCTGGCGGTTGAGAAGCTGATGGGCATTCAGGTGCCGGAACGCGCCGAATACCTGCGCGTCATCATGGCCGAGCTCAGCCGTATCCAGAACCACCTGGTCTTGGTGGGCATGTTGCTCAACGACCTGGGCGCCTATTTCACCCCCTCCCTCTATGCCTTTGAAGAGCGCGAGCTGATCTTGGATATCTTCGAGGCCGTTTCCGGCTCGCGCATGATGTGCAACTATCACCGCTTCGGTGGTGTGGTGCGCGATCTTCCGCCGGAGGCCCTGCAGAAGCTCAAAGGTCTGGTCTACGATCGCCTGCCGCGCAAGGTGGATGAATTCGATCGCCTGTTGAGCGAAAATGAAGTGCTGGTTTCGCGCCTGAAGGGTGTGGCGAAGCTCTCGGCTGAAGAGGCCATTCGCTATTCCATCACCGGGCCGGTGCTGCGTGCCAGCGGTGTGCCCTATGACGTGCGCCGCGCCGAGCCCTACGGCATCTACGATCGCTTCGAGTTCGATGTGGCCGTGCGCTACAACGGCGATCTCTACGACCGCTACCTGATCCGCCTGGATGAGATCCGCCAATCCCTGCGCATTCTGGATCAGGCCATTCGGCAGCTGCCCGAAGGTCCGATCATGAGCGTCAAGCCGCAATATCAGGTGCGGGTGCCGGCAGGTGAAGCCTACGGTCGCATCGAGGCACCGAAGGGCGAGCTCGGCTTCTACATCGTCTCCAACGGGAAACCGAACCCCTGGCGCTATCACGTGCGTGCCCCATCGTTCATCAACATCACCGCGCTGGAGAAAATGTGCGTGGGCAACAAGATCGCCGATTTCGTGGTCATCCTGGGCGCGCTGGATATCGTCCTGGGTGAACTGGATCGCTAATGCCGTAGCAAGGAGAGACACATGTACGGAAAAGGCATACTCAAAGGTCTGAGCGTTACCCTGAAACACTTCATTGACACCTATCTGGACGACATTGCCTGGTGGGGCAAGCGCTACTATACCCCTGAAGGCATTGCCCGTCGTTCTAGCCCGGAGGGACGGGGCGTTTTCACGATCCAGTACCCGGAAGAGCGGCGCCCGTTGCCGGAGGAGTTCCGCTACCTGCCCTTCCTGGTCTATGATGAAGGCCCGAATGGCGAAAAGGAGATCCGCTGCACCTCCTGCGGCATTTGTGCCAAAGTCTGCCCGCCGCAATGCATCTGGATCGTGCGCACCACCGATCCGAACACCGGGCGGCCGGTGCCACAACCGGCTGAGTTCTATATTGATGCCGATATCTGCATGAACTGTGGCCTGTGCGCCGAGTACTGCCCGTTCGATGCGATCAAGATGGACCACGATTATGAGGTGGCCTCTTATGGTCGCAACGTTTATTCGCTGGAGAAACTGCTCAAGCCCGCTTCCTACTATGCCAGCATTCGCCCGCTGAATTACGCTCGCGAAGAGGAAGCGCGCAAAGCCAAAGAAGCCGCAAAGGCTGCTAAATCCGCTTAATTTTCAACCAGGGCAAACCGTTTCGGTTTGTCCTGTTCTATCAGGTGATATATGACAAAACAGATAACGAAAGAGCAAGTTTTACAGGCTTTGAGCCGCGTTCAGGAGCCCGAGCTCCATCGCGATCTGGTCAGCTTGAACATGATCCGCGACCTGGAAGTGGACGGGGATCGCGTTTCCTTCACCATTATGCTGACCACCCCCGCCTGTCCCCTGCGTTCGCAGATCGAGCGAGAAGCGAAGCAGGCGGTGGCCACTTTGCCGGGCGTGAAAGAAGTGCAGGTGAAAATGGCCTCGGATGTTCCGAACGATGGTCGCATGCGCGGCCTGGTCAGCGCTCCGATCCGCAATGCGATTGCCGTCGGCTCCGGCAAAGGTGGCGTGGGCAAGACGACGGTAGCGGTCAACCTGGCGATTGCGCTGGCGCAGAGCGGCGCACGGGTTGGGCTGATGGATGCCGATATTTACGGCCCAAACGTGCCCACCATGCTGGGGGTTCAGCGCCTGCCGCCACCGAAACCGGATAAGCTCATCCCGGCCGAGGCCTACGGCGTGAAGATGATCTCGATGGGGCTGTTGGTCAAGCCCGGTCAACCGCTGATCTGGCGCGGCCCGATGCTGAATTCGGCCATCCGTCAGTTCCTCTCGGATGTCGAATGGGGTGAATTGGACTACCTGGTGGTAGACCTGCCTCCCGGCACGGGGGATGCCGCGCTTTCCCTGGCACAATCCTTCCCCTTGAGCGGCGCCGTGATCGTAACCCTGCCGCAGCAGGTTTCGCTGGAAGATGCCCGTCGTGGCCTGGAGATGTTCCGCGCCCTCCAGGTGCCGATCCTGGGCATCATTGAAAACATGTCCTATCTCGAATTGCCCGATGGCTCGCGCATGGATATCTTCGGCAGCGGTGGGGGAGAATCCTTGGCAGCACAGGCCGGCGTGCCGTTCTTGGGCAAAGTGCCGATCGATCCGCGCGTGCGGGAAGGCGGAGATAGTGGCAAGCCGGTCCTGGTAGCCCATCCGGATTCTCCCGTCTCTCAGGCCCTGCGCGGGATCGCCGAACAAATTGCCGCGCGCCTCTCGGTTGCTGCACTCACTCAGAATAACACTTTGCCGATCAATATTATCGAGTAGTCGAACGAACCCCGTTGCCATCTGGCCCATCCCGTTTTTGGGATGGGCTTTTTTGTAGCATCCGGCTTCATCTCTGTGCCACACCGTAGCACCAGGATTTATCCTGTCCCCCCCCCCCCGTAGCACCAGGATTTATCCTGTGCCGTACAGACAGTCGACCGTAGACCGTAGACTGTTGACCGTAGACCGTAGACCGTAGACCGTATCACGCACCGGCAGTGCTCCCGAAAACAAGAGTACAATTCAACTACCCATCCCCTCAATTTCCCAGAAAGGAGTCGTCCCATGCCCCGCTTCTTTCTGCTCCTCGCCCTGCTCACCCTCCTCACCGCCTGCGCCGCGCCGAACGTAGACGGTGGACCGTTGACCGTAGACCGTGCGACCCCCACCGCCACCTCAACCCCTCCACCGCCAACTTTCACTCCTATCCGCAAAACACCAACTCCCACCCTCACCCTCACCCCGCGTCCGGAAGAGCAGGCCAGAGCCTTCATCCCCCGCGATGTCCTCCAGGCGATGGATCGGCTCGGCATGCGCATCTTCACCTCTGAATCTCAGGTGCCTTCTGATGCTCGCTCATATATCCTTTTCAACCCAGAAACCAGAACCTTCACCCTGACCTATCAGAAACTCCTCGGTGTGGACGAAAACGGCCAAGGACTTTACGAGCCGACCCCCGTGGAACTCGATCCGCAAGGATTTGCCGTCAATCTTGGTTTCCGGCGCGTGGCGGTGCCGCGCTCTTCGAGCGAAACGCCCGCCCCAAGCGAGACTCCGGAAGCTGCGCCATCGTATGAAGTCCGCCTGGAAGCCATGCCCCTTTCCATCCATCCGCCCCTGGCCCATGATAAAAACGGCCGGAAGATCGACCTTCCTGTTTTCCAAAGCCAAGACGGCCAAGTCTTTTTCGTCAACCCCCTCACCAAAGAAATCCATCGTCTTGAAGACTACCGTCCGTTTTCCCTTGGCGAATGCCAAAGCCTCAACGAATTCTGGGAAAAAGCCCCTGTCATCCCCCTTTCAGCGGTAAACGACGGCACCGTTCACTTTGCCTTTTTCCTAAATTACCCCGACCTCAAAGACGCCGAAGCTCCTGTCTATACAAACGATAGGTATGCTACCTTTAAGCTTTCACCAACCGATAAAACTGCGCCCATCTGGTATATCCCCTCCGACAAAATCTCACCTTTTCATTATATCTGGATAGAATTTAACAACATCCAAGATAAAGCCGGAGAGAATTATCGCTATGCCTATTTCCGTCAGAGAATCCTTTGGGAAGAGCTTCCTTTTGGCCAGCCGGTTTTGCCGTATGCTTTTCGGGTGATCAATCCGGCAACTGGCGCTAAGCTTTGGGTTGCGCCTCAGATTTTGTATGACCCGCAAAACACCCAAGAAGCCGTTGACAAGCCTATAGATATTAGCGATCCAAAAAACGTAAAAATACTTTGGGTTGCCGCGGATATTGCAAACCTCCGTGGCGACCAGATAGAATTTATGTTAAAAGTTTATCCAAGATTTTTCCCTTATAACGCTAAATTTACTACAGAACGGCTTGGAAAGGCTTTTACTATCTTTCTTACTCCTATTATCTACACTGACCCTAAGGTTTTCACCGATTGTGATTTTGTAATTTTTAAATCTCTTCGAAGAGATTACTCTTTTTCTGATTTTCCCGGCCTAGAAGGCCTGCTTGAGCTAGAAGGCAATAATCCAAGAAAAGAGATCAAGGATGAAGGAAACTATTCTTTCGACAAGGTATTTGAAAAATGGGAAACAGTATATGGTTGGAACGATAACGATAGAAACAATGCAGTCGCAGAGTGGTATAAACCTTTTCCTCAAGAAATCCAACTAAAGCTCTATCCTGGAGTCCCATATCAGCTTGTCAATACCAACCTTGAGCTTCTTGGCCTAGAAAAATAGCTTAATCTTGATTTTCAGCGATTTTTCTCATATGATGTATCTATATGCAAAAAATCATCAAGATAAAAGGGGTTATCTTGTCTTTATTGTTTATCTTTCTTATCTTATTTCTTTTAAATTTATTGAGTTTCCCGATTTCTGCAAGGGAATGCGATTCTTGTACTGACTCTAACTGCTGTGGCGTAGTTTGTAGCACAACCCAAATGTGTTCTGGAAGTGTATTTTATGGGTGCTCATGCGTTTGTAGACCTTATTGCGATGGTCGATGTAAATGTGGTTGTAGTAAAATTGACTGCTTAGGTGGTACATGTAAAACCTGTCCTTCTTCCACCCCAGGCGGTGGTGGTAGCGGTCCAGGTGCCCCCACCTACACGCCAGCACCAGGTGGATTAGAATGCACGCCCGGCCCTGCCGGCAACGAGTACTGCAAAAGAGAGTACTGTCACGACCCAGCCTGCAGTGCCTTTTGCAATTCAAACGGCCACTGCTACGTCACCCACCCAACCCCTGGAATTGACAAAGCATGCAGTGGCAGCGGCTGGGGGCCGTGGTCAGCCTGCACCTGCAGTCAAAGCGCCTATGCCGGCTGCTCCCAGACCAACTACTGTGACCAAGTGAGATTCTGCTGGAGCGATGAAAAGCCCCAAGCCAATTCTATTTTCCTTGCTCTCCTCATAGCCCCATGTTATAATAAGCGCACTTCAGAATCATGGTGCCCATAGTTCAATTGGCGGAACGTCTGACTGTGGATCAGAAGGATGTGGGTTCGAGACCCACTGGGCACCCCAAACGGTGGCCGCAAGGCCACTTTTTCTTTCTCTTCCTCTTGCTCCTGTTGAGTGGCTGCCGCCCTAGTGAACCTGTTCTCCCCACTGCGGTGTTTTCTCCTACGGTCACTGCCACGGCGACGTTGCCCTCTTTGCCACCCACTCTCTCCCCGTCTCCCTCTCCCACGTTCACCCCTTCGCCGTTTGAGAGTCTGCGCATCGTTTATGGCACAGCGAGCGGTCTGTGGCTCTGGGAAAACGGCGCTTCCCGTCCGCTGACCTTCGATCCCAAAGATTCCGACCCCGACTTCTCGCCGGATGGCGCGTGGATCACGTTTCGCCGCGGGGAAACGCTCTGGACGGTCGGACCTGATGGCGCAGCGCGCCCCTTGATCCCTACCGATTATCTGGCGATCCTGGCCCCCGGCAAAACAATCCGTCCGCTGCGACCGTTTGCCTGGATGCCCGGCACGGCGAACCTCTTTTTCACCACGCAACAGGCCACGGCTGACGGATGGAGCCCACGGTTTGACCTGCACGTGGTCGATGCGCGCCGCGGTCAACCCATCCTGGTGCTCGAAGCAGGGCGCGGCGGAATCCCCTTCTTTTCACCGCGCGGCAACTGGCTGGCACTGGTGCGCGAGGGAGAGATCGCCCTGAGCCCCTCTAATCCCCTTAAGCCTCGTACCGTCTTCTCCTACAAATCTATCCCCGGCTATTTACCCGATCTGCACTGGCTACGGGATGAAAGTGGCTTTGTCTTTCTCATCCCTCCTCAGCCAGATCAGGCTACACCCACCCCTGAACCCTCTTCCGAATATCCGGCGCTCTTGCCTACGCGTTGGTGGGGCGTCTCGATCGAAGGGAAAGCGCGTCTGTTGGGTGAATTTCAGGCCGAAAAATTCAGCTTGGCTCGCCCGCTCATCGCGCCGAATGGAGATCAATTGCTCTATCTTTACCCCTACCGCAAACGCGGCCAGCATGAGCTACACATCTTGGATGTAGCCGGGAATGACCTGTTTTACACCTCTTACTATCATGGACGAATTGGCGTAGTCACTTGGTTGCCGAATGAGACCCATTTCATTTACTGGGCAGATTCGCCTCAGAGCCTGTGGTTGGCGCACTATGGAGAACCGGCTCGCCCCCTAGCCGCCGATCTCAGCATGGATGCGTTCCTTCTGGCAACCGAAGAGTTCTTCGTCTTTCGCCACGGAAGCGAAATCTACTTGCAGACCTGGAAAGGAGAGAGAACCCTGCTCGTTCAGGACACGAACGGGGCGGTTGCGGTGTTTTATGGACGGTAGACGGTAGACCGTGGACGGCAGCGGTAGACCGCAGACGGTGGACGATAGACCGTGGATGGTGGATTTTTAGGAAAGATGCCTTTCATAAAACAGCAGCAACGTACTCCCATAGCGTCGCTGCTCGATGAGATCCAGGTGCTTCAGCGTTAGCGGCGCGAATTCGCGAGGATGAATCTGCACGATGACCCAGGCGGTTTCGCTCAACCAGGTGGGGTTGGCATCCAGGGCGAGCAGGGCTTTTGACCAGAGCTCATGATATTGTGGTGGGGCGATGTAGAGATAGTCAAAAGAGCGATCGGCAGGGGAGTTGAGGAGGGCAAAGGCGTCGGCACGGCGCACTTCGGCGCGATCGAGCAGGCCGGTGAGCTCCAAGTTGGCGCGAATGGTGCGGATGGCCAGGGGATGGGCGTCGGTGAACCGACAAAAGCTCGCCCCGCGACTGAGCGCTTCGATCCCCACTCCGCCGGTGCCGGCGAAGACATCCCACCAGGTGGAATCTTCTACATCGCCGGCCAGGATATTGAAAAGCGCCTCTTTCACCCGATCGGTGATCGGCCGGGTGGTATCCCCCGGCACGGGTTTCAGTTTGCGTCCTTTGGCACTTCCGGAAATGACCCGCATTGTTTCTCGTCAACGTTGATAATGTCGCTGCAATTCCGAAGCATAGGATCGCCCCACCTGTTGACGGTTTTCCGTCAGCCAGGTGGTGAGCGGTGTCTTCCCGCGAGGCGGCTCGCCGGAAATCAACAGATTCTGCATCAAACCGATCAATTCATCGCGCGTGAGCAATACATCACCCAGGAGGGCGCTGAGCATTTGCGAGGTGCGTAGTGCCCAAGTGGGTGGAAAGGACCAGAGCAGGCGCTTTAGGCCAAGGATTGTACACATCTGCTCCAGCAGCGCGCGGAAGGAGAAAACTTCCGGCCCGACCACGTCCAGGGTTAGGTTTTCTTGGCTCTCCAGTGCGGCGATCACTTCTGCGGCGAAATCTTCCACGTAGATCGGCTGCAGGCGATAGTCACCGCGGCCGGGGATGAAGAAAACCGGAAATCGCCGTAGGAGGAAGGCGATGTTGTTGATCAAGATGTCCCCAGGGCCGAAGAACACCGTGGGGCGCAGGATGGCGTAACTCAGGCCGGATTCTTGCACCAGGCGTTCCACCCGGGCTTTGCCGCGAAAATAAGGGAGGGGTGAATCTAGCGATGGATTGGTAATGCTCACATGGATGATCCGCTTCACCCCGGCTTTTTGAGCCGCCTCGATCAAGCGAGCGCTGTTCTCGACCGCCGTATCGTGGGTGATGCTGCCGTGGGCGAAGCGGATCCAGTAAGTATTGATCAGCGCTTCGGCGCCGCGCAACGCCTCCACCAGCCGCGACGGATGTTCAAAGTCCAGGGGATGGATGGCGCTGACGGCGGGATCGGAAGCAGAGGGAGGGCGATTGGTCAAGGTCACGACCTGATCGCCGCGTGCCAATAGCCGGCGCGCAATAAAACGGCCGCTGAAGCTGAATGCGCCGGTCACTGCCACCTTCATGAACGCTGCTCCTGTGGTTTATTTCTTCCCGAAGAAGTAGAAGAGCGCTCGCGTCAGGGTCAGAATGAGCATGAAAGTGGTCAGCACGCCGCCGATAACGATGAACCAGAACTCCCACTCGAACATGCGTTGTGCTGCGCGCACCTGGGATGGGTAGCGGATGCGTCGCCGCACGCGCTGCAAATGCTCCGCAGAGAGCGCGATCGGATGGAGGGCATGTTGCAGGCGGCTTTCCAGCTCTTCTAGGGAGGGGGAGAAACGTTCCTTCATAGTCATTGCTAGTCGGCAGGATAGACAACGATCCCCGCTGTGCCGGGGCCCAGATTGGCCGTTACGGCGATCGAGAGATCGGTGAGAATGGTATCTTGGATATTGCGGAAGAATTTGGGTGCCTCTTCGAGCAGGAAACGGCCGGCGGCCGCATCGCGAGCATGGACTGCGGCCAAGTGCACTTTCCTGGACTCAAGCCCTTGGCTGGCCAATTCTAGCACGCGCCGCAGGGAAGCGCCGCGCACCCGTACCTTTTCGGTAATTTCCAGTACGCCATCCTTCAGCATGACCAGCGGCTTGACGTTGAGCAACGAGGCCAGAGAAGCTTGCAAGGCACCCACTCGACCGCTCATACGGGCATAGTCCAAGCGATCCAGCGTGAGCACAATGCGCACCTCCTGCCGTGCTTTTTCCAGGTGCTGCAAAATTTCTTCGACGCTCTTCCCGGCGCGTTCGAGCAAACGCGCATGCCGACACATAAAGCCCAAACCGGCCGAACCGCAGGCAGAATCGAACGGGATGACACGGAAGCGATCGGCCAGTTCCCGCGCTGCGGCAAGAGCCGAAGCGAAGGTGCCGGAAAGTTTGCTCGTGACGTGGATCGAGAGGATGGTATCGCCGGTTTTGGCGATGCGCTCGTAGAGCTCTTTGAACTGATGGGGAGAAGGTTGGGCCGTCTTTGGAATCTTACCCGTCTCCTCGACCATGCGATAGAAGCCTTCGTTGTCCAGGTCTTGATACTGGAGGTAGGTCTTTTCTCCAAACTGGATGTTGATCGGGACAACGTGAATGTTATACTCTTGCTTCCATTCTTCGGGAAGATCTGCGGCGCCATCGGTGACAATGTGAAGCATTTTCTCATCTCCTTATCAAAAAGATTAACTATTCGTTTTCTTCTGAAGTATGGGAAGAGAGATTTTCCGACCAGTACTCTCTCTCTTCTTCTAGATAGGCTCGCAGGGAAAGCAGTGTGCGATGATAGAGGCTTTTGATGGCGCCCTCGCTGCGTCCCATAATGCGACCGATTTCGGCATTGGAAAGGTCTTCGACGAACTTCAAGATCAGTAAGTGCTGACGGTCGGGAGGCAGGCGACGGATCGCCCGCAACAATACCTCTTGCTCTTCCACTCGCAGAAGCATGGTTTCCGGGTGTTCCTGGGCAGCCGGCATCGGTAGCAGATCGTCAATGGCGATTTCCTGATGATGGCTACGGTCACGATGCCAGTTCGCCACCAGGTTGTGGGCGATGCGGTAGAGCCAGGCCGAAAACGGCAACCCACGGTCGGTATAGCGGTGGATGTGCTTCAGGGCGCGTTGGAAAACGCGAGCGGTGAGGTCTTCGGCATCATGGATGTTCCCGGTGCGATAGTATACGTAGTTAAAGATGCGTGCCGCGTAGCGCTCATATAGGATGCCAAATGCCTCGGCATCTCCCTGAGAGGCACGTTGCAGGATTTCTTCTTCACGATATTGCTCCGACACGATCGCTTCCTACCGACGGCCTGTTGAATTTAACACCGTCGGATTTGAAAAGATTTGTGTGATAGGATAAGTATCGAAAAGCGCTTTGGCGCCGTCATCGATCCTCGAGCCATGTTTCGCATCCTTGTAGGATACGATGCGCCCGCTCACGCCAGGTGTAGGCTTGGGCACGGCACCGGGCTTCCCGTCCAAGAGCGACCCGCAGTGCAGGATTGGCCAAAAGGCGCTGCAGGGCCTCTTTCCAAGCTTCCACGTCGGCCGGCGGACAGAAGATCGCCGTCGTCTCATCCAAAACCTCACGCAAGACCGGGAGATCGCTGGTCAGGATGGGGCGTCCGCTGGCCAGGTATTCGAACATTTTCATCGGGCTGGCAATGGCAGCCGAATCGATCTGCCCGCTGGAGACGCCGACGCGCTCTTCGTAAGGCATCAGCAACACATCCGCTGCGGCTTGGAAAAGCGGTAGGGTGTGATTGGGGACGAAGCCGTAGAACGTGACGTTTTCCAACTGTCGCCGTGCTTGTTGTTCCTGCCAATATTTTACCTCTTGTGGTCGGCCCCCTACCCACAAGAAGTGGGTTTCCGGGAAGTGCTTGGCCAGTTCTAGGAAGAGTTCCACGCCGCGACCGGCATAAAGATGTCCGCTGCAGAGGACGGTGAACGTTTCGGGTAATCCAAGCTGCCGACGTGCTTCTTGTGGCGAGGGGAGATCGGCATAGCGCTCTAGGTCCACGCCATTGGGGGCGATCACGACTTGATCCGGTGGCAAATGGATGCCATAGCGGGTCTGGAGCAAGCGGTAGAGTGCCTGCGTGATCGAGACCAAGCGCTTGCGCCCGGGTAAGCGGGCAAACAGCCGGTGCCAAAATGGGCCGAAGGAACCGGAAGGTTGAAGGTGGATCTCGAAGATCACCGCTTGCCCGGTTAGCAGTGCCAGTGCCGCTACCTGCGGTACCCAGGTGTAGATCAAATCGGGCTTGAGGCGCAATGCCTGCAAGAAGGCGACATACGGAAACAGGCGGCGGGATGAGCGAAATGTTCGCACTTCGACCGGCTGCTGTAAACCGTAAAATCGGCACAGGTCCTGGCCGGCGAACTCCGGCAAGGGATCGAAGCCAAAGAGCGTTACATTATGGCCTTCTTGCAAAAGTGCCTGGACCGCCTTCAGTGCCTGAATGCTGTTGGCGTTTGGAGATGGGATGCGTGAGGTGGTGATGGCGCAGATATTCATCGGTAATCAAAAGTTAAGATTAGCCGGCTTTTGAGCGGCTCTTTGATTTTACCCGATAGGGCATAGGTATCGAAAGTGTTTTGTGTGCTTTTTAGGGCCTTTCACCGTTTTCGGCAAAAAGCGATATACGGTTGCCGAACTTCTAAAAAATTGTGGTTCTGCCTATTGGAATCAATCCTGAAATGTAGTTATTTATAATTACAAATTAAATTACTAAAAAATGCAGGAGGGCAAAACCTTGACCGATTGGCAATTTGGTATTATGATTCAAAATCAACCTCGATGAGGAGCGAAGTTTCAAGCGAGGAAAAGGAGGTGATAGCAAAGTAGATGAGAGGCCATTCGTTCCTAAAAACCTTTGTGCGATCCGTTCATCCTAAAATTCCTGGAGGAAGAAGACTATGAAACGTTTGCTTGTTGTGCTCTCTGTTTTGGTCCTTGCCAGCATCGTATTGGCTGCATGCGGGCCAAAGGCTCAACCCTATACCTGCACCGACCCGTTGGGATGTGTGGAGGTCAAGCCAGGTGAGCCGATCCACATTGCTTATGCTCTGGTTATCTCCGGCGCCGACGAAACGCTGGGTGTGGATAGCCGCAACGGTATCGAGGTCGCTATTGCTTTGAAGGGCAAACTGCTCGGTCACGATATCAAGCTGACCGGTGAGGACGATGGCTGTTCTGCCGAGGGCGGTCAGGCGGCCGGTACGAAGCTCTCCGCCGATCCGACGATCGTGGCAATCATCGGTACTTCCTGCTCCAGCGCTGCCCGTGCGGCCATGCCGTTGATCTCCAAGGCCGGTATGGTCATGATTTCCCCCTCCAACACCGCGCCTGACCTGACCGAGGCCGGTAACCCGAACAACCATCCCGGCTACCTGCGCACAGCCCACAATGACAAGGTGCAGGGTGCGGCTGCCGCCAAGTTTGCCTTCGAGAAGCTGGGTGTGAGGAAGGCGGCCACCATCCACGATGGTAGCCTGTATGCCGAGAAACTGCAGGCCGTCTTTGCCGAAGAATTCCAGAAAATGGGCGGTACGATCACTGCCCAGGAAGCGGTGGACCCGAATGGCACCGACTTCAAGTCCGTGTTGACCAGCATTGCAGCTACCGGTCCGGAATTCATCTACTACCCGATCTTTGTCAAGGCTGGCTCTCTGATCACCCGCCAGGCAAAGGAAGTGCCCGGTCTGGAGAACGTCTACCTGATGGGCGCCGATGGTATGTTCTCGCCTGATGTGGTTGAGGGTGCTGGCGATGCCGTTGAGGGTCTGTTCGTCTCCAGCCCGGACCTGGCAGCCTTTGCCGCGGAATATCAGAGTGTCTTCCTGCCTAAGTACAAGGAGCTCTTCGGTACCGATCCGATCAGCATCTTCCATGCCCATGCCTTCGATGCGGCCAACATGATCTTTGCGGCGATTGAGAAGGTTGCGGTGCAGCAGCCGGACGGCACGCTCTATATCCCGCGCCAGGCGCTGCGCGACGCGCTCTATGCCACGAAGGACTTCAAGGGCCTGACCGGGAATCTGACCTGCACGCCGACTGGCGACTGCGCCGATCCCAAGATCGCTGTGTACCAGTACCATGCTGGTCAATACCCGCCGGAGCGCATCTGGCCGTAAAACGAAAGGTTCAATAGGGAGGGGCGAGGCAACTCGCCCCTCTTTCAAAATCCTTCTAAGGAGCGAAGCATGCTTCGGACCCGGTTACGCGGTGTGACATTAACAGACATTGTCGTTTGGCTCATCGGTATCGCCATTCTTGTTGGAATGATCTGGGGGAGTATCGCAACAATCAAGCTTGGAAAATACTCTCTTTCCACCTGGACAGATTTAATTGTTACGGGTCTTGCATTGGGTGGGGTGTATGCTCTGATCGCTTTGGGCTATACGCTCGTTTATGGCATTTTGCGCATGATCAACTTTGCCCATAGCGAAGTCTTCATGAGCGGTGCTTTTACCGCTACTTTTGCAGCGAGTGGCTTGGTTAGCCTTGGGTGGTGGGAGCGTTTCCCGATCTTAAGCCTGTTGATCGTCCTAGCTGTAGCTGCCACGGTTTCGGCTACGGTGGCCTTCCTTGTCGAACGCATTGCTTATCGTCCCTTGAGACATGCGCCCCGTCTGGTGCCGTTGATCACAGCGATCGGTGCTTCGTTTTTCCTCCAATATACTTTTCGTGGCTTGTATGGCTCAGGGTTAAAAGGGTATCCGGAAATGACCATCTTCAAGGGCGAAGTGATCCTTTTTGGAATCCGTTTCTTCAAAACGCAGCTGGTGGTCATTATCGGTGCTATCCTGATGATGATTGCTCTCTACGTGATTGTTCAATATACTAAAATCGGCAAAGCTATGCGCGCCGTATCAGAAGACAAAGATACGGCCGCTTTGATGGGTATCGATGTTGATCGTACGATCAGCACAACTTTCGTTTTGGGGGGCGCATCTGCGGGCATCGCCGGTATTCTTTATCTTTTACTCTTTCCGGTGGCCCACTTCTTTATGGGATTCATCCCCGGCCTGAAAGCGTTCACTTCAGCCGTTCTGGGGGGCATCGGCAACGTTCCCGGCGCTTTCCTTGGCGGGATTGTGTTGGGGCTGCTTGAATCGGTAGGCCCCAGTCTATTCTTGGATGGGTTGGGGATCCCTGCCGCTTACCAACTCAAGGATGCCATTGCCTTTACCGTGCTGGTCTTTATCCTCATCTTCCGTCCAAGCGGTATCCTTGGCGAACGTCTGACCGAAACGAAAGTCTAGGAGAGACCCATGACGCGCCTTTCTCCCTTGTTCCGTGAAACCATGCGTTCCGCCTTGATCGGCGGTGCGGCTTCACTTCTGCTTGCACTGGTCGGGATGGTGGAAAGTTTTCGCGAGCGCTTTATCATCAGTGGCTGGTTCAATGTCGGCCAGGTTCTGTTCCTACTGCCGATCTGGTACGCTATCTATACGACCTTGCGCCGCTTTCCTGACGAAAATCGCAAAGACACTTTGCTGGCGGCTTTTGTAGGAGGGGCTGTCGGGAGCTTTCCCCTCGTGATCCTTTTGCTCCTGGGCTCTGTGATCAATCTACGTGCCATGTTTGTAAACGCTTCCCCGGCACTATATAGAATCCTTACTTTCAACCAGGGTGTTTGGCCGGGAACTTTGCTTTTGATCCTCGTCCTTGCACTCCTCGGACTCACGGCGGGAGGGATGCTTCAGCTCTCTCAACGTTGGCAGAGAGCACTCATCCAGGGGTTCGTCTGGCTCTTCGTGGTTGGTTTGATGCGCGATTTGATCCTCACTGTCACCAACCGTTGGGGCCCTCTGGCGCCTGTTTTTCGCTCCATTTTTGCTTCGAGCGGTCTGACTCCTGTGGGAGGCATTCTGCTTTTCTTGATCATAACCGGCCTTTCTTACCGTCGTCAGCAAAAGGGCACAGCTCCGAAAAAGGCGCTTGATCCAAAGATGCGCTGGGTTGCGTTTGCCGGAGTGGCGCTTATCTTCATCTTTTTGCCCCAAATCCTCGGTCTTTACTTTAGCGAAATTCTGGATAATGTGATGATGTACATCCTGATGGGGTTGGGGCTGAACATTGTGGTGGGCTATGCTGGCCTGCTGGACCTGGGGTACGTGGCTTTCTTTGCGATTGGCGCTTATACAATGGGTGTCCTGACCTCACCCGAACTGAATGCCAATCCTCTCACCTATTGGCAGGCCTTGCCTTTTGCCATGCTCATTTCAACCATCTCCGGCGTGATCCTGGGTTTGCCAGTACTGAAGCTGCGCGGTGACTACCTGGCGATCGTTACACTTGGCTTTGGGGAAATTGTGCGCTTACTTGTGCTTTCCGATTGGCTGCGTCCCTGGCTGGGAGGTACGCAAGGCATTCAGCTAATCGCTCAACCGCAAATTGGCAATCTGGTGTTGCGAAGCCAGGTTCAACTCTACTACCTTTTCCTGGTTGGTGTGGCGATCGTTGTGTTCATTGCCTGGCGCTTGAAAGATTCTCATATTGGGCGAAGCTGGATGGCGCTGCGTGAAGACGAGGATGTCGCTCGGGCCATGGGCATTAACCACGTGACGACGAAACTCTTGGCGTTCGCCACCGGCGCCCTCTTCTCCGGAATCGCCGGCACCATCTTCGCGGCCAAGCTCACTTCTGTCTACCCTCATAGCATGAACTTCCTGGTTTCCATCAACGTATTGGCGTTGATTATTCTGGGTGGCATGGGTTCGATTCCGGGCGTGTTTGTCGGTGCACTTGTCTTGATCGGCGCGCCGGAACTCTTGCGCGAGTTCGCGGAGTATCGCTACCTGGTATACGGTGCACTACTTGTGACGATGATGCTTTACCGTCCCGAAGGCTTGTGGCCTGAAGCACGACGACGGCTTGAGCTCCATGAGGAAGAAGAAGTTCCCGCATCTGATGCGCTCTCTCCATCCCCGGCTGAGTAGGAGAAAATCATGGCGATCCTGGTTATCCGAAACGTCTCAAAACGCTTTGGCGGTCTTCAGGCCTTGAGCAAGATCAATGTGGATGTCGAGAAGGAATCCATTCACAGTATTATCGGCCCGAACGGCGCCGGTAAGACCACCCTTTTCAACTGCATCACCGGTTTTTACGTGCCGGACGAGGGAGATATTATCTTCGATGGTCATAATATCACCGGCCTTCCCACCGATCGGATTGTGTATCATGGGATTGCACGTACCTATCAGAACATTCGTCTGTTCAAGAATATGACGGCGATTGAAAACATTCTGGTTGGCATGCATCCGCATCTAAAATCGGGGCTGTTGGGAGGTGTTTTGCGCGATCCCCGTACCCAGCGAGAAGAAAAGGAGGCCATCCAAGAAGCCCGTCGCCTGTTACAGTTGGTGAATCTGCAGGGGCGTGGCGATACCTTGGCCAAAAATCTGCCCTATGGGGAACAACGTCGTCTGGAGATCGCCCGTGCTCTGGCCAGCAAACCGAAAATGCTCTTGCTGGATGAGCCGAGCGCCGGCATGAATCCGAAGGAAATGCAGGAACTGATGGATTTCATCCGTCACCTGCGTGACTCGTTGGGCTTGACGATCCTGCTCATCGAACACCACATGCGCTTGGTCATGGGAATTTCCGAGCGCATTACCGTTCTGGATTTCGGTGAGAAAATCGCTGAAGGCACGCCCAAAGAAATCCAAAGCAACCCGCGCGTGATTGAGGCCTATCTTGGGCGCGGCGCTGCCAGTGGCCTGGGAGTTCAGGCCCAAACTGCCGCCTGAGAGGAGACTTCCATGAGCCTGCTTGAATTGGAAAACGTCCACACGTATTACGGATATATCCATGCCCTAAAAGGCATTTCGTTACATGTCGAGAAAGGTGAAATTGTCACCCTGATCGGTGCCAACGGTGCCGGCAAGACCACGACGTTGCGAACGATCACCGGCTTGATGCGTCCGCGCCATGGGCATGTCCGTCTGGAGGGGGAAGATCTGGCAAAGTATAAGCCGCATGAGATTGTCTACCGTGGCATGACCATGGTCCCTGAAGGCCGGCGTATTTTTGCCCGCATGACCGTCCAGGAAAACCTGGAAATGGGTGCTTACAGCCAGCAGGATAAACAGGAAATTCAGCGAAACCTAGAATATGTCTTCACCCTCTTCCCACGCCTGAAAGAGCGCCGTCATCAACTGGGAGGTACGCTTTCGGGTGGAGAACAACAGATGCTTGCCATCGGCCGAGCGCTGATGGCCAAACCACGCATTCTGCTCATGGATGAGCCCTCGATGGGATTGGCACCGGTGTTGGTGGAAGCGATTTTCGATACCATTCAAAAAATCAATCGGGAAGGCACTACCATCTTACTGGTCGAGCAAAATGCGCTTATGGCGCTCTCGATTGCCCATCGGGGCTATGTGTTGCAAACGGGTGAGATTGTCATCCACGACACTGCCGAAAACCTCCGCAAAAATCCGACGGTACAAAAAGCATATCTGGGAATAGAGTGAGTATGTACCTGCCTCACAAAGGCGCAGAGCCATCCTCTGCGTCTTTTTTGTTACGACTACAAAAACAATCGAGCTTAAGGGCACAGCAAATCAGATAAGCGGAGATGCGTATGCTCATTCTGACTGCCGAAGAGGTTCGGAAAGCGTTGCCGATGTCTCAGGCGATTGCGGCGATGAAACAAGCTTACGCCGCTCTTTCTGCCGGACGGGCAGAAGTCCCTTTGCGCACTCGTCTTCCGATCTCTCCACATGACGCGCTGACGCTTTTCATGCCGGCCTACGTCAACACCGAGGAAGGTGAAGCGCTTGCCGTGAAAGTCGTTTCGCTGTTTCCCCAAAACCCGCAACGTGGCCTGGCCTATATCCAAGCTGCCGTGCTGGTGCTGGATGCGCAAACGGGTCGTGCGGAGGCCCTGTTGGAGGGTGCTTCCTTAACGGCGATCCGCACCGGCGCCGGCAGCGGTGCGGCCATTGATCTGCTCTCCCGTCCCGATAGCCGCGTGCTGGCCATCTTCGGAGCCGGAGTCCAAGGTCGGACCCAGCTCGAAGCCACTTGTACCGTACGCAACATTGAGAGGGTTTGGGTTTACGATCTCAATCCAGAACGCGTTCGCACGTTCATCGCCGAAATGGCCGGTCAAGGCCCAATTCCCAAGGACTTACGCCCGGCAGAATCACCGGCTCAGGCCGTGCGCGAAGCGGATATTATCTGCACGGCTACGACTTCATCCACACCTGTCTTTGACGATGCAGATTTGAAACCCGGCGTTCATATTAGTGCCATTGGTGCTTATACCCCGGAGATGCAGGAAATTCCCGCCCAGACAGTGCTTCGGGCGCGGGTGTTCGTGGATTCACGAACGGCAGCGCTGGCCGAAGCCGGCGATCTGATCCAACCCATTCGACAGGGACTTTGCGGAGAGGAGCATATCTATGCTGAGCTGGGCGAAGTCGTCCTGGGGCGCAAGGCCGGGCGAGAGTCTTCGCAGGAAATAACGCTTTTCAAATCGGTGGGGATCGCCGTGCAAGATGCGCTGGCGGCGCAGATCGCTTTGCAGAATGCTGGTAAAATGAAGATCGGCTGGGAAGTACCTTGGTAAAGAGTGATACCGAGCCTTGTTCGTGAATTGCTCCTAGAACGTCTGCGCGCCATTGCTCATCGCATCAAAGCAGAACACCCGGAAGTGTGTTCCATCGCCTTGCTCAGCTCCCTTGCGCGTTCAGATTGCACTGCTACTGGTGATGCCGATATTCTTATCGTTGGATGATAGCCCGGAGCAGGACCTCCATCAACGCATTCTCCGTTTTCTCCCCTATTTTGACCTGGAGCACGACATTGATTTGCTCGTTTACACCCGGCAAGAAATCGAAAAACGTCTCGGCCAGGATGATCGGTTTGTAAAGCGCATTTTGCAAGAAAAGATTGATTTGCTCTGACCCCAATTCTTTTCAGGAGGCTCATGACCCTTCCCAACACTGCAGAGATCGTGATCATCGGCGGCGGCGTGATGGGCGCCAGCACCCTCTATCATCTAGCGGCGCGTGGGCAGAAGCAAGTGGTGCTGCTGGAAAAAGAGCGTTTCTTCGGACAAGGCGCCACCGGGCGCTGTGCCGGGGGGGTGCGCTATCAGTTCGCCACCGAGATTAACATCCGCCTATCCCTGGAAAGCCTGCCGATGCTCGAGCGTTTCAAGGAAGAGATCGGGCAGGATGTGAATTACCGTAAATGCGGCTATCTTTTCGTGCTCACCCGCGAAGAAGATGTCCAGAACTTCCAACGCAATGTGGCGCTCCAACACCGCTTGGGGGTACAAACGGAATGGCTGAGCGGCGATGAAGTTCGCCGGCGACTTCCGTTCATGCGTTTTGAAGATGCCTTGGCAGGTACCTTTCATGCGAAAGATGGTCTCGTAGACCCGAATAGCGTGGTGATGGGGTATATCAACGCTGCCGGACGCTTGGGTGCTAAAGCTTTCACGGAAGTTGAAGTGCAGGGACTAATCGTAGAACATGACAAGATCAAGGGAGTAGTGACCTCGCAGGGAACGATCCATGCGCCGATCGTGGTCAACGCCGCGGGACCTTGGGCCGGGTTGATCGGCAAAATGGCCGAGGTCGAGATCCCGATCACGCCGCTGCGCCGGCAGTGGTTTACCACCACGCCCCTACCCGAAATTCCGCCGGATTTCCCCTTCGTGATCGATTTTGCCCAGGCGCTCTATTTCCATCGGGAAGGGGAAGGCCTGCTGATCGGCATGTCCAACCAGCAGGAGCAGCCCGGCTTCAATCAGAACGTGGACGAGGAATTTGAGCTGGTCAATATGGAAGCGGCTCTGGGACGCTTACCACTCCTGGAAAAAGCAGGCCGTGCTTCCCATCTGGCCGGACTCTACGAAGTGACGCCGGATGCGCACCCGATCTTCGGCAAGACACCGGTTGAGGGTTTTTACATCGTGGCCGGCTTTTCAGGCCATGGCTTTATGCATGGCCCGATCGCCGGGAAGCTGATGAGCGAATTGATCCTCGATGGAGCGTATAGCACGTTGGATGTTTCCATGCTGGATCTGGCGCGCTTTGCAGAAGGTCGTCTGATTCTTGAATATAACGTCGTATGATGGAGAGCACATGAAAAGAATATGGCTGGTCTTTTTCATCGGCTTGTTGCTCGGTGCGTGTGCACCGAAATACACCTGTCAGGATGCCATAGGATGTGTGAGCATCCCACCCAACGAGCCGATCCGTATCGGAGCCGCGCTCACGCTCAGCGGTCCGGATGCTCCCTATGGCATTGACGCTTTACGTGGGGTAGAAATTGCAATTGCCGACAAAGGGAAGGTAGCAGGGCGTTCGATCGAACTGGTCAAGGAAGACGATCAATGCGATCCGAAAGCCGGTGAAGAAGCCGCCCGTCGCTTGGCATCCGATCCGACGATTGTTGGGGTGATCGGGGAAACCTGCTCCGGCGGTTCGATCCCTGCCGCCCGCATCTTAAGCGAAGCGGGGATGGTACTGATCTCCCCATCCAGCACCGCCCCCTCTCTAACCGATCCGGCAACGCGCCAGCCCGGCTTTTTCCGCACGATCTATAACGATAAGCTCCAAGGCACGATCGCGGCCGATTTTCTCTTCAACGCTCTAGGAATGCGAACCCTGGTCACGGTTCATGATGGCTCCCCTTATTCCGATCAATTGCAGGAGGCCACTTGTGAAGCCTTTGAGGATCTCGGAGGCGAATGTCTGGCGCAGATACGCATTCAAAGCGGCAGTGATCTGACGGGTGTGATCCAGAGAATCAAGGCTATGCAGCCTGATGCGCTCTATTACCCATTGTACACTGTGGATGGTGTCGCCATTACTCGCGGCATTTTTGAGATTGGTCTGAATAATCTCGTTTTGATCAGCGCAGATGGTTTGTTGAGCACGGATTTCGTCGAACAGACTAGGCTGGCTTCTAACGGAATGTACCTTTCAGGTCCGGCCCTGCCGGAGTATGATCCAGCCTTTCTTCAAAAATACGTCCAGCGCTATGGTGAGCAGCCACTCGCTTCGTACAACGCCCCGGCCTATGATGCGACGATGCTTCTTCTGATGGCGATTGAGAAGGTGGCCGTTCAAAGTGGCGGTACCCTATACATTCCACGACAAGCGTTGCGTGAGGCTATCGCCGCCACAAAAGATTACAAGGGACTTAGCGGCACGATCACTTGCAATCCAAACGGGGATTGTGGGGCACCGAATGTCAAAATTTATCAGGTGCGTGGTCAAAAATTTGTCCCGATCTATCCATAAGCCGCTATGCCTACTGCTGAAATCATCACCATCGGTACAGAACTGCTCCTCGGTGAGACTGTGGATACAAACACGGCGACCCTGGCGCGTGCTTTGCGCAGTTTGGGGATCGATCTCTATCGGACGACGACCATCGGGGATAATGTTCAGCGGATTGCAACCGCTTTACGCGAAGCGCTCACGCGGGCAGAAATTATCATTACCACCGGCGGTTTGGGCCCAACGGTGGATGACCCAACGCGCGAGGCCGTTGCGTTGGCCGCAGGTGTGCCTACCGAGTTCCGCCCTGAGCTTTGGGAGGAAATCGTCGCCCGTGTCGCAGCCTACGGTAGGACGCCCGGAGAAAATCAAAAGCGCCAGGCCTATATCCCGAAAGGGGCTATTCCTTTGAGTAACCCGGTGGGAACGGCGCCGGCCTTTATCGTCGAGATAAATGATGGGCAAGGGCAACTGCGGGCTATTATTTCCCTGCCAGGTGTGCCACGAGAGATGGAATACTTGCTTCATCATGCGGTGATCCCTTACCTTCAGCAGCGCTTTGACCTTGATACCATCATCAAGGTGCGCACACTGCACACGGCCGGCGTTGGTGAATCCCTTATCGATGAACAGATCGGTGACCTCGAACAATGGAGCAATCCCACCATTGGTCTGGCCGCCCATTCGGGCATTGTGGATATTCGGATCACCGCCAAAGCCGAAGACGAACCGACTGCCGATCGGATGATCGCCCAGGTAGAAACGGAGCTGCGCCGTCGCTTGGGGGAAACCATCTTCGGTGCCGATCAAGAGACGCTGGAGGGGGTGACGTTTGAGATCGTCGCCCGCAAGGGATTGACCGTTTGTGCTTTGGAGCACGGCTTACAAGGCGCGTTGGCCAAAAGGCTATATCGTGCTCCATTACCGGCATTGCACAGGGTTGAAGAAACGGATGCGGTTAGAGGGGAGGCTCTGAAGCAGGCACTGGAAGCATTTTGCGAGACTTATGGGGCAAAGGTCGGTTTAGCCGTTTCAACTTGGGAAGATGCCATCCCCTCCGTTGAGGTCTTGGTGCGAACCCCGGCTGGGACGATCTCGAAGCATTTGACCTACGGTGGACATCCCCAAAATTTGCCGCGTTGGGCAGTGAACATGGCGCTGGATGCGCTTCGTCGGGAATTGCTAAGAATTCAAGGATAACGTCCGCTTGGGTGAGATGAACATCAAAGAAGGCGATGCTCTTGAGAGGCTTTGGTTTGTGCTGCCGTGTATCTGGAAGAAGGGAGCGCCTTCTTGACAAGAAACGCTTTTCTTGCTTTAATACTAATAAAGCTATTCGATTGCTGAGTTTACTAAATATATCGCAAAAGGTCAAAATCCGCCCTTGCCCTACTCATTGAGATTGACATTGACAGAATTGCAAAGAATCTGTGGGACGATTGTGTGTATAATTGATAATGATGCAACGTGCACCCTTTTCCCCGATCCTGAGAGCCTTCCTGACCGCATTGTTGTTGATTTTCCTGCCGCGGGTGGTTGTTCATTCCCAGTCTGCGGGACGTGAATATTTTAGAGATACGGGGCACTATGTTGAGGGGGAATTCTTGGCTTTCTATCGTAAAGTTGCCGATCCTGTGTTACTTTACGGCTACCCGATCACCGAACAAATGATCAGCACCGACGGGAAACGGGTACAATATTTTCAGCGGGCCCGCTTTGAATACAATCCAAATTTACCGGAGGGGCAGCGCGTCCGGTTAACTCCGATCGGGAAAGAACTCTATACGCCCGGCATTGCTTTGCCTCAATACTATAATCCTTCCGGCTGTCGTCTTTTCACCGAAAAGAACATCCCGGTCTGTTTTGCTTTCCTGGAATTCTTTGAAAAGAACGGTGGGCTGGCACAATTCGGCAATCCCATCTCGGCCTTTGAAGTTCAAGGGGACCTGATTGTGCAGTATTTTGAAAATGCCCGTTTGGAATGGCGCCCTTGGATGCCAGAAGGACAGCGTGTGGCGGTCAGTGAGCTCGGTCGCTTGCTCTTTGATAAAAAGGGTGAACCTGTCCAGGCACTAGCCCCTCTACCGCCCCCGGATAAGGCGGAGCCGATTCCACCTTTGCAGGTGCGTATTTCTACCCTGCGTGCTGTCACCGGTTCTACGGATCGCCAGCTTGTTTTCATTATCGTCCAGGATAGAACGCTCCAGCCGGTGCGCGTCACCGGCAAAATGACGATTTTCTGGCCCAATAATACTCAAACCACCTATGACTTCGCTACCAACGACAATGGAGTGTCTATTATCCCGTTAGAATTCTCAAATATGCCTTATGGTGGGGTTGTGTTCATCCATGTCCAGGTGCGCTATAGCGGTAGTACCATCCTGGAAGCGCAGGGGCAAACCTCTTTTCGTATCTGGTATTAGTTTTTTCAATCGTAGATTGTCTATCTCACGGCAGGGAATCGTTCGCTCAGCTTGGCTCCCTGCCTTTATTTTTTCTCCCTCTTGTACGAGCATTTTGTCGATCCCATAGCCATCCACCGATTAAAACCAGCAAGGCGAAGGCAAAAATCAATCCGATCATCGCAAAGAACGACAACCGTCCCCCGATGTGATAGTAGCGACTGAGATACCATTGGAAGAAAATCAGCACGGCAAAGCCCTCGATCCATAGCACCCTCCGCCACCAGGCATCGCGCTGTTGCCAAGCATAGGCGGCCAGCAAAACCTGAAAAGCCAGAAAGAAAAGCCGATAGCGCGGGTTATCCCATTGATCTCCGCCCCCGCGCAGCGCCGCGATCAGTATCCATCCCCAGCTCAGGATCAAAAAGGCCATCCAGCGACGGCGTTCGGGCAAAGGGGTTTTCCAGACTGCCCGGAAGGCGAAAAGGAGCAAAGGCAAAAGCGCATACCAACTTGTTGCTCGCACGATGGCGATCGCCTTGCGGATCGGCAAGGCCGGCTCAACGAACGCTCCCGGCAGGATCGGCTGCAGAATCCCATATCCAGCCACGAAGGGCAATTGGAAACCAACCGGCATTTCCCGAAATAGCTTCTGCACCCATCCTGAGCTCCGCTCCAGCTGATAGGCACTCCAGCGCACGCTCAGACGAGCCCATTCACCGATCACTTCCCAAAACGTCCCGCCGCGCACCGAAACGCCCCCCACGCTCAGCGCGAAGATCAACGCTCCGAGCAAAATGATCCCCACCACTGCTCCCCACGTCCAGATCGGCAAACGTCTTCCGCTTTCCAGCCAAAACCAGAAGCCCAGCGCCACCCCAAAAGCCAGGGCTGTGCCCGGGGAAATCAACAACAGCCCTATCACCCCACTCCCCAATTCCCAAGGGAACCCTCCTTTGTCTTCCCGTTGACGCAACGCTCCGAAGAGCATCATCGCGCCGAACGTCAGCAGGAACGGCTCACGCATCTGCGCAGCGCCCAGGAACAAGGCCTCCGGATAGAGGGCAAAAAGCCAAGTTGCCCCACGGGCCGCTCCTTCGGGTAGCAACCGGGCGGCGATCCTCCCGAAATAGAGCACGCCCAACGCTCCTACCCAGGCCGCCAATGCCACCACCAACAAAGGTCGATGTGCGTCTGGGGAAAGGAAACGGTAGAGCGTCGCGCTGATCGCCAGTAGCCCGCCATATTGATCGGCATAGAACTGCCTACGAAAAGCATCGCTCAAAGGGCGCTCACTTTGTGCCAAAGTCCAAGCCTGCCGATCGCGGTTGAAAGCATCGGTAAAAAGATAACCGGCTCGCTCCTGCTCGTTGGGGTAACCGTAGAATGAGAGGCCCAGGTACAGCCCCAGGCCGAGTGCCAGGCGGATCAGGAACGACGCCAGAGCCGCCTGCCGCGCAAAAGGCCTCGCCTCGTCCGTAGCGCTTAAGGCTCGGATCGCCAACACGCCCGGTGCCAGCACGAGAGAGAACGCCAACCCACCGCGCCACAAGTCCCCCGCTTGAAAAGCGGCCAACACCACAGCGAGGAACAAAGCCAATCCCAAGCTAAAAACTATGCTTCGCATGCCTGCAAGTATACCCGAAGCGCAGGAGGTATGACGGTGGACGGTGGACCGTAGACCGTAGACCGTGTATCGTAGCATCAAGATTTATCCTGTGCCCCTCGTAGACTGTAGATGGTAGACCGTAGCATCAGGCTTCAGTCTGTGTCCCTCCAGACCGTAAACCACCAAACGACCACCCCTTCTCCTCCTCTCCCGCTCTCCCGCTCTCCCCTTCTCCCGTTCTCCCGCTCTCCCTTTCTCCCCTTCTCCCGCCCTCTCCCATCCAGAGTACAATAGTAGACGTGGACCGTTGACCGTAGACTGTGAAACCCCGCCCCCAACTAACCGACCACCCGACCAATCGACCATCCGATACTCGACCATCCAACCACCATGCTCTGGCGACTCGAACTTCACTCCCACACCTGCTATTCCGAAGATTCGCTCCTCCGCCCGGAAGCGCTCCTCCAGACTTGCCTGCGGCGCGGCATTGATAAAATCGCCATCACCGACCACAACACCATCCGCGGCGCGCTCGAAGCGTATGCCCTCGATCCAAATCGGGTGATCATCGGCGAAGAGATCATGACCACCCGCGGCGAGCTACTGGCTTTTTTCGTCCAAGAAGAGATTCCACCGGGGCTTTCACCTCAAGAGACCATTCGGCGACTGCGCGAACAGGGAGCCGTGATCAGCGTTTCGCATCCTTTTGATCGCTTTCGCAAAGGGCACTGGGAATGGCACGATCTGCTCGAAATCCTGCCCCTGGTGGACGCGATTGAGGGCTTCAATGCCCGCTGTCTTCTGCCGGAGTTCAATGTTCAGGCGCAACAGCTGGCGCGGGAGCGCGGCCTCCCGATCACGGTCGGCTCGGATGCGCACGCCGCTTGGGAGATCGGGCGGGCTTCACTTCTGCTTCCGCCCTTTGATTCGGCCGAGGCCTTCCGCCGTTCGCTTTCCCAAGCGCAGATCCGGGCACGTCTTTCGCCCCCGTGGGTGCATCTGTTCTCGCGCTATGCCGTTTGGCGCAAGCGTCAGCAAAGGTCTGGGGTATAATTGCGCACGATGCGCGTGCGAGTCAAGCTGATCGCTACCTACCGTCAAAACCTTCCCCCCGGAACTCGCGGCGATACGGTGGAACTGGAAGTCGCAGAAGGCACAACCGTGGCTCAGGTGCTCGAACCCTTTGGCATCCCCCTGGATGATAGCAGTGTGATTGTCCTCAACGGCCGCACCGTTCCCCTGGATACTCCTTTGCAAGAAGGGGATACCGTGGCGGCTTTTTCGGCCATCGCCGGTGGCTAGACGATTTACTCTAGGCAAAAACTCGATTCTCAGGAGGTCATATCATGTATGGCTGGCATGGAAGGATCTTGCGCATTGACCTAACCCAACGCCGCGCGCAGATCGAGACCATAGACCCGCAACGGGCAAAAGACTATCTCGGCGGCCGCGGCTGGGCGATCCGCTACCTGTACGACGAAGTCGATCCGCTCGTCGATCCGCTTTCCCCGCAGAATAAGCTCATTTTCGCCACCGGCCCGCTGACCGGCACGCCGGCCCCGACCGGGAACCGCTACATGGTGATCACCAAATCCCCGCTCACCGGTGCCCTCGCCCACTCTAATTCCGGTGGCGATTTTCCCACCTGGATGAAGCGCACCGGCTTCGATATGTTCATCTTCGAGGGGCGCGCCTCGGAACCGGTGTACGTCTGGATCAATGAGGATCAGGTTGAAATCCGCTCGGCAGCGCACCTTTGGGGGCTGGATGTGCACCAGACGACCGATCGCGTGCTGGCCGAAACAGATCCGGAAGCCAAAGTGGCCTGCATTGGCCCGGCGGGGGAGAACCTCGCCCTAATGGCCGCTATCATGAATGACAAGCACCGCGCCGCGGCGCGTTCCGGTGTGGGTGCCGTGATGGGAAGCAAAAACCTCAAGGCTGTGGTGGTGATGGGGCGCAAAGACCCGCCGATGTTCGATGAACAGGCAATGCGTGAACTCAGCGTGATGATTTCCAAAGAAGTCGGCGCCGATGTCAAAAAAGGCTCTAACCTGCGCATTTACGGCACGGCGTACGTGCCGCAGGTCACCAACACGTTGGGTATCCTGCCCACCTACAACTGGCAAACCGGCGTCTTTGAGCATGTTTCCCAGATCGACGGCGTGGCACTGCGCGAAAAGTATCTCGTGCGCCATAAGCCGTGCTATCGCTGCCCGATTGCCTGTGGACGGGTGACTCGCGTCCCCGATGGCAAATATGCCGGCGAGGGCGAAGGCCCTGAATACGAGACGATCGCTTCGCTTGGTAGCGCCTGTGGCGTCAGCGACCTGGCGGCCTTGACCAAAGCCAACTATCTCTGCAACGAGCTCGGCCTGGATACCATTTCTGCGGGGATGACCGTTGCCGCGGCGATGGAGATGTACGAAAAAGGCTATATCCCCGAAGAACGCATCGGCCAGCCCCTGCGCTTCGGCGATGCAGATGCCCTGATTGAGATGATCCGCAAGATGGCCTATCGCGAAGGTTTCGGCGATGAGCTGGCCGAAGGGAGCTACCGCCTGGCCGAGAAATACGGTCACCCGGAGATTGCCGTCACGGCGCGCAAGCAGGAATTTCCCGGCTACGATCCGCGTGGTTCGCAGGGCATGGGTCTACTCTACGCTACCTCGAACAAGGGCGCTTCGCATATGGAAGGCGATGTGGCCTATGAAGAGGTCTTCGGCGTCCCGGTCAAAATCGATCCCCTCACTTCCGAAGATAAAGCCGAATTGGTCCATCGCTTCCAGGACGCCTTTGCCCTGATCGATTCCTCCGGCCTGTGCGTTTTCCTGGCCGTGCGCTATGTTTTCACCAAAGAGCGCATGATCCTGCCCACGCGCCTGGCGCAACTCATGAAACTGACCACCGGCGTGGATTACACCCCCGAAGAAGTGCTGAAAGCCGGCGAGCGCATCTATAACCTGGAGCGGCTCTTTGTGCTCAAAGCCGGTTCGACGGAAGATACCCTGCCGCCGCGCATGCTCCATGAGCCGTTGCCGGAAGGGCCGGCCAAAGGCAAAGTGGTCGAATTGGATAAGATGCTTCCGGCCTACTACGCTTCCCGCGGCTGGGATGAGAAAGGCTGGCCGACTCCTCAGAAGTTACAAGAACTGGGGCTGGAAGTCTGATCACCAATCTCAGCGAGGAGAATGCCCCGATGAACTCTATATTCCATTCGATACGTCCACCTATCCTGGAGCGAATGCGCTATTTGGAACACCTAGATGCTCTGGACCGCGAAAACAATACTCCCCGCCTGCAGCGTCTGCGCCAGATACCCCCTGAAACGGGGAGATTTCTTGCCTTGATGGCCGCGGCTGCACCAGAAGGGGTATACATCGAAATTGGGACAAGTGCCGGTTATTCGACATTGTGGATTGCTGTGGCCTGTGAGCAGTTGGGCCGAAGCGTGATCACGTTCGAGGTGTTGCCGGAAAAAGCAAGGTTGGCACGCGAGACGTTCCGGGCCGCTCAGGTGGAAGCAACGGTCACTCTGATAGAAGGGGATGCCAGAGATTATCTTTCGCAATATCGCAATATCGCTTTCTGTTTTTTGGACGCTGAGAAAGAGGTGTACAGGGAATGTTACGAAGCGATCATCCCCAATCTAGTCAGAGGTGGCTTGCTGATTGCAGATAATGTCATCAGCCATCAGGGAGTCTTGCAACCAATGATCGATCGAGCCCTAACGGATGAGCGAGTAGATGCGCTGATTGTACCGATTGGTAAAGGCGAACTGGTATGCCGCAAAGCCTGATGGATGGTAATGACAGGTTGTGGGAAGCCTAGAAGCGTAGAAGTATGGCGAAGTTTCCTGACCTATTACCCCTCTCGCATCTGGGATGAGCAAGGTGAGCCTACTCCCTAGAAGCTACAGGAACTCGGTCTGGAAGCCCGAGCGTGCACACTTTCCTGGTAGAGAACAGGCCTGCGTGAGCAGGCCTGTTTTGTTTTACGGCACAACGATCGGATATCCGGCGGCCTGCCAAGCACGGATCCCGCCGCTGATGCTGGTGGCCTCAAAGCCATTTTGGCGCAAAATATCTCGTCCCACCTGGCTGCGATTGCCGGAACGACAGATCACCAGGATCGGCCGATCCTTTGGCAATTCGTTCAACCGATTTGGCAACTGATCCAGTGGAATGAGGGTCGCATTCGGTACATGAATGGCATCCCATTCCTCCTGCGTGCGCACATCGAGCAGGAAATAGCCATCCTGATAAAGGCGATAGGCCTCTTGTACCGAGATCTCCGCCGGCAAGGTAGCCGTCTGGGCGGGAGCCGTTGGGCGGAAAAAGCCGAATGCCAAAAAGGCGCCCAACGCCACGACCGCCAGCCCTATCAACGGCCAAAATCGTTGCCATGACCGTGCCTGGGAAGTTGCCTGCTTTCGTGATTTGGAAGGAGGGGAAGAACGTTTGTTTGCCATACATCTCTCCTGTAAAGAAGGGTCTGTTTGCTTGGATGTTTTCAAGGGCAAAAAGTGACAAATCAACGGCAGACAATTTCCTCTCACGATTCTCCGTGTTATCATTTGCCGCATGTCGCTCTACTTTCAACTTCTCCTCTTCATGCTTCTGCGCACGGTTTTCAATACCGCCTACCGCATGGTTTATCCTTTCCTGAGCACGTTTGCCCGCGGCCTAGGTGTTGACCTAGGCACCCTCTCCGTACTGGTGGGGTTGCGTGCTTTTCTTGGCATCGGTGTGCCGTTGGTCTCCTCCATTGCCGATCACCGCGGGCGCAAGTTCGGCATGTTGGGCGGGATCGTCCTTTTCGGCCTCGGCATGGCGCTATTCACCTTCTTTCCCTCGCTTCTCACCTTCGCTTTTGCCCTGCTGCTCGGCCTGATCGGCAAATATCTTTTCGATCCCTCGATGCAGGCCTACCTCGGCGATCGGGTTTCCTATGCCCGGCGCGGTCTCGCCCTGGCGATCACCGAGATCGGTTGGTCGCTGGCCTTCATTTTGGGCATTCCCTTCATGAGCTGGATGATCACCCGTTTCGGTTGGAAAGCTCCCTTTCCGTTCCTGTTGGTCACTGCTGTTGGCATGTTCCTGGCAGTTTTCCTGCTCATCTCGAATCGAGACGCTCACCATCGCCCTTCCGAGCATCCCTGGGCGCATTTTTCCCACGTCCTGCGCGATGTACCCACCCTGGCCGCCATCTCGATCGCCACCTGGGCCAGCGCTGCCAATGAGCTGGTCAACCTGATCTTCGGCGTTTGGCTCGAGGAAACCTTTCACCTGCAAATCCTGGCGCTGGGTGCGGCCTCGGCGGTGATCGGCCTCTCGGAATTGGGCGGCGAAGGCCTGGTCGCGCTGATCACCGATCGCATTGGCAAGCCGCGTGCCCTCATGCTTGGCCTGATCGGCAACATCCTCGCCGCGCTGGCACTGCCGATCCTCGGTCGCACGCAAAATGGCGCCCTGATCGGCCTCTTCTTTTTCTACATCACCTTCGAGTACGTCATGGTCAGTCACGTGCCGCTGATGACCGAGATGCGTCCGGATGCCCGTGCCACGACCATGGCCTTCAATTTGAGCGGCCATTCCATCGGGCGCGCCTTGGGTGCTTTTCTCTCCACCTGGATTTACTACCGTTGGGGATTTGGCCTTGTCACCTTGATGGCCGCCCTGTTCAATCTCTTTGCCCTGCTGGCACTGAGACGAGTACAGGCTTCCAACAGGGTATAAAATTTATGGGAAAAGATGTGAGCATTCAGCCCCTTCATGCTTGGAACCTGCCCCCGGAGCAGGCCGCGGCCCTTCAGCGTGCGTTGCGGGCGCAACTCATCCTGACCTGGGCTCCTCAGCCCATCCGAAGCATCGCCGGCGTCGACGTTGGGGTGCAGGGCGCGCGCGGCCGGTGTGCCATTATCGTGCTCTCCTATCCGGCCCTCGAAAGGTTGGATGCCGTCGTGATCGAGGATCAGGTCACCTATCCCTATATTCCCGGCCTGCTGACCTTTCGCGAAGGCCCGCTGGTGATCAAAGCCTGGGAGCGCCTTTCCATCCTGCCGGATGTCGTCATGTTCGATGGCCAAGGGATCGCTCATCCGCGGCGCATGGGCATTGCCGCCCACCTGGGCCTATGGCTGGATAAGCCGACCCTGGGAGTAGCCAAGTCCCATCTCTATGGTCGCCACGTTCCACCCGGCGAAACGGCAGGGGATTTTGCTTATCTTTATGCGGAGGAAGGGGAAGAGATCATCGGCGCGGCCTTGCGCACGCGCACCGGGGTAAAACCGGTCTACGTTTCGCCCGGTCACCGCATGGATTTGGCGCAGGCCATTCAGCTGACCCTCAGCACCTGTCGTGGTTACCGTCTGCCGGAGCCCACGCGCCTGGCGCATCACCTGACCCGTGGCGCCGCGCAGCTCCCGTTGCTATAATCTGCCCTTATCTTGCCCGGCGAATTTCCTCTACTGCTTCCGGATTGACCAGCGAACTAGTATCGCCGGGGTCCTGTCCCAGGTAAGCGGCGCGGATCATGCGGCGCATCACCTTGGCATTGCGCGTCTTCGGCAGATCGGAGACGAAGAGCACCGCCTTGGGAGCCAATGCTTTCCCCATCGCTTCCACCACCTGCTGATGAATTTGCTGACGCAGCGCCTCGTTTGGCGTCACCTGTGGACGCAGCACGACGAACAGCACCAGCGCCATTCCCTTGATCTCATCGGGCACCCCGATCGCTGCAGCTTCCACCACGTCCGGGTGTTGCACCACCACCGATTCCACTTCGGCCGGCCCCAGGCGCTTCCCGGCGATCTTCAGTGTATCGTCCGAGCGCCCCAGAATGTACCATAGCCCATCTTCATCCACGGCGGCGAAATCGCCGTGCACCCAGACATTCGGCCAGCGTGACCAGTATGTATCCAAGTAGCGTTGGCGGTCCTTCCAAAAACCGCGCGTCATGCCGATCCAGGGCGCCTTGATCACCAGCTCGCCCACCTGGCCGCGCACCGAACGTCCCTCCTCGTCAAAGACATCCGCGGCCATCCCCGGACAAGGCGCAGAGAAGGCACAGGGTTTGAGCGGCAGGAGGGGATTGCCCATCACGATCCCGCCGGAAATTTCCGTCCCGCCGGAATAGTTGATGATCGGCCGCTTCCCTTCGCCCACTTCCTGGAAGAGCCACATCCAGGGGTCAGGATTCCAAGGTTCGCCGGTGCTGCCGAAAAAGCGTAGGGATGAAAGATCGTGTTTGCGCGCCTGTTCGGCCCCGTGTGGGATGATCGAACGTACGAAGGTTGGCGAGAGCCCTAGATGGGTCAACCGATGACGTTCCACCAGTGCCCAGGTGCGATCCACGGCTGGATAATCTGGCGCTCCATCGTATAAGAAAAACGTCGCCCCCAGGATCAGTGCTCCAAAGACCAGCCAAGGCCCCATCATCCAGCCCATATCGGTCATCCAGAAGATGCGATCGCCGGCGTGCACATCCATTCCAAAGGCCATATCTTGGGCACTCTTCACCGGGAAGCCGCAATGGGTATGCAGTGCACCCTTGGGACGGCCGGTGGTGCCCGAAGTGTAGATGATCATCAGCGGGTCTTCTGCTTCGGTGATCTCGATTTCGGCCTGGGGAGATTGCTTCTCTACCAGCTCATGCCACCAGTGATCGCGTCCCGGAGTCATGGAAACGGGTTGGCCTGTGCGGCGAAGCACGATCACATGGCGCACGGATGCGACCTGTGCAACCGCTTCATCGGCGATCGCCTTCATCTCCACGGCGCGACCGCGGCGGAAAGCGCCATCGGCGGTGAACAGGGCTTTGGCCTCGGCATCTTGCAGGCGAGTGATCACCGCGCCGGCGCCGTAGCCGCTGAAGAGTGGTAGGATCACCCCGCCAATGCGCGCAATGGCCAGCAAAGCGATGGCGATCTCCGGCGTCATCGGCATGAACAGTCCGATCGCATCCCCTTTTCCCAATCCTAGCGCACGTAATGCGTTTGCACACCGATTGACTGCCGCCTGCAATTCCCCATAGGTCATGCTCCGAACCGTTCCCTCCTCACCCTCCCATATTAAGGCCGTACGATGCGGGTCCAACTCTGCCCATTTATCCACGCAGTTATAGGCGATGTTCATTTTTCCCCCCACACACCAGCGCGGAAAGGCGATCCCTTCGGAGAGATCGAGCACCTTTTCATAGGGATGAAAGAAGCGGATATCCAGATAGCGTAGCACGGCCTCGGTGAACCAGGCCACATCTTCCGTCGAGCGGCGCATCAGCTCATCGAAGTTCTCGATCCCGTGTTGACGCATGAATGCCGTCAAATGCGCACGCTCCACGTACTCCGCCGTCGGACGCCATACAATCGGCCCGCCAAATGTGAACGCCTCGGACATAAACACCTCCTGCGGGGATTATACAACAGACTACAAGGCTGGAGAGCGGGTAGTCACAATCGGGTGGTTGGCTATCAGCCCCCAAGGCTTCTACGTGGTCATAGAGTTGAAGCGATTAATTGACCGAGCTGTCCTGTCATCCATGACTTACGGTCCACGGTCTATGGTCTACGGTCAATACTCACCGTATCCAGTGTTGTAAAACCCAAAAGATGCCCGCTGCTATTAGGGCAGTAGTGGGGAGAGTTAACAGCCAGGCGGTAAGCATTTCTTGTCCGACTTGCCAGCGTACCTTTCCGAGCCTTTCGGCCGCGCCGGCCCCGATCACTGAAGAGCTGATGACGTGAGTAGTACTGACCGGCCCTCCTAACCAAGCGGCCAAGGCGATCACCGAGGCAGTACTGAGTTGTGAAGCCACTCCGTGGATCGGGCGCACGCGATAAACCCGCCCGCCGAGGGTGCGGATGTTGCGCCAGCCGCCGAGCGCGCTCCCGATGGCAATGGCCGTCGCACAGATCAGGATCACCCAGAAAGGCACGTGGAAGGTGGTCAACGAGCCGCTCAGCACAAGTGCCAGCGTGATGATCCCCATGCTCTTTTGGGCATCGTTTGCACCATGTGCCAGGCTCATGCCGAACAACGTGATGATCTGTAGGAAACGAAAGAGCGTGTTGACGCGCGGGGAGGCCCCGCTTGCTAAAAAATAGATCACGCGCGTGAGCAAGAAACCGGCCAGAAAGCCGGCTAACGGGGAAAGGAAAAGGCCGAAAAGGATCTTGAGCAGACCTTTGCTCTGGATCACCGAGGGCTGACCGGAAGCGATCAAAGCGGCGCCGATCAACCCGCCGAACAAGGCATGGGAAGAAGAAGATGGAATCCCCAATCGCCCGGTGAGAAAATTCCAAAAGACGGCCGCCAACAACGCGGCCAGAATGACCAGCAGGCTTAGGCTTTCGCGCATCAGCAGGTCTTGGCCGATCGTGGTTGCCACAGCCACTCCGAAGAGGAAGGGCCCCAGAAATTCTCCAATGGCCGCCAAGCGCAGCGCTTGGCGCGGGGAAAGCGCATGGGAAGAGATCACGGTCGCGGTCAGCGCGCCGCTATCGTTGTAACCGTTAAGCAGATCGAAAAAAAGCGCTAGAGCAATGCAGATCCACAGGAGCATGAGAGACTCTGGCAATTAACGAAAAAGGTCCATTTCTTTAGGGCGGAGCAAATCCGCCAATTTGCCCTCGCTGAGGGGGTAGGGAAAGCCACGGATATGGACGGCCGGGGTCCCCTCGGCGGCCTGTCCCATGAGCAAACTGGCTGCCGCCGCCAGCTCATCCGCCACGCCGACCACGGTCACACGCAGCTCGTAGTCAAAAAGGTCCTTCCACCCGCGCTCATCCACGATGGCCGGCAAACCGGAAAGCCCAATGCAGGCACCTACCGTGCCGATCCTCCAGGCACGGCCATGCGAATCCACGATCAGAATACCGAGGTGCTTGCCGCTGCGGGATTCCAACGCTTTACGCAGGCGTGCGGCGGAGGCATCCGGATTTTCCGGGAGCAGAAGAACCCATTCCTGGGGTGCCAGCTCTGCCGGGGCATTCGGCGGCGGTGCGACGTTGGAGTGATCGATGCCGGCGTTTGCGCAGACGAAGCCCAGCCGATGCTCGACGATGATCGTGCCGGGGCGGACGCGAAGCACTTCACGGCTTTCGCCCAGGATCAGCTCGATCAGCCGCGGGTCCTTTTCGCAGCGTGCGGCCAGTTCCAGTGCCTGCTCAGAGGGGGTGACTTGAGAGAGATGTACGAGGCGTCCTTCCGATTTGCTGACGATCTTCGATGCCAGCGCAAGAATATCCCCATCTCGCAGTCGCAGGCGCGCTTTTTCCAGTGCTTGCCAGAGGATCTCCGCCAGATCGTCACCCGGTTGAATGAGCGGAATGTCCGGTAGGGTCGTGAGAGTGAGCTTCATGCCGGTCGCGAAACCCCCGTAATGCGAATTCCGGCATGGGTGCTGCCGTATTGCTTGTTGATGTATATCAAGATGCTGGTCAGGCCTTCGACGACCACCGAGTTCTGGATCGGTCCGGCATCCCAGCCGATCAGGCCGGCATCGGCCACCAGCTGCAGGGTGCGTTGACGGGCGGCTTTGCTTGTGCCGGTTACCAGCACATCACACTCGACTTCTCCATCTCCCATCAGGTGTTCATAAGAAATATTCTGAAAAGCGGCGCAGATTTCAACGCCTTCTCCGAGAATTTCCTGTGCTTCCTGAGTTGCCGAGCCGGCCGGCGGCATCTGCACGTGGGTCACTTTGGGGGGAACGAGGGGGACCGTGACATCGATCAGCAGTTTGCCTTGCAGCGCCTCTTTGAGCATCTCCAGCGTTTGTCGGTGCGCCGCATAGGGGACGGTGAGCACGATCACTTCAGCGCGCGCCGCGGCGTTGAGGTTTTCCAGGCCTTCCAGGTTCGCCGAGGAGCCGAGCAGTTGCTGCAATTCTGCTACGGCCTGTTGGGCCTTTTCGGCTGTGCGCGAACCGATGATCACATGATGACCGGCTTTGGCCCAACGATAGGCCAGCCCTTTTCCTTCTTTGCCGGTGCCGCCAATGATGGCGATCGTTAGGGGCTGTCGGTTATCCATGGAGTAGACTCCGAGTAGTGGGTTTTTCTGCAACGATCCAGGCGTTATAGCGTTCGGTGTGGATCGAGATTTTTGCTCCAATGCGTTCCAGGTCCTGCCCGATGGCCTGTGGATGGCGGAAATGACTGCGCATGAGCAGTAACTTTTCGGCCAAGGCGATCCCTTTGACCAGGGGATGACGGATATCCGGCTCTTCGATGATCAGCTTGCCGCCGGGGCGTAGAACGCGCCAGGCTTCCATCAGGGCCTCTTGCTGATCAAGCAGATGATGATAAGAGTCTACCATCAGGACGAGCTCGAAATGTCCATCGGCGAAAGGTAGGCGCTCGGCCAAGGCGCGAACGGGTATTACCCCCTCGCCGTTTTTTGCCTGTTTGAGCATACCAGGGGAAATATCGGCAATCCATTGCCGTCCGATCAGACCGCGCAATGCCTTAACTACGCGCCCGGTGCCACCACCAATGTCCAGCAGATCGCCGTGGCGCGGCAGACCGGCCAGTTCTTTCAAGCGTGTCGCATCATACGAAAAGCGGGCATAGAGCGGGGCAATCCAGTGAAAATGATCAAAAGGCATAAAGGCACTCAGGGCTATTCTTCAAATTCTTCTTCTACCGTGATCAGATCGCGAATGCGGTCCAGCAGAGCCGGTCCGATCCCCTCTATGTTGAGCAACTCCTCGATGTCCACGAAGGGGCCGTACTCTTCACGGTATTCAATGATGCGCTGTGCCAACACCGGTCCGATGCCGGGCAGGGTTTGCAGCTCTTCTAGGGTGGCGTAGTTGATGTTAATTTTCCCTGTGGGGGATGGGGTGGTGTTGCTCTGCGGTGAGGCCGTAGCAGCAGTGGGGGTGATCTCCACCAGCGGAGCAAAGCCGGCCTTATAGGGCACGTCGATTCGTTCCCCATCCACCAGGAGGCGCGCCAAGTTAAGAGATTGAAGGTTGGCCTCTGCTAAGGGACCGCCGGCGGCCTGGAGGGCGTCCTTCAGACGGCTACCGGCGGGTAAGGAATAGACACCGGGGTGCACTACGGCACCTTCCACCTGGACCACCCAGAGCGGTTCGGTGGGAGCCGGGCGCAGGGTGATGGCTTCCCCCTGTGGTTGGCTGCCGATCAAAATCACCAGCGCAGTGGCAATCAATCCCAGCGCAATGCCGAGGATCACCTTCAACAGGCTCTGGACGGCCGGGTGGTATAAGAGGTCCCTCATTCGATCTTTAGGATTTTGAGGCGCACAATCCCGTCAGGCGTCTGCACTTCGACAACATCGCCCACTTTGTGATCGAGCAAAGCGCGCCCGATGGGGGATTCATTAGAAATTTTGCCGTTGCGCGGATCGGCCTCTTTGGCACCGACCAGGTGATATGTTTCGGGTGGGAAGCCTTCCTCCTGAATGGTGACGCGCGCACCCAGGGTGACGACATCGCGCGGTCCGTTTTCTTCGATCAGGATGGCATTGCGCAGCAAGTACTCCAGTTCCTGGATGCGTCCTTCCAAAAAGGCCTGATCCTCTTTCGCTTTGTGATAGTCTGCATTTTCGGAGAGATCGCCCATCTGAATGGCGGCGCGCAGACGGGCCGCCAGCTCCTGCCGCCGTGGGCCTTTCAATTCTTCGAGTTCGGCTTTCAGGCGAGCCATTCCTTCGGCGGTGAGATAAACCGGTTGATTGACGCTCATCTTTGCTCCTTCACTTCCTAAGGCTTGATTTGAGGGTCGAATAGACGCTGATGCTCCTCGATGGCATACCGGTCGGTCATGCCGGCAATGTAATCGCAAATCGTGCGTTCCAAGCCGCGCAAGGGGATGAGCTTCTGGACGTGATCGGGGAGGATCGAAGGCTCAGCGCGATAGGCTTGGAAGAGATCGGTGAGGATGCGTTCGGCTTTCGTCTGCATGCGCACGACGCGATAGTTGCGATACATGTTGTGGTAGAGGAAATCCTTCAATTCCCGGTTGCGGCGGCGCATTTCGTCGCTATGACCGACGAGGTTGTACGAGAGGCGCTGCACATCGAGCGGCGAGGCGACGCCGCTTTCGCGTAGCCGAGCCTCGGTGGCTTCGATCACATCCGTGACCTCCAACCCGATCAGCCGCCGGATCAGCCGATGACGATCCAACTCATTCAGCTCAGGGCCGCGCCAATGGATGGATTCGGTCAGAATCTCCCAGATGGCAATCCCGCTGAGCATAGCAGGGGTGATCAGCCCCGAACGCAGGCCATCATCCAGGTCGTGGGCCGTATAGGCTAGCTCATCGGCAATGTTGGCGATTTGGGTTTCCAGGTTGCCGCGTAGCTCCGGGTTATAATCGCGGGCGTCCGAAATGTCGTATTCTGTTTCGTGCTTGACCAATCCCTCGCGCACTTCCCAGGTCAGGTTCAGGCCGGGGAATTCGGCGTAGCGTTGTTCTAGCTCAGTGACAATGCGCAGGGATTGTTTGTTATGGTCAAAGCCGCCGTGATCTTTCATCAGGCGCGCCAAGGCGCTTTCGCCGGAGTGTCCGAAAGGAGGGTGGCCGAGATCGTGGGCCAGACAAATGGCTTCGACCAGGTCCTCGTTCACGCCGAGTGCACGGGCAATGGTGCGACCGATCTGCGCGACCTCGAGGGTGTGGGTGAGTCGCGTGCGGTAATAGTCGCCTTCGTAGGTGATGAAAACCTGGGTTTTATATTCCAGCCGGCGGAAGGCGGTGGTGTGGATAATGCGATCGCGGTCGCGTTGGAAGGCCGTGCGGTAATCCGGCTCGCGATCCAGATAGGCGCGGCCCTTGCTGTTTTTGCTTCGCACGGCATAAGGCGCCAGCGTGCGATCTTCGATCTCTTCTAGGAGCGTGCGAGAGAAGTACATGGTTGCCTCACAGGAACAAGAACGGGAACTCGCTGAGTCCCCGTTGAAGATGGGGCGAGTGGGGGTCGAACCCACATGAGGTGTCACCCTCGGAGGATTTTAAGTCCTCTGCGTCTGCCGATTCCGCCATCGCCCCATTATGGCGTGAAAATATTCTACAGTGAGACAGGGGAAATGTCAATGTTGAAAACTTGAACCTTTTCCTTTGCACAATGCCGATGGGTACGAAAGGCAGTATAATCAGACTGAATTGGTCGAGAATCTAGCGAGGTAAAAATGCTCTCTCCGAGTGCTCCAATCACTTATCGCCGATTTGAATTCCAGAAATGGGAAGAAATTCAGGCGGAAACGATCGTTGAAGCGCCGCTTTCGGTGACGGTCAACGGTGTTCCTTGGCTGACGTTCATGTGCACGCCGACCGAAGCCGAAGCGCTGGCGCTCGGTTTCCTGTACAACGAAGGGGTGATCCAAAGCATGGAAGAAGTGGCCGATGTGCGCCTGTGTGAGCATGGGGATAACGTAGATGTTTGGCTCTATCATGCAGCGGAACGACCGCAATCCTGGCGGCGGACCTCTGGCTGCAGCGGTGGCATGACGGCGGTGGATGCCCAGGCGCTTCCGGAGATTTCTTTGGCCGGTTTAGGCCCTCAATTGACGCCGCAGCAGGTCGAAGCGTTGGTCGAAGATTTGCTCGAAGGGCAGGAGCTTTACCGCGAGACCGGGGGAGTGCATACCTCCATCCTGAGCGATGGGGAACGGGTGCTGCTGCGCGCCGAGGATATCGGCCGTCACAATACATTGGATAAGATCGCCGGGCTGATGCTTTTGAAAAATGTCTGGCCGGTTTCGCGGGTGCTGGTCACCACCGGGCGCATTAGCTCCGAGATGTTGCAAAAGGCGGCGCGCCTGAAGGCGGCGATCCTCATCTCACGTACCTCACCGAATTCGCTTTCGATCGCGCTTGCCGAGCGCTATGGGATCACGTTGATCGGGTATGCGCGGCGGCATCGCTTTAACCTGTATACGCACCCGTGGCGCATCGTGGATGAAGTTTCACTTTCCGCACCGGCGCTTGAAGAGAAAGCGCTCTCGGAATAGACGACTATTCGATGATCCCGCCCCCGATCACGATCTCATCCTGATAGAAAACTGCCGCCTGACCGGGGGTGATATCCCGCAACGGCACGTCAAACGTGACTTTGGCTTGATCGGCGCCTCGAGGCTCGACCCAGGCCGGGACTTCGCGCGCCGTGTAGCGGATCTTGACTTCGGCGCGGAAGCCTTTTTCGGGCACCAAGCCCGAGGTCCAAGTGATGTTTGCGACCTGCGCTTCGCGCTGCCCCAGCGCTTCGGCCGGACCGACGATCAGGGTGTTGGTGTTCACGTCTTTGGCGATGACGTAGAGCGGATACGGCGCGGCGATCCCCAATCCTTTACGCTGACCGATGGTATAGGCGGCCAGTCCCTGGTGGGTGCCCAATCGCCGTCCCTGCGTATCGACGATCGGACCGGGTTGCAGGATTTCCGGCGCGTTACGGTGCAGAAAGGCACGATAATCTTCGCCGGCCAGGAAGCACAAATCCTGGCTATCTGGCCGTTTGGCGCTCGGCAGGCCGAATTTTTCAGCCAGAGCGCGCACCTGATCTTTGGTGTACTCCCCGATCGGAAACAATGCCCGTGCCAGTTTTTCCTGAGTGAGCACGTGGAGCACGTAGGATTGATCTTTTGCCCGATCGACGGCACGGAGTAGCTCGTAGCGTCCGTCTTCGGTGCGGCGCAGACGGGCGTAATGACCGGTCGCCATGGCTTCGGCACCCAGCGCCAGCGCGTGCTGAAGCAAAAATTCCCAGCGAACCCGGCGATTGCAGACCAGGCAGGGATTGGGCGTCCGACCGAGACGGTATCCTTCCAGGAAAGCTTCCACAACGGTGTTACGGAAGACATCTTTTGCATCGATGACGTAAAAAGGGATGCCGAGCCGGGCCGCAACCCGACGCGCCAAGGCCATCGAATCGGGGGTGCAGCAGCGATTGGAATCTTCCTTGCCCGGCTCCGACCATAGCCGCAACATCATCCCGATCACCTCGTACCCCTGCTCTCGAAGCAGGGCCGCGGCGACGGATGAATCTACCCCACCGGACATGGCAACAACGACGCGCTTCATGTCAGACCGTGGACCGTAGACCGTGGACCGTGGGTGAAGAATGGTGGGCGGTGGAGCATAGACCATGGACCGTGGATGAGGGATGGTGGACGGTGGGGCATAGACCGGTGGACGGTGGACTGTTCGATCATGCGATCGCTCGACTTAACTTCTGCCCCTGCAAGGCGCGCGCCTGTTCCACGCAGCGGGGCAGGGTTGCCAGAAACGCCTCGATCTCTTGGTGGGTGGTGTGCACCCCTACGGTGACGCGCAGGGAGCCCATTGCCCAGTCGGGTGAAAAGCCGCACGCCAGGAGCACTTCACTGGGTTCGGGATTCCCGGTTTTACAGGCGGAGCCGGAAGAGCAGGCGAAACCGGCGGCATCCAGGAGCTGCAGCAGCAGATTGCCATCCACCCCTTTGAAGACGAAAGAGGCATGATTCGGTAAACGGTGAACAGGATGGCCACTCAGGCGCGCCTCGGTGATGCGCTCCAATACGCCGTGGATCAGGCGATCGCGCAGGCTCTGCACCCATTCCACTCGCCGATCACGTTCTTCAACGGCCAATTCCAGGGCTTTTGCCATGCCAACGATATAGGGAACGTTGTGCGTACCGGCGCGGCGACCTTCTTCCTGTGAACCGCCGGTCTGAATCGGCAAGATCGGCGTCCCTTTGCGGACGTAGAGTGCGCCCACGCCTTTGGGACCGTAGAACTTGTGCGCGCCGATGGAAAGCAGATCAATGCCCAGAGCTCGGACATCGAGCGGCAAGTAGGCGGCGGCCTGGACGGCATCGGTGTGGAACGGGATACCGCGCGCACGGCATAGCGCGGCGATGTGAGCGATGGGGTTAATGCTACCGATCTCGTTGTTGGCGTACATGATCGAAACCAGCGCCACGCGATCGTCCAGCGCGCGCTCAACTGTTTCCGGATGAACGATGCCGTACTCATCCACTTCCAGCCATTCCACCTGGAAGCCCTCTTCGCGCGCCAGCGCTTGGGCCGTTTTGGCTACGGCCGGATGTTCGGTTCGGGTGGTTAGAATGCGGAAAGCTCCCCGTTCCATGCGGCGCGCACGGGCTACCCCTCGCAGCGCCAGGTTATCGGATTCGCTACCGCCCGAAGTGAAGACGATCTCCTGTGGTTGTGCTCCTAGAAGTTCGGCAATGCGTTCCCTGGCCTGCTCAATCGCATATTCTGCCTGTTGACCGTAGAAGTGGATGGAAGAGGGGTTGCCGAAGGTCCGAGAAAAGTACGGAAGCATGGCTTCCAGGACGCGCTCATCTAAAGGGGTGGTGGCGGCGTAATCCAGGTAAATGCGGTTCATGTGGACTCCATCTAAGCAGTAGGGAATGGCCGACGGGGAATGAAGCGGCCCATCCCGCGCCGACCCAGCCAGCGATCCCCATCTACGATCAGTTGGCCGCGTAGGAAGACCTTTTCGGGATAGCCTACCAGTTCCCATCCTTCGTATAGGTTGTAGTCGGTGCGCTGGTGGGACCAGGCGACCCCGTAGGTCAGGCGGCGATCGGGGTCCCAGATCACCAGATCGGCATCTGCACCTGGCACAAGGGCACCTTTGCGCGGGTAGAGGCCGAAAATTTTGGCCGGATTGGTGCTGGTAAGGGCGACGAATTGATTGGGCGTGATGCGCCCGGCACGTACGCCGTAGGTCCAGAGGATGGGCAGGCGGTCTTGGACTCCGGGCAGGCCGTTTGGAATTTTGGTGAAGTCATCTGCTCCCAGTTCTTTGCCCGGAATGGCGATGGGTTCTCCTTCGTAAAGGATCGGTTTCGTCCCATCATAGAAGAAGGGACAGTGATCCGTGCCGATAGTATCGATGATGCCTTCTTTTAGGCCTTCCCAAAGGCGGGCGTTATCGGCCGCGGTGCGCATGGGCGGGGAACAAATCCATTTGGCACCGTCCGGCCGTCGCAGGTGATCTTCGGTGAAGAACAGATACTGGGGGCAGGTTTCGCCGAAAATTTTGACGCCCCGTTGGCGGGCATATTGCAACATATCTACTTCACCGGCCGCGTTCATGTGGACGATATAGAGCGCGGCACCGCTGACTGCGGCCATGCCGGCCAATCGCAGGCCGGATTCTACCGCTCCCCAGGCCGGGCGGGTGTGGGCATGCCATTCGGGGGTGGTGTGACCGGCCGCCAATGCCTGCTCCACTAGGGTTTCGATCACATCGCCGTTTTCGCAATGTGCCAAGACCAGGATGCCGTATTTCTGGGCCACTTGCATGGCCTGGAAGATTTCTTTATCTCCCAGCCGCAAACGTCCGTTGTAGGCCGTAAAGACCTTGATCGAAGGCATGCCGGCTTCGACCAGCCAGGGCATTTCGGCGGCGATCGTTTCATCCCAGCGCGTCAGGTTCATGTGGAAGGAGTAGTCAATGGCAGCTTTGGCCGCTTTTTCCTTCCAGGCGGCCACCGATTGACGGAAGGTGGGAAAATCGAAGGAGGCGAAATCGATCACGGTCGTAGTGCCGCCGAAGGCTGCTGCTTTATGACCGGTGTAGTGATCATCGCTGGAGACGGTGCCGAACATGGGCAAATCGAAATGTGTATGGGGATCGATGCCGCCGGGGGTGATGAATTTTCCTTTCGCATCGATCACTTCAGCGCCCGGAACGTTGAGATCACGGCCGATTTGGGCGATCTGTTCTCCCACGATCAGTACGTCGGCCTCGAACGTTTCCGAGGCGGTGATTAGGGTGCCGTTCTTGATCAATAGGGTGTTCATAGGCCTCCAGGCTGTCGCAAATAAGCAAGTTGATTATAACTCAGTCGTACCTTTTGGCCGTTCTGACGTAAGTTAGGGTATAATTTTCGCAAATCTTCTCCTCGAGGCTTCCATGGCACTGCGTGGGAATTTACGAGATTTTACGATCACCCAGTTGCTCAATCTGGTCAGCTTGGCGCAAAAAACCGGAACGCTCTTGATTGAGGGACCGGGAAATGAACAGGCCAAAGCCTGTTTTCGCGAAGGTAAACTGGCATATGCGCACATTGATCAGGAAGATGATCGCCTGGTAACGATTTTGCACAAGGCCGGGAAGATCAGTGCCAATCAATATCGCGCCATTTTAGAACGCGCCAATCAGATGAGCGATAAAGAGCTGGGGCTTTTGCTGGTCAATGCCGGCTATCTAACCCAAGAAGAGATCTTGCTGCTGCTCCAGGCGCATTATACGGATGTGGTGCGTCGTCTGTTCACTTGGGTGGAGGGCATCTTCCGCTTTGAGAATGAACTACCACCCCCACCCGATCGCATTCATGTGCGCATCGATCTGGAAAATCTGATCATCGAAGGCGCACGTCAATTGCGAGAGTGGGAGCAATTGCAAGAAGAGATCCCCAGCCTGGACATGGCGCTGAAATTTACCGATCGTCCCTTGCGGAACGTTAACCTGAGCGTTGAGGAATGGCGTGTGGTTTCGTATATCAATCCGAAGAACACCATTCGCCAGATCGCGGCGGCGAACAAGATGAATGAGCTGGAGATCCGCCGCATTGTCTACGGGTTGCTCCAGGCCGGCCTGGTTGAGCTGGTGCGACCGGAAGGGGCAAAAGCGCCGGTAGCCGCGCCACGCATGTTCCCCACCGAGAACCGTGAAGAGCAAAAATCTTTGATCAATAAACTCATCGGGCGCATTCGCAGCCTGTAATTCCCTGATGGAGATTGAGGTATGCAAACCGTAAAGATGGTCGTCACAGGTCCCTTCAATGCAGGTAAGACAGAGTTCATTCAATCGGTGAGCGAGATCGATGTTGTCTCTACGGAGCGGAAGATCTCCAGTGCTTCTGAGCGGGCAGTGAAAGATACTACTACTGTGGCAATGGATTTTGGGCGCATCACAGTAGATGAGGATCTGGTGCTTTACCTCTTCGGTACTCCCGGACAGAAACGCTTTGATTTCATGTGGGAAATTCTTTCCGAAGGAATGTTGGGCTTCATTGTTCTAGTTGATTCTACCCGTCCGGAGACCTTTCGCGAAGCACGCACCATCCTGGAGACTTTCCGTGCCTACGCTCCGACCCCCTATGTGGTGGCGGCCAATAAGCAGGATTTGCCGGATGCCTGGGACCTGGAGGACATGCGCCATGCGTTACGCCTGGACCCGAAAGTGAAACTCCTGCCGTGCGTGGCAAAGGATAGGGAATCGGTCAAGAAAGTGCTTTTGGAGCTTCTGTATAGCATCCTTGAAGAGATCGAATAGCCGTGTCCTCGATCACCACCGATCAGGGTATCGTTCACTACGAAGTGTATGGGCGTGGCCAGCCGGTTATTTTGCTTCATGGCTGGTTGGGCTCGTGGGGGTTATGGCAGGATACCATGACCGTCCTGGGGCGTTTTTATCGCACCTATGCCCTGGATTTTTGGGGCTTTGGTGAATCGGGAAAGAAGCGCACTACCTATGCGGTAAAGGATTTTGTCAGCTTGGTGGATCAGTTCATGGAACAGTTAGGCATAGCGCGTGCGCCATTGGTCGGTCATAGCATGGGAGGCACGGTCAGCCTCTCGGTGGCGATTCAGTACCCTGAACGGGTGAGCAAAGTGGTCGTAGTTGGCTCACCGATCGTCGGTTCTTCTCTAGCTCTGCCTCTCAAGCTGGCCGGTTATCGCTGGGTTGCTTACTTTCTTTTCAGCAATATGCGCCTTTTCCGTTGGGGATTGCGCCAGGCCTCTCCGCTCATTTGTCGCGATCCGCGTTTTCCGGATATGATGGATCGCGATCTTTCGCGTACGACCCTGGAATCTTTCCTGCTTAGCATTGCTTCCCTGCGGCGCACCGATCTGCGTCCGTTTTTGCCCTCCATCCGTGTTCCGGTCATGGGCATTTATGGTGATAAGGATAACATCGTGCACCCCCGTCAATGGCAACCTCTCCAAAAAGGAGTTCCACATGCCGTCATTCGACGTTTCCCGAATGCCGGACATTTTCCGATGCTCGAGGAGCATCAACATTTCGTTGAAATCCTAAAAGCTTTTCTGGATGAGCCGGAGGTGATGTTGTGACCACCATCTCTGGGGCGAATGCACTGGCGCGCAGTTTTTGGATGGCACTAGAGGAGATTCTGGGACAAGAGCAGGTGCGAAAGGTTGGTGAGTCTCCTCTGCAACTCTTTGATGGTCACCCCTTTTCGCTGGCACAGTTGGCCGCTTTGCAAGGAGCATTGGAAGGAATATACGGCATTCCGGCCGGACGAGGGGTTGCTTTGCGCAGTGGGCGGGCCTGGGTAAAGTATGGGTTGCGATTCTTTTATGAAGAATTGGGATGGAACCGCAGCGAATTTCGCCTGTTGCCCCGCAACCTTCGGATCGAGCGTGGATTAGAAAGCCTGGCCTCCTGGATGAACGGTTACTTCACCGAACGTTTCGATGTACGACGCATTCCTGAAGGTTGGATATGGCGAATTTGTGGTTCTCCAGACAACACTGAAAAGGTGGAGAATGTGCCTGGGTGTTACTGGATGATTGGTGTGCTGGAAGAGGTTCTCCATCGCTTAGGAGATGGAAAAATCTTCCTGGTGCGCGAGATTTCTTGCCGGGCTTGTGGTGCCGCTTCCTGCTTGTTTGAAATCCCGGCTCGTCCGCTGGGAGATTGAAATGCTCAAAGTCGTCTTGCACGCACCGAACCCGATTTTCCCGTTCCATGAACCGGCGCGTGATCTGCGCATTCAGAATCATCCGCTTTGGCTCTGGCAACGCACGGTGCTTGCTCCATACGTGGATCGGGAGATTGAATTGCGTCAGGGTCAGCCCCTGCCGCAACGCCGCGAAGAGATGATCGTTTATCGAGACAATCTCTTCTTCGATGCGCCGTATATTGAAAAATTCCTTCAGGAAGCTCGGCGTAGCAAACGTGCGGTGCGTGCCGCTTTTTCTGCAGAGGATCCGGCTTTCCGAGAGCACGCTTTACCGCTTTCGGTATCTTATACTCCTGCGGGAAACTTATATCTGGCCGATCTTTGGTACTATCCCAACGGACCTGTGCCGGATGCAGAGCCGTTGGTGATCGATCTGGAAGCGCGCGAGATCGGTTATTACCATGTCCCAAGCTACATGGCCGGCCAAACCGGTGATCTGACTTTTCAGGTCCCGCTACGTGCCCTGATGGCCATTGATTCGTGGGTGCATATCTTTATTGCCGATATTGTTTTCGGACTCTTTGCTCGCGGTGCTCGCTTTGAGAAACGGCTGGGCGAGGATCTGGGTTTCAAATTGAAAATCTTGGCTCGTGCTTTATACGAGGGCAAGCAGCTCCTGGAATGCTCTGAGCTGGTGAAAGTCGGGAAGAACTGTGTGATCGATCCGACGGCTATCATTCATGGGCCGACGACAATCGGCGACAATGTCACCATCGGTGCCGGCGCCGTGATCGAAAATTGCATTATTGGCAGCAATGTGAACATTTCTCAAGATTGTCAGTTAATGCTTTCGGTCGTTGGAGATGGCACTTTCCTACCCTTTCGAGCCTCGTTGTTTATGACAACGATTATGGAACATAGCATGGTGGCGCAAAATACCTGTTTACAGATGTGTGTGGTCGGGCGGAATACGTTTATCGGTGCAGGTTCGACATGGACGGATTATAATTTAATCCCTATCCCGATCCGTGCCCGTGATGGGCATGGCGAGTTGAAGCCGGCAAATCGGCCGGTGATGGGCGGCTGCGTGGGCCATAACTGCCGAATCGGTTCGGGAATGGTGGTCTATCCGGCGCGCATCATCGATTCGGATGTTGTCTTGGCTGCTAGCCCAGAACGACGCGTGATCGCCCGGGATGTGCTCTTCGAGGAAAGCGATCACCATCGTTGGAAGCAAGGCTATTTACATCAGGCTCTCTATCACCGTCCGAAACCGGATGCGGAATCCTGGTAATGGATACGTTTGCTTTTATCATTCATCCGATCGACCCTAAGCGGGATGTGAGCCGCAAATATCCGCTGCTTGGAAAGATATTGAGCGAGCGGCAAATTGACTTTTTCTCCACGTTCTTTCCTCCTGTCTACATCTCGGAGATCGAAGGCATTGTTTCTGCCGCCACCGGAAAAGAGATCAAAGGATGGTTTGTGGCCTGTCCGCTAACACCACGGCGCATGCTGGAATTGCCGGTTTCGCAGGTGTATCGTAAGATTATTCAGACCGGACGCTTGGCCGAGCGTTTGGGAGCAAAGATCTTGGGATTGGGCGCTTTTACTTCGGTGATCGGCGATGCCGGGATTACGATTGCCCGCGCGCTGGAGATACCGGTCACTACAGGCGATGCGTATACAGTTGCCATCGCCGTGCAGGCAACGGTGAAGGCCGCCGAGATCATGGACCTGCCGCTTTCAGATGTGACCGTTGCCGTAGTAGGCGCAACCGGAGCGATCGGACGCGTATGCGCCTATCTTCTGGCGCCACAGGCCGGCCGTTTGCTGCTGATCGCCCGCAATCCTGAAAGGTTGGAAGCGCTCGCGGCACAATTGCGCCCCCTCTCGCATGGGGAGATCGTCTGGAGCACCGATCTGTCTGATTTACGCCAGGCGGCAGTGATTCTGACGGTCACCAGTGCAGTTCATAGTATCATTGAGCCGCAGCACTTGCTGCCGGGGAGCGTGGTTTGCGATGTGGCACGGCCTCGTGATGTTTCTGCAATGGTGGCGGCTAACAGAGATGATATATTGGTAATTGATGGCGGCATGGTGGATGTCCCCGGTGCCGTGAATTTTCATTTTGATTTTGGCTTTCCGCCCGGCAAAGCCTATGCCTGTATGGCCGAGACGATGGCATTGGCGCTCGAGGGGCGCTTTGAGGATTATACTTTGGGAAAAGAGATCTCCCTGGAACGCGTTCAGGAGATCACGCAAATCGCTGAAAAACATGGTTTTCGCCTGAGCGGCTTTCGCGCTTTTGAAAAAAACGTGACCGAAGAGCACATTGAAACAGTCAAACGCAAAGCGCAATGGAGACGTGCCACGGCGAGGCATTTGTCGATCTGAAACCCTCTGCAGGAGGTTCTCATGGGAAAAGCTCGTTTGCTCATCGTTGAAGACGATCCCGATATCGCCAACATGCTCAAAATCTATTTCACCAGCCTGGATTACGATGTCGAGATCGCCCCTCGAGGTCGGGACGCTCTGGAAAAGACACGCCAGGGGATGCCTCATCTGATCATTTTGGATATCATGCTCCCGGATATTGACGGCTATGAAGTATGCCGCACGTTGCGCATGAACACCCGAACCAGTCATATTCCGGTGATCTTCCTGACCCAAAAGGATGAACGGAGTGACAAATTGCAGGGTCTGGAACTGGGAGCAGACGACTACATTACCAAACCCTTTGATATTGAGGAATTGAAGCTGCGCGTTCAGGGTGCTATTCGACGCGCAGAACGCGAAAGCTTGACCGATCCGCGCTCCGGCCTGCCTGCCGGCCGATTGATCGAGGACCAACTACGGCGCATCATCCGAGAAAAAGGTTGGGCATTGCTCGATATTCGCATTAACCACTTTGAGGCCTTTCGCGATGTCTATGGATTTGTCGCCGGCGACGATGTGTTACGTTTTACGGCCATGCTCTTAAGCGAGGTGGTAGATGAGCTGGGCACACCGGATGATTTTATCGGCCATCCGGGTGGGGATAATTTTATTATCATCACCTCAGAGGCGGCAGCTCCGAGCATTAAACAGCGACTGAAAACCCGCTTTGCCGAAGAGGTACTTTCGCATTACAACTTTATCGATCGTCAGCAAGGTTTTATGGTGGCACCCAACAAGGAAGGTGTACTGGAAAAAGTTCCATTCATGAGCCTGGCGATCGGCATTTTGCCTTCCGCTGAGTATACATTTACTGATATTCGTGAAATCACCGAGATGGCGGCTGAAATGCGGCGTCAAGATGTGACGTCAAGTCCGGCGTGAGACTTTTTGAGACCGCTTATGTTTGCTAATTTGGGCATTGGATTTACTTTGCTTATATCAGGGCTGGTGATTATGCTTCTTCTCATCGGCGCGGTGAATTTGTTGCAGCGGCGACAGCGAGGCGCGATGAGAACGGAGCCCTTCTCCTTGCCTGAAATCTCTGCCGGAGATGAACGAGAGGGCGTTCTGCTTCTGGTGGGGGGGAGGGTTGAATATCTCAATGCCCAGGCACGTGCGCTTTTTGGTTTGACGGATGATGAGTTCCCCGATCTGGAGCGACTCACGCGGCGTGTACATCCGGCAGAAGATTTTCTCGATCTGTGTGCTTTGCCTTCGGAGAAATATTTCACAGTTAACGGTCGACGAGTAGAAGCTCATTCTTATGTTTTGCCCTTCTTTGCTGGGGCAAGCTTTGTTCGTCTGTGCCCGTTAGATGCCGCCGATACGCTTGAAACACAGGGGCTCCTCAAGGTCTTTACGGAGTTCACACAGGATATCGGAGCGGAAGTAAATCTTCTAGAGGGTTTGCGGAAGATTGCTTACCATCTTGCTCGTCTTTTTTCCTACGATTTTCTGGAAATTAAACTCTGGAACTCTGAACGCGAAGAATGGACCCTTTACACATTTAGCGAACGAGATCAATATTTGCCCCGTTCTGCGGCGTTAAGTGCTTCGCGTTTTGGAGCACAGTACCTGACGCTTTCGCCTGAACACCCCCTACTGGTTTCTTTTGTTGATGATTCATCGGATTTGCCGATTCGTTCTTATCTTGGTCTGTTTTTAGAAGTAGAAGGGGAAAAGATCGGCGTGTTGGAAATGGGGGCGTTGGCGACAGGTAAATTTGATGAAAAGGATGCGCGTCTCCTTGAAATGCTGAGAATTCCGATCAGCATCGCGTTGCGTAATCTTCTGAGGCAGGAAGAGCTACAGCGCCGTTTGGAAGAATTGAGCGGACCGGTTCAACTGGCCCAGGCAATTGGAACAGTCCAGGAGCCACAGGAGCTGTTTTCACGATTGATTGAGCATTTGCGCCCGTTCTTCCCTGCCGAAGTGATCGGGTTCTTGTTGTATGATACCGAGCGAAACCTACTTTATGCTCAAAAACCTTTTTATGGCTTGCCGGAACATATTATCGAAATCTATCGCTCTACAATTCCCGTTGGCAGCCGCGGTGAAAGGCTTTTAGGGAGGCATGAAATTACTTTCACTGCCGAACCCGGAAGCGATCCGCTTTGGGTGAGCCTGGGACTTCACACGGTAGCGCTGGCTGCTAGTTTGCGCAATGCGATCCTGGCCCCCTTGGTCTCGGGTGAAGAATTCATCGGCTATTTGCAAATTGCTAATTATCGGGAAGGGGAGTCGTTTTCGGAAGAAGAGAAGCGCCTTCTAGAAAGTCTGATGCCGCACCTTACCAGCATTGTCAAAGGTGCTCTGCTGGTACAGCAGGCGCGCCAGCGTTTTCAACGCACCGATGCGCTCCGTAGGATCGCCCAGCTGGTGGTCTCAGACGTGCCTTTAGATGATATTCTCAAATTTTCTCTTCAAGAACTGGCACGTCTTTTTCAGGCCGATTTTGGCTCGATTTATTTGTTAGATGAGGAGCGTGGTCGCCTGAAGTTACATCGGCCGTCGCTCTGGAACGTGCCTCCTGAACAGACAACGTATCTGGAAGAATTGTATCTGGGGCAGAACTATTATCAAACCATCTCCGGTGCGCAGCGTCCTTTTATCTCAAATTATCTCAGCCGTGATGAACGCGTGCTCCCGCTCTACCGCCGTATTGTCGAGCGTTTTGGGGCGGAGTCTTCTATGGTCGTCCCCCTGGTTGTGCGCGGTCGGAGCCTAGGGGAATTGATGTTGGGGAAAAAGGCGACCAATGCTTTTCGCCGTGAGGATCTGCAAGTGATGCTCACGGCTGCCAGCCAGTTAGCCACTGCCATTGAAAGCCATCGTCTGGGTGGCGTGACAGACGAAGCCTTGCGGCGCCGCCTGGACCTTTTTTCCGCTATTACCCGCATCACCCGCGAACTTCATGTCGTTTTGGATGTTAAGCGGGTGATGCGAGTGATTCACGATGAAGGCCTGCGCCTATTGAAGGCCGATTGTGGATCGATCTATCTCCTGGCCGAAAACGGCTCCGAGGATTTGCCCCACTTTGAGCGGCTTTTCGGTTGCGAGATGGATTCCTTGTTACCGTATGAGATCGAAGCGATCCAGAAGCGTCAGACCCTGTTTTTGGAGTTTTCCCAGGCAGAGGGCCCTGCTTCGCCTCATGAGGAAGTGCGCTCGGCACTGGTTGCCCCGATCGTGTATGGGGACCGAGCGATCGGCCTGATCGATCTTCACTTTCATCGTCGTCGTTCCTCGGATGAAGAGGCAGTTCAGATTATTGAAATGTTAGCTGCCCAGGCCGGAATTGCGCTGGTCAATGCCCGCGCTTACGCAAAGGAGCTGGAGCAGGCAACCCTTTTCCGCATTCGTGCTCAAGCGCTCAAGGAACTGGAGTCCTTGAACCGACGGCTCAGTGCAACTTCTTCGCTGGAAGAGGCTCTGCATGAAGTGGCCGTTTCGATCACCCGTGTTTCGCCGTTCGATGTGGCGCTGATCAGCGTCTATCAGCCCCAGGATAAGATGTTGCGTCGTGTGGCCGGAGTGGGGATTGCGCCGGAAACGATGCGAGAACTCTTGCTGAGGCGTCAACCCTGGGAGGCATTGCAGACGTTATTGCGACCGGAGTTTCGCATTGAGCAGGCTTATTTCATCCCTGCTGAGCAGCTGCCGGTCATTCCCCCTGAAGTGCACACGGTTACCCTGGCGGCGGCCACTGCTGAATCCCAGGCAAATGCTTGGAATCCGGAAGATTTCCTGCTCTTCCCGCTTCTGGATGCCGATGGGAGCCCGGTGGGGCTGATCAGCGTGGATATGCCGCGCGACAAGCGCCGCCCGGATCGGGTGACTATTGAGGTGATCCAAGCCTTCGCGGCTCAGGCGACGCGCTGGATTCTGCATTTCCGTCAGCTAGAACAGGCGCAAACAGAAGTCGAACGGACGCAGATCGCTTTGCAACGTCAGCAAATGCTGCTCTCGGTGGCGCAAGGTCAATTACCGATTCTGTTGCGCAACGATCTAGAACATGTTCTGGCTTTGCATGCCCTGGAGGCACGGCAGCGCCGTATTCGCGCCATTCTGACGATCACCGAGGTAGTCAGTCGCCAGGCGGATGTGAATATGGCATTGGCCCAATTGGGGCGGGAACTGCTCACCCGTCTGGAGATGAGCGCAGTGCTGGTAGCCGAGGCGAGCGCTGAGGGACCCGTGCTGCGACAAGTTCTTGGACAGATTCCTGCAGATGTCCATGTAGAAACGCTCTTTGGTCAGCGTAACCCTTTGCGCGTAGCGCTTCAAAGTGGCGAATTGATGTTGGTCTCCAGCCTTGAAGAAAGCGATGAGTGGCGTGATAACACTCTCTTAAATGCCTTGAATACCAAAGGTTTTATCTGTCTGCCGCTGACGGTGGATGAAAGTCCGAGCGCGGCTGTGCTGGCAATTAGCAACCAACCCTTGCCGACTTTTACCGAAGACGATCGAGCACTCTATGCTCAGGTTAGCCGGCAGCTGGCTATCATCCTTCAGAACATTTCTCTGCTCACCCAAACTCGCCGCCGCTTGCAAGAAGTCAACCTGTTGTTGGAATTCAGCCGACGCATTGCCGGCGCTGGACCGATCGAAATTCTCGATCTCCTGCTGAGCAATGTGCGTCAGGTGATCACGGCCGCACATGCCGGCGTGGCGTTGCTCTGGAATGAACGTGAGCGCTTCCTTGAACCGGTGGTGGCACAGGGCTATATGGATAGCAAAGCCATGCTGGCCATGCGCTATCGCAGCGGTGAAGCCTTGCCTGGTCAGGTCTTTGAGAGCCGTCGACCGCGTCGGGTGGCGGAAGTTAACTTTATGCGCGATTATCCACTGAGCCCGGAGCAACTGTTGCTCTATCGTCAGGCCGTTGCCCAACGCTTGCCGGTTTCGTCTTTGGTAGTACCGATCCAAAGTGCCAATACCATCCTGGGTGTGCTTGTATTGGATAACTTCAATCAACCGCAGGCTTTTTCCCAGGCAGATGAAGACCTGGTTCTTTCCCTCACGCAACAGGTCACTTTGTTTATGGAAAATATGCGCCTGTTGCAGGCCGCTCAGGAACGCGCCTTACAGATGGAAGCGCTCTCCTCGGCGGCTACCGAGCTTACAACCCGTCTACACCGCGAAGATATTGTTGCCACGCTTCTGGATCGGCTCAAGGCAATCTTGCCTTATGATGCGGCAACGTTGTGGCTGCGAGAAGGCGACCGAATGCGCGTTTGGGCGGCCCGTGGTTTCTCAGATATGGAGAACCAACTGGGACTTTCCCTTTCCATCCAAGAAAGCGCTTTGCTGCAAGAGATGATGCGAACCGGTCAGCCGCTCTCGGTGGAAGATGTACGTAACGATCCGCGTTTCCCACCCTTGGAAGCAGCGCGTCTTTCCTGGTTGGGCTTGCCGCTGATGGTGAAAGGGGAATTGATCGGTGTGATCGCGCTGGAAAAATGGGAAGCGCATTTCTACACCCATGAGAAAATCCAACTGGGTCTGACCTTTGCCGGCCAGGCCGCGATTGCGCTGGAAAATGCCCGCTTGTTTGATGAAAGTCAGCAGCGCGCGGCAGAACTCGATGAACGCTCTCGACGTCTGAGCGTGCTCAATCGCCTTTCTGGCATGTTAGCGGCAACGCTGGATGCGGATGAAATTTTGCGCCTGACCGCCGGGGAACTCTTCAGTGCGCTCGGTGCTGACTTTCTTGCGAATATTGTTTTTGAAGGGGATCAACCGTATTTGCATTCCGTGCTTCCTTCTGTGCGACTGACATCTACCGAAATCTCATCTTCTCCTCTTTTCCAGCGGTTTATTGAAGGGAGTAGTGTCTTTGTGACCGAAAGGGCGGCTCAAGAGCCCGACTTGCAACCGCTCTTGCCGGCATGGAGAGAAGAATTACCCTATTTGCTCGCCCTGCCCCTGCTCAGTGGTGAAACTTTGCGGGCCGTGTATCTGATCCAGCGTCTGAATGCTCCCTTTACCTCCACAGAGATCGAACTGGCGCGCACCATGGCTAACCAGACATCCATTGCTCTGGAGAACGCGCGCCTCTATCAATCTACTTTGCGTACCGCCGAGCGCTTTGCCATTCTGAACCAGGTAAGCGCAGAGATCGGTGCCACGCTGGAGATCCAGGAACTTGCCCAAGCGGTATATCAGGCGGCTACCCGTCTTTTCCCGTTGGAAGCGTTTGTCTTTGCCCTGGCAAACGAGACCGAGCGTGTAGTGGAGGTCATCTATCTTGTAGATAAAGGGGAAGTGCTGACTCCGATGCGGTTGAAATGGGGTCAAGGGATCAGTGGACAGGTGATCGCCAGTGGCGAAGCCATTCTGACGCATACGCTGGAGGAGGTCCGATCCCTGCGCGCGGCTCCGCGCGGCGAGCTGCCTGCCTCCATTTTGGCCGTGCCTATTCGCCAGGGAGAAAAGATCGTTGGGGCACTTTCGATCCAGAGCTATCGTCCCTATGCCTACACCGACGAGGATTTGCAAATTTTCAGCACGCTATCCAACCAGGTGAGCGTGGCATTGCAGAATGCGCGCTTGTTTTCCGAGGTACAGTCACTGGCCGAAACGCTCGAACAACGCGTGCGCGAACGTACGGCGGAATTGGAGCGCGAAAAGCGCAACACCGAAACCCTGTTGCGCATTTTCAGCGAAGTCTCTGCTACGTTGGATCTGGATCGCGCCTTGAATCGCACCCTGGGCTTGCTCAACGAGGCGGTTGGAGCAGAGCAGGGTACGATCATGCTCCTGAACCCGGAAGATTCTCTCCTTTACTATCGCGCCGGGTATGGATACGCTTCCCAGCGCGCCGGTGCAGAGATGAGCCAAAAGAGAGGCTTCCGCGTTGGAGAAGGTCTGGCCGGTTGGGTAGTTGCCCATCGCGAGGCCGTTTTGGTCGAGGATCTGACCAAAGACAAACGTTGGGTACCGACCGAGACTTCCCAAGAGCATCGGAGCGCGGTCGGTGTTCCCTTGATGGTGGGCGAAAACATGTTGGGCGTGTTGATGGTCTTCCATCGCCAAGTGGGATTTTTTGACCAGGATTCCTTGAACCTGATTAAGGCTATTGCCGGTCAGGTTTCGATCGCCATCAATAACGCCAACTTGTATCAACTAATTCGTGAGCAGTCCGAACGCCTTGGCCATCTCTATCGTCAACAGGCGGAGGAGGCCAGCCGTTCCCAGGCTATCCTGGAGGCTGTGGCCGATGGTGTCCTGGTGACCGATGCCGAAAATCGCATCTCCTTCCTCAATCGCTCGGCCGAGCGCATCTTACATCTTGAAGCGAGGCGTATCCTAGGTCAATCGTTGGCCGATTTTGCCGGTCTGTTCGGCAAAGCGGCGCGTGAGTGGATCAATACGATTCAGCGCTGGTCTGAGGATCCTTCCTCCTATCAGGCCGATGAATCCTACGTGGAGCGCATTGAACTGGATGATGGACGGGTGGTACTGGTCCATCTGGCGCCGGTGATCTTCCAAAACGAATTCCTAGGTACCGTTTCGATTTTCCGCGATATTACCCACGAAGTTGAAGTTGATCGCTTGAAGTCTGAATTCGTTGCCACAGTGAGCCACGAGCTGCGCACTCCGATGACCTCGATCCGTGGCTATGTGGATCTCTTGCTGATGGGCGCGGCCGGCGCCCTGAACGAGATGCAGGCGAATTTCCTAAACGTGATCAAAGGCAATACCGATCGCTTGAACGCGCTGGTCGCCGATCTGCTGGATATTTCCCGGATCGAATCTGGAAGGATTACGCTTACTCCGCAGCCGATCAATTTGCGCCAGATCGCCGAAGATGCACTGGCGGAAATTCAGCGCCGTTCCCAGCAAGAAAACAAACCGATGATCTTCTCGTTGGAAGCTGCTACGCCTCTACCGATGGCCTTTGGTGATGTGGAACGTGTGCGTCAGATCATTGACAATTTGCTCGAAAACGCGTATTCCTATACCCCGGCCGGTGGTCGAGTCCAGGTGCGCTTACATGCGAATGACAAGGAAGTCCAGGTTGATGTGCAGGATAGCGGGATCGGCATTGCGCCACAAGATCAGGCGCGCATCTTTGAGCGCTTCTATCGTGGTGAACATCCTCTGGTGATCGAAACACCGGGCACCGGTTTGGGTCTTTCGATTGTCAAGCAACTGGTGGAAATGCACGGTGGGCGCATCTGGGTCACCTCGAGCGGCGTGTATGGGGAAGGGAGTACCTTCTCTTTCACGCTTCCAATCTACCAAGTCAGTTGAGAAATAGAGGTACAACATGGCAAAAATTTTGGCCGCAGAAGACGAACGCGATATTCGAGATCTGATCGCTTTTACCCTACGCTTTGCAGGTCATGAGGTCACCACTGCTACCAACGGCGAAGAAGCGGTGGCGATGGCCGAGCAGGTTCAGCCGGACCTGATTTTGCTGGATGTGCGCATGCCGCGCATGAACGGCTATGATGCCTGTCGTGCCATCAAAGCCAACCCCCGACTAAAGGATATACCGGTGATCTTTCTCTCGGCAAAGGGGCAGGAGTCGGAGGTCCAGGCGGGGTTGCAGGCCGGGGCCGAGGAATATCTCCTCAAGCCCTTTGCTCCCGATCAACTGATCGAGCGTGTACGGGCAATTCTGGCGAAATTCGGGAAATAACCTGCTGCTATGAGCGCCATTTTGCTGGATGGTTCGATTGTGCACTATGAGGTGTTGGGACGCGGTCGTCCCATCATCTTCCTGCATGGCTGGATTGGCTCATGGCGCTATTGGATTTCTTCGATGCAGGTTGCTTCCACCCTCTTTCGCTCCTATGCCCTTGATCTATGGGGATTTGGCGATACGGCTCATCTGAAAGAGGGATACTCGATCGATCGCCAGGCGTTGCTGGTGCGTCAGTTTATGGAAAATATGGGGATCGGGAAAATCGCGCTGATCGGCCATTCCTTGGGAGGATTGGTGGCGTTTCGCTTCGCGGCGCGTTGGCCTGAATCTGTGGACCGCATGATGGTCATCAGTACGCCTCTCGATGCGACTGCCATTTCCCCGCGCTGGTTGAACGCTTCCTTTCCCGATTTGCTCAATTGGTTGGCCAGTCGCTCGCCGGAAGCGCAAAGTGCTCTGTCCGATGCCTTGCGCGCCGATCCGCAAACGCTCACCGCTTCTTTCCAAACGACAAGTTTTTCTCGTCTTTTCAATGAAATGCTTCTGACCCGTGTTCCTTGCTTGCTCGTCTACGGAGAAAACGATCCGGCGGTGGTTGCCCCCTCTCTTGAGCAAGTTGTCTCCCTTCCTTCGCATATCCATCAGATTGTCCTTGAAGATGCCGCCCATTTCCCAATGCTCGATCAACCGGCGCTCTTTCAGCGTTTGCTGGTCGATTTCCTAGCACTGGCCTCCGGCGAGAGCCCGCGCGAATTGCAGTTGAAAGAGGAGTGGCATCGCCGGGTAAGATAGGTTATAATAGATTCGGACAATACAACGGGGAGCCTGTGGGACAGGCTGAGAGGAGCGTGTTACGCTCGACCCGCTGAACCTGATCCGGGTCATGCCGGCGGAGGGAAAATATGTGTCTGAAAGCCTTAACCATCCTCCGCCGCGGAGGATGGTTTTTATGTCTGAACGCGTGGTGATCTTTGCCAATGGGAGCCTGCCGGCTCCGCCGCGTCTGCGCTCCTTTTTGCAGGAGGGGGATATCCTGCTTGGCGCAGATGGTGGCACTCGCCATATCCTTGCCCTGGGGCTGAAGCCTCATGCAGTGGTCGGCGATTTTGATTCGCTTTCTCCCCAGATTCTGGACTTCCTCTCTACCCAAGGGGTGCGCCTGCATCGCTATCCTGCCGACAAAGACGAGACGGATCTCGAACTGACCTTGCGCCATGCCCTGGAATATCGCCCGCGTGCCATCCGCATCGTCGCTGCGATTGGCGATCGCCTCGATCAGACCTTGGGCAATCTCGCCCTCCTAACTGCGCCTTGGCTGGAAGGTTTCGATGTGCGCTTGGAAGATGGCGTAGAAGAGGTCTTCTTCGTGCATACCGAGGCCGCCATCCAGGGAGCGATCGGGGAAACGGTTTCGCTCATTCCTTGGGGCGGGGATGCCGAAGGCGTTTTTACTGAAGGATTGCGTTGGGCACTCCGCGGCGAAACCCTCTACCCCTATCGCACGCGCGGTATCAGCAATGAGCTTGTTCAACCTCAAGCGCGAATCCGCCTGACCCGTGGTTCCCTGCTTGTCGTCCATCGTCATTCCGACTAAAAAGGAGGTCCTATGCGTCGTTTGCTGTTCCTGTTCCTTGTCCTGGCCCTGTTAGCGCTGACGGCCTGTGGGCCGCGTCAGCCGGCTACGCTGACCGTGATGACCCACGATTCTTTTGCCGTCAGCGAAGAGGTCATCCAGGAGTTTGAGCGCGAGAACAATGTCAAGGTTACCTTTTTGCCCTCCGGGGATACCGGGACCGCGCTGAACAAGGCCATCCTCTCCAAAGAGGCCCCACTGGCCGATGTCTTCTACGGCGTGGATAACACCTTCCTCTCGCGCGCCCTGGAAGCCGATCTCTTCGAGCCGTATCGCTCGCCTCTGCTGGAAGAGATCCCGGCCGAGTTCCGCCTCGATCCTGAAAATCGCGTCACCCCGGTGGATTATGGGGATGTCTGCATCAACTATGACAAGGCCTATTTTGCCGAAAAGAACCTGCCCGTTCCGCAGCGGCTTGAAGATCTCACCCGCCCCGAATATAAGGGGCTGCTGGTGGTAGAAAATCCGGCCACCTCTTCGCCCGGCCTGGCTTTCCTGCTGGCGACGGTCGCCCATTTTGGCGATCCGGGCTACCTGGACTTCTGGCGCGATCTGAAGGCCAATGAAGTGGTCATCGTTCCCGACTGGGAGACGGCCTACTATACCAACTTTAGCGGCTCTTCGGGCAAGGGACCGCAACCGATGGTCGTTTCCTATGGCTCCAGCCCGCCGGCGGAAGTGATCTTCGCCGAAAAGCCGCTCGAGGATGCCCCGACCGCTTCTCTCACCGGACCCGATATGTGTTTCCGCCAGATCGAATTCGTCGGCATCCTCAAAGGGACGAAGCAGCGTGCCCTGGCGCGCAAATTTGTAGATTTCATGCTCAGCCAACGCTTCCAGGAAGATATGCCTTTGCAGATGTTCGTCTTCCCGGTCAATCCGAAAGCGCAGCTGCCGGAGGCTTTCGTCAAATATGCGCAGATCCCGGAACAGCCTGCCAGGTTAGACCCGGCTCAGATCGCCGCCAATCGTGAAAAGTGGATCCAGGCCTGGTCGGAGCTGATGCTGAAGTGAAAATGGAAGCCTTGCCTCTGCGGTTGGGTGCACGTTGGGGAGGGAAGGGAGGCCTCTCTTCCCTCCTCCTTTTGCCGGCTTTGCTCTTCCTGGTTATTTTCTTCTTCTATCCGCTGGCGCGCATTTTTGCCTATGCCTTCGATGTTCGGTTGCTGGGTCAGCCTGCCGTCTGGGCGCTGTTGCGCAAAGTGCTCGGATTCACGGCCTACCAAGCGGCGCTCTCTACGCTCCTGACCTTGCTGGTCGCCGTTCCGCTGGCTTTTCTCTTTGCGCGCTATACCTTTCCTGCCAAGTCTTTCTGGAAAGCCATCGTCAGCGTGCCTTTTCTGCTTCCCACGTTGGTGGTCGCGGCCGGTTTCAACGCCTTTCTGGGAGAGCGCGGTTGGGTGAATCTAGGTCTAATGCGCCTGCTGGACCTTTCCAAACCGCCCATCCCGTTCAACGGCACGCTCACGGCGATCCTGATCGCCCATGTGTTCTATAACACGACGCTGCTGGTGCGCATTCTTGTCTACACCCTAGAGCATCTCGATCCGCGCCTGGAGCAGGCGGCCCGCCTTTTGGGTGCCGATGAGCGCCGCGCCTTTTGGCATGTGACGGCGCCTCTCTTGCGTCCGGCGCTTTTGGCCGGTGCATCCCTGGTCTTCCTGTTCGATTTCACCAGTTTCGGCGTGATCCTGCTGCTCGGCGGGCCGCGCTTTGCCACGCTGGAGGTCGAGATTTACGTGCAGGGGGTACACATGCTCAATCTGCCCCTGGCGGCTTTCCTTTCGGTGGTGCAGATCGGGTGTACGGCCATTTTAGGATATCTCTATACGTTTCTCTTACGACGTGCGGCGGTGCCCCTTTCGCCGCGTGCCGCCCCGAGCAATGTGCGCCGGCCCAAGCAGCGCCGCGAGCGTCTCTTTTTGACCCTGATGTGGGTGCTGCTCCTTGGACTTTTCCTGCTGCCGATGCTTTCGTTACCTTTGCGCTCCGTGTTGCGCTTGGAAGCGGCGCGCGGCGAGCGCGGCCAGGTGCAATATGGCCTGACGCTCGATTATTACCGAGAGCTCTTCATCAACCGTCGTGGTTCGCTTCTCTATGTCCCGCCGCTGGAGGCCATGCGCAATTCGCTAGTTTTTGCCACTTTGACGATCCTGTTTTCCCTTTCTCTGGGCATTCCGGCAGCGTTGGCCCTGCGCCGAAGTTCCTTCCTGGCGCGCTTGGCCGATGGTCTGTTGCTGCTCCCGCTGGGCACATCCGCCGTGACGCTCGGCTTGGGCTTCATCCTGGCCTTTGGCCGTGCCGTGACCTCGCCCCTGCTGGTTCCGCTGGCGCACACGTTGATCGCTTTGCCCCTGGTGATCCGCACCCTTCAACCGGCCATGGCGACTTTCCCCATTCGCTTGCGCGAGGCGGCATTGGTGCTGGGAGCTTCTCCCTGGCGGGCTTGGTGGTCGGTGGAATGGCCGATCCTTTGGCGCGCCGTGTTGACGGCGGCGACCTTTGCTTTTACCGTTTCGGTTGGTGAATTCGGCGCGACCTTGCTCATCGCGCGCCCGGAATATCCGACGCTACCGTTGGCCATCTATCGCTTTCTTTCCCAGCCCGGTGGCCTGAACTATGGTCAGGCCATGGCCATGACCACGTTGCTGATGGGTTTTACAGCCACCGGTTTGATTTTGATCGAACGTTTGCAGTGGTCAGGTCGGGAGTTTTGAGGCAGAGGGCGCTCCAAGACATTCTTATAGAACAAAGACATTCTTATAGAACATTGATCTCTTTCTATCCGCTTTCTGATGTGGGGAAAGTACGATGAGGGCAAATCAACATGTTTCGATTAGGAGGATTCCCATGACGATCTATGTTCGTACCTTCCCCCCGCGGCGGCGCTGGAGCGAATGGCGAGCAGAGGCTGAGCGCTGGCTGGCAGTGAATGTTCGAGATGAGGGAGAAGCCTACGTGCTGACTGCGTTTGTGCCGGGCGTCAAGGCAGAGGATTTGAAAATTCAGGTGGTGGATGATACGGTGGCGATCGAAGGGCATTATCCGAAAGAGGAACGTGAATATCTCCTCTGTGAGTTACCCTCCGGCTCCTTCCAACGCATTCTGCGCCTGCCGACCTCGCTGGATGCCAATGCTGTTGAAGCTACCTTGGAGCAGGGCGTGCTGACCTTGCGCTTGCCAAAGGCCGCTTCGGTCCGTCCAAGGACGATTCAGGTCAAGGCACGTTGAAAAGAAGGAAGTAGGTCAAATGCCCACTGCATTTGACCTACTTTTCTTCTTCCTCACTCGTCCTTCTCTTCTTCTTTGTGCCTTCGCAATCCCCAAAAGAGCACGGCGACTCCGCTCCCCAGGGCGAAGGCTCCCAGGGCGCCGGCAGTGGCAAAGCGCACAAAGATAGCGGTCAAGGCAAAGAATCCCAAAACGGCGGCAACCTGCAGCTGCCAGGTGCCTTTGCGGTAGGCATCCAGGCTCAACCAGCCGGCCGCCAGACCGAATACGATCAGCCCGCTGAAGCGCACCAGGATTCCCAGGATGTTGAGAACGGTTTCGAGGATCGGGTTCATCGGTTACCTCCAGAGAGAGTTTAGATACCGGTGCTCCCATTATACATCAGCCGCGTTCTCTAGAGGGTTTGTGCTTTGTAACGAACTTTAGGCCGTGTTCAAGTCGGGCGCGGCCTGTTGTAGCACAAGATTTGCCCATAGTACGGGATTTATCCTGTGAAAATTTTATTAAATATGCGAATTATCCTTTCTCAATGCCGTATTTACTCATCAGCCGAGGCTTTGAAATAGAACACGGATGGACACGGATGATACGGGTGGACACAGATGAACGCAAATGGCTATGATACATTCAGCGTGATCTCTCCTTCCGCGACCGCTCGGCGATAAAAACTTTGAAAAGCTCCAAACTCGGCCTTCCAAGACTTCCCCTTTTTGGACAATCGTCTATAATAATGATATGTCTGCGATTGAGGAGATCAAGGCTCGCCTTTCGATCGTTGATATCGTCTCCGAAAGCGGCGTGAAACTGCGCAAATCGGGCCGGACGTATATCGGCTTTTGCCCGTTTCATGCGAATACGCGCACGCCGGCGTTCGTCATTTGGCCGGAGACGGGGACATGGCGGTGCTTTGGCCAGTGCAATGAGGGGGGAGATGTTTTCAAGTTCGTGATGAAGAAGGAGAATGTGGATTTCGGCGAGGCTTTGCGCCGGCTGGCGGCGCGTGCCGGTGTAACGCTTGAACCCCTAAGACCCGAACAAGCGGAGGAGAAAGAAGCCCAGGAGCATTTGCGCGCGCTGCTCGAAGAGGCGGTGCTCTTTTATCGTGGGCAGCTCTTGCAAAGGCCGGATGTGCTGGAATATCTGCAGCAGAAGCGTCGTTTGCGACCGGAAACGATCGAGATCTTCGGCCTGGGATATGCGCCGGCCGGTTGGGATGTGACGTTGCAACATTTCCTGCGCCGTGGCTATTCGGAAGAGAACCTGATCGCGGCCGGGTTGGTCAGCGTGCGCGAGGAGGGAGATCGGCGGCGGCTTTTCGATCGCTTCCGCAACCGCATTATGATCCCCATTCGCGATGAGCAAGGGCGGATGGCCGGCTTTGGGGCACGAGCGTTGGAAGCGGAAGACCAGCCAAAGTTCCTCAATTCGCCGGAAACACCGCTTTTCAGCAAAGGTCGCCTGCTCTACGGGTTGGATCGAGCCCGCAAGGCGATCCGCGCCGCCGATCAGGCGGTGATCGTGGAGGGCTACTTTGATGTGATGGCGCTCCACCAGGCCGGGTTCGAGAACGTGGTTTCGCCCATGGGCACGGCGCTGACCGGGGATCAGCTCCGCTTGCTCAAGCGCTTCACACGGCGCCTGGTGCTGGCCCTGGACCCGGATGTGGCCGGTCAGAAAGCGGTGTTGCGCGGGTTGGAAGCGGCGCGCGAGGCGATGGACCATGAGCAGGAAATCACCTTTGACCCGCGACACCTGATGCACTTTGAGAGCCGTTTGCAGGCCGATCTGCGTGTGGTGACTTTGCCGCAGGGGTACGATCCTGACGATCTGGTGGCGCAGGATGCCGCAGCATGGCCGCGCCTGATCGCCAACGCCCGCCCGGTGGTGATCTACGTGATGGAAACGCTGGCCGAAGGGCGTGACCTGAACGACCCGAAGGTGAAAAGCGAGATCGCCGCTCAGGTTTTACCCCTGATTAACGAGGTCCCCGATGCGGTGGAGCGCGATGCCTATCGGCAGGCGCTGGCACGGCTGCTACGGGTGGACGAACGCGTGTTCCTCGGCAGCGGTGCCCAAGGTCCCACCACGAGCCGCCGCCGAAGGATGCCGGAAGCCCCCTTGGCAGCCGAAAGCAGGCCGGAAGGAGCGGCACCTGCGTGGCGCGGTTTTCGTCCGATGGAATCCTATTGTTTGGCGATCCTGGTGCAGTATCCGTATTTGCTCTACCGTCTGGATCGTTTGCTCCAGGAACAGGGATTATCTCCGCTCAGTGTGGAAGATTTCGAGTATACTGATCATCGTCAGCTGGTGGAGCTCTTGCGACGGGCGCTGACACAAGATGTTTTGGATTCCCAGCTGTACCTTCGCGAGCATGTCCCAACGGAACTGCGGGAGCGTTTGCGCGAGCTGGAAGGCATGGTGATTACGGAGAAGCTGGAAGATCGTTTGCTGGAGGAACTGGCGCGGAATGTGATCCATCTGCGTAGGCGGCTGTTCCGGGAAGGGTTGGGACAGTTGCGTTTTCTGCAAGAGGAGGCACAACAGGAGAAGGATGAGCGCCTGACGGTTTATCAGCAAATGGCGCGAGAGTATGCCCAGCTGTTACGCACTTTGGATATGGCATATCGCCGTTTAATGATGGTGAGAGGATGACGAACAAAGACTCCAAAGAATTTGAGACCAGGAACGATCTGGAGCCACAAGTTGGGGAGTGGGAGGGGGAGCAGGAGGATTGGCTGGATATCGAGGATCGTTTGCTGGAAGAGGCGTTACAGGAAGATCCGGTGCGCCTGTATTTGCGCGAGATTTCGCAGGTGCCGCTGCTGAGCCCGGATCAGGAGTTTCGCCTGGTGGCACGTTTGGAAGGGCAGCGTGTGCTCCAGAGCCTGGATGCGGAAAAAAATCCGCGGGCCCAGTTCCTGCGTTTGGGAGAACGGATGACCGGTTTGTGGCCGGAGGGATCGCAGGATGCCGAAGCGCCGGTGCCCGATCTTTCGCTGATGGTGGCGGAAGCGCTGGCGCTGCAAAAGGACTGGCAGGATGCGATGCCTTCGTATACCTACGCTTGGTTGGACGGCCTGCCACGGGCGAAGGGAGCGGAATGGGGAGATCAGGCGGCGCGTTTGTACGACCTGTTTATCTGCTTTTACCTGCTGCCGCCGGAAACCGGGGAATGGTTGTTGGAATGGACGAAGAAGCGAGTCCATCCGCCGGCTTTGCGCACGTTCGGAGCGCATTTGCCTTCCGAGGAGCGCCTGCAGGTGCACATTTTGGATACCCAGGCGCGCGCCGAGGAGGCCTATCAGATGCTCATTCGCGCCAATTTGCGCCTGGTGGTGAGCATTGCGCGGCACTATCTCGGACGCGGCCTGCCCCTTTTGGACCTGATCCAGGAGGGAAATCTGGGTTTGTTGCGCGGGATTGAGCGCTTCGATCCGCATAAGGGCTATCGCCTGAGCACGTATGTGACCTGGTGGATTCGTCAGGCGATGGGGCGAACGCTGGCGCAGCAGGCGCGCTTAATCCGCCTGCCGGTGCATTTGTTCGAGTTGGTGGCGCGCCTGAGCCGGGTGCAACGTCGCTTGACCCAGGAGCTAGGGCGGGAGCCGACGGCAGAGGAATTGGCCCTGGAGATGGATTTTCTCTCTGTGGAGGATGTCCGAGAGATTCGCCGTCTGCGACGGGAGAGGCTACCTTTGCCGGCCGGCCTGCGGCAACGTTTGAATCAGGCAGTGTATAAAGTGGAGGAACTGCTCCGTTCGGGCGAGGAGTTGCCTTCGCTGGATATTAGCGTGGGGGAGAACGAGGATTCGCAGCTGGAGGATTTCATCGAGGACGAAGAGGCGGCAGGCGAGGCGATGGATGAGGCGACGCGGCAGATGCTGCGGGAACAGATTCAGCGCGCCTTCGATGTGCTTACCGAGCGAGAACGCCAGGTGCTGGAATTGCGCTATGGCTTGCTAGATGGGGTGGAGCATACGCTGGAAGAGATCAGCCGGTATTTCAATATTACCCGGGAACGGGTTCGCCAGGTGGAGGCGCGGGCTTTGCGCAAGCTGCGACATCCCTTACGCAGCCGCTATTTGAAGGATTTTTTGGGGTGATTTGGTCGGGTGGTCGGAGATAGTCGCTTAGTCGGATAGTCAATTGGTCGGGTAGTTGCTCAGTTGGGTTGGTTGAGTAGTTGGATGAGTGCAATTAGGTGTGCTTGGGAGTGTGTGGCGATCTTTGTCGATCATAAAACCTTCATCGAGGAAAAGCACCTATGGAGATGCGTGATCTGATTCAGTTGGTGCAAAGCGGTCGCAAGGAAGAGGCTTTGCGCCGGGCGAAAGAGGCTTTACAACAGGATCCCGATCAGATTCCGTATTTGATCTTCTTCGCGGCGTTGACGCCCGATCTCGACGAGGGGATTCGGGCGCTGCAGCACGCGCTGGAGCTCGATCCGCAACACGCGGCGGCCAGGAAAGGGCTGGCAGATTTGCTCGAAAAGAAGGCTCGCATGCAGGCTTCCGCTTCGCCGGTTGCGAACGTGATGCCGCCCTCGAATGAAGCGGTTGCTCCTTCGGTGGCGCCGCAGGTGACTCCTTCTTCCGCTTCTGTGGAACAGGCGGCGGCTTCGTCTGCCGTTCCGGTGGGGGCTTCTCTCGGTCAAGAGATCATCGCTTTTGCCGGGGAGGTGCGCTGGAAAATGCGCGGGTTGAACCTTCCGCTGCGCGAGGCGATCCAGGCCGGTCATGTGACGGAAAAGGACCTGGAGTGGGCCGGCCAGAAGGCGTACAATCCGGAGCTGGCCTGGGCGGCGGCGGTGATGTTGCGGGCGGCGGAAGTTCAAACGAGCCCTTTGACCCTGGAAGAAGCGCTGGCTCTCCGCTGGCCTTTCAAAAATCTCAATCGTCCGATAGGAGAATTGCTGCAGCAAGGGAAGCTTACCTTGTGGAATCTGGCCTACACCTTGGTGCGAGGGCCTGATTTGCGTTTGCGTCAGGCCTGTGCCTTGGCCGGTTATGCGCTGCTCACCCGGCGCATCACGGTGGTTAAGTCCCAAGAGGGCGAAGAGAAATCTGCGGAAAAGAACGATGTGCCCCCTTCACAACCCGTACCCGGCGTTCAAGCTCCTGCTGCGGCGCCTGAAGTTGCCCTTCCCTCCTCTGCATCCCCGGCGCGTGCGTCTATGGGCGAGGGGCGCGCTCGACCTGAACCCCAATCGCCGAACGGGGCGCCGGATGCGGCGCGTCCTTCTCCGGAACCGCGGCCGCCCGTAGCGACAGCGACAGGAGATGTGCGCCCTCGCTCCGAACCTTCACCTGCCGCGCCGCGATCGCGAACTTCGGCTGCTGGCGAAGCGCGTCCGTCACCGGGTGCAAACGAACGTGCCCGACAGCCGGCAAATTTGCCCTCGCGGAAATTGCCTGTTGTTTATCAGGGGAGTAGCTATTTGGATCGGCAAATCCTGGAAAAAGCACGGTTGGCGCGTTATCTCTATTGGGGGATCGCTACACTCCTTTTCTTAATGTCCCTTTCGGTTCCTCTGATGTTGCTTTTACCAAAGCCTGTGAGCTATTACTTGGCTATGGGGGCATTCTCCCTTGCAGGTGTTTTGTATTTCGTCATGCCACGCTTCGAGATGGCGGTCCAGGAGCGGAATCAGTACATGGCCGGTCAGAAAGGCGAAGAGGAACTGATCCGTTTGCTTCAACGAAATCTGGATGAATCCTGGGTGATTTTCAGGAATATCGATCTTCCCGATCGGCAAGGGGATATCGATCTCGTGTTGGTGGGGCCGGGGGGAATGTATGCTTTGGAGGTCAAAGTCTACAGCGGCAATAACCGCAACTTTGGCGAGCGCTGGCAGCGTAAATACCTGGGGCGCTGGGTGGCGTTGGAGAAGAACCCTTCCGAACAGGCCAAAAGGAACGCGGCGCGGCTCTCGAATTTCCTGCGCGAGGCCGGCCTGAATGTTTGGGTCGAACCGCGCGTGGTTTGGGCGGGGGAGGGCAAACTGTGGCTGAAGAAACCGGCTGTGCCGGTCTGGAAACTGGCCGAACCCGGCTGGATCGAGTCGGAGCTCAAGAAAGGCAAAACTCTCGAATCGGAAACCGTGCAACGGGTTGTGGGGATGTTGAAGGTATATTTGCAGGGGTATCATCATTCTGGATAGGGGCGCAGAATTCAGGATATGAACTGTCACGACTGGAAAATGCCAAGACGCTGCAAGGGGTGAGGGGGGCGGATGGGATACGATCCGCAGCGGCATCATCGGCGGTCGATCCGGCTGAAGGGGTACGATTATCGCCGGCCCGGGGCGTATTTTGTGACGCTGGTGACGCAGGATCGGGAGTGGTTGTTTGGGGAGGTGGTGGAGGGGCAGGTGCGGTTGAGTGAGATGGGGAGGATTGTATGGG